>NZ_JACXAE010000043.1:23361-150215 GCF_014698965.1 Iningainema tapete BLCC-T55
GATGCGGTGACGATGCGCTGTCCATCCGGGCTAAAACTGGCACTTTTGACACCGTACTGATGCCCAGTCAGTTGGGCTAGCTGCTTGCCGGATAAATCCCACACCCGGGCGGTGTTGTCTTTTGATGCGGTGACGATGCGCTGTCCATCCGGGCTAAAACTGGCACTGATGACATAGTCCTGATGCCCAGTCAGTTGGGCTAGCTCCTTGCCGGACAAATCCCACACCCGGGCGGTGTCGTCAAATGATGTAGTGACGATGCGCTGTCCATCCGGGCTAAAACTGGCACTGTAGACAACGTCCTGATGCCCAGTCAGTTGGGCTAGCTCCTTGCCGGACAAATCCCACACTCGGGCAGTTTTGTCCGATGATGCGGTGACGATGCGCTGTCCATCTGGGCTAAAACTGGCACTGATGACACTGCGCTGATGCCCAGTTAGTTGGGCTAGCTGCTTGCCGGATAAATCCCACACCCGCGCAGTGTTGTCATCTGATGCGGTGACGATGCGCTGTCCATCCGGGCTAAAACTGGCACTTTTGACACTGCGCTGATGCCCTTGGAGTTGAGTCTGCTCTCGGATGTTGTCGAGAATTGTTTGTAAAGCCAGAATGGGACTGGCGGCTGGATATTTTTCTACAGGGCGTCCGTCTTTAACCAGTTCTTTCAACCTTTGTCCTGCATTTATAGCTGACAGTAATGCTTCTATTTGTTGAAACTCAAACTGACGTAATGCAGTCACCCCTGCCTGTTCCAGGCTAGTGCCTTCCCGTGCTTCTTTTGCTTCTTTAAGGGCTTGTGTTTGTGCTGCTTGTGCTTGTCGCCGGCTTAATCGCGCTGTTTGAACTTGTGTTTGAGCTTGCACAACTTGTTCTTGTGCTTGACCTGCTTTTTTCTCTGCCAAACTTACTTTTTGTTGTGCTTCCTTAGTTCTCTGTACCGCCTCTTGCTTGACACTTTGCAGATTCTTATTAGCATCAGCTAATTGTAGTTCCGATTGTTCAACTTTCTTTTCTGCCTGTTGCTGTTTTCCTTGTGCAACTCTGAAATTCTCTTCTGCTTGCTGCTGTACTCCTTTGGCTTTTTCCGCTTGTTTGTTGGCAACTATTTTATCCTGAGTCGCTTTCTGGATTGCTTGTTTTGCCTTATTTAGTTCTAATATGGCAGAACTTCTTTGTTGATTTGCCTGCTCCCGTTGTGATTCAGCAAAAAGTTTTTGTTGATTTGCCTGCTCCCGTTGTTGATTTGCCTGCTCCCGTTGTTGATTTGCTATGCCTGCTAATCCCAAGGCGATGCTTGCCCCAATTACGGACAATGCCAATATTGTACTCCCAACTAGAATTTGCCGCTTGGATCTGCGTTGCGCGGAGGTTAATTCTAATTTTTGGCTGGCAGATATGAACTGATAATCTTCATCGCTCAAACTTTTACCATCCGCCCATTTCAAGGTTTCCTGCAACGCCTGCCCCCGCAATAAGCGCGATTCATCTTGATAACCCGAATCTACCCAAGCTGTCAGTGCTTCTGCATAAGGGCGCAAATCTGCCAGTGTTTTTTCCAGCCAACTCTGATTAAAAACTTCTGCATAAATGCGGTTGTAAACTTTCAACTTCCCCTCACGCCTAACTACCAATCCTGATAGCCGCAATTCTATTTGTTCAAGACTACCATCTGCGGCGATCGCACCTTGTTGCAATTGCTGATATAATCCTAGTAGACGACCTGTACGCTGTCCGCCACTCCGTAAAATGCGATCGCGTATCGTCTTCAAATGCTCTGGTTCATCCTGTGCCTCCCAGTTAGAAATTACCAATCTTTGCACCAACTGCTCTACCCATTGTGTAACGCCATGCTCTGGAATGGGATCATCAACAGTTTGAATTAGCTTACAAACTTTTTGTGTCAAAAATGGGTGTCCCCCTGTCCAATCCAATACTGCTTGCAACACAACTTTGGGATTGGTAGCTTTAACTGCCAAACCTTGAGCTAACGGTTTAGCTGATTGTAAGTCAAAGCCAGTCAATTCAATGGCTCTACCAATATTAAATGGTGTGCGTCGCCTGTCTTGAATCAAATCTGAGGGAGTAGCCACCCCCAGCAGGGCAAACGTGAGTCGTCGGTATTCCAACTTATCTGCTCGATTATTATAACAGTCACGGATAACAGCAAAAAAATCATCTAAGTTGAATTTGAGGCTGAGAATACTGTCGATTTCGTCTACAAAAATCACTAAGTTTTGCTCAATCAACTTCAGTAAAACTTCTTCAATAAACTTGCTAAATAGTAACACAGGAGATAGCTTTGCATGACTCAACCACCAGTTGTCTAAATCAAATTTTTCAGATAAATTGAGACTGTTCGCTATCCTATCAATTACTCCTGCATACCACTGTTCTGGAGTGGTATCCGATGCACCAATAGCTGTAATATCAACAGCAGCACAAGCTATGCCCTCTGCCCGCAACCGTTGCATAGTTCTTACTCGCAAGCTTGATTTACCCATTTGCCGGGAGTTAAGCACATAACAGAACTCTCCTGCTTTCAAGGCTTCGTAAAAGTCATAATCTGCTTGCCGCGTTACATAGGTAGGGGCTTCAATCGGCAGACTCCCCCCGACTTGATATTGGTAGGATGGGTGGTTTGCCCAAATCAGTTGCTTTCCATTCATCAGCTTACCCCCAAGCGATCGCCAAAATACTGCCGATACAAGTCACATAAAGGCATCACATCATTACCTTGGAATTTCACCAAGCCCATACTACGTAACTTAAATGCCAACCCTGTCTCTATCCTTACTGGTTGAGGAGATGCAATGACTTGTTTGATGGCAGCCACTAAATTGGCATCTTCTTGTAAGTTTGATAGATGGCGACGTAGATGATCGCTGAACATTCCTGCTTCAGTAGGTGCTGTTTGTAACAATTGCGGCAAACTAATCCTACCACGGGCAATTTCGTAAAGCGATCGCCTGACTAAATAAGGATGTCCGCCCACCATTGCCATGAGTTGCGTTACCTCCGCCTGACTCCAATCAAGCTTGTGTCGTTGCACCAAATCTTGCACTTGTGACTGATTTAACTCTGGTAACTCGATTGGCAATCCCACGTTAAAAGGTGACTGATTAATATTCAAAGGAATGTAAACTTCTTTGGAATGCACAATTACCAATCTCAGTTTTTTCCAAATTTCCTCATTCTTTGCTATCTCATGCCAAACTCGTAGCAATCCAAAAAAGTCAGCAGCAAGTTCAGGATGTTGGAAAACCTGATCGACTTCATCCAAACCTAAAACCACTGGACTAGTAATTGTTGATAACAGGTATTTTTGAAAGTAGTTTGTACACTTGCTCTTGCTACCAAGAACACTTTGCCAATAGTCAGTTAGCTTATTCGTTAGATTCAATTTATCAGTAATGCTATCACAGAACCACTGCAAGAATTTATCCAGGCTGGTGAAAGACTCTGCATCCGCTGATTGAAGGTTCAAGTATGCAGTTTTACAACCTTGTTTCTGGGCATGGTGGAGAATACGTGTTAGAAGTGAAGTTTTCCCCATCTGCCGGGGAGCTTTAATCCGAATGAGTGCCCCTGGTTGTAAAATTGTTTCATAACAGTCTGCCTCAATCGGGGAACGCTCCACATAAAAGGCAGAGTCTAGACTGACTTGTCCTTCTGGTTGCTCCCAACTTTGAGTGAGCGGTGTTGATTGTGGTATAATATTAGGCTGCTTGCTCCTTGCTGTTTCACCTCCATCAAACAGTTGCCGTATCGCTTGGAGAATCCGCGCTAAAAGTGAAGGTTGCGAAGGCGACAACAAAGAACTTGTTGGTGAGGTTTGAACGCTAGTTGATACCTGATAAATGTTGAGCAGTGACTGGAGGGCTTGTAGCGCAACAGAAGCATCTTGGTAACGCTGACGATAATCAAAGCGCACCATTTTATCTAAAACTTCTTTAAAACTTGGGTTGAGCTGGGCGCACTCACTAAATAAAGCACAATGCAACTCGCCTGTGTGGAAGTCTCGCGGTAGATTTAAAGGTTCTAACCCTGTCAATGCTTGAAAACAAATGATCCCAACTGCATAAATATCGCTGCTGAAATAGGGACGAAAAGCTTGTTGTTCGGCGGGCATATAACCAAGAGTACCGATTGCCACTGTCTGACTTGTTTCCCCCTGATTATTAATTCCCAAAGCACTGATTTCCTTAACTGCCCCAAAGTCAATCAGCACAATTTTCCCATCTTTGCGCCGCCGCCTTAAATTCGGTGGTTTGATATCCCGATGGATGACGTTGTTTTGATGAACAAATGCCAAAACTTCCAAGATGTCCTTCAACAGTTTAAAGACAACTTGCTCACTCTTGGGTGAGCCTGGAATAATTTCTTTTGTTAAGTCATGTCCTTCAACATATTCTTGCACCAAATAAAATTGCCCACCTTCTTCAAAGTGGGCAAAAAGTTCGGGAATTTGATTGTTCTGCTTGCCTAACCGATACAGAGTTTGTGCTTCCCTCTCAAATAACCTTTGAGCGATTGACACCGTAGCAGGATTTGGGTTTTTTGGTTTGAGATGTTTGACAACACATTGTGGTTTTTCTGGTAAGTGCAAATCATTAGCTAAGTAGGTATTGCCAAACCCCCCGCAGCCCAATAGTTTAGTAATTTCGTAGCGATTTCCAAGCTTTTCTCCAATTAAAGGGTCTTGGCTCATATGGATTTTCGTACTCCAAGAGCTAAATTGCTAACCAGTCAAACTAATGAGTAATTAATAGTTTGTGCATTTTGCTAAAATAGCATACATTAAATATTAATATTTTCTAAGTGTAATTAAATAAATTTAACAATTAATTATATGGGGGTATCTCAGGGCTATTTCATTCTTCCGCAATCCGCCTAGAACTGAAGTTCTAGGCTTATAGCTCAAGTCGGTTTTAACCGACTAAATTGTTGATTTTCAGTCCGTTTTAACGGAAAATGTTGGGATAGCGACTGTTAGTTTGAATGATGTGGCGATCGCCCTTTGCGTCCATGATCTGGTAAGGGAGCCATGAACAGAATCTCTCCGGGGCAGTATTTAATGCGAGGGATCGAGCGATCGCCCAGTTGCTGACGAGCTTGCCTAGTGCTACTGTTGAGCAATGTTTGCTTTTTTTGTGGAGTTGTGTTAGCAATCTAACGGGAACGTCTTTTATACCGCTTAGACTTAGCAACTTCCTTAGCTTTACGCTTGTGTTTCTCTAAAGGAGTTTCAAAATGACGATGTTTCTTTATATCTGAAAAAATCCCCGCATTAGAAACTTCTCGCTTAAATCGACGTAAAGCTGACTCAATCCCTTCATTTTCGCCCATAATTATTTGGGTCATTTTCTCTCCTAGTTGATTAACTTAATTGATGGCAACAAGCTGGGTATAAACAATCGCAGTGAAATTTAAGTAAAAAAGGGCAGACAAAAAAGGATCTGCCCATAATACCCAAAATTTAAATTATTTGTTTGGGATGAAACGATTGGAGCAATAGCTGGGACTTATCTCAAAGCTTAGTAGCTTCAAGAGTATCAAATTTCCCAATATTTCCCCTCAAAACTTAGTAGCGGCGAGAGTATCCCCCTCCTCCACTATTGTTTGAGCGTCTACCACCACCAAAAGAATCTCTATCTTCACGCGGTTTAGCCTTATTAACCTTGAGGTTACGTCCCATCCATTCAGCAGTGTCCAGGGCTTCAATCGCCGCTGCTTCTTCTGCATCTGTTCCCATTTCTACAAAAGCGAAACCACGCAAACGACCAGTTTCCCGGTCTTTGGGCAATTGAACGCTTTTAACAGTACCATATTCTGCAAAGACTTGCTTTAGGTCTTCATCTCCAACTTCATAAGAAAGATTACCTACATAAATTGACATAAAAACATCTCCAAAACTAAATGATGTAGAGATTTAGATTCGGAGAAAAGCTTGTAAATAAGTAAACACAAACTAGATAACCGAAAATAATCTTCGATTATCATAACATGGAATGAACAGGTTGTGCTTACCATCCCATATACTACATCGGCACGCAAAATTTAATGATTACATCAACCTCAAAGCCAAGTGAAATACTGATAAGTAATTGTTATAGAAGGTTTTTGCACACCCTTGGTAAGGCGGCGAGCGCTCCTTCAATCCTCGTCACGGGCTTTTTAATTTGTTTCGCAACTCCCGAATAGCGGTACTTGTATTGCGCTGAGCAATTTGTAAGCACTCGTTAATTGCTTCAATAGCCATCAACAGAATCTCTCCGGGGCGGTATTTAATGCGGGGGATCGAGCGATCGCCTAGTTGCTGACACAGTACTTGATAGTCTTGCCAACTACAGTTGACTACTAACTGCCCCTGGAGGTAACTGGATTTTCTCCGGTGTGACAACAGCAAACATTCAGCTTACACCTCATCAACTGGGTCATCTACTATAATTTTCACTTTAGACTATGACATGCTGGGGTTGCGGCAAATCTATAAATAAAAACTGTACTACTTGGCGTGCTTGTTCAATACGTTTTCTTGGTTCAGCATATGGTTCAGCAGCCAGTGCCTTCTCCAACTCAAAAAGCGCACGTTCATTGTCTCCCTTTGCACCATGAATCAATCCATATAAATGGTGATGCCTTGCCCAATTATCATTTTTCGATGCTGCCACTCTTAAAGCACCAAATGCCCAATCGTAGGAACCCTGAATAGCATGACATAAGGCGCTGCGGCAGCAAGACTTGTAGTTGTCTTCATCAGATTTGCAGGATGCCAACACGTCTGCTACCGCTCTTATTACTAACGTGGTATTTTTAACTTTAACTAGTTCGGCGATTGCTTTTTGAGTAAGTCCAGCATTAACGAATACCAGTACACCGCTTGCCAAGAATTGTTCAACCGCAACGCTAGCAGGCACTTTCACAAGATTTCCCAACCAAGAAGCTACCTCTGCATAATTGTACTCAGATCGCAACCTATCTTCTAGCAAGAACTCTTGCAAAATCATGCTTTTGAAAACATCAGTAGAACAAATCATATACGCCTTGTCTTTGCTTGTGTTGTAACTTAACTATTCAGTACAACTTAGCATTACACAGCAGAAGTTAGGGAAAACGAAGGTATAACACAGTACCGTTATTTGTCTACACTATTAATTAATTCTTGTAAAAGATAGCCTTTATACTCTGTGTCATTTTTTTATCAATTCAGATAAATATTCTTTCTCCTTTTTTTATCCTACTCCTCCTACTATTAATCTTTTAACTACCTCGGATCTATAAGGAGTTTAATTCTTTCTAATTCTACTTTACTAACTATTTCAAAAGCTTGTACTATTTTATGAAGCGGCAACTTTGTGATTGCTCCCTTTTCTGGGTTTACCGACCCCCATTCTATAATTAAATCTGAGTCTAGTTCCATAAAACTTTTTATTAAAATTTTGAATTTAACTAACGGTTCATCCGGTAATTTTTCAATTTCTTTTCTTAAAATCTCATAATTATCATTGCTGCTTACTTGTATAAGAGCAATGAAACTTTCTGCTGCTTGTTCCGCTACTAAATTTTCAAATAAATCTGGCTGCCTATGTTCTGGTAAAGCAACTCTTATCCCAAAAGATCCTTGAAATGTGTCTATTAATGATAATTCTAGTTCAGATTTTCTACTATTTTTTTCAAATCTTTTTCTCACCGTTTCACTTTTTAAACTTTCTATCGAGCAAAAAAAATCTTGCAGAGATGTTAAAACTGTTCCTATCTCTTTTGCCGACACCTCATGTTGATTTTTTTCTAAAAACTGTATTTTTATATCTATTACTTCTCTGTTTTTTTCTTTTGCAATTGATGATGTGTTTTCTAAAGCTTTTAAAATTTCTGTTTTATGTCTTTCTTCTACTTTTGCTAATACAGTTACCAGTTCCTCCATTTTTATTTCAAAATCAGCGAATTCTTTATCTAGTGGTACAAGCACACTTATTTTTTTATCTTTCTTTATGTAAGACCATACTGATGCTATTCCCTCTACCTCCTTCTGTTTTTTCCATCCTTTGTATTCAAGATACATTAATATTTTGTTAAGGGATATATTTGTAAATAATTCTGTGTCTATTTTATATGGTATCATTTTCTCTTGTTTGCCTCTCTGTTGTATACTCTGTTATTAGGTCTAATCCAAGGAGTCTTTTTCTATAGTCTAACGATTCTTTCATGATTCCTTTTAATGCTTCCGGCGTTAGTACATTCTCTTTTGGAATTTTTATTCTTATTTTCTCTTTGTTCTGAGTTTCTTTCTCTCCTTTTAAAGATACCCAATATCCGCATTTCTTCAATAACGTTTCTTGTTGTTCTTTATCTACACTTATCCAGTTAGTTGTTTCTTCTGGTACTATAACTATAATTAAAATTACAGGATCTATAGATTTTTTTCTCAACTGATTATAATTTTTAACTTCTAAGTCATACTTAAAATATCTTTATTCTTCATAAAAATATTTTAAAGTTGTACATTTATTTTGTACTGCTATTCTAGGTGCCTCTCCGTTTTCTAATTCTGAACCTATAATTTCTAAATCTATGCCTCTATTATCTAATGGTCTTTCTGACCTTATTGTTATATATCCACATGCTGATGCTAATGTATGAATATATCCATAACTGAATTCTTCTTTTTTACTGTTTTCATCCATCCCTTCAAGTAGTAACTTGAATACTCTCCTTTTAATGTATTTATATAAATCTTATGAGTCGTATTTTTCTTGACCCTAATTAAATGGTAGACGCACATGAAAGTGAAAGGTTCCTGGGGTAAAAAATTGTTAAAGTCTTGCCTATGTTGGCAAATTTATCCGGAAAGTGATACCATTGCCTAGAAAGCATTAGTGCTAAAGTCGTCGGCAATGGCTCTGCAATTTAAGAAGTAGGCTAGTAGTAAGTGTCAAACCCATCTCCTGGATAAATTTGTTGATCCTCCATTACGGCTTTAACCGCATCTGATTGAGCAAGTGCTTTAACACCTGCTGCCGAGATTTCCACTGGAATAGTTCCCAGCGCATTCGGATCTTCGGCAAGTTGTTTACCGCCGAAATCCTGAATGATCTTCCGAATATAACTCAGAGCCTGCTTTGCCCCTGTGCGTATTCCTTCCACCTTTGCTACTCGCTCAGATGGAGATTGACGACGATTGACAGAGTTAAACACGCCATTGTCAAACTTGAGCATGACAACAACGCGAACCTTCTGTTGTGGCTGTAAACAACTTAATCGATGTGCAAACTCAGAGCTGATCTTATTCCCATTAAATAGGTTATGTTGATACATATTGTGTGCGATCCCTGACTGCCCTCAACTAAGAGCTTTCAACGCTTCAGTAGGTTGAATTAATCCCCATCCCCAGCGATTATCTTGTAACCGCTGAGAACCTACTGGGTGTTTTGCCGTTTCCTTGAGTACCTTTATGATATCAGTTACGGGTGCAGTGGGATTAGCTGCCATTAATAAAGCTGCAACCCCAGCCACATGGGGAGTTGCCATAGAAGTTCCGTCCATATAGTTGTATGCGTAGGTTCCGTCAGGTGTTTTAGTTGGTGGTATGCATGAGTATACCTGAACTCCAGGGGCAACTACATCCGGTTTTGTAACTAATTTATTCGGTTCTTGTTCAGGAAATACTAAACTCGCTCCACTACTAAAGAAAGCAACATCAACTTTATTTTGGGGCAACTTTTCCACTGCTCCTACTGAAAAGGCATTATGAATATTCCCTGGTGAACTAGTATTTCCATGGTTCTCGTTACCGATCGCCACTACAGGTAGAATACCATACTGCTCGATTAATATATCCAAAACTTCGGCAAACATTGGCTCATAGTAGTACAAGCCCAAAGACATATTAATAATGTCAGCACCTTTTTCTATTGCCCAAGAAATTCCTTCTAACAAGGTTCTTAGAGTAGTATCACCAATCAGCACACCAGCAACTAACAAATTTGTTTCTGGCGCAACCCCGATAGAAATACCTTTCGCTGCTTGCCCACCTGCAATTGTGCCACATACATGTGTACCGTGCTGTCCACTGTCAAAAGGTGGAGACGCAGTAATTCGTCTACCCAAAGGATCGATGACGACAAATTTTTTGACACGATTTTTTAGTGCTGGATGAGCAGCATACACTCCCGTATCCAACACAGCCACATTAATATTCTCTCCCTTGGTCGTTTCCCACAACTTAGGAACCTCCAAATGCTTTAGTCCCCAAGTTAGTTGATCTTCGCTTTCGGTCCTAATTAAATCAGAATATTCGATTTTACGCGGTTGAATCAGACGTATTTGCTGATTTGGTAAAATTGCTACTACATTAGGTTGTTCTGCTAAAGCTTCTAAAGTTTTGGGAGTTACTTCCACCGTAGCCACTGGTAAAGTACCCGATCCAATCGCAGAAACCTCCAATGGTTCATCATGATAACCCAGATCGCGACTAGCTTCTTGGTAGTGGTCAAAAATTTCTTCTTGTACAGCTTTTTGAATTGCAACTTGTTGTTGAACCTCGAACATCCGCCTCTTGGCTTCACGCAAACGACCTCGTGGCGGCAGACCTTCTGTTTGCGGGGTATGGTAAATTACTATTGCATCCCGTTTTTCATCTTCCTCAAGATCGGCAAGAAATGGTTCAAACGCTGGTGAGATTTTATTTTCGATACTCATAGTTTTTAGTTTATTGTTTAGGTTTTCAACTAGTGTAAGTAGACGGATTTAATATTTACCTTTGTGTCCGAAGAATGCTAATATTACGCGAATGTAGAGACGTTCCGCCGGAACCTCTCTACAAAATCGGTGTTTAATTTGTGGGATTAATGCATTCGCCTACCCCAACCCATAGCACCCTGCGTTATGAGACATCCATCGTAACATATCGTATTTTTACTTAAAAATACTGTGAAAAGTATTTAATTATACCAAAAGAGGTAGAAGCACAACCAAAGGATATACTATATTTAAGGTAATAGATGATTTAATGTTCTGACATTTTTTAATTCAGGATCGTTAATCTGTAGAGACGTTCCATGAAAAGTCTCTGCTGCGTTTGAAGCCAAAAGTTCTGCGGCTTCTTGCATCAGATAATTTTGCTCTGTGTGAATTTCCTGTAGCCTTTGTGAAATCTCTGCCAACCGTTGTTGCTTCTGCTGCAAAGGTGGAGAGGGTAATTGAGGTAAGGCTTCTACTATATCACTTGTTTTATTGCTTGCTTGTTTAACTACTCTCCACATCCAAGAGAACCCTTTGGAGGTAACTTTAAATAAACCTTGAAGTAATTTAAAAGGAAGTTGCAGTAATGATAGACTTGCCGATTCAATCCAACTACCAACTACTTTGATTGTAGTCCAAAGCAGAGCTAGCGAGACTAGCAGAATTACCGCACTGATAATTGGGTGATTAACCCCCCAACCTAGTATTTGTAGAAAACGAAAAATTGCCGGATGTTCAACTAGCCAGTTATCTACAGAAGAAGTAATGGCTGTTTGTACTGCATCTTTTGTAGTACTCTTAATTTGTTCAGCAGATTGCAAAGACTGTTGTAAAGTTGTTGTAACGGAGTTAATAGCGCGATCGCTTGCCCCAGTTGCTGTTTGCTGCAAAGACTCCTTAACTTGCTGAGCGCCAAGAGACAGAGAGTTAACTTTTGCATTCACCAAATCCAATGTGTGCTGCCAACGCTCTCCAACTCCCTCAGGGATACTAACTTGAAAAACCATAACAAAACCTTGGTAGGGTGCGTTAATGCAGTGTAACGCACCTTAACCTATAGGTGGAGCCTCATTAACCAGGACTCAGTTGTCCAGTATACTTGAGAATCCAAAGACCCTGATTTTTATGGGTAATGTATATGTAACCTCTCGTATCAACTAGTACATCCTCTGTTTGCAGAGCTAAGCGTCCTTTGGGCATCGGACCAAATCGTTTTGTCGGTTCAGGCGGCAAGAAAAAGCCTATCTCCGTTGGCTGGCGCGAATTCGCAACGTTGAAAATGCGAAGTCCCGCGTTAAAGTGTGCGATGTAAAGTAAGTTGCCCTGCTTCTGTACTGCCCGATTGTGCTGTAATAGATTAATGTTGTGGGGACCTGACCAACCACCTTTCTCAAAGAAGTCACGATAGGGAAGCTCTGGTGGCGGCACTGGCTCAGGCATAGTGGAGAGCAGAACCGGGTTGGTTGGATCTGAGATATCAACAATCGAAGCGTGATGCAAAGGTCCTTTTCCGTAGGAAGTGTCTTCGGAGTTGACATATGCCAACCCCTTGGACGGCAGCGGCAGCACGCTATGCGCTCCAAACTGTAAGTGAAACGGAGGGCTAAAGTCTAGCCGACCAATTTGCTTTGGTTTGGACACATCACTGATATCCAAAACGATCATGCCTGCCGAACCGTATGGTAGATAAGCTCGATTACCAATCACGTATGGCGGACCATGTAGTGAGATTTCAGGTTCCGGAGGTTTCTCAAGCGCTGCTGTATGCTGTCCTGGCACCCACCATCGTCCCGCTTCCACAGGTCGAGCCGGGTTAGTGATGTCAACAATCACATAAATGTTTCCTTCGTAACCAGGCATCCCAGCAGCGAGATGCATATACCGTCCACCAGCGTAGAAGTTACGGTGTGTACCTGTGCCACCAGTGCGAAACTGACCCAGCCGCTTCGGATTAAGCGGCTCTTTAATGTCCCAGATCACTACTCCTTCATCAAACGGTTGATTAGGCTCTCCACCAAAACCAGGCAGAATCCTCTCCAACGAAGTGATCATCGTATTCCCGGACAGTTCCATTTGTCCTGTAAAGGTGTTTGCAGGTCCAGGAATAAACTTGACCACCTTTGGCTTTGACGGATTAGTTACATCCACAATGCTCCAGCCCCGATGCCAGAAGTGACCCATGTAGAGATACCAACGACCTTGGTGTTCCGTGATAGACATTTTGAAGGCTGGTTTTCCATTCAAGTCACTATAGCCCACAGCTTGAACATTGCTGCTCAAAGCTCCTTGAGGAAGCTGCTGAGCGTGTGCAATGGTTGCAACTATAACTGTTAGCAGTAGAAAACCAGCGCTCAACACTAGAGCAAGTCGAATCCAAGTTGCTATAGCAATACCTGCCAAGAGAATTTTGATGCTTTGCTTCATTGCCAAATATATAGTTGTATGCTTTACAAAAATAAAATCGTCTTATTTCAAAAATAGAAGGAATGTTTTAAGATTGTCCAACAGCTGTTTAAGGGTAAATTAACAACTTAGAGTTACTAATTCGTTATGGAATTTCGACATCTCACATATTTTGTTGCTGTTGCCGAGGAACTGCACTTTGGTCGCGCTGCTAAACGGTTGTATGTCACTCAGCAAGCATTAAGCAAACAAATTCATTGCCTAGAGGCTGAATTAGAAATACAGCTTTTTTACAGAACAAAGCGCTCCTGTCAACTAACTGAGGCAGGAGTTGTGTTTTTGGAGGAAGCACGCCGACTTCTAGATCAGGCTCTTCATGCTGTGCAGGTAACCAAACGTGTAGCTCGTGGAGAGGTTGGGCAACTTAAGCTCAGTTTTGCATCTCCTGCTCTTCATAGCGTGCTGCCAAAAATCCTCAAAATTTTCCGTGAAACACATCCAGATGTGGAAGTTATCCTGAAAGAAATTTCTACGCTCGAACAGGTGAAAGCTCTCTTGAAGAACGAGGTTGATGTTGGATTCCTTTATCCTCCAATTAATGAGAATTCTTTAAACCTCCAACCTATTTTAGAAGAAGCTTTAATGATTGTTTTGCCCGCATACCATCCCTTAGCAGCTTTAAAACATTTGCCATTAGAGGCATTAGCCAACGAACCCTTTATTTTACATCCACGACATGAAGGACCTGTATTGTATGACCAAATCATGAGTTTGTGTGAGCAAGCAGGTTTTCAACCCAAAGTGGTGCAAGAAGTGGCAATGAGTCAAACCCGCATTGGCTGGGTAGCTGCTGGAATTGGCATCTCCTTTGTTTTTGCAAGTCTTCAAAACCTGATCAATTCGGAGGTGGTTTACCGCGCTTTAGATGGAGCAACTCTAACCTTGCAACTTGCTGCTGCTTGGCGAGTCGATAATTCATCACCCGTCTTACAGGAGTTTCTCAAGGTCACTCAAGATCTTGTTCATCAGTCAGCACTAAAAAATATTGACAGTGAATCGAAATCACTGTCAATAGCAACACGCAGCAACCAACAGATCATTATTTCCGCAAACAAGGTTTGAGGTATTCCGTATCGCCTCAAGTACGTTGGATAGGCACATACGAGTCCTCACATAAACTCATGATGGTGCGTTACACTACGTTAACACACCCTACGATATTGTAATATTTATAGAGGTAAAATAAATGGCTAGGTCACCACTGATGACATCGTTGCGACGAGCTTACAAAGTCGCAAGGGCTTCAGTAAAAACAGGAATTCCCACAGACGAGTTAGTTGACATCTTCCAACAAAGAACCTCTCGCCGTCGTTTACTATACGGGGGTTTGGCGTTAGCAAGTGCGGTTGGAGCAGTACTTTCCAGTGGACGTGATTCGGTTGCATTTGCTACGATTCCCAAAGTGCTGGTGGTGGGTGCGGGAATTGCCGGACTAACTGCTGCTTATCGACTCAAACAGGCAGGGGTTCCTTTCGATATCATTGAGGGGAGAAATCGGGTTGGTGGCAGGATACAGAGTTTACCTAATGTGGGTGGTACTTCTGTCTCAGTGGATGTGGGTGGAGAATTTATTGATACTAGTCATACTAGCATGCGATCGCTTGCTCAAGAACTTGGGTTACAAACTGCCGATTTGTTAGCAGCAGATGAAGGTTTGACACGGCAAACTTGGTATTTTGAAGGACGCAAAATACCAGAAACAGAAATTATTAATTACTTTATCCCTTTAGCTAATAAAATTGAACAAGATTTAGCTGCCATTGGTGATGCACCCTTAAGTTATAAATCTTATAATCAGGCGACTGCGGTATTAGATAATACTTCTTTAGCTGATTATTTAGACTCAGTTGATATCAACCCAATTTTACGGCAGATGCTCCGAATTGCTTTCACCACAGAACTTGGTCGAGAGCCAGAGGAACAGACTTCTCTAAACTTACTGTTTCTGATTAGCACTGATACAAATACATTTGAAGTATATGGTGAAAGTGATGAAAAATACCAAATTATTGGTGGAAATGACCAACTACCCCGTTTACTAGCACAGTCTTTAGCTAATCATATCGAAATTGGCACTGAGTTGGAAGCTATTAACACACGTCCTGATGGTCGCTACAAAGTAAGTCTTCGCTCTGGTTATAGAACTTTTGAGCGGACTTATGAACGGATTTTGCTCACATTACCATTTAGTACATTGCGTTTAGTATCATTGCGGGTGAATTTACCACCAGTGAAAAGGCGAGCGATCGCTCAATTAGGTTACGGTACAAATACTAAGTTAATCACAGCGTATAGTAAAAGGGTGTGGCGCGATCGCTATAACTCAACAGCCGCAATATTTACTGACACAGGCTTTCAAAACACTTGGGAAGCCAGCCGTTACCAAAGCGGTAAGAGCGGTGTAATTACCGACTATACTGGTGGACGACAGGGTTTAGCTATTAGTAAAGGTTCACCCCTATCCCAAGCACAAATACTTTTACCACAATTAGAGCAGATTTTCCCAGGAATCACTAAAGAGCGTCAAGGGAATGCCATCCGCACAGAATGGCTGAAACAAGAGTACACACGCGGCTCTTATTCGTGCTATTTAGTTGGACAGGTAACTAGTATAGGTGGATCTGAAGGAGAAACTGTTGGTAATCTCTTTTTTGCTGGAGAACACTGTTCACAAGGGGCACAAGGTTACATGGAAGGTGGTTGTAGCACAGGAGAAACCGCCGCCAAAGAAATCCTGCGTTCTTTGGGGTTGCGTTCTGGGCGGAGTGTTTACTAATCAAACGCCAAGTTATCTTGTTTGGGGTAACCACTGCACAGCCAACATGGTAATGTCATCAAATTGTGCTGCGTTATTGATGTGAGTGAACAAATTAGTTTTAATGCGCTCCAGTAAGTCAGATACAGATGAGGTTGGCTGCTCTAGGAGTGATAACAGTCTTTGAAGAGTAAAAAACTCACCCTTCGGGGCACGAGCTTCTGTTACCCCGTCGGTATAGCCAATTAAGATGTCACCAGGCTCGAGCTGAACCTGGTGAATTTTAAACTTCATGTCTGGGATCATTCCCACTGCAGGTCCAGTAGGTTTAAGACTTTGCTTTACCCCCTGAGAGTTAACGACAAACAGAGGTTCATGCCCAGCGTTGATGTAGGCTAGTGAGTTTGTAGCCGGATTTAGCACTCCAAAAAAGAGCGTGGCAAACATACCCATTTGAGCATGATTTTGGGTAATGTAGTTGTTCGTCAACTCAACAGCTTTGAGGGCGTTGATTTGAGCTAGAACAGGTGCATCAAGTGCGTCAACATCACAACACGAATCCTCATCGTCAGTAACTATAGACAATCCGTATAAGTTGGTTTGCCCAGAAAAAATTCTCATTAAGCTGCGAAACAAAGCCATAAAGAGTGCCGCACCCACACCCTTATCACAAACATCAGCAATGACCAATCCTAGATAATCACCAGGAAGCATGAAAGCGTCATAGAAGTCACCTGCTACCTGACGAGCTGGATAGAAACAGGTTGCAATTTCCAAATTAGGTAATTGTGGAATTTCTGTAGGCAGAAAATCTCTTTGAATCTGCCTGCCTTTTTCTAGTTCATCATCCAGTGCTCTTTTGGCTTGAGAAAGTAGATCGGCTTGCTGCTTGATCAGATGCGTTGCTAACTTATGAAGTTGAGCTTGAGCTACCAGTAATTGATGTACATCCAACAACTTATACACTTCACGATCAAATTTTACGACTAGCGGTTCGGTAAGTAACTCCGGAGGACGTTGCAAACACCGACTAGCCGCTTTGACAATTAACGTATTGCTGGGAAAAACTAGTACATCTGTTTCAATATAGGTATACAAACGACTAAGTGGAGCACACAAAAATAGCTCTCTGGCATAGGGACGACTAATAATTCTCAAGAATAGCTGCCGCGAAACTTTCCCTTTAAACTGACCTTGCTCTGTGAGAATTGCTCCAGGGAGTAACGGATTTTGTTCAAAAGCCTTTGCTAGGTCTTCCCCTGGACATGAGAGATCTATTTGGAAATCATACAGAGACAGTTCTTGCAGAGTCGATTCTAACTTAAGACTCTCAAATAAATCTTGAAAACGCTCTTGGTAGTCGCCAAGGGTTGGTTGAGTGTTGCTACTAACCTCACATGACTCAGTACAGGCGTTTAGGAACTGATGAATCAGCATAATAGCACAATAATCTCATATATATTAAGGCTTTCAACCGCAAATCCTATTAATAATTTTTTGAAACTAGCCTAACATAATACCATAAAAATAAGTTTTTGCCTAGAACGATAAAACTAATTTTATCATCTTTATTCTTTAGAGTATACCTACAGAATCTGGAAAAAAGTCAGAACAATTTAACAAAATTTTTTAACTGAATATAAGCAAAAATTAAACTACTTTTATCCTAAATTTAACTAAGTAGGGAGGGTATACAAGTCGGCATACTTATATGGATAACCTCATAAATAATTTTTAATTGAACCGCCACTTTGGATTTAAGCAACCCACCATAAATTGAAAATAAGACGAATCGAGATTGACTTCTTTCCATGTTTTTGCAAGGTTCTCACCTCGATAGCGTTTAACTTAACCAGCGACTCAGAGGACTAGAGTTATGACTGTAGCACAAATAGCTGGCTCGTTTGAACAAAAAGCTTCCTCTGCTATCAGCAAGCAGTTGAGAGGAGTTCATCATATTGGCCTCACTGTTGAGGACATGAAAAAAGCCTTGGAATTTTATACCGAAGTGTTGGGTGGAAAAGTCATCATTCCAGAAATCGGTCTGAGCGGCGAGATTATGCACAATACTTTGCTTCAAAAAGAAGAGATTGAAGCGATCGCCCTTGGAGTTGAGCCGAAAACCATTGGTATACCGAACCTCAGAGATGGTGAGCAAAATCTTGACCTTTACTTCATTCAGTTTGAGAATGTTGTCCTGGAAATTCTGCAATACAGAGATGCATCAGCGCAACCCAACGGTGCTGATGCTTTCCCAGTGAAAAATCCATATTCCAGTCCGGCTTGCATCAACTCAATGCATATCTCCTTTTATTTAAAGGACGATGTGGATGTGGATGAGTTCGTGAAAAACTTGGAAGCAGAGTGTCACAAACGTGGGATGGATCAAGTAAAGTGCAACCGTATTGTTCGCGTTAAATCAGAACAAGAAAGGAAAGAGACGAATTCTCAGTACAATTCTTGCAAACTATTTGAACCTTCCTTTGGTGATTTTGAAGGATGGACACTGGTTTACTGCAAAGGTCCTAATGGAGAGCAGTTGGAATTTAACCAGGTACTGCGTAAAGCAAAAGTTCTGTTTGAAACAGCACAACAAGAATACCAAAAAGCTACTGTGTAAAAAGGAGATAAACAGTCATGCGTCAAAGAGTTAACTACTACAAAGATTTAGCTGCTGATTATTCCAAACCTGGATTAGTGTCTGAAGAAATCAAGGAAAAACTCATCCAGTTGTCTGAAGAATTTATTTCTAAAAAAGAACTGACTTTACCACCGACTAGTGCTGATTATACTGCAAAACAAATTGAGAAAGAGAATAGAGAATGGTGGCCTACTCATTGTGAGGCATTGAGACAGGGACGCGGTGACCTCTTAACAGGCGAATATCGTGATGACCTTGTTTATTTATGCCAAGATGGTTACTATGTCGGCTTAACAGAACAACAAGAGCGAGAGAAACATTGGTGGGCATTGATTTCACAACCAGGGGTGTCGATGTGCTGGCCAATAGTTATGTTTCATGAAGATGTTACCTTCTTTGAATGGAAGTCTGTAGACGATGAAACGGGCGAAACAATTGCTAAGGGAAACGTAACTTTCCTGCGTCGCGGTCATCGAGGAGGCGTCTACTTAAAAACAGAGCAGTTGACTTTTTACCGTGATGTTTTTGCATCTAATGAACTCCTGAATTTAATCAAACTCTAATACGTTGACAGTTGACCGTTGACAATGAACAGTCAACAGTCAACTTATGTTCACTTTTAGAAAGGTAGTCAAGACGATATGACAATTAGAAGCAAAGGCAAAATCGGTGTCCTCATTGAAGAACACTTTGATGAAACAGAGTATCGGCGCTTCAATGAATTCTTCCCAGAGCATGGATACGAAGTGGAATATATTTCCAATCTTTGGAATCAGGAAAAACTTACTTTTAAAGGTAATGACCACACAGAAGAAGTGACAGTTACAGTTGATTTCAAGGATGTCCATCCAACTGATTACAAAGGCATTATGCTCATCGGCGGCTATGCAATGGATCGCTTGCGCTATCAAGTCGCGCCCAAACTCGGTCAACCCAACCAGTCACCTGCTGTGGAGTTTCTCCGTCAAGCTGTAAAAGCTATGGATGAGAGTGATGTGAAAATAGGCACGATTTGCCATAGCTTGTGGCTATTTTGTGCAGATCCAGAACTCATTAAAGGTCGTAAGGTGACTTGTGCTCACAACATCATTTGTGATGTCGAAAATGCTGGTGGAACCATCATATATAAAGGCGAACAAACTGCAACTCTTTATATAGATGGCAACCTCATATCATCCCAACATCCTGGAGTTGTTGAAGAGTTTTTGCAAGCCTTTTTAGCGGAACTGGAAAAGAAAGATAAATTACCTATCACCGTTTAACAGACCGTTAAATACATTCCTTGGGAGTGCATTAATCATGACCAATATCAATTTTCCCTTTTCAGATTTAATCGCTGGGTATGTTACTCATTTTGACGCAGAAAATGACATTTTTGGGATCAAAACATCAGATGGTAGGGAATTCCATGCAGTATTGAGTCCTATGACTTATGCCAAACTCGTTCAAAACCTCGAAGAGCCTTATCCAGATGCTACTGGTGCAATGAGGTCAATGCTTGTACCAGGACGCTATCTGTTTACCTATGGGATTTTTTATCCTGATAGCCCCAAATTTGAAGCCAAACAAATTATTTTTGTGGGTCGAACTGAAAACGATTATGTTTTTGAGAAACCCCACTGGTGGATCAATCAGATTCACTCGCTGGCAAGTTTTTACCTCAAAGCTCAGTTTGGGGAAGAGGAAATTGACTACCGCAACTATCGTACCGACTTGACCCTAGCTGGTGCTAAGCAAATCTTTAATTTTCGTCAAGAAACCGATACTATTTCACGCATGGTTTATGGGTTTGCTACCGCTTATATGTTAACTGGCGAAGAGCGATTTCTTGATGCTGCTGAAAAAGGCACTGAATATCTGCGCGAACATATGCGGTTTGTGGATTTAGACGAAGGCATTGTCTATTGGTATCACGGCATTGATGTCCAGGGTGAGCGTGAACACAAAATCTTTGCCTCAGAATTTGGTGATGACTATTACGCCATCCCAGCCTACGAGCAGATTTACGCCCTAGCAGGTCCAATACAAACTTACCGAATTACGGGCGACCCACGTATATTAAGCGACGCCCAGTTGACTGTCAAGCTATTTAACGACTTCTTCCTAGATCGAAGCGAACATGGTGGCTACTTCTCTCACATCGACCCTGTCACTCTCAACTCATACAGCGATTCCTTGGGTCGCAACAAAGCGAAAAAGAACTGGAACTCTGTTGGCGACCATGCTCCAGCTTACCTAATTAATCTTTGGCTGGCTACAGGTCAGCCAGAATACGCCAAGATGCTGGAGTATACCTTTGACACCATCGCAAAACGTTTTCCGGATTGGGAAAAAAGTCCTTTTGTTCAAGAACGTTTCTACGAAGATTGGTCGGCTGATACAACTTGGGGATGGCAGCAAAACCGCGCTGTGGTTGGTCACAACCTCAAAATTGCTTGGAACTTAATGCGGATGTACAGTCTCAAACACAAAGATGAGTACCTTGAATTGGCACAAAAAATTGCTCAAATCATGCCTGGGGTTGGCAGTGATTTGCAGCGTGGCGGATGGTACGACGTAGTTGAGCGCATTCTCGAACCAGGTCAAACCACTCATAGCTTTGTTTGGCACGATCGCAAAGCCTGGTGGCAGCAAGAACAAGCTATCTTAGCTTATTTCATTTTAGCTGGTTTGTTAAAAGACGAAGACCATCTCCGATTGGCACGTGAGTCTGCTGCCTTTTACAATGCTTGGTTCTTAGACACAGAAGACGGTGGTGTCTATTTCAATGTTCTTGCTAATGGTATTCCCTATCTCGTCAGTGGAAATGAACGTCGCAAAGGTTCACACTCAATGAGTGCGTATCATTCTACTGAGTTGTGTTATCTTGCTTCTGTTTACAGTAATCTCCTGATTCATCAGAATCCAATGGACTTTTACTTCAAGCCCACTCCAGGAGGATTTCCTGATCGCCTCCTGCGAGTGTCCCCAGATATTTTACCCCCAGGCAGTATCAAGATTGGTGCTTGTGAAATCAATGGAGAAATCTACACCAACTTTGACGCCCAAAACTTGATAGTGAAGCTACCAGAAACACAAGAGCAAGTAAGAGTCAAAGTGCAGATTGCCCCTAATTAAGTCAAAAGTAAAAAGTTAAAAACTAGGAGTAAGATTATGACCCAAGCAATTAATAAACCTGTAATTAACACTCTGAGCAAACCACTAACAGATGGCACACAAGTATGGGACGCGATCGCAGGTCTGCACGGACACCCAACAGTGTTAGTTGCTCATGAACTGAAACTATTTCCACTGTTAGCAAAAACACCACGCACTTTGCAAGAAATTTGTCAGAGCCTTAACCTTGCACCACGAGCAGCAAGAGCGCTTTTATCCATCTGCTCATCTATGGGTTTTATTCAACTAATAGATGGATACTACTCCCTAACTCCTGTAGCTTGTGAATATCTCCTGGAAACTAGCCCCACTTCTTTTTGTGGTTGGTTAGACTTAATGATTGCCAACGCCAGTTCTTTCTCCTACGAGGGAATTAAGAAAGCCATTGTGACAGATGCTCCTGTAGTTTACGAAGGTGACTCACTCTATAAAGTTCACGAACAGGAAGAAAAAGATGAACTTACCCGCACTTTTACACGAGCTATGCATTCTGCTAGCGTAGCTGCCGCTTTAGCTTGGCCCGAAACTTTAAACCTGTCTAGCAATAAACGTATGCTGGATATTGCTGGTGGTTCTGGCGCTCACAGCATTGGTGCGACTCTCAAATGGTCTAAATTGAGAGCGACGATTTTAGACATTGCGCCAGTTTGCGAAGTCGCGCAAGAGTATATTACCCAGTATGGGCTGCAAGAAAGGATTAGCACAGAAGTCAGTGATATGTGGAATGACCCCTTCCCGTCAGCTGATTTACACTTTTATTCATTGATTTATCACAATTATGACCTGGAGAAAAACCGCTTTCTCACCAGAAAAAGCTTTGATAGTCTTGAACCTGGTGGACGCATCATCATTCATCAGTGGCTATTTAATGATGACCTAACAGGACCATTCCCAACAGCGGCGTACAACGTAATTATGCAGTTATGGTGTGCTGGAGGACAGGAATATTCAGGTCTAGAGTTATCCACCCTGCTAGCAGAGGTTGGGTTTGTTGATATCGAAGTTAAACCAACCTTTGGCTATTGGAGCATTGTTACTGGTCGAAAGGCACAAGAACAGTGCTGAGTTTTAAGTATGAAGAATACTACTCAGCACCAAGCCCTATAAAAAGTGGTGTGGATAGAGTTTTTGCTCTGAGTACAATACCATTTGAACTTTTAAATATGGAAATCAAAACCCTGACAGTTGAAGAAGTAACGTTAGTAGAACTGGCAGGTGAAGTGGATGCAAATACAGTACCAATGGTTCAAGAGAAGGTTTTACCCTTAGCCCTACCAAGTACCAAAATTATTATAGATTTGACCAAGGTTTCTTATATGTCTAGTGCTGGTTTGCGAATACTATTGACGCTATACCGACAAACATATGCTCAAGACGGGAAACTAGTACTGGTGGGACTTTCGTCAGAAATTCAAGACATCATGTCTGTGACTGGATTTCTCGACTTTTTTACAACTTGTGAAACACTTGAGTCAGGATTAAAAGTGTTGAAATGATTGTATTTAATTTCGGAAAATGTCATATGCGACAGATCGCTTTTAACCACAATAAAGGATGAACTACAATGTTAATGGAACGCATTGATATTCATCCAACGCATAGCTATCAAAATTTTAAGCTACGCAGAGGAAAACCATTTCCTTTCGGTGCCACTCTAGTACCAGGAGGCGTTAACTTTTCGATTTTTTCCAGCACGGCAACGTCCTGTACGTTGGTACTTTTCAAAAAGCACGCCCCTGAACCAATGGCAGAAATTCCGTTCTGTAAAGAATTTCGGATCGGCAATGTCTTTTGCATGGTTGTATTTGATTTGGACTACGAAAACATTGAGTACGGCTATCGCATGGACGGACCTTTTAATCCTCAAGAAGGTCACTGGTTTGACAAAAGCAAAATTCTCTTAGATCCCTATGCCAAAATTATTGGTGGTCGGGATGTCTGGGGAACTCCTCCTGACTGGAATAATATTTATCAACATCGTGCGCGGCTGGCTTTCGACGACTTTGACTGGGAAGATGACAGACCTTTGGAAATCCCTCCAGAAGACCTGATTATCTACGAAATGCATGTCCGTGGCTTTACCCGTCATCTCTGTTCTGGTGTGAAACATCCTGGAACTTTTGCAGGTATCCGTGAAAAAATCCCTTACCTCAAAGAGTTGGGTGTTAACTGTGTTGAATTAATGCCCATTTATGAGTTTGATGAGTTTGAGAACAGCCGCGTTCACTCAGAAACTGGGCAATTACTGTTAAATTACTGGGGCTATAGCACCGTAGGGTTCTTTGCTCCCAAGGCTGGCTATGCCGCTTCGGGCAAATGGGGAATGCAGGTTGATGAGTTTAAAGCCCTCGTCAAAGCGCTGCACAAAAATGGCATTGAGATCATACTAGATGTGGTCTTCAACCACACAGCGGAAGGTAACGAGTACGGTCAGACAATTTCTTTCCGGGGGCTTGACAATAAAATATACTATATGCTTACCCCGGATGGATACTACTTAAATTTTAGTGGCACTGGCAACACGCTTAACTGCAACAATCCAATTGTTCGGAATATGGTGCTTGATTGCCTGCGTTATTGGGCAAGCGAATATCACATCGACGGCTTCCGCTTTGATTTAGCTTCTATCTTGGGACGCGATCCTTGGGGAGCACCACTGGCTAACCCACCATTGCTGGAATTGCTTGCCTTCGACCCAATTTTAGCTAAGTGTAAACTGATTGCTGAAGCTTGGGATGCAGGCGGACTGTACCAAGTAGGTAGTTTCCCGGCTTTTGGTCGTTGGGCTGAGTGGAATGGTAAATACCGCGATGGTATTCGTAAATTCCTCAAAGGAGATCCCGGTAGGGTAGGAGATATGGCACAACGACTACAGGGTTCGCCAGACCTTTATGCTGGGGCAGAGCGTGGACCTGCCACATCGATTAATTTCATTACAGCACACGACGGATTTACCTTGGCTGATTTGGTTTCTTATCACCACAAGCACAACGAAGCTAACGGTGAAGACAACAATGATGGGTGTAATGATAATGACAGTTGGAATTGTGGTGCAGAAGGATGGACTGAAGACCAAAGTATCCTTTCCTTGCGTCAACGGCAAATGAAAAATGCGATCGCCATGCTCATGGTAAGTCAGGGCGTGCCGATGATTCTGATGGGGGATGAGATGGGACGCACTCAGTGCGGTAACAATAATACCTATTGCCACGACAACGAACTGAACTGGCTGAACTGGAATTTGTTGGAATCCAATGCCAATCTATTTCGATTTGTTAAAAACTGCATTGCCTTCCGCATGGCTCATCCGGTGCTGAGAAATCGGTATCATTTCCGTAATATTGACTATGTGGGTAGTGGTTATGCTGATATTACCTGGCATGGTACCCAAGCTTGGAATGCAGACTGGTCTGAGCATAGCCGTGTCCTAGCTTTTCTGCTCTGTGGCAAACACGCTCAGCAAGGGACAGTTCAAGACAACTACATTTATGTGGCGATGAATATGCATTTTTGTTCGCACTGGTTTGAAATTCCGGGCTTGCGAGACGACATGAAGTGGTATGTGTTCGTCAATACAGGCGCAACTCCACCAGAGGACATCTGGGAACCAGGTACAGAACCGTTACTTGAGAATCAGTCTGGATTACTCTTAGGCTCCTGCTCTGTCGTCATCCTTGTTGGTAAATGATGTCCAAACGCTAAATTGCCTTCTTTTTACTTTCATTCCATCCAAATCTCAAATCAAAAATCGAACTATGACTTTCAACGCAACTTTAGAAACAAACAACGATATCGCTAAAATCACTTTGTCTGGAGAACTGGATGCAAGTACCGCACCAGTGTTTAAGGAGAAGGTGGAGGAGGCGGCAACGCAAAATGTCAAACGTCTTGTTTTGCTCGCGCAAGACCTAGAATATATGTCTAGTGCTGGTTTAAGGGTATTAATCTTTGCAAAGCAAAAGATGGGAGCAAAGGTTGAAATCTATATAGTAGGCGCTCAGGAAATGGTGAAGGATACCATTGAGCATACTGGCTTCCACTATAGTGTAGTGATGCTCGATGAATATAACGTACAACACGTATAGGAATTTTGCCTGTCGAAGGGTGGGCTGAAGCCCACCTTCCTTGTTGAGTATTTTTGCTCACAGATAACTATGATGGAACAACTAACTGTACCAAATTCTCTCGATTCTTTGAAAGCGATCGCCAACTACGTTATGGCAGTAGCAGCAGCAGCTGGTTTGGATAAAAAAGCTTCATATAAACTGCGGTTGGCGGTAGACGAAATCGCTACTAATATCATTGTTTACGGATATCAAGAAGCAGGTCGGTCAGGAGTATTATATTTACAAGCCGAATTAAACGAAAAAGCTTTAACCATCTGTATGGAGGATACTGGTACCCCTTATGATTCTACCCACACAGAGATGCCCAATGACCTCGATCAGCCATTGTCCAAGCGGCAGGTAGGTGGATTAGGAGTGTACCTGGCTATTCATGGCGTGGATAAATTCATTTATGAACGAGTGGGCAACCGAAATCGAAATATTTTTATAGTAAACAGGAGTACAGTCAAAATATTTCGTAATTGATAATTCGTAATTCGTAATTATTAATTACGAATTATTTTGCTCTATTAGTAATAGACATTCTCTTCAAATATTGACATAGTATAAAGTGTGAGCATGACTTCCGTTTTCACCTAATTCATAAATAGTAATCATTTGGATAGTACCGATAAAGTTTGAAGTAAATGATTTAATCAAATGCCTCAGATTTTCTTCGTCACGAATCCGACTACAATCAAGACTTCTACCTAAAGTGATATGAGGATGAAAAGCATCTAGAATATATCGATATCCATAGCTAAGATAATTATGTTTTTCTAAAGGAGAGTAATTAGAAGTGTCTTTTTGCCGATCTTCTTCTGTGAGAAAGATTAAATCTTGTAGTCGTTCAAAAACAAATTTATGAGCTTCATAAAATATGGGGTGATTTAATGTCAAAAAATACCAACCAGGTGGCTTATACTCTAATTTAGCGTCTTTAAACTCTAAGGAGTATTTTTGCTCTCGGCAATAATCACGTAATTCGCAAATCAATCTCACCCAATCAATAGGATTCCTAAATCTTCCTTGGAGAAGTGTAATGTGTGGAAGATTTTGTTCGGTTCCCAATAAAGGACTTAGTGGGCATATATGTAATAATTTCGTCTGTAATTCCACCAGAGATTCAATTGTCTCTGCGCTCGGAACCATTGCAATACCAACTTTCATGCTAGGTAAAGAAAATCTGAAAAGTTAATCAATCTTTACAAGAAACATCCAAGGAAAAGCGATCGCCTCGGAAATGGCTGACTGTATACTCGAATAATTCGTTATTTTGGTCGCAGACTTGGCTTTTAGTTGTTAATACTGGCGATCCTGGGGGAATTTTGAGAAGTTTCGCTTCTTCTTTGTAAGCCGCTTGCGTTTCAATTTGAGTGCGAGTACGACGCGGCTGAATCCCATAGTGGTTTCGCAGTAAACTGTAGAGAGAGTGAGCCTTGTAAATCAGTACAGGTAAGTCAGGAAATTTTTCCAACAGTAAATAGGAAATGCTGATACATAATGGCAGCATTTGCGGTACAGTGGTACTATCAGCCATAGTTGGTGATGCTGCACGTAGAAGTTTTACTCGAAATACTGAATTTCCCACATTAGTTTCTAATAAACTAGCAAGTTCTTCGCCGACTGTAATGCTTTTGCCACTAATGATTCGGATACAGGGAAGATAACCCAAATTGAATAAAGTTTGAGTAAAGTTAGTATTGAAGTTAAGAGAATAATCAATCTTTTCTTCTTTAACAAAAGCACCGCGCCCTTGTATTCTGTATACCAAATCCTTATCAACTACTGCTGTGATCGCCATGCGAGCTGTGAGCCGATGAACACTGTACTGAGTAGCTAATTCATTTTCTGAAGGTAAGCGATCGCCCGGACGATAAACACCAGCTTCAATATCGGCGATGAGCTTTTGTGCTATCTGATTGTAGAGAGAATTACCTTTTTGTGGTTGGTTTATGGGTTTCATAAAAACATCACCCCAATTTAATAATTACAGTTTGTTATTGTCGGCAAAAACCTTTAATCATCTACACAACGATTAAAATTGATAGTAAATCATAATTTTTTTTTAATTTAAAATTTAAATATTTTTTAATTTCCATCTTGTCAAGCTAATAAAATATAAATTAATAAGCAATATAGCAATCCTATTTGAGTTGCAAATGCTAGCTATCAAAAACCCGGTTTCTTAAAGAAACCGGGTTTCTCGGTGTTCGTAAATTATTTACGACTGCTATATATTTATGTTAATTGTTATTTATATAATACTTTTGATTTAAGAACAGGTAAAAAAATCAGTAATTTTTGTTTAAAATTACTGATTTTATAGTTAAAAACGATGTAGAGACGTTCCCTCATCCTTCATACAAGGATTGCAGACAACGAACAATTAAATTCGGTTGATGCCTTCTAAATATCGTCGCGTGTTTGATTCCAACGAGAACCTAAAATACCTAAAAACTGAAGGTCACACGCATAGCTCCTACATAAATGTTATTGTTGTTACTATTATGTTCTGGGTTAAAAATTACAAATGCTCCAGGGGTGATGGCGATATTGTCAGTCATCCTATAGCGATAGAAAGCTTCCAGATGGTATGAAGTATCCCGATCTTGAAAAAGACTAACATCGTTATCTGTTACCTTAGGTGGCATACCGAATACGAAACCCAGTAAGCTACCTTTAGAACCAATGTCAGACACACCCAATGTTGCCGCCCAGTTCCAAATGTTTGCGCTATCTCCTCTGGTTACATTAGTGGGAGTACCGTCTTCAGCGATCGCAGTCGTATAACCAACCCAACCAGATAGAGAAATTTTCGGGTTGAATCGGAAGTTTGCTTGTATCCCATAGTGATTAGCAGAAGTTGCAACGTTACCAAAAGGCTGATTAGCAAAAGCACTACCAGTCGTACCGGAGACTTGGACACCACCTGAGGAATTATAGTAGGAATGCACGTAGGTAAAACCTAAGTTAATGACATCATTAGGTCGAAATGCCAACTGCGCAAGGGCTGCATAGGAACCATCATCAAGGCCAAACTTCTGCGCCGGGTTATTGGCAACACCAGGGCGTGTCATATAGCCCAAACTTAAAGCAAGTGCTTTGTTAAAGTTATAGGTGAAAGTCGCTCCTGTACCTTCGGCACTTTCCCGGTAGATCGGATTAAAGCGCCCGAATCGGGAAAGCGCACCGTTACCACTTGAGTCAAAGCCAGGGTTAAAGTTGAACATATTGTCATTGAACTCACCCCCAGTTGCCGAAACATAGACAACTGCTTGCGACGTTAAGGGGAAGCGGTATTCTAGCTTTTGTAAGAAGGCACTATTGTTTTCATTGCCGTCATAACCCAATCGCGTCATGTTAGTTCCTGTCACCGCACTACCAAATTGGGTAATGTTGCGAGCTTGCAGACGAGCTTGCAGCCGATCTTTGCCAGTAAAACTGGTAAGGAAGTTGAGGCGTATACGATTGCCAAAGATAATGTTGGTGTTCAAGTCAGGATTGTTAGCAGTGCTACTAGAAGGAAGAGCTTGTTGATCACCAAAAGTATCAGCAATAGTAAAGATAGCTTCACCTACAAGTTTGGTAGTCGTTGAGAATTGATTTGCTTCCAATTGAGCAGTATGCGCTTCTAAAGTATCCACCCGACCGCGCAGGGTTGCTAGTTCTGGGGAAAACTCTTCTTGCAACCGTTGCAAAATAGCCAAATCTTCTTTTGTGACTAATTGAGCTGTTGCTGTGGCAATTAGTTCGCTGACTCGATCCAAACAAGCATTTAAACCTGCAGCAAATTCATAACGAGTCATTGGTCGGTTGCCGCGATAAGTACCATTCGGATAACCGGCAATACAACCATAGCGTTCAACCAAAGACTGCAATGCTTGGAAAGCCCAGTCTGTTGGTTGTACATCAGAAAATTGGGAAACCGATGTCACTTGTGATAGAGAATTGTGATTCCCTTGGTTACTGTATCGGTTAACTTGTTCTAAAACTTCAGTGGTTTCTTGAACATTAGCAGTATCCGTAACAGAGGTTTGAGCAATTTGGATGCTGTCTACGTTCTTCTGCACTATGGTTGCTGGTGTCTCAAGCTGTTTATTGTCTGTGATATTTACTATGTCGATACCAACTTCAGTCGCTGATGCTTTGGTAGATATGGTGGCATTTGCTGTTAATATGATACCTAAGACAACTGGATACAGTTGTAAGTTATTCCAAAATATTCTGAGCATTTTTTAATCCTCACATCTTGATTGACTAAATCTGATAAGCTGTGACGCATTTAAAATGTATATTTACTCATTAGGGCCGTCATTTGTCATTAGTCATTTGTCACAAAGGACACGCTGACGAAGGACAAAGGACTGTCTTCACGAAAAAATGTTCAATTTAGATGCGTATTAGCTTAGCTTTCCTCTTAAAAATTTCTTACTAGGAAAAGGAAATGGAATAAAAACTAATTTTTCAGAGGGTAATTCTTAAATTACAGAGTATTTATTAAGTTCCCAGGAGCAATTTTATTAAAAAATTTTTATGAGCATGTCTACACAAGTACAACTACTTGTATAAGGTTTGTAGTAAGCGCTTTAGCGCTAAAGCGCTTACTACGAGCTAATTTACAAACTTTACTTTTCTTTACATAGTTGGGTTTATTCGTGCCAATCTACTTACTTAAATCTGAAAAGAATAAGCAGTTAGTATAGTAGTCTTAAATAATTAGTAAGCAATTATAGGAATCCGGTTTGATTTTTGAACAAATCTACGTATATGTAGGTAGGGCTATGCCACACAAATCCCAGGTGTGGTGGGCAGTGCCCACCCTACGTGTATTTCAAAAATCAAATAGAAATCCTATAGAAGCCCGGTTTCTTTGAGAAACCGGGCTTCTTTGGATGCGTAGAGTTAATTCAAGCTATACAAGTAGAGTTGCTTGTATATATTGCCTCATAAGTAACTTTTAATAAAACTACCCCTTGGAATTTAAAAAACAAACCTTAGATTAAAACTAAGACAAATCGAGGTGAGAAATTCTCAAGTCGTTTTCAAGGGTTCCTGCCTCGCTTATTATCTGACTTCACAAGCTGAAAAGCTTTTATTTCTGAACGTTTTAGCTAAAGAACTTCATACTTCGATTAATTAATCCTTTACTTAAGTAGGAGATTTGCGTCTATGTTTTACCGAAAGTTTGTCACTACTGCTGTCGCTGTTTTACCTGTTTTAGCAATCGGTAGTCAGGTAAATCCTCAAACAATGGGTTCTTTGCTGCAAGGACAATTGAACTTACCAGTGGCTTCAGCTCAAAACCGTCCGATTGTGATGGGGCTAATTCCTGCCGAAAATAACCAAGAAATGGTGCAAAAATTTGAGCCAATGCGAGCCTACCTGGAAAAGAAACTTAATCGCCCTGTCAAAGTTTTCACCGCTACTGATTATGCAGGTGTAATTGAAGCCATGAGAAGAGACCGGGTAGACATTGCTTGGTTTGGTCCTCTCTCCTACGTGCTTGCTGAGCAAGAAGCAGGAGCAGAAGCTTTTGCGGTAGGTGTTCGTAAAAATGGTCAATCCACATACCGCAGTATATTTGTTGTGCCTGGTGATTCACCTATCAAATCTCTGCAAGATTTAAAAGGCAAGAGTGTTGCCTTTGTCGATCCAGCTTCTACATCTGGAGCACTCGTACCAAGTTTCATCGTTAAGAAAACCACAGGAAAGTTGCCTCAAGAATTTTTCGGTAAGCTAACTTATGCTGGTTCCCATGATGCTGCCCAACTAGCAGTTAAAAACAGGACTGTAGATGCAGCTGCTGACAACGATATCACTTACGAAAAGATGCTTTCTCAAGGTTTAATCACCAAACAAAGCAATCGCGTGCTGCTTACCTCTGATCCCTTGCCTGGTTCTCCCCTTGTCTACCGTAACGACTTGGATGCAGCTACTAAACAAAAAATTCGGGATGCTATTTTAGGTGCCCACAAAGAAATTCAAGTAACAGGCTACGGCGATCTTCTGCGTTACGATGCGGTTACTCCCAGTAAATATCAACCAATTCGGGATATGGTCCAGCAGTTGGGACTCAGACGCGAGCAAATGCTGAAGTGATATGTGTTGTTAATTGTTAGTAGTTAGTTGTTGCTTGCTATTCCATTAACTACTAACACCCACTACAATTTTTTAAATTTTGAATTGCTTATGTGTTTAATACAACTCAATCAAGTCAGTAAGCGCTACGAAAATGGGTTTCAAGCTCTGCATCCCACGACATTGACAATCAATTCAGGCGAATTCACTGTCATTCTTGGACCTTCTGGTGCAGGAAAATCTACACTACTACGTCTCATTAATGGCTTAGAAACTCCCAGTAGTGGTCAAATTTTCATTGCCGATCGCCAACTAACAAAAGAAAATCGACGTCGCCTTCGCGCTCAAATTGGCATGGTGTTCCAACAATTTAATTTGGTGGGTCGCTTAAACGTTATGACTAACGTTCTCACCGGAAGACTATATCACCGTTCTTGGTGGGAAAGTCTGTTTTACCTATTTCCTAAAAAAGATTATGAATTAGCCCATTGGGCATTAACACGGGTCAATTTGACAGATAAAGCTTGGAATCGCGCCAGCAGACTCTCTGGAGGTCAGCAGCAACGAGTAGCGATCGCCCGTGTTTTAGCCCAGCAACCCCAGGTGATTCTGGCAGATGAACCTGTAGCCAGTCTCGATCCAGTAACTACTGACGAAATTATGCACTTGTTGCAAGATATTTGCAAAAGTGATGGTGTGACTGTAGTTGCAAGCTTACACCAAGTTGGGTTAGCGATGCAGTTTGCCGAACGCATCATTGGCATCAATCAAGGTCAAGTTGTTTTTGATGGTACAGCCTGCGAATTATTTCATCAACAAGAAATTCTCGAAACCATTTATCGTCGTCCGGATGGAAGCTTAGATGAAAACTTTAACATGGAAATGGCATTGGCCAAGTCATAACGGTTTGCCTCCTCTTTCACTAATTGCTTTGCTGTTAGTAATTTTGCTAGCTCTTGGCAGTACCGCTGCATTGGTGGAAGTGGATTTAGTCCATATCTTTCAATCCACAGGAAGACTGTTTGAGTTTACACGACAATTATTTGCTGTTCCTAATTGGAGCTATCTGCCAACTCTGGGAACAAAAATGTTGGAAACTTTAGAAATTGCTTTTTTAAGTACAACCCTTGCCCTGATTCTCAGCCTACCTCTAGGAATACTTGCAGCTCGCAACAGCAGTCTTCATCCCATTGTTTACCATTGTAGCCGTAACCTTCTTTCTGTAATGCGTGCTTTACCAGAAGTCGTGTGGGCGCTGATATTTGTTTCAGCAGTGGGACTAGGTGCATTACCAGGAGTGATGGCACTCACTTTTGTCACAACTGGCTTCATGGCAAAGTTTTTTGCTGAAAGTATTGAAGTAGTAAATAGCAAGGCTATTGAGGGAATTACAGCCACAGGTGCAAATTGGTTGCAAGTGATCAACTTCGCAATGCTTCCCCAAGCTTTTCCTGATTTAATTGGCACAGTTCTCTATATTCTCGACCACAATCTGCGCACAGCAACAATTGTTGGTTTAGTAGGTGCTGGCGGAATTGGCTATGAGCTTGTGACATCAATTCGCCTATTTAACTATAGCCAACTCGTCATGATTGTGCTGACGATTTATTTAGCTGTAACTGTGCTGGATCGGGTATCGAACCAATTACGATCGCGAGTGATATAAAGATGTTAATCAAGAATTCTCAACTTCCGCCTCTGCCTAAAAAACCTGCTAATTTGGTTCCGCTTTGGTTGTGTTTATTATTAATCCTTATCGGGTTAGTGATTGTCCATTTAGAAATATCATTTGAAACTTTATTTTGGGGTTTTAGTGATATTCTTGAATACTTAGGAAGGTACACATCACCAAACTTTAGTGCAATTAGTAAGTATCTGGAATTGATGGGGCAAACTTTAGCAATAGCCCTATGGGGAACGGCTTTAGCCTTTAGTATTAGCTTATTCCTGACACCATTGGCTGCCAAAAATATTTCTCCTTATCCTGTACTTTACAGAATTGTACGCGAGTTGCTGATCTTTTTGCTAGCCTTGCCTGATTTGATTTTAGCGCTGATATTTGTAGCAGCTTTAGGTCTTGGTCCTTTACCAGGGGTGTTAGCTTTAGGGTTTCATACAGCAGGGTTCTTGTCTAAGTTTTTTTCAGAAAGTATGGAGCGAGTTGAACCAGGAGTTTATGAAGCTATTAATGCCACTGGTGCTAACTTTCTTCAACTAGTGATGTTTGCGGCTTGGCCCTCAATTATTCAAGAAGTCGTTGGCTATACTTTGTATATTTTTGACCGAAATGTTAGAGTAGCAACTGTATTGGGATTGGTGGGAGCCGGAGGAATTGGTTTAGAGTTAAATGCTAATTTGCGCTTTTTTCAATATGACCAGGCGGCGGCAATAATTATCATTATCCTCATCACAATTGTTACCATTGATTACCTTTCTGGTTTCTTAAGAAGAAAACTTTCATGAAAATTCCTTCTCGATGTCTTTGGATCAGAGCCTTAACTGCTCATTCACCTCATAAGCTTGTATCTTTAGCAGAAGATTTAACCTCCAATATGTCAGTCAACTATAAATCTTTACCTGAAGCTGGCTTAAGTTTACTGCAAATGGAAGATGGTGTGTTTCACGAACCCTACTATTTAGGAGAAATCCCTGTGGCAAGTGCGTGGATAGAAATCACCAATTCAAGGGATGAAAGCTTTGAGGGTGCTGCTCAGGTTATGAGTGATTCTGCTGATTTAGCCGTAGCTCTAGCCATATGTGATGCGATCATGGCTCATCAACTACCGGGGTGGCAAAAAGTTGCCGATTTAATTGACAAAGGAATAGAAAAACGCACTTTGGAAGAAGCTCAACGGGGTGCAATTTTAGCAAAAACAAAGGTAAATTTTTCTTTGTTGAGTCAGGAAGAAGAAGATGCTGAAGATTGATACTATTTGGCTACCAGAAACCCAACAGAAGATTTTTCGTAATTTGTTGCATTGTATGAGCTTACCAGGAGAAATTTCTGATTTAAGCGAGTATTTAAATAAATCTTCAGCTTTGGTGGGGGTGTTAGCAACACTTTTAGATAAAAGTGTGAGTTGGAGTGATGAAGACGGTTTGGTGAGTCCAAGCGATCGCTACCTACTTCAAGCACCTACCGCCTCTGTAGAAACAGCAAAATTTGTAGTCAGAAATGCTACTAATCCCCCAGAAAGTCATTTCACACCCAACTTAGGAGAGTTACCCAATCCAGAAACAGGAGCTACCATTATCCTTCAAGGAACAGCATTAGCTATAGGGAATACAACGCTACAGTTATCAGGTGCTGGCGTGAAAGGAACTCGCTTAGTTAATCTGGCTGGATTTCATCCTGAATGGTTCAGGCGGCGTCACGATTGGAACACAAATTTTCCTTTAGGAGTAGACGTGATTTTGGTAGATTCTACTCGAATTATGGCACTACCTAGAACCACTCATATTCAAATGAGTTACTTCTCTTCTACTTTGTATGGATAAATCCAAAATCTAAAATTCAAAATCAATTATGGGTTACGTTGCAATTAAAGGCGGCGAAACAGCTATCGAAGAAGCAATTAAATTACTAGACTTCTTAAGAACCCAGGATAGCACTGAATCGCCCTTAGCTCTAGAAACAATTCGTCATCAACTGCACTTTTTACACAGTCGTGTTTTATCAGAAGGAGGCTTATATCATCCTGAGTTAGCCTCGCTAGCAATTAAGCAAAGTGCTGGTGATACTCTAGAAGCTGCTTTTTACTTAAGAGCTTATCGTTCAACTCGTCCACGTTTGAGCGAAACCCCTCTTCATAATGGTAAAAATATGCGTCTTATCCGCCGCATTTCTTCCACATTCAAGGATATTCCCGGTGGTCAAATGTTGGGACCAACACCAGATTATTTACAGCGTCTGTTTCGGTTTGAACTGCTAGAAGAATCACCAAAACAGTTTCGGAAAATTGCTAAGAATTGGCTGAAAGACATACCAGAAGAAGCGCTACCAACAACGTTTCCTAAGGTGTTGGATACATTACGTCAAGAAGGTTTGCTACCAGCAGTTACAGAACATCACGAACCTCCCTTTGATATCACAAGGGAACCTTTAGTTTTCCCAGTTCCACGTTCTGCAGCACTATCGACTATGGCACGGGCAGAAACAGGTTCTATTTTATCCATTGCCTATTCCAATATGCGCGGTTATGGCGACATCCACCCCACTGTGGCTGAGTTACGAGTTGGTTACCTACCAGTTCAATTAGCACATCCAGTGACGGGTGAATTGATTGAAATTGGAGAAGTGCTGATGACGGAGTGTGAAGTTATTGCTATGTATGAGGCGGATGAAAACAAAAGTAAACCTACTTTTGGCTTGGGATATGGTGCTTGTTTTGGACATAACGAAGTCAAAGCCATAGCTATGGCTATCTTAGATCGCGCTTTGCAAAAAGGCATGAAACAAGGTCCCAATCACCCCTCCGAAGATCCCGAATTTGTGCTTCTCCATATTGATGGCATTGAGTCAATGGGTTTTGCCTCCCACTACAAAATGCCCCACTATGTCACCTTCCAATCTGACTTAGATAGACTCCGTACCACTCAAAAAAATTACGAACAAAAGTAATGAAACTCAGAGCGCAATCTTTAATCAATCAGAAGTTAGCAACAAAAGAGAGTGTATTTTTAGAATCAAAAAAAGGCACTTATACACCTCAAAACCATGCTTATAGCTATCAATTTGGCTTTTTAGATGAAGACGCCAAAAAAGAGATTCGCCGCGCCCTCCTCAAAGCTGTTGCTATTCCTGGCTATCAAGTACCTTACGCCTCCCGTGAGATGCCAATTGCTAGGGGATTCGGTACTGGCGGATTACAAATTACTCTCTCTCTCATTGGTGCTGATGACACTCTCAAAGTCATAGATCAAGGAAGTGATGACTCTGTCAATGCTGTCAACATCCGCAAATTTACTGCCACAACTTGTCCTGGGATAAAACTTACCAATCACACACAAGAAGCTACCATAATTCAAACTCGTCACCGCATTCCCGAAATTCCCTTAAAGCGTGGGCAAATTCTGGTTCTCCAAGTTCCTTATCCTGATCCTTTGGTAGTAGTAGAAGCAAGTGAAGAAAAGCGCAAAATTATGCATAGTGAAGGTGACTATGCACGTTTGTGGGTGAAGTTGTATGAAGATATAGTGAAATTTTCTGAAATTACCATCTCTCACCGCTATCCTACCCGTATCAACAGGTTCTATGTGATCGATCCCTCACCAATTCCCCGTTTTGATGTACTAAAACTGCACCAATCTGAATGCTTAAATCTCTTTGGTGCTGGGAGAGAAAAGAAAATTTATGTTGTGCCACCTTATACAAATGCTGAACCTCTAGCCTTCAGAGATATTCCCTTCCGAGTTGAAGATTTTACCAATGAAAAAGGTGAGCGCTATGCTTGTGTTCGGTGTGGTTCTACTACTAGTTTTTTAGATGAACTTATCAGCAACACAGGAGAAAAAATTTATCAATGTTCTGACAGTGACTACTGCAATCAGCATCTCGCTTTCGAGGAAATAGGTGATGAATAAGATTTTACAAGTTCGAGATTTGACAAAAATATACGGTTCTGGTTGCAGCCAATGTTCCACTGCTACTGGACCTGAAACTAATACGAATATCTGTCCTTACTGCGGAAGTATTGTTGCCACTTTTGATGTTTCTTTTGACCTTTATCAGGGGGAAATTCTCGGCATTATGGGGGAGTCAGGCAGTGGCAAATCCACTCTCGTAAAAATGCTGTATTTTGACCAAAAACCAACTCAAGGTAATGCTAAATTTTATGATAAGAGTAAAACTTACGACTTATTTACCTTAAATCCGGCACAAGCTAGATGGTTGAGGAATCATAAGTTTGGCATGGTTTATCAGAACCCTCACTTGGGCTTGAATTTCCGGGTAACAGCAGGAGGAAATATCGCTGAACGGCTGTTAATGAGCGATGTGTTGGATTATGGAGAAATACGCGATCGCTCTAAAAATCTGTTGGCTCGTACCGAATTCCTAATTGAGCGCATCGACGAATTACCTAAAAATTTTTCTGGAGGAATGCAACAGCGAGTCCAAATCACTCGTGCCTTAGCTACTGAACCACCGTTACTATTTCTTGATGAAGTAACAACAGGATTAGATTTATCAATTCAGGCAAAAATTCTCGATTTAATTCTAGAACTACAGCAACAATTAAGAGTGACAATGATTGTTGTTACCCACGATTTAGGAGTTATTCGGCTCTTGACATCGCGCACAATTGTGATGAAGTATGGTCGAGTCGTCGAATCAGGTTTAACTGACCAAATACTCGAAGATCCTCAACATATTTATACCCAGCAGTTAGTCGCTTCTGCTTTGTAAGCAACAGAAAACCCATGTCTTCAAATATCATCTTACGCACAGAGGGGTTGAGTAAAAGCTTTCTCCTCCAAGAACAAGGAAAACACATTCCTTCTGCTCAAAACGTATCTTTAGAAGTTCAAGCGGGAAAACTTACAGCTTTAACCGGTGCTTCTGGTACTGGCAAATCTAGTCTTCTTAAGTGTATTTATCGAACTTATTTGCCCACCAAGGGAGCTATTTACTATCACACAGATGAAGGAGAATGGATTGATTTAGCGAAAGCTAGTGAACGTGATATTTTAGCACTGCGTCGTACCGAAATCAGCTTTGTTACTCAATTTCTTCACTGTTTACCGCGACAATCTACTATAGATGTTGTAGCCAAACCCTTGTTTGATTTAGGAATAGAACGTACCGAAGCCAGAGAGAGAGCCAAGGAATTATTAAGTCAAATTCACCTTCCGCAGAGACTTTGGGAAATTTCTCCCTCAACTTTTTCAGGTGGAGAAAAACAACGTGTCAATTTGGCGCGTGCCATGATACTTCGCCCTCGTTTACTATTACTAGATGAACCCACTGCCAGTCTCGATCCCACTTGCGTGTCACGAGTCATTGAGATGGTTAGCCGTTTGAAAAAAGCTGGCACTGGAATTTTAGCGATTTTCCACGATCAAGAGTTAGTTAAACAGTTAGCAGATTTTGACATTACTCTCACTTCTGCTGAGATAAAGCACAGTTAATCAGTCAAGGCTACTATGAAAACTTATTTAACAAATGCTCAGATTATATTGTCAAATTATGTACTAGAGAATGCCTCACTGCTGATCGAAGATGGCACGATTGCTGCTATCAACCCAGTAGTCACTAGTAACGCTAAAGCCATTGATTTAAATGGAAAAACTGTTATGCCAGGGATGATTGATTTACACTGCGATGCGATTGAAAAGGAAATAGAACCCCGTCCCGGTGCTTTATTTCCCATACCTTTTGCTGTGGCACAAATTGACAAACGTAATGCAATGGCAGGGATAACGACTCCCTTTCATGCGATTTCCTTTGCTCACGAGGAGTTAGGGGTTCGGAATAATGATATTGCCGCAGAAGTGGTGCGTTCAATTCATGCTTATCAGCCTTACGCCTTAGTCGATAATCACGTCCATTGTCGCTATGAAATTACCGATCCCACAGGCTTACCAATACTTCTTGACTTGCTAGCTGAAGACTGCATTCATCTAATTTCTTTGATGGATCACACGCCAGGACAAGGACAATTTAAAGATTTACAAGCTTATCAAAATTATATGACGAGGACTTACAAGAAAACTGCTGCCGAAGTAGAGGCAATGGCGAACAAGAAGATCCAAAATGCTGAAGATGCTAAGTCACGTATTAAAACATTAATTTCTAAAGCTTTGCACCAAAATATTCAGATTGCCAGCCATGATGACGATACTCCAGAACGAGTAGAGATGATGGCAAATATGGGAGTGAGATTGAGTGAATTTCCCATCAATTTAGAAACAGCAAAAGCAGCTAAAGCTAATAGACTGTTCACAATTTTTGGCGCACCCAATATCCTACGAGGTAAAAGTCAAAGTGGCTCAATCAAAGCAATTGAGGCAGTAAATAATCAAGTTGCCAGTTGTTTATGTTCAGATTATGCACCTGCAACTTTACTTGCTGCCGTATTCCGGCTTCCAGAAATTTCTGAATTAAGTTTACCACAGGCGATCGCCTTAGTTACTCATAACCCTGCTCAAGCTTTAAAGTTACATGATCGAGGGGAAATCGCCGTGGGTAAACGGGCTGATTTATTGGCTGTAGAACTGGTTAACAATTTACCCCAAGTCATAACCACTTGGGTAAAAGGTAAAGCCGTTTACCGTATAATTCCTTAAGGGTGGAAGTAAAATGCTACTCCTAAAACAGCATAGGTGATGAGTAACAAAACGCCTTCTAACCAATTAGAACGACCATCATTACTAATTGAATTGGTACTGACTACAGCCATAGCCACTGCTACCAGTTCAAAAAGATTGAAGCGTAAATTCATTGGTTCACCGATGATAAAACCAACTATCACTAAGATAGGAGCTACGAACATCGCGATTTGCAAACTAGAGCCAATAGCCACAGCAACGGCTAACTCCATTTTGTTTTTGACAGCAAAAGTGACGCAAGTAATATACTCGACAATGCCGCCAAAAATGGGAATCAGAATTACACCTGTAAATAAGCTAGTCAACCCTAAAGTAGAAGTAGCTGTTTCTAAACTTTCGACAAGAATATCTGATACAAATACAAGTACTACAGTAGTAATTAGTAGTATTGTAACTTGCAACCATAAATTAACTTTATGAGCCTCTTTAGTTAGAGCAATTTCAGTATCTTCTACATAAAAATCTTTATGAGTTTTCATCGAAAACAAGAGCATCAAACAGTAAAATACCAGTAATAATATTGCTGCTACGTAAGAAAAATTATTTAAAGTTGAGATTTCCAAGCCTTTAGAAGTTAATTGAATAGCCGCAGGTGTGACTAGAACAATAACTGCCAAAGTTAAAGAAGAAGCATTGAGGCGTGCTACAGCAGGGGGAAAAACTTGTTCCTTGAAACGCAATCCGCCAAAAAGAGTAGCAAGTCCTAAAGCGAAAAGCAAGTTAGCAATGATTGCTCCTGTTAAACTAGCTTTCACAACATCTACCAAACCTGCACGCAAGGCAACAATTGAGATAATCATTTCCGTAGCGTTACCAAAGGTAGCATTAAGTAAGCCTCCGAAAGCCGGACCAATAACCTCTGCAATTTCTTCAGTAGACTCAGCGATTAATGCTGCGAGAGGAATAATTGCCAAACCAGAAGTTATAAAGATAACTAAGGCGTTTAAATGCAGAAATTGTACAGTTATGGCAACTGGCACAAACACTAGCATTGAGCGTAGAATCAAATCTTTTTTGTTCATTTTCCCAAATTATAGATGGTTAATAGTTAATTGAACCACAGATTTTCGTAGGGGCACGGCATTGCCGTGCCCCTACCCGGTGGTTTATTTACTTGAAAACCGCTGTAAAACCACAGATGCACACAGATGAACACTGATAATTTATCTGTGTTCATCTGTGTTTATCTGTGGTTTCATTTTCATCAATTTGAATCAATGTTTACAGATCCAAATCTGTAACAGCACCTAAACTACTCGAAGAAACCAACTTAGCATACTTTGCCAACACACCCGTAGTGTAACGGGGTGGGCGCGGTTGCCAATTGGCGCGACGACGGGCTAACTCTTCATCGGATACGTGCAATTGCAGTAACCGAGCATGAGCATCAATGGTGATGGTATCACCTTCTTCGACCAAAGCGATCGCACCTCCAACGGCTGCTTCTGGTGCAACGTGTCCGACTACCATACCGTAAGTACCGCCAGAGAACCGCCCATCGGTGATTAATCCGACAGAATCTCCCAACCCAGCACCAATAATTGCCGAAGTGGGTGCTAGCATTTCCCGCATCCCCGGACCACCCTTGGGACCTTCGTAACGAATGACGAGGACATCTCCCGGGTTAATTTTCTTGTCCAAAATTGCCGCTAAACACAATTCCTCTGATTCAAAAACTCGTGCAGAACCAGTAATTATCGGCTTTTTCACTCCAGTAATTTTCGCTACAGATCCTTCTGTGGCGAGATTTCCCTTGAGGACGGCTAAATGTCCTTGACTATACATCGGGTTATCCCAGGGACGGATCACATCTTGGTTGGCAGGTGGTTCTGTTGGCACATTTGCCAGTACTTCGGCAATAGTTTGACCTGTAATTGTCAAGCAATCTCCATGTATTAAATTATGCTCTAGTAGCATTTTCATGACTTGGGGAATGCCCCCAGCTTTGTGTAAGTCTGTCGCTACGTATCTACCACTTGGTTTCAAATCACACAAAACTGGTACACGAGCGCGGATAGTTTCCAAGTCGTCTAAGCATAGTTCTACACCAGCAGCATGAGCGATCGCCAGGAAATGCAACACCGCGTTTGTCGAACCACCCACTGCCATCACTACAGCAAGAGCATTTTCTATCGATTTGCGGGTGATAATTTGGCGGGGTAGGATCTGTTTGCGGATCGCTTCTACTAAAACGAATGCCGATTTTTCGGTATTGTCGGCTTTTTCTTGATCTTCTGCTGCCATTGTGGAGGAATAAGGTAAACTCATTCCCATCGCTTCAATAGCACTTGACATGGTATTTGCTGTGAACATCCCTCCACAGGAACCAGCTCCAGGGCAAGCGTTATGTTCTACTGCCAACAATTCTCGCTCATCTATTTTACCAGCACTATATTGACCTACAGCTTCAAAAGAACTCACAACTGTCAGGTCAGTTCCATTGTAATGTCCTGGTTTGATCGTGCCACCGTAAACAAAGATGGCAGGGATATTCATGCGAGCAATAGCAATTAGTGCTCCTGGCATATTCTTATCGCAACCGCCAATGGCGAGAACCCCATCCATACTTTGCCCATTACAGGCGGTTTCAATTGAGTCAGCAATTACTTCTCGCGACACCAGGGAATATTTCATCCCTTCTGTTCCCATGGAAATACCATCGCTAATCGTAATTGTGCCGAACATTTGCGGCATTGCGCCAGCTTGTTTGACGCCAATTTCTGCCCTTTGCGCCAGTTTGTTGATCCCCATATTACAGGGGGTGATGGTACTGTAGCCATTGGCTATACCCACAATGGCTTTGGTAAAATCTTGATCTTGAAAACCAACAGCACGCAGCATTGCTCGGTTAGGCGATCGCTGCACCCCTTGTGTGACAACCTTACTTCTGATATTATCTGACATTTTGGTTTCCCCTACGCCATCATCAGTATTAGGCGCATTTCTCTTTTGGATTATTACAAAATATCAGAATACTACAACTTATGTTCACACCTACACTCACTCACCTAGTGAGCCGTCTGGCATTATAGCACCTTGCATCCTAGTACCTGTCAAATATGCTCCATACAAATTGGCTCCCTGTAAGTTGGCAGCAGTAAAGTCTGCATCTATTAGATCTGCCATTTTTAAGTTTGCACCATCAAGGATAGCTCCTGTGAGCTTGGCTTCATACAGATTTGCTCCACTTAAATTAGCTCCAGTGAGGTTAGCTCCAGTGAGGTTAGCTCTAACTAGAGATGCTTCTCGCAAATCCACCCCCACCAGATTTGCTTTACTCAAATCAGCTTCACTCAGAGACGCTCCTTGAAAACAAGCTCCACTCAGGTTGACTTCATTGAGATAGTCACCAACTAGGTTTACACCTTTAAAATTCCTTTCCCCTGACTGGTATCGTCTAAAAAGCTCATCCACATCCATTGCCGTTCGTTCAACACTATTTTTGTAGTGTGCCTCCATTCACAAAATTTATCAGTTATTTGTTTTACTTTAAATTTTTTTCTTAATAAATATAATTTTATATCTACAATTCGTAATAATATCACCAGATCCCGTACAGACGCACTGCCGGGGCGTCTCTACAATTGGCACGCCCATGCGGCTTGGAAAAAATCTCGTTCACACAGCATGGCGTAACGATAGGTGGATTGTACCAAAGCTGTACTACTGGCGTAACTATCAAGCAAACTTTCTAATTGTTGCGCCAACGGTTGAAAATCTGCACTGCTATATGTCCGAATCCAGTCAGCATACTGGTGATTAGGAATACCATTACTAGCTAACTGTTCTCCTAAAAAAGCATACAACCGCATACAAGGAGACATAGCCGCAGCAGTTACACCTACATCCCCACCCCAAGCCGTTGCTAACAAAAAATCAGTGTAGCGACGAGTAGCTACTCCTGGTTCGACAAAACGTAAGTTGACGCTCCAAGACGCAGCATAACTTTCATGTAGCTGTAGTTCTGACAATACTCCACTAGCTAGATTATGAAATACGGTAAATCCAGAAAAGTCTGGTGCTTTAGCCGCAGCAATACTGTAGGCGCGGGCAAAGGCTTCTAAGAAAAAAGCATCTTGCCCTACATAGTAAGCGAATTTCTGCTCCTCAAGAGTACCGTCAGCAATTCCTTGAACAAATGGATGCTCTAGACTTGCTTGCGCTAAGTCTTGATTTGCCTGCCACAATTCATTTGATAAATTCATATGATGTAGGGTGCGATCTTGGGCATATGTAAATTTATTTACGCTTTGAAATTTGATGCGCAGTAGGGCATCTGGTTGGGGTTCATTGTCCAAATCCAGCCGGGTGGTGGCGTTATCCGCTCCGCTTACACCCGGAGTAGCTGTGCTGTATACCCCCAGCCAGGTAATTAAATTGAAATGAGGATTGCCATGAAAAACTCTCACAGAGGATGCCACGTAAACCACTCCTTCGATCAATTCCGCTTTAAATTTTTCTGGGGTTGCCTCATAGCGGCGCTCAAACTCAGCACGAGTTAAGCGATCGCCACTTTCTAAGGGTGGAATAGGGATATAACGAGCAAACTGCTGCAACACCATAATCAATTTCAAGAGTTGGAGATAGAGTCATTTTAACAATAGACCCTTAGCCCCGTGACACGAAAAGACGCGCTACTTCACAGACAAAATTGGGCAGCAATGGCGACGTAATCACATCATTAACCAGCAAAGTCGTCACCTGTTTTAACTGAGCGTTATCTCGTCGATAGACTTCGATTCGTTGCGCAATGCGATCAACAATCCAATACTCCTGCACTCCCTGAATTGAATACAGTTTCAACTTAGCTAATCGATCTCGATCTTCATTCGCTTTTCCCAAAGAAAGTACTTCTACTACCAATTCCGGCGCTCCGCGAAAATGCCCTGCTTCATCCTGAATTTGTGCCAACCGCTCATAACTTACCCACACCACATCGGGAGCCACGTTATCGGAGTCGGAAAAGATTAGCCCTGGCATAATTGAGGCTTCTCCTAAACCGCTCGACATAGACCAATTATCTAAGACGGCAAAAATGCGACCAGTAACCTGCTGATGTTTATGATGAGGTGATCGCGTCACAAACAATTCTCCGTCAATAATTTCATAACAAATCCATTCGTTATCGGGTAAAGCTGCAACATCTTGAATTGTCCAGCGAACACCGCTTGCTGTTTGGCTCATGACAGTGTTTTTTCGTGTGAGGCTGCTTCGATTGTATCGGACAAAAGAGTGCGATCGCCATTGCTTTTGGTAGTAGGGCGAGTAGGAGAAAGCTAGGCGTGAATCAAAAATTAATGAAAATCTCTTTCATTAATTTAAATTTTAGTGTAAGCTATTTCCTAAGCTTGTTGAATAATCTTATCAACAGTCTTAAGGAAGAATAATGACAACTTCTACAAGTCCGCTGTCGGTGGAGCAAAACCTCGCCGACTCACCTTGGTGGGCAGGTAATGCAAGGCTTACCAACTTATCGGGTAAATTGCTGGGCGCTCACGTCGCTCATTCTGGCTTAATCGTCTTGTGGGCTGGAGTTATGACTCTATTTGAGCTAGCCCACTTTAATCCAGCAAAGCCCATGTATGAACAAGGCTTAATTTTGCTACCTCATCTAGCCTCTCTTGGTTGGGGTGTGGGCGCTGGGGGTGCAGTTGTAGATACTTATCCCTATTTTGTCATCGGCGCTTTGCATCTAATCTCCTCTGCCTTTCTAGGTTTTGGCGGTATCTTTCACTCGCTGCGTGGTCCAGAAACCTTAGAAGGTAAATTTCGTTTCTTCGGTTACGATTGGGCAGATATCAACAAAATGTCCACCATCCTTGGTATTCACCTGGTTTTACTAGGGTTGGGAGCATTTCTTCTAGTAGCTAAAGCCATGTATTTTGGTGGCTTGTACGACCCCAATGTTGAGAATGTACGGGTAATTACTAATCCTACTCTGAATCCAGCAGTCATTTTCGGCTATCTGTTTGGCGCAATTGGCAAATTCTGGATTGCAGGGGTTGACAACCTAGAAGACGTGATTGGCGGTCACATTTGGGTCGGTGCTATGTTGATTGGTGGTGGTATTTTCCACATCTTCACCAAACCTTTTACTTGGACACATCCCCTATTTGTTTGGTCTGGAGAAGCTTATCTATCATACAGTTTAGGTGCTTTGGCACTGATGGGCTTTATCGCGACTCTCTTCGTATCAGTAAATACTACCGTTTATCCGGAAGTCTTCTATGGTCCTGGGCTGGTAATTCGCCAGAATATCTTGCCCTACTTTTCCTCACCCGATCCCGATCTTGTGACTTCTCGAACTTGGTTAGCCAACGCTCACTTTTGGCTAGCTTTTTTCTTTCTTCAGGGTCATATCTGGCACGCTCTACGGGCGCGTGGTTTTGATTTTCGTAAAGGTAGGGTGAGTGAAGTTGCGGTGATTCCACAACCGATCGCCTAAATCAAACGAATTCCGAATTGTCTTAGTTGAGATTAGTGCAAATATTTATCAAGGCATTTAGTCACCAATTGCTAATAGTTCTCAAGGAGGAATAATGACAGCAGTAGTTGCGGATAGTCCTTATAAGGAACATATACCAGATGTAGGTTGGTGGGCAGGTAACTTTCGTCTGACTAATCTATCGGGCAAGTTATTAGGCGCTCATGTTGCTCATGCTGGATTAATTTTGTTGTGGGCTGGGGGGATGACGCTATTTGAGTTATCTCGCTTGAATCCTGATGTGCCGATGTACGAGCAAGGGTTAATCTTGTTGCCTCACTTGGCGACTCTCGGTTTTGGTGTTGGTGCTGGTGGGCAGGTGCAGAGCGTTTATCCCTACTTCGTAATTGCCGTTTTGCATCTGATTCCTTCAGTGATTCTGGCAGCAGGTGGGATCTACCACTCTCTGCTGGGACCAGAAGTGTTAGAAGACAATCCCACCTTAGCAGGCTTTTTTGGCTATGACTGGAAAGATAAAGACAAGATGACGACGATCTTGGGCATTCACCTGACGATTTTAGGTTTAGGTGCTTTGCTTTTGGTTGCCAAGGCGATGTTCTGGGGTGGATTGTTTGACCCTTGGGTAGCTGGTGGTGGAGATGTTCGGACGATCAATCATCCGACACTCAACCCTGTGAAAATCTTTGGCTACCTGTTTGGCGCTTGGGGAGCAGAGGGTATGGCAGCTGTCGATAACTTAGAAGATGTTGTCGGCGGTCACATCTGGATTGGTTTAATGTTAATTAGCGGTGGCATTTTTCATATCTTGACTAAGCCTTTCGCTTGGGCGCGTCGAATTCTAGTTTGGTCTGGAGAAGCCTATCTTTCTTATAGTATTGGTGCTGTCGCCTACATGGGCTTTTTTGCGGCATACTTTGCCTACGTCAACAACACTGTCTATCCTGAAGTTTTCTATGGTCCGGTTCGCACTTTAGAAACTTCTACTGGTACAGTTTCCGTCCGTGGTTGGTTGGTAACTTTTCATTTTGTTCTGGCATTGATCTTCCTACTCGGTCACATTTGGCACGCCCTCCGCGCTCGTGCGATTGAAGCTGGATTTGATTTGAATAAAGGCGACTTGATTCAACCACCACTGGAAAATCGTCAGATGGATAGAGTAGCTTCAGTTAATTCAGACGATTTCACACTCAACTTTCTCAAATACTTGCCAATTTACCGCCCTGGTGTAAATCCTCTCTCGCGGGGATTGGAAATCGGCATGGCTCATGGTTATTGGTTGATTGGTCCGTTTGCCACATTAGCTTCAATCGGTTCATTACGCAATGCTAATGTAGGTAACTTGATTGGTTTACTAGCCGCAGGTGGTTTAATTGTCATCCTCACAATTGGTTTCTCCATTTACGGCACTACCTCATTTGAAAAGCACTTGAATGTCGGGCGACAAGTGGTAGCAACAGTACCAAACGTGCCTTCTTCTGTGCAAAATTTAGACGATTGGAGTCAGTTTACTACGGGTTTTCTCATTGGCGGCATTGGTGGAGCAATCTTCGCCTATTGGCTGTTGAATAGTCTGAGTCTGTTTAGTGCGATCGCCATCAACTCATTGTAAGCAAGTGCTAATGGCTAATAGCTAATAGTAATCGGGCTATTAGCTATTAACAGTCTTCATGAATTCACAACTTCAATTACTTACAGGATAAACTAATGTCTAAGCCAGAAGTCCTTTGGGTGAATACCAGTCCTAGCTTGCTCTGCTTTGCTCAACCACTACTGTATCACTTGTCACGTCATGTGACAGTGCGGACGTGGGAATATAGTCAAAGCCGGGATGAAGCAAGTTCGTTAGATGTTGCAATACACTTTTTGCATGACTATTTACAATCTTGCAATCAACCAGTGCATTTGATCGGACATAGTACAGGCGGATTACTTGGGCTATTATATGCTCGTCGATATCCAGAAAAAGTTAAGTCTTTAACTCTGTTAGCCGTAGGTGCTGATGCAGCTATTGATTGGCAAGCTCATTACTATTCTCATCTCCCGTTCATGAGTCGGCAAAAAATTCTCACAGCAATGGTATACAACCTGTTTGGCTATCAGAATGAACGTACAGCCAAGCGTCTAGAAAGACTGTTGGAAAGAGATTTAGATTGTTCGCTCTCACCTCACTCGCTATTTAAACGGCTAAATGTGCCAGCTTGTCCGGTGCCAGTTCCCTTGATGGTTTGTGGTAGCAAAGACGATATTATCGTAGAACCTGATGTTCTGCAAGAGTGGCGTCCATATTTGATATCCGGCGATCGCTTGTGGGAATGTGAACAAGGACGACATTTTTTTCACTTCTTTCATCCTCAACTAGTGGGAGAACAAATTCTCAACTTTTGGCAATCTTCATACCAGTCGAATTCACTTTGTTCCAATCTAAAACTTTAAACAAAGTGCATCAAATCGAATATTCGGTAAGATGAACCCCAATCGCTTTCTAGAAGATTGCCAGTAATGTAGCGGATGCGATCGCTTAGTCCCGCTTTTTCAACCACCATTGTACCGTACTTCACTGTTTCTGGTAATTCAATTATGGAGGCTTTCAAGTTTGGGTATTTTTCGCAGAAAGCAATACTGTACTGTGCGGGATCCCCTGCTACATCTAATAAATGCTGATGTCATTTTAGCATCAACTCTATAGATATTATTGGCATAAATTCTGAATAACCATAGAACACATTGACAATACTACACATCGAAAGTTCTTCGAGTACTTTAACAAATCTTTTGCCGACCCTTTTGGGCAGCATTACAGGAAGCAGTTTTTACTTTAAAGTCAACACAGTTAGTTGCTTCCAGCGAGCAAGCTTTTTGTGGATGTACTGTACATTTTAGTCTGTGATCGTTGGTAAAATATTCACAGCCAGCACAGGGAATTTGGTGTAACATTTTGACATAATTTGTCCCCTTGCTCAAGTTCCGCCAAGCACTGTAGATGAATAGAAGTATAGTTGCCCAAGTACAAAAGACGCACAAAAGTGTAACCATTGTTAGTTATCCTCATGAATTCTAAAAAAGTACCCGCAGCACTGCAGCACTGACAGAACCGCAGGCATGAAAAATAGTTAGCTGTGTTGCACAATCGAAATTCGGAATTTTTCGGTGTCAGCCCATATATTTATTTAGGGAAAAGAAAAAATTGCCAAACGAAATCCAAGTCAGCCTATACACCCAAGAAGATCTGGATATCTGCCATTGCTAAATGATTGGGAAAACAGTATGGGGATAATCTTCTGTTTATTTAAGCATTAATAAAAATACTTGTCAACTATTTTATGTAAATAATAGGGGATTTAGGATAGATGCCAATTTAACAAACGGTCTTTAGCCCGGTATACAGCGCTTTATAGCTTGTGACGCCCTAAGACTTTACAAAAATTAAAATAAACTAGATAAAAAATAGTTTCATTAAGTCTGGTAGTATGTATCTAATGGTTATTGAGAGTATTCATCATTAAAGTGGTGATGCTCTTGATCGTGAACTCAGCACAGCCTATTCAGGCGATGAAATGACTAAGTTATATACGAGGAGTCAAAATGTCGAAAAAAATTGGTCTGTTCTATGGAACTCAAACAGGTAAAACTGAATCCATAGCTGAAACGATTCGAGATTTGTTTGGTGATGGTGTTGTGACTTTACATGATATGTCCCAAACGGACAAGAGCGAATTTGACGAGTATGAATATCTCATCATTGGTTGTCCTACTTGGGATGTTGGTGAACTTCAAAGCGATTGGGACAGTTTTTTCCCCGAACTCGACAGTATGAATTTTAGCGGTAAGTTAGTAGCCTATTTTGGTACAGGAGATCAGATGGGCTATGCTGACAATTTTCAGGATGCAATCGGAATTTTGGAAGAAAAAATTACACAAAAAGGTGGTAAAACTGTTGGTTATTGGTCAACAGATGGTTATGAATTTAGCGAGTCTAGAGCTTTGAGAAATGGTAAATTTGTTGGGCTGGCGATTGATGAAGATAATCAATCTGATTTAACAGATGAGCGAGTTAAAGCCTGGGTTACTCAGTTGAAGAAAGAATTTGCTTTATAATTGAATAGGGCACAACGCCCGTTGTGCCCCGCTCAATGTGGTCTAATTACCTGAAAATAGCTGTAATATCAGTTTGATTGAGGTGACGCCCAATCAACACCAATCGAGTTTGGCGCAGTTCGTGAGTTTTCCACATGCGATCGTAGAAAGATTCTATGCGCGTGCCTACACCCTGTAACACCATTCGCATTGGCTTATCAGGAACATTAACAAAGCCTTTAATCCGGTAAATTTCTTGTTGGGTAATCAGATATTTTAATTTGTCAATTAATATCTTTGGTTCAAAGGCTTGATCTAAAATTAAATGAACTGAGTTAATATCATCATCATGTTCATGTTCTGCCTCAGTATCATGGTGGCTGGGGCGAGAATCCAAATTATCTTCAACAGCAGCATTAAATCCAAACATTACATCAGTATCAATTTGCCCCTCAAGACAAGGAATAATCTTCACTCCTGGTTTTAACTGTTGCTGCAACCAATTTTGTACTTGCAGACGAGTTTGGGAATTGACTAAATCAGTTTTAGTTAATAGTATTAAATCAGCACAAGCTAGCTGATCTTCAAACAACTCCTCTATTGGTGTTTCATGTTCTATATTTGGATCAGCTTGTCTTTGGGCATTGAGTGCATTTAAATCAGCAGCAAGAGTACCAGTGGCTACAGCTTCACAGTCAACCACGGTGACGACACTATCAACAGTAGCACCCGTGCGAATTTCTGGCCAGCGGAAAGCTTGCACCAAGGGTTTAGGTAATGCTAACCCAGAGGTTTCAATAAGCATACAATCAATCTGCTCACGACGCTTGAGCAGTTGTTGCATGAGTGGGAAAAACTCTTCTTGAACGGTACAACACAAACAACCGTTAGTCAGTTCTAGGATATTACTATTGGGATCTTCCTCGTCATCACAGATCTGACACGATCGCAACAGTTCACCATCAATTCCGATTTCACCAAATTCATTGACAACAACAGCAATGCGCCGTCCTTGATTATTTTGTAGTAGATGGCGAATGATAGTCGTTTTGCCAGCACCAAGAAATCCGGTAATCACCGTGGCTGGAATTTTATTAGGCATCCGTACCTCGCAGATGTTTACGTATATGTGACTTGCAATATCGGCGGGCATTCTGACTTAGAAACATAAACTTTGTTTCCTTACAGCTGCGGGACAGCGCTGGACTTGCACCAGACTTTCCCCGTTACCTCTAGTGGCTGCTCCCCACTAGAACCGAATATCAAATAATCATACAACGATTGGCTTGTTTTTAGTGGAAAAATTTTGACGATGTTTAAAAGGGGAAAAAATTCAGTAAGAATGAGGCAAGCCCACCGACAAAATCAACAAAATTAGGTTTAGCAGCAGTTACCTTGGTTGGTTGGTTGGGTGTTTGTAGTTCTTTAATAAAAGCTTGCGCCGTTTGCAATCCTTCGCTGTTGCTTTGCGATGTAAAAAGTTTTTCTGCTGCCTGGGCGTCTTGGAATGCACCAGAGCGATCAAATATCTGGAAACGTGCCACACCACGGGCTAAGTAAGCTGTAGCATAATCTGGTTTACTGGCGATCGCTTGATTAAAATAGTCAATAGCTTGCTGTTGGTTCCCCTTCTGTGCTTCGGTTACACCCCAAGCATAAAATTCTTCTGGTTTAGCCACCTGCAATGGGATACCAACTGCTCCTTGTAAATTAACAGTGCTGAGATTAACACCACTCAATTGTGCATTAACAAGATAGGTATTTCGCAAATCAGCCCCAGCTACAGTTGCCCCATTAAGTTTAGCACCACTAAGGTTAACACCAAATAAACTAGCGCCGCTCAAATTTGCACCTTGCAAATCAGCACCACTTAAATTGGCGCGGCTGAGGTTAGCACCTGCAAGATTAGCACCGCTTAAATTTGCCCCTGATAAGTCAGCCAGCACTAAACCAGCGCCGCTCAAGTCACAATTTTGACATTGTTTGCTTGCCAGCACCTGTCTGATATGTTCTGGATTTGCTGCGATTACAAGTTGATTGAGGCTGAGAGTAGTTAAAAATGCGCTTGTGGCTAATATTCCCTTTTTCATACTCAGTGTTGCAATATTGTCTCCTGAATGCGCTACCCAAAATGCAGGCAAAAGAGCGAAGATTTCCGCTATCAACCATAATTCTGGTTAATGCAGCCATCAAGCGCCTGCCTACTGTAGTAGCGTATATCAGTTATGCCTCTGAGTTAGAAAAAAAACAAGGTGGTTTTGCCTATTTACATCCATACTTTGAGTTGCCGCAGTTTTCTCCGACAAACTCTGGGCTGCAAAAATGCTCAGAGTGAACGTTAAAGTAGCCGCTAGTAATAATTTTTCCCACATATCAGTTTCCCCTCAACCGCAAAAATTAAAACCAACTCCTACTTCGGTTTTAACCAATAATTATTTTTCTCTCAACTTAATCTATAAGTCAGAGTGGGGGAAGTGATTGAAATCTCACTTTAGAGTGATACTTATCACAGAAGAGTGCGATGTTTTGCCGAATAGCTAAGGATAACTTACCTCTTTAGACATAGTTGTGCCAGTTAAATTAGCACCATCAAGAAGAGTACCATTTAAATTAGCTTTCTCCAAATTAGCTTCATGAAGATTTGCGCCTCTCAAGTCAGCTTTACTTAGATTAGCATTGCTGAGATTAGCTTTGTCAAGATTAGCGCCACTTAAATTTGCGCCGCTTAAATCCACACCCCTCAAATCAGCATTAGCTAAATTAGCACCGCCTAAATTAGCGAGTCGCAAGTTCATTCCTTGTAAGTTTCGTCCTTGCCAATTTACACCTCCCAGATTCTTTCCTGGTTCATTTTGTCGCACCATAGCTGGTACTTCTTGGACTGTAACTGATGTCTCTACTGGAGCGTCTGTAATTTGTGACGCTGCAAAGGGTGTGTCGGCACTTTTGAGTGCTAAATAAATACCAACTCCAGCCAATAAAGCTGTTCCTGTAAGTACACCGGCAAGAGTGAAAAGCAAACCCTGACGCTGATTATCCTGATACATCTGTGCTGCCTCAGTAGTGGAGATTTCCTTGATTAGATTTTGACCTGTGCCTATTGATTCAATAGTTTAGTTTGTTTTCTGGGAAATCCGGTAGAGTTGCTGACAGCACTTCTTAAGATCTTCTTATTTTTTCCTTCAACATCAGCTAATTCTTCATATATGGCAATCTTATTTGAGTTATGAACCGCCTTCCCTTCTCCGCTAGGAGAAGGGAAGGCGTCTCGCACCAGAAGACGCCAAGTACGCCAAGAAAAGAAAGATTTGTGTTGACTAATTGTTTAAATCAGCATTTTACATTATTTTTAATTATGTTCAACTATATGATTATATGACTAATACAAATAAGTGGTTAATAATGCTACTAAAAAATATTTTATAAATTTTACTTTTCTTAATTATACTAAAAAAGTATTACTCTTGATAGATTAAAAAGTTATTCCAAGGGATTGATGAAAAGTTAATAGAAAAATGTAGAAATAAAATTAATGACAGCAACATTCATAGCAATAACTAACTTTACTATAGGGGCAAGTGGCATGGTAATAGGAGTACAAAGACGTGCTGTTGGCGTATTTTCCACACGCCGGGATGCGGAAAACGCGCTATATGAATTGAGAAATTCCGGCTTTGCGATGGACAGAGTATCTGTAATTGCTCAAGATGTAGACCGCAATGATAGTATTGCTGGTTCTGAAGTCAGAGAAAAAGTTGGCGATAAATCTGACGAAGGTGCAACAGTTGGAGCGCTTTCTGGTGGTGCAGTAGGCGGTTTAACTGGTTTATTAGTAGGTCTTGGTCTTTTAGCAATTCCCGGAATTGGTCCAATTATGCTTGCGGGAGCAACAGCAACTACTCTTGCCACAACTTTAGCGGGGGCAGGAATTGGTGCTGCTGCTGGTAGTTTGGTTGGCGCACTAATTGGTTTAGGAATTCCCGAAGAAAGAGCAAGAGTTTATAACGAAAGAGTAGGGCGAGGACACTACTTAGTAATTGTTGATGGCACAGAGGCAGAAATTGCTAAAGCAGAAGCAATTTTACGTCGTGGCGGAATTGAAGAGTTTGAAGTTTACGATCATCCTAATACTCGTCCTGGTGATGTCACTACCACTACACCAGTAACAGGCGTTGCGCCTAAGGGTGTTACTCACACTCGTAAACGGGCAATTGGTGCATTCCCCCACCGTCGTGATGCAGAAGCTGCATTAACTGAACTGCGCGATGCTGGTTTCTCCATGAACCAAGTGTCTTTGTTAGCTAAACATGCAGATTCAGATCATAATATTGCCGGTGTAGCTCCACAAACAGGTGTAGGTAATAAAGCAGACGAAGGCGCAAAAGCAGGTGCAGTTACAGGTGGCGCATTAGGTGGTTTAGGTGGTTTATTGGTAGGGTTGGGTGCATTAGCAATTCCCGGAATTGGACCGGTAATTGCTGGTGGCGCAACGGCTACAGCTTTGGCGACAGCTTTAACTGGCGGTGCGCTCGGTGCTGCAGCAGGTGGTATAGCAGGCGGACTTGTTGGTTTGGGAATTCCTGAAAACAAAGCAAGGGTGTATAGCGATCGCCTCAACAGAGGTGACTACTTGGTGATTGTCGAGGGAACTGATGACGAAGTGCGTCGTGCTGAAGCAATTCTCAAACGTCACGGTATTCAAGAGTTTGAAATCTTTGACCACTCTGATTTTAAACATCCAAGAACAGATGTCGATACAACACCAGTTTCAGGTGTTGCTTACAATCCAACTGGTGTCAGTGCATCTACAGTTGGGACAGGAATTGCTTATAACCCAGGCGATGTTACCACAACTACTCCTGTAAGTGGTATTACCAATACCAGAAGAAGAGCAATTGGTGTATTCCCCCATCGCCGTGATGCAGAAGCTGCACTGACTGAACTGCGCGATGCTGGTTTTTCTATGAACCAAGTGTCACTAATAGCTAAAGACGGCAATACAGGTTCCAACGTTGCAGGTGTAGCTACACCAGGTGTAGGTAATAAAGCCGACGAAGGCGCAAAAGCAGGCGCAGTAACAGGTGGTGCATTAGGTGGTTTAGGTGGTTTATTGGTAGGGCTGGGTGCTTTAGCAATTCCCGGAATTGGACCGGTAATTGCTGGTGGCGCAGTAGCTACAGCTTTGGCAACATCTCTGGCTGGCGGTGCAATCGGCGCTGCCGCAGGTGGTATAACAGGTGGATTAGTTGGTTTGGGAATTCCTGAAAACAAAGCGCGGGCGTATAGCGATCGCTTAAACAGAGGCGACTACTTAGTGATTGTTGATGGCACTGACGACGAGATTCGCCACGCTGAAGCAATTCTCAAACGTCACGGTGTTCAAGATTTTGATACCTTTGACGCCACAGATGTGAGTGGTGTACGTCACCAAACACCTGTTGTGAATACAACCGATACCAATTACGTATCGCAGATCACTCATGATGATCCTGCTGTGATCATTATCGACCGTCGTGATGAACGGTAGAGACGTTCTGCCGGAACGTTTCGACTAACAAATTTACAGACGTGCCAACGGCACGTCTCTACAAATTAGGATTAATTAAAAATGAAAAAACTAGCTCCCGTATTAATTACTTGCCTTTTAGTTTTTGGCGCTGTAGGTTGTCAAAATGCTGCTAAAACAACTGCGGATGCACCAACCAGTACAAACACAACTCCGAATGAAGCACCCAGCCCAGAAGCAACTCAAGCCGCGCTTAATGATGCCCAAAGTGTAACTCGCAGAAGACAACTTAATGCTGATATCCGTGCCAACGAGCAGCGCAATAATCAATTTAATAGTGGCAGCGGTGTGAATAGATCTGAAAACGCTCTTGCTAGTGAAGTTCGGTCTAAGTTAGAAGCTAATATTCCTAAAGGTAATTTGACAGTTGAAGCTAAAGATGATGGTACAGTAACAGTAGCTGGTACTGTCACTAATAAACAAGAACTAGCTAAAATCGAACGTTTGGCAAAGGAAATAAAAGGTGTTAAAAATGTTGTTGTAAAAGCAATCGTTAGCGATAAGCAAAGCTAAATAGACAATTGAAAAAAGGATAATTATGGCAAACGAAGTACAAAAACCCGAATACATTGATACTCCTCCTAATGAAGCTATTGCTGCACTTGATGGTACACAAATTGGCTCTCAACCACTGTTACCTCCTGCATCACAAACAAACAACCAATGGCAGGAAGTAGGAGATAAAATTTCTATCTTTTTCAACCAGTTGCCTGAGTATTTAGGTGGATTTTTCAACCAATACAGAAAACCAATTATTAACCTTGGTTTAATTTTTGCCGCAATTATTGCCGTTAGACTGCTATTGGCTGTACTAGATGCAATAAATGACGTTCCTCTACTATACTCATTTTTTGAGTTAGTGGGAATTGGCTATGCAACTTGGTTTGTTTTCCGTTATCTGCTCAAAACTTCTACCAGGCAAGAATTAGCCGAAAAAATTAGCTTAATCAGAAAAGACATTTTAGGTAGAGAAGATTCCTAGTCAATTGCTGAGTTTTTTCTCACTTAAAATTAAAAAATCTTAATTCTTAGTTGAATGCTATGGTCAAGGAGATAAAATTAATTCTGCTTGACCATTTTACTAAGAAGGAGTCAGGAGTCAGGAGTCAGGAGTCAGGAAAATTTTGTGGGAGGATGGGAAAAAATTATAATTATTAGTTATATGTACCTAAAGATAGAGAAAAAATTTTGATTTGTAAACTAAGTCACTTCTAAAGATAGTAGATTGCTGTGCATCAAAATCTTAATCTAGTTCAAGAAGATATTTAAACATTGTTTAACGAGGACAAATTTATGGCAGAGCCACAAACTAACAAAAATTTAGATTCAGATCAGCGCGTAGCAGATAATAATTACGATCGCGGAATAACACCCGCTGAAACTGCCGCACGGATGCAAAGAGAAGGGGATCAGTTCAAAAAAACACCTTCACAAGATAAAGACAGCAGAGAGGTAACAGACGATCAAACCCATCCAGGCGATACTATAGATACTACCGCAGGTTACACAGTAGACAAAGAAGGTTTGTTGAATAACTATGCAGTTGAACCAGAAATGTACTACGAAACACCAGGTGACGCACGGCAAGAATTAGTGGACGACGCAAAACTTCGTGTCCAGACAGAGAACGAAGTGAATGAAGATAAACAAGGCGAACTCACAATGGATCGTGATGTCCGAGGTAAAGGACCTGGAGCAGTATAACATTGCCAAAAAAAGTTTCTCATTCCATAAAGGCACGATTAAAGCGATGACTGGAAGATATTTTAGTCATCGCTTTTCTATCCTGAAGATCCCCGACTTCTTTAAGAAGTCGGGGATCTAGTTAAACTTGATTAGAATGTAAATTAAAAAGATGAATCAACTGCCCAACCTTTTACTTACAGCTAGTGCAGCAGGCGAAAAAGGACTAATCAAACCGCTAGGACACCATGAGTTACTTCTGGTTTTGCTCGAACTCGCATTGCTGCTTTTTGTAGCTAGAGGGTTAGGCGAATTAATGCGTAGAATCCAATTACCACCAGTGGTAGGTGAACTACTTGCAGGAGTACTACTTGGTCCTTCAGTATTTGGTTGGATTTTACCCAATTTACAAGAGCATATTTTTCCCAAAAATCAAGCACAGTCTGACTTACTTTCAGTTATATCTTGGTTAGGAGTGCTGTTTTTACTAGTTGTAACTGGACTGGAAACAGATTTAAATTTAATTGTCCGTAAAGGCAAAACGGCACTGCTAATTTCGCTGGGAGGTATTATCATCCCCTTTGGCACGGGATTGGGTATGGGCTGGTATTTGCCAGAAAGTTTTTTAGCGAACCCCGGTGAACGTTTAATCTTCAGTTTGTTTATTGCTACCGCTATGAGTATATCGGCGGTGCCAGTGCTTGCCAAAGTTTTGATGGATTTAAAATTGATTCGACGAGACATTGGTCAAGTTGCTTTGGCAGCGGGGATGACTGATGATACCATTGGTTGGATTTTGCTTTCTGTAGTATCTGGTTTAGCAAGCAGTGGCAAATTCGATTTCCAAACTGTATTTAAATCGGTTGGCGGAGCAGTATTGTTTTTGGTGATCGCCTTTACTGTGGGACGAACGGTAATGGCTTGGGTGTTTCGCTGGGTAGATAATTACATTGGTGGACCAACGGCTAGTTTATCAGCTTTATTAGTGCTAGCGCTAAGTGCTGCTGCTTTTACTCACAATTTGGGAATTGAAGCTGCACTGGGAGCATTTGTCACAGGGATTCTTGCCGGACAATCGCCACGCTTTAGTCGTGAAGCGGGATTGACTTTGGAACTGATTACAAGTGGGTTCCTAGCTCCAATCTTCTTCGCTACAGCAGGATTGAAGGTAAACTTACTACAAATGCTCAACCCTTGGACTTTGGTGATTGGCTTAGTAGTACTGGCAGTTGCATGTTTCGGTAAATTCGCTGGAGCTTACATCGGTTCTCGTGTAGGTGGTTTGAGCCACTGGGAAGGCATCGCTATGGGTTCGGGAATGAATGCCCGTGGTGCAATGGAGATTATTGTTGCCACTATCGGGGTTTCCTTGGGTGTATTGAATCCATCAATGTACTCAATTATTGTGATGGTAGCTATTGTTACTTCATTAATGGCTCCTCCCCTGTTGCGCTGGTCATTGTCCCATGTATCAATGAGTGAAGAAGAAGCTCAACGGTTGGAGCGAGAAGAACTAGCAAGCCGCAGCTTTATCAAGCGCATCCATCGGGTTTTGGTTCCCACTCAAGGGGGACAGAATGTCAGGTTAGCGGCTCAGTTAGTTAGTCATCTAGCACACCAAAATCCCCTAGAGATGACAGTTCTGTTTGCAAAAAGTGATAAAAAACCCAATCGTAAATCAACCGCTGTAGTAAATAATGTCCAGGAAACCACAGCCGAAGCTGATATTGCTGCTGTGGTGGATGAATTTCATATCCCGGCGAACGCCATGCTGCAAACTAAAGTTGAGTCGGGACGAAATAAAGCTGAGGTGATTCTTAAAGAAGCTTGCAAAGGGTATGATTTGATTGTCATGGGTGCATCGGAACGTCAGCGTTCTAGAGGTATTCTATTTAACATGCTAGTAGACCGGGTTGTTCAAGAAGCTCCCTGTGCCACAATGGTGGTAAAGTCGAATCTATCCCAAGCCACTGAGCCGAGTAATTATCACAAAATTGGTCATATTTTAGTACCTACTAGCGGTAATGAGTACAGCGAAAATGCGGTTGAGGTGGCAAGTACAATTGCTGCCCAAACTGGGGCAGTAGTCACGTTAATTAATGTTGTCAATAGGACTAAGCAGGAATACATTTTGTTTGAGGAGCAGACAATCGACTCGGTAACAGAAATTGCCCGTCAGATTGTCCATCAACAGGCAGAGGTAGGACGAGGACTGGGTGCTGAAGTGAAAACAGCGATCGTCACGGGAATTCCAGAAGTAGAAATCCTCCACTTTGCCCGCAAAAGTCAAGTAGATTTGATTGTTATGGGTAGCAGTGTGCGTACAGTCTCAGGTCGGGCTTTCTTCGGTCATCGCACCGATGCTATCCTCAACAAAGCACCCTGCCCAGTCGCTGTGATTACATTATCCGCTAACCCTTACTGTTAATTCCCCATTAAAACTATTCACTATGCAATATCAGGTTTTTGTTCAGAGTCATCCGGATAAAAAATTTATCGCTTCTGTTGTTGGCATCCCTAATTGCACGATTGAAGGAAGCACAAAGGAAGAAGCGATCGCACTTGCCAAAGCTGACGAGTGAAAACCAACTGGCTAATGGTGAATTAGTCACAATTGAAATAGATCAAGAGCGCTCCCCACAAGAAACCGATCCTTGGATTAAACATATGGGTATATTTGCGGATGATCCAACATTTGACGATTTCTTAGCAGAAGTGGCGGCTTATCGTCAATTAGTCGATGCTCAAGAGGTGGAATAGTGACATGCTACGTGATGGATACAGATCATCTCAGTCTCTATGAACGTACTCATCCACAAGTATGCGAACGTATTCTCAGGACACGACGGCATATATTGCGCGTCGCGATCGCCTCACCATAAACGACTATACTGCTAAGGTGTCATTTTTCTGTCACACTTGGCAAGTAAACTAAGACTGAAACTAAACAGTAATCAACTTAGTTTACCTATGGGAACGCATGACCATCACCAAAGTTGCAAGAAAAGCAACGCTGTCAGTCGTAGACGTAGTTGCCTTGATTATTGGTCTTGTCATCGGTGCAGGGATTTTTGAAACACCACCGATTGTAGTTGCCAATACTGGTAGTGCTTTTGTTGCACTTCTCACTTGGTTATTAGGTGGTGGTTGCTCATTAATTGGTGCTGTGTGCTATGCAGAGTTAGCAACAGCATATCCTCATCCTGGTGGTAACTATTATTACTTTCAGCGTGCCTTTGGTCAAGGAGTCGCTTTTTTGTTCGCATGGGCACGCATGACGGTGATTCAAACAGGCTCAATTGCGGTTTTGGCGTTTGCTTTAGGTGACTATGCCTCGCAGCTACTTCGGCTGGGTAACTATTCTTCATCCATATACGCAGGTGGTGCGATCGCCCTATTGACTGGCTTAAATATTCTTGGCATCAAACAAAGCAAGTGGACGCAGAATTGGTTGGCAGTTGCCCAAGTGCTAGGCTTGCTATTGGTGATTGTTGTTGGGTTGACTTTTACAAATCTACGCCCTGATACTACGGTATCCACGCCACCAACAACCAGCAAAAATTTAGGCTTGGCAATGATTTTCGTACTGTTAAGTTACGGTGGCTGGAATGAAGCCGCTTACATTTCAGCTGAGTTGCGGGATGTGCAGCGAAATATGTCACGTACACTGTTATTCTCTCTCAGTATAATCACTGTACTTTTCTTACTGGTCAACCTAGCTTACATCCATGGTTTAGGAATTGAGGCAATGGCTTCATCCCAAGCTGTGGCTGCTGATTTGATGCGCCATACCATTGGTGAGCCTGGTGCTGTATTTATCAGTTTACTGGTTGTGGTGGCAACTTTATGTTCAATCAATGCCACAATTTTTACAGGCGCTCGTACCAACTATGCACTAGGACAGGACTTTTCTTTCTTCGCCTTCCTGGGCCACTGGAGCGAACGTCGCAGTACACCAACAAATGCCGTGCTTGTACAGGGTGGAATTTCTTTAGTACTAGTGTTGTTAGGTACTCTGACACCGCGAGGCTTTGAAACTATGGTGGATTACACCACACCCGTGTTCTGGTTCTTTTTTTTGCTCACTGGGGTATCGCTGTTTGTTTTACGAATGCGTGAACCGTCGGTTCTGCGCCCATTCCAAGTTCCCTTGTACCCCTTGACACCACTGTTATTTTGTGCATTCTGCCTTTACATGTTGCAATCCAGTCTTGCTTATACAGGATGGGGAGCTAGTGTGGGTGTGTTCGTTTTGTTAGCAGGTGTGCCGTTGCTAGGTATAGCACGGCGACTAGACAAAAACAATCAAAGGACAGAAAAATGATTCATCAATTCAAACTCATTGGGTTAGCGATCGCAATTATCAGCTTTGCCAGTGGAATTGCCGGATGTACCACACAAACGCAGACAAATGCCGAAACTCCACCAGCCCAAACTGAAGTTCAAACAGCACAACGTGAACCTGATGTTGTGTATGTACCAACACCCCAACAAGTCGTAGATGAAATGCTCACACTGGCAAAAGTCACAAAAGACGATATCATCTACGATCTTGGTAGCGGTGACGGAAGGATTCCAATTACCGCAGCACAAAGATATGGTGCTAGAGGCTTTGGTATAGATATTAACCCAGAAAGGATTAATGAAGCCAGGGCAAATGCCAAAAAGGCTGGGGTAACTGATCGTGTGCAGTTTTTCCAGCAAGACTTATTCCAAACTGACATTAGCAAAGCTACAGTAGTAACACTTTATTTATTGCCCGAACTCAACGTCAAGCTACGACCAAGACTGTTTAAGCAACTCAAACCAGGTACTCGAATCGTGTCTCATGACTTTGACATGGGCAATTGGAAACCAGATCGTACAGTCAAAACCAAGGAAGGTTCTACTATTTACTACTGGGTTATCCCTAAAGAAATACCAGCTAATTTGCGCTAATCTTACCTCTTTTTGAGGAAACAACGCAACGCTCTTTCTAATAGGGAGAGCGCAAATTCTTCATTTAGAGGTAAGTGAGCGATCAACAATCGGTAGTAAATTGGACCGTAGAGAATATCCATTGCCAATTCGGCATCGAGGTTCGGATCAAACTCACCACTTTGAATACCTTTCTCAATCACTGCTCGTGCTGCCAAGCGTCGTGGCAAAAGGAATCTTTGACGAAAATTCTCTAAAGCTTCTTTATCCCCTTGTCCTTCAGCAATTATTTCTGCCACAATCCGACCATAGTCTCCACTGTATGCTTTAACTAGGGAGATGACTTGTTCTGTCAGTGCTTCGGTTGCTGAGGACTTATCAGGAAAAGGAATTTCATTCGTCACTTTTGCTAAAAAGGCATCGATTACCACGGCTGTTTTACTTTGCCACCAACGATAAATCGTGGTTTTGCCCACACCAGCTGCTCGTGCGATCGCCTCTATTGACAAATCCCTCACTGTACCCTCTATGAGCAACTTCCAAGTCGCATTCAAAATTGCCTGTTCTGCCTCTACAGAACGGGGACGCCCCGGCGATACAACATTACTTTGTTTCATCACAAAAAACTGTTTGCACTTTCTTTTATTATATATTACGATACGTATTGTTTATAATTAAACTGTGTAGTAAATTTGGAAAACTTTCAACCCATACTAGTTTTATCTAGCACATCTGTTTTGAGTATGAAACTGAGAGTAAAACGACGAAGATTTGGTCAACTAGTAATAGCAGGTACGGTAACAACTGTTGTCGGAGATTTTAGCAATAAAATCCTTGCACAAACTCGCGTTCAGTCGCCTACAGCAGCATCAGCGCTGGATGAGAGCGTTGATGTCACACTTTCAATCAACAGTAAGAAGTACCCACTAAAAATCGACCCGCGTGTGACGTTACTTGATGCACTACGCGAAAATATCGGGCTGACAGGCTCGAAAAAAGGCTGCGATCATGGACAGTGCGGTGCATGTACGGTGCTCGTTGATGGGCGGCGAGTGTTGTCCTGCTTGACACTCGCGGTGACGTGCGAAGGCACAGAAGTGACGACAATTGAGGGTTTGGCGCGAGGTAACGATCTGCATCCGATGCAGACGGCGTTTATCAAACACGACGGTTTTCAGTGCGGTTATTGCACGCCCGGTCAGATTTGCTCGGCTGTTGCTGTTCTTAATGAAGCGAAAAACGGCGAGGCAAGCTATGTCACAGCGAACGTGCGGCAAAAACCGCGCCCGGTGGAACTCTCGGACGACGAGATTAGAGAAAGAATGTCGGGCAACATCTGTCGCTGCGGTGCATATCCGAACATCGTCGCGGCGATCCGAGAAGTTTACACCGGCAAGGCGCAGGCGCAGACATGGCAGTTTGCGGGTGAAAACGAGACAGCAATTTTCGACCAGCCGGAAATAACGACGGAAACAGGTGAGGTGGCATAAATTATGAGATCCTTTAAATATACGAAAGCGAGTAACGCGGACGCTGCCGTACAAACCGTTTCGGCAAACGCGAATTCACAATTTCTGGCGGGCGGCACCAACCTGATCGACCTGATGAAGGAAGATGTGGCGCGTCCCGTCGAATTGGTGGACATCACGCGCCTGAACCTGACGCAAATCAGAACCATCGCAGATGGCGCTCTTCGCGGCAATTTGTCAATCGGAGCGTTAGCGAAAAACTCTGATACGGCAAATCATCCCCTTGTGCGGCAAAACTACCCGCTTTTGACGCAGGCGATTCTAGCAGGTGCAAGCGGGCAGATTCGCAATATGGCAACCAACGGCGGCAATCTCAATCAGCGCACGCGCTGTCCGTATTTTTACGATACAGCAATGCCGTGTAACAAACGCACTCCAGGCAGTGGGTGTGGTGCAATAGAAGGTATCAACCGCTATCACGCAATCTTTGGCTGGTCAGAACAGTGTGTCGCAGTATACCCAAGTGATATGGCGATCGCACTCGCAGCGCTGGATGCGATCGTGCAGGTACAGCGTCAAGATGGTAGACAGCGCATGATCGCCTTTACCGATTATCACCGCCTGCCCGGAAGCAATCCCGAAAAAGACAACACGCTCGAACATGGCGAGTTGATTACGGCGATCGAACTGCCGCAGAACAACTTCGCCGCGAAATCATACTACCTCAAAGTCCGCGATCGCGCCAGTTACGCTTTCGCTTTGGTCAGTGTTGCCGCCGCGCTCGAAACTGATGGCGATCGCATCAAACAGGTGCGATTGGCGATGGGCGGCGTAGCGCACAAACCGTGGCGGGCATTGGTGGCAGAGAAATTCTTAGCCGGAAAAGCAGCGACAGAAGCAAATTTCAAGGCGGCGGCGGATGCGGAAATGAAACAGGCGAAACCCCTCGAACATAATAAATTCAAAGTCGAACTGGGAAACCGAATGATTGTCCGCGCTTTGACTCAAGCGCTCAACGGCGGTAGCGCATGATGTCCAAAATTTTCAATGTGGGGAAATAATAAAAATGGCAGAGATTAGCAAACCAATTGATCGTGTTGACGGGTTTTTAAAAGTAACCGGACAGGCGAAATACGCAGCGGAATTTCCGGTGAAAAACGTCACTTACGGTTTTCCAGTGCAAAGCACGATTGCAGCGGGAAAAATTAAGGATATTGACACAAGCGTGGCGGAAAAATCTGCCGGAGTTCTCGCCGTCATTACGCATAAAAATGCCTTGAAACTAGCGCCGCGCCCCGAACCAGTAACGCCGCAAAATCGGGCGACGCGATCAATCCCAATTTTACAGGACACGCGCATTTATCAATTCGGACAATACATCGGCGTGGTGGTTGCCGAAACCTATGAGCAAGCGCGCAGCGCAGCGCAACTTGTCAAAGTCGTTTACGAAACTGAAAAACCGCTGGTTGATTTTGACGAAAATTTACCGAAAGCCTATAAGCCGCCAATTATTAACGCCGGTTATCCTACCGATACACAGAAAGGCGATGTCGAAACGGCTTTGAAAACGGCAGATTTTACACTCGAAGAAACTTACCAGACACCGATTGAGCATCATCATCCGATGGAAGCGCACTCGACGATCGCGGTTTGGGAAAATGGCAAATTGACGCTTTATGATTCAACGCAGATGGTTGAAAACCCGAAACAAGCTGTCGCCAACACGTTCCAAATTCCCAAGGAAAACATTCGTGTGTTTGCGCCCTTTATTGGCGGCGGTTTCGGCTCGAAAATTGCGGCGGGCGCTCACATCATTCTGGCGGTGATGGCGGCGCAAGTCACTCAACGCCCAGTCAAAATCGTGCTGACGCGCCAGATGATGCAGACGAATGTCGGTTTGCGGCAAATTAATCGCCAAAAGATGCGGCTCGGCGCGTCGAAAGACGGAAAATTGACGGCAATCGCCCACGAAACCGTCACGCATACGTCGGTTGACGAGGAGTTTGTCGAGCAGTCGGGAGTGATGACGCGGATGATGTATGACGCACCAAATTCACTTGTGACGCACCGCGTTTTTCCGCTCAACGTTCAAGTTCCGCGCTGGACTCGCGCACCAGGCGAGGCTCCGGGTAGTTTCGCGTTGGAATCGGCGATGGACGAACTCGCGTATAAATTGCAGCTTGACCCAATTGAGTTCCGTTTGAAAAACGAACCAGCGAAAAATCCCGAAAACGGCAAACCCTGGGCATCGCGATCGCTAATTGAGGCGATGAAAGTGGGCGCGGAAAAATTCGGTTGGAGCAAGCGAAAATTTGCGCCGCGCTCAAACAAACAAGGCAGATGGCTAGTCGGTTATGGCATGGCAGGCGTCTCTCGCGGTGCGCCGTTTCGGGAAACGTCGGCGCGGGTGAAATTAACTAGAAAAAACAATGATGTCAAAGCCGTGATCGAAATGGGTGCAACCGACATCGGTACGGGCAGCTACACGATTATTGCGCAGGCAGCAGCGGAAAGTTTGGGTTTGCCCATCGAAAAAATCGAAGTTGTAATTGGCGATTCGAGTTTACCGCCAACTCCCGGTTCGGGTGGTTCTTGGGGCGCGGGCTGTTTTTCAAACGCGGCTTATGCGGCTTGTGAAAAAGCGAAAACCGATTTACAGGCACAGATAAAAGTCAATTTCGTCAAAGCCCCAACCATTGCCGAGTTAATGACGGCGGGCAATATTAACGAATTTCAAGCTGAGGTGACTGAAAAGCCTTCTGCCGAGTTTGCCAAATACGCGCATTTCAGCTTTGGCGCGAATTTCTGTGAAGTCTGGGTTGACGAATCTTTAGGAATCGTCAAAATTCCGCGCTTTCTCATGGCGGCAGCGGCTGGAAGAATTTTGAATCCAAAAACCGCCGCATCGCAAGTCATCGGCGGTATCGTCTGGGGCATCGGACAGGCACTCACCGAAGAATCCACCCTCGACGCACGTTACGGCAATTTCACGACGCGCACGCTGGCTGATTATCACGTCCCGGTTAATCTGGATATTGGTACAGTCGAAACGATTTTCATCAACGAAGAAGATAAAATCGTCAATCGTTTGGGCGTTAAAGGCATCGGCGAACTCGGCATTACGAGTGTCGCGGCGGCGATCGCCAACGCGGTTTTCAACGCGACCGGGAAACGTCTGAGAGATTTGCCGCTCACGCCCGATAAATTGATTTGACAAAAATCTTTGAGAAACGCACATGATCGTGCACGCTTTGCAAACGGCGCTGAAAGGCAGCAAAAGCCGATTTGTAAAATGACAAGGAGTTTCAAATGCAAGAATTGCCCATCACACTCGACAAATTATTATAAGTGTCATGACCAATGTCGTTGGAAAAGAAATTGTGCGTGCCGATGCGCTGTTGAAAGTTACCGGAGCCGCAAGATATTCGGCGGAAATTCCCATAGCGAAAATGGCTTATGCGGTTTTTGTCGGTAGCAAGATCGCCAAAGGCAAAATCTTGAAAATTGAAACGAAAGCCGCTGAATCCGCAGGCGGGGTGCTAATGGTTTTAACCCACGAAAACGCAATGCGGATTAAAAAGCCCGCTGACATCTTCGATCCTGGTAAAAAAGTCGAGAAACCGACGAACACGGCGACGAGTGTACTGCCGCTACAGTCGAACGAAATCTTTTTTCGCGGACAAGCGATCGCAGCGGTCGTCGCCGAAACTTATGAGCAGGCGCGGTATGCCGCCGCGCTCGTTAAAATAGAATACATTGAAGACCCTCCCGCCGTTGATTTTTTGAAAAATATTAAAAACGCCGTCGTCCCCGAATCGCTTTGGGGTGAACCGCCGACGACGATTGAGGGTGATCCCGAAAACGCGCTGAAAACGGCGGCAATTAAAATTGACGAGATTTATCACACGCCGCTCGAAAACCATCACGCGATGGAGATGCAGTCAACCTCGGCGGAATGGCGCGGCGATGAACTTGTCGTTTACGATACGACGAGATTCGTGCAGGGTGTCAAGCGAATGCTCGCGCAGTCGTTCGATTTGGTGGAGGAGAAAGTTCGTGTTCGTGCCGAGTTTGTCGGCGGGGCGTTCGGCAGTAAAGGAATGGTTCGCCCGCACGTCGCGCTCGTGGCAATGTGCGCGAAACAAGTTAATCGTCCGGTGAAACTCGTCCTAACGCGCCGCCAAATGACTGAAACCAGTGGGCATCGTCCCGAAACCAGGCAGCGCGTCGCACTAGGCGCAGGAAAAGACGGGAAACTGACGGCGATTATCCACGAAGGCGAGTCGAGTTGCTCGGCGACCGATCCCTTTGTCGAACCGTTCACCATTCAAACGCACGGGCTTTACGCCGCGCCGCACCGAAAACTCGCCCAAAGAATTGTTTATCTAAATGTCGCGCAGCCAGCACCGATGCGGGCACCGGGCGAAGCGTCGGGAATGTTTGCGCTGGAGTCGGCGATGGACGAACTTGCCTTTAAGTTAAAAATTGATCCGCTTGAATTGCGACGAATCAACGAACCGGCAAAAGAACCCGTGACGAATAAGGAATTTTCCTGCCGCCGTTTGATTCAGTGTATCGACAAGGGGGCGGAGGCGTTCGGTTGGTCAAAACGAAATGTCCAGGCTGAGGCGCGGCGAGAAGGAAATAATCTGATCGGCTACGGTTTCGCCGCGTCAGTTTACCCGCTCAAAGGCAATCCGACCGAAGCGAGTTGCCGAATTTACGCGGATGGGCGCGTTGTCGTTCAAAGCTCGACCCACGATTTCGGCAACGGCATCTCAACTTCCGCCAGACAAATCGCGGCGGACGCACTCGGCGTCGGTTACGAAAAAATCAAGTTTGAATATGCCGATTCGAGTTTGCCACCTGCACCGATGACCGGCGGTTCAACCGCAACGATGTGGGTCGGAACGGCGATCAAAAAAGCCTGCGAACAGGCCAAAGCGCAAGTCGCCGCTCTCGCCGGAAACGAAAACGCTGCTGATTACGCCACCGTTTTGAAAAAATCGAACCGCAAATTCGTCGAGGCGCGTGCCGAAGCGAAACCCGACGCGGAAAAGAAAAAGAAATACGCGATGGATTCTTACGGAGCGCATTTTTGCGAAGTGGCGGTTGATGCTGTTATCGGCACGGTGACGGTGCGCCGTTTTACGAGCGTTTACAACTGTGGGCGAATTATCAACCCGAAGCTCGCACACAGCCAGTTCGTCAGCAGCATTGTCTGGGGCATCGGCATGGCTTTGATGGAATACAACCTGCTCGATGCACGCAACGGCAAATGGATTCACGCCGATTTAAACGATTATCACGTCCCGACTTTTGCCGACATCACACGCATTGAAGCGTTGTGGCTCGACGAACCGGACGAAATCGCTAATCCGCTCGGTGCGAAAGGTGTTGGTGAGATCGGTATCGTCGGCGCGGCAGCGGCGATCGCCAACGCGGTTTTTAACGCGACGGGCAAGCGCATCCGCGATCTACCTATTACGCCCGATCAGCTGCTGTAGAAATCAGAAAATCAAAAGATTCTTCAATAAAAGAGGTAGACGAAAATATGCAAAATGAAAACAAGCAAAATAATAGGTTAGGAATTATTTAATAAACTGCTGATAGCTTTTAATCAGGTGCGGAACAAATTTTTCTGTTAGTGTCTGTCACTATTCCGTCATATTTAGTTAGTAGAATGACAATGAACTATTTTCTGATGTTAATTGTCCAATATAATCCAAGAGGCTGAGTTTATTCTTGACTAAACGAAACGTATCGTAAATAATAAAAATATGGTGATAGTTGTAAGTCATGAATACCTTTGATACCAAATCCGACCAGGAAGATCGATTGGATAATTCTGTACAATCCAACTCAAAATCTGCTCGTTCCAAAAAGCACTGGTTGTGGATGCTACTAGTGTTATTGCTAACGGGTGGTAGCATTACCTTGTGGCGTTGGTTCTCTCCTGGGCAACAGACGCCTAAGCCAGTTGCGGCGCAAACACCACCACCAAAGCCAATTGAAACTACAACATTGACCGCTGGTAGGGGTGTCCGGCGCATCCAATTGCTAGGTCAAGTGGAAAGCAGAGAACAAGCGACAATTCGCAGTCAAACTGCGGGTATTGTACAACAGATTTTGGTACAACCGGGCGATCGCGTCACCACAGGCACAACTATTGCCATATTAGACGATGCAGATCAAAAACTAGCCGTTGCACAAGCAAAGGCAAGATTAGCCCAAGAGCGCAGTAACCTAGCACGGTTAGAAGTTGGCACTCGCCGAGAAATCATCGCCCAGCGTCAAGCTACAGTACAATCTGCTATAGCCAGAGAGCAAGAAGCTGCCGATAACCTCAAGCGTACTAGTAACTTGGTTGCACAAGGTGCCCTTTCGCGAAGAGTGCTGGTGGAAGCCAGAGCAGCATTGGATGATGCCAGAGGCGATCGCTTGGCAGCAGAGGCACAATTAGCAGAGGCACAAGCCGGTCCCACCCGTGAAGAAATTGATGCCCAAAGAGCAAATGTTGCCGCTGCACTTTCAGCAGTAAATCAAGCTGAGCTTTCACTGCGTCGGACTCGCATTCGCGCATTATCTGATGGAGTCGTGCAAGTTCGACAAGTCAGTCCTGGTGATTACGTACAAACAGCTAATCCGGTTGTCACTACAATTAGTGGCAATAACCTCGACATTTTTCTTGAACTACCAGAAAACCTCAGTGGTAGAATTCAACCGGGACAATCAGTAGCATTGACGGCTCGCGCTCTGCCTCAGTGGAATGGACGTGCTACGATTACAGGTGTAGTTCCGGCAGCAGAAGCTACATCAAGACGACAAAGGGTACGGGTAAGGCTGGACAACCCACCCCAAGGCTTACTTCCAGGAATGGCAATTACAGGCAATTTAGAGATAGCCGCGAATACACAGAGCTTTGTAGTCTCCCGTGATACTTTAACTCAAAGACAAAATCAGTGGCTCATATTTACCGTAGCTAATGGCAAAGTCCAGCAACAAAAGGTAGAACTAGTAGCTGATATGGGAGAAAAAGTCGCAATTTACAATCCACAGTTACGAGCAGGTCAATCGATTGTGTTGCGCGGTGGAGACGGCTTGACTAATGGCGCATCTGTAAAAGTAGTTAATCGGTAATCAAACAATGAGTCTGATCAAAACGGCTGTTCGTTGGCGACACGGTACCTTTGTTTTGTTTTGCCTGTTGGCATTATTTGGCGTAATGTCACTATTGAGACTGCCCTTAGAACTGCAACCAGGAGGCGATCGCCCCGAAATTACCATTACCACAACATACCCAGGCGCAGGTCCAACAGAAGTAGAAGATTTAATTACGCGCCCGATTGAAGAGCAAATGGAAGAAGTCTTAGGGGTGCAAGAAATCAGCAGTACTTCTCGTGCTGGTAGAAGTGCTATTACCCTAGAATTCAATTGGGACAGCGATGTCAACGAGCGTTTGGTAGACGTACTCAATCGACTCCAGCAGGTGGAAGATTTGCCGGAAGAAGCGCAGGAATCTTCTGTGGAACTAGTAGGCGGCAATAGTTCCCCCATGATGTGGGTTGTTCTGACGCCAAAACCAGGCTTCCAAAGTAACCCCGATCACTACCGTGATTTGGTTGAAGAGGTTATTTTGCCCAGATTCCGCCGAGTGGAAGGAGTAGGGCAATTTACTGTTCCAGGGGGAAGGGAACGGGAAGTAGAAGTACGAGTCGATCCCAAAGCTCTCTCAGATCGCAACCTGACAATTGGTGATGTAGTGCGGGTGTTGAGAGAAAACAATCGCGACATCCGAGGTGGTCCATTAGAATTGGGTAGAAGAGAGTATCGCGTGCGCACTATCAGTCGAGCGCAGAATGTAGAACAAATCCAGGGATTTGTCTTGCGTCGAGATCAAGCGGGTACAGTTTACTTGCGCGATGTCGCTCAGGTGCAGATGGGGCGTAAACCTCAAGATAGTTCCCTTGTATTTAATGATGTACCGACAGTTGCCGTTGGTGTGATTCGCCAAATTGGAGCGAATGTCCCGGAAGTTGCGAAGGGATTGCGGGCAGCAGTTGCCGAACTAGAGCAACAGTTTGACCGTGCGGGGGAAGGAATTCGCTTTGTTTATAACTATGATGAAAGTAACTACATTAACCAATCTATAGAGTTGGTGCAAGGTAACTTAGTTAGTGGTGCTCTGTTAGCAACCGCAGTGTTGGTGCTGTTTCTTGGCTCGATGCGGACAGTGGCAGTAGTTGCCATCACCATCCCCACCACTTTAATCATGGTATTTATTGTCATGGCGTTCTTCGGCAGAACGCTGAATATCATCAGTCTTGCAGGGCTGGCGTTTGCTGTGGGCATGGTAGTAGATAACGCTATCGTGGTAATTGAGAATGTTTTTACCCATTTACAGCAGGGTAAGAATCCGGTAAAAGCGGCGATTGAAGGTACTGAAGAAGTTTGGGGAGCTATGCTGGGTTCAACTTTGACTAACGTGGTGGTGTTTGTGCCACTGGTGTTAGTGCAAGGTGAGGCGGGACAGTTATTTGCTGATATGGCGATCGCTCTATCCTCTTCCTCGTTGTTTTCTTTGTTTGCTGCCATAACTTTAGTGCCGATGCTATCTGGGTTGTTCCTCAAGCAAGAAGAAGCAACGCAAATGCTTTCTGGAGGTGAGTACCGGGGTGGCAATTGGTTGGAGCGTTCTGTTGCTAAAACTTCTCAAGTCTTTCGATTTTTTCAAGATAAACTAGAGACAACTTTAGCTAATACCGTGCGTTGGTCGTTAGGACGCAAGCGTTTTGGGCGCAGACTATTTATATTATCTATTCCTGTTGCTTTGTTAATTGTGAGCATTTTTCTGCTACCACCAGCAGATTATCTGCCGGAGGGAAATCGTAACTTAGTACTGTGGCGAGCGGAACCAATGCCAGGAACCAGCTTTAGCGAAGCAATTCGTCAGTCAGAACCAGTTCGGCAATTCTTGCGATCGCAACCAGAGATTGATCGAGTGATGTATGTTGATCGCCCTGGTGGATTACGAGGAATCGCTGCCATCCTCAAGTCAGAGTTTGCCACAACCAATGGACTTTCGGAGATGATTGACAGGATGCGGCAACAAAGTAATAACTTTGCTGGTTACCGTTTTATGGTTCCCAATCGCGTTTCCATCTTTCGTGACCCTGGTAAAGAATTTGACATTGATATTGTTGGTGAAGACTTGCAGCAGTTGAGTACACTAGAGCGGCAAATCACCGAGAAACTGCGACAACTCCCTGGTGTGCGTAATGTGCGCTCAAATTTTGTCATGGGAGCAGCGGAACTGCAAGTGATTCCGAATCGAGAACGACTGACAGAGGCTGGTTTGTCAGAAGCAGAAGTGGGAACAATGGTAGAAGCTGCTTTGGGTGGACGCATCGCTTCAGATTTCATTGATGGTAAAGAGGAACTGGATGTTTCCGTAGAACTACAAAATACTTTTGTGAAAACTCCAGAACAGTTACGCCAACTTCCTCTTTACACTAATCAAAGACAGCAGGTACAACTTGCTGATGTAGCTGAAGTACGTGAAACTACTGGTGCAGATGTAATCAATCACGTTGATTTAGAGCGATCAATCACCTTGACAACTTCCTTAGCACCAGATGCTCCGCTTGGTAAACTGGTACAACAGACACAAAATGAGATTTTGGCTCCACTACAGGCAAGTTTGCCTGCGGGGTATAGAATAGAACTTGCTGGAACTGCTGATCGCTTGGCAGAAACGGTGTTACAGTTGGCGACGGCATTTGCATTATCGATTTTCATTACCTACTTGTTGCTGATCGCTTTGTATCGCTCGTTTATTTACCCAATCGTGATTATGGCAACTGTGCCAATGGGTATGAGTGGCGCATTGTTGAGCTTGGTAATTGCTAATCGGATTCCTGGTATGGTAGTTCCCTTGGATATGATTACAGCATTGGGATTTATCATTTTGACAGGTGTGGTAGTGAACAATGCTATTTTGCTAGTAGATCGGGCATTGCAACTCCAGCAAGAAGGACAGGAATACGATGCATCGTTGTATAATGCGACAGGCGATCGCCTACGTGCGATCTTCATGTCTGCTGGAACCAGCGTACTAGGGATGCTACCTTTGGCAGTAGTGCCGGGACAAGGTGCTGAACTTTACCAAGGATTAGGTATTGTCCTCACCGGCGGACTAGCATTCTCCACCTTGCTCACTCCCACAGTAGTTCCTGCCCTCATGGGTTTGTTACGTGACTTTTCTGGACGCAAACCACCGAAACAAACTATACCTTTTGACAACGTTCAAGAATCTCACGTGAGTGACGAGTTGGTAAATTTATCTAGCAAGTGATCTCGCTGCTACGCCTCGTTCCCTGATTCTGTAAGGGAACGAGGGGCCTCCTGTACAGACGCTCCGGCGGAGCGTCTCTACGCCTGACGACTACTATCTCGCATCCCAGAAATATTGTCCGAAGCCTGGGGTGAGATTGCTAGGAGATGGTTCAGCGTTGCGATCTTTGACCAAACTAAATCCATCTTTAGGTTGAAAATGCCATGCAAGTATCCCTACTCCTTTTTGTGGGGCAACCCGAAAGGCTGTTCCTGTAGTTTCACGATGATTGGTATCACCTTGACCGCGATCGCCTACTTCACCAATTAAGATCGCGTGTCCTTTGGCATGAACTCTATCAAGATAATCAGATAATTTGCTATCCATTCTCTGACCTTGATATCCCCACTGATCGTACATATGCAGACTGAAAACTATATTTGGGAATACTTTGCCATCGAACTGCTTTAACTCTTTACCGTGCGACAGGATAGCACTGTTTTGTTCGGGAATTGATTCTGTTCCCCAGATTCCCGCGTCTTGTCCGCACTGAGTACCATCGACAACAATGATATTGTTAGCCTTTGCATCTGTACGAATCGTCTTAATCAGTTGCTGATGAGTAGTTATCCATTCAGGCTCAACTCTTCCTGGGGTGAATCCAGGTTCATTGAGAAGATTGAACCAGACATAAGGATTATTGTTGTAGCGTTTAGCTAAGGTGAACCAAAAATCTTTGAGAAGGTTAATATCGTTGCCTTTTGGGAATTCGCATGTCCAATCATGAGCCTCCAGCATCACCACAATTTTTCGTTTTGTGTAAGTATCAACAATTTTATCCAAAGCTGACAGCGCTTCCTGTCTATTGTTTTGCCAAGTTTTGGTGGAATAAGTTCTGCCTTCCCATACCTGTTCTTTCAAGCCTGCACTGGCACGGATAATGTTAAAATTCCAGACTTTTTCAACTTTATCCACATCTTGCAAAGTGCTCTGAGCTTCAGTATCCCATCCATAATAGTTCCACCCGACGAGATTAGCTCCAAGAGGTATAAAAGATTTTTGCTCAGGGTCGAAAATCTGAGTACCTTTGACACTAAATCCTGTAGTCTGTGCTTCTACCTTGTCAAAATGAAATCCTCCACTAACAGATAACAACAGAGTCAAGAAAAAGGTTAACAGGAAAAAGATTCGAGAAGAACGCTTAAAGGGTTTGAGGTTTGTGTTGATAGTCATGCTGACAAAACCAAAAAAGGGAACTTAACGTTGAAAAAATTACAGAATTAGCTAGGCAAAGATGCCTCAAAGAAAGTTGATTCAGTATCTAAATCAACACTCTTTGATAACGGTTTAAAGTTAATACACCGCTGGTATCACACTCTGGTTGGGAAGAAAAAATCTTTCTAAGCACACTTGTGCTTAATTTTTGTCTGTACGAGAAACGAAATTAAAGTGTTAATCACGTACTAAAACAAACTTGTGTTGGAAGCACCGCGAAAAAGTGAGAGCAAACTTATAACGATACTTTAAGAACTTTTTACAAACTGTAGCATCGGTAAAAACACTCAAAAAAGTAGTTTTGCTCTCTTGATTATCAATACACGAATTTTACTGATAATAAAAGTAAAATGTGCCAAAATCGCATTGCTCCTCCTATGGGTGTGTTCAAAAAACAACTAATTTATTGATGACAGAGAAAACTTGAATTACGAATTTCCCTACCATTAGCTCTTTGAGGTTACCCTTGATAATGCAGGTAAATTACTTGAAAACTCATGTAATTTAGATGCATTTTGATACGCTTCTCTGAGCATACATATTATTTGTGCGAAAATCTACAATTAAATAAAAATATTTTGCCTAAAATTAATAATCTAATTTCTTGAGGAAATGGTGATAAATTTTTCTGAACACCGACTTAGAACCCCGACTTCTTAGAGAAGTCGGGGTTCTAGTTGAATAAGAAATGTGAAAGCACGAGTTAATCTAGCTAATCTTTGCTTTAAAATAGAGATACCTGACAAGGTATAATTTCTATGGCTAAAAATATTTACGCCTTGCTGGTTGGTATTGACAAATATCATCCTAATTCAGGAGTTCCTTGCTTATACGGTTGTGTTAACGATATCAAAGCTATAGAAGCCTATCTCCGCAAGCGCATTATTACAGGCTCAGAGTGGCAGCTAGTGGAATCTGATGTTCCTTGGCTACTAATTAATGAACACAGTACACGCAGGGCAATTATCAATGGCTTTCAGCAACACCTGTACAAAGCTGACAGCGAAGATATAGCATTATTTTACTTTGCAGGTCATGGTTCGCAAGAAGCTGCACCACAAGAGTTTTGTTCTGAAGAACCAGACCATTTAATTGAAAATTTAGTATGCTATGACAGCAGGACACAAAATGGTCTTCATCTAGCAGATAAGGAATTGGATTACTTAATTTATCAGCTAGCAAAGAATAATCCACATATTCTCGTCATTCTCGACTGTTGTCACTCTGGTACAGGTACAAGAAATCCAGAAGTTGCAGTGCGTCAAGCTGTCGTTGATGGTAGAAGAAGGGATTTAAAGGACTTTATATTTTCTGAACAATGGGTTCGCGATCGCAATAGTGCAAACTACAAACCAGGAAGACACGTTACCCTCGCCGCTTGTCGCTCCCATGAAACAGCTAAGGAATATACACCTGAAGATGGTGTGACTAGGGGCGTTTTTTCTTATTTTTTGATGCGCTCGCTACATAACAGCAACAATATTATATCATATATAGACTTAATCAGCAATACTCGTGCATTAGTCAGTGGTAAAAAACAAGAACAATCGCCGCAAATTGAAGCCACCCACAGCGAAGACTTAAACCAAGCTTTCTTAGGTATGTATGATGCAGGCGATCGCTCGGCTTGCTTTCATCTCACTTACAATAGTAAAAAATATGATACTTGGGTAATTAACGCTGGAGCTTTACATGGTATTCCCATACCATCCAAAGGTGAAGAGATATTGTTAGCAATCTTCCCAGATAACACTAGAGAACAACTAAGCCAAGAAAATGAGATTTGTCAAGCCAAATTAACACAGGTACTACCAGAATTAAGCCTAGTTGAAATTATTAACGACAGTACTAATTTATCTAACGAACAAGCTTATTGTGCTGTTATTGCTAGCTTACCACTACCACAATTAAAAGCTTATTTTCAAGGTGACACTACAGGTGTAGAACTTGCTCGCCAAGCACTTTTAACATCTGGGTATAACGAGCAACATTCATTATTTGTGAGGGAAGTCACGGAACGAAAAGATGTAAATTTCTATGTAGAAGCTAGTAATGGGCAGTACTGGATTAAACAAGCTTCAAATCAAAGTCCATTAGTTGCACCAATCCCAGAAATACCAGATGGAGATGGCTACACATTTAAACGCGCACATCAAGTGATTCAACGATTAGAACACATCGCTCGTTGGCAGAACATTATTGAATTAAAATCTCCACCTACAAGTAGAATTAAACAGAGTGATGTTGAGATGGAAGTAATCATCTGTTCAGGAGAAAAAGTGTTTTCCTCAAAATCAGCAACTTCAGAAATGCGAGGAGAATATACATATAATAATGGGAAGTGGAAAGGACCAATAATTCAAATTATAGTCACAAATAAAAGTAGCAGAGACCTCTACTTTCAAATAGTAGAATTAGCAGGCGATTACGAAGTCTGTATTCCTCCTTTTTTTAGGGAAAGGAGTAGTTTGTTTTTACCAAACAAAACAAAACAAGGCGCAATAATTGAAAGCAAAAAAGTTACCTACGGAATTCCTAAAAACTATTTAGCCAAGGGCATTACTGAATACCAAGAAATATTTAAGTTAATTGTCAGTACCTCAGATTTTGATGCCAGCTTACTTACTCAAAAAGGACTTGATTCACAACCACCTACAACTCGTTATACAGGAGGATTGACAGGTTCTCTCAATCGTTTGATGAACCAAGTATATACTCGTGAAGCTATTCACTCTGAAAGAAACGATCATTGGATGACTAAAGAAGTGTCACTTACCTTGGTGCGTAGACTTTATGGTTGAAATTAGAAACAGTTACGCGATCATTATTGGTATTAATCAGTATAATGAACCGAATTGGAAGCTGAGAACAGCGGTTAATGACGCTTGTAAACTGACGGATATTTTAAAAGATAGATATCAATATGAAGTTTTGCAGTTGTTAGATGAACAAGCAATTGGTGAAAAACTTGAGCATCTATTAACAGCTTTTGCAAATCAAACTATTCCTTTCCATGATGGTAGCAAAAAAGTAGAACCTGATGACCGTGTTTTATTCTACTTTGCTGGGCATGGGATTGCTGTTAGAGATGAAAAAGACGATAGCCCACAAGGCTTTATTTACCCTCAAGATGCTATTAGAGGAGATAATAAAAGCCTACTACCTATGCGGCGATTACATGATGCTTTAGTGCAACTGGGCTGTCGTCATTTGTTAATTATCTTAGATTGCTGCTTTGCTGGGAGCTTTCGTTGGGTTACTAGACAAGCAGAACTTTCAGAAGCAGAAATGTACCTAGAGCGCTATAATCGCTACATGACAGGATGTGCGCAAGAAGTTATTACCTCTGCTGCTTATAACGAAACTGCCGCAGATTTTTTGTATGGTTTTGGAGAAAGAGGAGAAGATGAACAAAATTCTCCCTTTGCAAAAGCGTTACTTGAAGCGCTCAACCCAAACAATGAAAAAAATGCAGATTTTAACAAAGACGGTGTAATCACTATTACTGAAATTATTAAATATATAGAAGATAAGTTTCTCGATTTAAATGCTGGGCAAACTCCCGGATATTGTCAACTGAAAAAACATGATTTTGGTAAGTATATATTTGTTATTCCAGGGTTTGATGCTGCTAGTAATTTAAAAACAGCACCGCTACCTGATGAAAAAGATCCCACTTATCCCTATAAAGGTTTGTTATCATTTGAAGAAGGTGATAAAGATAAATTCTTTGGTAGAGAAAGGTTAAGAAAAAAACTAGTTCAAAAGGTTAAAGAAGAACCATTAACTGTAGTATTGGGTGCTTCTGGTTCAGGAAAATCTAGTTTAGTGAAAGCGGGACTTATACCTGATTTAAAATCTACTCAGTCTGAGTTTATAATTTTAGCGCCTATTCGTCCAGGCGAATCACCCCTCACTGCTTTAGCAAAAGTGTGTCAGGATATAGAAAATCAAAAGAAATCAAGTAAAACTGAGTTCTATCGTGAAAAACTTAATGAAGCAGATTATTTTGCCGACAGAGTTGGGAATTGGAGTTTAGTCCATCTTAATAAAAAATTGTTGTTGGCGATCGATCAGTTTGAAGAATTAGTCACTTTGTGTAGTAATGAAAATGAGCGTCTACAGTTTTTACAACAGTTAACCCAGGCGATAGTCAATTATCCAAAAAAGTTACGCATTGTTATTACATTACGTTCCGACTATGAACTATTAATTAACTCACTATTTTCACAATTGCAAAATAATTCCCAGTTCGATTGGGTAAAAGCGCGAATGGAAGTGTCACCAATGACACGCGAAGAATTACGAGCAGCGATTGTCGAACCTGCGGAAAAAATTGCCTTGTTTTTTGAGGAAAAAACACAAGAGTCAGAAAGTTCTTTGGTAAACCAATTGATTGACGAGGTAATCAATATGCCTGGTGGTTTACCATTGCTTTCTTTTACTCTAAGTGAACTCTACCGCAAATTTTTTAAAAAAGCGCAAATAGAGGAACAATACAATCGAGTAATTACACACAATGATTATCAAGAATTAGGTAGAGTAACTGGTAGTCTCACTAAAAGGGCTGATGAAATATACGAGCAGTTAAAAAGTAAAGACAAAGACTACGAGAAAATCATCAAACATGTGATGCTACGGATGGTGGCAGAAAGTAGTGGTGATTTGGCGCGTAGACGGGTATCTATGACAGAATTGGAATATCCACAGTCATTTCAGCCGCAAGTGGATGAGGTGATTAAAGAATTTACACAAGCGCGTCTGTTGGTAAAAGGGCGAGATGAGAAAGACAATGAATACGTTGAGCCAGCCCATGATGCATTGATTCGGGGATGGGGTAAGCTGCGTGAGTGGTTAAAAGCAACACATGAGCAGGAGATAGCGATACAAAGACGATTAACCCCAGCAGCAGAGGAATGGCATCGTCAGAAACCTGGAAATTTTCGTCTGTTTACACATCCTTTTAATTGGTTAAGTAATTTTCGGCAAATCAATGAACAAGCAAAGTATTTATGGCATAACAATCCCTATTTAGATGTACTCAAAAATATACTGAATTCATCAGATAATTGGTATAACCAAATAGAAACTGAGTTTGTCAAGCGTAGCATTCAAAAGCAAACAAATAATCAACGGTTGCGATGGGGTTTGATTGCTGGTGCATTCACTGTAGTATCAGGATTTGCTTTTATTCAGTGGTGTCAGAGTCGAAATGCTGAAGTAGGAAGATTGGCAGCTCTTTCTGAAGCCTCTTTTAATTCCAATCGGCAATTGGAAGCATTAATCAATAGTTTAAAAGCAGGCAAAAAGTTACAAGAGCCAATAGGGATACAAGATAATACCAACTTGCAAACAATGACTGCTCTCCAACAAGCTGTTTACTCGGTAAGTGAACGCAATCGTTTGCTAGGACATGGAGATACAATTAGAAGTCTCAGCTTCAGCCCAAATGGACAAATTATTGCTTCGGCAAGTGTTGACAAGACAATTAAACTTTGGAATTTAGAAGGCAATCTAATTAATAGTCTCGAAGGGCATCAAGGTATCGTTAATAGTGTCAGCTTTAGTCCCAACGGACAAATGCTGGCTTCGGCAAGTTTTGACAAAACTATTAAACTCTGGAGTATCAACGGCAAGTTACTCGACAACAAACAAAAAGAGCATAAAGCAGAAGTCTATAGTGTTAGTTTCAGCCCCGATGGGAAGATGCTAGTTTCGGCTAGTTGGGATGGAACTATCAAACTTTGGCGCATTAGCGATCGCACTTTAAAGTTTATCAAGAATGTTGAACTTCCTCCAGAAATTCTGCAAGCGATCAAAAAAGATTCAGGTACTAATACCCCAAAGCCATTTTCGTTTCATGGAGTTAGTTTTAGCCCTGATGGTAAGCTGATTGCTGCAGGCAATGAAGATAAAAATGTGCGGATTTGGAATCGTGAGGGTAAGCTGCTCAAAACTTTGTCAGGGCATAGCGATTTTGTGTATGCAGTCAGCTTTAGTCCTAACGGTAAAATGTTGGCAACATCTAGTGCCGATAGCACAATTATACTCTGGAACGTTCTTGATGGTAAAAGGCTGAAAACTCTGAATGGGCATAAAGCTGATGTATATAGCACAATCTTTAGCTCAGATGGCAAAATATTAATTTCGGCAAGCAATGATAACACAATCAAATTATGGAACATTGAAGATGGTAAGGAACTGAAAACTTTGGCGGGGCATAGCAGTGGTGTTCGTACTGTCAACATCAGTCCTAACGGCAAAATTCTCGCCTCAGCAAGTGTTGATAGTACGATCAAACTTTGGAGTGTTGATAGTGAGGATGCGATCGCTTTAACAAATCATCGCAAAAAAGTTTATAGCATTAGCATTAGTCCTAACAGCAATACTATAGCTACGGCTGGTAGTGACTTTACATCAACAAAGAATGGCAAGTTATACGAGATTAAACTTTGGCGATCAGATGGAAAGGAATTAAGATCACTCGTTGGGCATGAAAGTGAGATTATTTCCACTAGCTTTAATCCGGTTAGTCAAATACTAGCGTCAGGAGATACAAACGGTAACATTATACTCTGGAACCCAATCAATGGTAAAATAATCCGTAATATGCGGAAGGCGCATCAAAAAAATATTCGGGGACTTAGTTTCAGTCCTGATGGTAAGATATTAGCGTCAGCAAGTCATGATAACACTATCAAACTTTGGGATCGAGCAGGAAAGTTATTGAAAACTCTTCGTGAACATAAAAATATAGTTCTCAGCATCAGTTTTAGTCCAGATAGTAAGATGATGGCTTCGGGAAGTGCCGACAAAACCATTAAACTGTGGAATGTAGAGCAGCGCCAACTCATCAAAACACTTGACGAAGCACACACAGGATCAGTAAATAGCTTAAGTTTTAGCTCTAACGGCAAGATACTAGCTTCCGGGAGTGAATCCAAAACAGTTAAAATCTGGAGCATTCCCGATGGAAAGAGACTACATACACTGTGGGGACATGGTGATGGTATTAATAGTATCAGTTTTCATCATAAGTTAGATATATTAGCTTCTGCTAGTGATGACAAAACTGTAAGACTCTGGGATATAAAGGAAGGTAAAGCAATCAGTATTCTCAAAGGGCATAGCGCTCCCGTCTATGACGTTAGCTTTAGTCGCGATGATAAGACATTGGCTTCAGCTAGTGGCGATAGTACTGCCCTGTTGTGGAACACAGAACTCTTAGATTTAAACACAACACTAGCACGGGGTTGTAAGTGGGTGAACAAGTACCGCAATAATTACCCTTGGATAGATCAAGATAATAGCGTTCGGGAAATCTGCGATTCTGTTGAAGAAACTAATCCAAAGCTAAAAATTAGTAGTGGTGACAAAAACCTTTTACCAACTCGACCCCACCGTGATAAAATAGCTGGGATAGATGCGTTTATTAATGGCAAATTAGAGCAAGCTGCTAGACATTTACAAAAATATTTAAATCAAAATCATAATGATCCAGAAGCATTAATTTACAAAAATAACGCACAAATTAATCAGCAAAAATCTTATACCATCGCTGTTTCTGTTCCACTTAGTAGTAATGTCAACGGTGCATTAGAAATCTTGCGGGGAGTTGCGCAAGCACAAAACGAAATTAACTCTTCGGGTGGTATCAATGGGGTGAAGCTACGGGTGTTAATTGCTGATGACGAAAACAATCCCACGGTTGCCCGACAAGTGGCAAACGCATTGGTAAAAAATCCTAATGTATTGGGTGTGGTAGGAAATTATGCCAGCGATGTTGCTCAAGAGACAAGCAAGATTTATAATGATAATAAACTGGTGGCTATCTACCCAGTTAGTACCTCAGTTAATTTAGCTATGGGTAGTGGTGGTAATTATCTTTTTCGCATGGCTCCTAGCGATCGCCAAGCCGCAACAGCCCTAGCTAAATACATGCAACAGCAATTAAATAAGCAGAAAGTTGCCATTTTTTATAACTCCAAAAGTGCATATAGTCGTTCTTTCAAATCTGAGTTTGAACGCACCATCAAGCCTAATCAAATAGTAAGCGTGTATGATTTTTCCACTAAAGCAGATATTAGTATTGATAATTTGCGCAAAGCAGGGGCTGAAGTCTTGGTTTTATTCCCTAATACAGAAGAATTATACAAAGCCTTGGCAGTTGTAAATAAGAATGCGAAAAAATCAAAACTACCTGTTTTAGGTGGAGATAGTTTATACTCCCCATTCACCTTAGAAATTGGTGCAGACAATGCTCAAGATATGATTGTTTCAGTTCCTTGGCATTGGGAAACAGCGCATAAATCTGGTTCAAAATTTACTACTTCATCTCAAAAACTTTGGCATGGATTTGTGAGTTGGCGTACAGCGATGTCTTACGATGCCACCCAAGCTTTGATTGCTGCTCTTCATACGAAAGACTCTCGTGAAGGCGTCGCGGAAGTATTGCGAGCAAAAGACTTTAGTGCTGATGGAGCTAGTAGGATTACCTTTGTCAATGGCGAGCGTGTTCAAAACAGTCAATTAGTCAAAGTGCAACGCAATAATAAATCCCGCTCAGGCTATGATTACGATTTTGTTCCTGTACCTTAGCTACTGCTGGTACTTGCTCCCAAAAACCTAATTCATAATTAAGATGTTCAGAGTCGGGCGGCGTGGGCAGCCACGCCCACTACAATGAATAGGAGAGGCATCTTTGGTGTCTGACACAGGGGTTGTCGCCACAATACACCGTCAGGGTTACACTCGTATCAATAAAATTTCCAGCAATGTTGCACCAAAAAGTTGACCAAGATTTATCAGACAGGAAAAACTGGGCATTACGGCGTCAATTGGGAATTCCCAATAACAAACGCCTGTGGGTATTAGCTTGCATGGATGAGCGTTTACCAGTGGAAAAAGCCTTGGGAATAGGAGTTGGAGATGCTCATATTTTCCGTAATGCAGGAGGGGTAGTGACAGATGACGCGATTCGATCTGCCATGATCACAACGCAGTTTTTTGGAACTAAAGAAATTATCGTCATCAACCATACTGAATGCGGCATGATGACTACTTCTGGAGAGTTTATCAGTCATTTCTTAGAAAAAAAAGGAATTAATTTAGACCAGACATCCATTGATCCTGCCCTACCTGAATTAAAGCTATCGTCGGGTGTTTTTTCTAAATGGATTAAAACATTTGTTGACGTAGATGAAACTTGCGTGAAACAGGTAGAGTTGCTGCGAAATTCTCCCTTGATTCCTGAGGATGTAGTAATTCACGGCTACATCTGGGAAGTGGAGACGATGAGGTTACGCTCTCCTCATAAGCGTCCTCGTTTTGAAAGTGAACACGGCACAAGCAATGAGTGGCAAAGGTTCATAAGCAAATCGGCGTTGTCGGAAGCACCCTTACCCAATGCCGTAACCGTGGGCGACCAGAATTAGTTCATCGGTCCGCCCCTCCTTTTATAAGTTAGATGGATTAAGATGCAGCCTTGATCTCGTTATCCTGATTTATGGAGGAGCGTATATTTATTAGCTCTTGTTGATAAAAATCATTTAATTGAGCAACAAATTTGCCTTCAATAATCTGAATTCCCAAAGCATTGGCAACTGCTAGAAAATTCAGAAAACTGGCATTATGATAATTTTTATCTTCAAAATCTTTAATTTGCTCTTCTGTATGATCGCTTAAAATTGCTAGTTCTTTTTGAGTGAGTTTTAGCGCGATTCTAGCTTTAATTACTAAGTTTGATATATAATTAATATCCTCAATTTCAAGTAATAATGGTTTTCGTGGATCGTGAGCAACTAATGCTTCATATTCTCTAATTTCATCCAAAAGATTTTGTCTTTGAGCAGCATAAGAATCCTGCATTAACTGCCATCTTTCTGGTTCTTTTAATCTTCTTTCTTCATTTTCTTTTACTTTTATTTCTGCTAGATAAAACCTGTGAGCCCAGTATTTAGTAGTCTCATATTGCTGAGAATCCTTAATCATAGCTCCCACTCCTGTAAATTAATTCCTATAATACCTTTTTTATTTTGTCTTCTATCTAGTTGGAAGAACTCTATAGATACTGTATCTTCATCTACAGGTTGGTCAGATGGATAAATTTCACCTCTATATTTAGCTTTTTGAGCATTGGAGTTATAAAAATTTAAGATTAGTGGTGCATTTTTTCTGAGGTAGTCAATATCTACATCATCTTGATCCCAGCAGCAGTCAAAATCGTTAGGTGATGGTTCTCTTGTCACAAACGAGCCATTGATATAAAAATTCCTACATCCAGCAGCCTTTAATTGTGCCATCACTTCTTCTAATCCTTGAATCATTTGTCTGCGCTTACGTGTATAACCAAATCTCTCTTTAAACTCCGACCAATGGCAAAAATGTACACCTACTGGTAAATTACCGTTATCGTCAAATTCAGGAATCATTAAGAATGCAATTATAACCCCCTAATACTTTACTAAATAATCACATTCATTGTAAAATTATCAAAGTATGATTGGCTGAATTTCGGGGTAATGCCATTGTCGGTGATACCATTCGGCAACTAAGGGACGGATGATAAACTTGGGAGGGCAGCCATCTTTAACATCTATGCGTAAACTAGAGTAAGGTCTACGTTTGTTGAAACCTTGACCGCTACGCCCGATGAAAAGGTGCGATCGCGCTATTAATCTTTCATTCTCTATCAAATCTCCTCCCTCGGTACGTTGACGGCGAAGACTATAGCCACTACCACCACAAATCATCCAATGAATACCAGCATCACCACTTCCGTTGTCCATTGTTTGAATGTGTTCTAAACAGTGAGCGTGTCCATTGAAAACTAAATCTACCAGAGGACGACCACCAGTATCACCTACAGATGCAGCTACAATATCCAGTACTCCACGTAAGCGTCCGCGAATGGCGATAGTTTGCGACTGAAGCCACTTTGTTGCTTCAGTAACGTAGGGAGGATGATGAAAGTATATCACTCTTCCTCGAACATCTTTGGTATGCCAAGATTCAATTAGTCTTTGCTCCAACCATTCTAATTGGTCGAGGTCAGTAACTGTTTTGTTGTTAGTGTTTAACTGCTTATCGATATCAACGATGATTTCTTCGATCTGAGAGACATTGTTGTGTATATCGTCTAATTGCTCTGCTTCTTGGGGATTATCTGAATTAAGTTTTGCCGACTTTTCCATCAATTGATTCTTCTGTTGCTCTAACTCATTACGGCGTAGCTTTAATGATTTGCGATCGGCATCTCCCTCCTTAGTTGCTGGTAGAGGAAGAGGGGCGTTAAATGTGTTAGAGTCTAGAGCGAAGAAGTCAATTCCTCCATAGCGGAAAGTGTAGTAGCGATTGGGCAGGCGGGTAAAACTCCCTGGCTCGTAGCGCAAACAACGACCCGTGTCCGTTTTGGCTGTATAATGTTTATCTAAATGACGCTCTAGCTCTCCGGGCTGCCTATAGGCTTTGAGGTAGTCTAAAAATGCCCGTGCATAAGCATCACCCTGTCCTGAACCTTGCCAACCAACATCAAAATAGAGATTCGCTCCTAGCAAACGCTGTAATGGCAATGTGGTTAAAGATACTAAACCAAAGATGAATGGCAAGTCGTAGTAGTCATGATTACCCGGAACAGGTAAAATGGGTAGCGAGAACACCATTTGATCGTAAGCAATCCGCTCTGGATGCTCTCCCCCCAAAATAAACTCTCGGTAAGGCTTGATGAAATTATCCTGGTAGAACTCGTTTGAACCCACCAAGTAAATTACATCCCCTGTATGTAGCATAAAACTGCATTCACCAGTGTGGGGTAGCATCATTTCAGCTACTTGTCGCTGGGGATTGTGTCCCCGATGCGCACCCGAACCGCTATCACCTATTACCAAAAACGAGAATTCTGATTCTTCCGCTCGACCATCATCCAGTACTAGCCGAGTTTGGTCAATTCCTTTTTCAACAATTGTACGGTCAAGCCACCGTACTCGCTGATTCATTTTGGCTATTTTATCGGCGATCGCCGGATCGGAAACGAGTTTCAAAGCAATTTACTCCTTTTATCTTCTATTACCACATTGGGTAGTCTATTTAATTTTTCTACTGGTTCAACTTCTTCTGTGAGCGGCACAAAAATGTTCAAACCTCCGGGAATGCAGTGAATCTCCACAGGAGTTGCCCCCAAAATTTCCCCATCAACAACTATCTTTTGCGGCGGGTTAGTTGTAATTTTGAATTGTTTTGCACGCAGATAACCGATGTCATCTCGATCAGCTGCATTACCTGTAGAAGCAGTTTGAAACAGATGAAAAGTAGCGGCGATCGCCGCTGCTTTGTTAGCTGGTGCGACAATAGTTAAATCTAGTAGCCCATCATCAACAATAATCCCTGCTGGTCCTTGAGCAAAGACAGAAGTAGCAGGTGCAGCATTTGCTACTGTTACTGCTGCAGCAGTTGACTTAATTGTTCTGTCTTCTGTTTCAATTTCCACCTCAAAAGTCTCAAAGGATCTCAATTGCTGGAGTCCTGCTAAAATATAAGCCAAGACACCAAGCCGATTCTTCGCCTCTCGATCTGCCCTTTCTACAGTTTCCGCTTCAAAACCAATGCCTGCTAGTAGTACCATTGGGTGTCCATTACAATTAGCCGCATCTACAACCCGAGTGTTTCCCTGCAAAATTACTTGACAAGCACCAGCAATTGTGTCAGGGATTCCTAACGCTGTGGCAAAAGCGTTTGCCGTTCCCCGTGAAATAATTCCAAAAGGAATATTACTACCAACCACAGCCGCAGCTGCAGCCGAGAGAGTGCCATCTCCCCCTGAAGCGATAATAGCATCTACACCCCGCCCAACAGCTTCATGCGCCAGTTGATCGGCGTCAATTTCAGCAGTTGTAAAGTAAATATCCAAATCAATTTGTGGCTCTAGAATTGAGCAAATCTGTGCTAAATCTTGTTCTGGATCTCCATTACCTGCAACTGGGTTAAAGATAAGGCATGCGGAGCGATTCATAGATGGTACGTAACAGATTTTAAAGAAGTGAGTTCCCTTAATTATTACTTAACGTGATTAGGAACTCCAAACTTCCCTCCTGCGGCAGGTTTACCCCCCTCGCCCAACTAAGCTTTTGATCGCACTCACTAATTCAGTAGGAACCACAGGCTTAGGCAGGTGCATTTGAAAACCTGCACTCTCGCATCGCAGACGATCTTCATTGCTAGCATAAGCTGTGAGTGCTAGCGCCGGAATATTCCCACCTTGCTCTGGTGGAAGCTTACGCAACTGACGAATTAAATCGTAGCCGTCTTCATCTGGCATCCCAATATCACTTACCAAAACATGTGGTTGCTGTAGTGAGATCACTTGAATCGCCTCAACTACCGACGAAACAGCAGTAACTTTAGCGTCACACATCTCTAAAGCTGTGACTAAAAAATCTCGCGCATCTGCGTGATCATCTACTACTAGCACACGCACCCCACTCAGAGAAAATAGAGCTACAGCATCATTCTCTCCCCTCTCCCCCTGCTCCCCCACTCCCCTACTCCCCTCCTCAATAACTCCCCTACCTTTTTGTATCAACGGTAACTTCACTGTAAATGTCGCACCCTGTCCCACACCTGGTGAGTATGCATGAACAGTTCCACCGTGCAACTCTACTAAATGACGTACAATTGCCAAACCTATTCCCAATCCGGTGTAGGTACGCTTCGTTGAACTATCAGCCTGACTAAAGCGATCGAACACGTAAGGTAGAAACTCTGGGTGAATGCCCTGCCCTGTATCTGTAACGATAATTTCTACTTGAGAATCAATATGTTCTAATTTAACTTTAACGCATCCACCTTGAGGTGTAAATTTAATGGCATTAGATAATAAATTCCAAATAACTTGCTGTAAGCGATCGGAATCGCCAGCCACTTTATGAGCTACCCCATCAAGCACCAATTGGAGTATAATCTCTTTGGCATTAGCTGATGGACGCAAAGTCTCCAACGCAGCCTCAATCACTGTTACCAAATCCAGAGGACGGATATTCAAGCGCAGCTTACCCCGAATAATCCGGGAGACATCAAGTATATCCTCAACCAGTTGCGCTTGAGATTTGGCATTGCGCTCAATCGTCTCCATTGCCCGCACCGTTGTAGCTTCGTCAAACTTGCGCGTATTCAGTAACCGAATCCAGCCTAGCATGGCATTGAGGGGAGAACGAAGTTCGTGGGAAAGAGTCGCCAAGAATTCATCTTTCATGCGATTGGCTGCTTCGGCTGCACTTCTTGCCTCCTGCTCACTTGCAAGTAACTGGGCGCGTTCGTCTTCTATCCGCTTTCGTTCAGTGTAATCACGTAATATTTTACAGAAACCGCGTAGCTTTCCAGTATCATCTAGTAAGGGTGTAACAATGCCACTTCCCCAGAAAAGGCTGCCGTCTTTGCGCACATGCCAGCGTTCGTCCTCAGTCCGCCCTTCTCTCACAGCTGTTTCTATTTCTTGCTTGTCTGCAGCTTTTTGCAAGTCTTCTGGTGTAAAAATACACGAGGCAGGTTGTCCGAGAATTTCTGCCTCTTGATAGCCCAAAATATACTCTGCTCCCTGGCTCCATCCCGTAATCAGCCCTTGTGGATCAAAGAAGAAAATTGCGTAGTCTTTCACATTGTCCAACAGTAGGCGAAATCGCTCTTCGCTTGAGCTTGCAGAATTTTCAGCTCGCCGAATCCGCAGTAGTGCTTTGACTGTGGCAATTAATTCAATCGGCTCTACTGGTTGCGCTAGGTAGCCATCTGCGCCGCTGTCTAACCCTTGAGCTTTATCACGACTTTCCACAAAATGGGCAGACAGATGAAGCACGGGAAGGTTCGCAGTTGCTGGGTTGGATTTAATTTGATGGCAAACTTCAAAACCGCTCATATCGGGAAGCTTGATATCTAAGATTACCAAATCTGGTTTAGTAATGGCGATCGCACTTAATCCCTGTGTACCTGTTACCGCCTCCGTCACCGCAAACCCTGCATTACGCAATACCCTAGCGACAACATAACGATTGACTTCGTTGTCATCTATATGCAATATACTACCTAACAGTTCTGACATAATTTTTCCCTCACTTATCTAGGACTAGCCCAGCTTTGATGAGGGCTGACCATAATGGATTGAAGGCTCCTTGCTGAGAATTACTTTCTTTAGATATAATTGCCACAGTGCGTTCAGCCAGATACTTTTGCTCTTGTTCCTCAAGTTGTTCTGAAGTATTGATAACTACGGGAATAGCAATTGTTGCGGGATTGCTTTTGAGTTGGTTTAAAACTTCAATGCCACTCATTTCGGGCATAGTCAAATCCAGCACAATGCAATCAGGTTTTTCAACTAGAGCTAAACGAATCCCCTCGCGCCCATCCTCCGCTTCTACTATATAGATAGGACTATGGACTAAAAGTTGCTTTAACAAGTATCGGGATACCTGATCGTCATCAATTAGTAAAACTTTTTGTTGCCTATTATGCTTGACGAGCTTACTAAGTTTGTCCAACAATAACAATCTATCTACAGGTTTAACTAAGAAACCATCTGCTCCTTGAGCCAAAGCTTGCTTTTCGTTATCTATCACAGTGATGACAATAATGGGAATATTGCGGGTTACTTCATCCCTATGAGTATCAGCCAGAAACGCCCAAGTATTTTCCTGAGCCAGCAGAATGTCCAAGATAATCGCAACGGGCTTAAACGCCATAAGCGCCTGCTTCGCCTCATTGAGCGTTTTGACGCAAATCAGTTGATAATTCGACTCTTGCAAATACTTCTGGTAAGTCAAAATAGTTTCGGCATTGTCTTCTACTACCAAGATAGGGTAGCGAGTCGGATCAAGCAGCCAGGTAGGTTGGGGCGATGCTTCTACTTGAGCAGCATCGGGGTAGACAACTGGGATAGACACAAAAAACATAGATCCCATACCCAAGGTACTAGAAACCCAAACTTTTCCTCCTAACAATTCTGCCAACTTACGTGAAAGCGGTAGTCCCAAACCTGTTCCTTTCACTCGTTTTTGTAGATGAGACTCGATCTGAACAAAATCCTCAAAAATCCGTTCAAGATTTTCTGGTGCAATTCCAATACCTGTATCTGCAACTGAAAAAGTGACAGTGTTTTCTGTCATAACTGCTGCCACTCTAACCTCACCCCGATCTGTATATTTTATAGCATTAGAAATGAAGTTGCGCAAAATTTGTGCCACCTTGCCTTCATCAGTGTACAGGGTTGGGATAGCAACAGGTTCCGCAAAGACCAGCGCAATTGAGGAGTTATGAGCAAGCAGGGGACGCAACATCCCTCTCAAAGTTCCAAATAACTCGATAACTTCAAACTCATTGGGATGAACGACAATTTTTCCGGCTTCTACCTTCGCTAAATCTAACAGGTCGTTGACTAACTCCAAAAGAGTTTCTGCACCTTTTTGAATAAACCTGACCTGCTTTTCCTGCTCAAATGTTAACGGGCCATCCATTAAGTCTAACAAGATCCGCGACAAAGACACAATCGAGTTCAGGGGTGTGCGAAACTCATGACTCATATTCGAGAGGAATCGAGTTTTCAGTTCATTCGCTCGTTGTAAAGAATCGGCTTTTTCGTCGAGTTCGGCATACAAAGCAACTACGCCGCGATTAGTATCTTCTAGTTCGCGGTTAATTTGACTTAACTGCTCATCGCGCTTGCGTAACTCGGACATAGCGCGGAGTAATTCCTGGTTTTGTTGTTGAATTTCCTCAAACGGATTTTGCGGCTTAAGGGAAGCCAACTCCTCTCTCACTAGCTGCAAGCGCTGGTGAGTTAGTTTTGGCACGCGCTTGGGCAAAGACTTCCCCATCAACACAGTAGTGCCTTGATTGGGCATCGACTCAATCTCAAACTTATCCATCAGCCTTCGAGTGCCAACAATTCCCAAACCCATTCCTGTAGTGGATGTATATTGACCATTAAGAATAGCACTCAAATTGAGAATACCCGCACCCTGATCCCGAACGCTAATCAAAAAATTCTGGGGGGATTCATCATCTACCCCAAATTCAACAGTTCCGCCCCCAGCATACATAAAAGCATTCCGCGCAATTTCTGAGACAGATGTGGCAAGGCGTGCTTGATCTTGGTTATCAAATCCCAAAGCTTGGGCAATTTGGCGTGCGCGTTGACGAGTTAGCACCACATCTTGCTCGTAGCGAAGTTGTAAAGTGAGGATGATTGTCATCATTTTTACGTAACCTCACGAGCAACCAGGATGGTGATATCATCGCGGACTCGGTTAAAGTCTCGGTATAAAACGCCAGCAATCAAGCTGGGATGTCTATAAATTATACCAGGATAACGCTCTAATCGCCATTGGCTTCCCAAGCCATCGGAATGCATGATTAAGAGTCCACCAATCAGCCATTGGTAAGTGAACTCCTGAATTTTGCGAACTTCATGCCCGACTGTCCCGTTGTAAGAAACCAAGTTGTGGCGTTTGGCATCACAGATAACTGTGCCAGCAATGTTACCTACTCCTGCATAACGAACAGACTGGAGGGCAAAGTTTACTTCTGCGATCGCCACAGCTGCTCCCCGCGTACTGCGCAACGCCCCATGAGCGGCGGCGATAATATCTTTCGGACTGCGGTGGACATTTTCCGTAAAGACTCTGACAGCTTCACCAGAAGCTTCAGCGGCTAGCAGTCCGTGACCTAATCCATCGGCAACTAGCAGCAGTGTGCGCTCTTGATGTATAATACTAGCCCAGGCATCACCTGAAACCTCTTCACCAGCCTTGGGCAAACAAACCACTCCCAGTTCAAAATTTTCTTTGTTAGTTGCGCTAATTGGGCTAGCCCAGAGATGGCAGAGGATAGCAGTCCCCACATCTGGGATGGAATGAATATCAAAAAAACCAGAAAGACGGCTAATCGCTCCTAACCCATTTCCCGGACCAGAGGCTGTAGAAAATCCATCGCCCATACACTCACTAATATTGCTCATTCCCGGTCCTTTGTCTAAAGCCAGGATTTCTACACCCATAATATTGTCTTTTTCCATCGCCTGTAGCAGCAGTACCCCGTCCCTAGCGTGCCGCACCAAGTTGTTAGCAACTTCTGTTACTACAAGGCCGACTTTTCCGCGCTCGGTTTCGTTGAAGCCGAGACGAGTAGCCAGGGCTAAAGCAGTTCTACGTGCTTCACCTGCCTGAGAAGATTCTACAATTGGTAGGGCGAGGGATTCTTTCATAATTTAATTATTTCCACTTTATAATTGTGACGCATGTACCCTCACCTACACGAGAAATGATATTGAATTCGTTCACCAGTCGCTTTGCCCCACCTAGTCCCATGCCCAACCCACTACCTGTGGTATAACCGTCTTTGAGTGCCAACTCAATATCGGGAATTCCCGGGCCTGAGTCTTCAAAAATGAGTTGTATACCTCGACGCATTCCATTTTGGAGTGCTTGCAGTTTGACACTACCACCGCCACCATACTCCAGAGTATTACGGGCTAGTTCGCTGGCTGCAGTGACAATTTTAGTTTGCTCTACCAAACTAAAACCCAGTTCTACGGCAAACTTACGCACCTCCTGCCGTACCAAAACTATGTCTTGTGAGGACTGGATACTCATGTCACGGCTGGGTATATCCATTTGTGCTTCCTCCAGCGGTTGCCCGCAGAAGTGCCATCCCCTTCTCAACGTTCAAAGCGGTGCGTATGCCTGTTAAGGAAAGTCCTAGCTCTACTAAGGTGATAGCGACTGCGGGCTGCATTCCCACTACAATTGTCTGCGCATCAAGTATCCGTGACATCTTAGCAATGTTGGCGAGAATTCTGCCAATGAACGAATCGACAATTTCTAAAGACGAAATATCAATTAGCACTCCATGAGCTTGAGTATCGGTAATCCGACTTGTTAAGTCCTCTTGCAAAGTCATCGCTAGGCGATCGTGCATATCGACTTGAATTGTCACTAGAAGGAATTCGCCCATTTGCAGGATGGGAATGCGTTCCATAATTAATTCTTGCTCCTGACTAATTGCTGCGATCGCTAATTTTCAGCCCAAGACGTTTGAGCGCCATCACAAAAGCGTCTGCTAAAGATGCTTTTGTCACCACATCCGCCAAATCCACACCCAAATAAACAATCGTTTGCGCAATCTGGGGGCGAATTCCACTGATAATGCAATCTGCTCCCATTAACCGCGCTGCCGTTACCGTTTTTAATAGATGTTGAGCTGTGAGCGTGTCCACTGTTGGCACTCCCGTAATGTCGATGATAGCGACTTCTGAACCTGTTTCCACAATCTTTTGTAACAGCGACTCCATCATTACCTGAGTGCGGGTGCTATCTAAAGTGCCAATAATCGGCAAAGCTAAGATCCCATTCCAGAGCTTCACCACCGGTGTGGAAAGTTCCATCAACTCTTCTTGCTGGCGAAGGATTACTTCTTCCCGCGACTTTTGATAAGCTTCGATTGTCAACAGTCCTAGTTGGTCAATTAGAGTGGTAGCTAGCCAGGTATCTTCAACCAAAGCATTTGGAGCATCAGCATGTTCTAGGCGCAAACGCGCAAATAAGGGTTGCTTAAACGAAAAGATAAACTTAGCCGTATCCGATGGTGTAAATCCTTTTTGCGATCGCGTGCGAGAAATACTGTTAAGCATTTCTCGTACATAGCGCCACTCAGAAGATTGCGCACTTGTCAAGTTGCCGTGATGTACAGCCGTTCTGAGTAAACTAAGAAATTCTCTACACTCCTCGCGCAAATCTGCCTCTTTGAGCAAACCTTTGCTGGCATTATCAGCCATAAGCGCTTGAGTCCAGTCTGCCAACAGTTCCGCTTCATATTTCTCAACAACCGAGGGAATTTTACTCCCATCACTCAAGCCCATACTATTATTCCTGATCCCATCTCAAATTTATGCCGTGATTGTATTATTCAGTAAAAAATCTAGGCTTACAAGTCTACTAGCTCGGCGATCGCGCTTGCGTGATTACTGGCTGAGGTAGTTACCAAAGGCTAATTACTTCCACCCTATTATAAGAATAAACAAGATCCCCGACTTCTTTAAGAAGTCGGGGATCTTTAACAAATTGAAACAAAATCGAGCATTTGCAACGTTCATTAGTCTCCGCGTGCGGTAGTCTAGATCAAGTGAATTTATCTCCTGGCAAGACATATTTGTTTATGACATCTGTTATTTCTCCCCCCCGCACTATTCGCATCGGTACTCGGAAAAGCCAACTCGCCCTTGTTCAGACTTACTGGGTACAAGAACAACTCCAGAAAAACTTTCCCGGTATTAGTTTTGAAGTCCACACTATGTCTACCCAGGGCGATAAAATCTTAGATGTGGCGTTAGCCAAAATTGGCGACAAAGGACTTTTCACCAAAGAATTAGAACTGGGTATGATCAATCAGGAGATTGACTTTGCGGTTCATTCTCTGAAGGATTTGCCTACTCGTTTACCCGAAGGGTTAGTGTTAGCAGCAATCACAGAACGAGAAAATCCAGCTGATGCAATGGTTGTGCATGAAAAGCACAAAGATAAGCAAATTGATACTTTACCAGAAGGTGCGGTGATCGGTACATCTTCCTTGCGGAGACTGGCGCAGTTGCGTCACCACTTCCCCCACCTCCAGTTTAAAGATGTGCGGGGAAATTTGAACACGCGCATGGCAAAATTGGATGCTGGTGAGTACGATGCACTAATTTTGGCAGTAGCAGGGTTAGAGCGATTGGAGATGGGCTCGCGCATTCACCAAGTTCTCCCCAAGGAAATTTCCCTCCATGCTGTTGGACAAGGCGCTTTAGGAATTGAATGTCGTGCAGATGACACCGAAGTAATCTCAATACTTAAAGCAATCGAACATCCACATACACGCGATCGTTGTCTGGCTGAACGATCTTTCTTACGTGAATTAGAAGGCGGTTGTCAAGTACCTATTGGTGTAAATACTGAATTAAATGATAATAGTTTAACACTAACAGGTATAGTGATCAGTGTGGATGGTCAAAAGTTAGCAAAAGATACAGTCACAGGGGTTGCATCCTCCGCCGAACAATTAGGTTCATATCTAGCACAGCGCTTGCGCCAACAAGGAGCACAGGAAATTTTGGATGAAATATTCACCCAAATTCAAAGAGGTTCTTGAACTGTTGTGCAGGCAGATGTGGTTAGATCAAGAAGTCAGGAGTCAGGAGAGACGCGATTAATCGCGTCTGTACAGTAGGGAAATCTCCTGTCTCCTGTCTCCTGACTCCCGATCAACAAACAAACGCCAGATCGGGGGAACAGAAATTACCATGCGGATTCTATTTGTTGCAGCAGAAGCAGCGCCCATTGCCAAAGTAGGAGGAATGGGTGATGTAGTCGGGGCATTGCCGAAAATATTGAGAAAAATGGGGCATGATGTGCGCATATTTTTGCCTTACTACGGCTTCCTGCCAGACAAAATGGAAATTCCCACTGAGCCAATTTGGCGGGGATATGCCATGTTTCAAGACTTTGCCGTATATGAATCGGTTCTGCCCGGTACTGATGTTCCTTTATACTTATTTGGACATCCGGCTTTTTCGCCCCGCCGCATCTACGCAGGTGAAGATGAACACTGGCGGTTCACGTTATTTGCCAATGGTGCAGCGGAGTTTTGTTGGAATTACTGGAAGCCGGAAATTGTTCACTGTCACGATTGGCATACGGGAATGATTCCAGTGTGGATGCACCAATCTCCTGATATACAAAGCGTTTTTACCATTCATAACTTAGCATATCAAGGACCGTGGCGTTGGTATTTAGAGAAAATTACTTGGTGTCCTTGGTATATGCAAGGACACAACACTATGGCAGCAGCCGTGCAGTTTGCTGATCGCGTGAATACAGTTTCTCCTACTTATGCCGAGCAAATCAAGACTGCAGCATATGGCGAACAACTAGAAGGCTTACTGTCTTTTATTAGCGGTAAACTATCTGGTATTCTTAATGGCATTGATACTGAGGTTTACGATCCAGCTACCGATAAGTACATTGCCCAAACTTTCAACGAAGACACTTTGGAAAAACGTAAAGCAAACAAAATTGCTTTGCAAGAAGAAGTGGGGTTAGAAGTTAACAGCAATGCCTTTTTAGTTGGTTTAGTGTCGCGCTTGGTGGAACAAAAAGGCATTGATTTGGTGTTGCAAATTTTAGATCGCTTCTTGTCTTACACCGATGCTCAAATTGTACTACTAGGGACAGGCGATCGCTACTACGAAAGCCAATTGTGGCAAATGGCTTCTCGCTTTCCCGGACGGATGGCAACCTACCTACTATATAATGATGCACTTGCCCGCCGGATCTATGCTGGTAGTGACGCCTTCTTAATGCCTAGCCGTTTTGAACCCTGCGGGATTAGCCAACTGCTAGCTTTGCGCTACGGCTGCGCACCAATAGTCCGTCGTACCGGGGGATTAGTGGATACTGTATCACACCATGACCCCATGAACAATGCAGGCACAGGCTATTGCTTTGACCGCTATGAACCCCTAGACTTTTATACGTGCTTAATTCGCGCTTGGGAAGGATTCCGCTATAAACCCCAATGGCAAGCAATGCAGCAACGCGGTATGAGCCAAGACTTCAGTTGGTATCAATCTGCCAAGCAGTACGTCAAGCTATATCGCTCAATGTACGGATTGCCCGATGAAGAGGAAACTTCACAACCAGAGTTAGTCTTAAAATAGTTTACACAAACTTGATTCCCGACAACTATACGCCCTTGTCGGGGATGTTAGGTTAGTTGGAGTTGAATGACAAACTCTGCACCTTTACCTGGTGTAGAGAAACACTCCAAGCTACCACTGTGGGTTTCGGTAATAATCTGATGACTAATTGCTAGTCCCAATCCAGTGCCTTTACCTTCTGGCTTAGTGGTGAAAAAGGGTTCAAACAATTTCTGACGCACTTCTTCGGACATGCCTGGTCCGTTATCAGCAATACGAATGGTAACATAATTGTTTTGTACAGTGGTGTAAATGTGAATTGTGGGTGATTGCTGATTACTCTCTTCCAAGGCATCGATCGCATTTGCCAACAAATTCATAAATACTTGGTTGAGTGGTCCTACATAGCATTCAACCCTGGGCAAATTACCATACTGCTTCACAACATTAATTGCCGGACGTTGTGCCTTCGCTTTCAAACGGTGCTGCAAAATCATTAAGGTGGTGTCAAGTCCTTCGTGAATATTAACTATCTTTTTATCAGGGCCATCTACCCGTGAGAAATTCCGCAACGACTGCATGATATCCTGAATACGGTCAATGCCTAATTCCATCGAAGAAATTATTTGGGGTAAATCGGATAGCAAGTACTCTAAGTCGATTGCTTTAATTTCCTGTTCAATTTCACTCCCAGGATTAGGAAACTTATGTATGTAGAGGTTGAGTAGATTTATCAAGTCTTGAAAGTACTGCTGCGTATGGGATAAATTACCAGAGATAAAGCCTACGGGATTGTTGATTTCATGAGCAACGCCTGCAACTAATTGTCCTAAAGAAGAGATTTTTTCGGTTTGTACCAATTGCGCTTGAGTCTGTTGCAGCTTAAGTAATGATTGCTGCAACTGTCGGGATTTTTCTTGTTCATTGGCGTAGAGGCGGGCGTTTTCTAGTGCGATCGCCACTTGGGAGATTAAAATATTTAAAATTTCCACTCGCTTGGGGCTAAAAACTCCCGCCATTAAGTTATTTTCTAGGTAAATCATTCCTTGGAACTGAGATTGATAAATAATCGGCGCACACAGGATTGATTTTGGTTGAAATTTGCGAATGTAAATATCAGTACTAAAGGGTTCAGACATCGTTGCGTCATTTAAGACGAGATACTTTTGACTTCTGTTGACATAATTAACAACGTTCAGAGGTAAATATTCGCCAGTAGTTAAAGGAATAGACTGGAAAACTTTGATAATATTATCTGTGGTATTTCCCGAGGCTTCAATTAAGAGTTGGTTGTCTTTTAATAGTAATACAAATCCTTTTTGCGCCCCTGCATTTTCCAGCATAATTTCAATTAATTTGCTCAACAGTTTTTCTAAGATCATTTCACTAGATATAGCTTGTGCAGCTTTGATAAAAGTAGACAAGTCTAAGAAATACCCAAAACCGTTGGTGGTGGTGGTAGTAGTAGATTTTGTGCGTGTGACATCAAACGTCGTTACAGTTAACGCAGTGGAAGTTTGTGCGATTAAAGTTGAATGTTTGACTTGCAAATTTTGTGCTAGGGCAGTGGCTTCCCACTGAATATAACAATAGTAAGCTTTAGTCATATAGAGTTTGGCAAACTCTTGTTTCCCTTTACTTAACCAGAACTTAGCAGCTAATTCATTCCCCAAAGCTTCATTTTGGATAAATCCATGTTCTTGTGCTGTGGCAATTGCGCGATCGTATAAATCCATCGCGGCTAAATCGTTACCAGTGATGCGAGCAATTTCCGCTTCTACCAGCAGGTATTTATGCTGAAAGTTTTCTGTTGAGAAGTTAGCCCAATGTTTCATTTGCTGCTGTAGGGACAGCAGTTTTTCTTTAAATTGAGTTTGCACCGACTTGGAAGCTGAAGTATAAAGAGCCGTCAAACTCAAGGAATAGTAAAAATTGTGAGCAAAAATCAAAAACTTACCGCTACTAGCACTCAAATACTGTTCAGTTTGGGCTACATGAAAGTGTGCCAGTTCATACTCACCAAACAGGTAGTAAAGCATTGACTGGGCAATGTTAGCGTAGTTAACGGTGTTGAAATTTTTGGTAGCGATGAGTTGTGGTAACACCACTTCAATATCAAAACACTCCCCTTTAAGTAGAGCGAAGGAAGCAGATTTTCCTGTCAAATTATGAATAACTTGAGTCCAAATGTGAAGCTGGTTAATAACCTGCTCTTGCTTAAATTCAACAACGTGCTGAATGAATTTCTCAAATTTGGTTCGTGTCTGCTCTAAAGGTTCTCCGCCCAGGATAGAGCAGAAATAAGCATTGACTATACAGTAGGCAGCATATTCTGCATCACCAGTATCAGAAAAACTGAGATAACCCTCAATCAGCGGTTGAATAGAGCTTTTGACAGGTTGATAAAAAGGACGTGATAAACCGTAGTAAAGAGCATAAACTGCGGTTTTATATTCCCAACTATAACGCTGCTGCTTCAGGTGAAAAACGGCTAAATCGCCAAATTTAGATCCTGTGGCAATATCACCTATACCGCTATTGAGTAGGATGCTGAATACTGTGAAGGCGTAAGAAGTGAGCGGTGATTCACCATACTGGATAGTTAAATCTACCAAGCGACAAACAATAAATCCCAGCATAGAGGGTACGCCGAAGAAAGCTGGACTGAAAGCACGATATAATATTCTCAGGGCATACCATTTGCTCTGATTTTGTATTGGTGGCAGGTGTTGAAGATTTTCAACGCCAACTTCTGTAATCAGTTGTTGGGTATGGGTAAAGGCTTCAAGTAAGCTTTGATGATCGGGATTGTCGGTGAATTTTTCTCCTAGCTGTGCTAGTGTTTGTACTGCCACTGTAACTGCCTCTTTGAACTGAGACTGGGTGTGGTGGTAAAGAATTAGCAGTTCGTAGATTTTAACTTTGTCGTTGATGTCATCAATTTCCGCCAAGGCAATGTCAGCGAGCGCTTTAGTTGTGGCAAAATCAGTACTCAAGCAAGCGGCTTGAACTGCATTTGTATACAGTTTTACTGTTAATTCATAATGCTGTTGCCAGCAGTTCGGTGGTAGTAAAGCTATACCTTGAGTAAAATAGTTGTCAGCAGATTCAAAAGCTGCTGCTAGTAAAGCTCGTTCTCCAGCGATTCGGTTCAAATCAGCTAGCTGAATTTTTGCTTGCGGTTCATCAATTAAATCAATTCCGTGATTTAACTGGTTAACAATGTCAAAAATATTGTCGAGTAATTGCTCTGATGGAGTATTCTCAAGTAATAATTGACCAATTTCTAAGTGAGTTGCAGCAGCTTTTTGAGCTGGAATAAGAGAATAAGCCGCTTGTTGGACGCGATCGTGTAAGAAGCGATATTCTAATCGAGAGTCATCAAAGTTGAAACTACCAACTTCTTCAGTATCAAATAATAAAGGAATTTTGTAGTCGTTACTCAGCGGCAAAATCAATCCTTGCTGCAAGGCTAACCATAAATCACCAGCAACAGACAAAGAGGATTTTTTACAAGTGGTGGCAAGTACGTTTAACTTGAAGCGACATCCTATGCAAGCAGCTAGTTTCAAAACGGATTGAGTTGCTGGTGGCATCCGATCAATATTACTAGCTACCAGTTCAACTACACTCAAATCAACAATCCCAACTGCTTGAATTTGCTCGATACTCCAATGCCAACATCCAAGAGCAAAGTCAAAAGTCAGTAGTTGTTTTTGCGCCAAAGCCTTCAACAGCTGGGTTAAGAAAAAGGGATTGCCTGCTGTTTTGTTAAACAGCAGAGCTGCGAGTTCTTGCATTTGGGGGTTTTGGGCGGTTTCATTGAGGGTATCGCAAAGCAGTTGCATAACGTGGCGTTGCTCTAACCCTTCTACCACAATATTGTTTACCACCGTACCTGCAGCTTGAATTTCCTTCAAGGTTAATATCAATGGATGTAGAGATGCGAAATACGAAGTCTCGACTTCATGATCTCGATAAGCCCCAATCAGTAGCAAATGTTGTGTATTGGGATCACTCATCAGCCATTGCATTAACTTCAATGTGGCAGAATCAGCCCATTGTAAATCATCTAAAAATATTACTAATGGATATTCTTTTTGAGTAAATACACGAATAAATTCTTTGAAAACTCGATTAAAGCGGTTTTGAGATTCCGCAAGTCCGAGTTGCGGTACTTGTGGCTGCTTACCGATAACTAACTCCAGCAATGGAATTACATCGATCATCACTTGTCCATTGGAACCCAAAGCCGTTAAAATTTTGCTGCGCCACTTTTCGATCACAGTGGCACTTTCAGTTAATAATTGCCGCATCAATGAGCTAAAAGCTTGAATCAATGCAGCATAGGGAATATTCCGCTTAAATTGATCAAACTTGCCAAAGATAAAGTAACCCCGGTTGGTGATGGGTTTATTTACCTCATTGACGATCGCAGATTTGCCAATTCCCGAATAGCCAGAGAAGAGAACGATCTCAATTTTGGATGTTCCCTCTGCTACACGCTCAAATGCTGCTAGCAGTGCAGCAACTTGCGCCTCTCTGCCATAGAGTTTTTGGGGAATCATTAACTGACTGAGAACATCTAAGCGTCCTAATGTAAACTCAGTAATTTCACCAGTATTTTTTAATTGCTCTGTGACAGTTTCTAAATCTGCTAGCAATCCCGTTGCACTTTGATAGCGATCTTCTGCATTCTTTGCCATCAATTTCATCGTAATTTGAGCAATAGCAGCGGGAACTTCTGGATTGATTTCCTGAATGGGAGTGGGAAGTTTGGCGATATGAAAGTGAACTAATTCTAGTGGATCTTGACTTTCAAAAGGTAAGCAACCTGTGAGCATTTGATAGAAAGTCACACCCAGAGAGTAAAAATCGCTGCGGTAGTCTAAGCAGCGATTCATTCTCCCAGTTTGCTCTGGAGACATGTATGCCAGAGTTCCTTCTACTTGCGCAGAGTCAATTAATTGGGGTGTTTCTTGACTTAAACGAGAGGCTATGCTAAAGTCAGTGATTTTAACTACCCCTTGGGGATTAATAATGATGTTGGCAGGTTTGATGTCTTTGTGAATAATGTGGTGAGTATGTAGCGATCGCAGGGATTGTGCCAGTTGCACAGCAATGTTGAGGAAGGATATTACTGATAACTTACCATTGGCAAGATGTTGTTGCAGCGACTGTCCATTGAAGTCTTCACATACTAAAGCCAAAACATTGTGATGATTTTCCAGTCCATAGACTTTGACCACACCAAGCAGTGTAAGATTTTCTGTAATTTTGTATTCGTGTTTGAGACGAATAATTTGCTCAAGGCTAGGATACTCTGCTTTAATGACTTTGAGAATCACTTTTTGCTGGTTTTTTTGTGACCAAGCCCTGTAAATGACTGTATTTAGCCCTTCGTGAATTACTTCGTTGAGGTGATAACCTGGAATAGTCATTGACAGCATAATTTCTCACTTTCCTGCTCTGGTTGCTTATACTGTTTATATTTCCCCTTGGCAACAGTCAAATCTCACAACCAGAGTTAATTGCTTCACTATGCTGCCGCTAGTTGTGATAAAGGTATAATATCATACTTAATTGCCAACTCGTGTAATGTATCAACTGTTTTATCTATTTGTTCTCTGGTATGTGCGGCACTTAAGATCAATCTAATACGCCCTTCTTTTGGTTTCACTATGGGATAAAAAAGAGTTACCGAAAATATCCCCCGTGCAAAAAGTTCTTTGTTGAATGACAACATTTTAGCTTCATCTGACATGAAAATAGGGATAATTGGGCTAAGGCTAGTGCCTAAATTAAAACCAATGCTTGTTAATCTTTTCCTCATGTATCTATTGTTTTGATGAAGCTGCTCAATCATTTGAGGATTATTCTCTATTTCTTCTAAAGATGCTAAAATAGCCGCAGCATCTGGTGGTGTTAAACAAGCTTGAAATACATACGTATTTGCCCGCCATTGTAGTAAAGGTATATATTTCGATTTTGTCGCAATAAATCCACCAATAGAAGCTGTTGCTTTGGAGAGAGTTGCAGCGATAAAATCTACTTGATCGACAATCCCTAATTCGTTACAGTAACCAGAACCATTTTTACCGTAGATGCCAAAAGTATGTGCTTCATCAACATACAAGAAAAATTTGTGTTTCTGCTTTAACTCAATGATTTCTTGCAAAGGAGCCAGATCGCCACTCATGGAGTATGCTGATTCAACCACAACAAAAATATTCTCATAATTACTGGAATATTTTTGTAATTTTGCCAGTAAATCATTTACATTATTATGCTTAAAAGGGAGCCATTTTTTCCCCGACATCTTAATTCCATCAATTAGAGAAGCATGACTTTCTCGATCAAAAAGAATTAAATCATTTTGTCCAGGAAAAGCTGATAAGAAACCCAAATTAGCAGTGTAACCAGTTGGAAACAGCATGACGCTTTCTTTTCCAATTAAATTTTTAAGTTTTAACTCAACTGCTTTATGTAGGCTTGACATACCACCAGAAATAGCAGATGTTCCACAACCAGTTCCAAATTTTTGGACGGCTTCACAAACTTTATTAATTACATTTTGGTTTCGATTTAATCCCAAATAGTGGTTAATACACCATAAAATACATTCATTTTTGGAATTACTAGATTCTGAAACAATGGTTCCGGCAACATCGCTGCCCAATTCGGTGTAGCGATCATTGGAATATACACCATGTCGAATTTGTTCGTTGACATGGTGATACAATTTGTCAGTGATGACTTCTATATCAGTAATACCTTGACTCTCCAATTGTTTCAAATAACTGATAAGTGGTGTTGATGTTGATAGCATAACTGTTGGCAAAAAAAAATTAGTGATTTATAGTTGTTTATTGTTCTTGAGCTTTCAATCGGCTATACAAATATTGTGTTCTAAACATAATCATTTGCCTACCGTAAAAATGAGGAGAAAAATTATAAAGTTAAATAGTAGATAAAGAGAAAAATTATAAAGTTAGGAAATATTAAGTAAATATACTAAATATATATGCAATTCATACTACATTAGACCAGCAAGTACTACTAGCTTACGAGTAAAAAGTTTGCTTTTCTGCCAAAACACACAGGGATTACTTGTAATTTTTACTGATTTTGCTGACTTAAGGTTGTAACAGCAAATAATCAGAAGCTTTCTGAACCATTGTTATCACAGGCTTTGAACGAATGAAAAAAGACACTGTTTCTCAATTCTGTACTTGTATTTTGATTAATTTAGCATCTTTTTTGGTAATATTTGGTACAAATACCTTTGGTTTGACTCAGACAGCACGCGAATCCTTTATTAAGCCTCCCAGTTCTTCTACATATATATGGCCCGCTCAAGGAATTCTTTCTCAACGCTTTAATAAAAATCGACATATAGGAATTGACATCGCCGGACCACCTGGTACGCCAATTGTTGCCGCAGCATCAGGTCAAGTAGTAAAAGCAGAATGGGATGATTGGGGTTTGGGCAATGCGGTGACCATTCAGCATCCCGATCAAAGTATCACAGTTTATGGTCATAATCGCCGTTTTTTGGTCAAAAAAGGTCAACAAGTCAGTCAAGGTCAAGTAATTGCGGAGATGGGAAATACAGGTAATAGTTCCGGACCTCATCTACATTTTGAAATTCATCCTCGTCCTCGTGCAGTAGTTGATCCCATGCCTGTATTACCTCCTTTAATTGCAGGTAAAATTCCGCCGCTACAAACAGCAACCACTGCTCGTACTAGAGTAAACGCTCCTAGACCAACAACAGAAGTAACCACACCAAGTGATGAACAGCCCCAAGCTATTCCCATAGCTATTGAACCAGTAAATTTAGATGCTAAATGTAATGGTAAAACTATGATCGAAGGTGAGACAACGGATGTTCGTGTCAAAGTTTGTCAAGAGAATAATCAGTTCTTTTATATTGGACAATTGAAGCAACATCCAACTCAACCTGTGCGATTACCTGCTTTGAATGTTGGTGAAGCGCGATATCAAGCTAATAATGGTAGTTTTTCCTATATTGTTAGTCCAGTTGGTGTAGAAGTATGGCGCAACGGTCGGCAGATACGTTCTGACAGTTTCCACTCGTAATTCAACACAAACCTTAGGGAGAACCCCGACAACTTCTGCGAAGTCGGGTTTCTGAGATGATGTGCATAAGTTAATTTCACTTACACCTAGATAAGAAGTAGAAGGAGGACTTCTGTCCTTCGCTAGTTCAAAATCTCGAAAAAGTTGAGGTATCTGTGTCTACTCTGGTAATTTTCACACAATCAAAATTTTGTCAATGCGTAAGTTCTCGTTTTCCGGTTTTTTGTTATAAAACTTAATTCATTTTTAGGTAACAATGCTCTATCATGTAATGTTATCTAAGTTACACTTAGATAAAAACCAGAGAAAAACAATGAAATTCTCTGCAATCATTACAACTTTCAATTCTTTCAGGAGATCATCGTGGAATATCTAGCTTATTCACATACGATTCTTGCCAATATAGAAGCAGACTCGGAAGGCGAATTTAGTCTTCCCGAATCTAATCTCAACTTAAACTGGAAACAATCTGGAAAATCTGCCTGGTTAAGTTTCGCTCTGCTTGGTACCGTATTAGCAATTGTCGGTCAATCTCAACCAGCTTCAGCATATACACAGTACTATGTGAACACAAACGGCAGCTGTTTGAATGTACGCACATATGCTAGTACCTCTGCACCAACTGTTGGATGCATCCGCAATGGCGCAGCACTTGCACCAGTTCTCTCATACAGAAATGGTTTCGCTAGATTAAGTACTGGTCGTTACGTTGCTGCCAATTACATTAGCACAAGACCTGGTGGCGGATATAGTCCTGGTCCTGGCGTCGGTGGTTCAGTAACTGTTGGTTTAGGTTCTCAAGGTCGGACAGTTAGACAAGTTCAAAGAGCTTTAGGACTTAATGTAACTGGAGTTTACGATTACCGCACTTACTATGCTGTACAAAGATTTCAGTCCAGAAATGGTTTAAGACCAGATGGAGTTGTGGGACCACAAACTCGATTAGCTTTGTTGGGATACTAGGGAAGATTCACCAAGAAGCTCACTCAGGAAGTGACCATATTCTTGGCGGTTATTTTACCTTCCATCAATGAAAGGCTCTCCCCATAACGGGACATATAACACAATCTGCAAGTTTGTTGCCGCAAGCTTGCAGGTTTTTTTATGACTATATTAATTGCCCTAAATAATAATAATACACAATTTTTCGCAAATGTGTCAAGTTCAATCTACAACAATCGCCGATTTTCTGTAGAGACGTTCCGCCGGAACGTCTCTACAATTGTGGACAATTTTGCTGAAGGGGAATTTCAATTACGAATTCTGTACCTCGACCGCATTCACTGTTACAGTGTAGTTGACCACGGTGTTTTTCCACGACAATTTGATAACTAATAGATAGTCCTAAGCCTGTACCAACACCAACAGGTTTGGTAGTAAAGAAGGGATCAAATAGGTATTTTTGCACTTCTATTGCGATTCCAGGTCCATTATCAGCAATGCGAATTAACACATGTTTGTTATCTAAAAGTTCTGTTTTGATTTCAATTCGAGGATCAGGAGTTTTATACCCACAATTAGAGTTGTTCTTCGAGCGTGGGGAAGTCAAAGCAAAGTTTGCATTTTTGATTACAGAATTATCTCGACAAGATTCTTCTAAAGCATCAATTGCATTGGCGAGTAAATTCATAAACACTTGGTTAAGTTGCCCAGCACAGCACTCAACTAAAGGTAATTTGCCATAGTTTTTAATCACTTCTATTCCGGGATAATCGGGTTTATGTTTGAGACGATGTTGTAAGATCATTAATGTGCTGTCTAAACCTTCGTGAATATCTACAGCCTTCATCTCTGCTTCGTCATGGCGGGAAAAGTTACGCAATGAACGGACAATTCCCCGTATACGATCTGCTCCTACTTTCATGGAAGATAGGAGTTTGGGTAAGTCTGAAAGTAGGAAATCTAAATCTATGGCGTCAATTTCTTCTTGAATTTGTGGTGTAGCTGGACAATATTCATGCTGATAAAGTTTGATTAAGCCGATTAAGTCTTTGGTATATTCGCTCGCATGAGCTAAGTTGCCATAGATAAAGTTAACGGGGTTGTTAATTTCGTGAGCGACTCCCGCAACTAGCTGTCCTAAACTAGACATTTTTTCACTTTGCACCAACTGAGTTTGGGTTCTCGTCAGTTCTGCTAAGGTTTTTTCTAGCTGCTGTGTTTGATTTTGGGCGTTAATTGCAGCTTCTCGATACCGTGCTTCTGATTGTCTCAAAGCTTCTTCTATCTGTTGTCGCTCTTTGATTTCTACTTGCAGTTGAAGATTGGCTTTGTGTAATTCAGCAGTGCGGCTTTGCACCTTAGCTTCTAAATCTTCATGATATTGACGTAATACTTGCTCTGCTTGCAACCTGTCGCTAATGTCGATAATCAACCCATCCCAGAGAATATCACCATCTGCTTGCTTAGATGGTCGAGAAACAGCGCGAACCCATTTTAACTTACCGGTACGTGTCGTAATTCGCCCTTCCCATACCCAAGGTAATAATGTGTCTAGTGACACGACCATTGAGTCTTTTAAGAATAGGCGATCGCTTTTATGAACAAGTGTATATATTTGGCGAAAATTTTGCTGAATTTGTTGTGGCTCTAGCTCAAATAATTGGCGACTAAATGAACTTATGTATGGACAAGATAAGAAGCCATTACTACGCAGCAATAACTGAAAAATCACTCCTGGCACATTGGCACAGAGGTTGTAAAAACGCTTCTCGCTTGCACTCAAAGCCTCTTCGGTACACTTTTGCTCAGTAATCAATTGCGCAAAAAAGATAATACCCCCAATTTCACCGTTGTGCTCATACCAAGGACGACACTCCCATTTTACCCACTCAACTCCTCCATCCTGACGGACAAAACTATCAGCGTCGCAATGCTCTACAGATCCTGCCAAACAACGCTGATGAACTGTTTTCCACTTGTCAGAAATTTCTGGAAACACCTCGTAATGCGATCGCCCAATAACGCTACGCTGATGAATGCCATAATCTGTCAACCATTTGCGACTAGTGGCAATGTAGCGCATTTGGCGATCAAACATAGCAACAGCAGCGGGTGTATGTTCCAAAAAAAGTCGGAAGAGTTCAGAATTGTTGTGCAAGTGCATAAATTAGCCGCAAGATGCTTTAGGCAAGCATAAATACAACCTGCATTCGGGGGCAAGCCCAAGTGCGGAAAAAGGTATTGTCTGTAATGTAACTTAATTTAACTACCTTTTAGTTACTTCAGCCTCCGAATTTTCGCTTAAATTATTATTCCCATTTCTTCACAATCTTTAAATATAGCAGATTATCTCCGTATATGTTCCAAACGGTAAAGCAGAGCTATACAAGGAGCATTTTGTAATATTGGTAGTGCAACCTAATAACTAAGCTGCAAGTTTCTCTAGTTGTAAACCAGATTTACACACATACTAATACAGGAGTGTCAGATGCTTTAACTGTGGTTTTATCTAAATTTTGCGTAATAGCATAAGCTAGTAATTCGTGTGTCCATTCTGAAAAAATGCTAAATACTTTTTCAACTACCCTAAAAGCAGAAGAAAGCTGTTCTGGCGTAAGTTCTATTTTGGTGAGCAAGTCTTCTCCTGAAGTAACTACAGCGTGTCCAGTTTCAAGGTTGAGATGAAAATCACCAAAATATATGTATTCTTGTTTGGTAATTGCTTTTAATTCCGCAGCAATTTCTGCTGTTCTCGAAAACAAAATGTTGCCCGTTGCTTCTATCGCTTCGATCGCCACTATTTTCATGACAGGATCTGCTTGTAATGTATATGCAGAAAGTTCATAGGACAACTGGCGAGTAACCTTGGTTTGTTCACTCCAAAGAAATCTTAACGCCTGAGTGAAATTCAACTGTTGGTTAAATCCTAGTTTTTCCAAATCTGTGACAAACCAAGCCCAGTGATGATCATCTTCATAGGTATGTTCGTTAATTATATGCTGAATTTTACTCACAGGTTGCTTTTCCCGGAATACATATTTATTCAAGTCACTAAAGCTCATAATAAAGTGAGCCATACATGGAGCAAAACTCAACCTTTGTTTTGGGTCTATACTTTTGTCTTGCATAAACTCAAATAAAGGTAACTGGGCATATTCTTGCTTCTTATCTTCAATCAAAGCCAATACTTCTTGCATAAAATTATTTTCCTTTCTATCTTAATGCTTTACCGCACTAAATTAATTTTTCCAAGTGTTGTCTGAACTTCTTATAAATCTAATTTAAAATAAATCTTGAATTTTAGCAGCAGTAAAAACACATAAATATGTATTTGTTAGTAAAAATAATCAAGCACAATTTCACGTCTATTTTTAAGTGATTTGCAGGGTTTTTCCTGAATCATTTATAAAATAATCTCTCATAAACTTGCTTGTTTTGTAAAATCTTTATGTTCATGAAGCGCTCATGATAGTTTGTTAAATTTGAGAAAGCTCATTTAAACATAATTTTAAAAATACATTGTTGAGTAACCAGATTTTGTAAAATGTGAATCACTTCCATTTCATCAACCTAGTTTCTTCAAATTAGATTAATAATTTACAATAAGTAGATTTACTTAACTCAACATCTATTTATATAAACAACATACTTTTTTCCGAGTTTTTACTACTGTCATAACTTAATTGAGAGTTTAAATTGTATTTAGATCACAAATCTTCTAGTAGCTGTGTTATCAGGTTGCGTGCTATCAAATTTGGAACAAAATAATCAAATCTACATCTTACTTAATAGTAGTTAGTTTTGATATTTTGATTATATTCGTAAATAGATAATAGCTAGCAACACGGGAAAATAATTTCATGCAAGAAGTAATAGGTTTGAATAAAAGGCATCAGCAAGAACAAAACAATATTGTTTTTCCACACAACAAACTAAATTTGATGCCAACTTGTGATGATAAATTATTGTGGGAGACGTGGATGTCTATGTTCCATTTTCCTACACTTACCATTGCTGATGAGTTGGGGTTATTCTCTCTGATTAATCAAGCACCTGCTACAGCATCTGATGTGGCAATAAGTTTTGGTTTGGGGAAACGTGCAACGGAAGCGCTGTTAGGAGTAATGACATCCTTAGGTTATCTTGTGCAGCACAATGGCAAGTTTCAGCTTACAGGAGTGTCTCGCAATTTTCTGCTGCCTGAAAGTCCCTATTACTGGGGTGGAATGCTGAAACTTATGGCAAAGAATCCACTATCTCACTCTACATTACTAGAAGCATTAAAAAATGATAGATCTAGCGTCTATCAGGATCAAAATGTATGGGTAATCCACGAAATAGAGCCGGAAAAAGCGAAATTATTTACTGGTGCAATGCAAAGCATGACTATATCTTGCGCAGTAAATGCGGCGAAGGATGGAGACTTTAGTGGTGTAAAAAACCTTCTTGATGTGGGTGGCGGTTCGGCAATATGTTCTATTGCTTTAGCTCAAATTTATCCACAAATAAATTTCACAATTTTAGAACTACCAGTGATATGTAAGATAGCAGAAGAATATATTGCGCAAGCTGGGTTACAAAACAGAATAGACACGTGTAAGGGAGATTTCTTTCGAGATCCTTTTCCTTCTGGTTATGATGCAATTTTATTTAGCAATATTTTTCATGATTGGGGTTGGGAAAAATGTCAGCTTTTAGCACAGCGTAGCTTTGAAGCTTTGCCTAAAGGTGGACGCATCTATTTAAATGAAATACTACTATCTGATACAAAAGATAGCCCAATGGTTGCAACTTCATTTTCTATGTGTATGATTTGGTGGACTGATGGTAAGCAATTGACAGTAGCTGAAGTTAATGAACTTTTGCAATCTGTAGGATTCGAGAACATATCTGTCACCCCAACCCATTCTTACTATTCTTTAATTAGTGCTGTTAAACCATGATAAATTAGAAGCCCGACAAATGAATGCGAAGTCGGGCTTCTGAAGATCAGGTATTATCAGGTTGAGAAACAGGAATTTCAATCACAAATTCTGTGCCTTGCCCTGGTTCACTCTTATAGTGTAGTTGACCACCATGACGGTCAACTACAATTTGATAACTAATTGATAAACCCAAGCCCGTACCCACACCAATGGGTTTGGTAGTAAAAAATGGATCAAATAATCGCCGCTGGACTTCTGGTTTTATTCCTATACCATTATCAGCAATGCGAATAGCAATGCGGTCATTATCTATAATTTCAGTGGCAATAAGAATTTGGGGATTTATCCTTTGTTCCTTGTCCTTTGTCCCTTGTCCTTTGTTCTCTACAAATGACAAATGATTATTGACTAATGACTCTTGTAGGGCATCTATTGCATTAGCCAGCAAATTCATAAAAACTTGGTTGAGTTGTCCTGGATAGCAAACTATCTGTGGTAAATTTCCATATTCTTTGATTACCTCAATTCCGAGATTTTCCTGTTTAGGTTTAAGGCGATGTTGCAAAATCATTAATGTACTGTCGATCCCCTCATGAATATCGACTTCCTTCATCTCAGCTTCGTCAAGACGGGAAAATGTTCGCAGTGACTGAACAATTTCTCGAATACGTTCGGCTCCTACTCTCATTGAACTAATCATTTTTGGTAAGTCAGACAGTAAGAAATCTAAATCTATCGCCTCCATGAACTCTTGAATTTCTGACTTAGGTTCAGGGTAGGCTTGTTGATAGAGTTTAAGTAAGCTGAGTATGTCTTGAATATATTCGTCAGTGTAAGTCAAGTTACCATAAATAAAGTTAACCGGGTTATTGATTTCGTGAGCTACCCCCGCTACTAGTTGTCCCAAACTTGACATTTTTTCACTTTGCACCAGTTGAGTTTGTGTTTTCTGAAGTTCTTGCAAAGTTCGTTCGAGTTGCTGAGCCTGATTTTGAGCAGTGATTGCGGCAGTATGAGATGTGAGGTAAAGCTCGGCTTGGTTGATGGCGATCGCTAATTGATCGACCACTGCTTGCAGCAATTCTACTTCACCCTCAGTCCAAGGACGAGTTTCACTCCAATGTCCGCAGACAATTATACCAACTTGACCAGAACGAGTTTTAATTGGTAAAACAATTTCTGATTTAATCCCAAAACGTTCTAGAAACTGGCGGTGTATTGGTTCGGTAAAAGTTGTTACGTCATTTATTTGCAGTATTTCTTGCCTCAAAAACATCTGCGTCACTGGTCCAATTCTCTCAATAAAATGGTTCCCCAGTAAACTAGGAATATTCGGATTTTTTGCTTCTTTAATCGTTACCCAACAGAGCGGGTTAGCATCTGGTTTAAACCAAGAAAAGCTACAGCGATCAATCCTTAATAGTTGCTGAATTTGTTGAATTGCCGTTTCTAAAATCGTGTCTACGTCAAGTGTATTGCGAATTTGACTTGCTAAACTATTCAGCAGTTGTTCTCGAAGAGCTAACTCTCGGTATCTTGCTTCCGATTGCCGTAGCGCTTCTTCAGCAAGTTTGCGATCGGCAATATCTCGCCAAACACAGTAAAATACTTCTCTACCATCTAGAGGAATTGCGGTTAAGAGAACTTCTAATGGATAATCTTGACCATCCAGGCGACGAATTACCCACTCAAAACGAACATTACCTTGAGCAAAAGCAATCTCAGTCAACGCTTGAGCCTTCTCTAAAGAATTTACACCATCAGGTTGATATTCAGGTGATATTCCCGATGGAGGAAAACCCATGAGCTGGTTTTTGTTCTGACAACCCATCATCTTGACAGCAGCTTGATTACAGTCGATAAAAACCTGTCCGTCGTAGATGAGAATGCCATCTGCTGATCGCTCAAATAGTGTGCGGAACTTATTTTCACTTTGCCGCAGTGCCAGATCGGCAAGTTTTGTCAAAGTGATGTCCATCATAATACCATCCCAGATGATATCACCGTTGACTTGCTTGGATGGTCTAGCCTGTCCTTGTACCCATTTAATCCGCCCTGAGGGTGTAATAATTCGATACTCCTGCTTCCAAGGCTTTAAAGTCTGAGCTGAAATTACAACCGAAGAGTTAAATTCTGCTAAATCATCAGGATGAATCAGCGCAAAGACACGAGCAAAATCTTGTTGAATTTCCTCTGGCTCTATTTCATGCAATTCACGACAACCAGGACTCACATAAGAAAAATACTGAGTGTCATCTGCACTGATAACAAATCGATAAATCATTCCCGGTACATTAGCCGCCAGCTTTTGGAAGCGCATCTCACTTTGCCGTAAAGCTTCTTGAGTCTGTTTTCGCTCAATGATTTCCGTTCGTAGTTCTTCAATAACTTTTTGTAGTTCAGCGGTGCGATATTTGACTTTAGCTTCTAAATCTTCCTGGTATATACGTAAGAGTGCTTCGCTGGCACGCAGGGCATCTTCTGTGTGCTTACGTTCAGTAACTACCTCAGTAAAAAGGATTACACCCCCAATTTCACCGTTATTTTCATACCAAGGACGACATTCCCATTTCACCCATTCAACTGAACCATCGTCTCGGACAAAACTATCAGCTTCACAACTTTCTGTTGCTCCTGCTAAACAACATTGGTGAACTCTTTTCCACTTGTCGAGATTAACAAACACCTCGTCATGGGACATCCCAATCAAACTTTGTTCATTAACGCTATAATCTTTCAACCACTTGCGACTTGTGGCAATATAGCGCAGTTCGCGGTCCAATATAGCAACAGCAGCAGGTATATGTTCCAAAAACAGTCGGAATTCTGGATTTTGCAGGTGCATAAATTAGTGGTAGATGCTGTTGTGGTTGTCCAACTCAACAACACTGGCGTTGTGTCGTGCCAAACACTATAACTAACATCTAGCCAAAATAGCTTCCGAGATTTCTAGGAATTATTGCTTAAATAACTTTGCACAATTTGCAAAATTCGCTCGGCAGCATGTCCATCCCCAAAGGGATTTATTGCGTTTGCCATTGCTTGATAAGCTGTGGGGTTACTTAACAATTCACCAGTGGTAGCGACAATTGTTTCTGGGTTTGTTCCGATAAGTTTAGCTGTACCAGCTGTTACAGCCTCTGGTCTTTCTGTTGTTTCTCTCAAGACTAGCACTGGTTTTCCTAAACTGGGTGCTTCTTCTTGCAAACCTCCAGAGTCGGTGAGTACAAGGTGCGATCGCATAATCGCCCCAACCAATTGACCATAATCTAAAGGTTCAGTTAAGAATATCCGGGGATGATTGCCCAACATTGCCTGCAAAGGTTCTCTGACAGTAGGATTGCGGTGTAATGGCAAAAGCAAAGCTGTATCAGGAAACTTATTTAATATTTGTAAAAATCCTTCAGCAATATTTTGTAGTGGAGTTCCCCAATTCTCGCGACGATGAACTGTTGCTAGCAACACACGATAGTTCTCCCATTCTAACCCTGGTACATCGCAGGTGGGAACACTTGCGGCAACACTTAAGAGCGCATCAATCACCGTATTACCAGTGAGGTGAATCTCTCCCAAAACGCCAGATTTTTGCAAGTTTTCTACAGCTAGAGGGGTGGGCGCAAAGTTCAACTGAGAAAGTTGAGAAATTAGCCGCCGATTAGCTTCTTCTGGATAAGGATTAAATAAATCATCAGTTCTTAACCCAGCTTCTACATGACCAACTGGGATTTGTTGATAAAATGCTGCTATTGTGGCGGCAAAAGCTGTGGTTGTATCTCCCTGTACCAACACCAAGTCAGGTTTATTCTCACTGAATAATTCTTCTAAACCGCGCAAGCTACGACAGGTAATATCGCTCAGAGATTGTTTTACCTGCATAATCTCCAAATTATCATCTGCTTTAAGTTTAAACAGTTGCATCACTTGTTCAACCATCTCGCGATGCTGTCCCGTCAAAACTACTTGCGTTATCAAGCTCGAACGTTGGAATACCTGAATTACCGGGGCTAGTTTGATTGCTTCCGGACGAGTACCCAATATAATGTAGACTCGCTTTTGTTCAGTCATTAGTTAATGGTTAATGGTTAATAGCTTATAGTATATAAAAATTAACAATTAACAATTAGCAATTGACAATTAACAAATAAACATGAAAAAACCCGGATAACCGGGCAGATGTACTATTTGTCGAATGTAGTGGCAATGATTACATTTTAACTTCACAAGTCAAAGGGCAAGCAGCGTACACGGAAGTATGCAATTCTTCTTCTTCTCCATGCAGCCAGCTTAACCAACGCACTTGTTTTGGATGAACACCCTTCAAAGTTAGTACACCAGCCGCAAAAACTACTGCCATTACATTCAACGTAATTAAACCGCCTGCTACAAGTAAAACAGCACTAACAGGCATTACAGATTGTAAAACAACCGACAACAGACACCCAACTGTAGCCATCAAGACAACTAAAGGAAAACCTACAACTAGCAAGCATACAGCTAATGTAAAAGTCCAAATTAAAAAACTTTTGATCATTAACAAAGAATAAGTCTTGCTTAAATTAGATGTTTGAGACAAAGACATGAACTTTTCCTCTCAAATTCACAACAAGGTTTAAAACTCAGGAGTATCTCGCTTTTCGAGTGCGGGATCAATGATTAGTGAAGTTCAGTATATAAAAACTAAATGGCAAAATGAGCATTTATTTAATAAACTTTACAGTTAACTATTCGTAATTCTTAAGTAAGAATTTTCTTAAACATTTAGAAAAAACTTGTTTTTGGCATCTATCTTCAGGCAGATAAGCTATCAACTACTATTTTTTTAAGCAACATTAAGGTGTTTTTCTGTTACCTACTTAACATTTCTTAGAAACCTATGAGATTTTTTCATAGATGATAAAAAAATTATATAGTAGAGACGCCTCAGCGGGGCGTCTCCACATTTAAACAAAAAATAATGTATAAAATAAAATTAAATATATAGTAAAATGTACTGAAGGCATTTTGAGGAATTAGTGTGTTAAAGATTGAAATAGCAAGAAAAATAAATTAAACTATTTGTGAGAGGATGGAATAGGCATCGAAAAAAGATACAAGTAGAGACAGCTAATGCCAGCGCGATCGCTTAATTTAACTCGATAAATTTCTCTCAAATCATTTGATCTTTAAAGATATATGACAGATTCACATCCCTCCGCTCGTGGTATCCCGCCATTACCGCCACCACCACCAACAATCAGCACCCAAAGGCAAGCTACACAAACTCTAGATATGTCAGGGGAAAGAAATATCCCCCGCGAGAAAGCGCAAAATAATCCCCCGCCACCACCAGCTTCCTCACCTTCAGCCCATCGCCCTGGCACTCCACCACCCATGCATAATCCGGCGATGCGTGCGAAATCTGGACTCACCTTAGAGTCGTTGATTCGAGAAGCGCATGAAAAAGGCATATCCGATCTTCACTTGGGTGTAGGTGAAGTACCTCGCTTCCGCAGCCGAGGAGAAATACAAAACACAGATTATCCCGAAACCGACAAACAAACCTTTGTCAGTTGGATGCGGGAAGTAATGACAGAAGCAGAAGTTCAACGCTTTGAAGAACACCTAGAATTTGACGGCGCAACCCAATACGACTTTGCCCGTGTGCGGATCAATATTTTTGACTCCCTCAAAGGCTACGCAATGGTACTGCGGTTGATTCCGCTGAAAATCTTAACTATGGAACAGTTGAGATTACCCACAGTTTTTAGAGATATCTGTCATCATCACAAAGGTTTAATTTTAGTCACAGGTCCAACTGGTTCTGGTAAATCCACTACAATGGCGGCGATGATTGACTACATTAACAAAGAAATGCCCAAGCATATCATCACCATCGAAGATCCGATTGAATTTGTCCACAGAAGTCAGAAATCTTTAATCAAACAGCGGGAAGTGGGAATGCACACCCGAAAATTTGACAACGCCTTGAAAGCAGCTCTGCGCGAAGATCCAGATTTAATTCTGGTAGGGGAAATGCGGGATAAAGAAACAGTTAATACTGCTCTCAAAGCTGCCCAAACAGGACACTTAGTAATGGGAACCCTGCACACCAACAGCGCAGTGAAGACGATTGAACGGATACTCAATCTCTACTCAGGAGAAGAACAGGATGCAATGCGGGTAGCACTTGCCGAATCTTTAGTAGCCGTAATTGCTCAAGGTTTGTGTCGTACAACCGATGGAAAACGTGCTGCTTTCCACGATATCTTGATCAACACAGAAGCCATCAAGGACTGGATTAAGGACGGGAAGTACGATGAAATTACCGAGCTAATGAAGCAAGCCGGTTTTGACGGTATGATTACTATGAACCAATCTCTACTCAATCTTTATCAAGAAGGTCGGATCACAGAAGAAACAGCCTTGGAAATGTCACCCACGCCAAATGAAATGGCGCAGTTCCTCCGAGGTAGAGTATAGGGAATAGGGCAATGGGCAATGAGCAATGAGCAATGGGCAATGGGCAATGGGCAATGGGCAATGGGCAATGGGCAATGGAAAGCGCGTCTTACGTCTTGGTTCATGAGAAAATCAATTATTTCTTACCTAGCCCGATGCCCTATCCCCGATGCCCCATGCCCCATGCCCTATCCTCGATGCCCCATGCCCCATGCCCCATGCCCCATGCCCCATGCCCCATGCCCCAACCTTGAACACCGACAAACCACCTCTACCCCAGTTGTTTAAAGGTATTGCTTTATTTACACCTGGAGGAGATTTAATTTACTGCATCGATCCTAATAAACAAGGTCGATGGCATTTGCATTTGTGTGTTACTTTGCAGTCCATCCTGGACTTACCAGAACCGCCTCACTTTCTAGTACCTTGTTACACAGCAACTATTGATCACTGGTTAGATCCACGTAGGCAAATAATCCGTACCTTCGCTGAAGCGTATCCAGCAGTGATGCGATATCAAGCTGTACTTAACGCTATTTTTGGTACAGGTGATCTAGTATGGCAACAAGCTCCTTGGCAAGAGGGGTTGTGCGATCGCATGGTTTTGACAACCTATCGCTCCTCTTTCCCACAACTGTGGGAAGACCACGATTTAGTTGTACGCTTAGACATGAGCGAACCAGCACCCACTTACTATCAACCAGCCACAGTAATACAAAAGGTACAATCAAAAACCCACAGCTACGTCCTTCGTCTATTTGTTGCCGGAAATAACCCCAACACTGAACGCATCCTCCAAATTTTACACGAACTGTTAGAAAAATATTTAAGTCAACCTTATACTTTAAAAGTCATTGATGTTTTAGCTCATCCAGATCAAGCAGAAGCTAATCAAGTTACAGCAACTCCCACCCTAGTCAAAGTTTGGCCCCAGCCAATTCGACGAATTATTGGCGATTTGGATCATGTGGAAAAAATTCTCCAGATGTTAGACGCTCAGGAAATATCCTAAATATAATACGTATAACCCTGCACTGTCCTTAACTGTTATGACTGTAACTACCCCTAAACGCTTTACTATAGCTGAATATGACCGTTTAGCCAAACTCGGATTTTTCGGTGAGGATGAACGAGTTGAGCTAATTAGGGGAGAAATAATTTATATGGTATCAAAAGGTACACTACATTCTGTATGTCAAACCCGCTTAGATCGGGAGCTATATAAGCTGGTAGGGGAACGTGCAACACTGCGAGTACAAGAACCAATTATTATACCTGATTTCAATGAACCTGAACCAGATTTAGTCATTGCACAAAATCGAGATGATGATTATCTTGATGCTCATCCCAGTCCGGCTGATGTATTACTTTTAATTGAGATTGCGGATTCCTCATTAAAATATGACCAAGAGGTTAAATTACCACTCTATGCTGAAGCAGATATTTCTGATTATTGGATATTTAATTTAGTAGACAATTGCTTAGAATGTTACAGCGAACCGTATCAAGATGTGCAAGGTAAATTTGGTTATCGCAGAAAATTAATTTATTTACCTAAAGAATCTGTTAATTTACCGTGTTTTCTTGATTTGTCCCTAGATTTATCTAAGGTGTTTCCCAAAATAATGCATTAGTGATAAACTATCAGTAATTTGGGTAAAGCTGTGTCAATCGAATGTCATCGACCAAACTAGAAGGCGATCGCAAACCTCATCAACCACTACAACGGATTTTAATAGTGGAAGACGATCCAGTAATGTTACTTGGTTTAGAGCAGTTTTTTGAAGATTACCCTCAATTTGAGATCGTCGGCATGGTAGGCGATGGATACCTGGCAGTAGAAGCAGCCACTAAACTCCAGCCTGACTTAATCATCATGGATATTGGTCTTCCCCAGTTAGATGGAATTGCGGCGACAAAGCAAATCAAAGCAAATTTACCACAAGTACGGGTAGTAATGTTGACATCGCACCAGAATGAGACAGAGATGATTGCTGCCTTAGCTAGTGGTGCTGATGCCTGCTGTATAAAAGGTACAAGTCTGGAGCAGTTGTCAGTAGCTCTCAGTGCTGCTGAAGTTGGGGCGACCTACCTTGATCCCTTGATTGCTAGAAGTATAATTGAACATATTAAACCTCCGTCTCCCCGCAATAACATTGGTCAACTTTCATCACGGGAGTTAGAAGTTTTGAAACTAATGGTTGAAGGTAAAAGTAATCCGGAAATAGCAACTGAACTTTATCTGAGCCTAAGTACAGTGAAGACTCATATCCGTAGTATTATGAATAAACTTGCTGTAGATGATAGAGTGCAAGCGGCTGTTGTGGCACTACGCAAAGGATTAGTTTCTTGAACTTGGGCAGGCTAGAAGCCTACCCCACAAAAAGTAAGTTCTAAATAATAGGTAATGTAAACCAGAAGGTTGATCCACTACCAGGTTGACTTTTCACACCAATTTTTCCACCGTGTGCTGTAATGATTTGCTGACACACGTACAAACCTAAACCCAAACCGGGCATAAAACGGGCGTTCTCACCCCGCGCATAAAGTTCAAACACTCTGTCACACTGCTTTTGGCTCATCCCCACCCCGTTATCTTGCACACAACAGAGTATTTTCTTACCTTTTACCCTAGCATCCAAAGTCAAAGTAATTTCGTGGGGATTATGTTTGAGGGCATTGGAAATTAGATTGCAGAACACACGCCCTAGCTGAATCGCATCAGCGTTGACTAGAGGTAAATCAGCGTTTACCAAATTCTTGACTATTACTCTATTTTGTGTTATGTATGGTTCCAAATCACAAAGGACTGATATCACTACAGTACATAGTTGCAGTGGCTGACAGTGTAGTGTAACCCCTCGCACTTCTAAATTGTAAGCTTCTTGCAATGAGTTAAGTAAATTGATTTGACGCGAGTTCCCTTCCAGCAAACGCTCCAGCACTCTGGTACTAACTAGTGAATCAGATTTTTTCAACAAATTTTGTAGGACAATAGCATTACCCATCAACGGTGTGCGCAGATCGTGAGAAATAGCATGTAAAAAAACTCGCAATTCCCGGCGCGATTCAAATTCTGTTCGTTGCAGACGTTCATACATGTACACGCCTAAGTTACAGATGAAACAAAACCAAAATATCATCAATAACCATCCCACATTAACAAGTCCAGTGACAAGCCGGGGTCCTTCAGTGTAGGGAGTTAAGCCAAGTGCCGAGTTTATACCTATATAGTAAGCCAGTACACTTAACTGTGACACTAAATGCAGTACAGGGCATACTGGTACGAGAATTGCTTGAGCCATAAACATCAGACGCCACATATCATCATTTCCCAAAGCAAAACCGTTGAGAGTTGCAACTACTTCCTGTAAAAGTGTGGCTAACCAGGAGAAGCACAGAAAAATCACGGCTGGATAACGATAACCCCACTTAGTTCTATGAAGTATAAATAAGGTGAGTAACAACGGTGCTACAGCTAAATCATGAATGATGGCTGAGTCAAGCTGCTTCATTACTACAGGAACGAGTTCCTTGGGAAAATCTGCTGGTACTTGAAAGTAGAACTTAAAATAAAGTACTAAAATTATGCTGCAGCACCATATGGGCATTGCCAACCATAAGCATAAGCCAACACGCCGCCACAGAAACTGGTTTCGCCAGACTTTGTAATCTGCCGACTCTTTAGGAGTTAACAAAAGCTTCAATCTCTTTCCAATTAAGTGAATCAGCAAATTCAGAGTTGTTTTGCCTGTTAATACCAATTTGTTGGCTTGAGATGCCATAAACAAAAATTAATGGTGATTTGTCTTCAGTTGATTATTCACAAACTACTTTAGGTGCGAACCTCACGCTCATAAGTTAGCAATAGCCTCAAAACTACCATGTATTTAAATCTGACACTATCGTCCAATCGGTCAAAACACATTGTCTTTTTAATTGAACCTACTAACCGATGTAGCTGACAAGACTCTCTTTTACATTGATGTCAGTTCCAGAAATTTGTTACAGCTTGTGCCAGTTAGATCTATGTGAGTCTAATTTCAATAGGTAAAAAACATGAACAGTAAGATTTTCTTCAAAGCAAGCTTATCCTTCTTAGCAACATCTTTCGTCTCCCTGGTAGCAACACCTACATTCGCTGTAGAGACGCGAAATTTCGCGTCTCTACAGTCTACTAACAATATTTATAACACAGTACTGTTATCAAGTTGGGACGACCGATATAGGGACTACGACAGAGAACGTCGCCGCGAAATACGTGATCGCCGTCGCGAAATTCGCCGTGAAATGCGCGATCGCCGTCGAAAAATCCGTGAAGAAATCCGTAGTTTGGATCGAGATTACAGAAAACTCCAAAATCTTCTTTATGACGGGCGTTACAATCGCTACTACCGCCAGAGAAACTACCCTTTACTACCGCCAATCATAATTGATCCATAATTCCTTGATTACCCAAGTTGGAGAAATTTTCACTATGCTCAATCACTTTAAATGGTGCAAAAGTTTATCTTTTGTTGGCGTATTCACAATAAGTCTAGTACTTTTACTTACGTTTGCTAATGGTAGTTCAATTTACCAGAAAACCTTAGCATTCATCTCAAGTAATTACCCAAGAAACCAAGCATTATACGTTACCGCTGAAGACGGGACAAAAATTGCTATTGACGTATGGCTGCCAAAGGTGACACCAGGCAGCAAAATTCCCACTTTAATGCGAACCACACCATACTACCGTGCAACGGAATTAGTAGATAAAAGTAAACAAAATGACCCAAATGCCACGGAGAGAAACCCGTATTATCTCAACCCAGGGTATACCGACTACTTTAACAAGGCAGGTTATGCTGTAGTGCTCGTTGACGCCCGTGGCACGGGAGCCTCTTTTGGGAACCTTGCTCTAAATCCATCCACGTCAAAGAACGAAATTCAGGATTACAACGCAGTTGTTAACTGGATCATAGCTCAACCTTGGTCAAACCAAAAAGTTGGTGCTTTTGGCACTTCCGCAGATGGCAGTACTGCTGAGTTTTTGACAGTAACTAACAACCCTGCTGTGAAGGCGGTTGTTCCTGTGTCTTTTGACTTCGACTTCTATGCTCAACAATACTTTCCTGGAGGTGTCTTTGTTGAATCGGTAGTCAAGGGCATACAAACCAAACCAAATCTTTGCAATCTACAGGAATTTGAGCAAGAACCAGCCTGCCAAGAATTTTTTAAGACAGGCTTTAAGGGACCGAAACCTGTAGATGAAGACAAAGACAAGCAACTGCTAAGAGCCGCATTCCAACAACAAACCAACAATTTTGACTTTTTCTCAGCTGCTCAGAAAATTACCTATCGCGACGATCTTATTGACGGATTAGGAGGAATTACAGAAGACTTTAGCATCTACAAATTTAAAGAAGATATTGAACGCTCTAATGTGGCAATTTATCATTGGGCTAGTTGGTTCGATGCAGGAACAGCAGAGGGAGTGTTAAACCATTTCATGGCATATAGCAATCCCCAAAAAGCAATTCTTGGTCCTTGGACTCACGGAGCATATAGCAATGCCAATCCTTTTGTACCTGCCGATACGCCTGTCAATCCATCTCGTGAAGAACAACTTGCGGATATTGTCAACTTCTTCGACGCCTATCTTAAAGACAACAATCGCAAACCGAAGTTGAAACGAGAAATTAAGTACTACACTATGGGCGAGGAAAAGTGGAAAACAACAACTGTTTGGCCCCCCAAAGGTATGAGCTACCAACGTTTATTCTTTGCAGAGAATAACGGTTTGACTGAGAAATCTCCAACAAGCGACAGTGAACAAGATAAGTACATCGTTAATTTTGAAGCAACCACCGGTCCTGATAGTCGCTGGAGGCAGAGTTTTGAGAAGATGGTTTTCCCTAACCGTACAGAAGAAGATAAAAAGCTGCTCACTTACACCAGTGAACCACTGCGACACGATGTGGAAATTACTGGTCATCCGGTAGTTACTCTCTATGTTACCTCTACTGCCAACGATGGTGCGTTCTTCGTCTACCTAGAAGATGTAGATGAAAACGGCAATATCACATATATTACAGAAGGACAGTTGCGTCCCATTCATCGCAAGATATCCAATGAATCTCCTCCTTATGTTGTTTTTGGTCCTTACCATTCCTTTAAACGTGAAGACAGCTTGCCTTTTGAACCAGGAAAGGTAACTGAACTCTCATTTAATCTTCTGCCAACCTCGGTACAAATTCAAAGAGGACACCGCATTCGAGTGGCGATCGCCGGACACGACAAGGACTTATTCACCCGCTATCCTGCAGTTGGCACACCAGAAATTAGCATCCTGCGTAACGTAGTTAATGCTTCCTACATCGATCTACCTGTAATGAAGCGTAGAAATGAACACCTCCATTAAGATTATTTATTAGATACAGCGCTTTGCATCTGGGTGGAGTACACCCCTCCCTACCCTCCCCTTAGTAAGGGGAGGGTGCGCGACAGCGCGGGTGGGGTATTTTTGTACTTCATTAAGTTGAAATCTGCTATAAAAGCTCTACTTCTTCCTACTTAAGAAAAGTTGAAAGCACGTAAGATCCCTTAGTGCCCCCCCTTTGTAAAGGGGGTTGGGGGGATCAAATGTGTTGCAACTACAAGGAGAATTGGTGTTATATGTCATTTACACAAAATCGTGGAGTGTGATTTGACTAGGTTGAATCCCTTGGAGAATGGTTACATGCATCTGGCTTTCCAAATCGTCTAAGCCAAGGAGCTTCCAGCGAATTTCAGTATTTAGCCCAACCTGAATAACATCAAGGTCACTGAAACTGAGAGGGGTGTCATTGATGGTCGTCGGCAGCCCCAAAAAATCTTGACCATCCTGAAAGTCTTGAATAATATCTTTGCCATTACTAAGATAAAATCGATCAAGCCCCTCGGCGCCAATGAGCAGATCGTCGCCCGTACCACCATTCAATCTATCGTCACCGGAGCCACCCATGAGGATATCATTACCCGAATCGCCATAAAGTTCGTTATCCCCCCAATCTGCGTGCAACCAATCATCGCCAGCGTCGCCATAGAGAATATTGTTACCTTGAGTGTCTATTAAGATATCATCACCTGCACCACCACTGAGAATATCATTACCTTTGCCGCCGCTAATCGTATCCTTGCCATCACCACCAATGAGGGAATCATCGCCGTTGCCCCCTTTTAAGAAATCATCCCCTCCACCCCCGTGAAGAAAATCATCCCCTCCATCTCCGTATAAGAAATCTTTGCCGTCCTGACCAAATAAGTAATCATTTCCTCTACCACCGTGGAGAAAGTCATCATCTCCACCTCCATGTAAAGCATCGCTGCCGTTGCTCCCTTTTAAGACATCATTACCTCTACCTCCATGAAGTAAGTCATTATCTTGCCCCCCATAGAGTACATCATCACCGTCTTTGTCAGAGGTAATATTTTCTCCCTTGTAAAATTGGGAAATGACTTCTGGATAAGCTTGTGTTCGAGAGAAGAAACTATCAGCCAGTAGAGGACTTTCCTGATTGTTAAGATGTTGATTAAAGAAGGCGGTGGTATAGTCATTGAGGATCTGCGTGAACCGATTGGGATCGATAAGTTCAAAATCCTCACCAGTGCCGGGTCTTCAGAATTAATGGTGATGAATTTTTTTAATATAAAACAGGACTGACTAGTTTAAACAAGCTAAAATTTAT
>NZ_JACXAE010000044.1 GCF_014698965.1 Iningainema tapete BLCC-T55
GCAAGAGCAGCAAGTTCTTGCATCAGTTCCACAAAATCAGCAGGTTTGAGCGATTGAGGACCATCGGACATTGCTTTGGATGGGTTGGGGTGAACTTCAATCATCAACGAATCTGTCCCAGCAGCGATCGCCGCTTTTGCCATCGTGGGAACATACTGAGAGTAGCCAGTGGCATGACTGGGGTCAATCATGATTGGTAAATGAGTCAGTGTACGCAACACAGGGACCACAGATAAATCAAGAATATTTCTGGTATACTGCTTGTCAAACGAGCGAATACCGCGTTCGCACAAAATTACATTTGGATTTCCTGCCGCCATAATATACTCAGCTGCCATCAACCATTCTTCAATGGTTGCCGACAAACCACGCTTGAGCAGAATTGGTTTACCAGTAGCGCCTGCTTTCTTGAGTAAGGAGAAATTCTGCATATTTCTCGCGCCAATTTGGATTACATCTGCAACAGAGGCAATTTTTTCCAAGTCAGCCGTATCCATCACTTCGGTAATAATTCCTAAACCAGTAGCTTCACGCGCCAGTGCTAACAA
>NZ_JACXAE010000045.1 GCF_014698965.1 Iningainema tapete BLCC-T55
GCCCAAACAGTCGGAAAGTTTTTACCCCAGAAATTGCTGCGCTTAAGTGAATGGGTGGCGGCACGCTCGCAAAAAGTTACGTCCGAATTTTCTTGTGCGACAGAAAATAAAGGAGTCTCACACAAGGATTTCAATGATGGCACAAAAGCATCTACTACCAACCGCTCAACCCGAAAACTCAGAAAGGATAAGTCGTCTAATAAAACTAACAGCACGGTTAGTGGACAAGATACTCGCAGCACGAGGTTCAGACGAGGTGACAGCAAGGAGTAAACCAGATGAATGCTAAAATTAGAACGACCCATCTGGAACGACGAGCAGTAGTGTACTTGCGACAGTCTACACCGAATCAGGTGGAGTATCACCGTGAAAGTACGGATAGACAGTATGCTTTGGCTGACCGCGCTCATTCCTTGGGTTGGGACAAGAGCCAAATTGAAGTTTTGGATGGAGATCTAGGTAAAAGTGGTCAAACAACCACCGGACGAGAAGACTTCCACCAGTTAATGGCTGCAGTTGGTTTAGGAGAAGTAGGGGC
>NZ_JACXAE010000046.1 GCF_014698965.1 Iningainema tapete BLCC-T55
AAGCAATCTGGCTTAAAGTCACGGAAAAATTTCTTTTATATATTAGATAAACTTATCACCAATTAATCTGAAGACCCGATCTCTCGATCAAAGATCTCGCGATTTTGCTCATAATAATCCCAAGCCGCACCAAGATCAGCCATAGTTAAGCCAGGATAGTTTGCCAATAATTCCTCGTCCGGCGCACCAAGTTTCCGATATGCCACCAAAGTCGATACCGGAATCCGCGTATTCCGAATCCGCGCCTGCCCTCCGCAAACTCCCGGTGTCATCTGAATTGGATTTTGTAACATCTGCACATAGGTTAAGGCTTGGTCAACTAGCTCCTCCGGCAGAGGCTCAATTACTTCGAGTAGTTGAGTCCTCTTACTCATGACAACAAAACTTTTTTCCTTTATTTTATCCTAGCAATTGAATGTTTACAAATAAGTGGGATTGCTATTGTTGAGATTTACGCCTAATCAAATCAGGCAAATCCTCAACATTTATGGGCTTGGCAGTTGCTCTAATCCTATCTGATAGTTCGTAAAATGCTTCCTTATCTTCTGGATTTTGCAACACGTAAGCCCGTAATTGCGCTCTACTCATCGCTTTGAAATCCTGTTCACTCATAACTTACCTTTCCTTCTTTGTCAACTACTATATCAATTTCAACACAAGCCAAAATCACCAAGAAGCCATTCCGATCATCTATTGTGACTAAACTAATTGGTCTATTGCATTTTGGTTAGCTGGTAGCTCAATCGATACAACTGTTTAAGCTGTTGTGGTGTCGGTTCGTCCACTTGATCGCTGCCAAAATTATTCACCAAATCTCTCTACCAGTTTTTTACGTAATTGTAGCAATTTTTTAGACAAATTGAGTCAGGGTATAATTTAAGTATAACAGCTTAATTTATGACCATATTAATAAATTTTTCTAAATAAATTTCAAATTTTGCGTAAATCTTCTGTAAGTAAGTAGGTAAAATTAAATATAAAATAAACTCTACGTTTGTAGCGCTTAAGCGCTCAGGGCGTAGCTGATAAGGGCTTCAGCCCTTACTACAAACTTTCATTTATTTACGCCTACCTACTTACTGTAAAAAAACTAAAAAGTAGGCTCAACTCAGAGCTTGCACCATATTTTCCACCGTTCAAGAAATAAATTCTGGGGGCTACGATCTCAAGTATGCGATATAGCTGACTACGTAACTCTTTCAGTCCGTTTTAACGGACTTGAGCTGTTAGCCTTAAACTTCAGTTTAAGGCATACTGTGAATAAATGAATACAGGAGGAGTAAAATGTCTATTTTGAGAAGAACTCGTTGGATATGGGTATTAGGTATTCTTATAAGTAGTTTCAGTGTGTATGCCAATTTTGCTCATGCGCAAATAAGGGAAGATGGCACTTTACCAAATAATTCGAGCGTCACATTAGAAGGTAATATCTTCAACATCACAGGTGGAACCACTGCGGGAAGTAATTTATTTCACTCTTTCTCTGAGTTTTCTGTCCCTAATAACAGCATAGCTTGGTTTCAAAATGCTACAAATATTCAAAATATTATTAGTCGAGTAACAGGTGGATCAATATCTAATATTGATGGCACAATTCTTACTAATGGTACAGCCAACCTGTTTCTAATTAATCCTAGAGGGATTGTTTTTGGACAGAATGCCAGTTTGAATGTAGATGGTTCGTTTATTGCCAGTACGGCGAGTAGTCTCCAATTTGCTGATGGCTCCCAATTCAGTACTAATACTGCTCAATCGACACCCCTACTCACTATTAGTGCGCCAATAGGTCTACAATTTGGAGAAAATCCGGGAAGCATACAAAATCAATCGCAAACAAAGGTGCGTATAGATAACCGAGATTTTACAATAGGTCTACTAGGAACGCCAGGTAAAACTTTGGCACTTGTAGGCGGTGATATTACACTTACAGGTGGAAACCTAACTGCACCGGGAGGAAGGATTGAACTAGGAAGCGTCGGTAGCAATAGTTTAGTCAACCTAAGTCCAATCACTCAAGGCTGGAGTTTAGGATATGAAGGAGTACAAAACTTTCAAGATATTACACTTTCCCAGGCTCAAGTAACAACAAGTAGTCCAGATGGTAGTGGCGATATCCAAGTGCAGGGTAGGAATCTAACGCTTACAGATGGTTCAAGGATTATAACTAGTGCCTTAGGCTCTAAGCCAGTAGGAAATTTGACTGTGAATGCTTCAGATTCGGTGAGTTTAACACAAAGAGAAAATTTCTCTCTCTCCGGCTTAATAACTGAAGCATTAGGTAGTGGTAATGGCGGTAATTTGACGATTAAAACAGGAAATTTAATTGTTCAAGATGGGGCATTTGTGAGAACGGGTAATGAACAAAACAGCACTGGTGCTGCGGGTAATTTAACTGTAGAAGCCCCCTTCATACAACTTACTGGAACGTCACCTCTACTAACTCTTCCTAACCAGATTACCCAATTGCCCAGCCAATTATCTACGGTTGCCTTCGGTTTAGGATCTGCAGGAGACTTAACGATTAAGACTAACCAATTAATTGTTCAAGATGGGGGAGCAATTTCAACAGCTGTTGTACCACCACTAAGAACGAGTGTAAATCGACCAAATCCAACGACGGGAGGGACTTTAACTGTAGAAGCCCCAAATGGTTCTGTAGAATTAAGTGGAACATCAAAAGATGGTGGTATTCCTAGTATTTTGATTTCTGGTAATTCAGCAGGGGGAAATGGAGGAGACTTGACAATTAACACGGGAAGGTTAAGTGTTACAGATGGAGCAGTAATCCTAACTAGTGCTTTCCCTCAAGGGCAGGCAGGAAATTTAACTGTAAATGCTTCTGAATCAGTAACTCTAAGTGGAGTTGCCTCTTTACCTTTAAATGTGGATATTTTAGAGGCATTGATAAGAGTACCTAGAAATTTTTTGCCAGAAATTTTCACAGTAATACAAGATCGATCTGTGAGCAGCTTAGTTTCTGGGACTCGCAGTACTCAACCATCTGCAAACATCAAGATTACAACTCCTAGTTTAATTGTCAAAGATCAAGCTCAAGTATTTGCGAACAATATAGGGCAAGGAGATGCAGGTAACATTGACGTTACTGCTGGTTTAATTCAGCTAGATAATCAAGCACTGTTTAGAGCTGAAACGAGATTTGGTGGTCAAGGTGGTAATATTACGCTGTCAAACTTGAATTTGTTAGCGTTGCTTAATGGTAGTCGGATATCTACTACCGCAGGGCTTGAAGGAGCAGGAGGAAATGGTGGTAACATCACAATTAATGCACCTAATGGCTCTGTCGTTGCCGTTCCCAATCAAAATAGCGACATCACCGCTAATGCTTTCTCCGGAGCTGGTGGTAGAATCGAAATCAACTCTCTAGGTGTTTTTGGCATAGAAGAACGTAGTCAAGAAGACTTGAGGGGTTTGTTGAGAACCACTGACCTAAACCTATTACCTGAACGATCACCAACTAATGATATTACAGCATTTTCTGCTACAAATCCGGTTTTAAATGGTCAAGTAACAATAAATACCCCAGATGTAGACCCTAGTCGGGGATTAGTGCAACTACCGGAAGTTGTGGTAAATACCCCAGAGCTAGTTGCCTCTGGCTGTGCCGCCTTTGCAGACGTTGGGGGTAGTAGCTTCACCGTGACTGGGCGCGGTGGTTTACCTCTGAGTCCGGATCAACCTCTCAGTAATGATGTAGTTTGGACTGATACTCGTTTGCCCATCGGCAATGGTGAGAATCAAAGAGTGTCAAATACTACTACACACCAAAAACCACAAAAGAACGATTCTCCTGCACAGAGGTTTCGCCAACACACAGCTACAGGCGATCGCATTACCATGACACCTGCTACAGGTTGGGTATTTAATGGTAAAGGAGAAGTAACGCTAATTTCTTCTGCATCTAACGCTACTATAGGAACTACTCCTACTAGTTGCGCCAAACAGTAAAAGCAACGGTTTCTAGGCAATAGTATAATCGGAACAGCACTCTTGGGGTCTTATTTCAAAAATGGTGACACTAAATGTACCGCAATCCCAGCCATCTGCAAATTTTCAAGTAACAATTTTACTGGAAAGTCTTGCCTCCGGAAATGTTGCTGCTTCTATATTCGAGTTGCCCGACTGTCGAGTAGAAGCCCAAACACGAGCAGAAGCTATTACCCAAATTAAAGCTGCATTTTTAGAACGACTTAAGCATATTGAAACAATCTCGTGGGATGTGCCAGTTCAGGCTTCAGAACCTGCCTGGATGAAATTTGCGGGTGTTTTCAAATCCGATTCAGATTTTCAGGAAATTATGCAGAAAATTCGCGCCGAGCGAAATAGTAATGATGAATCTGAAGTTGACCCTTCTTATTATTTGTAAAGGGATTTTTAGTGTCTCTATATATTTTGGATACTGACCATGTCTCATTGATTCTGTACAATCATCCCTTAGTTATTGCAAACGCTGCCCAACATCAAATTGCAGTTACAGTAATTACGGTTCAAGAACTTTTCAATGGGTGGGTCGGCAGAATCAATGATCCCTCACTAGTAAATAATTTGCCAGCCCTCTACACAAAACTTTGGACAACCGTGAAATATCTTCAAACGGTTGAGATGCTAGATTTCACTCCACAAGCTGACACTTGTCTCAAGCAATTGCTAAAAGATCACCCACCCCTGCGAAAAAATCGCCTGCAAAAAGATATGCGAATTGCAGCAATTGTGTTATCGCTCAATGCCACACTTGTCACACGTAACCAACGAGATTTTGAGCAAGTACCCAATCTTGCAATTATAGATTGGACACTTTAAATATTATTGAGCATCCGTATTGAGCAATCGCGCAAAGGGGTGCGTTGCGACTTCATCATCTCTCTATTTCTGAGAGCGATTAGGGCAGGTAGAAGAAGTGGAAGTAAAAGGAATAGTATTATTTGACACAGATGAAATCAGTGTTACTTCTCCTTTGCCGTTAAATACCCAACCTGTAGCGGGTACAATTGCCACAGTTTGAGATTGAGACGATGGTTTTACAGTGGGTGTCTTGGCTCCTTGCTGCTGCGTGGTAGCTGGAATACGAGTATCCGACCAAACTACATCATTACTGAGGGGTTGATCGGGGCTAAGAGGTAAACCTCCACGCCCTGTGACAGTGAAGCTACTACCTCCTTCGCTTGCAAAGGCAGCACAACCAGAGGCAATTAACCCTGGGGTATTTACCACAGCTTCCGGTAGTTGCACCAATCCCCGACTGGGGTCTACATCAGGGGTGTTTATTGTTACTTGACCATCTAAAATCGGACTTGTGGCAGAAATTGCTGTGATGTCGTTAGTTAGAGAATTTTCAGGTTTTAATAGATTTGGGTCACTGGTTCCAAGTAAACGAGCTAAGTCTTGTTGACTACGTTCTTCTATACCAAAAACACCGAGAGAGTTAATTTTGATTATGCCTCCAGAACCCGAAACAGCATTAGCAGTGATGTCGCTATTTTCTTGTGGAACCGCAATGATGAAGCCAGACGGGGTATTAATGGTGATATTCCCGCCATTGCCACCAGCGTTAGTTGAAATTCTACTTTGATTTCGCAGCAGCAGTAAGTCTTGGATCTGCAAATCAATATTGCCACCATCTGCGACTCCGGCTTCTCCTTTAATTGTACTTTGATTCAAAAAAACATCTCCTGCTCGCAGTTGAATATCACCTGCTTTACCTGGTTTCGTACTATTGTCGCTCCTGCCAGTTGAAGAAACGGAGATGCTGGAGCGATCGCGCAGTATCAACCCTCGTTCAAGTTGTAGAATTAAATTTCCCCCTTGACCAATGCTAAAAGAATCGCTAATAATGTTACTGTTGTCCAGTTCTAAAGAGTTAGCACTTAGGGTTAGTTGACCAGCATTACCGACACTTTCTGTACCGATGCCAATTCGCCCTCTGTTTCTTAACACAATGCCATCATCAGCTGTGAGAATTATTTCTCCTGCTTTGCCAGAGCCTCGTGTAACGCTGCTTAAACCACTAAACCGATCGCTATCGTAGTCTAGATCGTTACTAAAAACCACTGACTTAGCTTTGATTTCAGTACGTCCGGCATTACCTGTACTGTTACCCAATGTACTATTTACAATATTGCTGTTATTATTCAGTACGAGGGAATTGGTGACTGTGAGCTTGATATCTCCTGCATTTCCACTGCCACCCGTTTCGCTAGTGATGTTGCCGTTTTGGAAGTTAATTGCATCGGCAGTAATGTTCCAAGAGCCGGCATTGCCTGTATTGTTGATGATAGTGTTATTATTGATTCTGTCGATTCCGGTATCGTTACCCAATCCGCTATTTTGAATTGTTAATGAGCCAGTCTTAATGGTAATCGATCCCGCGTTGCCTGCTCCCAATGTGCTGCTATTTAAACCACTTCTGTCAATAAGAATATTGGGGGCATCAATGGTAACGTCTCCGGCATTACCCTTGATGTTTGTGTCTATTTGATTACTGGTGTCACGTCTCCTAGCAGTAGTAGTGATTCCGCCACCATCTACTAGTGAAACTGATTTGGCAGTCACAATGACCTTTCCGGCATTACCATCACTCTTAGTGATGCTTTGAAGATCGCCTTTTTTTAGGTTGATGTTTGAACGAGAGTTAATTGTGACATTTCCAGCATTACCTTTACCTGAGGTGTTACTGCTGATAATACCATTATCAACATCAAGAGAACCAACCTTAATGTTAATGCCTCTAGTATTACCATTACCAGTAGTCTCAGTATTAATACCCGCTCCAGGAAGAAGGTTGAGAGAGTTAGCATTGATTGAGATTAACCCTGCATCCCCATTGTTAGAAGTTTTGCTGTTGATACTACCACTTCTAATTGATACAGAGTCAGCAGTGATATTAATGGGTGCGGTGATCGCACTGTTGTTATTGCTACTAATTCCAAAGCCTTCGAGTGAAACAGAACCCCCTGCCGTTGCCGTGAATGCTCCTCCCCCAGTCTCAACTGAACCGTCGCTGAAGCTCATCTTCCCCGTACCAGAACCTTCTTTACCTGCTTGCAGTGCTACGTCGAAGCGATTGTTGTTCTGTGTGAGATTTCCTTTGATGGTAATATCTTTACCAGAAGAGATAGTGATTGAATTTGCTGTGTTCAGACTGGAGTTAGTGTTGTTGCTACTAATTCCAAACCCTTGTATTGACACAGAATCCCCAGCCTTTGCTGTGAATGCTCCTCCTCTAGTCGTAACTGAACCACCGCTCAAGTTTACATTCCCCGTACCAGAACCTTCTTTACCTGCTTGCAGTACTACGTCGAGAATATTGTTTGATGTGATACCAAAACCTCTGATAGTAATATCTTTACCAGAAGAGATATTGAGAGGATTTGACCTATTTTCACTGTCAGTGTTACTACTAATTCCCAGGCTATCTAGTAACACATTGCCTGTAGCCGTTACCGTGAATGCTCCTCCCTTGGTTTCGGTACCACCACCACTGAAGCTCACATTTCCACTACCAGAACCGTCTTGACCTGCTTTTAGCAATAAGTCAAGGCGATTATTATTAGATCTGATGTTAGAATTTATCAGGTTAATCTCATTGCCAGCGATCGCAATAGGAATTGAGTTGCTCACACTGGCACTGTTGCTGAAAATTCCAAAGCTTTCTAACGAAACAGAACCTCCAGCCGTTGCTGTAAATCCTCCTCCCCCAGTTTCAACTGAAGTATCGCCCAGGCTCACATGACCTGCTGCTGTTACTGTGAATGTTCCTCCCCTAGTTTCAATTCTTTCTCCACCGTTAAGGCGCACATTACCACTACCAGAACCTTGTTTACCTGCTTGCAAAGCTACATTGAGGGAATTGTTATTTGATTTAATACTAGAATTGTTGAGGGTAATATCATTACCTGTGATGGTAATTGGAACTGGGTTGCTCACACTAGTACTGTTACTCTCGATTCTAAAGCTTTCTAATGAAACAGAACCTCCAGCAGTTGCGGTGAATGCTCCACCCTTAGTCTCAATGCTACCACTGCGGAGATTCACATTCCCGTTGCCAGAACTGTCGTTACCTGCAAGCAACACTAAGTTGAGGGGAGCGTTGTTTGATGAGATTTCAAAATTTTGTAGGGTAATATCATTGGCAGCTTGCAAAGTTAAGGTTGCGGGGGTTGTATTTGTCTTAATAATTTCAAACCCAGTTGCGGTAATGTTTCCTGATTGACTTCCCGTACTGCCTGTGGTAATGGTAACGTTTGTCCCAGCATTAAGTTGCGCTTGAATATCTGGAATAAAAACGACTGCATTGTCACCACTGGGAGTGAAAATGTTCGGATTCCCATCACTAAACGAACCATTAGATGTACTTTGATAGCCAAGAGTAACATTGCGCGGATCTAGTAGCCAAGTGCCACCATTACCGTTGGTAGCAGTGGCATTGATGCGAATGCCTGCCACATCTAAGAAATTACCACCTGATGTTTCAATTAAGCCACCGTTACCTGCTTTGATTCCACCTGTTGCACTCAAGCTACCATAGGCACGGGTTGATTCAGTTCCCCAAACAATGATTTGTCCGCCATTTCCTGTAGTTAAGGCATCTGCATTAATAGTGGCAGAAGGACTAATGTAAGTGGCACTTGCAAGCGGGATTGTTCCTCTACCTTGGTAGTCGCCTCCTAAGAACACCTTGCCGCCGCCTGCATCTCCCGATACATTCACCAAAGCGTTATCTAACAATCCTACGCGATCGCCTAATATAAATACTGTGCCACCAGTTTGTCCACTATTATGATTAGAGGCATCAATTTTCCCTGAAATGATGGTAGTGCTGATATCTTTTGGTTGATATTCCCAACTGAGAATTTCTCCTGTTTGCCCCAAAAAAGCTTGAGCTTGGGAGACACTTGCTACTGTCACTTGCCCCCCAGTTGCCGACAGTTGCCCATTATTGGTGACGTTACTACCAATTAAACTTAGGTTTTGCCCATTTTTAACAGCTAGATTACCTGCATTGGCGATCGCACCTGTTTGATTGCTGTATAGTTGTAAACCAATGGGAGCACTAATTGTTAGTAGTGGAGTAGATTGCTGAGGGTTACTACTAAATTCGCTCCCATCAGCAAATTTTAAGTTATTTGCTGTTGTACCAATAAAAGAACCACCAACATTAAGTGATGCATTAGCACCAAAAATTATTCCCGACGGATTGAGCAGAAATAGGTTTGCTCTACCATTAGCGCTGATTAACCCATCAATGTTCGATATAGCTCCACCCGTCACTCGGCTAATAATATTTTGTATATTGACAGCATTGTTGAAGTGTGCTGTTCCCCCTGTCGGTACGGAAAACTCTTGAAAGCTGTGGAATAAGTTGCCACCTACAGCGGTTCCTCCTTCAATAATTCTGATATTTTCCTGTACTCTCACATGAGAATTATTGGGTAGAGTGCTATCGGGGGTGATTTGCGCAACGCTTGCATTGCAAACCAACACACCACCCATTGCTATCCCAAACAACCAGCCCCAACGAGTACCTTCTGTAATGAACATTGCACCCCTAGCTTTTGAAGGCGATTAATAATGATTACTTTGGTCTAATATTGAGTAAACCATATTTTCTGTTCCTCTAGGTACTGCGCGATCGCCTTCTATTCTGCACTTACCACAAATGTTTATATTTGAGAAGCGCAACACAACCAGAGCAATTGTAGTATATAATATTTATGTGAATACATGTACAATTGTGTCAACTTAGATAGGAGGCGATAGTTTCTTATTCACTGTTGAATATGGTTGTATCCACACCATGAATTTTATGAATAATCTTGTAAAAAAAAGACTTTGGATAAAAATTTTATCCACAGCGTTCGGGTTTTCGTTGCTCTTTCCTTATGCCAGCGCCGAGGCTAGAAGAATAGCATTTAACGCTCCCACAGGTCTAAAAGTACCAGGCAGACGTGTAGTAGGTGGATCACGTTCAACACTGAGGTGTATATCAGAGAACAACACAAAACTAACTGCTCTAATACCAGAGTCTAACATAGGATTAACAACATCAGCAAATCCCGTCCTCTTTTTCTATGTTCCACAAACTTCTGGCTCAACACTAGAACTAGTGGTGCAGGATGAAAAACAAAAATTCGTCAAGCAGTACTACAAGGCAAGTGGTAACGCTGGAATTGTCCCTATTACCTTGAATAAGATGAATCTAGAGGTAGGCAAGCAGTATCGTTGGTTCTTCACAATAGTTTGCAATAATAGAGAACGTTCTAAAGATTTGGTTGTAGACGGTGCGATTAAACGCATTCCACCTCAACAGCAGCTAATCGCTCAGTTAAAGGGCGCAACTCTTCAAGAGCGTGCAAATATTTATGCCCAAAATGGTATTTGGCAAGATGCCCTTGCCAGTTTGGCTCAATTGCATTCCTCTCGTCCTAACGATCCACAGTTTAAAGCTGATTGGAAATCATTATTAACGGCTGAGGGTGTAAACTTGGAGCAAGATTCTACTCAATTGGTGACAGAGCCGTTGCTTTCAGGGAATCAAGCACCGCAACCCATATCGCAACCTCTTTAGAGTAGTTAAAAAAGTCGATTTGCTGTGTGGGGCGGGCTATGTTGTCCGCCATTTACTTAACAGCAAATATATACCTAAGGCTTATTTCTTTACATACACGTTATGTAGGACGTATTGTGGCACAATAAACTACTGTAACAATCTTTTAGCTCCAAAGCTGAGGATAAATTGAAATAAACAACTCTTATTGTCATAATCAGGTTTAATTATATTCTTTTTTATCAACAATGGCTGTGCAAAGTAGAGGAGTAAATTAGATTTATGAGACAAATCTCCACACTGCTAAAGAACGCAAAACTAGCAGGTACAAGTATTGAGCAGCCAGCCCCAGCTACTTATGTTGGAGAATATTCCCTGAAAAAAGAGCAAAGAAACCTTCCTAACTTTAGTAACAGTGGTAATGATAATTCTGATGTAATAGTATTGGTAGTAGCAGTTGGAGTTATTTTAACAGGTAAGACAGTAAGTGTAATCTGGAATGCGCTGCATCGAGACAAGCAACAAGGTGGGGAAGAAGGAAAAAATAAGGCGAAAATAGCGGAAAATAGACAAATTGCTACTGCTGCCAAGCTTCAACAAGGTTATACTACTCAACATTTTAGAACTGAAGATGGGCAAACGGCGATCGCACAATTAAATGATGAAATTAGCGTTAATCCCCATGATGCTTATTTATATAGTAAACGGGCTGACTTGCGTCGCAAAATATTAGGAGATAAGCTTGGAGCAATTGAAGACTACACCAAAGCTATTCATATTTATCCTTACAATGCCCTCTTCTACCTTTGGCGCAGTCAGCTTTATCATGAAATAGGGGATGTACTTAAAGCAATGGCTGACTATAACACAGCTATTCGCCTTGCACCTGACGATACTATGTATCACTTTTTACCAAGGAAGGTAAACATCAAGTAAAACTGAAAAGTGTTTTCAGCAATTTAGTATTATATTAAAATTATTATTTATATTTTTACATTTATTAGAACTTTTTCTTTCTTGACAGTGAGAATTATGTTAAAGAATCTTAATTTGAGACAAAAGTTTACAATTTTATTAGTGGGAATTCTTGTCGTTGGACTAAGTTTGAGTGGATTGATATTATCTTCTTTACTAAGACAGAATGCGACTAATGAAATTACCTCAAAAGCACTTGCGCTCATAGATACAATGAGTTCTGTGCGTCAGTATACCAACGATCAAATCACTCCAGAGCTAACTGATGAATTGGAGACTAAGTTTTTGCCCCAAACGGTGGCTGGTTACTCAGCACGAGAGGTTTTTGATAATTTGAGAAAAAAAACTGAATACCGTGAATACTTTTATAAAGAAGCAACACTAAATCCTACCAATCTTCGAGATAAAGCGGATAGTTTTGAAACGAAGATGGTGCAAAGTTTTAGAAAAGACAAAAATTTAAAAGAGTTGAGTGGATTTCGCTCTATGCCAGGAGGGGACATCTATTATATTTCTCGTCCACTATCAATTTCTCAAGAAAGCTGTTTAAGATGTCATAGCACTCCTGAAGCTGCACCTAAAACTATGATTGATCGTTATGGTACAGCTAATGGCTTTGGATGGAAGTTGAATGAAATTGTTGCGGCGCAAATTATTTCTATCCCAGCATCGAAGGTTATTGCTCAAGCCAATCAATCGTCTTTTCTAATTGTATCACTTGTATCTGCTGTTTTTGGCGCTGTTATTCTTTTAGTTAATGTTTTCTTGAATCAACAAGTTGTTCGCCCGCTGAAACGGATAACTAGGATAGCAGAGGAAGTTAGTACTGGGCATATGGATGTGGATTTTGATGAACTAAGTAATGATGAAATTGGTAATCTGGCGAAAGCTTTCAAACGGATGAAATTAAGTTTGGATATGGCAATGAAAAGAATCAAACGTTCTCATGGTAGTACGGGAGGGGTTTAAGATTCACACATCCTCGTTTAACCCGTCTACCGTGTAGAGACGTTACATGTAACGTCTCTACATTTGGATTATGAAAACACGCGCCTTCTAAATTCAAAAGCGGCTTGGGCGTCAGGAATTTCTCTGGCTAATAATTCCACGAATTGATAAGGTGATGTGTGAGGATTTTGTTCTAAGATCTCTTCTACCACCAAACTAGCAATTGGTCCAATGTGGTAAGCTAATTCTTGCTGACAACGCTCCAGCAAAGCTGGATTGAGTGAAGAAAGTGCAGGTTGTTTTTGAGTATATTGAGGCTGCTGCTTCCAAGGTGAGTTATTGGTGGTTTGTACAGATGGAAAATTTAACTGCGCTTTTGTTGGCGTAGAATTAGAGTGAGGATCTAATGCGGTGGGATTCCAATCAAACATTGTTGAGTGTACTCCCACGCTAAATTTGGGTAGACGCTCAATATCTGCAAGCACTTCTTTTGGTGTTTGATAGCGATACTTTGGCGTATCTGCAAGCATTTTGTCTAATACCTGAGCAAAAGCATCGCTAACATTGGCATAAAGACGCCATTGCCAATCTAAGGTGTATTGATCCATCAGTAAGGATGGATCTCTACCTGTTAACAATACAATAGCAGTGACACCTAAAGCATAAATGTCGCTACTGGGAGAGCAGACGCCTAAGCTGATTTGTTCCCGTGGCGCGTACCCTACTTTTCCTACTAATGACATTTTGCCTACAAATGTCAAATTGTTTAAATTGCTAGCTTCACTAAAATCAGCTATCTGCTTTCCGACACCAAAATCGATTAACACTGGTAAATGAGTACCTGTCGGTAGCATTATGTTATCAGGAGAAATATCTCGGTGTATGATGTTGTGCTGATGGACATATTCCAACACAGGTAAAAGTTTTTTTAGCCACTCAACAACTTCTTGTTCTAAAAAAGTTTGTCCTTGAGTTTGACGTTCTCGTAGTAAAGTTGAGTATGTTTTTCCATTCACATACTCTTGTACTAAGAATAGTCTCCCATCTCCTTCAAAACAAGCTAAAAATTTGGGAATCTGCGGATGTTGGAATTGATAAAGGATTTTTGCTTCTCTTTTGAACAAGTTACGACATTTTTCTAACCCATTCTCTCCTGTACCATTCGGAGCAAATTCTTTGAGAACACACGGTTCGTTAAAACGACGACTATCAAATGCTAGGTAAGTGCGCCCCAATCCCCCTTGCCCTAACAGTTTTTGAATGATATAACGGTTATCAATTAAAGTTCCAGATGGGATCTCTGGTCTAACCATTGGGGATGATGATTGAGACATATAATCGCACTCCTACTCTGTTTTATTATAAAAATTTATTTTTAAGGGCGCTGCTACGTTTGCGCTCTGATCAGAGTCTAATTATTTATCAGTAGAATTAGAAGCAAAATACGCAGCGGGGTGATTAAGTTTTATAAATTTTGGCGCAGGCAGAAGGCAGAACGAATTACTTATTAACAGGAAGCAAAACTACAGGTGTTTGCCTCACTCGCTTTTCTAAAGGTTTGACCTTTTGTACTAATTTAACAAATTGCTCGTATTTAGGTATACTCGCAGTAGGAACATAACCAGCATCGGCAATAATATCTCCTGGTGCTTCATTCATGGCAATTTGAATTTGCTGTTGTCGATTTCGTTCTATATTAGGTCCTAGTAGTACTAGCCCAGCTGGAATCCATCGACTAGTTTGTAAAATTCTAAATTTTGTGGTATTGAACTCTCGGTAGTAGCGCTCGAAGTCTAGTTCCGATAAAGCGCCTGCGTCAACACTACCTTCACTCACTAACTGTAGTACTGCTTTTGGTGTGGGCGCAAACCGGATTTGCGCTAAGGTTAAACCATAAAGATCGTATAAAGGAACATAGTAGCCGGCGGCAGAACCCATTTCTCCTAACGCAACTTTTTTATTAGCTAAGTCGTTCATTTTTTTAATTGGTTGTTCGTCCCGTACTATTATTAAGGAGCGTTGTCTACTACTGATTGATTCCATTGCATATAAAGGAACGTACAGTGAGTCAGCGATCGCAATTGCTGCTAAACCAGGAGGCGCAAATACAATATCCCACCTTTGGCGCTGAATTTGTTCAATTGCCTGCAATTCGTTATAAGCTGGTTCCAGTTCTACAATTGATTGAGTTCGCGCTGCTATGTAATCTTTGAAGCGCTCGTACTTTTGCAACGAAATTGTTTCTTCTCCGTAGGATACTACACCTATAGTCAGTTTTTCTCTCTCCTGGATTTCTTTTGCATCACATCCGCTCAAAAAAAACACAGCTAGCAGCACGAGAAACAGTTTGAGTAGAAAACGTGGTAAGATCATTGTCCAAGATTTTTTTTGTTGCTATGTGAAAAGATTTGTTGACAAGTGTACAGGAGTTTTGCTCAATATTAGAGGCGACAACTAATCAACCAATCTCATGTCTGGTAGATTTGAACAAATCACCCAAGTGAATACTCCTGTTGTGGAGTTGAATAACCAAGGTCAAATTATAAGGCTTGAACTGGAAAAAGATGAACATCGATTAGGACGCGATCGCAACTGGGCAGATTTAGAAGTACCAGATACAGGCTGGGAAGTCTTGTCGAGAAAACAGGCAATTTTCCACCTCGAGGGTAAAAACTACCGAATTTATGATGGAGACGGTTTAAAACCCAGCAGCAATGGCATATTTATTAATCACACTCGGATCGATTTCTCTCTCGGCTACCTGTTGCAAAATGGTGTGCAACTGGAAATTGGACATGGAAATAACCGAATTTTATTAACATATATATATTCTGCCATAGCGGAACACTTGGTGATCCCCAGTAAGCGCCGTCTGGATTTGAAAAGTTTAAAGGAATGGCCTGTACAATTAGGACGTGCGCCGTTTGCAAATAAATATTCTTCAATGCAGTTGGATGCACCTACGGTTTCTCGCTTGCACGCTACCATATATCCTGATAGTAAGGGTCATATTCTCCAAGACTTAAGTACAAATGGTACTTTTGTCAATGGCAAACGCATTTCCCATCGCGTGCATCTTTTGGATGGTGATACAATACAACTTGGTCCATTTAGTCTATTGTATCGTCAGGATTATTTAGAATTATTTGATACTGGTAGTCGCATTCGTCTTGATGTCGATCAATTGGTACGAAAGGTAAAAGACAATTCGGGACGGGAAAAAGTTATCCTGAATGATGTGTCTTTAGTAATTGAACCTGGACAATTCGTGGCTTTAGTGGGTGGTAGCGGTGCAGGTAAGTCTACTTTGATGAAGTCTTTGTTAGGAATTGAACCAGTAACTTCTGGCATGGTGTACCTGAATGGAGATAATTTGCGGCAAAACTGGGCAATGTATCGATCGCAAATTGGTTATGTTCCTCAAGATGATATTGTACATCCAGATTTGACTGTGGAGGAAGTTTTGGCTTATGCTTGCAAACTGCGACTGCCACCAGATACCAATGTCAAGCAGGTAGTGGAAACTACTCTCGATTTAATTAAGCTAAGTCATGTCAGAAATAACTTTATTCGTAATCTTAGTGGTGGACAACGCAAACGTGTCAGTATTGGTGTAGAGTTACTAGCAGACCCTAAGCTGTTCTTTTTGGATGAGCCTACTTCTGGACTCGATCCTGGTTTGGATAAAGAGATGATGCGGTTGCTTAAAGAGTTAGCCGCTCAAGGACGAACAGTGGTGTTAGTTACCCATGCTACAGCAAATATAGAGGTGTGCGATCGCATTACTTTTATGGGTAGAGGTGGTAAACTTTGTTACTATGGCCCACCCTTGCAAGCGTTACAATTTTTTGAAATGCCTGCTGCTGACTTAAAGTACTTCTCAGATATATATATTAAATTAGATGGTGCCACACCAGAAGTGGTGCGAGAGACAATTGACCATTGGTCGCAGAAATATTTACAATCAGCAGAGTGTGAGAAGTATGTAAAATCACTATTACAAACTGGTAAAAATAAAAACACAAAAATTGATGCTCGTGTTCATACAGGAATATCTCCGCTCAAACAACTGTGGTTGCTAAGTCAAAGATATCTTCAGTTAGTGCTACGCGATCGCGCTAGTTTGATATTCTTATTATTATCGGGACCAATTGCGATCGTACTCACAGCCGGAATTTTACGCAACAAAACTCCCTTTCTTAGACTTAACCCGCCAGAATTAAGCCAAGCACCTTTAGCGCTCAAAGTTCTATTTATTTTTACTTGTATCGCAATTTGGATTGGACTTTCTAGTTCGGTTCGTGAAATTGTCAAAGAATCAGCTATTTATGCTAGAGAAAGATTGATTAATTTGGGTTTATTTCCTTATTTAGGATCTAAAGTTCTGATTCGCTCTGGCTTAGCTGTTATTCAAACTCTATTAATTATTGTCACTATATTAATAGGTTTCAAATCTCCCAATTACAATCTTCTACCTTGGTTCTTAGGCTTAGGAATTACTAACTTTTTAACACTTTTAGCTAGTATTAGCTTAAGTTTAATGATTTCTAGCTTTGTTAAGAATGAGAATGAAGCAAATAGTCTTTTACCCTTAATCATGATTCCTCAAATCATTTTATCAGGGGTACTATTTGAATTGAAAGGATTAGCTGCTAAAATTGGGTGGTTAACAATTAGTCGTTGGTCGATGGGAGCTTATGGCAGCTTAGTTAATGTTAATAAAATGATTCCTGCTAATACTCCAGAGGAGATTATTAAAGCTTCTTCTGTATATGATGCAACTTGGAAAAATCTGGGTTTAAATTGGGGAATTCTCGGTTTGCACACCTTAATTTGCTTAGCTGTGGCGTTGTGGATGCAAAAGCGTAAGGATGTGGTATAGAGATGTACTATGGTACGTCCTAGATAGCATCGGCATCGCTGTAATCGGCAAAAAATTGCTCAGCAGCAAGGTGACGCCAAGCGGCTTCCTCTTCAGTATCTGTAGGCTCATTCACCAAAATGATCACTCTTGCTTGTTGATTACCGAGCAAGTGTTTCAAAAGCGATTCAGGTAATTCGAGTCTTCCTTCCTGTGTGACTTTAGCTGGAAATTCATATGCTTTCATAATGAATGCCGTTTACCTAACAGTTACCATTTCTTAATCATTATAGCAACAGAGGCATCTACGGGAAATTTAGTCATTACACAGTCAACCCGAATTGTACTGTTGTGTTAAACGACGCGACACTCAAATTGGCATCACTCAGGTCAAGCAAGTGCGATCGCGTCACTTACTCTTAATCTAATGCAATCGCTGCTTAAATTCCCTCTTTGCTTGAACATGATCTGAAATTAAGGTGCATTCTTCCAATAAAGATATGTTTAGTTCTGGTAAGAACTCACTTGAGGTAATTTCTTCATATCCATGAGTTTCTAAAAATTCTGATGGTGTTTCCTCTCGCAAATGATAAAGTCTAAGTCGATTGGTTTCCCAAAACCAAACTTCAGTAACACCTAAGCGTCGGTAAATAGCAAGTTTGTCAATGCTGCCACTAGTAATAATTACTTCTATAGCCAAGTCCGGGATATCTTTTTCCGCTCCGATGCTATAGCATTCGTCAGGTTCAGCACCAGCTAATTTAAGTTGTTTTTTTACAGTAGGGCTACCCATAGGAGTGTATTGAAATCCTTTCTCATCAAGATAGGTTTCTACTAGGGCTGCCAAACGTTTTTTAAGTTTTTCATGCCTGAAAGATGGCGACACAATTTCTAATACTCCATCTAAATAGTTAATACGGTAATGAGAATTATCCTCTAGTTTGGCTAACAAAGCTTCATAATGCAGCCAGCTTACTCCAGTTTTTGTATGTATTTCTTCCGGATCGTCTGCATCAGCCAGTTCTGGTTGATCGATCAGTTCCTTAAAACTACTAACCATTGTTTTGTGTTCCTCGCTGTTGTAGGTGTTGCCATGCGCTCAATTTGTGTTCGCCATTCAATGCGATCAGCGTTTACCTCGGTTGTTAATCGCTCAAAGTTTTGCTAATGAATTGTCAATACCATAATAACTAGTGATCGCCCCTTAGTTAGTCATACAGGTGGAACGGGTACAAGGATATTTCACTGACATTGGCGCAGATTGGCTTCGGGAGAGATGTTCTACCTGTGGGTACACGGTGAAGATCCCCCCAACCCCCCTTAAAAAGGGGGGTATCCTTTTTAAGGTGGTTCCATCGTTAAAGCTAGGTATTGCTCAAATGTTTACTAAATACACAAAAAGTCCTCTTTAGAGGACTTAAGCTATTAGCTATAGGTTTCTAACCTATGGCGATTAGTGATGGCGTTTGTCGAATCTACTCCTCCTCCTCGTCTGGTTCTAAGTCGGCATCGGATAGACTTTGTGGTGGAATGGCGGCAATAATTGCATCGATTACCTTGGCAACCTGTACTATTTCGATATCCAGACTGGGGAATTTTTGCCCTTTAGGTACGATCGCACGTTTAAATCCTAGTTTTGCTGCTTCTTTCAACCGTAGTTCCATTTGCGACACTGAACGCACTTGTCCCCCTAACCCAACTTCCCCAATTAACACTGTACCAGGATCGACAATGCGATCGCGGAAACTCGCCACTACTGCAATTGCTACTCCTAAATCTACCGCTGGTTCCTCTACATTCAACCCTCCGGCAGATGCAACGTAGGAATCTAACTTCGACATGGGAATTCCTACTCGTTTTTCTAATACTGCCAGAATTTGCACTAATCTGTTATAATCTATACCAGTTGTCGAACGACGCGGTGAGGAGTAGCTGGTGGGACTTACTAAAGCCTGCAATTCAACAACAATTGGGCGTGTACCTTCACAAGCTACGACAATCGCAGTACCAGGAGCCGGCTCATCACGATTGCCAAGAAATAGCTCTGAGGGGTTGGGGACTTCTCGCAGTCCGTTATCCACCATTTCAAAGATACCAATTTCGTGAGTTGCGCCAAAACGGTTTTTCACTGTCCGTAATAACCGATGAGAGGCAAAGCGATCGCCTTCAAAATATAACACTGTATCAACTAAGTGTTCTAAAACTTTTGGTCCAGCGATCGCACCTTCTTTAGTCACATGTCCCACAATCAACATTGTGATGTCCTCGTGCTTTGCCACCTTCATCAAAGCCGCCGTACATTCACGTACCTGTGCCACTGAACCTGGAGCTGAAGTTAGTGCCGGAAAGAACACAGTCTGAATACTGTCAATTACTGCTACATTCGGCTTCAGCGAGTCCACTTCTCGCAAAATTTCTTCTAAATCTGTCTCTGGCAACACATACAAATCTGCACCTGCACCACTTAATACTTCTGTTACTACTGGTTTAGGAGTATTCTCTGTACCATTGTCTTCGCCCACAACACTGAGATCTTTTCCCACCCCCAAGCGCAAAGCTCTTAATTTCACCTGTTGTCCAGATTCTTCCCCAGAAACATAGAGGATGCGGTATCTTTGTGCTAATCGATTTGATACTTGCAGCAGTAGCGTAGATTTACCAATGCCGGGATCGCCACCAATTAGTACCATTGAACCAGGAACAACTCCACCGCCCAGAACTCGATCTAGTTCTCCATAACCAGACTCCCACCGAGTTACTTGGCGATCGCTTATTTGTTCAAAAGTCAAGGAAGCGCGTGGTTTGGCTGGTTTGTTGGCAGGCTTGTTATTCCCCTGCTGCTGCCAACCACTTACTCCTCCTCTACTCGGTACATCTGTTGATGAGGTGATAGAAATCTGCTCTTCCAGAGAATTGTATGTGCCGCAAGCCGGACATTTACCAAACCATTGGGGAGATTCAGATCCACATTCGTTACAAACGTAATAGGTTTTTGGCTTTGCCATTCTTAAATCTTATTAAATAATCTTAATTTTTTCTTAATTCAAACAGCGAACAGTGAAATCCAACAATGCTTGTAGATGCAGGCTTTTCCCAATCGAAATGTGGGATGATATCTTAATAATATGGTATGAAAAATTAATCATGTAAATTTTTAGTTAAGGAGCGTTGAGAAACTTGGAGAGTCATAAAGAAAAAATTCTGGTAGTGGATGATGAAGCCAGCATTCGACGGATATTAGAAACGCGCCTTTCCATGATTGGCTATGATGTAGTAACAGCTGGTGATGGCGAGGAAGCTTTGGACACTTTTCGCAAAGCCGATCCTGATTTAGTAGTTTTGGATGTAATGATGCCAAAGCTAGATGGCTACGGTGTGTGCCAAGAATTACGCAAGGAATCAGATGTCCCTATTATTATGCTAACAGCTTTGGGAGATGTCGCTGACCGCATCACCGGGTTGGAATTGGGTGCTGATGACTACGTAGTTAAACCATTTTCGCCTAAAGAGCTAGAAGCCCGCATTCGCTCAGTGCTGCGAAGGGTAGACAAAACAGGTGCTTCTGGGATTCCTAGTTCTGGAGTAATCCATGTTGGTAATATTAGAATCGATACCAACAAGCGACAAGTTTACAAAGGCGATGAGCGTATCCGGTTGACAGGCATGGAGTTTAGCTTGTTAGAGTTGTTAGTCAGCCGCTCTGGAGAAGCTTTTTCTCGTTCAGAAATTTTACAAGAAGTATGGGGATATACACCAGAACGTCATGTAGACACCCGTGTGGTAGACGTGCATATCTCTCGTTTGCGAGCTAAGTTAGAAGATGATCCCAGTAACCCTGAGTTAATTCTCACTGCACGCGGTACGGGTTATCTATTCCAACGGATTATTGAACCAGGGGAAGAGTGAGGAGAAGTAAAAAGTAAAAAGTAAAAAGAAAGACAATTATTTTGTTACCTTTTAACTTGTGATGATGCTGCCTCCTGTACAGACGCTCCGCCGGAGCGTCTGTACGACTGACTAAATTTATCATATGGCTAAACCCGATCCGAATCGAATTTTGCGGCGTCTACCTATTGTCGTGGGTGGGTTAGGCGCTGTACTTTTGCTGGTTAATCGTATTCTCACACCAGAACTGACTTCTTCTCAAGCGCGTGCTGATGCTCTGGGTGTAATTTTAAGTGCAATCTTGATTTTGACCGGGTTAATCTGGCAACAAGTACAACCGCGATCGCCTGATGCTGTAGAGTTAATTGGAGAAGAAGGTTTTGTACTTGCTCCTGATTTAAGCCAAGCCGTCAAAATCGAACTAGCTTGGGCATCTCATTTATTATTAACCAATACAGTCACACGCTCAGTTGTAGTTTTTGCTCAAGGTAAAGTTTTGTTACGGCGCGGCATTTTGGGAACTAAATCAGAAGTTTTACCAGGACCAATTTTAAACCGAGTGTTGGAAAAACAAAAGCCAGTGTATCTGGTTGATTTGAAAGTTTATCCAGGCAGGATTGAATTTGATTATTTGCCAGAAAATACTCAAGGTGTAATTTGTCAACCGATTGGCAACCAAGGCGTCCTAATTTTGGGCGCTAATGCTCCACGCAGTTATACTAAACAAGATGAAAATTGGATTGCAGGCATTGCAGATAAATTAGCTGTTACTTTAAATGAGGGGATAATTAACAAAGATAAATAACAAAATTCTATGCAAAATACTTATTGGCAAATTATTTACTGGTTACTAGTCGTCGTGATGGCTGTCGGTGTAGTCGGCGCGATGGTTCCCGTACTTCCAGGATCTAGTTTAATTTTAGCTGCAGTTATAATATGGGGAGTTATTAGTGGTTCCTTTACGGCAGTAAAAATACCACTAATTGTAACAGTTGTAGTTTTGCTTCTTAGTCTTGGTGTTGATTTCTTAGCTGGCTACTTGGGAGCAAAAAAAGCAGGTGCTAGCCAGTGGGGACAAATTGGCGCAATTGTGGGATTGATTGTAGGGTTTTTGGGATTATTGCCAACTTTACCATTTGGTGGTCCTTTATTGGGAATATTGTTAGGACCACTTCTTGGGGCAATTATTGGTGAGTACCTTTTTCGACGAGATTGGCAGCAAGCTGTTAAGGCTGGTTTAGGAATTATCTTCGGTACGTTGGTAGGCAATTTGATTCAAGGGTTGTTAGCACTCGGTGCAGTTGTGGTTTTTCTTGTCACAACTTGGACTCAAGTTTATGGTGGTTAATTTACCAACAAAGAACGTAGGGGCACGGCATTGCCGTGTCCCTATATATGTGTCTAGTTAAAGCAATTTCCTTAACCTGCGCTGATAAATTTTTTACCTCGGCGCAAGCCAAACACTCCTACCACAGCTAAAGCACCTAAGCTCATAACAGTTCCCGGTTCAGGTACAGTTGCGCCTACTGTTAGCCCTGACAACCTGACACCATCTCCAGTTTGTTTAAATATACTATCAGGACCGGGCTTACCCATTTGAACTACGAAAGAACTGACGTTTTTCAATGTTAACGATTGAATGTTACTGTCAGGTCCTGCAGCAAGTAGCTGTTGAACTGGAGTTCCATTCACTTCTAAAATACCAGTACCACCATCTTCCACATCAAAGAAGTCTATTTTCACTTCGGAAAATATGTTACCTAATTCAAACTTAAACCGACCAATTTCCAACTGACTACCTTCTGCTGGAGTACTATTTCCTGTTGGAGCAGAATTAGCTGTTGCCGCTTGATAAGCTACAGGGCGATACCAGAATTGATTAGAAGCTGTGTTAGTTCCTGCATCCTGTTGACCAAATTTAATTCCAAAACCCCAATCATTTGCCGTAGCACTTTTATCAACAAATAAACGCGAGAGTCCATACTGTGGTCCTTTACTATCAAAGTCGTAGCCCAGACTTGTCACTTTGAAACCCATATCTTTCTCTACATCTATACAAGTGCTGGCGACACATGACACGTTGGTGAGTTTAACTTCACCTTCTTGTTGAGGAATCAGAGAAGCAGCATGAGCAGCAGGCATAACCGCTAAACCTAAACCCATTGTGCTGAAAATTGTTGCCACTACAACTTTAATATTTCGCATAAGATCTCGCTTTCTAACAATTTTTTATTTTTTAGGAGGCAGTATTCACAAGTTGTTGCGTGCTTTTTGCCTCTGAAACTAATTTATTTCGATTTTTTCTATTCTGGTAGTTAGAAAGTCCAAATTAATACAATCTTTACTGTGAAATAAAGTTTTTTATTTTACTTAAGTAGATAACTAATAAATAAGTAAGTTTACAACTTGAGATTTATTGAATAAGTTTAAAATTAAAAACTAAATTAAGTAAAAACCGCAAGCTCCCCGACAACTTTTACGAAATCGGGGAGCTATCTTGAGGATCTATGAAAAATTAACCAGTAATTTCTCCTGTTTCCTGTCTCCTTCTATATAGCTTTTTTCGCTTCTGTAGCTACAGCTTCTACTTCATCATTAGCGAGAGACGCTAAAATATCTTTAGCATCTGTACTGCCTAAATTATTCAAAGCTTGCGCGACTCTGTAACGGATTTGCCAATCAGGGTTGTCAGCAAAAGGAGCAAGTAAGGGAACTGCTTGTGTATCTCCCAACTCACCAAGAGAACTAATGGCAGCAGTTTGGATTAACCCATTGTCTGATGAGAGTGCTTCCTTGAGTAATTCAAAGGAACGCGGTTCGCTTAACTCTCCTAATGCAGCGATAATGCTAAATTTTACAATCCACTCATTGCTAGTTTGGTAAAGCTGTTGTAAGTCGTCAAAAGCTGCTTTTAATTTAAGTGCGCCTAAACTGTCTGCCGCTGCTGCTTGTACATCCGGCTCTGGATCTTTGAGCAACCGACGTAATATATTTAAGGACAAATCTAAATTTTGTCCGCCCAGTGTATCCAACTGACTCACGGCTGAGTATCGCACACGGGCATTGCTATCTTCAATAGGGGTTTGAAGTAATTCAAAACCAATTGTTGGTTCTAATTCGCGAATTTGATTGACTGCACGCAAGCGATCGCCCAAATCTTCTGAACTGAGCAATTGCTTAACCGATTCAGGGGTAATGCTCATTTAACTATCCTAATTTGTAAAAGAATTTTGTTCTCAGTTAACAGTTAACAGTTAACAGTTAACTAATCTTCACTTGCTGCCATTGCCTGAATAATGTTACTAAGAGTGAGCATACCAACTACTTGACCCGCGCTGTCAAGTACTGGCAATTGGTGAACCTTATGTTCTTGAATTATTTTTGCTGCTTCTGTAATAGTTTTGTCTGGGGAGGTAGTCACAGGGTTTACACTCATTAGTTCCCCAACTGTTTGCGCTAGTGCTTTATGCAAGTCGCGATCGTAAGTTACAGGATTTTGTAAATAGATAACGCTATCGAGGAACATGATGTACGCCGGAGGAGTAACGCCAGTCTCTTGCCACATCAAGTCTGTTTCTGAGATAATGCCGATTAACTGAAGAGCGTCATCTACTACAGATAGTCCACTAATATGTTGTTGTGCCAGAATCTGAATAGCTTCTTTTAGAGGAGTTTCCCGCTTAACTACAGTTGGATTACGGGTCATTACATCGGCTACAGTTTTAGACATTGGGATAGTGTTCTCAGTAAAAAACAGACTCGTTTAAGAGTCTACTAGATCATTGTCGGAAATTTTGCTTTTGTAATTAATTTGATAAAAAACTGTACAGACGTTCCGGCGGCTTACTGTACAGACGTTCCGGCGGAACGTCTCTACGGGGTATTGCAAAATATTTCTAATAAATTGATGCAGTTGGCGATCGCTCCGAGATGGGCAATTTCATAACCATGAGTGTTTTGCGTGGGAAATGCTAAGCAAGCGGCGCGGGCAACATGCCCAAATTTCATTGCAATAGAAGCATCGCTACCAAACTTACTTAAAATTGCTAACTGTACTGGCAGATTTAGTTGCTTTGCGCAGTCACGCAGTTGCCCATTGAGTGTTTCATCGTAAATGCCATAGCTATCTTGAGATAGTATCACCGGACTTTCCCCATCTTCAATTGGGTATTCTAGTGCGAGGGGACAAATTTCCAGTGCAATCAACGCATCTAAACGCTGGTGTTGAGTAAAGAAAAGCGCTCCAATTGCCCCTACTTCTTCTTTTGCTGATGCGACTAAATAAACATCTACTGCTGGCTGTTTGAGTTTTTCTGCTAAAGCCAAGAGAATGGCAACAGAGGCTTTATTATCTAAAGTATAACTTGCTACATAATTTTTGAGACGAACGGGACGCTTGCGATGTTTGCCCACAACCATTCTGGTTCCGGCTCGAACACCTGCCGCTTCTAATTCAGCAGATGTGCATTTTGTCTCCACCCAAACGTTTTCCCACTTTACGGAAGTCTTTTCCTGCTGAACTTGTTGAGGTGATTCATGGGAGACATGACGGGAACCAAAGCTGAGAATACCACTAATAGTTTCATTATCCCCTAGTAAATCTACTACACCTTCACCGTAAACCCACGGATATGCCCCACCCAGTTTGCGGACTTCAATTCTACCTTTATCGCCTACAGTTTTCACAATCGCGCCAATTTCATCTTTATGGGCGGTGATGGCGATCGCTCCAGATAAATTTTTACCTGGTATTTTGGCTATGATATTATCGGCGCGATCGTGCCAAACTTCTACACCCAGTGCCGCAAAGCGCTGCATCAAATACTGATTAATTTCTGCTTCAGCACCACTTGGAGAATGGTGCATTACCAATTCTTCAATATTTTTGAATAGATGTTCGTAGTTCCACATACCTTATACTAACGCCTTGCGGGTACTGGCGTCAAAGCTGACATAATCCCGCGCGGTGACGTAATGGCATCTGCTGGCTGAATTACTTCAGCAAGTGCGTCTAATTCTTCTCCAAGGTAATCAGAGTTTTGCAATATTTCTGGGTTAACATGCTCGTGTACTAGGAGAGCATAAACGGAGACTGTTCCATCAAGCGATTGTCGATACCGCAGGGTGGGGTTATAACCCATATTCTCAAGCACTTTTAATGTTTCTGCAAGAGTCATATTTCTCACAGCAGTTAAATCCACTGCCAAAAAAACTTCTCCTAGCTTAGGAATAACTGGAAGCTCAAGTGTCATAATTTTCACCTTCAAAAGTACATTCGTAACGTTTACCCTTGCCAACTTTCTTTGGTATACCAATTAATTTGACATAAGTCTTTCCTTCAATGGTTGCTTTTTCTGCCTTTAGCTGACATTTCTTAATCGCTTGAGCTTCATCCTCCGCCCAAACATAATCAGTCCAAACTTCTTTCGGTTTATCCGGGTCTTCTAGCATTATCTTAGCTTAAACCTCCTGAACCCGACTCGCAGGTGCGTTCGGCTTTGCCGCTGCGCTCCGCGCAATCGCTGACTGTTTTTGTTTACGTTTTAGCACTCCTGCTGCACCGATACCAAGTGCTAATATACCCAACGTAGCCGTTGGTTCGGGAACTGAGGTAGCATTAGTTGCCGAAAATACTGTGTCTGCTACTAACCTATGAGCGTTTGTTGAGGGATGCACGGCATCAAAGAACAAAAAGTCATTGGGATTGTTACATACACTTGTGATGTTCTGTAAGTCACCTATTACACAAGATGCGGTAACATTGTTGAAACCAAATTCTCCTGGATTGGCGATGATTCGATTAATTAGGGAATAAACATCAACAGGAATGATATTGACACCAGGGTTTGATGAGCTAAGTTGACTCAAAGCTGATGCCAGTGCAGCATTATGAATGGTTGTTAAAGTAGTTAAATTGCTGGAGTTTCCCGCCGCCAAGGCTGCTGGAGTTTTGCCCAAATCTGGCAAGTTAAATACCAAAATATTTTTTGCGCCAACAGAGGCAAGTGTCGCTACCGAATTTGATAAATTTTGAACTGTTTGATTAGGATCGGTAACGTTACCAAACAAGTAATCATTTCCGCCTCCCCACACAGCAAAGAGGGCATTGGGATCTGCGGTTTGATTACTGGTAAGTAAGGGTTGCGCAAACAAGCCGACTTGCTCTTGGACTCCTGGTAGGGGTATATTAGGAACGATCGCGTTACCCGTGCCGGAATTAGCACCCCCTATGGCGAAATTAATGCCTTGGGTAGGAATAGTGGTAGTAAGGGCAGTGAATAAAGTGGGGGTTAATCCTAGTTGCTCTCCAACATAGTCCACCCAAACCAAATCATTAGAAAAACGTCCTTGAAAGTAGGGCGGATTTGGGGGAATGGCTGTTGTGGGATTGATTAATCCTCCGCTGATATTAAACGTATTGCCAGTATCAGAAAGACTGTCACCGAAGACAACTAACTGACTAAAATCAGCAGCCGTTGCCTTCTGGGCGGAAATTAAGGAGAAGAAAACAAAGCCTGCTGCGATAAATTGTTTTCTCATTTCTTTCTAGAAATAAAATTTTATGTTATATTTTACCTGATAATATCAAATATAATTATAGTAAAAGTTTATCTTTACCTAATTTTTATATTGAGCAGCCATACAAGTAGGGGCACAATATTATTGTACCCCTACTATTCAGCGGTTCGTTTCCGAGCATTCAAATAGGATTACTATATAGCAATCCTATTTGAGTTACAAACTTTTCGTTTGGGCTGTTAACAGTTGACAGTTGACAGTTGACTGTCAACTGTTAGCAGTCATCAGTCAAAACAGTCATATTTGAAAATCATTTAGGAGCGCTATAGTAATTTAAAGTAAATAACTATGTTAGTTATTTGTTTATTTACATCACCAAATTTGTAATGCTTACTATAGAAGTACAATCAATTTTAGATTCAATAAGCAATCATTAGTCAGTACATCCTAAAGTAAAATAGATACCCGACTTCTTGAAGAAGTCGGGTATCTTTAGGGGATATTTATGACTTCAACTTCAAAGCATCAACAGCCGACACACCCTCACTCTGAGTACCGAAGTACCACAAAGCAGCAGCAGCCTCAGCCCTAGAAACTGGCTTCTTAGGTTGGAACAGCGTTGTATAACCAAATACCCTACGGATATTAGATTTTTCCGCGTTTTGGAAATCAGCCAATACTGCGCGTAACGCTAGAGGATCAATTTTTGCCGCATCTTGAAAACCCCAAGTTTGCCTAACTGTATCTATATTTGCTGTAGGCAAAGAAGAACGGATATCGAGAGGTATTTTCCATAAAATCAATTGTTCTCGTGTCAGTGGTGCATCGGGACGAAACAAAACTGCTGTAGAATCTCCTGATAAAGAACTCGGAATTAACCCTGCTTCTGCAAGTCCCTGAATTGCGGGAAAATCAGGATGTGTTTTCGGCACATCACGAAAAGCAGGTTGAGCGCTTTGTGATGCCAAGCGAATCTGCTTCGCCGGATTGTTGGCATGCATCGCATTGTTAGCAGCAACCAACCAACGAGCATATTCTCTACGGGTGATAGTTTTACCCGGTTCAAATTGGTTGGTAGTAGCGCTATTACTCTTAGCTGTATTTGCTTGTACAGGTATAACACCCAAAGCTACTAAGTCCTTTACGTATTGCTGTAACTCAGATGGTGTACCTTTCAAATCAGCAATTTCTTGTGCTGGTGTAGTAGTATTTTGATTAGCTGCTACACTCAATGGTGTTGCTGGTGCAGAAGGACCAATAAATTGCGGACTGCCTGGTGAAATAGTTTCATTAGGAGAAGCTTCAGGAGTTGGGGTACTTTGTGCTGTTGCTTCGCCGCGTCTGTACTCAATTAGCAATTCAGTGGCTGTTTGTGGTTGATTAGGTGCAGCGTTGGTAACTGATTTTGGCTGAATCGAAACTTTTACCTGTACATCATTACGTTTTGCCTCTAGCAACCCATTTTGATCGTTAGAATTTGACAAAATTTGCCAGTTATTTGCCTGAAACTGTTGCTGATAATAGCTAGCAATTATATTACTAGGGTCGGAACTTGTCCAGCGTGCAGAATTACTAGAAGGTGTAACTTCAAGTAGGTTGGCATTAGGATATACGGGAATTTCTTTGGGAAAATCGGCAGGTAATTGAACTGTTGGTTGAGTAGTTGGCGTAGGTTGGCTATTACTTACCTGGTTAGCGCCAAAGGAAACAGGGTTATCTTTCAACCTGGAATCTGCCGCCAAAGATTGCTCCAGGTTTTTGGCAACTGGAGTGTTAGCACAGGCTGTTAAAGAGGTGAGTAAAACAGCCAAACTCAGAAATATCGTTGGACGTTTACAGCGCACCACAGGAAATCACAAATTGAGTGTCATTTCCTACCGTAGCGCATGGAGTCAAGGAATTAAGGAAAAATGTCGAAAAACTGCAAACCTAAGTATTTTAGCTGGTGTACTGGAACCTTGAAGAACTCGAAGACGTAAAAAGCGTCCTGTTACCAGACGCGCTATTCCTTTCAGACGAGCCTGAAGCCTAATCATGAGAAACTGCTGTCTGCTACCGTTAACTGCATACATGGGCATAAATGCTAGCTTACCATAGAGAACATCAGCGCGATGAGTTTTACTCAAATTATTTTGATGATGTTCTGGATTGGGTAAACCCCCATGTTCACCATAATTCCGCCAAGGAATATAGTTCTTCAGCTTTCGCTGACGAAGAAATGGATCGATGGTGGAATCCCAACTTGAGTAAGTAGTGGCTCCTTTTTTTTCTGTCACTTCCTTCAATAAGTCAAGCAAGCACCTCGCTCCTTGGGGTGTAACAATGTAGGCAACTGTGGAAACGGAAAATCCTTCAGCATAACCATCAGGTGAAATGCTATACACCTGCGGCGCACAAGTATATAGCCAACTAATTCCCACATCACTTTGATGCGGATTAAATGGTAGAGGAAGTTTGCCCAACCCAAGCACTGGCACAAAATCTGCTTCCATAATTAGAGTTGGTTTTGATAAGAGTGCGGCTTTTTCCCAAGCTCTTTGATGATTGAGCAGGCACAAGTAACTCCGCGAAAAGTTTTGATATTCTGGTTTGGTTTCTTGTCTTTGCACAACGCAGGCTAAGCCTTCTCTATTTAAGGTTTCTTCTAGCTGCTCGGTTGATTCTTTGTAGGCAATAATTAAGACTTTATCTATACTGTTAACAAGATCTGAAGGCAAGATTTGGTTAGTATTTGTGTTTAAAGAATCAAGTTTCATTTAGTAAAAATTTTAGGATAATTAATTATGTCAAATTAATCAGAGCGTTACGGCATACGCTGCTATTTTACTCTCTGGGCGATCGCCATCTCCTCAAGTGTTCCTACTGATAGCCGCACTCCGTTTTCACGGAATAAATTGAAATAACTCTGTTATAGTCAATTCTTTTGTTATACGGCAAGATGTTGTCTCAATTATTTTCCTCAGAAAATCTCAGTATTAATACTTAATAAATGGCGCTAAATTCTCTCATGATGGAGCTTGGCAGCAATTTAAAACACGTCAAATAACAGTATAAGTAATAGGCAGATTTTTTAAATCCACCATAAAGCCACAATCTAATTTGCCATACAATAGCATAAAGCGATCGTTCACCATCGCAAGTGCTAAGCTGGAAGTAAACTCCCACCCACACCCAAGGATGGAAATAAATAACGTTCAAGCTACACTCTTGCTCAACTAAATATAATTGAGTATTGAGTAGACAATGGTAGACTGGGTGTGGTAGCACTATCAAAATGCCAGTATCAGGCATTGGCAAAAACCTGGTATAAAGAAGCGCCTCAAGAGCATCTAATTTGTAGGCAGGATCTATTGCGGCTTCAGTAACTCTTGGATTGTGAGACTGAGCTCCTAGAGAAAATGCTTTTTCAGCTTGTACCAAATGAGCTTAAGCAGATGGAAGTTTTGTGAGCGCTGTTTGTGATGGTACTATGAAAAGCTCTCAGTTGGGCTTGACGAAAGAATTTGACTGAGAGAAAATGACGGCGCAGCAACATTTTTCAGGTTCTCAAGAAAAAAAGCTAGGGCTAGAGGGAGGGAAAAATCGAGAAATATGTGTCGTATTCAAAAACCTATGTGGATGTGTAGTAAGAAAAATCTAAAATAGATATTAAATTGAAAAAAATAGAATGACCATTCCATCAACAGCCACCAGTAATTTTTAAGAACTGTAGAGCGTCGTTGGTATATTACCCGTGCTGAAACGAGATTACATGCAAGTTTCCCAGGATCAGCCTATTTATTCAGAGGCTCCTCTCCAACTGTTACTTTTTGTCGATGAGCGTCCAAAGTCTCGACAACAAGTGCAGCGAATTCGCTCTTACCTCAGACAATTGGAGGCTGATTACAAATTTGAGCTCCAAATTATTGATGTCGGGCAACAACCCTATCTAGCAGAACACTTTAAACTGGTAGCAACACCAGCTTTAATCAAAATCCATCCCGAACCACGACAAATCTTGGCAGGTAGTAATATAGTCGCTCAGCTGAAGAACTGGTGGCCTCGTTGGCAAGTAGCTATAGATACCTACTTAACATTACAGAATGGTTTACAAGAAAGTTTAGAGGAAAATGGTCGTGTTAGTACGCCTGTTGCCTCAATCCGCTCAGTTGCTGTTTCTGCTGAATTACTCAAACTATCAGATGAAATTTTTCGTTTGAAACAGGAGAAAGACAAGCTGCAGGAGCAGATACAGTTTAAAGATAGAGTAATTGCTATGTTAGCACACGATCTGCGCAATCCTCTCACAGCTTGTGCGATCGCCTTAGATACTTTACAATCTAACTACAATTTAGACAAAGGTGAATTCGAGCGTTTGTCACCTGCAATGACGGCGCATCTATTTAAACAAGCCCGCAGCCAAACTAAAATCATTGACCGGATGATTACTGACCTTTTGCAGGTAGGTCGTGGTCAAGATAGTGAGATTCCTATTCAACCACAAAAGATGGAGCTTGGCAATCTTTGTTTTGAAGTACTCGAAGAATTGCGCCATCGCTACACAGCCAAATCCCTCAAAATCAAGAAAGACATCCCCGAAGATTTACCGTGTGTATATGCAGATCCAGAACGTATACGTCAAGTGCTCATCAATCTTTTAGACAATGCTATAAAATATACACCTGCTGATGGCACTATCAGTATTTCTGGGCTACACCGTACTACACAAAAAGTTCAATTTAGTATAGGCGATACTGGTCCTGGGATTCCTGAAGAAAATCGCTTAGCAATTTTTGAACAGCACTATCGCTTAGAACGGGATGAAGGTACAGAAGGCTATGGCATTGGACTATGCTTATGCCAACGTATCATCAAAGCGCACTACGGTCAAATTTGGGTTGACCCTGCACCACCTAGTAACGGTGCTTTATTTCACTTTATATTACCAGTTTATCCTAGTTAAGTAGAGACGCGATCAGACGAAGTCTCTACTGAGTCTCGTTCCTTGTCAGCGATCGCTATAATGATAGCGAGCTTGAATAAACTCAATGCGGTTATGACTTACTACATAAACAATGCGATCTACTTGAGTGAGTCGCCGTGACCATATGTTAACGTCATAGTATTTTAATCTTTCTGGTTTACCTGTTCCTTCAAAAGGATTACGTCTGATTTCTTCAACTAGAGATAAAACTCGAAGTGCAACCTTTCTATTTGTCTCTACCCAATAGGTGAGATCTTCTAAAAACCGCCTGTCAAAAACGAGGTCTTGTTCTGAGATATCTTGAGAAATTTCAAATTGAGAGAGTTCTTCTGGTTCTAGATTTTCTGGCATTGACTTGTTAGTCTTCTTCGTATAAATTAAACTCTTTACGAAGCTCCTCTATAGTCTGAGGTTCATTAGTCTTTGCTTTAACACGTTGTAAAGCATCTAAAAGACGAGCTGCATTTTCAGGTGACTGAAATAGGTAGGCTGTTTCTATAATATTGTTAAGCTCTGATGTAGGAATTACGGATACGCTTTCACCACCTTCGCGAGAGACAACTACAGGTTCTCGGCTTTTAATTGCCTCATTGTAAATTTTATCAAAGTCGTTACAAGCTTCGACATAGGTTTTTTGACTAGTCATTTTCAGTTCCTGTATCTATTTATTTTTCCATAATAAATGTATCGTTACACAAAATTACAAAAATTACTTAAACACTCTGACGTAAAACCTGAATAATCTGAAAATTTGCTTGCGGAAATTCAAATTGTTCTAACTCATCCAAGTTTACCCAGCGAATTTCAGCACATTCAATTGGTTGAGGAATACCAGTTAGATGGCGACAGTGATGCACAGTGAGGGTAACGCGCAAGTGGGTATAAGTGTGATCGATTGTGGTTAGATGTTCACCCACTTCAATCTCTATTCCTATTTCCTCGTGAATTTCTCGTTTAATACAATCTTCGACAGTTTCACCCGGTTCGATTTTACCGCCGGGAAATTCCCACAAACCACCCATAACTCCTTCAGGAAGACGGCGGTCGATTAGAATTTGCCCTAAGTCGTTCCAGATTACAGCGACACCAATGATTTTATGTGGGGGAGAGGTTTTTGTCATGGGTAGTTATAACTAAAAAACTCGGCAGACTTGATCACTACCGAGCTTGTATTTTATTACTATATTTGATTTTCATTCTTTAAGCTGAACTTACTATTCAACTTCTTCAGAGTTGTTGGCTTCAGTTCCGCGTAACGCCATTTCAAAGTTCATTCTCTGTTCAGCATTACGTAAGAAATAACCACTCATCATAGCCGAAGCGAGTAAACGACCAAGATTTTCTCTATTAGTAGTAACTGTAACATTAAAGTGTTCTGAAGGCATGTTTCCTAACAATCCAATAATGTTATGCTCCATTACCTGAAATACATCATTAGATGTAGGTTTAGATAGCTGTGTAATTGTCTCTGGAGTTAGAGATTTAACGTATTGCATGAGCATGTTGCCTGTTTCAGACTCACTGTCAAAAAATTCAGAGACGCGATTAGATGAGTTATTCACGTTATCTCTCCTTGTTTACCACAACTGGGTCTTTAGCTAAATTTCTTATGTTCTTGAAAACTAATGTAACAAGCTATTTGGGATCTGGTAGTCGGTGTAACCGTACCAAATTTAGCGGGTTTTACGATTAGCTTGCCAAATATTCATCAATATTGGCTTTAGACTTACGCAGTTTAGATAAGGCTTCCCGTTCTATTTGCCGCACTCGTTCACGACTAATATTTAGTAGTTCGCCAATTCTTGCTAAAGTTAGTGCTTGTCCATCAGCTAAACCAAAGCGTAGGGAGATTACTTCTCTTTGTTGTGGCGTAAGTTGTGTCATGAGGCGATCTAAATCGTAAGATAGAGAAGATTGCGTCACAAAGTCTTCTGGAGAAGCGCCTGGATCTTCTAACATTTCTCCAAGTTCAGTGTCGTAATTATCTCCTAAACGTAAATCTAATGATAATGGTAAGCGAGCCTTTTCTAGGTACTCTCGTACTTGTCTAGGAGTCAACTCCAATTCTTGAGCTAACTCAGAAATACTGGGGGCACGTCCTAATTGTTGGGATAATTGACGCTGCGCCTTTTTAATTTTATTTAATTTTTCGGTAATATGGATAGGTAAGCGAACTGTACGACCTTTTTCGGCGATCGCCCTGGTAATTGCTTGGCGAATCCACCAATAAGCATAAGTAGAGAATCTGTAACCTTTGGTGGGGTCAAACTTTTCTACACCCCGTTGCATTCCTATGCTACCTTCTTGAATCAAGTCGAGTAAATCAACGTTCCGCTTAATATACTTTTTCGCTACCGATACCACCAATCGCAAATTGGCTTCTACCATCTTGCGTTTAGCGATTTCTCCATCTGCGATCGCTTCATTCAACTCTGGTGGTTCTAATGCCGTTGCTGTCGCCCACTCTGGTATAGTTGGTTGACGACCTAATTGGAGCGCCAAAGTTTCTCTCACCATATGCAAGCTAGTTGCACGCTGAACTTGTTTGCCATAAAAAATCTCCTCCTCGTGGGTTAAGAGCGGTACACGTCCAATCTCTCGTAAATAAGTCCGCACAAGGTCTGTTGCTGTCTGAGCAGTCTTCATGGCGTCGTACTCTATAGTAATGATGGGTTTAACGACTTCGTAGCTAACTGATATCTGTCTTGACTTGGGTGTTCCAGTGTTCCTGGGAAATGCAAATTAAGCGCAATTAGTGCGCTTGATGAAACTGATGCCTAATTTTTATTATCTCTGACTATTTACTGCCAGAGTTTACTGTTTTCTCCTTTTGCTTACATTTATCCAAAGTTAGATAATAGGTAGCTAGTTAAAAATTATTTTAGCTTATTTTTCTTTATTGTTGACTATTGTAACATTTATGAGAAGAAATTTACACAGCCATTTTAGGGAGAGAGGGAGCTAACAATTAGTTTTTCTCCCCTGCCCCCCTACTCCCTACCCAGAACTGCCCTACTTCAAGACTTAGGTACTGTGCTATATTCCTGAATGCTCCTCACATCTAAAGTTGTTTGTTGCAGGGAACGAATGGCGGCAACGGTTGCTTTTGCGCCTGCAATAGTAGTGATGATCGGGATTTTGTAAGTCAAAGCAGTACGGCGGATGAGTCTAGCATCTGCTCGTGCTTCCTCTCCTGAAGGTGTATTGACAATCAGTTGAATTTTGTGATTTTTAATTGCATCCAACACATGAGGACGCCCTTCATGAAGTTTTAGTACTAACTCCACATCTAACCCATGTTCGCGCAGAACGCGGCGTGTTCCATCTGTCGCCAGCACAGAAAAACCCAATTCAATAAATTCCTTCACCACAGGAACAGAAGCAGTTTTATCGCGGTTGTTCATCGACACAAACACCGTGCCAGTCAAAGGTAAACGCTCCCCAGCGCCCATGGACGCCTTAGCAAAAGCGCGTCCAAAGTCGCTATCAATTCCCATCACCTCACCAGTAGAGCGCATCTCCGGTCCCAAAATTACATCAGTACCAGGGAATTTATTAAACGGTAACACCGCTTCCTTAACAGCAATATGTTCCGGGATGACTTCTTGAGTAAAACCTAGCTCAGCCAAAGTTTTACCAGACATAATCAAAGAGGCAATTTTCGCCAGTGGTACACCAATCGCCTTAGAAACAAAAGGTACAGTACGAGAAGCGCGGGGATTAGCTTCCAAAATATAAACTTGGGGAGAATAACTTTGACAACCAACCACAGCAAACTGAATATTCATCAACCCCACAACCTTCAGAGCCTTCGCCAACTGCACCGTCCAGGAGCGAATTTGATCTAATACTAATGGTGGAAGCGAAATAGAAGGTATTGTGCAAGCAGAATCACCAGAATGAATACCAGCCTGCTCAATGTGTTCCATAATACCACCAACAACTACCTGCCCAGTACTGTCAGCGATCGCATCCACATCCACTTCAATCGCATTTTCCAAAAACTTATCAATCAAAATCGGATGTTCTGGCTCCACCTGCACAGCAAAAGTCATGTAGCGTTCCAAATCAGTATCAGAGTAGACAATTTCCATCGCCCTTCCCCCCAAAACATAACTAGGACGTACCACCACCGGATAACCAACACGTTGAGCAACAACCAAAGCATCCTCATAAGTCCGAGCAATCCCATTTTGTGGCTGAGCAATCTTCAACTGTGCCAAAATCTGCTCAAACCGCTCCCGATCCTCAGCAATATCAATCGAATCCGGAGAAGTACCCCAAATCTTAGTAACAATTCCCTCTTTCTGTGCGTCCTTGGCGTCTTTGCGGTTCAAAAACTCCTGCAACGACACCGCCAACTTCAAAGGCGTTTGTCCCCCAAACTGAACAATCACCCCAACCGGATTTTCCGCCTCAATAATATTTAGCACATCTTCCTTAGTCAAAGGCTCAAAGTAGAGGCGATCGCTAGTATCATAATCTGTAGACACCGTTTCCGGATTAGAATTAACCATAATCGTTTCATACCCAGCCTCCTTAAGAGCATAAGCGGCGTGACAACAACAATAGTCAAACTCAATACCCTGCCCAATTCGGTTAGGTCCTCCACCCAAAATCATCACTTTAGGTTTTGTGGTTGGTAGTATCTCGTTTTCTTCTTCATAGCTAGAGTAGTAATAGGGAGTAAAAGCCTCAAATTCAGCAGCGCAAGTATCCACTGTTTTGTAAACCGGAATCACACCTAAGTTTTGGCGGAAGGCACGAACCTCATCTTCAGTAGTTTTCGTCGCATAAGCAATTTGGCGATCACTAAAACCTTGGCGCTTCACATCATACATTTGCTCTAGTGTCAACTCCTGTAAAGGAGTCCGCTTCAGGAATTTTTCCACCTCCAGCAGTTGCTGCATCTTATCGAGAAACCAAGGATCAATACCTGTTAACTCGTAAATTTCCTCAATACTCATTCCCAACTGCATAGCGTGACGTACAGCGAAAATACGCTCTGGATTTGGCGTCCGCAATTGAGCGCGAATTTGTTCACCACTGGGTAACTTTTCTTTACCATCACAACCCCAACCAGCACGCCCAGTTTCCAAAGAACGCAAAGCTTTTTGGAAAGACTCGTTGAAAGTCCGTCCGATAGCCATAGCTTCCCCAACAGACTTCATTTGCGTTGTCAGTACTGGCTCAGAACCGGGGAACTTTTCAAAAGCGAAGCGAGGAACCTTTGTTACCACATAATCAATCGTTGGTTCAAAGGAAGCTGGAGTTTTTTTGGTGATGTCATTTTTAATTTCATCCAATCTGTAGCCGACAGCTAGCTTTGCTGCTATCTTCGCAATGGGGAAACCAGTAGCTTTAGAAGCCAAAGCAGAAGAACGGGAAACGCGGGGATTCATTTCAATTACAACCACTTCCCCATTAACCGGATTGATAGCAAACTGGATATTAGAACCACCAGTTTCTACGCCAATTTCGCGGATAATTTTAATTGCCATATCCCGCAGCCGCTGGTATTCTTTATCGGTAAGGGTTTGAGCGGGGGCGACAGTAATTGAGTCTCCTGTGTGGATACCCATTGGATCAAGGTTTTCAATGGAGCAGATAATCACAACGTTATCTGCCAAGTCTCGCATTACTTCTAATTCGTATTCTTTCCAACCTAGTAGGGATTGGTCGATGAGAATTTGCGATACTGGACTAGCGTCTATACCTACTTGTGCCATTTCGGCAAATTCTTCTTCGTTGTAGGCGATCCCTCCTCCTGTACCTCCCATTGTAAAGGCAGGACGAATAATCAAGGGATAAGTGCCAATTTGTTTGGCGATCGCCTTAGCTTCGTCTAAAGATGAAGCTGTTCCACTGGGACACACATTTACCCCAATCCGCGCCATTGCTTCGTTAAAAAGTTTTCTGTCTTCAGCTTTCTCAATGGCTGGTAGCTTAGCGCCAATTAACTCAACGTTGTATTTTTCCAACACGCCATTTTTTGCTAAAGCCACAGCTAGGTTGAGTGCTGTTTGCCCTCCCATTGTTGGAAGTATGGCGTCGGGGCGTTCTTTGGCAACAACGAGTTCCACTATTTCTGGTGTGAGTGGCTCAATGTAGGTGCTAGAGGCTGTTTCCGGATCGGTCATGATGGTAGCGGGATTGGAATTAATTAGCACCACTTCATAACCTTCTTCTCGCAACGCCTTACAAGCCTGGGTTCCAGAATAGTCAAACTCACTTGCTTGTCCGATTACTATCGGACCAGAACCTAGTAGCAGAATCTTCCTGATGTCTTCGCGGCGGGGCATAGTCTTTGTGGAGTTATAGAATACAAATCCAGATTATTTTAAAGTTCTTTCCCCCTCACTCACGCTTTTATTATCAACTTTTCCAGGTTTCATGACAATTGGGGGGAGTTTGTGAGTGGGGGCTAGGGGTTCCCTCTGGGGTTGGGGGCTGTAGGGGGGAAAAACTAATTGTTGGAAAGATACCCGACTTCGTAAAAGTTGTCGGGTATCTGGGAATTTATTTGCAATTTTCTTCTATTTAAGCTGACAAATTTTTTCCCTAATAAGCTACTTATTTAGACAGATGTCTGGTTGATGATTTCGTAGTAAGAATAAAATTAAATAAAAATGTTTGCTAATTAGCAGAATTATAAAAAATTTTCCGAAAAAATATTGAGTTTTATATTTACTCCAAGTAAAAATGGCAGAGAGGTTGGTAAAAATGTACCTCTCTGCCATTTTCTTTTATTAAAAGTCTAGTCTTTCCTGCTTTTGTGCGAGTTTGTGGTAAGCTAAACTAGATTATGAGTTTCTTAGTTACGAGCAGGTTGAACAAATCCCAAGGTTAAGCTGTCATGAGCAAGGAAGTGAGACAAGTGGTAAGCTCTTTCCTCAGTTTTTAAGAGAATTTGTTCGTACAAATACCGGGTAGCGCGATCGCCTAAACTCTCTGCCTGTGCTGCTTGGCGACGAATTAGGTTAATCATTGCTTGCTCGGCTTTCAGGTCATTTTCTACCATTTGACGGTTAGAAAACACGCCATCTGGTTCTTGTTCAATGGCGCATAATTCTGCTAATTTGCTGAAGGTAGCTACAGGTACTCCGCCCAGTCCATCCAAGCGTTCTCCAATTTCATGGATATGTTCTTGAACTTGTTCGTAGCTATCGCTGAAGAATTCATGTAGCTGATAAAATTCTGCTCCTTCCACAACAAAATGATGCTTTTGGTACTGGATATACAGCGCCTGGAAACTTGCTAAGGCGATGTTAAATCCTTCACATACTGGCTCGGTTACAGTTTTGTCCAGCAAGATGGGATTGTCATAAACTTGACCAAAATTCCGTAACAAAGTTTGCGTTTCAGACATTGTTCTCCTCGCTTTTGAGCAGTTATAGATGCAGACTGCTTAGTCTCTACATATTAACATTTTAAAAATTATAGTAAGCACCACAAATTTCCAACTTTTTTAACCTTATTGCAAAAAAAAAGCATTATATCTTAATTTTTCACCACTTTTTTCATACTAATTAACTGTGTGGAGCGTTTTATTTGACACCAAGTTTAAATTATGATATGTAAATTTCTTTTTTTTCGCGAATATAGAATTTTTTAATTTTTTATTCTAAAATTAATGAGAAAAGTTTGCACCTAAGGTATGCTTATTTAAGAGGCTGAACTTTCGACCATGAGAAAGCTCAGCCACCAAACCCGCAGGAATTACTGCGATATTGTTGCACTTTGAGGTAAACTGTCTTGAAATCAATACTTTCACAACCACAGGCACAAGCATACACTGTAGATGTAGATTGGGCAGACCGTTGGCAAGTTTATCAACGCTTAAAGGAATTGGGCATTCCTTGCTCGTGTGGGACTAATCAGCCATTAACAGTAGAAATTGGTAACACCATAGCGGCAGTTCAACTTTGGAGCGTCGTGCGGCAATTCACAATTGCCCGCGCAGAACTAATTAGGTCTCTTGAGTTATGCTGGTACAAACGCTACAAACAATAATCAAGCTACCACTACCCTATTGCTTGTATTAATAAAGGAGGTCGAAATGAGCAAATCCTACTGTAACGAAGTATCACAATTTCATCTTGAAGGACAATTTCTAAACTTTGTCATTAAAGATGGCTATAAACTTAAGGGTTTGATACTAGCCACTCCTGAAGGTGAATGCTACGTTAAACTAGCTAAACATTTAAGGGCTGCTTTTGACTTACGGTTAGCACCAGGTACATGGCTGCAAGTTGTCGGTGAAAAAAAGCACGATATCGAGACTGGTGAAATCAAACTGAAAGCCGAAAGAGTAATGGCGGCTAGAGTTGAGGCGCAGACATTTTCGACAATATCTGCTTCAAGATTGGAACTCGTCCCCGCTTCCTCAACCGATGCTAAGAAAAAAACAGCGAAAGCTACTATATTAATATGTCAAAAGTCTGATTGTATGAAACGCGGTGGTAAAGAAGTTTGTCAGGCGATGGAAGCAGCTTTGAGTGAAAACGGCTTAGAAGAGCAGGTGACAATCAAAGGCACTGGCTGTATGAAAAATTGTAAAGCAGGACCAAACTTGGTAATGCCCGACAAAACTCGCTATAGCCGTATTAGTGCTGCACAAGTTCCCACACTTATGAATAAACATTTTGCATCGACAAACCCGGTATCCTAAGCCGGGTTTTTATATAACTGAGATAATCACCACGTATATTTTGGGCAAGATATGTGCCAAATTCTTGAAAAACCCGGTTTCTTCACAGAAACTGGGTTTTTAGTTTTTAATACCAAAAAGTTTTTATACTATAATATGTATAAATACACAGTCTCAAAGTTATAGATTAAACAAATAACGTAGAGACGCGGAATTTCGCGTCTCTAAAGAAATATATAGGTGTATCTACCAATACCACACCTATACAAAAAAGGAATTGTGACAATGGAATATGCTATAGCCGGAGCAGTCGCATTAGTAATATCCCTCTTTGGAGGAGGCGGCGACAGTAATCAAAAACCACCACAAAACAATAACAACTCTACCCAACAACAAGCAGTGGCGAGAAACACAACAGATGTACCAGAGCCATCAACAATAGTAGTTTCTCTAGCATTGGGTGGCACATTGCTAGCTTATAAGCTGAAAAAGGGTGCAGTGCAAAAATCATAATTGCTAATTATCGATTCCAAACCCGGTTTTTACAACCTTCTTGAAAAACCACATTTAATGTAGAGACGTTACATGTAACGTCTCTACAAGATATAGGTTTTAACGGCGGATTTGGTATGAGAGCTACTAAAAATAGCAAATGAGGTATTCTAATATAGTTCAATCCCTATAGAATCAAAAGCACTAATGAAAAGCACTGGGGATCTATAATGAATCCAATCGATGACGTAATTCACTGCTGAGGGCATCAATTACAGTGACTACTACCAGTAGCACCAACATCATAGTAGTTGCCTTGGTGTACTCGAAGCCATCTATATAACTTTTTAACTGGAAACCAATCCCGCCTGCTCCAACTACACCTAGTACAGAAGCGGCACGAATGTTATACTCAAACATCCATAAAGTATATCCTAAACCCAAAGGCATTACTTGGGGTAAAATTCCGTATTGAGCGATTTGGATTCTAGATGCACCAATCACTCGTAAAGATTCTATAGTGTGGGGATCGACTGCTTCAATTGCTTCTTGATAAAACTTACCTAAGTAACCAATTGTATAGATACTTAAAGCTAAAGTGCCAGCAGGTGCGCCTAATCCGGTAGCTGCGACAAAGAGTAGTCCTAATACAATCGAAGGGACAGAACGTACAGCATTTTGTAGTAAATTAGCTAAGACTTGCAACCCAGGGGGGGCGATGTTGCGGGCGCTAGCAATGGCAATTGGCAGTGAAAGAATTGCGCCGATGGTTGTTCCCCATAAAGACATCTGTACAGTTTCAATTAGTGCTTTAATTGCTATGTCAAGAACTTGTAGATTGGGAGGAAACAACCGAGAGACAAAATCTTGGATGTAAGGCAAGCTGTTTTTGAGTAGTGCGAAATCGACGCGAAGACCTTGCAATGCCCAACTATAAATTACTATAACAAAGCATAGGATGAGTAGACTACTTACCCAAGAGTATTGTTTTCTAAAACGTTCAATATTTTTCATCACCATCAATAATTCCCTTGGGCAAAATAGACTTCAACCTTGTTACAAGAACCGTCATAAACGACACATCCAGCATCAAGAACGATCGCACGCTGGGCATATTGATCTGCTATTTCCAAATCATGCAAAACTGTAACAATTGTCATCCCTTGCTCGGAGTTTAGCCTAGATAAAGTTTCCATCACCTGTTTAGACGCCATCACATCCAAACCTGTAATCGGCTCATCAGCCAGAAGAATTTGTGGTGACTGAATTAAAGCGCGAGCAATCGCCACCCGTTGTTGCTGCCCACCGCTGAGTTTACTAGTTTTCTGCCCTGCAAGATCCTTCAAACCCAACTGTTCTAGCAAACTCAAAGCTTGACGATAATCACTAGTAGGAAACCCAAACAGTGATTGCCAAGTACTTAACCCACCCAGACGCCCACACAGCACATTTTCCATTGCTGATAACTGACGAATCAAGCCACCGCCCTGAAATAACATCGCCATATCACGGCGAATTAACGGTAGCGTGCGAGGAGACAATTTCACACCATTAATATGAATGTCTCCCCGTTGCAGCGGTACTAAACCAACAAGTGAGCGCAACAGGGTAGACTTACCTGCACCATTCAGCCCCAGCAAAACGACAAATTCACCCCGCTGCACTTGAAAACTAATCCGATTGAGAATCGGACGATTCAGCGATGAGGAATATGCAGTCTCTAAATTCTGGCACTCAATGACAGGTTGATTCATTATGGGTCAATTCCGGCTAATTTCAAAGCATCACGCACTGGTGCTAAATGACGATTGTGATCGACTTTCACCAATTCCGTAGAGTTGTACAAATCGCGTAGCAATTGGTTGTTTTCTTTCTGATTCAATTTGAGTAAAGCATTGACAATTTTTTCCCGCATTGGCGCTGGAACATCATCATCTATAGCAACACCGTGTGCTGGAACACCAGAAATCTTGTGCAAAACTCGTAACTGACTTTTTTCTGCTTCCGTAATATACGGGGTACTCAGAGCATATTCTGATACAGCAGCTACCTCCGCTTGATTGCGCAGCACCGCTTGCAAAGCTTTAGCGTAATTACCACCATAGCTAACTTGACCAAAGAAACCCTCTAGGCGATCGCGAGAAGGCACTAATCCCTGCCTTACCAACTCACCCACTGGGAAAATAAAACCACTACCAGAAGTAGGCGAAGTAAAAGCCATCTTTTTACCGCGCAACTGTTCCAAAGTAGCTTTAGCCGAATTTCTAGTTTGCAGAGGACTATTCTTAGGAACAACAAACACCGAATTATAAGTATATTTTCCCGAATAATTAGAACGTACCTCAGCCAGATACAAACGAGCATTTGCCAACTGCTCAGCCTTCAAAGCAGGGCGACTACTCAAAAAAGCCACATCAGCACGATTTGCTCTCAAAGCTTCCACAGCAGCAGTATCATCACCGATTTGAGCTTGAACGGGCATTCCTATTTCCTTTGACAAAAAAGCTGCCACAGCATTTGCCTTAGTTTGCAAATCCGTAGAGTCAGATCTACTAGGAAAAACTACTGTTAAACTGTTTTGTTGTTGAGCAACTAATTGCGCCTGTTTATCAGGCTTCGCAACGGCTTGCATTTGGTCAAAAACGCCGACAGCCAAACTGCTAAGTGCTATACACGCAGCGCCAGCACTTAGCAAAGTCATTTTCCTCACATGCATTTGTCAATCTCCCTTGAGATATTTTTTTAATTATTTTGCTAATTAATATCAACAAATATTTTTATATAAAATTGAGCTTTTTGCAAGAAAAAGTCAAGAAAAATTTTTGATACAATACATTAAGTACGTAGTAGCGCTGTCTAGCTTAGGGCAACACCCAAGCGATCGCACTGAGCGCAACTACGTATCTAAAAATTAAATCACCGCAATACAATCAATCTCCACCAAAACATCCTTAGGCAAACGCGAAACCTGAACACAAGCACGCGCCGGAGCAATATCCTCATAAAAATACTTAGCATAAACCGCATTCATCGCCGCAAAATCATTCATATTCGTCAAAAACACAGTAGTCTTCACCACATTCTGAAAACTTGCCCCAGCCTCCTTCAGAATAGCCTCCAAATTCACCATCACCTGCTCAGTCTGCCTAGACACATCCCCCTCACCAACAATCACCCCCATACTAGGATCAAGAGGAATTTGCCCAGCCACAAAAATCATCTCACCAGAAGCCACCACAGCTTGATTATAAGGACCCACAGGTGCAGGCGCCCCCTTAGTACAAACAACCCTTCTACTCATATTTCCTTCTTCGCGTCCTTCGCGGTTCATTCCTTAACCCAACCTTGGACGTATCCCATAAAACCGATAACGCCAGTAATCACGCAAAATCTTATCATGGTCAAAACACAAATTACCAGGAACACACCAAGACTCAAAAATTCCCACACCCTTAGCGTCATCTCCCGCCAACGGCTCACCCGTAGCAGTAGCCAAAAACACAACACTCATGGTATGCTGACGCGGGTCGCGACTGGGATCAGAATACACCAAAAACTGCTCAACCAACTCCACCGCCAAACCAATCTCCTCCATAGCCTCGCGCCGTGCCGCAATCTCCACCGATTCGCCGTAATCTACAAAACCACCAGGAATTGCCCAACCTAAAGGTGGATTATGTCGCTCAATTAACACTATAGGTCGATGAGGACGATCGACCAATTCGATGATGATATCAACTGTCGGAGCAGGATTTCGGTAACTCATAACTGTGCTGTTCCGCGATCGGTTTGTTGCAATTGCATTCTTTTATATTCCAGATTCTCTATGCCTTTTCCAAGATCCAGTGGTATTCTGCTACATCCCACCTCATTCCCCAGCCGTTTTGGAATTGGGGATTTAGGTTTAGAAGCTTATCGCTTCATTGATTTTTTAAGAGAAACCTACCAGCAATACTGGCAAGTGTTGCCTTTAGGACCTACAGGGTATGGTAACTCTCCTTATGCTTCATATTCAGCAATGGCGGGAAATCCCCTACTAATTAGCCCGGAAAAACTGCGGGATCAGGGAATGCTAAGCGACGAAGACTTTGCTAATTTACCAGAATTTCCCATCGAAAAGGTAGATTACGAGTGGGTAGTGCAAACTAAATTGCCTCTGTTGAAAAAAGCCAGCGAGAATTTTCAAGCTAACGCTACACCCTTACAGCAACAGCAATTTGCTGGTTTTTGTGACAGCAAAGCCTACTGGCTAGATGATTTTGCCTTATATATGGCACTCAAAGATGCCTATGGGGGAACAAGCTGGTACACTTGGGATCAAGCAGTCGCCAAGCGTCAACCGGAAGCAATTGAACAGGTACGGCGACAGTTAAATGCGGAAATTTTTTATCATAAGTTTATCCAATTTGAATTCTTTCGCCAATGGTCTGAAGTGAAGACTTATGCCAACATGAGCGGTGTGCAAATTATTGGCGATATTCCCATTTATGTTGCTCACGATAGCGCTGATGTCTGGGCAAATCCCGACATTTTTTGTTTGGATGAACAAACTGGAGAGGCAGCGTTAATGGCTGGAGTGCCACCAGATTACTTTAGCGCTACAGGTCAATTGTGGGGCAATCCAGTTTATAACTGGGAGGAATTGCAAAAACAAGACTTTAAGTGGTGGTTGGGGCGTTTTGAGGCGATTTTAGATTATGTAGATGTGATCCGCATCGATCACTTCCGTGGGTTTGAAGCTTACTGGGCTGTGAAAAAAGGGGAACAAACAGCCATAAACGGTGAGTGGATTAAAGCACCTGGAGAAAGGTTGTTTGAAGTGATTAAAGAAAAGTTGGGTAAGCTACCGATTATGGCGGAGGATTTAGGGGAAATTACTCCCGAGGTAGAAGCGCTGCGAGACAAGTTTGAATTTCCGGGGATGAAAATTTTACAGTTCGCTTTTAGTGCTGACGCTGGTAATCCGTTTTTGCCCTTTAATTTCGAGCGTAATTTCATAGTTTACACTGGCACTCATGACAATGACACTTCCTTGGGTTGGTTCAATCAAGCCACCGATTATGAAAAGCAGAACTTGATGCTTTATTTAGGTTGTATTAGTTCTGACGGTGTTGCCTGGGATTTGATTCGACTTGCTTTGACTTCTGTGGCAAATCAAGCAATTATCCCGTTGCAAGATATTCTTAACTTAGATACCCAATCAAGGATGAACTTTCCCAGTAAGGCTGAGGGGAACTGGGAGTGGCGCTATCAAGATCAAGCTTTGACTCAAGAAATACGCCATCGCCTCAAGGTTCTGACTCAACTTTGTGGACGTGCGCCCCAACAGAAATAATCATGTAGAGACGTTCCGACGGAACGTCTCTACGTTTTTACGATCTGGTATTTGCTGCTATAGTCATTTCTTTGACTGTTCCTGGTTGTCCCATTTGCTTGGCTTGCTGCCCTTTAACACTTACTAATACACCGCCTGCATTCCCAGCTCTAATCGTTAGTTGTTCATGGGCTTTCCATATGCGGTGAGTTCCTTCTGGTAATTCACCTTCATACTGAATTTTGCCATCAGCTACTACTCGAATCCAAGACCTTTCTTTCAAAGTTAGACCGATTTGTACTGGTTGAGCATCAAGTGGTGAAGACGAATTTGGTTTAGGCGTGTTAATTTTTATTTGTGTCTTTTGCTTACCCTGGTTATTTGTTTGTAATTGCTTGCTTGGACTGCTGTTTGCTTGCCATGATGTTGTGTTTAACAACTGTGACAAGCTACTCACAGAACAGAAAATCAAAAATACGTAAAGTAAGTAAAGATGATAGGGCCTTAACTGACCAAATGGTCCTTTTTTCCAAGCCGGGGTTAGTGTCACCCGATTTAACCCGATGGGAAAGGAGCGGGAAAATTCTGCGCCATTATATCCTAATGCGTCGGCAAATTGCCGAATTAGACCTTGAGTATATACTGGTTCTGGTAACGCTTCTAAATCTCCTTCTTCTATAGCTTGCAACAGTCGGCGCGGAATCCTGGTTAATATTACCATTTCATCCAAAGACAGACCCTGTTCCAAACGTGATGTCCAAAGTTGAGCACCCATTTCAGCTAACTTTTCGGTTTGCTGGTTTGCAACTGAAGGTATCGGCAGATGCTTACCCTTCGTTTCTGGCCATATCATGTTCCTTTTCACTCCTCAACAAGAGCTGAATCATCAATGGGAATCTGCTTTAATTGCCTTTGTAAATAGTGAATTTCGTTCTCTTCTAAGAGACGATATTTTCCCTCTGCTAAATTACCACCTTGTGGTAGTTGTAATTTAATCAGACCGATCGCGCTACGATGCAGCTTCATCACTGGGTATCCCAACTGTTCTGCTACACGGCGAATTTGACGGTTTCTGCCCTCTAGTAAGACAACTTCTAGACAAGTAGAAGTAGCAAATTTACGGAGGACTTTCACTTGGGCTGGTCGTGTTTTTTTGTTGTCTAACATCACGCCCTGACGCCACATTTTTAATATTGCTTCTGGTGGATGTCCGAGGACTAAAACAATGTATGTCTTAGGTATACTATGACGCGGATGAGTCAGCCCAAATGTTAAATCTCCATCGTTGGTTAGTATTATTGCTCCTGTTGTGTCCACATCTAAACGACCTACTGGATGAATTCCTTGACCATCACCTAATTCTTTAGGTAATAACTCTAGGACTGTTGGTCTTTTTTGGGGGTCTTCACAAGTTGAAACTACACCAGCTGGTTTATGCAATAACAGATATATCAGATTTGGACGCTGTCGCGCTATAGCCTTGCCATCAATAGTAATTTCATCTACATCTGGATCAATTTTTTGACCTAAATGTGCTACGACTCCATTGATACGTACACGCTTTAGTTTGATCAATTCTTCTGCTTGACGACGGGATGCTATACCCAATTTTGCTAGAATTTTTTGTAACCTTGCCTCCATGTGGGATTTACTTATGAGTAGAACAAAAACATTTAAATAATATATATATTGACATTTTGTGGTTATTTGCCACTAATGTCTAGGTTAAAACTTCACAATAGAACCTCCGATATGATTGAGCTTATATCCATAGATAGATTAATTAAATGGTACATCCTGATAAAAGTTTACTCAAGATTCGTGTAGTTACAAACTTACTCACGCAAGCACTCAAGCTGTGGCTCAAAACGCAAGTAGAAAGTGTATCCCATTTAGAAGTGGAAATTAGGGCAAGCGATCGCCAAATTTTGTCTGGTTGCGTTCCCTGGGTATGTATTTTTGCCCAAAATGCTGTTTATCAAGGTATCCATTTAACCAAAATTCAACTAGTTGCAGAAAATATTCGCATCAATATGGGTTCAGTACTTAAAGGTCAACCACTACGATTGTTAGAAAAAGTACCAGTGCTTGCGGAACTGAACCAAACAGAGGAAGACTTAAATGCCTCCCTAGCATCGGAAATCTTAGCAACTGGGTTGAATGATGCACTTGTTAAATTTTTACCAGAACTTAGTTCAAAATCCAAGTCAATTATTTGGCAAAAAGTGAATTTAGCTCAAAATCAAGCTGTACTTACAGCTACCACCACCAGTAAACACGATACTGAAGTAGAAATAGGTGTAAGTTTAGACTTACTGAGTGGGTGTGAGTTGCAACTCAACCTCATTCAAGCATCAAGCGGTACAATAAGTTTGAACCAAAACCATCAACATTACATCAACCTGGGATCAGACGTTGATATCGAATACTTAACTCTGTTACCAAAAAGGTTGGAGTGCCGTGGCAAAATAAACATAAATCCTTGAGGGGATCAAATAGCGATCGCCAATTACAGTACACCCCTCCCTACCCTCCCCTTAAAAAGGGGAGGGTGCGCGGTAGCGCGGGTGGGGTATTTTGTACTTCATTAAATCGATCAGTTATAACAAGCTATTTGATGATTCACGTCAACTTGTGAACTCAAAAGTAGTGCGTCTAATAACCACATGCGCTTATCAATCACAACAGATACTTCAGCGTAAAGATAAGCCGTATCCGCATCTCCCAATATAGAAGCGCGATCGATATTTTCCCAAAGCAAAGAGCCAAAAATGGCTAAACGCTCTGCCAGGGAAGCTATGTGATCTTTACTTTCTGTATTATGTAAGGGATACTCAGGTAAAACAGATTGTTTGGTAGCAGTACGAGCAGTTCCCATCGCTAAACCACCAAGAGACACGATTCGCTCAGCCAGTAAATCGATAAAAACGCTAAGCTCTCCGGCAATTTCATCAAAAAGTTCGTATAATTGATATGATTGACTACCTTTAACATTCCATTGTGCTTGCTTGATTTGAGTCTTCAAATCCACCGATGTTGCTAGGGTTTGGTTCAGGATATCAATAAGTTGCACTCTAACTTGGGGAGGTATACTAGTTAGAGTAGTATCGGGGCGAGTGGTGAAAGGCTCGCTACTACTAGTCATAAAACTTCTCCATTACTACGAAAACCTCCAGCTAAAAGCTAGAGGTGAACCTATTCTGTGAAAATCCCTATGGATTAAAAAGAACATAAGGTAGGAAAAGGATCTAGTGGTAGAACGCCCAAACCAGAGCATAGAACGCATTCACTTGCCCATTAAAGAGCTTTCTGGAAAATAAACATCTCCGCCTAACTTAGGCGGAGGGGGAGGACGAATGAGTATTCTCCAGAAAGATTAACGGGGGGTATCTGAAACGGGCAAAATACCACTAGCCGAGAAAAATAGGGATTTTAAATCTCTATCTTAAGATAGAAGACACTGATTGTTGCTGTATAGAGGATTCTTGCTGTTTTAGATTATTCTTGCTATTTTTTCCGAACTTCTTTAGGCGTTACCCCTGTCAGACGCTTAAAGTGTCGTGTGAATTGGCTTTGATCGGGGAAACCCACCACAGACGCTACTTCGGAAATGCTAAGTTTACTGGAAAGAAGCAATATTTTAGCACGTTCAATCCGACAGTGAATCACATACTGATAGGGAGAAAGTCCGGTTGATTGTTTGAATAAACGAGAGAAATGATATTGGCTCATGCCTACCTCACTAGCCATTTTCTGCAACAACACTTGATCGGATAAATGATCAATAATGTACTCAATCACTCGCTGTAACTTATGTTTGGGCAAACCGCCACAATATTCTTTCCAAAAGTGTGTTGGTGCCGAGTAATGTTGCAACAGATGAGCCGATAGCGCAGTAGCCATAGAATCAGCATATAAGCGGCTGCTTGGTCTACCTGATTGTAGTGCGCTCTTGAGAGCAAGACCAATTTGATAAATTAACGGATCTGGTTTAGAAAAATGTGGTATAATCTCAACTACATCTGGATTAACAGATTCATAAGCAATTTGAGAAACAAAATCAGCTTCTAAAGTCAAAGCAATAAACTCGGACTCTTGATTAGTAGCAGCTTTATGAATGACATGGGGAGGAATGACTGCTATATCACCTCTTATACAGTTTTCACTCCTATGACATTCACCTAGCCATCTTTCCAATCCCGACTGATTTCGCAACCGAATCACGAGAGTGTAATGATTGGCGTAGTGTTCAGGACTTTCGTAAGCGGGTTGAACGTGATATTCTAAGCCAAGATTCTCCCACCCCGCTTGATTGCTAGATAACAAAGGGGGTTTATGAAGAACTCTCTTGCGAACATCCACTCTAGTCACATCAATGGCTAGGGACTTTTTCAATGGCATCATCTTATCTCGCGCTAGGACCTATGTACTACCAATTGAGCTACAAACGCACTTTGTTTGTAGCCCAGAGCGGTTTTAATCATCGGTCAACCTAACTTTTGGGCAAATCAAGTCAAGAACAAGTGTTGCTCCTAACACAGAAGGAACACATGCTTTTGCGGACAATCTCTTAACTTGTTATGATATAAGGCTATATAATGCCGTACTCTTTGTAATGAGAGGACCTAGCCCAAGGTTAGATCCACCAAGCCAATTGCTGCTGTGAGCAATTGTCAACACATTATTACCATAAAACATATAGAGTTATAGAATTAATACTTATTGATAATTTTTCTGAAGAAAAATTAAGTTGTCATCAGTCAGCTAGCAGTGGCAATATGAGTGTGACAAAATAATAAACCAAAGGTGCAGTAAAAATATAACTATCAGTACGGTCTAAAATTCCCCCATGACCAGGAATTAACTGTCCTGAATCTTTTACTCCGGCATCACGCTTAAGCATTGACTCAGTCAAATCACCTAAAATACTAGCTATACCAATAAGCAAACCCAATGCCATACCAGTAAAAGGGGTTTTAGGCAAATTCAGGTAATAGGCTCCAGCGACAGCGACAACTAAACTAGCCGCAACGCCAAAGACTGCTCCTTCGACAGTTTTTTTGGGGCTAATTTCTGATAAAGGAGTTTTGCCGAAGTATTTGCCCACAAAGTATGCACCAATATCAGCCGCCCAAATGCACCCAAAAGTAAGGAGTGTTGCCGTCAAACCCTGAGGAAGAGAGGAAAAGTCACGCTTGTATAGTCCGAGTAAATAGTCTGTGGGCTTAGACAAATAATCTGCTAAGGGTAAATTCACCATAGTCGTACTATCTATTGCTCGCAACCTCACCCAGTAACTCGGTAAATAACCTGTATAAAATAGTCCCAAAATAGAGGCAGCAATATCCGCAATTGTTGCCATTTTTGGCTGAAAAAGTAAGTAAAAACAGATGTATGTACCGGCGAGTGGCATTACGGCATCGGCTAAATTACCATCTAAGGTACAAATAATTAGCAGAACTTGGCTGACAAATTCTGTGCTTTTGGCAGCAGGAGCCATACCTTTGGCTCTTACCAAATTAAAATATTCGTTCTGCCCCAGAAAGATAATCACTGCAAACAAGAGGGTAAAGTACCAACCCCCTAATAAAGTCGCCCCAAACGCTAGAGCGATCGCCACAATTCCACTAAAAATTCTAGACCAAGGCATATGATAATTTCGGATTTCGGATTTCGGATTTCGGATTTCGGATTTCGGATTCAATCTAAAATCTAAAATCTAAAACCTAAAATTTAACAGGTTTAATCTAGTTTCTCACCACTGAGGATAAAAATGGGGTTGACGGCGGTAAAGGTTTGAGAAAAACCGCGTGTTTCCAAACGGTTAACTGCTGACTGTACAACTTCAACATTTCTGGCTTGTAGTTGAGCAAAGCTTTGCGAAATAGCATAGAGACTTTCTAGATTAGTAGCCGTAGCCACAACTCGACCTGATGGTAGCAAATATTGCCATACTATTTGCAAAATTTCTTGGATTGGGCGTCCTCCTTCAATACAAACACAGTGGGGAGCAAGCTTGAGATCGTGCAAACACTCAGGAGCGCTACCAACAATAACTTGGACATTTTTGACTTCAAAGCGATCGCAGTTTCCCCGAATGAGGTTAGTTACTTCTTCATCTCTTTCTACCGCGATAATTTGTGCGCTCGGACATAACAACCCCACTTCTACCGGAATTGTACCTGTTCCTGCGCCAATGTCCCACAACACTGAATTAGGTTTGAGCCTAAGGTGGGAAATTAACAATAGTCTGATTTCTCGCTTTGTCAGCGGAATTCCTGGCAATTGCTCAAATAATTCATCTGGAATACCAGGACTAATATAAGGCCAAAGTTGGGAAGGCATAATCTTTATAACTATAGTAAAGATATCGGCTGTGGGTCGAACAAAATAGATTTGTTAAAACATTTTAAATTTTATTGACATTCTTTTGGTTCTAATGATTGGTCAAATATTTGGCGATCGCTACGAAGTTAAGCAACAGTTAGGTAAAAAAGCTGGGCGCAGAACTCTGCTTGCCCAAGATCAAAACACTAACGAATTAGTTGTAATTAAGTTACTGTCTTTTGGCAGTGACTTTGAGTGGGATGATCTCAAACTGTTCGAGCGTGAAGCAGAAACTTTGAAATCTTTGTCACATCCTTCTATTCCTGGTTACCTAGACTACTTTGAGGTGAATTCACTTTCAAGTAAAGGATTTGCTTTAGTACAAACGTACATAAATGCAAATACTCTAGAACATCATCTCAAAAATGGTCGTACTTTTACTGAAGCTGAAGTAAAACAAATAGCTTCATTACTTTTAGAAATTCTCATTTACTTACATGAACAAAAGCCTCCTGTCATTCACCGCGATATTAAGCCTAGCAATATTTTGTTGAGCAATCGCTCTGGTAATAGTGTAGGAGAACTTTACTTGATCGATTTTGGCTCAGTGCAGACAGTCGTAGCACAAGAAGGCGGAACAATGACAGTAGTAGGAACATATGGTTATATGCCACCAGAACAATTTGGTGGACGTACAGTTTGTGCAACGGATCTTTATAGCTTAGGCACAACATTAATTTATTTAGTCACGGGTATTCATCCAGCCGATTTACCGCAAAAAGACTTACGCATTCAATTTGAGCAAGCTACCAATCTCACCCCTGCCTTGACTAATTGGTTGAAGCGGATGTGTGAACCAAGTTTAGAACGCCGTTTTAGTTCAGCTCATCTTGCTATGACCCAGTTAGAAAAACTGCACTCCAAAAATGCTGATTCTTTATATATTAGTAAACCGACTGGGAGCAAAATTAAACTGACACAAGATGAGAATGTTTGGGAAATTATCATCCCACCGATTGGCTATCATCCATCAATGATATCCACAATTTTATTTGCTGTTGCCTGGAACTCATTTATCAGTTTCTGGACAATAAACGCTATAGCTATACCTTTTCCTGCGAACATTCCTTTTGCCTTGTTTTCACTTCCGTTTTGGGGTGCGGGCTTGCAAATGATATCTTCAGTTTTGTTTCCTTTGTTCAAACATTCTCGACTACGGCTAGATAAGCAGCAAATTACTTTTACTTGGGAAGTATTGGGATTTAAATTTCATCGTGCAGCAAGTGCATCAATACAGAATATCACAAAGTTAGTTTACCATCCCAGAACATTTACTACCGATAGTGATGGCAACAGAGTGGAGATTCCATCTCAACTGGTAATATGGGCAGGAGTGCATAAGTATCAGCTAGGCGGTACTGATGGTGTGATTTACTCTGAACCAGAACTTGAATGGCTGGCTCATGAATTGGGCAATTGGTTAGGTTTACCCATCACAAGAGAATGAGTGATTTGTGATTCGCGATCGCGCAGAGGCTTAATATGATTTAATTAAGGGTTTTTTTACAGGAGAAGCGTATGTTTGGACTAGGATGGCCAGAAGTAGGTGTAATTATGATCGTCGCCGTGCTAATTTTTGGACCAAAAAAAATTCCGGAACTAGGAAGCGCACTGGGTAAAACCCTCAAAGGTTTTAAGCAGGAATTGAAAAATCCCGATGACGATTCTATTCCGGAAGAAAAATAAACAACCAAAAATTTTAGTAGAGACGCGATTAATCGCGTCTCTACAGTAGGGTATTGACGACAGAAGAGGTAACTCCAGGTTGGACATCATTAATATTAGTTGGTGTATTTTGTTGGTGTACCTCCTCCTTGACAACGCCACGTGCCCTAATCAGAGAGATAGCGCGGCTAACGCTTTCGGGTAGAATCACTACTAAACTGTTATCGGGAGCTGTCTCCAAGGCTTTGTTAATTGCTTGTGTTTCATTCAGAATGACTTCGTAATTGCAATTACTGTTGACTTGTTTGATCCCTTGGGTAATTAAGTCGGCTGCTGAACCCCGGTTACGTCCCCGTGTGTCATCATCTTCTTTGATAATGATTTGGTCAAAAATCGACGCAGATAGTTTGCCCAACATGATAAAATCTTGGTCGCGGCGATCGCCAGGTCCCCCAACTACACCAATACGCTTACCTGCTGTCCAGTTACGGACAAATGCCCCTAGTGCTTCATAAGAAGCCGGGTTATGAGCATAATCTACCAAAGCATGGTAGTTACCCAAATTAAACAAATTCATCCGTCCTGGAGTTTGGCTTACCGAGGCGCGAAAGGTAGTTAAACCTGCACGAATTTGTTCAATTGTCACATTTTGGACAAATGCTGCTAGAGTTGCTGCTAAAGCGTTGGCGATCATAAACGGCGCACGTCCACCCATAGTCAGGGGTATATTTTCTGCCCGTTCAATTCTGTGTGTCCAATCACCCTTGAGAATTGACAGATAGTTATTTTCATAAACTGCTGCGACACCTCCCTTTTGGATATGATTTCGCACCAGTTCTGAATCTGGGTTCATTGTAAAGTAGGCAATATTAGCTTTAGTGTTTTCTGCCATTGCCGCAACGCGGTGATCGTCAGCATTGAGTACTGCATAGCCATCTGGGAACACAGCTTCTGCTACCACGCTCTTGAGATTACTTAATTGTTCGATGGTATCAATATCACCGATCCCCAAGTGGTCAGATGCAACATTTAATACTACACCTACATTCGCTGCTTCAAAAGCCAATCCAGATCTGAGTATCCCTCCACGAGCGCTTTCCAGCACAGCTACTTCTACAGTTGGGTCTTGGAGGATTAGCAGAGCGCTTTGAGGACCTGTGTTATCTCCTGGTTCTACTAAGTAATCACCGATATACGTTCCATCTGTTGTTGTATAACCTATCACCTTTCCTGTTTGCCGGAAAATGTGTGCTAGTAGTCGCGTAGTGGTGGTTTTGCCGTTTGTACCTGTGACAGCCAGGATCGGGATACGGCTAGCGGAGTCGTTGGTGAACAGCATATCCATCACAGCGCCTGCCACATTACGGGGGATGCCCTGACTAGGGGCGATGTGCATCCGGAATCCAGGTGCGGCGTTTACCTCGACAATTACGCCATCTACTTCTCGTAAGGGGCGGCTAATATCTGGGGTAACGACGTCAATTCCGGCAATATCCAAACCGATAATTTTGACTATTCGTTGTGCCAGCCAAATGTTTTCTGGATGGATTTCGTCGGTGCGATCTACGGCTATGCCCCCTGTACTCAAGTTTGCTGTTGCTCTGAGATAACAAATTTCTCCGTCCCGTAGTACAGTGTTGAGATTGTAGTTTTGTCTTTCCAGTAATTGATAGCTTGTACGGTCGAGTTCAATTTTGGTGAGGATGTTATCATGTCCTTCACCACGATTGGGATCAAGGTTAGTTTCCTCGATGAGTTCAAAGATGGTCGAAGTGCCATTACCAACTACGTGTGCTGGCACACGTTCGGCTACAGCTACTACTTTACCATCGATCACTAGTACCCGATGGTCGCGCCCAACGTAATATCGCTCGACAATGATGGAGCGGGAGATTTGTCTGGCGGCGTCATATGCGGCTTCAGCTTCTTCCCAGGTTTTGATGTCGATGGTGATTCCGCGTCCGTGATTACCATCTAGAGGTTTGATGACAATGGGGTAACCGCCTACATATTCAATCGCTTCCAGCAAATCGTCTAGGAAGTTAATGACTGTACCTTTGGGTACTGGTACTCCGGCACTAGCGAGAATACGTTTTGTGGCTTCTTTGTCACAAGCGAGTTCAACTCCTAGTATGCCTGTATTATCAGTCATAGTCGCTTGCATTCGCTTTTGATTCGCACCATAACCGAGCTGAATCAAAAAGCGTGCCGAAAGAGGCATCCAGGGAATACCTCTTTTTTCTGCTTCAGTGACAATTGCTTCTGTAGAAGGCCCTAAGGCGGCATCACGCCATAAATCTTTGAGGTCTTGAAGGTCTTGCTCTAATTCTGCCTTGGGATAACGACCCCGATCTACGATACTTTGGCACAAACGCACCGCTGCTCTGCCGGAGTAGCGTCCCGCTTCCTCATTTAGATACTCGAACACTACTTGGTACACGCCTGGTGTAGAAGTTTCGCGGGTACGACCAAAGCCTGCTTGCATTCCGGCTAATGCTTGTAGTTCTAGGGCTACGTGTTCCACAATATGACCCATCATCGTGCCTTCGCGCACACGCATTAAAAAACCACCACGACAGCCAGGGGAGCAATAGTGACCCTCCAGACTAGGCAGTGCCTCAACTAATCCTTCGTAAAAGTCAGGGATTTCATTCGAGGGCGTCTCGGCAAGGTTTTCTAAATCGAGGCGCATGACGATCAACTTGTGGCGTCGAATGCTCCAATAGTTGGGGCCGCGTAAGGTCTGGATCTTGAGGATTCTCATGGGAATAGGTAGATGGAGATTCGGAACCAAATTTCTAGTTTCTTACTGAATTTGACCGCTAAACTGTTCATGGTAAACAGTTTTTTGTACTTAGATTGTATTTTTTTGACTTTTTTTACGTTTCATGAAGAAACTAGCGGTCAATTCAGTGTAACCTTAGCTACAGTCATCCGTCAGCTGATGCGGTACGCAGCGGGTAAAACAATGCGCTGGTACAGGTGAAAGCGATCGCCATGACTAAGGATATGTAGCCGTAAATTGTGTATTGTCAGGGGTTCAGTTGCTCCTACATGTGGCTCATTTGTGTGGGTCACCTCTGTGGGGTCAATAATTGTGACACTGCCTTTGCCCATAACTTGTAACCAGCCGTCGCGTTCAAACATAGCACAGGTATCTTCATCAATACCAATGCCCATGCGATCTGGATGAGCGGAGAGTGCGCTCAAAAGCCGCACCATGCGATTGCGATTGTGAAAGTGCTGGTCAACAATTATTTCTGGGATAAATCCCAATCCTGTAGCCATATCTACTAGGGAACGATTGGGTGATTCACCGCTACCGCCCCCTGCGATCATATGATGACCCATTACTGCTGCCCCTGCACTCGTTCCGGCTAAGGTCAGTTGCCCAGACCTTACCCGTTGCCGGATAATATCCATCGCTGGTGTATCTGACAGAACGCCACAGAGACGCAATTGGTCCCCTCCTGTTAAAAATACCCCAGTACAGGCTTCTAGAGATGCTTGAATAAACGTGGCTTCACACTGTTCTCGTTCGCGAATGTCTAAAAGCTCAACTTTATTCGCACCCATTTCTTCAAAAATGCGGATGTAGCGTCCGCCGATGATGCTGGGTTCGCGAGAGGCAGAGGGAATTATTGTAATATAGGCATCACTAGCACCAGCACGACCAAAAAAAGTCCGCAGGATCTCGCGTCCATGAACCTTGTCTTCTGCGCCTCCGATTACCAGAACGGCGGTTTTAGTTGCTTGGGGTGTCCTCATTTCCAGCGATTTAGCTTGTAATTGCTGCATTGTGTTTCTCCTGTCAACAACTTCAGGCAAATTAAATATGCCTGATTTTTCCTATAGCGCCTTCTCAATCGGGACAAATCGGTGCAGCCACCGAAGTTGTTAACTTGATCGGAATATTTAATTCAAATGGTAGATGTGACAATATTTAAACATAAATTAAGTGATTAGAAAAACTATCGTTCTCAATCAGGATCTATAAGATTTCCGGTACTTTTAGATACTAGAGATCAAGTTTAAGTGTGTTGTCAACTACATTACTCTTGTGTATCTCCAGACCATCCAATTTAAGAATAGTGTCCTCCAATACGAAATACTGTGCGCTTTGATATAGTTACGCTATTTCCTGACTGTTTTACCTCTGTACTAAGTTCTGGGTTGCTGGCTAAAGCCCTAGCAAAACAGATTGCACAAGTGCATTTGGTTAACCCACGGGACTTTACCACAGATAAGCACCGGAAAGTTGATGATGAACCCTACGGCGGTGGCGTGGGGATGCTGATGAAGCCAGAACCTATTTTCGCTGCTGTGGAGTCCCTGCCGATTCTACCCCGACGAGAGGTGATTTTAATGAGTCCTCAAGGACAAACAATTAACCAACCTTTGCTTAGAGAATTAGCAATGGGTTACGACCAATTGGTAGTCATTTGTGGTCATTATGAAGGTGTAGATGAGCGGGTGCTACATTTAGTTACCCGTGAGGTATCTTTAGGTGATTTTATTCTGACTGGCGGAGAAATACCAGCTATGGCTTTGATTAATGGTGTAGTACGCCTTCTACCTGGAACTGTCGGCAAAGCCGAATCCCTCAAAGTAGAAAGTTTTGAAGAAGGTTTGTTGGACTATCCCCAATATACCCGTCCTCCTGTGTTTCGTGGTTTAAAAGTTCCTGATGTTTTGCTCAGTGGTAATCATGCTGAAATTGCCAAATGGCGTTACGAACAACAAATTCAACGAACTCGCAAACGCCGCCCTGATTTGCTTTCTGACTAAATCCTGTACAGACGCCCCGGCGGGGCGTCTCTACCAAAATCCAAAATCTTAAATCATTATGAATATCCGCATTGGTAACGGCTACGATATCCACAGACTAGTGAGCGATCGCCCATTAATTCTGGGTGGAGTTAATATTCCCCACTCCTTGGGCTTGTTAGGACACAGTGACGCTGACGTTCTTACCCACGCGATTATGGATGCCATGCTGGGCGCACTATCCCTGGGCGATATCGGACATTATTTTCCTCCCTCAGATCCCCAATGGGCAGGAGCAGATAGTTTAATGCTACTTAATAAAGTACACCAACTAATTCACGAGCAAGGTTGGCAAATAAATAATATTGACTCAGTAGTAGTAGCAGAACGTCCAAAACTGAAACCGCATATCGAGAACATGCGCTCAAAATTAGCAAGTGTTTTGCAATTACAACCAAATCAAATTGGTATCAAAGCTACTACTAACGAAAAATTAGGTCCCGTCGGACAAGAAGAAGGAATTTGTGCTTACGCCGTTGTTTTGCTATTGAAAGAATAAATGAACCCCCCAACCCCCCTTTTTAAGGGGGGCTAGTAACAGATCATCATCAAGTTAATGAATAAATTATGAACACCCAAGCATTAGAAAAAACTGTCTATCGCATTGAGCCGGAAGTTGTCATTTTAGACAGCGATGAAATGATAGTTTTGTTGGTTCAAGCACAAGTTGCTCCAAAAAAACAAGGAGACACATCTGAAGTCATATCCTGGTTACAAGCTGGTAATGGAGCGATTCCCTTCGTCATGTTTATTGACTTAGAAAAAATTCAAATTTTCAAATGGGACAGCCCTAATTTATCAGAACCAGCTTGTGTCCTGAATACCGTTGATGTACTTACTCCTTATGGTCTTAAACTACCCGATCAATGGATATCTAACCGCTTCCTTGGCTCTCGTTCACAATCGTGGTTGAGTGACTTAGGCCATCACTGGAAGCTAGAAAAACCACCAGCAGAAGAACAGATAGCAGCTATCGGTTTGTTACCACTACTTAAAGATGGTTCAGTTCAACCTGAAGTAGAAATAAGGATTAATAGTAAATTAAAATACATTGTTTTGAGATATTATTACCCGCGTCTTGATGATTTTTAATTTGCATGATATTGTACGTTGAAACTAACTTCCTGATGAGTATTGCTACAGGACGCGATTCTCAAGCTAATATCTTGTTGTTAAATACACCAGAATCAGTTCATATAGCAATACCCAGCATTTGCTACATGGAAGCTTTGTCGGTATTGGAAGCCGACCGGAAGTCTCGCCTCCGTTTTCAAAATGAAGTGGACATTAGAATTAATGATGCACAGAGAAATCTGACTTCACAGTACGCTCAATCTCTTTTTTCCCACTTACAACAGGTTCGTGATGAAAATGAGCGATTACTTAAGGAGGTTGAGAAACTGCTCTTAGAAACTCTCAACCATCTGGCAACAAAAGCTGAGATGATTGGCTTAAATGCCGATATGGTTCAGGCAAGCTTGCAGCAAAATATCACGGCTGATTTAACAGATAATTTGATTTCGAACTGCATCCTAAACCATGCTAGCTTACATCCTACAGAAGTAAAGGTGTTTTTGAGTGGAAATACCAACGACTTTGGCAAGCGAGAAGTGCAAAGTGCTTTACAAGAGGTTGGGATAAATCATTATTTTGCTAGTACACAAGCATTCCTAGCTTGGTTAGTTAATAACAACCCAATTATAAATTAGGATGAAAATAAATGGTTAATAGCAGCAAAAATATAACTTGGTGGGATAGAGCAATGCAAGCAACAAATTTAGAAGATATAGATCGTCCTGATTTTGTAGCATTAGACAAAGATGAGCAAGTGATTCTCATTGCTGAAGTCAAAGGTTTTCCCTTCAATTTTAAAGAAGACAAAGCCAAGTATTATGCTAGATTACGACTTATTGATTTTTTGCAAGCAGCAAAAGCTTTGATTCCTTATGCGATGCTTGTTGATGTGGAAAAAATTCTGATTTTTCAATGGGATGGCAAAAATTTGTCCGAACCAATTCTGTGCCTTAATACTGCTGATGTGTTGAGTCATTACGAACCAAAATTCAGTAGCAAACAGATATATAGACTTTATCTTAGAACGTTGACAGAAGCTTGGTTGCGTGACTTAGCTTATCATTGGAAGTCGGAAGTACCGCCTTTTACAAAAGAGATAGCAGAAATTGGTTTGTTACAGCTATTATCCGAGGGAACAACCAAGTTTTAGGTAAAAGTGGTGATACTTTACGTAGAAACTAATTTTTTGATGGGCATTGCTAAAGGGCAAGATTCGCTCTTCAGCTATATTTACTAAAAAATATTAGAGCTAGTCATTATATATATATACAGCCCGTAAATTAATTTACGGGCTAATAGCATAAGTCTGTTAAAAAAGACTATAATTAAGTAATAAATACTAGGAAAACCGACTTGATATATTAGCTAGACAAGCTTTGTGCTTAGATGAATGAAATAATCTTGATAAATAAGGAGAGAAAACAATGGTTAATAGTAACAAACAAACCCTAACTTGGTGGGAAATTAGAGATATACAAGCTCAAGACTTAGAAGATGTAGATCGACCTGAAGTTGTGGCAGTAGACAAAGATGAGCAAGTTGTTCTCCTAGCTAAAGTTCAAGGTTTTCCATTTAATTTTCAAGAACCAAAAGCCAAAAAACATGCTACTTTGCGACTTATTAATTTCTTGCAAGCTGCAAATGATAAGATTCCCTATGCGATGCTTGTTGATCTGGAAAATATTTTGATTTTTCAATGGGATGGTAACAATTTGTCAGAACCAATCATTTGCCTTAATACTGCTGATGTGCTGAGTCATTACGAACCAGAATTCCGTAACAAAAAGATATATAGTCTTTACCTCACAGGACTGATAGAGGCTTGGATAAGTGATTGTTGTTATCACTGGAAGTTAACAAACCCACCAGCATCAAGAGAAATGTCACAAATCGGTTTGTTGCAGCAACTAGAAGGCGGTTATACTGAACCTTAGGAAATGATTGACGGTGATACTATACGTTGAGACTAATTTTTTAATGGGTATTGCTAAAGGGCAAGATCCGCAAGCAGAAAATTTACTACGAAATACGCCTTCATCAGTGCGCCTAGTAATACCCAGTATTTGTTTTGTAGAAGCTCTGACAACATTAGATCAAGAAGAAAAATATAACCAAGATTTTATCCGCAGGTTAGACATTCAAATAAATGAGGCAGGGCGAGTTCAATCTGACCAAAATGCAAAATTAATAGTTAATATTTTGAAGCAATCAAAAGTTAGCTTGCTTGACAGAATAAATGACATTAAACAGCAATTTGCAACAGCTTTTAACCAACTTACTAGTAAAGCAGAAATGATTACATTAAATCCAGATATTCTTCAGGAAAGCTTAGCTAGAAATATACTAACAAAACACACTATAGATAAATTAATTTTAGAGTGCATAATCTACCATGCACGCTCATATCCTCATGAAGTAAAGGTATTTCTAAGTAGTAATTCCAAAGAGTTCGGTCAACCAGAAGTCACAGAAATATTAACAAATGTTAACGTAGAGTACTTCAGTAAGACCAAAAACTTTATCGGTTGGTTACAATCTCAATCACGTTAATTGCTTCACCTCTGCGGGGGTAGGTCACATCGACGAACTGAAAATCGTAAAATATTCAAATAATTAAGTGATAAGCGTCACATTAGGATTTATGAAATTTGGTATTTCTCCCAAAATTTTACACCGGAGTTGGATTTTTGCATTACTAGCGTTTTGGATCGTGATCGCTCTCAACGGCTGCAACCCCAGTCAGTTTAAAGCCAAAGCTGCTCAAGTACCGCAAATGGTACAAACCATTCTCAGCGATCCCAAAACCTTTAACTCCGCCCTCAGCCAAGAGTCGCCGAATGTCTTTGGCTTAATTACCGAAGGGTTAACCACCCAAAACCCAATCACAGGTAAAGATGAGCCAGCTTTAGCAGAATCTTGGCAAATTTCTAATGATAAGTTAAAAATTGTTTTCACCTTACGTCCAAATTTGAAATGGTCTGACGGGCAGCCACTAACAGTAGATGATGTAGTATTTACTTATAATGATATATACCTCAATGAAGCCATTCCTACTGATGCCAGAGACGTTTTGCGGATTGGTGAAAGTCGAAAGCTACCGAGTGTGAGAAAACTCGATGAGCGTCGGGTTGAATTTACAACTCCAGAACCTTTTGCCCCATTTTTGGAAGTCACCGGATTGCCAATTTTTCCGGCTCATACTTTAAAAGAATCCATCACAACAAAAGACTCAGAAGGGAAGCCCTTGTTTTTGAGTAAGTGGGGTGTCGATACTCCTCCTGAGCAAATTATTGTTAATGGTGCATATAAAATAGAGCGTTACAACACTAGTCAGCGTGTAATCTTCCGGCGCAACCCTTACTACTGGCGTAAAGGACCTCAAGGCGAATCCCAACCTTATATTGAACGAATTGTTTGGCAAATTGTCGAAAATACAGAAACTTCATTGCTGCAATTTCGTTCCGGAAGTTTGGATGCTGAAGCGGTAACGCCGGAATACTTTTCTTTGCTCAAGAAGCAAGAAGAGCAAGGTAATTTCAAAATTTACAACGGTGGTCCCACAGCTAACAGAACGTTTCTGATGTTCAATTTAAATAAAGGTAAAAGAAACGGAAGGCCGCTAGTTGATCCAATCAAATCGCGTTGGTTTAATACTGTGGAATTTAGGCAAGCTGTAGCCTATGCCATTGACCGCCAAACCATACTTAATAACATTTTTCGTGGCTTAGGAACAGCGCAAAATTCACCAATTGCTGTGCAAAGCCCTTATTACCTTTCCCCCAAAGAAGGGCTAAAAGTCTACGATTACAATCAACAAAAAGCCAAGGAACTGCTACTGAAAGCAGGATTTAAATACAACGATAGAAATCAGCTAGTAGATGCGGAAGGAAACCGTGTTCGCTTCACTTTGTTTACCAATTCAGGTAATAGAATCCGCGAGGCAATGGGAGCACAGGTTAAACAAGATTTAGGTAACATTGGCATTCAAGTAGATTTCACCCCATTAGCATGGAGTACTTACACTGATAGGCTTTCTAACACTTTAGATTGGGAAGCTGGTTTGATGGGTTTGGGTGGCGGTTTAGAACCTAATGGTGGAGCTAACGTCTGGAATCCTGAAGGCGGATTGCACATGTTTAATCAGAAACCCCAAGCAGGACAAAAGCCGATAGAAGGTAGGGAAGTGGCTCCTTGGGAAGCCCAAATCGGTAAACTTTACATTCAAGGCGCACGGGAGTTAGATAAAGCAAAGCGCAAATTAATTTATGCCGAAACTCAGCGGATTACTCAAGAATATTTACCATTTATTCACATGGTTGCTCCCTATTCCATGTCAGCAGTACGCGATCGCTTTGAGAAAATCAAATATTCTGCTCTTGGCGGTGCATTCTGGAACATTTATGAAGTCAAACTAACTGAGCAGTAAAAGATTATTCCATATCATCAAGAAAGTCTCCTAATGGACAACTAGGAGACTCAAAAATACTCTTTTGCGATCGCAGCAATCACCAGCAAACCTTAATCAAATTATGTCTTGACAAAATGTCATAAATAATAAACTCAAGCTGTTGGATTACGAAAACCGTTGGACAGAATTAGAAGCCGCAGATAATCCTTTTGCCACTGTAGTAATGGCACATTTAAAAACACAACAGACAAGTAAAAAACCTCAACAACGCAAAACCTGGAAGTTTAGCTTGATTCGCCGACTTTACGAATTAGGCTTTCAACAACAGGATATTCGTAACCTTTATCGATTTATTGATTGGGTTATGATCTTACCAAAAGCATTGGAAGTACAGTTTTGGCAAGAGTTCAAACAATTCGAGCAGGAGCGTAGTATGAGCTATATTACCACAGGCGAACGCATTGGCTACGAGCGTGGAAAACAAGAACTCGTTCAAAGGCTATTACAAAAACGGGTGGGAGAATTACCACAACAAGTGCGACAAAGCATCCAAACCCTATCCTTAAATCAGTTAGAGGCACTTGGCGAGGCGTTGTTAGACTTTACAAAGCTTGAGGATTTGCTGAACTGGTTAGACGCCAATCAACCAGAGTAGCAATTTATTCTTCAATTGAACCACAGATAGACACAAATGAACACCGATGAAATATCTGTGTTCATCTGTGGTTCTATTAATAAAGTCCAAATTTTTGCAAGAAGTATAGTATTTCAGTCCCATGTTTTCCGCTCTCTTCCATTTTCGCAGTCGTTGGCTTTCGGTTGTGTGGACGTTAACTTTTGTGTTGAGTTGTCAGCTTGTTTTTACTAGTTGCAACCCAGCAAAGTTAAAAACTGAAGCAGCATCAGTCTCTCAAATAGTGCTATCCACCCTCCAAGATCCAAAAACCTTTAATCCCACTTTTAACCAAGAATTTCCCAATATTTTTCTGTTTGCTTTTGACGGGTTAGTTAGAGAAAACGGGGTAACGGGTGCGATTGAGCCAGCTTTGGCTGAGTCATGGCAGTTTTCTGTTGATAAAAAACGAATTGTTTTTACTTTGCGCGATCGCCTACAATGGTCTGATGGTGAACCACTTACAGCCGATGATGTTGTTTTCACCTTTAGGGATGTGATTTTTAACAAAAAAGTTCCCACAGATTTTAAAGATGGTTTGAAAATTGGTGTGAAGGGAGCTTTTCCTCAAGTGAATAAACTTGATGAGAGACGTGTAGAGTTTATTTTACCAGAGCGTTTTGCTCCGTTTTTGCCAACTATAGCTATGCCTGATGGTATTTCTATTTTACCACAACATATTTTAGGTGAATCGCTAAAATCTCTTGATTCCCAAGGAAATCCTCTATTTGTTTCTACTTGGGCAACAGATACAGACCCCGCAAAAATTATTGTTAATGGAGCATATAAAATTGAGAGTTATATAGCAGGGCAACGCCTAATTTTTCGTCGTAATCCTTACTACTGGCGAAAAGATGATCAAGGTAATCAACTACCTTATATTGAGCGAATTATTTGGGAATTTGTTGAAAATACAGATACACAATTACTCAAGTTTCGCTCTACAGATTTGGATGTGATGGGAGATGCACGTCCGCTACGTCCAGAGTATTTTTCTTTATTAAAACGAGAAGAAAAGCGCGGGAATTTCAAAGTATACAATGGTGGTCCTTGGTCGGGAACTACTTATATTACTTTTAATTTAAATAAAGCTAGGAATGATAAGAATCAACCGATTGTCGATCCCATTAAGTCTCGCTGGTTTAATAATTTAGCTTTTAGACAAGCAGTCGCTTATGCTATTAACCGGGAACGAATACTTACCAATATTTTTCGCGGTATTGGTGTAGTGCAAAATTCTCCAATTTCTGTACAAAGTCCTTATTATCAAAAAGAGGGATTAAAGGTTTATAATTATGTCCCCAATAAGTCCAAGGAATTACTGTTAAAAGCAGGATTTAAATATGATAGCCGTGGACAACTCTTGGATAATGAAGGAAACCGCGTTCGCTTTACTTTGCTAACTAATGCTGGTAATAAAGTCCGCGAAGGCATGGGAGCGCAAATTCAAGAAGATTTGGGTAAAATTGGTATTAAAGTTGATTTTAACGCGATTAATTTCGGTGTTCTGGTTGACAAAACTTCAACTACACGCGATTGGGATTGTCATTTGATTGGCTTTACAGGCGGGATTGAACCTCATAGCGGCGCAAATTTGTGGACGAGTCGGGGTGGTTCTCACACTTTTAATCTCGCCCCTCAACCAGGACAACCACCAATTACAGGATGGGAAGCTAGCGAATGGGAGCAAGAAATTGATCGTCTGTTTACTGCAGGCACTCAAGAAGTTGATGAAAATAAGCGTAAAGCAATTTATGGAAAATTTCAGCAGATTGTGCAAGAGCAGTTACCTGTGATTCACTTGGTTAATGACCAAGCTTTAATGGCTGTGCGCGATCGCGTTCAAGGATTAAAATATTCTGGTTTGCCTAGTTGGGGTTTATGGAACATTCCAGAACTTAAAATTGTAGAAGATTAAGCCATCAGATGCATCGCTGTGACTCAAACTGAATCTCTTCCTCATTTACTAGAAGCTGTAGCTCGGGGTGAAATATCGACCGAGGCAGCCCTTGACAAAATTAAACATTTAGCTTATGAACCTGTAGGGGAGTTTGCTAAGATCGATCATCATCGTCAGTTGAGAACTGGATTCCCAGAAGTAATTTGGGGCCCTGGTAAAACTCCGGATCAAATTGCGCAAATTATTGCAGTGATGCGCCAGCGTAATTCTGTGGTAATGGCAACACGCATAGAACCAGCAGTTTATGCTGCTCTACAACCGAAAGTTGAAGGTTTAAGCTATTACGAGGTAGCACGAATTTGTGCGATCGCTCCCCCGACAATCGAACCACAATATCCTGGTAGCATTGGCATTCTTTCTGCTGGTACTGCTGATTTACCCGTAGCTGAAGAAGCGGCTGTGGTTGCAGAACTTTCTGGTTTCCGCGTCCAACGTTTGTGGGATGTGGGCGTGGCAGGAATTCACCGCTTGCTTAACAACCGCCATGTGATTGAATCAGCATCGGTGTTGATTGTTGTCGCGGGAATGGAAGGTGCTTTACCTAGCGTAGTTGCGGGTTTGGCTGATTGTCCCGTGATTGCCGTTCCTACCAGCATTGGTTATGGCGCAAGTTTTGGAGGGTTAGCACCCCTCTTGACAATGCTCAACTCTTGTGCTGCTGGTGTGGGGGTTGTGAATATCGATAATGGTTTTGGTGCAGCAGTGTTGGCGGGGCAAATTCTGCGCACAGCCGCGAAATTGCGGATGGCATGAGCGGAATTTTCAGGTTATCACGGTGATGTCATGCGATCGAGAAGTTAAAAATGAAACTTTGGGTTATGCTGGCTGCATTTATCGTCAGCTTCTTGTTGACAATTCTTACATCATCTAATTTTGTGCTTGGTGCTAATGCGACGGTAGTAGCTCAACAGATTACCGATCCTAACATTATCGGTCAGATGCAAAAAGCCTTCAACCACTTTGTACAAACAGGTCAAGTTTGGGCGCTCTTGATTGGATTATGTATTGGTTATATGATTCGGAATCTGACAAGTTACGGTTAACGTAGAGACGCTCCGCCGGGGCGTCTGTACAGAAGTATCATTAATGTTACCTCCGTGTCAGAGCGTCCCCGTGTTCCCATCTTCCCTCACAATTATGACTAAACAAACTTGGAGTCAGCGATTTGAATCAGCACTACATCCTACCATTGCTCGGTTTAATGCTAGTATTAATTTTGACATCGAATTAATTGAATACGACCTCACTGGCTCCCAAGCTCATGCCCAGATGCTGGCTCATTGCGGTATAATTTCTCTAGAAGAAGGAGATATTTTAGTTACCGGGTTGGAACAAATTCGCTCTGAGTATCAACAAGGTGAATTTAATCCGGGTGTTGAGGCGGAAGATGTACATTTTGCCGTGGAACGCCGTCTTGTGGAAATTGTTGGAGATGTAGGTAAAAAATTACACACTGCTCGTTCTCGCAATGACCAAGTAGGTACTGATACTAGACTTTACCTACGTGACCAAATTCAACAAATCAAGAGTCAGCTACGGCAATTTCAACATGTTTTAGTAGGTATAGCCCAGCAACATATCGAAACTTTAATTCCTGGTTATACTCACTTACAACGCGCCCAGCCTTTGAGTTTAGCTCACCATCTCCTGGCTTACTTTCACATGGCGCAACGAGATTGGGAACGTTTAGGTGATGTTCAAAGCCGAGTGAATATTTCTCCACTGGGGTGCGGTGCTTTGGCGGGAACTACTTTCCCCATTGACCGCCATTATACAGCAAACCTCTTGCAATTTGAGCAAGTTTATGCTAATAGCCTTGATGGGGTGAGCGATCGCGACTTTGCGATTGAATTCTGTTGTTCTGCTAGCATCATCATGGTTCACCTCAGCCGTTTTTCTGAAGAAATCATTCTTTGGTCATCTGAAGAATTCGGCTTTGTTACCCTTAAAGATAGCTGCGCCACTGGTTCAAGCATCATGCCCCAAAAGAAAAACCCCGATGTTCCAGAATTGGTGCGGGGTAAAACTGGAAGGGTATTTGGTCATCTTCAAGCGCTGTTAGTCATCATGAAGGGGCTACCCTTGGCATATAATAAAGACCTACAAGAAGATAAAGAAGGTCTATTTGATAGTGTCAACACAGTCAAAGCTTGTTTAGAAGCAATGACTATTTTGTTGCAAGAAGGTTTGGAATTTCGCACCCACCGCTTGGCTGAAGCAGTCACGCAAGATTTTGCCAACGCCACCGATGTGGCAGATTATCTCGCAGCGCGGGGTGTACCCTTTCGCGAAGCATATAACCTTGTCGGCAAAGTGGTAAAAACTTGTATTGCTACAGGTAAACTCCTTAAAGATTTAAGCATTCAGGAGTGGAAACAACTCCACCCAGCCTTTGCGGAAGATATTTACGAGGCTATATCACCTCGTTCTGTAGTTGCTTGCCGTAATAGTTATGGCGGTACTGGTTTTGCGCAAGTAGAACAAGCACTACTTGCAGCACAAGAACTGATGAAAAGGTATTGATCAGTTGCAAGAAACCCGGTTTTTTGAAAAAACCGGGTTTCTCATCGTATGGACGTACATTTGTACGCTCATAATCTATGGCACCCCATGAGAGCAAAAATTTGAGCAGGCAATCTACTCAGCATCAACTGCTGCTGCGCCTTCATCTTCTTCACTCTTAGGCGGTCTTTGTTGGAATCTTCTCTGCATACGCCCTGTTGTGGTACGTTTACGAAACTTCCGGGCGTATGCCTGGTTCCGTAGCGCCTTTTCTTTTTTCGGGTTACGGCGCTTAGCCATGTTCACCTCATTTAATAAACAACAAAAAAGTAACTAGGTATATTACTCAAGCAATATCAGCTATCGATGCTATTTACATAGCGATCGCCTAGTACAGCTATTTACATATTTTAGACAGCAATCTAGTATACTGCATCCAAATTTGGTATGTCAACGGCAAATCAAAATTCTAAGAGCTAAAAATCTCAGATTAAGTTTGACTAAATAGACATATTAGTATAGTGTATGTAGATTGTGTGCCAAAAATTTTCCCTCACTAACATTAACGTATAATTTAAAACTAAAGATTTAGTAAATGTACGGTTGTAGGAAGTTGGGAATTGTCCAATCTAAAAAAGATATTTAAAGGTGAAACATTATTGCTTTCTTTACTGTGGCTGTCCAATCAACACGTAGCTTATGGCGCTTTGGACAAACTGTACTGGGTATTATTTTTCGTCATCCCGTCCCTGGCACAAGTATCATCCCGATTTTACCAGATGGTCGAATTGTGCTCATCCGGAGACGAGACAACGGTCGCTGGGCGTTACCTGGAGGGATGGTAGACTGGGGAGAAGACGTCGAGAATACAGTTCGGCGCGAATTAATTGAAGAAACAGGACTAGATTTGGTCAAAATCCAGCGTCTAGTTGGTGTTTACTCTGCACCAGATCGCGATCCCAGAATCCATTCGATTTGTATTGTGGTAGAAGCACAAGTGCAGGGAACGATGGAGGTTCAGGATACAATGGAAGTAATGGAAATCCAGGCTTTTCCTCTCAACTGTCTACCTCAAGAGCAGATGGCTCATGACCATAATCGGCAGTTGGAAGATTACTTAAAGGGTTTGACAACACTAGCGTAAGATGATTTTGGGAATGGGAAATGGTTAATTGCTAATTGTTAATTGTTAAAAACCATTCCCCATTTTCCAATTTAAAATCTGCTACAGTTAACTTTATAAATTCAAATGGATGCGCTATTCCGTAATCGGATAAAGCTATCACAGGGGCAATTATTTTGGAGTGAAGTTGGAGAAGGCACACCAGTAGTTTTCTTGCATGGTGCTTGGGGTGATAGCAGTCAATGGGTATCGATCATGGACTTGCTTGCCTCAGACTTTCATTGCTTTGCACCAGATTTATTTGGGTATGGCGAGTCAGAAAAACCTGACATTCACTACTCAATTGATTTGCAAATGGAAAGTATAGCTGAGTTTCTTGCCCTGTTGAAGCTAGAGAAAGTTTTTATTGTCGGACATTCATTAGGCGGTTGGATTGCCGCCAGCTATGCTTTAAAGTATCCAAGAAAAACTCATGGTGTAGTATTAATAGCGCCAGAAGGTGTAGAAATTGAAGGAAAAGACAAGCACAGACAGAAAATGCAGCTTTTGCTGAAAATTTCACCCCTCGTATTTAAAATACTGCGCCGACTCCGCCCAATCACTAAAATCCTCAAATTAGACGCCAAAATTGAACAAAATTGGCAATTTCGCAGGTTAATGCTGCAACATCCTGTAGGTTGCCAACTACTATTTCAACGCCAACAGCCAGAAATAGAAGCAGAGTTACTGCACAAAGAGTTGTACTCCATAAAAGTTCCGGTTCTTATTCTACAAGGTGGACTAGATACACCAGAAGCTATAGCTATGAGTCAAGCTTACGCTCAAAATATTCCCCATGCGTCACTCAAAACGATCGCTCATGCAAAAGGTGACTTACCAGAATCTTGTGCTGCACTTGTCGCTGACGATATTCGGGACTTTATCAAGATTTAGGAGTCAGGAGATAGGAATAGGAGTCGTAACTATTTCTCGTATTTATATTCCATCACACAGAGTGCGATCGCGCGGTTCTAGCTTTTGGTTAGTATTTGTATAATCGCGCACCCAATCGCAACTCTTTTTCAGTAGAACATTAAGTTCCGAGGTTAATTTTAAGTCTTTGAGGTTCCAAAGTTTTACTGCCCCATCAACACTAGTTGAAGCAAGGCTATTACCATCAGGACTGAAACTGACTAACATTACCCGATCTTTATGCTCTTCTAGTGTAGTAAGTAATTGACCATCGCGATTCCAGAACTTAATAGTTGCATCTGAACTACCAGTGACTGTGATTGGAATTATCGTGGGCGTAACCAACCATGAAATTAGATGCATGGTTGGATTAGAGCCGGAGACAAAGCCATGCCCTCTAGTTGCTCAAGAAGGTACTCCTTTATCTCCAACACTTGGAGCTTCTCCCAATCCTGCTATCAGTTTCATTACTCTTCCTGATGCTACTTGGTATGAGGGGCAGATTATCAATGGCAAGCCCAATGGTTTAGGAGTGGCGGCTTAACCCCAACGGCGATTACTATCAAGGAGAGTTTATTGATGGTAAAAAGCACGGCAAAGGTTTATGTATCTATGCCACTGGTTATCGCTACAAAGGAGAGTATCGCAATAATCAACCCAACGGTAGAGGCGTAATGCTTTTTCCTAATGGTATGCGTCAAGAAGGAATTTGGGTAAATGGAGCTTGGATTGGTAGCTAATTGCTCAGTGAAGAGTTAGCGATCGCATTCCCAAAAATATTAAATTAGGCTCCACAATCAAACTGTTTGCAATCTTAGGAAACTGGGATTGCAAATAGTTTATCAGTAAAGTGCGATCGCCTCCAGTAATCGCAACATTACTCTCAGGAAAATCCTGCCACCACGCTGCAACAAAATCTTTAATTCCCGCAAGCAAAGTATAAATCACCCCACTTTGCATCGCCTCTTGAGTATTCACAGCATATCGCCGAGGAAGCTGCTCAGGTAAATCAACAGAAGGTAATTGCCCAGTTTTTCCTGCCAAAGTAGCAAATTGCAAACCCAATCCCGGTAAAATCGCTCCTCCAACCAAATTATCGTTACAATCAGCACCTGTAAAAGTAAGTGCTGTTCCCGCATCAATCACCAACATCGGAAAACCCCAAACCTGCCCAGCACCCCACAAAGCTAAAGCTCTGTCAATACCCAAAGTCGGATATAAACCCGACAAAGGCACATTATTTAAAGTAGCAATACGCACATTTAAATAACTTTGCCACACAGCAGTTTCACTAGGAACCACCGAAGCCAAAACGAGAGGTAGGGGGGATATTAGGCTTTGTAGATTTTCATCCCAATTTTCCTTATAGTTGTCACACATCTCTACCCCCCAACCCCCCTTAGGAAGGGGGGCAGGAAAGGATCTTGTGTAGTTAATAACTGATCGCAAATCCTCAACAGTTCGACACCCAGCCAATTGCCGCACAACATCAGCAGAAAGATAACTCGTATCCCAAGCACAACATAACCCTTCCCCAACAAACAAACCCCAATGCAGCCGAGAATTCCCAATCATCAACCCCAACCACATCTCCTCTCTGTGTTCTCTGCGCCTCTGCGGTTCCATTTAATCCTCTTAAACCCAACTATAAGTTTTTTAACAAAAATTTACAAACAAAACGTGCCACAATAACAATAGGGGAAAAAATACTCAGATAAGGAGGGGAGTCATGGTAGCGCTCACCGAAAAAACCAAAAAAAGACTTACCATACAAACTGCCGACATTGCCGCAGAAACAACAACCATTCGCTCACTCGACTGGGATCGCGATCGCTTTGACATCGAATTCGGTTTACAAAACGGTACAACATACAACTCATTTCTCATTCGTGGTGAGCAGACAGCACTAGTAGATACCTCCCACGAAAAGTTCCGCCAACTATACCTAGACACCCTTACCAATCTCATCAACCCAGAAGAAATAGACTACTTAATTATCAGCCACACAGAACCAGACCACAGCGGTTTAGTTAAAGATATCCTACAACTTGCACCAGAAATCACCGTTGTCGGCTCTAAGGTGGCAATTCAGTTTTTAGAGAACATGGTGCATCAGCCATTTAAACGTAAAATTGTTAAAAATGGCGATCGCCTAGACTTGGGAAAAGGACACGAACTAGAATTCGTGATTGCTCCCAATTTACACTGGCCCGATACCATGTTCAGCTTCGACCACAAAACTCAAACTCTCTTCACCTGTGACGCATTCGGGTTACACTATTGCTCGGATAGCACCTTTGACGAAGACCTCAAAGCGATCGAAGCAGACTTTGAATTTTACTACGAATGCTTAATGGCTCCCAATGCCAAGTCAGTACTTTCTGCCCTCAAGCGCATGGCAGAATTAGAAAAAATCGACATGATAGCCACCGGTCATGGACCATTATTATACCACAATGTGGAAGAATTGACCGCACGCTATCGGACTTGGAGCCAAACACAAGCGAAAGCAGAAACCACAGTAGGGATATTTTACGTTTCCGATTACGGTTACAGCAATCGTTTGGCACAGGCAATTGCTAGCGGTATTACCAAAACAGGCGTGGCGGTAGAAATGGCAGACTTGCGTTTTGCCGTAGATTTACAAGAATTGCGGGAACTTGTCGGTCGCTGTAATGGTATAGTAATAGGGATGTACCCAGCTAATGGTGTAGGTGCGCAAGCGGCGATCGACACAGTATTAGGATCTGCCAAAGAAAAGCAAGCAATAGGGATATTTGAATCAGGTGGTGAAAATGACGAACCAGTTGATCCACTACTGAATAAATTCCGGAGTTTAGGTTTAACACCAGCCTTTGCACCAATCAAGATTAAAGAAACACCAGGAGAAAACATCTTTAAGCAGTGTGAAGAAGCAGGTACAGACTTAGCGCAATGGGTAACACGCGATCGCAGCATCAAACAAATGAAATCTCTTGGTGCTGACTTAGACAAAGCACTGGGAAGAATCAGCGGGGGATTATACATTATAACAGCCAAAAAAGGTGATGTATCCAGCGCGATGTTAGCATCTTGGGTAAGTCAAGCCAGCTTCAAACCCTTGGGAGTATCAATTGCCGTAGCAAAAGATAGAGCAATTGAATCACTAATGCAAGTAGGCGATCGTTTTGTCCTCAACGTGTTAGAAGAAGGGAAATACCAAAACTTAATGAAACACTTCCTCAAACGTTTCGCCCCAGGTGCGGATCGATTTGAAGGAGTGAGAACCCAGCCTGCAGAAAATGGTGCGCCCATCCTCGCCGATGCTTTAGCATACATAGAGTGTGAAGTTGCAAGTAGAATGGATGCTGGGGATCACTGGATTGTTTTCAGCACAGTCTATGCTGGAAAAGTTTCTAAGCCAGATGCCCTCACCGCAGTACACCATCGTAAAGTTGGTAACCACTATTAAGATAGAGAATTGCTAATGGCTAATTGTTAATTGTTAATTGTTTTCAGCCATTAGCTATTAACCATTAACCATTAACCAGTCTTCCATTAACCATGTCATCCACAAAACCCCGCGACGTTCAGGTACTCCCCATTGGTACTGATACAACAGTACTACGTTCTCGCAGTTGGACGCGGCTTAGGTTTGAAATCGAGTATGCTCTTGCCAAGGGTACAACTGCTAACTGTTATATAATTCAGGGAGATAAAACTGCCCTGATCGATCCTCCAGGGGAAACGTTTACAGAAATTTATCTGGCAGCATTGCAGCAACGGTTTGATATCAAAGCGATTGATTACGTGATTCTTGGGCACGTCAATCCTAACCGGGCAGCAACTCTCAAGGCTTTGTTAGAAATTGCGCCCCAAATCACTTTTGTTTGTTCTAATCCAGGGGCGATTAATTTGCGTGGCGCACTGGAAAACCCAGATTTACCAATTCTCGTGATGCGGGGAGAGGAAAATCTTGATTTAGGTAAGGGTCATAATTTACAATTTGTTCCGACGCCTAATCCTCGTTATCCAGATCTACTTTGTACCTACGATCCACAAACGGAAATTCTCTACACAGATAAGCTGTTTGGAGCGCATATCTGTGGAGATCAAGTTTTTGATGAAGGTTGGGAAATATTTAGCGAAGACAGACGCTATTATTATGATTGCTTGATGGCTCCCCATGCACGTCAAGTGGAAACGGCGCTAGAAAAGCTTTCGGATCTGGCGGTGAGAATGTATGCTACTGGACATGGACCTTTGGTAAGGTATGGGTTAATTGAACTGACAAAAGCTTACTATCAATGGAGTCAGCAGCAAACTTCTCAAGATACGACAGTGGCGCTGATTTATGCTTCGGCGTATGGAAATACGGCAACTTTAGCAGGAGCGATCGCTCGTGGTATCACTAAAGCAGGTGTTGCGGTAGAATCAATTAACTGTGAGGTAGCAGATCCTGAAGAAATTCGTGCTGCGGTAGAGAAAGCAGCAGGGTTTGTGATAGGTTCTCCTACTTTGGGTGGGCATGCACCCACTCCAGTGCAAACAGCTTTAGGTATTGTTCTTTCTACTGCTGCTAACACCAAACTCGCTGGTGTGTTTGGTTCGTTTGGTTGGAGTGGCGAAGCGGTGGATTTGATTGAAGGGAAGTTGAAGGATGCTGGGTATAAGTTTGGTTTTGATTCGATTCGTGTGAAGTTTAAACCGAACGATGCTACTTTGCAAATGTGTGAAGAAGCGGGAACAGACTTTGCTCAAGCGCTGAAAAAAGCGAAGAAAGTACGTGCGCCTCTACAACCTGCAACTAGTGTAGAACAAGCTGTGGGTAGAGTTGTTGGTTCGCTGTGTGTTGTGACAGCAAAGCAAGACGATATATCTAGTGCGATGTTGGCTTCTTGGGTTTCTCAGGCAAGTTTTAATCCTCCTGGTTTAACTATTGCTGTTGCGAAGGATCGCGCTCTGGAATCGTTGATGCATTCGGAGAATAAGTTTGTTCTCAACATTCTCCAGGAAGGTAATCATTTGGGTTTGATGAAGCACTTCCTCAAACCTTTTGCACCAGGGCAAGATAGATTTACCGAAGTTGCTGCGGAAACAGCCGATAACGGTTCTCCTATACTTAATGATGCTTTAGCTTACCTGGAGTGTACCGTAAAATCACGGATGGAAAGCGGCGACCATTGGTTGGTTTATGCCACGGTGGATAATGGCAAAGTTCTCAATCAGGATGGTGTAACTGCTGTGCATCATCGCAAGTCAGGCAATCATTATTAGTAGAGGTGGAGGGCTTTACGCCCCTACTGGAGAAAATTTAAACGGGGAACAAGGTAAGATAATTATCATCTTTATGAATATCGAACTTTGTTCATCATGGCGCAGCAAAACTAAATTATGTCAGTGATTAAATATACGAGAAAGCAAGCTTATGTTACCACTTCCCAAATAGCGATCGCCTTAGTCTGTCTTTATTCACCTTTGTTAGTAATAAATGCTACTTGGGCAAAGGTGACTGAGACACAAATTAGCTCTCAGGTTCAGCAGTTTAAGAACCCCCAACAGCGTTCTAGTGCGATAGATTATTTGGCAAGTGTGGGTAAACCTGCAGTGCCTGCCTTAATTACAGCTTTGCAGGATAGCGATGCCCAAGTGCGTTCTAGCGCAGCTATAACTCTTGGTAAAATTGGATCGGTGGCAAGTGAGGCTGTACCAGCGTTAATGCGGTTGGCAGATGATAAAGATGCTACAGTAGGTTCGCAGGCATTTCAAGCGATCGCGAAGATAGACAAGAAAGCCTTTGTTCCTCTACTTGTAGAAGGGTTGAATAGTGACAAGTCATGGCAACGCTATAGCGCTGCCCATGCTTTACGCGCTATGGGAAAAAATGCTGCACCTGCTGTACCTGCATTGATTCAAAAGTTAGAGGATGAAGATGTTTGGCTGCGCGTGAATGTTGCCACGGCTTTAGGTAGAATAGGTGTTGCATCTAAACCTGCTGTACCTCGGTTAGTTAACCTTTTGCAAGATAAAGATGTAACTGTTCGTCACAGTGCAGCTTATGCTTTGGGTGAGATTGCTTTGAGTTTGCAAGAGAATATTAGTCAGTTACCGACAAAAGAATTGGATATTCTTGTCACAAATTTGGAAAAAGCAATGAAAGTGGTACAAAACCCTTCACTAAAATTCCGGGAATACGCAATTACTTCTGTTAGCGATCCTCTGGCTATGTTGAAGAAGGAAAGATTGAGCAGATAAAGTTAGTGAGTTGACTTAGTTGGAAAGCATTTTGAAAATTTCACGCTTGACTTGAATGAGAAGCTCACGCACTTGATTTGCTTGCTCTGGGTTACCACTTCGAGCAATGAGTGTGACAGCGGTAGTTAAATCTGTTAATGCATTCCGTAACTCGATAAGTTCAGAGGATTTATCTGTGTTGCCGGGATTGTCTACAGGGTTTTTGTGTTGGTGGCGATCGCTTAATAATTGCCTGCCACTATCTGTTATAGTGTAAACTCGCTTACCTTCGATTTGCTCACTAGTAAGATAGCCTCCTTCTTCTAATAACTGGAGTGTAGGATACACCGAGCCTGGGCTAAGGCGACGAAAACCGCCATCACGAGTTTCTAATTCTTTGATTAGCTCATACCCGTGCCGAGGGCATTCAGATAGTAACCCCAGCAGAATAAATTTGATGTCACCCCGACGTGTACGAGGTTCTTCTCCCCTTCCTCTACCAAATCTTCCTCGCTCAAACCTCTCACTAGGAAAGAATTGATTGTCAAAATTTGCTCCCTCCCATGCTGGTGGATGGGAGTGGTGATGAAATTGCTTAAACATGTTAGCTCCGAATGATTTTAGTTTTCGGACATATCGCGATATATCGTTATTTTTAATATAACGCGATATATCGGAATTGACAACCGACTCCGGAAAATGAGGAAAACAAAGGATATGATTTGAGTGTGCGATCGCTCTTGAGCAAACTCAACCAAAGTACTGGAGCCATCTTTCCTCTGGTGTTAGACTGGTAGTTGAGAGCAAAAAGACCGATGGAAAAAGCAATTGACGAGTTTTACCCAAAGTTGGAAACACCAATCAAATACATTAGCTGCGCGGAGGGGTAGGTGTACAAATTCACATAGCGCAGAAAAGAGCCTCAATGGTATACACAGCAAGATTTTCATCCATTCCAGAGGGAATTCTCATCCGCGCAAATCCAGAAACGCTTGCTATATAAGGATTTCCATCGTTGAGAATTTCTTGACAGCTACCATTCGAGTGGCTATACTAGCGATTAAAGCGCCAGCCGCGCAACCGAACCTTGAAAAGTTAATACAGCAAGCTTTCCAAGCCCCAGCGGTTCCATTCAACATAAATCCCTATTAGGGATTGAAACTGCTAATTGCGACAGTTGGACAAAGACCAGATCTCGTTCCATTCAACATAAATCCCTATTAGGGATTGAAACTAGTGAAGTAGCGCTAGATGAATTAGATAATAACTGTTCCATTCAACATAAATCCCTATTAGGGATTGAAACGAGGCAGAAATATTACTCCATGCTTGCGCTGACGAACGGTAAAGCCACCAGCCACTTATTCATGAGAGTTTTATAATGGTAGCAGCTATCATAGATTGCAATAACTATTATGGCTTGGATATGAATTTAGAGCTAGATGCATTTCGTAAAACAGTTGAGCATATTGCTTTGGTGCAACGATTATTACTATCAGCCCAGATAGAGCTTGCTCGACGCATTACAACTCATGATCAAAGCAAGTTGCATTCTCCCGAATGGGAGATGTATCGAGAAATGACTCATAAACTTGAAAGTGTAACTTATGGCTCTGATGAGTATGAAGCTCTGCGTAGAGAAATGCTAGACAGTGCATTGGGGCATCATTTTGCTCACAATCGTCATCATCCCGAGCATTTTGAAAACGGCATCAACGGGATGAACTTATTTGATATTTTAGAAATGCTAATTGACTGGATGGCAGCCACTAAACATCGTGCCGATAGCGACATTGCCAAAAGTATTGAAATTAATTGCAAGCGATTTGGCATTTCTCCTCAGCTTGAGCAAATCATGAGGAATACATTGCCATGGATAGAAGACGAATTTTTTGCTCTAAAAACTCAGGCTGATATTACGCACAGTCGCTACCCTACGCAAAAAGCAAAGTAGTTCAAATACAAACTTCAGTTCCGTTGCTGATGATCGCTAATATGGAACCAGCGCAAATTCCAATACTGCTGTATTCACCCTATGAACCGCTTCTCCTATCCCATCGCTCAATCAGATCCACCCCTACCACCAGCACAAATTCTCCCGACGATGTATGATCTACCAAGTGAATACCCGGAGGAACCTGGTTTGCCAGATGAATTTCATGACCTTCAACCGCTACTACTGAGTTTGACTCTGCGCTTGTTCAACTATAATCGAGATCAGTTCTTCACAGGTACAGATTTAAATTTGTACTATGATGTAGCGCATACTTTATGGCACAAACGACCTGATTGGTTTCTCGCTGTGGGTGTACCACGGTTATACCCAGGAGGCGATTTGCGGCGTAGTTATGTAACATGGATTGAAGGAAAAAATCCCTTTGTTGTTGTCGAACTTCTCTCACCGGGTACGCAAAAAGAAGATCTTGGTCCTTATGCTGAAGAAGAAGCAGAAGCGGTAGAATCATCTCCACCGAGCAAGAGTGCAGAATCGCCATCCCCAGAAGAAAACCATACGCACTTAACAAAAAGTACTCCGCCCACGAAGTGGGAAGTATATGAGCAAGTGTTAAGAGTTCCATACTACATTGTATTTAGCCGCTACACAAATCGCGTGCGGTTTTTTCAACTCGAAGGAGCGCATTACAATGAAGTGGCGCTCGATAGAGAAAATCCCCGCATCTGGATTCCAGAGTTGGAAATTGGCTTAGGGTTGTGGTTTGGAGAATTATTTGGAATTACCAGACTCTGGCTGCGGTGGTATGATTCTCAAGGTATTTGGATTCCAACTGATGCTGAAGAACAACGAGAAGAGAAAGAACTCGCGCAAAACCAATTGCTACAGATAGTGCGCAATTTACTATCCTCAGGGATGTCAATTGCACAAGTCAGCCAAGTGACTGGATTATCCGAAACTGAGTTGCAAAATTTGCTTTAATCTAGCAGCAATACAGGCTCTCGGCTACACACCATGTTGCTGAAACCATGCCTGAAGCTTTTGCCAGCCATCAAGTGCTTCTTTCTCGCGGTAGGAAGGGCGATAATCGGCAAAAAAGGCATGAGGTGCATCTGGGTAGACGATGATTTCGGATTTGCTACTGCCAGACTTTAGACGCGCACGCATTTGCTCCACCGTATCAAGGGGAATGCCTGTATCCTTGCCGCCGTAGAGTCCGAGAACGGGGACTTTCAGTGTAGAGGCAATATCAATCGGATGTTTGGGTGTCAGTGGCGTGGTATCGCCCACCAGACGTCCATACCACGCTACCCCTGCCTTAACCTTTGGATTATGTGCAGCGTACAGCCAAGTAATGCGCCCACCCCAACAGAAGCCTGTAATTCCTAACTTACCTGCATTACCTTTGGCTGACTTCACGCCCCAATCCACCGTTGTATCAATATCGGATAGCACTTGAGCATCCGGCACTTTAGCTACTACTTGACGAATTTCTTCAATACTGCTTAACTTTGAGACATCGCCCTGACGCACGAACAATTCCGGAGCGATCGCTAAATATCCTAATTTAGCAAAGCGACGGCAGATATCCTGAATGTGTTCGTGTACACCAAATATTTCTTGAATTACCAGAATAATCGGCAAATTGCCACTTTTTGTTGGCATCGCTCTGTAAGCGGGAATTTCCCCATCTTTAACAGGAATTTTCACCGCACCCGCAACCAATCCTTTAGCATCAGTGTTGATGACTTGGGCAGAAATTGGTTCCACTGCTAGGGCAAAACCCGTTGCCAGGGTAGCCGTTGTGATAAATTGGCGGCGCGTTATCTCTTTCATCTTCCAGGTATCAGGGAGATCAAATATTTTTTAGATTATCTAACAATTAGTTTTACACAACTTTATTTACACTGTTATGAAAATTTGAAGCAGAATATGCGATCGCCAGAATTAACATTGATTAAATTTTAACGCCATTGTCCGAGCGGTCAAAACAGATTGTCTTGTGGGTTGAACCATCTAACTGATGTGCGATGTCGCTGTGAAGTTTTACATTGATGCAAGTCCTAGAAACCGTTCACAACTAACAAGTTGTGTCAGAGACATTTGTCAAATCCAATTTTCCATAAACAATAGTAAAGTAGAGCTATAACGCAGGAGTATTTTGCAAACAAATTGCGATCTCGCTATAACCAGCTGGTTTTGCACTAAATCATGCAAACATGAGCAAAGTCATCGCCAACCGCGTTCTACTAATCCTATCAATACCTCTCGGTTTCATAGTTGCGCTTATAACCTTTTTTACCACAGCGCTGCTGACAAGTAGCATTTTCCTACTCGTCATATCCGCAATCCTGGCGATATTACTGATAACAGGTGGGCTTTCCTTACTGATATCTAGGAAAGCTTGTCGTCGGTGGCGTTTATATTGGGGTGTAACTAGCAGCATAACACTGCTGATTTCTGGATTGTTTGCTAACCAGTTGTTCCGCCCCTTCAACCTGCCCTATCGTCCCAAAGTGCAAACTCCGGACATCCGCTTTTGGGTACTCTCTACGGGATCGCGCATAGCCTACACTCATGTGCCAGCAGTGGGTACACCGAAATCAACTCCTGTAATTTTCCTTCATGGTGGTCCTGGTGGCGACAGTACCACTGAACATCGTAAGGTCTTTGGTCGCTTAGCACAAGATGGCTTTGATGTCTATCTCTACGACCAAGTTGGTAGTGGACTCTCACAACGGTTGACAGACGTGCGAAATTATACTGTTAAGCGCCATGTAGCGGATTTAGAAGCGATTCGTCAGCAAATTGGTGCTGAGCGAGTAATTTTAATTGGTCACTCTTGGGGGAGTAAACTGGCAGCGCACTACATTGTAGCGCATCCAGAACGGGTGACACGAGTAGTTTTCTCTTCACCTCTAGCTGTGTGGCAACCTGGACTAAGAGAGTTAGGCGATAGCAATGACGGTTTGAAACCAGAATACGAAGCTCAATTAGAAAAATCTATTCTCCACCTCTATTTCCATCCTCGCTGGATTGTTCTTAACATCTTACTACAGATCAACTCAGAGGCAGCACATAACTTTGCTGGCGATCGCGAAATGGATAGCTGGTTAGATGCTTTAAACGAGTTGACTTTACCCAGTGCTTTTTGTAACCACGCTGTTCCAGTGAATATTCCCATAAACGGCAGCGGCTTCTATGCTTTCTCGGGCAGTTTGCGAGACTCCTCCCGAACTACTGATATCCGCCCAGCTTTAAAGCAAAATCGAACACCTGCCTTGATTTTACGTGGGGAGTGTGATTATCTCTCGTGGCAGAATGCCCACCAGTATCAACGGATTCTGCCTCATGCTACCCTGTTGCATCTGAAAAAAGCTGGTCATGCAGCTTACATTGAGCAACCAAAGCTATATTATACAGCAGTGAGAGCATTTTTGCTTGACCTACCTCTACCTATGTCAAGGAAAGATTTTCGTTAAAATACTGCAATGTATCTAAAGAACAAGCTACTGAGCGCTGATTTGGCTAAGCCAGAAAACGATTGCTGCTACCTTCCAACCAAGTTAGTAGTTTTACTTTAGTAAGGAAGCAGCCCGGTTTTCTTGCGGCTAACTTTCATCGTAGCTTGGACGGTACCAAAGTAGTTAACTACGTACAATGGGCTAGTATTGAAGCAAGTAGAGCAATTCACCACAATCCAGACATCTCTAACGCTTTTGCTAGTTATCAAGAGCTTGGTGTCAGCATGGATCTTCGCTACTACGAAACTGCTTTCACTCACAGACAATCGGCTAAGCAAATGTACTCTCACCTATACGTGATTGATTTCACTATAAATCCCTAGATATCTCCGCTCGCACATCTGGTGGTATCGCTCTCACTCTTGCGATAACTGCTGGGGGTGACTCCCGTGAATTCTCGAAAATATTTGCCCAAATGACTTTGACTGTTAAAACCGCACTGGAGGGCAATCTCTGAGATCGCCAGCTTTGACTTTTTTAACAACTGCTTCGCTCGTTCTACTCGTTGCTGAAGTAAATACTGGTGAGGCGAAATTCCCATCGATTGCTTGAATAGACGGCTAAAGTGAAATTGACTAACCCCCGCTAAATTAGCTAAATCAGCTAACTTAATTTCTTGATCCAGATAGGCGTTGATATACTCTGAAACTTGCAAGATCTTGCGATCGCCTAATCCCCCTTTATACACCGCGACGCGAGGCTGAGTGGTGGAATACTCGCGCAACAGATTTACAGCGAGAACATTCGCCAACGATTCTATATAGAGCCTTCCCACCCAACCACTTCTGTTATGCAATTCTGAGCGGAGGAGTATCAACGGTTGCTCAAGCTGGGGATCGCGAACGCGAAATTCTGTTAAGAGTTCAATGCGATCAGCGTCAAGTTCGATTGCTTCTTGCGCCACTTGTTGAAGGAACTGGTGAGGCAGTTGAATTGCAGCGAGGTAAAATCGCGATCGCACCTGAAGAACAAGGAGCTTGTCTTTGGTATCCTGCGGAAGTAGAAATTTTTAACGAGCAATTTGAACAAATGTTGGTGGAAATTGTTTCGATTTTCTCTCACTTTGCTGGTGAGGAATCGGGTAAACGCTTTGAGCATCTCATCCAAAAAATCAGTAATAACGAACCCAAACAAACCCATTGCGAAGTGTTTTTTATCGGCTTGAAACCGTCGGCACGGGGAAAAGGAATAGGAAAGATTTTGTTACAACCTGTTCTTGATTATGCTGATACAAAACAAGTTGGTTGTTATCTTGTCTCTTCTAATCCCCGTAATATCTCATTTTACGAACGACATGGTTTTCAGAAATTATGCCCAATTGAAATTAGCAATTCCTACTCAATGACAGGGATGTGGCGCGATGAGTGCTAATTAGTAGATGTAAAATATTCCATAGATACCCGACTTCTTCAAGAAGTCGGGTATCTATATCAAATTGCTTGACTGATGAGCAAAAATACTACTTGTATTGCCCCGACAACAAAACCCAAGATACCACCTAAATTAACGATCGCCTGCAATTCATTTTTCACAATTCCTTCAATTGCCCCTTCTAAATCTGCTGGTGAAGTTGACTTGACGCGATCAACAATTACTTGATCGATTGACAAAATCGGAATTGTTTCCGCGACAATTTTCTCTAAATCTTTTTCCAAATACCGCTCCAAAATTAAAGCCAATTCTTGACTCACAACTTCTAAAGAAGCACTAACAACAGGTGAGTGACTCAGGCGTTCAAGTAGCAACAAAGCAATATGATCCCAGTCCACAGATTCACTGAATCCTTGGAGTAAATCGCTACCACGAGTTTGGATATAATGACGGACACTATCCCTCGTCGTCTTGCGTAACTGCCGTACTGTTCCAATAGGTAAATTTTGTAAAGATAAATCTTGCAAAAATCTTTTAATGCGATCGCGCACTTGCAAATCTTGAATCAATTCCCGCAAGCGGGCATTGGTAGCATCTTTTTCATCCAAACAATAAGTCCGCAACCGAGTCAAAGTATTGCGTAAGCCTAACAAATTTGCTACCACCCAATAAGTACCACTGCTTTTTTCCCGAAAGCTTTCATCTATAGTCTGAATCGTGCGATCTGTCAAGAAATCAACGATCGCACTCCGAAGCACATCTGGTGGTATAACTACTTCTAAAAGCCAACCAGCAAGGCGACTGGCTTGTTCTTCAGTCAATTGAAATTCTAGCAATACCTGGTCAAAAACTTGATTGATTTGCGCTTCCAAAAAGTCCTCACGCTGGGCTAACACCTTGAGCAGCCGAGGTAACGATTCGCCTAACAAATCCCGTAAAATTCCTGATAGAATTTTGGCAGTTTTCTGCTCCTTGTCTGATTTAAGTTGGTCGATCGCCAATTGTAATAACCAGAGAATTGTGCCTTGCACTCGTTCTGTTTGCAAGAGTCGCCGCGCTAAATTTTGTAATTCCTCTGGTGTCAGCAGCGACTGCATGATTGTCTTAGAAACATTTTTAGCCAGACGTTCCTGGCTGCGGGGAATCAATCCAGGGGTAAAGGGAACTCTTCGTCCACCGATGTAAATTGCTTGGTAAGGACGAAACAACATTTTGATGGCTATATCGTTAGTGAAATAGCCAATAACTCCACCCACAACGGGGGGTGAGATATAAAGCCAAAGATGAGACCAATCCATTGGATGCGTGGATTTTTGATTTTGGATGACAGTTGACAGTTGACGGTTAACGGTTAACTGTTAACTATTTTCAATCTAAAATCTAAAATCTAAAGTTTATGTACTACTAGCACTCCCATCATACCGTTTGCAATGGGGTAATGTGTAGCAGTCGCAAAACCAACTTGACGAGCTATCTCCACTTGCTCTATACCTGTGGGAAAACGATCTAAGCTGGGACTAATATAGGCGTATTCTTCCTTTACACCCATTTGATGAGCAATGGGAACAACAAGATTGTCTAAATACCATTGCTGAAAGGCGCGAAGTTGTGGATTGCCGGGACGATGGAAGTCTAAAATAGCAGCTTTGGCATCTTTTTTCAGGACGCGGTGTATCTCCTGGAGACTGCGCTGAATATCTTTAACATTTCTTAATCCATAACCCATCGTCGCCGCGTCGAATTTGTTGTCTGTAAACGGTAAATCTAGCACGTCGGCTTCTACCCAAGTTATAGAAGGTTTGGGGTACTGGCTTTCTTGACGAACTCTAGCGATGGCTAACTGCCCTGGCGAAAAATCTACTCCATACACATGTCCTGTTGCTCCCACTCGCCTTGCGGTGCGCAATGACAAATCACCACTACCACAACATAAATCCAGGCAAATATCTCCTGGTTTGGCTTGGCTCCATTTTACCGTCATTTCCTTCCAAATCCGGTGTTGTCCCAAGCTTAACCAATCATTCAACTGATCGTACACAGGAGCAATCCGGTCAAAAATAGCGCGAATTTCGTTAGTCATGATCGAGTCAGGGGTAGAGACGCCCCGTCGGGGCGTCTGTACAGTGGGGCGTTGGTACAAAACTATTTAACTGCTTGATGGTAACAAGTGCAAGTAAGTGCGATCGCCACTTGTTGGGCTGATAAATGAATCAGTTTCAGTTCATCTTCTCGCAGTGTGCAGGGTTGAAACCACTGTAGTGATAATACAGCTAATACTTCTTCCCGATAGATGATGGGGATAATTACGTGTGCTTGAACCTTGTTTTCGGTGTAATGACTAATTCCAGCTAGCTTTGGCTCTAATGGTACATTTACACAGACTTGCATTTGGTGAGTGGCGATCGCCTCCTTTGTCAACGGGTCTTGAGCTAGCCAATTTTTTATTGTACCAGTACTACTGTAAACGCTGTGAGGTTCAACCAAATTATTGTCTTGGACTATTTGTAAAATACAACCATCAGAGGCAAAACTTTCACCAAAAGCCGTAGCAATTGGGTTTAAGGTGGCATCTAGACTGGAGCATTGCTGAGTCACCTGCACCAAAACACTCAGTAGCGCCATTTGGGCATTTGCACGCCGCAATTCTTCTGTACGTTGCTTGAGTAAATCGTAGGTTTCTGCTGCCCGTTGCACTACTGCTTTTAATTCCCCTGGGTCCCAAGGTTTCGTAATATACTTGTATACTTGACCAGCATTAATTGCTTCCACCAAGTCTTCTATATCCGTAAAACCCGTGAGGATAATTCTTACTGTATCTGGAAACTGAGGTACAGTCTTACTGAGAAACTCCGTTCCCTTCATTTCGGGCATCCGCTGATCGGAGATAATTACCGCCACTTCTCCAACTGATGCTAAAACTTGCAACGCTTGCACACCACTATCAGCCTTGAGGACATGAAAGTCACGCCGGAAGGTACGATAAAGCAGATCTAGGTTATCTGGTTCATCGTCTACCACCAAGATTTTTTGTTTTTTAGGTTTCTCTATACTCATTAATTGACTTCGGATTTTATCTAGTTCAGGAATTGAATTTTCCATAAAATCAATCCTTGAAATGTTAACCATTTTGTTATATTCCATACCAAGCTAAATTGAAAATAGCTGTCTGCTAATAGTGTTTGATATCAAGCTTTCAGCCATATAGAAGCTGACTCCATACGGATGTCTCCAAAATGTTTAGTTTTATATCTACGAGTAATTACGTAATATAACTACTATGAAATAGTATTATTTATTAATAACTCAAAATTGTAATCCACGGTAGAGTATTAAACACGAAATTCTAAAATAGTATTTGCCGCTCATAGTTAAACTATAATAGCCTTCGCCCTTAAGGATGGCTCATAAAATTATGACTAACTTACCACCCAATGCTCAAAATCCAGATCATTTGAGTAACGACGCAGCCCAAGAGTTACTGCGCCAACTCAGACAAAAGCAAGGCAACTGGGTGGAATGGGGAAGTGCGATTGCTAAACTACAAAAAGCAGGTTACAATCCCCAGGACATTTTTGAAGCGACTGGATTTGAGCAAATTCAGCAAAATCAAGTAGTTGTGGGCGCACAAGTTTACAATTCTTTAGTTTCAGCAGGAGCATCAGGAGCAGCGCAATCGCACTACGCCCAACGAGGAAGTGATGTTTTATACGAATTGCGCCTGCTAACTCAACAAGAACGCGCCGCCGCCGCCGAATTAACCTTTCAACACAAAATTGACGCCGATGAGGCGCGGGAAATTGCTAGAGCAATTAAAGATTTCTCCTATTTAGGTACACAGCCACCAGGATTCGAGAATCATCCCGGTGATGCGATCGCCTATCAATGTTGGAAATTAGCGCGGCAAAATACAGATTTACAACAGCGATCACGCTTAATCGCCAAAGGCTTGAAATTTGCTCACTCGCAAACAGCAAGGCAACAAATCGAACAGCTACTAACAGATTTTAGCGTCGTACCCAAACGCCCTGCCCCGACTTTACCCTTTTACCGTCTAGAATCAGAGGCAGAATTGCCCCGCGTTGTACCAGTAGTGGGGGAGTTGCCATTAACACCAAAAGATTTACAAGCAATTCCTTTAATCGAAGAAATCGGCTCGTTTCGGATGGTTAAATTTGCGGGGGAACAAGCTTGGGTGCCGTTACCAGGTTGGCAAACATTATTGAGCGCAGAAGATCCAGTGGCGATAATGTGTAATAGCGATCGCTTGCCCACCCAAACACCAACCACCCCAGAACCAGTGCTAGTAGTTGTCGATCGCGCCCAAAGACAATGGGATGCAGGCAGCTACTTCGTAGTAGACAACTCCAGTGAACTAGATTTTCAGTGGTTTGAAACCGCACCGCAAGTCCCCATCTTAGGAAGAATAATCGTAATTGTGCGTCCCAAGAAAATCCTCGATGAAGAACTCACCAAAGACTCCTGGCAAATAGACGAGTAGAGACGCCCCGGTAGAGCGTCTAGCGCTCGTGCCTTCAAGTGGGCTTGCCTACTGTAATACCAATTCTTCTTATAGTTGCTACACGTTTTTACCCCCCAACCCCCCTGAAAAGGGGGGCAAAAAGGGATCTTGTGTAGCTAGCTTTTAGAGAAATGGTATAATTTCATTCTCTAGCTGTTGTTTTACAAAAACTTATCAAGCGTGATCGGCAATTCTCTGATGCGCTTGCCAGTCGCGTTAAAAACCGCGTTGGCGATCGCTGCCGCCACCCCCGTGATACCGATTTCGCCAATCCCGTGCAAGCCCAAGGGAGCGTGTTCGTCGGGAATGTCGTTGTAAATAATTTCGATATGCGGCACATCCAGATTAACAGGAACATGATATTCAGCGAGTGAAGCATTCATAATTCGCCCCTTTCGCTCGTCAAATAATGTTTCTTCGGTTAGCGCCATGCCGATGCCCATAATAATTCCACCGCGAAACTGACTGGTTGCCGTCTTCGGATTGAGAATTTTTCCGCAGTCAAATGAACCGAGCCAGCGCGAAACGCGGACTTCGCCGGATTTTTCGTTGACGCGGACTTCGCAGAACTGTGCGCCGTATGAACCCATTGAATATTCTTGCATCTCCGAAGGCTCGCTTGATGTCGCTTCTGCTTCGACATAATCCTGACCGACGCGCTGCAAAATCGACGTGTAAGTTTCACCTTTCGATGAATCTTTCTTACTGAAAATGCCGCCGTCGCGTGCCTCAATATCTTCATATTTTAGACCAGCAAGGGGCGAATTATCTCCGACGAGCGCAAGCAGTTCGCGCAAAACCTTTTCGATAGTTGCCGCGATCGCCGCAACATTACTGGCGGTTTGATTCGAGCCGCCAGCAAACGATGCTGGCGGCAAATTTGAATCGCCGTATTCAAACGAAACTTGATGAATCGGCAACCCTAACCTCTGTGCCGCGTGTTGAATCTGCACCGTCGCCGTTCCCATGCCCATCTCATGCGTCGAGGTTTGAACGACTGCAGTGCCGTCGGCAGAAATTCGCACACGAGCGGTAGAAACGAAACGGTAATACGGATAATAAGCCGTCGCCACGCCCTGCCCGACAAGCCATTTACCATCTTTTTGTGATCGCGGCGTTTGATGTTTCCAGCCGAATTTTTCCGCCCCGCGTCGGTAGGCTTCGGTCAAATTCCGCATCGAAAATGCTACATCTCTCACCGGATCTTTGGCTGGTTCGTTGATACGTCGGAGTTCAATCGGATCAATTTTCAGCTCGTAAGCCAGTTCGTCAATTGCCGATTCCACTGCAAATGTGCCAATTGATTCGCCGGGAGCACGCATAAAAGTGTTCGCCACGGTGTCAAGATTGACGATCTTTTGCCCGATGTAAAAATTTTCCGCAGCGTAAAGATGTCGTACTGGAAAGGTGAACTGTTCGGTGAAATTGTTGTGCGTCGTTGTGGCGGTGATGCCGGTGTGAATGAGCGCAGTAAATTTTCCGTCACTTTCCGCGCCGAGCGCCACGCGCTGTTCAGACGGTGTGCGCCCGCCGACAAGGCGAAAAACACCTTCGCGTGAGATGGATAGCTTCAGTGGACGGTTGACAACTTTCGCCGCCATCGCGCAAAGTGCTGTATTCCACCACATCGTACCTTTGCCGCCGAATCCGCCCCCGACAAACGGCGCGATGACTCGCACGGCTTCGGGCTGAATGCCGAACATTTCGGCAAGCGTATAGCTCACGTTGTAAGTAGCTTGCGTACTGTCGAAAACGGTTAAACTTTTATCATCGTGCCAGACGGCGATCGTCGCGTGCGGCTCGATTGCGTTGTGGTTATAGCGCGGCGTGCGATAAATATTGTCAACCTTAAATTTCGCTGCATTAATCGCGGTTTCCGCGTCGCCGATTTTGATTTCGGTCGGCTCACCAAGAATATTCGCGGGCGGTTTGGCAATCTTTTTCAAAGCATCAAAAGAAACGGACGCTGCTGCCGTTTCATATTCGACTTCAACGAGTTTAGCGGCAGCTTCCGCCTGATCCTGCGTTTGGGCAACGATGACGGCGACTGGCTGACCGTTCCAATGTACATCTGCTTGCTGTAATATTGGCAGAGCGCTCGCCGCCGCGCCTTTGCCGCCACCTGGATTGAACAGCAACGGGTCATTTATTTTCGGCGCGTTTTCGTGCGTCATAATTACCAAAACGCCATGAGCTTTTTCGGCGCTCGACACGTCGATTTTCTTGATTTTTCCCTTTGTAACCGAACTATAAGCGATCGCAGCATAAGCCAGATTCTCAACTTTATACTCCGCCGAGAAAGGAGCTTCGCCTTTGACTTTCAATTGCCCGTCAACACGGCTCAAAGGTTTTCCGACGTAACCATGCTTATTTTGAGTCAGCGGATCGGGGGCTTGGTCAGGTTTATACTGCATGAAGGTTTCCATAATTTTCTGCGTGATGCTCATCGGTTTGTTCCTCCTTGTTCTGCCAGTTCCTTCAGCACGCTGACAATTATCCGTTTCGCCAATTCGATTTTGAAATTGTTGTGAGCGAATCCCCTTGCATTTTCTAATTCTGCTTCCGCCCCGCGCCGGAAATTCTCTTCGGTTGCAGACGTGCCTTGCAAAAGTCCTTCTGCCGCCAACGCCCGCCAAGGTTTATGCGCCACGCCTCCGAGCGCGATGCGCACGTTTTTGATTTCGTTATTTTCAATTTCCAAAGCCGCCGCCACACTAACCAATGCAAAAGCGTAACTCGCTCGATCGCGTACTTTTTGATAAAGCGAATTTTTCGCAAAATCATTGCGCGGAATTTCGACAGCCGTAATCAATTCGCCGTCTCGCAAATCGGTTTCAATATGCGGCGTGTTTTCGGGAAGACGGTGGAAATCATTGAAAGCAATTTCGCGTTTGCCGTTTGTGCCTTCGACCAAAACTCGCGCATCAAGTGCAGCTAGCGCGACGCACATATCCGACGGATGGGTGGCAATGCAGGCATCGGATGTTCCTAAAATCGCGTGAATCCGATTAAAACCTTTGATCGCATCACAGCCCGCACCGTTTTCGCGTTTGTTGCACTGCGCCGTGTCGTCATAAAAATAATAACAGCGCGTTCGCTGCAAAAGATTGCCGCCGACAGTCGCCATATTTCTGATTTGTCCCGACGCACCAAAGAGGATTGCCTGAGAGAGAAAAGGAAATTTTTCGCGGATCAATTCGTGATTAGCGAGCGCGGTGTTTTTCACCGCCGCGCCAATTCTGATTGCGCCATCGGCAGTTTCTTCGATGGTATTTGACAGATGCGTAACATCAACCAGCGCGTCCAGTTGCTCAATGTTTTCGCGCATCAAATCAACTAGATTCGTTCCGCCGCCCAAAAATTTTGCGCCCGCGTTCTGTCCGATTAAATTTAGTGCTGCGTCCACGCTTTCAGCTTTTTGATAAACAAAATTTTTCATCGTGCCGCCTCATCAAATGCTGTGTGAATTGCTTCTGTAATACCTACATACGCCCCGCAGCGACATAAATTTCCGCTCATCCGTTCTCTTATTTCTTCGTCGCAAAAGTCATATTCGCCGTTCATATCGAGTGAAACCGCACTCGGCAGATTGTTCTGAAATTCTTTGAACATTCCGATTGCTGAACAAATCTGTCCAGGCGTGCAGTAGCCGCACTGAAACCCGTCGTGTTCGACGAACGCAGCTTGCAGCGGATGAAGTTCGCCGTCATTCGCCAAGCCTTCAATCGTCGTGATCTCCGTACCTTCATACTGAACGGCGAGTGCCAAACACGAATTGATGCGATCGCCGTCAACCAGAACTGTGCAGGCACCGCACGCACCTTGATTGCACCCTTTCTTTGTTCCCGTTAGTCCGGCAAACTCCCGCAAAGCGTCGAGCAAAGAAACACGCGGCTCTATTTCTAAATTATAAGCTGCGCCGTTAATCTTTAAATGGACCGCTATTTTGATTGGCGACGAGTTTGTTTTGCCTGCAGCATTTCTGTCAGCTAGTTGTTCAATCATAAATATTCCCTTTCAGTATTGTTGACAGATTAAGCGGCGACAGCGCCGTAGTTTCTCCGGTCATTATACTGCGGATGATTTTTAATCAAGTCTGCCCACAGAGCTAGTTTGGGAATAAAATTGCACTCGCTTAACTGCTCTGTTTTATTCGCCGCTCACACGCAACACGATTTTGCCTAGATAATGCTTTTTCATCGCTGACTGCGCTTGCGCGGCTTCTTCAAGCGGAAACGTCTGCGCGATGCGAACTTGAAACTCACCGATGCTCACCAATCGGTTGAGTCGCTCGAACAACATCGGGTCAGCAAAGCCATCTACCTTCTTGAGTTCCACACCGTCGGGCGCTTTGGGTTCGGGCATAACGCCATTAGGAAAGGTGATGATTCCGCCCTGTCGCACCAAACTCAGCGTGGATTGAATCTCATCGCCGCCCACCAGTACCAGCGCAGCATCGAAGCCGTCAGGTGCAAAGGCGCGGGCGCGTTGTACAACGTCGTCGCTGCGTCCGTCTACCGCTTCATCAGCACCCAACTGCTTAGCCAACTCTACGCCATCTGTGCCCGATGCGATGGCGAAAACACTTGCGCCCATGCGCCTAGCTAGTTGAAGCGCGACGTGACCGACACCGCCGCTCGCGCCCCACAGCATCAATTTGGTCTGGTCGCCCGTCTCTAGCGCCTCCAAATTGCGTAGCGCCGTCGCACCGGCAATGGGCAGTCCACCCGCCATCAACATATCAAGACCATCGGGCATTGGTGCAACAGTCTTTTCGGATACGACGACGTATTGGGCATAGCTACCGCCCTTGTCGTTCATAAAGCTCTGTGCGTAAACGTGATCGCCGACGGCAAAACGCTCAACACCGTCACCGACAGCAGCAATGGTACCCGCACATTCGCCGCCCAGCACACGCGGAAAGTGGACTTTGTTATACACCAGATCACCTTCACGCTCCATCGCGTCCCAGATGCCAACTCCAGCGATCTCGATGCGAATCAAAACTTCGCCTGCGTCCACCGTAGGTACGGGTAAGGTGTGCAAAGTCAACTTGTCAGGGCCGCCGAACTCACCCACAGCCATTGCTTTCATTTGTTGGGGAGTATTTTGCATTTCTTAGGTTCTCCTGTAATTACTTCAGCCCCTTGAAGGGCAAAAATTGTTTCGTTTCAACCTTTCGTTGTAGCGATCGCGTCCAAGTCGGCAATCGTTTGCGGTGGAAGTTGCAAATTTGCGGCTTTGAGATTCTCGTGCAGATGCTCAACCGATGAGGTTCCCGGAATCAGCAAGATGTTGTCCGAGCGCTGCAACAGCCACGCCAGCGCAACTTGCATCTTGGTGGCTCCGACCGAAGCGGCTACCGTGTCCAGCGTCGAGGACTGAAGCGGGTTGAAGCCGCCGAGCGGAAAGAACGGCACGTAGGCGATGCCCTTTCCCGCCAGATCATCGACTAGCGCGTCGTCGTCGCGGTGGGCGAGGTTGTACTGGTTCTGTACACAGACCACTGGTGCGATCGCACGCGCTTCCTCGACCTGCGCCGCCGTCACATTGCTAAGTCCCAGGTGCCGGATCAGCCCCTGCTGCTGCATCTTGGCGAGCGCGGTGAATTGCTCTGCAATCGACCCCTCGTTCGGTTCCTCCCCCCATCGGCGCAGGTTGACGACATCGAGCACGTCAACCCCCAGGTTGCTCAGGTTGTCGTGTACCGCTTGGCGAAGCTCGGTCGGACTCTGCGCTGGATTCCACGATGCGTCCGCGCCGCGCACCGCGCCCACTTTGGTGACGATCACCAGATCTTCAGGATACGGGTGCAGTGCTTGTCGAATGATCTGATTGGTAACATGCGGACCGTAGAAGTCACTGGTGTCGATGTGATTGATGCCGAGTGCGATCGCTTCGCGCAGAACGGCAACGGCAGCATCCACGTTGCGCGGCGGTCCCCAAACACCCGATCCAGCAAGTTGCATCGCACCATAGCCCATCCGCTTCAGAGTAAAAGAAGTGCCTGGGAGCGTGAAACTACCGCCAAGGTTTACTTGAGCAATCATGTTTTTGTTCCTCCTAGATGTTTATCGGTTTGTGAAGATCTCAATGACTTGCAGTGGTAATGCCCACCTTCAACTGCTCCATGTTCCAGCGATCTGTATAGCGAACTCCATTAATAAACAATTGGCGCTTAACCGCTCTGCCCGAGCGGTCGAACAACGATCTCATTGACATCCACATCTTTTGGCTGCTCGATCGCAAAAGCAATTGCACGAGCGATCGCATCTGCCGAGATAACGGATTTGCGAAATTCTGCCGTCCACTGGGCCGCTTCAGCATCGCTGATTGTGTTAGACAGTTCAGATTCGGTATTTCCCGGCGAGATAATCGTCACCCGAATATCCGGAGATTCCTGCCGCAGTCCCTCCGAGATTGCCCAGACAGCATACTTTGTTGCACAATAAACCGCAGCAGTAGGATAGACAGCATGTCCTCCAATTGAGGATAGATTCACAAATTGCCCGGATTGCTGCTGCTTGAAAGTGGGAAGGGCAGCAGCGATGCCGTGAAGCACACCACGAATATTCACATCAATCATGCGGTTCCAATCGTCAATCTTCAACACCTCCAGCTTGGAGAGCGGCATCAAGCCTGCATTATTTACCATCACATCAATGCGACCAAACTTATCCTTTGCAAACCCCACAAAAGCTTGCACGTCTTCAAGGTTAGTTACGTCAAGGGCGCGGTATTCTGCTGAACCCCCTTGAGCGCGGATTTCAGAGACGATCGCTTCGAGTCTATCAGTCCGCCTTGCCCCCAACACAACCTGTAAACCCTTGTGAGCGAGTAACCTAGCGGTGGCTTCACCAATGCCACTGCTAGCTCCAGTGATGGCAATGACTTTTTTTTCAAAGTTGAACATATTGACCAATTAATGATTGAGCGCTTTCATTTGCTGTTCAGCATAGCGAGAGCCGACAGCGACTCCTTTGGGAGCAACCGCTTCAATTCGGCTCAACTCTTCAGAAGTCAGTACGATCTCAGTTGCGGCAATGTTTTCTTCCAGGTAGCTCCGCCGCTTCGTACCCGGAATCGGCACAATGTCATTGCCTTGAGCTAATAACCATGCCAAGGCAAGTTGGCTTGGTGTCACGCCTTTTTCTTTCGCGATCGCTTTCACCTGTTCTACCAGTTCCAGATTCTTGTAGAAATTCTCGCCTTGAAATCGCGGTGAATTTCTGCGATAATCATCTTCAGCGAAGTCTTCTGGGCTGGTAAAATGTCCAGAGAGAAATCCCCGACCGAGCGGGCTGTAAGCCACGTAGCCAATACCTAACTCGCGCACGGTTGGCAAAAGCTCATCTTCTGGATCGCGGCTCCACAGGGAGTATTCTGTTTGTAGAGCAGTAATCGGGTGAACTGCATGCGCCCGTCGGATCGTGGTGGGAGCTGCTTCGGACATACCCAGATAGCGGACTTTGCCTTGCTGCACCAGTTCTGCCATCGCCCCGATGGTTTCTTCGATTGGCACTGTTGGATCAACACGATGCTGATAGTAAAGGTCAATTACATCAACTCCCAAGCGTTGCAATGACGCATCACACGCTTGATGGACGTATTCTGGTTTGCCGCTCACGCCCAAAAACTGACCATCGTTGCCACGGACATTACCGAATTTTGTGGCTAGTACAACTTGATCTCGACGATCGCGGATTGCTCTGCCCACCAATTGTTCATTCGTGAAGGGACCGTACATATCAGCAGTATCCAGCAGCGTCACACCAAGTTCTAAAGCACGGTGAATTGTGGCGATCGATTCTTGGTCATCACGCCCCGCATAGAACTCAGACATGCCCATGCAGCCTAGTCCTAGTTCTGAAACTACCAGTTCTTTGCCAAGTTGACGTGTTTTCATTCAAATTCTCCTGATTTAACTTTCAATTTTCAGTCTTATTTGGTGGCATGGGTTTATCGTAAGCTTGATTAACTTTTGCTTAAATACATAAACCTCGCAGATGATTGCCTAATTCTCTCAAGCAAGGTGTTGGTAAGGGAGAAATCTTTCTTATAATGAGCGTAGGAGAAGGGTTAAAAAGGAACTCAGCATGACGATGGAGACACTCTCGCACGAGGCAGCAATTGGCAAATGTGAAGAACTGGCGGCATTGGTCGAGCAGTATACTGATAGCAAGGGAAACGGTGTTCATGGAACTGCGATCGCTCCGTTAGTCTTCGTGCGAGAATGTAATACTTCCATAGCAACGCATGATGTCAGCGAACCGCTGCTCGTCATTGTGGTACAGGGTAAAAAAGAAGTGTTGCTAAATGAAGAAATTTATCGGTACGGCATCGCTCAGTATCTAGTTGTATCGGTGGATTTGCCGCTGAAGGGATGTGTGATCGACGCAACCCCCGATCAACCTTATCTAGGATTTAAGCTCAAGCTAGATCCTGCCCAACTCTGTGAAATCATTGCGCAAACGAACCCAGGCATCAGTCAGAAAGAATCAGTGAGGGGCTGTTTCATCAGCGATGCCAAGCCATCGTTGATTGATTGCGCCATCCGGCTGACAAAGCTTTTAGAGACACCGCAGGATATCCCGTTTCTAGCACCGATGATCGTGCGTGAAATCTATTACCGTCTGCTGGTGGGTGAGCAAGGCGAAGCGGTTCGTCAGATTGCCACTTCTGGCAGCAATATGCAGCGCATCGCTGAAGCAATTAAACAGATCAAAGCAGATTTTACGAAGCCGTTGCGGATTGAAGATTTGGCAGAGCAAGCGAATATGTCTGCTTCATCGTTCCACCGCCACTTCAAGGCAGTCACCTCGATGAGTCCGCTGCAATATCAAAAACAATTGAGACTGTTGAGCGCGCGTCAAATAATGCTTGCTGAGAATGTTGATGCAACTCAGGCGGCTTATCAGGTTGGGTATGAGAGTACTTCGCAGTTCAGCCGCGAATATTCCCGCATGTTTGGTGCGCCGCCCATCAGGGATATTGAACGGTTACGGGTAGCCTGAAGATCGCCGCAGAAAACCACGAAACATGGTAACGCTGATGCGATAATGTTGCTCTAGATCTATTGTGCTAGCCAAAAAATGCGATCGCTACGTAATACGTAATATTAATAATGCGCTATCATTAGGGTATTGTCTGTCCATTCTAAGTTAAATCTTCATGCAGTTTGAGTGGGACGAAGCGAAAAACCTCAAAAACATTCGTAAACATCGAATTGACTTCGCAGACGTTCCTGAAATGTTCAACAATCCAATGTTGATCGAACTGGATGATCGGTTTGATTATGGTGAAGACCGTTTGGTTGGTATCGGGTTTCTCGGTAATGGCGTGGCGGTAGTCGTTTGGACAGAACGGGCAGAAAACGTGATTCGGATTATCTCGGCACGACGGGCAAATCGCTATGAACAGCAACGACTCGAAGAATACCTCTCGTACTGATTGGGCAGCATTGGAGGCAATGACAGATGACGACATTGATTACTCCGACATTCCACCCTTGACGGATGAGTTTTTCCAGAATGCAACGCTCAGAGTTCCAGCCACGCAAGCTCAAAACATGATTCAGCTTGATTCAGATGTAATGGCGTGGTTTCGCTCGCAAGGCAGAGATTACAAAGAGTTGATTCACTCGGTGCTGCGTTACCACATTGAGACAAATTCTCAAATCTAAAATCTCCACATCAATAAATTTGATAGGGAACGCCTATGCGAGAATGTTGCTGTGAGTATATTTTACAAGTGGTTTGCCTATAAATAGTTAACTCTTAACAGGGAACAGAAAAAAATTGTGTAATTAATTCTGTCTTATTACTTAAAAATAGCGAATACATAATGTCAGCTCTTTTGTGTTACAGTGCATAGTAACTATAAGGATTTTTTTCAAATGGCATTGTAACCTAAAACTTTTAGAACCTCTTATGATATCATCAAGGCTTTAAAAGATAAGGCAAAAGAGTTATACCAATTCTCTCTATCGAGGCAACAAATCTGATCCCCCCAACCCCCCTTAAGAAGGGGGGGCGTGAGAGAGTCTTGTGTAGCCAGATTTTGGAGAAACGGTATTAAATATATCTAAATGAGATATATTTAAACATTCTAAAAAATAGAATTGAGAAATTAATCAAACTTAACAATATTAAAGAGGCTTAATTATGAAAACAGAACACGAACGCGAACAATTAATCAAAGCTATCAATGTACTACTACACAGCGCTTATGACAGTACTCTAGATGAGATTTATGCATTATTAAAGCGGATAGAAACGGAAGAGGACGAAAACGATTTAAGAGCCTATAATGCTGCTAAAAGTGATGTAGAAAATAATAGTCTTATCTCATGGGAAGACATTAAAAAGGAAATTGCTCTTGTTTCAATCCCACAATTGCCTTTTACCTTAACCATCAGCAATCTTGTTGAAACATATTTACAGCAACGGCAGCAGCAAGCACAAGAAGTTCGCAAAATGAACTTTGAGTTCGGTAACAGTGTAAGTCATTGTTTTAGTCCTTATATATAGTGTTTGCGGTTTGAGGTTTGCAGTTGGTGTGGTTGCTTGGCGGTGTTTTCTTGCGCTTCACTGCGGTTCGTCTTGCGCTCACATTTCTAATATAAGCTTTACTACTCGATTATGCTAGTACTCGAATATCAATGTACTTAATGGAAGATGTATAATTAGATAAATAACGCTGATACTCGTATAGTCGAGTAGTATGTTAGTATTTAATATGTCAACGTATTAGATATGAGTAAAATAATGTTTTGCAAATTAAAACAATATATGGACGCGCAAGGATTAAACATAGCTCAACTATCTAGAGAGATAGGTGTTACTGAAAATGCTATACGCGGATACGTTAAAAATTCATTTAGCCGTATTGACTGTCAAGTAGCTATTAAAATATGTGATTACTTTCAAGTAAATGTCGGTGAAATGTTTGTAATTAAGGAAAATGTGTAACTATGACTAACGCAAACAACGGTAACAACAGTCAAGAAAATTAGCGCAATAATAAGGAGGTAAATGAATCTAGTGCCAACAACAGAACAATTAAAAACTTTCTTTCGTATATGTGTACAAGCTAGTAATCTACTGAGAAATATTGAGTTGACAAGATACGAGACACGCTCACAACGAATCGTTGTTTTAGTAGGTTCAGAAATTCAAGTCGAAATTTTGAGTAACGGAGAGGAGATAATTCAATGAGTGACACTAACTATCAACAATTAACAGAAGTTGAACTGAGAAATTATGTTAAACAACATCCTGAAGATGAGGACGCATTTCAACACTACCTTAATATTATGCGAGCAAAACCGGGTAGGGTTGTTGTTAGCACGGCAGAACAATCGTTAGCAGAATTTCAAAAGAGAATACAAGCACATGAGTATAAAAATCAAGCGTGATGAACGTTAAGTGTTTACTGTTTCACAATAACTATGATACAAAACAGACGGTGTAGAGACGCGCTGTTTGAAGTGTCTCTACAGGATTGATCTGTATTGTGATTAACGTGAAATGGGATTAAAGATGATTGTGAAAAAGTTCCAAAACCTGTTGCCATGCATCGAGTGTAGCTTCTTGATTAAAACTTGGATGCTGTACTAAAAAGGGGTATTTATCAATGAATAATCCACCAAAAAATCCATGTCCTGTGTCATATCGAAATACACGATGCTTGATTTGATGTTTCTGTAATTCTGCTTCGATTTTTTGGTTTTCTGACTGAGAAACTAATGCATCTTGCGTACCGAAAAAAGTATAGATAGTGCCTTTGATTTCCTTGGTTCGATTCAGTGTTGGTATTTCTTCTCCATAACTAGAAGTTGTAATTCCACCACCGTAGAACGAAGCTGTGGCTTTGATATCGGGTAAAGTTGCAGCCATATAAGCAACATGACCACCAAAACAAAAGCCAATGCAGCCAATAGAATCAGTTTTGACATTAGGTAAAGTTTTGAGATAGGAAATGGTAGCTTGAATATCGCTAAATATTTCCCAATATTTGACTTGTTGATAGTACTGTAGTCCCAATTGATAGGCTTCTGGACTGTAGCCTATATCTGGTTCACTAAATCCAAATTCAAAACCGGGAGCAATGCGTTGATACATCGCAGGTGCAATGGCGATATATCCTTGTTTAGCGATTAATTCGCTAATATCTCGAATATTTTCATTCACACCAAAGATTTCGTGGAAAACGATAACTGCACCAAAGTTTTTCTCTTGTAATGGTTGCGCTAGGTAAGCATCAATTTGTAAATCTTGACTAGGTATTTTGACTCTTGTCGTATTAATTTCAATATTTGTCATTTGTCTTTTCCTAGATTTTATCCCTGCTATTTTTCAACGCTGCTCGTATTTTAGAAAATTTGCATTTTCAGACTCTAGAAAAAAATTGCGCTTTATTATTAAATTATTGCGATTAATACCATTTCACGTTAATCACGATACTGTAGAGATGCGAAATTTCGCGTCTCTACACGTCTGTTTTGTATCATAGTTATTGTGAAACGGTATAACCTCGCGGGAATTGTCTTGGCGTGACACCAACAATTCTTTTAAAATACTGAGTCAGGTGACTTTGATCGCAAAACCCCACCGTGACAGCAATCTCAGCAATACTAAGTTCGCTATACTGCAATAAAAACTTTGCTTTCTCAATTCGACGCTGTAATATATATTGGTGGGGAGTTAAACCAATACTTTTCTTGAACAAACGTAAAAAATGGTAGGGGCTAATTTGAACAAGTGCAGCCAATTCTATTAGCTTTAAGTCTCGCTCAAGATGTTCGTTGATATATTCTTTTACTTGTTGCAATTTGAGAGATGACAATCCATCCTGGTAGCTATAAAGCTTTGGTTTTATATTGCAATATTTTCGTAATAAGTGAATCGCTAATGTGGTTTTCAGGCTGTCAATTAGCAACCTACCACCGATTTGACTTGACTCTAACTCGTCTTTTAAGGTTGAAAAAACACCTTGTATGAGTAAGTCTTGTTCGGACATAAACTGAGGAATTAGTTTCAGGCGATCGCTATCTATCAAATCTTCACCAACTTGTTTTAAAAACACTGGTTCAATTGCTAAAATCGTAAACTCAGCTTCCGTATTCCAATTACAGCGATGAGAAATACCAGCAGGAATAATTGCAATGTCTCCCCGTTCTCGTCTTTCTTCAGAGCGAATTCCATCCAACCAACGTTCTCCCAACGATGAACCTAGAGAACCATAGGCGATAGTGTGCCATGTATGTTGATGTTCGGCTACTTCAAACGCTGGTTGGTGGTGGTGTTCAAAATGAATATTGCTCCAACAACCAAAACTCGATAGGATAGGGAAATTCGGTACAAATGTTTTTGATGCATTTGCTTGAGTGTAATCGAGTTGGATATTTTGCTTTTGTGTCTTCATGGTTCGAGTATTTAAGTACAGCTTTTCATAAATTCGTAGCGCAACTACTTACCTTTAAAATCTTCACATCGATAAAGTTGATAAGGAATGCCTATGCGATAATATTGCTGTGTGTCTATATTGCAAGTGATTTGCCCAGAAACAACTACCTGCTGTGGGTAATCTCGGCGTCTTCTTCCAGGACCTACAACCCATAAATTTAGTTTAGATGTTTTTGGTGTAGGTAGTTGGGAAAGTTTTTGCCAAACAGAATCAAAATCTGGAGATTGCTTGAAAAAAGCAAAATTAGTAGTTGCCTTGGTTTCTCTAAGTGGTTCAAGTGCTAAGGCAAAACTTAACCCCAATGCTACATCTTGATAATCTCTATACCCTACTACAAGCATTAATGGAGTAGTAGGCTCTAAGTTCATGTTTTGGGCGACTCGCTCTGGCTGAAATGGTTTTTGAAACACTAAGTTAGAAATGACGAAAATACTACTAAGAACACTAACAAGAACAAGAATTAAGAATGAATTTCTTCTTACACCATTATTCTGTCTTTGAAAAAAGCTTGCTGCTATGAGGGCGCAGAAACTGGGATAATAGACAAAGTTATAGCGGGGAACTGTGGTAATATCTTTTTTTGATAAATAGACAAGGGCAAAGAATTCTAATAATACCCAACCAGAGAAACTCAAGAGAGTTAGTGTAGATAGATGAGTTGAAGGTGTACGCCACAATTGCTTTATCCCTTTGAAGACTTGCCACCCTAACCACACACTAAATAAAAGCATTAACAACCCAGATATCACTGTAATTGATAAGGGCTGATTTTCTACGGGGAGAGTAATTACCATCAGTATCCAGCCAATGAGAGTGTGATATAAGGGGGCGATGTAATTTGGTTTGTCTAACCAGTTAGTTTCCGAACGGTTAAAATGATTCAATACGATCGCCAACCAAGGAAGAAAACTGAGCGCAACTCCACTGACAGATAAAATCAGAGCAAGCCAAATTTTGCGCCCTCTACCCTCCAGCGAAGGCATGCTTCTTAGTCGTAGCCCCAACATTCTATGCTGAGTAGTAATCAATGTGGCAATTTGGGCAACAAAGGCAATGACAAAAAAGTAGTGGACATAAAGACCGATACTATTAATAATTGCCCAAAAAAGCCAAACGGGAAATCTTACTGTCTGACGCTGTTCGATATCCCGTTGAATTTGTACCAGCCCCAACAACGCTAAACTAATCAGTAGCATTGGCAATGTGTAGTGTCGAGCTTCTTGGGAAAGGTAAACGGCAAAAGGCGAGACAGCCATTAAAATTGCTGCCATGATCCCAGCAGTTGGGGAGAAGGCAATCCGATTGACAAAGTAGATGACGACGATCGCACCCACACCATATAATGCACTAAGCGATCGCATAGCCACTCCATTTTTTCCCAGACTCATCCACCCCAACCAACTGTGCATCCCGCAAAAAAAGAGCGGTGGATGTGTAGACTGATTCGCAATATTTTGGGCAATTTGAGCGCAACTGACTCCTGGTTTCCAAGTAAAAATCTCCGGCAACTGCGCTGCGGGAAACACCACATCCATTGGTAAATCAAGATAGTTTTTACCCAAGCTGAAGATGGCAGTAATCACCTCATCCATCCACAGAGGTTTTAAGTCCAAATGCCACCAGCGTAGGATAGCACCAAGTGCGATCACCCCAGCTAAACCTGTATAATGTAGAGAAAATTTGCGTGACATAAATGTTAAAGGCTAATAGCTAATGGCTAATAGCAGACACAATTGACAATTAGCGATTAGCAATTAGCAATTCCCATTCTAAAATTATATATATTAAGACACCAATCATACATACCCAGTGCCGCAAGAATCCCATTCTATTGAAGTATATCCTCAGCCAGAAACGTCAGTGTCTTCCCGGAGAGAGACAGCAAAAGCGCTGATCCGCAATCGCCTGCGTCCGGGACAGCAGCAAATGGTAGACTGGAGATCTGGTCCATTAGCTGTTTCCGCAGTTCCTGGTGCAGGCAAATCTACCGGGATGGCAGCGGCGGCGGCTGTGGCAATAGCGCGTCAGTATGAGCGTTCCTCCTCACAACGCAATACCCGTCGTCAACTGGTTGTTGTCACCTTCACTCGCTCTGCTGCTGCCAATATTAAAGCCAAAATCCGTCAGTACTTACGAGACGACTTATCTTTACCGCAAACTGGCTTTGTTGTCAATACTCTACATGGGTTAGCTTTGAACATTGCCAGCCGCTATCCCGATTTATCAGGGCTACAGCTAGAAAATGTCACATTAATTACACCAAACCAAAGTCATCGCTTCATTCGTACTGCTGTAGAGCAATGGATTGCTAACCATCCAGGTCGTTATTCTCGCCTATTAGAAGGTATTCAATTTGACGGAGAAGAAACAGAAAGGCTGCGTCGCCAGTCAGTATTGCGAACAGAAGTATTGCCAGATTTGGCGACTACGGTGATTCATGAAGCCAAAAGTTCTGGTTTGTTACCAGAAGATTTGCGGTTGTTAAGTACACAAACTACAGATGAATATGCAATTTTAAGTGTTGCAACCGGGTTGTACGAGCAATATCAAAACTTAATGCGCAAGCAAGAATTCATAGACTACGACGACATGATATTAGCCGCGCTGCGAGTTTTGGACAACGAAAATGCCCGTAGAATTGAGCAAAACCAAGTATTCGCTGTCTTTGAAGACGAAGCACAAGACTCCAGCCCTCTACAGACTAAGTTACTAGAAATTCTCGCCACTGATCCAGAGGATGGGGAGCAGGGGAGCAGGGGAGCAGGGGAGCAGGGGAGTGGGGGAGTAGGGGAGAAAATCAAAATCAATTTAGTGCGTGTTGGCGATCCTAATCAGGCGATTAACTCCACCTTTACCCCAGCAGATCCGATTTATTTTCGCTCCTTTTGTGAACAATGCAACGCTCAAGGGCTATTGGCAACAATGGATCAAGCAGGTCGTAGTACTAGAATCATTATTGAAGCTGCTAACTTTGTCTTAGAATGGGTCAATAGTCTGTATCTTCCCCACAGCCCCACTGACAAACTCCCCACTAGCCCCACTCCCTTTCGTCCCCAGAAAATTCGCTCTTGCGATCCTGACGATCCCCAAACTGATGCAAATCCGGAAAAGGTGGGACGAGGATTGGAACTGTGTACTCCTCGTGATATTCATCACACAGTAGAATTGCTGTCAGCAAGAGCGATTGAGTTATTTGCTCAAGATGCAAAGAATACTCGTGCAGCTATTTTAGTGCGGGAAAATCGTCAAGGAAGGTGGTTGGCAGAAGCTCTTGCCCCGGTGTGTAAAGAGCATAAAATTATACTATATGATGTAGGAGAACGCGATCGCCATTCCCATGTACCGTCGGAAATTTTGGCACTGCTACAATTTTGCGATCGCCCCCATTCGTCTGAATACCTGAAAGCGACATTAGAAACCCTTGTCCAAAGGCGGTTGATTGAAACCCAAGATCTCAACATCTTAGCTAGTTTACCAGAAGAGTTTTTGTATCCAGGTCCGTTGGCTCCTCCCCAAACGGAGCCAGTACAAAAAGCAGCACACTTGTGTCGAAGTTTTCTTCGCGCCCGGTTAGAATTACCCATCTACCAGCTAATATCATTCTTAGCCTTGGCATTAAATTACGATCAAGCAGAACTAGCAACAGCCGATAAATTAGCAGAACGGGTAAACCTGCAAATGAAAGGTAATAATTCTCTAGGGGCAATGCTTGCCGTACTGAGTGAAATAGTCAGTTCCGAAAGATTTGAACCTGTAGAAACAGAAGACTTGGAAGCACGTTACACCCGTCCAGGGCAACTTACCATTATTACCATGCACAAGGCAAAAGGGCTAGATTGGGACTACGTTTTTCTACCCTTTCTACACGAAAATTTAATTCCCGGTAGATTTTGGGTTCCTCCCCAAAGCCAATTTTTAGGTGACTTTACCTTATCAGAAGTTGCTCGCGCCCAAATTCGCGCTGCCTTGCACAATCAATCTACTTTACCCAGCACCGCCGCAGCTTGGGAACAAGCAAAATACTTGAAAACTGCTGAGGAATACCGTTTGCTTTACGTCGCCATGACAAGGGCAAAACGTCTGTTGTGGATATCCGCTGCCCAAAAAGCACCTTTTACTTGGAGTAAACCAAATAACTTACAATCTTCTACACCATGTCCTGTTTTTCCAGCACTTAAGCGCCAATTTCCCGAATGCGTAAAAGATTCTGGATAATGTACGTTTAAATTCGGTCGAGATCTAATAAGGTTATTCTTAAGGATCAAAGCCTTGGAGGTTTTTTAATGGTAGTTAACTTTAAGCAAAGACTGAACCAGCTTGAAACTCTGATTGGTGTTGTGATCACACTTCCATGTTCAGAAACTGCTGAAGCATTGTCAAAACTCGAATTTGACTGGTTTTGGATAGATATGGAACATGGAGTTCTCAGTTTAGAAACAGTCCAGTTAATTATGCAAGCAACTGGCGATCGCTGTGCAAATTTAGTTAGAGTACCTGGGAATGATAGCATTTGGATCAAGAGGGTACTGGATACGGGATGTGATGGGATAATTGTGCCTCATGTCATGACACCTGAAGAAGTCAAATATGCCCTTGATGCTTGCCTTTACCCTCCACAAGGAAGTCGGAGTGTTGGCTCTGGGAGAGCGCAAAACTATGGAATGAGTTCTCAAGAGTACTTAAAGACGGCAAATGAAAAAATAGTCGTTGTTTTACAAATTGAACACATTGATGCAGTGAAAAACATTGAATCTATAATTGATGTTCCTGGTTTCGATGCTATAATTGTAGGTCCATTTGATCTTTCCGCCAGTATGGGACTGATCGGTCAGGTTAATCATCCTGATGTACAAAAAGCAATTGGTTCTGTTCAAGAGGCATGTTTGCATAAAAAGATACCAATAGGTATTTTTACTGCTGATACTCAGAATGCTTTATCTGCAAAAAAAGCAGGATTTAGCTTGATTGGAGTAGGTGTTGACACAATGTATCTTTGGCGAGCGGCAAAACAAACTCTTGAAGAGATTAATTCAATCTAGCCTCACATGAGGAAGAAAAAAATGAGTAAGATCATTGCTGGTTATAACCTCATCGAAGTTTTTTCTGAAAGTGCCACTACCTGTGTTTATCTTGCTGTAGAGGAGTCAGGGCGATCGGTGATGATCAAAACTCTCAATGCTGAGTATCCTACCATAGAACAAATTACCAGATTAAGACACGAATATAAAATACTCCAACAATTGGACATAGAAGGAGTTGTAAAACCCTTAGCGTTAAAAAGTTATCAAAATGGTCTGGCGCTAATTTTATCAGATTTTGGTGGAGAACCACTCAACAATTTTATCACTAATCAAAACTTTAATTTAAGCAATTTTTTGCCAATTGCTATTCAATTATCTTCAACCCTTGCTCAGCTACATCAAAATAATATTATTCATAAAGATATTAAACCACAAAATATTTTCATTAATACAAACACAGGGCAAGTTAAAATTATAGACTTTAGTATTTCATCATGCCTATCAAGGGAAAATCAAACTGTTAGTAATCCCAATTTGCTTGAAGGCACCCTTGCTTACATGTCACCAGAACAAACTGGGAGGATGAACCGTTCAATCGATTACCGAACTGACTTTTATTCTTTAGGTGTCACCTTCTATGAAATGCTAACAGGACAACTGCCCTTTTCTGCTACAGATCCTTTAGAATTAATTCATTGCCATATTGCTAAAACACCAGTACCGCCTCTGGACATAAAGATAATTCCTCAAGCGGTGTCGGATATTGTCATGAAATTATTAGCCAAGACGGCTGAAGAAAGATATCAAAGTGCCTTGGGACTAAAAGCCGACTTAGAAGAATGTCTAAAGCAATTGCAAGCGAATGGTAAAATTGAAGAATTCACTGTTGGTCAGCTTGATTCATACAGCCAATTTATCCTTCCGCAAAAACTTTATGGACGCGAAAAAGAAGTTGCTACTCTAATGGATGCCTTTGAGCGAGTAGCAAACCCCCCTCAACCCCCCCTTGCCCCCCCGAATTTAGGGAGGGTTGGGGGGGTAGAAATGATGTTAGTAAGTGGTTACTCAGGTATTGGGAAATCGTCTTTAGTGAACGAAATTCATAAACCTATTGTTTGTAAACGAGGTTATTTTATTTCTGGTAAATTTGACCAATTTAAGCGGAATATTCCTTGTGCTTCTTTAATTCAAGCTTTTCAAGAATTGATGCGGCAGCTATTAACAGAAAGTGCTGAAAACATAGCAAATTGGAAAAGAAAAATTTTAGCAGCTTTAGGTGACAATGGTCAAATTATTATTGATGTAATACCCGAAGTTGAAAGAATTATTGGTGAGCAGCCAGATGTTCCTAAATTGGGACTTGTTGAATCCCAAAACCGATTCAATCGGGTATTTCAACAATTTATTCACGTATTTAGTCAAAGAGAACATCCGCTAGTAATCTTCCTCGATGACTTACAGTGGGCGGATTCAGCTTCTCTGAAGTTAATTCAGTTGCTCATGAGTAACCCTATGAGCAAATATTTATTACTCATTGGAGCATATCGGGATAATGAGGTAGAGACGAGAGGTGGCGCGTCTCTACATCCATTGATATTAACTTTGAAGGAGATTCAATCTGGAAGTGCGGTTGTTAACAATATTATCCTCAAGCCTTTGGAAATCCAAAATGTCAATCAATTAGTCAGCGATACCCTTTGTAGAGACGCGAAATTTCGCGTCTCTACAAATAAATCTCGCGTCTCTAAATTAACGATACAACCGCTAGCTGATTTAGTATTTAACAAAACCTTGGGAAATCCCTTCTTCTTAACTCAGCTACTCAAATCTCTCTATGAGGAAAACCTGTTGAAATTTAATTTCAATGAAGGTTGCTGGCAATGGGATATTGACATGATTGGTGGTATTGATATTACTGATAATGTCGTCGAATTAATGGTTAGTCAGATTCAGAAGTTGTCACCACGTACCATCAAAGTATTAAAGTTAGCCGCATGCATTGGGAACAAATTTACTTTAGACATTCTGAGCATTGTTAATGAAAAATCTTTGTCAGAAACTGCTGCTGATTTGTGGGAATCTTTGCAGGCAGGTTTAGTTCTACCTTTAGATGAATCTTATAAAATTCCTTTGGTTCTCAGTAATCAGTACGCTCAACTGACAATAGCATACAAATTTTTACACGATCGCGTGCAGCAAGCGTCTTATTCTCTCATTCCCGATTTGCAAAAACAAGAAACTCATCTAAAAATCGGTAAGTTACTACTACAAAATACTACACGGGAAGAACGAAAAGAAAATATTTTTACTTTAGTTAATCACCTAAATTATGGCATAGACTTACTGACGTCTGAGTCAGAAAAATATGAACTAGCAGAATTAAACCTTATAGCTGGTAAAAAAGCAAAAGCAGCGACAGCATATGACTCGGCTTTTGATTATCTCAAGGTAGGTTTGGGGTTAATGAAAGCGAATAGCTGGCACAATAAGTACGAGTTAACACTAGCGCTTTATGAGTCAGCGGTAGAAACAGCGTACCTCAAGGGCGATTTTGAGCAGATGGAGTCAGGGGCAACGGTTATTTTGCAACAGGCAAAAACTCCTATTGACAAAATGAAAGTATACGAGGTGAAAATTCAAGCCTGCATGGCACAACTTAAACCACTCGAAGCAGTCAAGATTGGCTCTGAAGCACTCTTACTGCTGGGTATCAGCTTTCCGGAGTCGCCTAGTCCCTTAGAAATCCAGCAAACACTTTTACAAACAGCGACAAATTTGACAGGCAAGAGTATAGAAGACTTGATTAATCTACCGTTAATGACAGAGGTAGATAAGCTAGCAGCCATAAGGATGCTCACAAGTATGGGTTCTCCTACCTATCAAGCTGCACCAGCACTGTTTCCTTTGGTTGTGTGTGAACAAGTAAACTTATCTATCAAACATGGAAATGCACCATTCTCAGCCTATGGTTATGTTTGTTACGGTGTGATTTTAAACGGGATAGTTCAGGATAGTGAGTCTGCTTATAAATTTGGTAAGTTGGCATTAAATTTAGTAGAACGATTCAACGCTATAGAACTCAAGACAAGTGTATTGTTTGTGGCTTCTTCATGTACGATGCATGGGAAAGTTCATGCCAGAGAAACTTTGCCTCTATTAATGGATGGATATCAAAGTGGACTGGAAAACGGACATTTTGAATATGGTGGCTATGCGGCAATGCAAAAATGCCAATATTCATATTTTATCGGGGAGGAATTAACAAGACTTGAACGAGAAATGGCAACAATTAGTAATGCTCTGGCTCAACTCAAGCAAGAAAATGCTTTGAGTTGGAATCAAATATTTCAGCAGTCAGTTCTTAACTTGCTGCAACCAGAGAACAATCCATGCCGTTTAATGGGTGAAGTCTACAACGAAGAGAAATCATTACCGCTGCTTCTAAAAGCTAATGACAGAACGGGACTCCACTACTTTTATTTAAACAAACTTATTCTTTGTTATCTGTTCGGCGAGTACCATCAATCAGTAGAAAATGCCGTTTGTGCCGAAAGATATTTAGATGGTGTGAAAGCATTTATTGTTGTACCAGTGTTCTATTTCTATGATTCTATAGCACACCTAGCCATATATTCATCAGTACCACATACACGACAAGAATACCTTTTGAGTAGAGTGATAAGTAACCAGGAAAAGATGCAAAAATGGGCAGACAATGCCCCAATGAATTTTCAGCATAAATACGATCTGGTGGAAGCAGAGAAAGCGCGGGTATTGGGTGAATTTTGGCAAGGGATGAAGTGTTACGATCGCGCTATTACTGGAGCTAGAGAACAGGGGTACATTCAGGAAGATGCGATCGCAAGCGAGCTGGCAGCAAAGTTTTATTTTGAGCGTGGCAGAGAAAAGGTGGCTCAAACCTATCTTACTGATGCATACTATGGATATATTCGCTGGGGAGCAACGAGTAAAGTAAAAGATTTAGAAGTAAAATATCCTCAGATCTCAAATAGGCAAAAAAACACAACTATCGAAGTAAGCACCATTAATTCTACTACTACAAGCAGTCAGGGAGTTCTCGATTTAGCCGCAGTAATGAAAGCATCTCTTGCACTTTCTGGCGAAATCGTTCTGGATAAGCTACTGGCTAAATTGATGCAAATTTTGATGGAAAATGCTGGTGCAGAAACAGGATTTCTAATTTTAGAAAAAGCAGGGCAGTTATGCATAGAAGCTGCGGCAAGATTCGGGCAAGATGAGAGCAGTAAGCAGCGCTCGACACCTGTAGAATCTAGCCAAGAGCTACCAATATCTATAATTAATTATGTACAGAGAACTCATGAGAGTATTGTATTAAATGATACGGACTTTGAGTCCGTTTTTACAACCGATAGCTATATCATCAACCACAAACCAAAATCTATATTATGTATGCCAATTATTAATCAATGTAAACTTATTGGCATCCTTTACCTAGAAAATAACTTAACAAAAAGCGCATTTACAAAAGAGCGGTTGGAAGTCTTACAAATTTTATCATCCCAAGCTGCAATCTCAATAGAAAATGCACGTCTTTATAATGATTTAGAAGAATATAATCGGACACTAGAAGCAAAAGTCCACGAGCGCACACTGGAGTTACAAGCTAAAAATTTACAACTACAACAGGAAATAGGCGAACGTCAGCGAGCAGAAGAAGCAGCCAAAGCCGCTAATAAAGCGAAGAGCGAATTCTTGACTAACATGAGTCATGAACTCCGCACCCCGCTCAATGGTATTTTAGGTTATACTCAAATCTTTAAGAAAGATCAAACTTTAACTGAAAAGCAAAAGAATGGTATTAACATCATTCATCAATGTGGCGAACACCTACTAACATTAATCAACGATATTTTAGATCTATCCAAAATCGAAGCTCGGAAAATGGAAATTTATCCCAAAGAGTTTCATTTTCCTAAATTTATTGAAAGCATTGTGCAAATCTGCCGTATCCGTGCCGAACAAAAGGGAATTTCCTTAATTTACACACCATCTCGACTGCCAAAAGTCATTGGAGCCGATGAAAAACGGTTGCGTCAAATCTTGATTAACTTACTTAGTAATGCCATCAAATTTACAGAAAAAGGAAGTATAACTTTTAAAGTAGGTTATCAAGAGAAGAAAATTCGGTTTGCAGTGGAAGATACAGGTATTGGCATTGCACCGGAGCAATTAGAAGAAATATTTTTGCCATTTCAGCAGGTAGGTGAAAATAGTCGTAAGACTGAAGGAACCGGATTGGGATTGGCAATTAGCCGTCAATTAGTACAGATGATGGGCGGTGAACTATATGTTAAGAGTACTGTAGGTAAAGGCAGCATTTTTTGGCTAGATTTAGATTTACCGGAAATTTTTCCAACAGAAATGAAAGGCATTGTTCAACGTAACATCATTGGTTTTGTTGGAACACAACGGAAAGTTTTGGTAGTAGATGATAAATCGGTAAATCGCTCTGTTTTAGTCAATTTACTTACACCTTTAGGATTTGAAGTACTTGAAGCTATAGACGGCTTAGACGGGATTAACAAAGCGCGTGAATTTAACCCAGATGTGATTATTATGGATCTAGTCATGTCCGTAATGGATGGCTTTGAAGCCACCCGTCGCCTCAGAAAGTTACCAGAACTTAAAGACGTGGTGGTAATTGCAGTATCGGCTAGCGTTTTTGATTTTGAACAAACTCAGAGCCGAGAAGCCGGTTGCAATGATTTTCTCCCCAAACCAATCCGAGAAGCAGAGCTTTTAGAAAAATTACGGGTTCACTTGGGGTTAGAATGGCTTTACGAAGATGCACCAAGCAACAAGCAACTAGAGGATGTTAATCCAAAATCTGCATTCTGTGGCGGGAGTCTGGGAACGAGCCAAAATCCAAAATTGATTGCTCCTCCACCAGAGGAACTCTCAGTTTTGCTCGATTTGGCGATGAAGGGCGACATCAGAGGTATTGCACAACGAGCCGCAAAACTAGAGGAGTTAGATGAACAATTGATCCCGTTTGCTACCCACTTGCGTCAACTTGCCAAAAGTTTTAAAGGGAAACAAATTTTGGATTTTATTAAAAATTCGTAGAGATGCCCCGGTGGGGCGTCTTTCCAGGAGTCAGGAGGTTTTATGAATTCTACTAACAAAGGTGTCATCTTAATCGTCGATGATACTCCTACCAATTTAGAAATGTTGTTCGATTTTTTAAGCAATTATGGATTCACAGTCTTAGTTGCTGAAGATGGTGAAAGTGCTATCTCCAGAGCGGAATATGCTCCACCCGATCTAATTTTATTAGACATACTTATGCCGGGAATGGATGGTTTTGAAACTTGCTGCCGTCTCAAAGCTTCGGAATTAACAAAAGATATTCCCATCATTTTCATGACGGCACTTTCGGAAACAGTAGATAAAGTAAAAGGCTTGAATCTTGGCGCAGTTGATTACATTACTAAACCATTTCAGCATGAAGAAGTTTTAGCTCGCATCGAACTCCATCTTAGGCTGCAAAACTTAACTAAAACACTCCAAGAGCAGAATTTGCGTTTGGAGGTAGAGATTTCCTCTCGTAAACAGATAGAGGAGAAAATTCGCGAACAAGCTGCTCTGTTGAATATCACTACAGATGCAATTCTCGTGCGAGATTTAGACAATCTCATCCGTTTTTGGAACAAAGGGGCTGAAAATTTGTATGGATGGAAGGTAAGTGAAGCAATTGGTAAAGATGCCAATCAGCTTCTGTATCAACCTAACACTTTATATCAACTGCAAGATATCCAGAAAAGTTTAGATGAACGTGGCTCGTGGCAGGGTGAGTTAAGTCAGGTAAACAAACAAGGCAAGGAAGTTATTGTTGCTAGCCGATGGACTTTGATGCGCGATCGCTCTGGGCTACCTAAATCAATTCTTACCGTTAACACTGACATTACAGAGAAAAAACAACTTGAAACCCAGTTCCTCCGCACTCAACGACTAGAGAGCATTGGTACACTTGCTGGCGGTATTGCACATGACCTCAATAATATCTTAACACCAATTCTGACTGCAGCACAACTGCTACAAATCAAACTGCCCAATGTTGATGAGCGTAGTCAGCAAATGTTTAAAATCATTGAGGTTAACACTAAGCGCGGAGCTGCTTTAGTCAAGCAAGTATTGCATTTTGCTCGTGGAGTTGAAGGCAAACGTACAATGGTGCAAGTTAACCACCTGTTTTCGGAAATTCAGCAGATTGTTCAAGAGACATTTCCTAAATCCATTGAATTCTCTATGAATATACAGCCAGATCTTTGGGCTGTGATTGGAGATGCCACACACTTGCATCAGGTACTGATGAACTTAGTTGTCAACGCTTGCGATGCTATGCCCAACGGTGGCAATCTGAGTATCACTGCCGAAAATATGTTCATAGATGAACACTATGCCCGGATAAATCTTGATGCTTGTGTCGGTCCCTACATTGTAATTACTATAGCAGATACAGGAATCGGTATACCACCAGAAATAGAAGATAGAATATTTGAGCCGTTTTTCACCACTAAAGAAGTTGGCAAAGGTACAGGGTTAGGTCTTTCTACCGTCAGGGGTATCATTAAAAGTCATGGTGGTTTTGTTAACTTGTCCAGCAAGGTGGGAAGTGGAACTGAATTTAAAGTGTTCTTGCCAGCAGTGTCGGCATCAGCAACGCCGCTAGTAGAAAACCTCCAACTGCCAAAAGGAAACGGAGAATTGATTTTGGTTGTGGATGACGAAGCCGAAATTCTCGAAACTACTAAAATCTCGCTTTTAACTTATAACTATAGGGTGTTGACAGCCAGCGATGGGATTGAAGCGATCGCACTGTATGCCCAGCACAAAGATGAAATCAACGTGGTATTGGTGGATATGATGATGCCGTTAATGGACGGTGCAACCACTATCCGCACATTACAAAAAATTAATTCTGATGTCTTAATTATTGCTGTCAGCGGTTTGGTAGCAAGCTCGCAACTGAAAGGAGATGCGGTTGTCAAAACATTTATTTCTAAACCCTACACAACTAAGGAATTATTGCAAACTTTACACAGCGTTCTTCGTCAAAGATCGAGAAACCCTGTGATTTATTAGCAATATATGAATACGATCAAGCCATCTACTTTAGCTACAAGCACCCTCAAGTCTTCTCAAGTTGTTACATTAACCCTAATGACGATACTAGTGTGTGGAATCGGACTGACTAGCAACACTGCTGCTGCTTTTCACCCCCAGCGCATCAGTCAGTCATCCCAGGTACAAAAGAATCCAGATAGAATACCTAAAATAATTGTCAGATCCATACTACGCGATGCTGCCAAACGCTCAGGTGTACCAATCCGTAACTTGCAAATTACCTCTGTTAAATCAAAAACCTTTAGCAATCCCTGTATCTTCAGATTTGGTGAAATTTGTACAAGAGAATACAACCCCATTCAAGGTTGGGAAGTAATTGCTAAGGTAAAAGAAGATTCTTGGACTTATCATGTTGATAAATCTGGCTCGCAAATCGTTTTAGATCCGAAAGTGAGCGTGTCACAGACTACCTCACTACCCGAAGAAATCCGTGATTCTATTTTACGCGATGCACAACAAAGATCTGGGGAAGCGATCGCTAACTTACAAATTACCCAAGTAACACCGAAAACCTTTGGCAATCCCTGCGAGTTCAACTTTGGCGAAATTTGCACCAAAGAGTATAACCCTATAGAAGGTTGGGAAGTATTTGTACAAGTGCGCTCCTCATCTTGGACTTATCATGTCAACAAATCCGGTGAGCAAATCGTTTTAGATCCAAAAATCGGCTAACTACGAGCTGCTATGCTTTGTATCTTAGTGAAGTACACCCCTCCCAACCCTCCCCTTGCAAAGGGGAGGGTACGCGACAGCGCGGGTGGGGTATTTTTGTACTTCATTAAGTTGAAATCTACTATGTCTACCAAATTGTCTCAATATCTGATGCTGGAATTTTTGTATCACAAGTTACCAATGGTAAACCTAAATAACGAGCAGTCGCTGCAATAATTCTGTCCGGCATATCAGGAACTACATGACAATGATGGTGTGCGTATCTACAACTAAAGATGCCATCAAACAGACTCTCTGGGAAAGTTACCCCACATCTCGCGCCGCACTTGAGCAATATCTTCGGAAGTTATATGAACATTTAAATCAGCCCAAAGTCCCTTAAGAGAACGACGTGGACGCTTTACATGATTTTTTTGTGCTAAAAATTCAACAAAGTCTAATACAACTTGGCTGCTTTTGGGTTGTTGCTCGCGCATTTTCTCTAATACACGTTGCTCTATATCCAACTGTTGTTGCATAAACTTTCCCGAATACACTACTACTCAAATTGTAAATCCAATTTGGGCAGTGCTACAATTTTGCGATCGCTCCTATCCAAAAGCTCAGGTCTTGCACCTTACCCAGTACCAAAGTAAAGGAATATTAACCTGTGCTGCGATTCCTAGATAATATATAAGAATCATCAGCCTTTAAACTGTGCTGCGGTATCAAATTAATCAGTCTCAACGCGCTCACATGGTAAAGTCAAAAAAGCAGAGGTTTTGATATGGCTCAAGCTTTACCCAAACTGTTTACCTTTGAAGAATTTATTGCATGGCTGCCGGAAAACACCGGGAAGCGTTACGAGTTACACGATGGCATAATTGTAGAAATGTCTCAGCCGAGTGGAAAACATGAAAAAGTCACGGGATTTCTAGCAGGGGAAATTACTGTTGAGTATAAGCGCTTATACTTGCCATACTTTATACCCAAAACAGCATTAGTAAAACCACCGAGAAAATCGTCTGGTTATTCACCGGATGTGGTTTTAATCAACGATGCTAATCTACACAACGAGGAATTGTGGGAAAAGGAATCAACCGTAACTCAAAGTGAATCGATTCCTTTAATTATCGAAGTTGTGAGTACAAACTGGGAAGATGATTATTACACCAAACTAGGGAATTATGAAGCAATGAAAATTCCTGAATATTGGATAGTAGATTATGCAGCTTTGGGAGCAAGAAAGTTTATTGGTAATCCCAAACAACCAACCATTTCTATTTATTATTTAGTTGATGAAGAATATCAAGTTACTCAATTTCGGAATTGGGAACGGATTATATCTCCTACTTTTCCAGATTTGAACTTGACTGCTAATCAGATTTTTAATGGTGCTTTGTAAAGCATGAATTGTGGATATGAGTTACTAACAATTTGTACACCTTACGAACTTATAGGAGAATAATTATTATGTGGAAAGACGAGATTTTAGAGGAAATTCATCGCATCCGTGAAGAACACGCAAAAGCTTTTAACTACGACTTAGATGCAATATTTGCTGATTGGCAGAAGCGACAAGCAAAGAGTGGAAGAAAAATGATTTCAGTACCTCTGAAAAAAATGAATCGATCTCCGCAACAAACCAATACAAAACGTAATGAGGAATTAATGACTCAATTACTCATAGACGTGCAGTCTTCTTATATCTACCAAATTGTCTCAAGATTTAGTGTATGCTTCATCAATTGCCCTTGTTGCACGAGCAGATATATTAGTAGAACCCTCTAGATACCAAATAGACATCTCCAGAAATTAATTGTGCGTTGTCTACAACCGTTGTAGAGACGCGAAATTTCGCGTCTCTACATGTTTTTCGGAGATGTCTAATGATGGTATGCGTATCTACAACTAATGATGCCATCAAACAGACTCTTTGGGAAAGTTACCCCACATCTCGCGCCGCACTTGAGCAATATCTTCGGAAGTGATATGAACATTTAAATCAGCCCAAAGTCTCTTCAGAGAACGACGTGGACGCTTTACATGATTTTTTTGTGCTAAAAATTCAACAAAGTCTAATACAACTTGGCTGCTTTTGGGTTGTTGCTCGCGCATTTTCTCTAATACACGTTGCTCTATATTCAACTGTTGTTGCATAAATTTTTCCGAATACACTACTACTTAAATTGTAAATCCAATTTTGGCACTGCTACAATTTTGCGTTTGCCCCTATCCAAAAATCAGCGAAACTACAAGCATGTTAGGCGGTTGCATAGTGTAACGCACCACGAGCAAAGGTGCGTTACAGCACTAAAATGAGGGCTAAGATTGAAAAATTAACAACTTAACTCCTATGAGTGAAAGTGTTTACCAAGAAATGACTGATGTGTCGGTTAGTACTTTAGAACTGAAGAACCTTTTCTTTGTCCCATAGCACGTAATATGATAGAGAGAGTACGAAAGAGAAGTTTTTTAAGCTTATAGAAACTTTTTATACATCTTACCTTTGAGATTTCCTGATAAAATAGTATGAGGATTCATTCTCTACCTCTATTCTGGTTGATCGCACGAGGGAAGAAAACAATACACGTACATTATGAAAGTAAAACTGCGTAAGCAATTGAAGCATTCTAGTTATTCTGTCTCTAAGGTACGGGGCAAAAAAACCTTTCTTACCAAAGAAAAACAAGGTAAAGGTTCTGGATTTTCTTCTGACGAGAGTGATACAAAAAGTGTAGAAGAACAAAAAAGGAAATGTATGGACAAAAAACTTCAATCACCCCATAGAGAGCATGATAATCGCTTTGAGCGTGAGGAGGAAGTTATGCTTTCAAAACAGAGCATTACCGCACATGCCTTTTTGGACTTACTTGACCACGATATCACCCACAATCCAGAACTGATGAAACCGCTTTCAGAAGAGTTATTCCGTCGAGCGGAAGTCCTTACGAAAGGAATGAACACAGATCTTGATGAAGAGTTACCTCAAGACTTTGTGTTTGCATGAACTCCTAATCAATCCCCAGACTTCTAAGCAATATGCGATCGCTAACCCCTCCTTAGTTTACCGAGTCCCAAGTATGGAATAAATTGTAGGGGCACAACAATGTTGTGCCCCTACGAGCAACCTGTATTTTATTCAATTAAGTCAAGAACTCTGTAGCGCTGATGATAGTTTCCGTACCAAAGTAAAGGGATATAAAAAAATTCGGTCAGTAAGATTACACATTGTCTACTTTTTGTCAATACGTAAGTCCTACATTTGTGAATTTATGAGAAATCAGTATTTACTCTAGTGGCATTTATAAAAAAAGACAGCCACCATATATAAAAGCATTATCTAATACTTTACCCTAAGGTAAATTTACTAGACGAATGTGAAGTTAGAGTTAGCTATTTACCCTACTGAGCGTGAGATTAATTGCTTATCCCTGAGATGAAACATGAAGGCATTTGGCTTTGTTCTGGCAGCAGTATTGTGCAACTATCAACAGGCAATTGCCCAAACACCTAATCCTGGCTTACTACCGTCAGATAGATTAGAAGATATTCCCACAACTCCCTTACCATCTGATGTGCTACCACAGCCATCAAAGCAACAATTACTTCCTCCTCCCATACCAGAATCGCAAAGTCCACCAGAGGATCTGAATGTTAAATTCAAAATTGATCGCATTGAAGTTGTTGGCAGTACAATTTTCAAACCCAAAGATTTTGCGGCTGTAACATCTTCCTTTGTCGGACGAGAACTAACATTTGCAGAATTATTGCAAATTAAAGATGCCATTACCAAACTCTATACCGATAAAGGTTATGTGACTACGGGGGCTTTAATTACACCGCAGACAGTAGAAGCTGGGACGATCCAAATTCAGGTGATCGAGGGCAGTTTGCCAGAAATCAAAATTGTTGGGAATCGGCGATTACAAAGTAAGTATATTCGCGATCGCATCCAACTTGGTATCGGTAAACCCCTAAATGTACCCCGTTTACTTGAAAACTTACAATTACTTCGCCTCAATCCGCGCATTCAAAATTTATCAGCTGAGTTGCAAACGGGTGCGAAAGCGGGAACTAATGTGTTACGAGTCGAAGTTGAAGAAGCAGACACCTTCAACCTGACAGCAACCTTGGATAATGGGCGATCGCCAAGTGTGGGTAGTTTTCGTCGCGGAGTTGATGTTGAAGAAGCAAATTTACTGGGCTGGGGCGATGCTTTGAGTGTTATTTATACTAATACTGATGGTAGTAATACAGTCAATACCAACTACACCCTGCCGATTAATGCCCGTGATGGCACTGTATTTTTTAGTTTTAACCAAGGGTGGAACAACGTAATTGAAAAACCATTTAGTACCCTTGATATTCAGTCCAATAGCCGTTTTTATGAATTGGGATATCGGCAACCCCTAATCCAAAAGCCTACCCGGGAATTAGCTGTGGGACTATCTTTTTCGCGCCAAGAAAGCCAAACTGAATTAGGGATTGATGATATTGGCGGGTTTCCGTTATCACCTGGTGCTGATGCAGACGGCAAAACCAAAATTTCTGCTCTACGCTTTACCCAGGAATATACCCAACGCAGCAGCAAGCAAGTTTTTGCAGCGCGATCGCAATTTAGCGTTGGTGTAGATTGGTTCGGTGCGAATTTCAATGAAGATGCTCCAGATAGCCGCTTTTTCGCTTGGCGGGGACAGGCTCAGTGGGTGCGGCAGTTGGCATCGGACACTCTGTTTTTAGCTAGGGGTGATTTACAACTTGCCGCCGATTCTCTAGTGCCGTTGGAGCAATTCAGCTTGGGTGGACAACTAAGTGTGCGAGGCTATCGTCAGGATATATTACTAACAGACAATGGTATGTTGTTGTCAGCTGAATTCCGGTTGCCCATTGTCCGTGTTCCCCAGATTGGAGGCGTGCTACAACTAACACCCTTCATTGATATTGGTAAAGGCTGGAATCACAATGGCAAAAATCCATCACCAAATACGCTGGTAGGTAGTGGGTTAGGGCTGCTGTGGAAAGGCGATAACTTTTCAGCTCGCTTCGATTGGGGTATTCCCCTAATATCAGTGGAAGGTGAAAAGCGATCGCTCCAGGAAAATGGACTGTACTTCTCGGTGAACTATTCGCTCTTTTAAAGAATGTTATAAATAATGTCATTTAGGGAAACCTAATTATAAATAAAAAATTATAAATCAATACAACAGAATGAATACATTTTCTGTTTGCTTAGGTTTAGTGAATGGTATCTTGACGGCTGGAATGATGTTAAGAGCAATGGCTCAGGTGATACCTGATGGAACTACTAACACCACTGTCAACCCAAATGGTAATAATTTCACAATTCTTAATGGTATTGAAAAAGGTAACAATTTATTTCATAGTTTCAGTAATTTCTCTGTGCCAACAGGTGGGTCAGCGACCTTTGATTTAGTAAATACGCCAAATATTACAACTATATTTAGTCGAGTTACGGGTGGAAATGTTTCTAATATTGATGGTTTGATTCGTACAGTCAATAGTAGTAACCCGGTAAGTTTATTTTTGCTCAATCCTGCGGGGATTGTGTTTGGGCAAAATGCTCGCTTGGATATTAGTGGATCTTTTGTGGGAACCACGGCGAATAGTATTAAGTTTGCCGATGGCTTAGAGTTTAGTGCAGCGAATTTGACTAATCCGCCTCTACTCACAATGAGCGTGCCGATTGGTCTTCAGATGGGCACCAATCCCGGTAGCATAACTGTTCAGGGAACGGGGCATGGAGGCACTAATCCCAGCAATTACTTTGCACCGCTCTACCCTAATGTGATAAACCCGCAATTGCAATTGCAACCCGGAAAAACTCTGGGATTCATCAGCAACGGCGTTACTTTAGATGGCGCAAAGCTATCTGTTCCAGATGGACGGGTAGAAATTGGTAGCTTTGCCGCGAATCAAACCGTTCCCCTTCGTGTGTCACCAACCTTGACATTTGACTATACCAACCTTCAGAATCAAGATATCACTCTGAAAAGAGCCGCGCTTGATGTGAGCGGTAACAATGGCGGTGGACTTCAAATCCAGGGGAAACGAGTGAGTTTGACCGAAGGGACAGAACTGTTAGCTCACACGTTAGGAACCAATGGAACCGGACAAGGCATCATGCTTCGTGCTTCCGAATCCCTAGAATTACTTAGTGCCAAGGGCGCGGGTCCAATTAGCAGCATCATGGCATCGGTACGACCGGGAGCATCGGGCAAAGGCGGAGATATTACGATTGAAACACCCAATTTCAGAATGGCTTATGGTGTCTGGTTTAGGGCTGATCTTCTCGGTAGTGGGCAGGCGGGAAATGTCACCTTCCGCACTCAGAATTTTGAAATGATCGGGGCGGATGTCTCTGGTGGAGGCGAGGATGTTCTCAGCGATCTGTCAGTCGGATTATCAGGGAAAACTACTTTCGGCAAGGCAGGCATTCTCACAATTGATGCAGAACGGGTACGAATTGCTAATGGCGCAAGAATTCGCTCAGATATGTCAAACGGAGCAACTGGGCAACCTGCAAACATTCGTATTCAAGCAATTGATGTAGATGTAAGTGGAAGTCAGATCGAGGGCAATTTTTCCCCACCTCGCCATCTTAATAGTTGGATCTCGTCTACGATCGAACCGGGAACATCCGGTAGAGGAGGAAATATTACCCTTGATGCACAAAGACTCCGCTTCAGCAACGGTGGTAGTATTCGAGCCGATGTTTTGGGGACTGGAATAGGGGGAATCGTAACCTTGCAAGCACCTGATATTGAAGTTTCTGGCTATAATGTTACGGCAAGCCGCGTAACTCGCATTTCTGCTGCGGTGAGAGATGTGAATGCGAGCGGCAAAGGTGGCGACATATTAATTGAAACACAACGGCTACGATTGCTCGACGGTGGACAAATTAATGTCGGGACACAATCAAGACAGAATGGGGAGGCTGGCAAGTTAAAAGTGAATGCGGAGGAGTTTATTGAGATCAACAGTGCCTATATACGACCTGCGGGTGGCATAGTAACGAGTGGATTGCAGGCAATTGTTACTGAAAACTCAAGAGGGCGCGGTGGAAATATCGCTGTAACGACCCCTCAACTGCGCTTGATCAATGGGGGAGAAATTACCACCAGTATTTTTGGGAATGGGGATGCGGGCAACATTACCATTCAAGCTGGGACGGTGGAGGTCGCTGGTCGCACAATCGATGGACTCCAGCCCAGCCGTATTGCCGCAGCAACCAATCCTACCCTCACGAATTCAACTGGATCGGCTGGTTTAATCACTATACAAGCAGATCGGCTCACGATCAAAGATGGAGCTGAGATTTCAGTGAGTGGGCAGCAGTTGGGTGAAGCAGGTAACTTGAACATTAATGCAAATTTGCTGCGGCTAGACAATGCAAGCAGTCTGCGGGCAGAAGTTCTATCAGGCAGTAAGGGAAACATTACAATCAATGCAAACGCCGCAATCCTGCGTCGCGGAAGTCAGATTACAACCAATGCTGGAGCGAATGCAAACGGGGGCGATATTACGATTAATTCTCCGCTCGTTGTTGGTTGGGAAAATAGTGACATTATTGCCAATGCAATCGCAGGTCAAGGTGGCAATATTCAAATCACCACTCAAGGTATATTCGGGTTAAAATTCCGCAACCAACTTACTCCAGAAAACGACATCACAGCCAGTTCCCAATTTGGCGTTAACGGTACAGTTGATATTAATAATTTTGGCGTTGATCCCAATTCTGGCTTAGTTTACCTGTCTGACAACTTAATCGATTCATCACAGCAAATTGCCACAGGTTGTGCTGACACAAATGGTAGTAGTTTTGTCGCAACCGGACGTGGTGGTATCCCACAAAATCCCCATCAGCAGCTTTGGAGCGATCGCACTTGGGCTGATGTGCGCAATCTCTCCACTTACCGGAAAACGGGCGAAATTAGCGCACAAATTCCCACATCGCCTGAAATTGTTCAAGCCACTTCTTGGCGACGTAATGCGAGCGGCAAAATTGAGTTAGTTGCAGATACGAACCCTCCTCAAATGCAACGAGCATTAACCTGTGTTCTGCTTCACGAAAGTTAATGATGTTATTAATCATGCCATTTGGGGAACTCTATATTTAAATCAAGTAAAGGAAGTTTTTGGTGCTCAAAGCCTTACTCTTTCTATTTATATTCACAGCTGGGTTATTAACTCAAGGAATGCTGTTAACTGCAATGGCTCAGGTAACATCAGATGGGACTACTAACACCACTGTCAACCCAAATGGTAATAATTTTACAATTATTAACGGTACTGAAAAAGGTAGCAATTTATTTCATAGTTTCAGTAATTTCTCTGTACCAACAGGTGGGTCAGCAACCTTTGATTTAGTGAATACGCCAAATATTACAACTATATTTAGTCGAGTTACGGGTGGAAATGTTTCCAATATCGATGGTTTGATTCGCACAGTAAATAGTAGTAACCCGATAAATTTATTTTTGCTCAATTCAGCTGGCATCTTGTTTGGCGCCAACGCCAAGTTAAATATAGGCGGTTCATTTGTTGGCAGCACTGCTAACAGTATCAAGTTTGCTGATGGTGCAATATTTAGCATTTCCCCAACCTCTGACACACCACTTCTGACTGTTAGTGTGCCGATTGGGTTGCAGTTTGGGACAAACCCAAAACCGATTCAAGTTGAGGGTACAGGACATAACCTGACAAAGATAAGTCCTTTGAATCAAGGTTCGCCCATTAGTCCACAAAGCCATTTGACAGGACTACAGCTAGGAGTAAAGCCAGGAAAAACCCTAGCGCTGATCGGTGGAGAAATCAGTTTAGTCGGAGGTATTCTGGAGGCTATTAGCGGACGAATTGAGGTAGGGAGTGTTGGTTCTGGGATAGTCAGCTTAAACCCGGTAGCTCAGGGCTGGACATTTGGCTATGATGATGTGCAGAGTTTTCGGGATATTCGCTTCTCACAAAAAGCTTTAGTTGATGCCAGTGGTTTTGGTGGGGGAGCAATCCAAATCCAGGGAGCAAATGTAAGTTTAATTGATGGCTCACTTGCTCTGATCCAAAATCTGGGATTGCAACCTTCTAGAGGTATCAACGTCCGAGCTTCCGGATTGTTTGAGTCGATTGGAGCTACTCCCAATGGAACTATAGGTAGCGGTTTACGGAATGAAACCTTGACAAATGGTAATAATGGGGATATTACAGTTACCGCTAGGCAGTTAATGCTTTCCGAAGGAGGAAGAATTAGTTCCTCAACGTATAGTTCTGGAGCATCTGGGAACATCACTTTAGAAGTCGCTGATTCATTGAAAGTGCTGGGCTTCTCACCTGTTTCTATTACTTCCAGCAGCACTATTAATAACACAACCTATGGTTCTGGTCATGCAGGTGATATCACTATATTAACTAAAGAGTTAACTGCTCTTAATGGAGGATCAATTTCAGATGCAACCCTCAGTAGTGGTGCTGCTGGAAATGTGATCATTAAGGCAATTGAGTTAGTAGAATTAAGTGGATTTATACCAGGCTCGTTTGTCCCCAGTTCGATCAGTTCTCCGTCTCTGTTGACTGGTAATGCTGGTAATGTAACCATTGATACTAAAAAACTCATTGTCAGAGATGGAGGTAGAATTGATTCCTCTATTCTTGTAAGTGGTAAAGGCGGTAATTTAGTGATTAATGCTACTGACTCTATTGAAGTCAGAGGTATTGTGCCCGGTTCTCGCAATCCTAGCTTAATTACCTCCTCTGCTAGTATCCTAGATAAATCCCTACGCCGACAATTTGGACTCCCAGATTCACCCACTGGGGACTCTGGCAGCTTGACAATTAATACAGGTAAATTAAGTGTGACAGATGGTGCATTAGTCAATGTCCAAAATGAGGGAAGCGGGAATGGCGGAGCTTTAGACATTAACGCTGACTCTATTTTCCTAAGCGATCGCGGCAAAATCACCGCCTCGGCAAAGTCTGGTGAAGGTGGTAATATCAACCTGCAAGTGCAAAATACTGTGCTAATGCAACGGGATAGCCAGATATCAGCCGAATCAGGTGGACAAGGTAACGGCGGCAATATTACAATTAATGCTCCCTTTATTATTGGACTGGAAAACAGCGATATTATAGCCAACGCAATCCAAGGAAATGGCGGCAACATTAATCTTAGCACCCAAGGTATTTTTGGCTTAGAATTCCGCAACCAACTCACACCAGACAACGACATCACCGCCAGTTCTCAATTTGGTGTTAACGGTACAGTTGATATTAACAATTTTGGGGTTGATCCTAGTTCTAGCTTAGTGGAATTACCTGTAAACTTAGTCGATTCATCACAACAAATTGTGACAGGTTGTGCAGACACGAATGGTAGTAGTTTTGTGGCAACGGGACGAGGTGGTGTTCCACAAAATCCTCATCAACAGGTGATGAGCGATCGCACTTGGTCTGATACTCGTGATATCTCCGCTTACCGGAAAAATAGCTCCGTCACGGCACAAATTCCCACAACTTCACAAATCGTTGAAGCTACTTCTTGGCGACGTGATGCCCAGGGCAAAATTGAGTTAGTTGCAGATAAATCTCCTGTAAATATACAAAAAGCATTAACTTGTGCTGCGGTTCCTAGTAGTTAATAATTATTTATGATTTCCCGAATTAAACTAAGTCGTTGGCTATATCTCAGTCTTAGTATTTTAAGTTTGTGTTTAGCATTTACCATTACACCAGTAAAAGCATCTCCACCAGTCACAACAACCCCAGTTTCTTCTTTCCCATCGACTAACTGGCTAGAGGAGGGACGGAAACTTTACAGTTTTGGGCGTTTTGCAGAAGCTATTACAGCTTGGCAAACGGCAGCAAAGCAATATCAAAAACAAGGCGATCGCCTGAATGAAGCCTTGAGTTTAAGTTACCTCTCTCTGGCACAACAAGAACTTAATCAGTGGGAAGCTGCAAAAAAATCTATCGAGCAAAGTGTAAAACTTTTGCAAACGGCTAAACCTTCTGGAGATGCGATTATCTGGGCGCAAGTACTGAATACAAAAGCAAATTTAGAACTACGTATCGGTCGTGCTGAAACTGCCCTGACAAACTGGCAACAAGCTCAAAAATATTACGAGCGCTCTGGGGACACAATGGGAAGCCTGGGCAGTCAAATTAACCAGGCACAAGCATTACAAAGTTTAGGATTTTACCGTCGCTCTCGACAACAATTAGAAGAACTAACACAAAAATTGGCAGCAATGCCAGATTCGGACGTTAAAGTTAGTGGGTTGCGATCGCTTGGTTTAGCTTTACACGCGATTGGGGATGGTAAAAGCCAGCAAGTCTTAGAACAAAGTTTAGCGATCTCGAACAAAATTGCAGCTAAAACCCAGCTAAGTTCTATTCTCTCAACTTTAGGAAAAGTTGCCTCTGACAAACAAGACCCGGAAGCAGCATTAAATTACTTTGAAGACGCAGAAACGGCAGCTACGAATCAGAATGAATCTCTACAAGCACGTTTGGCTCGTTTCAAATTGTTGGTAGATTACAAAAAACTTGAGTATGCTATTGAACTCGCACCTCAATTGCGACAACAGCTAGAAAAACTACCACCCAGCCATACTTCCCTTTATGCTGCGATTAATTTTGTGGCTACCTTAAATCGATTAGAAAAGCCCGACCAAATTCTACCAATACTAGACTTGGCAAAACTTATGGCAGCTACAGTCAAGTCTGCACAACAGATTCAGGATGCAACAGCAGTTGCTTATGCACTGTATCAATGGGGACAACTTTACCGTCGCACTTCTCAGTTGTCTGACGCTAAGGAATTAGCCCAGAAATCCTTGAATGTTGCTCGTCAACTGCAAGCTGACGATATTATTGCTCAATCGGCATGGCAGGTAGGACAGTTGTATAAACAACAGGGCGAGCGCCAGAAAGCTATTTCAGCATATACCGAAGCAATTAAGTCATTAAAAGCACTACGTTCCGATTTAGTTGCCGTTAACCCTGAGATGCAGTTCTCTTTCCGCGAAAGTGTGGAGCCTGTCTACCGGGAACTGGTAGGTTTACTTCTTTCTGAGCAACCAACCCAGGTAGAACTAATCCAAGCCCGTGAATTGATTGAGTCACTGCAAGTCGCCGAACTCGATAACTTTTTCCGGGAAGCTTGTTTAGATAAAGCGCAGCAGATTGACAAAGTTGATCCAAAAGCAACGGTTATTTACCCGATTATCTTAAGCGATCGCCTAGCGGTGATTCTCTCCAAAACTGGAGAACCTTTGCGTTATTATGCGACTCGCAAACCCCAAGCAGAAATTGAGCAAACTCTCGATCATCTGCTAGTTGCCTTCAACCCCGTTTCAGATTTCCAGGACAGAGAGCGACTTAGCCAACAAATCTATGATTGGTTAATTCGTCCTGCCGAACAAGAACAAGTTTTTCAAGATACCAAGACATTGGTGTTTGTTTTGGATGGGAAGTTACGTAACATTCCTATGGCTGCTTTATACGACGGTAAGCAATATCTGATTGAGAAATATGCTGTTGCCCTCTCGCCTGGATTGCAACTCATGGCTGCCCAATCGCTTCAACAAGACAAAATTAATGCGATCGTCGGTGGTATCAGTCAATCTCATGCTGGTTTTGCTGCCTTGCCTGCGGTGGAATTGGAAGTAAACCAAATTTCCCAGACAGTGCCATCTGTCATATTACTAAACCAAAAGTTTACAAGTCTTGCTCTAGCTGAGCGCATGAAGTCCAGTCGTGCCGATGTCATCCACCTCGCAACCCACGGACAGTTTAGTTCCCGTCTTGAAGATACCTTCTTACTTACGTGGGATGGACAAGTTAATGTGAAGGAATTGTCCGAAATGCTGAAAAATCGGGGTGAAAATTCATCGAAAGCAATTGAATTGCTAGTATTGAGTGCCTGCGATACCGCAACAGGGGATGACCGCGCTGTCTTGGGACTGGCAGGTTTAGCAGTCAAATCTGGTGCCCGTTCCACCATCGCCACTCTATGGCCTGTTAAAGATCGGGCAGCCCAAATGCTGATGAATCGCTTCTACGAGCAACTACGACAACCCAATATTACCAAAGCCGAGGCACTGCGACAAGCGCAAATAAACCTGATTCGCCAAACAGATTTTCGTGACCCGTTCTTTTGGTCTGCTTTTGTTTTGGTGGGGAACTGGCTTTAAGACAGTAATATTACGTAAATAAAAAGCCGAATTTACTATATATTTTTACAGCAGTAAAAATAAAAATCGCCTATAAATAATAATATGAATACCTTATATAGCAATCCTAATTGAGTTATGAACCGCCAAGACGCCAAGAACGCCAAGAAAAGAAAGACTTATGTTTACAAATTATTTAGGACTGCTATAGACATAGCAGTGAAAAATAATGTACAGACGTTCTATGAAACGTCTCTACGAGGATTGTAGACAATGTATTTTTTGCTCAATGGTTAATAAAAATAACAGGTGAATTATGAGTCGATATTTATTTAGTGCATTGAGCGTCATCGTAGTTGCTAATAGTTTATGTTGCAGTGCTTATGCTGTAACATTTACTCCGCCGACTAATAATGGCGCTCCTAGCGTTGCAACGGGAGGGGCATCGCGAGGTAGTTTCTTTACTCCAAAGAAAGGAAATGGTGTTCCAAGTCAAGCAACGGGAGGTGCTTCGCGAAGTAATCTCTTTACCCCAGTCAAAGGTAACGGCGCTCCCCAACAGGCAAGCGGAGGGGCTTCTCGCGTTGGCACTTACCACTTGAATCCTTCGATAGTAACAACAGCCCCAGCCACGCTAATTGCACTCCTACCCCAAAGTTTCTCTGGCACAACGGTGTCTGCTCGTCCGACTGTGATGGTATACATCCCAGCTTCCAATGCCCAAGAAGCTGTATTTAGCATTAAGGATGATGGTAAAACCCTGTACAAAATGACGATTCCAGTTGCCGGAAAAACAGGGGCGATGTCTACGACGGGCTTCGCCTACGCAATTAAATTACCTGCTGATGCACCAGCTTTAGCCGTTGGGAAAAACTATCAATGGTTCTTGGCGCTGAAAGTCAACGGACAACTTAGTCCGAGTACGCCTTATGTTGATGGTTGGATTCAACGCATTCAACCCAATGCTGAACTAGTAACGGCAATGCAACAGCAAGATGCATTGCAGCGAGCAACTGCGTTTGGTAAACATGGAGTTTGGTATGACTGCGTAGCAACGCTTGCGGCATTATACGCAGAAAAACCTAACAATGCAACTATTACTCAGCAATGGGAAGAACTTCTGACTTCAGTTAGCTTGGAAGAGATTGCCACGGCTCCAATAGTGATATCTGCAAACTAAGTCACAAGGTATTGGTGGGGCAATGCCTCACCCAAACTAACCAAAGTAAATTAACTGTATGACATGTGGCGCAAATTCCAAGCTTTTATTCAAAGCACTCGCAGCATTTTGATGATTACTCCTCGTGTTGCCCTAACAGTTATGATTGGGCAATCGTTAGGACTTTTCAATTTGCCAGAATGGAAACTCCGCGATCAATGGGTACGACTTAAATCGCAATCAGAAATAGCTGATGAAGTTGTAATTGTCACCATTGATGAGCGCGATATTCAGTCGGTGGGTAAATGGCCTGTTCCTGACTGGTCACTAGCAAAATTATTAAAAAAAATCAAGGAACAACAACCCCGTTCCATTGGTTTAGATTTATATCGGGATTTACCAGAAGGAAGCGGTTATGAGCAACTTGTGCAAGTTTTCCGAACTACTCCCAATTTGATTGGAGTAGAAAAAATTACTGGCGAACGAGTCAATCCCCCACATGTACTTAAAAAAAATGGTCAAGTAGGATTAGCTGATTTGGTGCTAGATGGCGATCGCCATGTGCGTCGTGCTTTGCTGACAGCGGTCGATGCTCAAGAAGAGGGTAAAATTAAAGCAGGATTAGCAACTCATGTCGCTCTCAAGTACCTAGAAGCCGAAAAGATTACCTTAGAAAGCATTGACGAAAAACAGCAGAAGTTTCGATTGGGCAAAGCAGTCTACCAACCACTTAGAAATCAAGAAGCAGGTTATAGTGAAGCCGATGTCGGTGGTTATCAAATTCTGCTCAACTGGCATGGTTCCGAAACTACTTTTCGTAAAGTCGCCATGCGCGATGTGTTAGCGGGAAAAATTCCGGCAAATTTAATGCGCGATCGCATGGTGTTTATTGGTTCAACTGCTGCTAGTACTAATGACTTCTTTAGCACACCCTTCAGTTCTTCCTTAATATCAGCTCAAAAACCGACTCCTGGTGTAGTTATCCATGCCAATATTGCTCTCCAACTGGTGCGAGGAGCAAAAACAGGGAAAACCAATCTCCACGGAATTTCTGGGATCTCGTCGTCACTCTGGATTGTTTTCTGGTCTATCCTTGGTTCTGGGAGTATGTGGTTAGGTAAGGTACACACTCGATGGCTTCTTCCCGGTGGCAAAATTCTTTGGGCAACTGTGGGCTTGAGTGGAATTTTGATCGGGGGTAGCTACTGCATGTTTTTATCTGGTGTTCTGATTCCGGTTACGCCTGCCTTAGCTGGGTTTATTAGTAGTGTAATTGCAACGACAAATGCTTACAAGCAGCAAAAGTTAGAAGAAACGAACCAGCAATTAGAAATAGCCAACAGTCAACTTTTAGATTATTCCAAAACCTTGGAGGTAAAAGTTGAAGAACGAACTCATGAACTGCTCAAAGCCAAGGAAGCTGCTGATGCTGCCAACCAGGCAAAGAGTGAGTTTCTCGCCAATATGAGTCACGAGCTACGTACACCACTGAATGGTATCCTTGGTTTTGCCCAGGTACTAGCACAATCTCCCAATTTAACAGAAAAAAACCAGGAAGGAGTCAGGATTATCCATCAATGTGGTTCCCACCTGCTCATGCTAATTAATGACATTCTCGATCTTTCAAAAATTGAAGCTCGAAAATTGGAATTAGTCACCAATACTGTGCATTTGCCGAGTTTTTTACATGGTGTAACTGAGATTTGTGGTATCCGCGCCGAGCAAAAAGGGCTGAGTTTTAATGTTTTAATTAGCGATCGCCTACCACTTGCCATTCAAACAGATGAAAAGCGACTAAGACAAATTTTAATTAATTTGTTGGGTAATGCAATTAAGTTCACAGACAACGGTAGCGTGACATTCAAAGTAGAGATAATAGGGAATAGGGCATGGGGCATGGGGCAAAGGGAAATTAGTGATGCCCATTGCCCATTGCCCATTGCCCAATCCCCAATCACTACAATTCGCTTCCTCATTGAAGATACTGGTGTGGGAATGTCACCAGAACAACTGGAGAAAATCTTTTTGCCTTTTGAGCAAATGGGTTCCGCAAGACAGCGTTCTGAAGGTACAGGCTTGGGATTGGCGATTAGTCAAAGAATTGCCGCATTGATGGGAAGCAAAATTGAGGTACAAAGTCACTTGGGCGAAGGTAGTTTGTTTTGGTTGGATGTGGCAGTAGTAGTACTACCAAACCATGATTGGCACAAAGAGGTTACTCCAACCTATCAGAAAATAAAAGGGATTAGAGGTTGTACCCCTCAGATTCTGATTGTCGATGATGATGACATTCATCGTTCAATGTTGACTAATCTGTTGCAGGAAATTGGCTGCTCTTACCTAGAAGCTGTTGATGGTAAACAGGGATTACAATTGGCAACTGAACATCAGCCAGATATAATTCTGCTCGATTTAGCCATGCCCAATATGGATGGCTTTGAGTTAATGGTTCACCTGCAAGGGCATTCACAAACCAGTTCTATTCCCATCATCGTCTCTAGTGCTAACGTATTCGAGTCAAATCGTCAACGGTGTTTACAAGCAGGAGCAACAGCATTTGTAGATAAACCCCTGCAAATAGATGAATTACTCAATACATTGGAATCTGTGTTAAAACTTGACTGGATATATGTCCAATCAGCACCTCAACAGTCATATAAGCAGGAGCAAGTAACTAATAGTGAATTAATTTTGCCATCTCAAGAAGTGTTACAACAACTATATCATCTAGCCATGATGGGGGATATACCAGGGATTGAGGGAATATTAGACGAACTCCCAACGCAAAATAAACAGCTAGCTCCTTTTGTGACTGAGTTGAGCAAACTCACTGCTGATTTCCAAACAGCAAAAATACGTAAAATGCTCAAATCTTTTGTAACTAATGAATCAGGGCAATGATAAATGATCAATGATTCTCTCTCGAAGCCAATACATATCCTTTTAGTAGATGACAATCCAAATAATTTGAAGGTGCTATCAGAAGCGATTCGGGGAAATGGCTGGAAAGCCCTCATGGCTACAGATGGAGAATCAGCAATCGAACAAACAGAATACGCGCCTCCCGATTTGATTCTCCTTGATGTGATGATGCCTGGTATTGATGGATTTGAAACTTGCCGCAGGCTTAAAGCCAATTCGATTACAGTGAATATACCTATAATTTTTATGACTGCTTTATCCGATTCTACTGATAAAGTGAAAGGAATAGAAATTGGTGCAGTTGACTACATTACCAAACCTTTTCAGCACGAAGAAGTAATTGCCAGAATAAAACTACACTTAAAAATTTCCTATCTTACCCGTACTTTAGAACAACAGGTGCAAGAACGCACCGCAAAATTAACCCAATCTTTACACCAGTTACAGCAAACCCAACTACAAATGATCCAGAGCGAGAAAATGTCAGCACTGGGTAATTTGGTAGCAGGGATAGCTCACGAAATGAATAATCCCCTTGGTTTTATCTCAGCTAGCCTCAAACAAGCAAAACCAAATCTTGGTGATATTATTGAACATTTGAAGCTTTATCAAGAAAGTTTCCCTTCACCTAGCCAAGAGATTATTAATCATGCCAAGGAAATCGACTTGTATTATTGCATAGAAGACTTATCTAACATGATTGATTCAATGATATTAGCTTGCGAGCGTATCACAAATATTAGTAATAGTTTAAGGACTTTTTCGCGCTCCGATCAAGAAGATAAACAATTATTTAATTTACATGAAGGAATTGATAGCACAATTTTAATCCTCAAACATCGGCTCAAAGCTAATAACAAACGACCAGCAATTGAGGTAATTACAGAGTATGGAGAGCTACCTCAAGTTAAATGTTTTCCTGGGCAAATAAATCAAGTATTTATGAATATTCTGGCAAATGCCATTGACGCTTTGGATGATTCTCTCGGCGAACGTAGTTTTGCAGAAATCACAGTTAATCCTAACCGTATTATAATTACAACACTCGTAGCCGCTCAACAAGTAAAAATAATTATTGCTGATAATGGTATTGGTATGAGTGATGAAGTAAAACAACGTATATTTGACCACTTATTTACTACCAAAGGCGCTAACAAAGGTACGGGTTTGGGATTAGCGATCGCAAAACAAATCATTTGTGATAAGCACAATGGACAAATTGACTGTTTGTCAAAGCTGGGTGAGGGGACAAAGTTTGTAATTACACTACCAATTTAAAATTCAAGCATACTGCTTAAGCTTCTACAGCAACGGTGGCTTTTACCGGAATAGAAATCACAAACTCCGCACCTTGAGATGGAGTTGAGTTTACTAATAGAGTCCCACCGTGTTTGTCAACTATGATCGACTTTGCGATCGCCAACCCCAACCCCGTTCCCTGCCCCACGCCTTTGGTAGTAAACAGATGCTCAAAAATCTTTTCCTGCACCTCAAATGTCATCCCCACCCCATTATCTTGAATTCGGATCACAGCGTTTTGTCGATCTTGAGATAGCTCTGTCTTGACAATAATTCGATTGGGATTAGCAGTGATTTCTGCGAAACTGCGACCAAGATTAGAGTCTTCTAAGGCATCGATTGCATTTGCCAATATGTTCATAAATACCTGATTGAGTTGTCCAGCGAAGCACTCTACTTGGGGAAGATCCCCATAGTCTTTGTTGACATTGATTTCTGGGCGAGATTCGTTTCCTTTAAGGCGATGCTTGAGAATCAGAATAGTGCTGTCGATCCCGTCGTGGATATTGCAGGCAACGGGAAGAGCGCTATCGGCACGAGAAAAAGTTCTCAAACTGGTACTAATGTCGCGAATTCGCTTCACACCTTCGCGCATAGAACCCACTAATTTTGGTAAATCATCGCGAATGAATTCTAAGTCAATGGCTGCTATTTCATCTTGAATGGCTTGAGTTGGCTGAGGATATTCCTGCTGATAGAGGTCAACCAACCCAAAGACATCTTTAATAGAATCCAGATCTGGGTTAATATTACCATTGAGGAAAGCAACTGGGTTATTGATTTCATGAGCGATCCCAGCAACTAAATTACCTAGCGCTGACATCTTTTCACTTTGGACAATTTGTAGTTGCGCTTGTTTAAGATCGGTGAGTGCCTGTTGGGCTTGTTGGTAGAGACGGGCGTTTTCTAAAGAGATGGCAGCTTGGACACAAACCAGATTGAGGACTTTGACTCGTTCACTCGTAAATGCCCCAATTGTCAAATTATTTTCTAGGTATAAGATTCCAATCAATTTGCCGGAGTGCAAAATTGGGGTACATAGGATACTTTTGGGACATTGGCGCTGAATGTAAGGATCTGCTACCAAGGTAGGATGAGTTACCGCATTCCCAACGATCAAGGGTTGCAGGGTATGTTTAACTCTGTTGATCAAGGAAACCGGAACTAGTGGAGTGCGTTCAATGGACACAGATTGAAGAATGACGGACTGTTGTCCAAGTTGAGAAAATGCTTCAATCACCCACTGTTTATTCTTTGGCATCAATAAAGCACATCTGTCTGCCCCGGCATTTTCCTGCACAACGTGAAGCAAAACCGAGAGCAATTTTTCTAACTCGATTTCCCCAGAAAGAGCTTGGGAAGCTTTGAGAATTGTGGTTAAATCCAGCCCCTCGTCCGTACTACTGCTAGCATCTGTGGAAGCTTTGGTGGAGTGAGAACTGAAAGTAGGGATAGTTTCAGTGGCAGTGAGATCCGGTTGCATCCGTTGTAAAATCGGTGCTAGCAGTTGTGGGTAGCGCTGTTCTAAATCGTCTACTTTGGCTTTTGCTCCCCAACGACTGTAAGCGTAATACGCCGAGAGCAGGTAAGTTTGAGCGATCGCTTCTTTGCCCCATTCCAAGTAGAACTTTGCTGCAAGTTCGTTGGCGAGAGCTTCTTCGTTGACGTATTCGTTCTCTTTGGCAAGTTGAATGGCGCGATCGTAGTGGTCGATTGCTATAGCTTTGTCACCCAAGACGCGATATTTTTCTGCCTCGACTAGAGTGTATTTGTGCAAGTAATTCATTGGTGCATGATGCGCCCAGATTTGCATCTTGATTTGATTGGCAACTATCTGGTTTAGAAATGTAGTTTGTTCCTGTTGCTCTATATGAGGATACTGAGCGAGCAGAGCTAAAGAATAGTAAAAGTTGTGTTCGGCAGTCATCAGCTGCCCAGTTGCAGTTTTTGCGTATTGTGCTGCTTCTTGAGCATAGGCGAGCGCTAATTCTAGTTCTTGAAATAGATAGGAAAGTAAAGATTTCGACACATAAACAGCAAACACAGTTGTCCCACTTTGTTGCTCGATTAAAGCGGGTAACATTTGCGTTTCATTGAATGCCTGTCCAGTCAGAGATGACGGGTTTTCAGCAATACCTAATAAATTGTAGAGAGTTTGCTGCCATACTTTACCATAAAAAATGTGATAGTCTAATTTCTGTTTTTGAAGTAAATCGATATAATGTTTATTTTTCTGCTCAACATATTTCAAGGGCTGCCCTGTAAAAAACAAATGGCTGCAATGATGAAGAATGGCATAACCAGAAAATATTAATTCGCCTGCTTCAAGCCTATTATGAAAAGCTTTTTGTAGCGGTTTGAGAGTTTCCTTCACGTGTTCTTTCCAATGCCTGGTTGCACTATTAAATACTGCTAAAACTACGGTTCTAACTTCAGCATTATCGAATTGTTCTACCAGTTTCACAGCCATTTGACCTAATAAATAGCTACTCTCTAGATTACCCTCATCATATAATATCAAACTGTAAAAACTATATAAATAAATTCCCAAGGCTGAATTCCCATACTTGGTACAGAACTTAAGACCAGTGAAAACGCCTTGGCGATAAAGTCCAGGATTACTTATATAAGCGGCATGAGTAATAGTACCTAAGATTCGTAGAACTGCAACTTGATGCGGCTGTGTCATTTCTGGCAAATGAATTAGTTCCTCAATCTTGAGTTCTTTAGGAGCTTCTGTCTCTAAATCGACTTCGAGCATACCTAGTACGTGCAACGCTGTATCGATTGCTTTTTGTAAATAAGTTTGGGCAATATAAGCCTGAATCCTTACCTCGTACACACTCACTTTTTCCAGCAGTGTTTGAGTATGTTGCAGGGCAATTTCAGTCAGAGTTTGAGATTGCTGAAAATTAGAGCTTAAATATTCGGCTTCCGCTGCAGCTAAATAAAAACTCAACGTTAGATTATAGTGACAAATCCAGCTATCTGCGCCTAAAAGCTCTATACCCACCATGAGGTATTTGACTGCCGCAGCATAAGCAGTAGAAGCTTTTGCTTTACGTGCAGCAACTAAATTCAACTGCGCCAACTCATCGCGTTCAGTCTGTTGAAGAATTAGTTCTATTCCAGCATTCAACTGGTTAACAATCTCAAAGATTTTCTCATCTCGCTCGGCAGCAGTTGCATTTTTGAGCAAAAGTTGCCCAACTTGCAAATGAGTTGCCTGTTTGTGATTCTCAGCAATCAACGAGTAAGCGGCTTGTTGAACGCGATCGTGCAAAAAGCGATAAATCGGATTCGCCGCTGCATCAGAAATCGCTACAGTATCCGATTGCGTAAAAAATTTATATATTTCCGTCGTCGGAATAATTAAGCCTTCCTGCAATGCTTTCCACAGAGCAGCAGCCGTCTCTTCTTTTGATTGCTCACAGATTCGCGCCAGCGTATTTAAGTCAAATTGTGCGCCAATACAAGCCGCTAATTTAAGTACATCCTGAGTTTGTGTCGGCAACTTCTGCAACTGTAGCGCCATAAACTCTACCACATCATCAATGGTTGCCTTAGCTCTTACCTTAGCAAGATCGCACTGCCACCCCACCCCCCTTTCATCAAAGCGAAGTTCGGGGGGACACAGGAGGGTGGGAGACTGAGTGTTAAAAGTAATTTGTCCATCCTCGTGTAATGACTTGAGAAACTGAGTAGCAAAGAAGGGATTGCCTTTCGTTTTTTGATAAACTAATTCTGTCAACGGTTGAGCGAGGAGGCATGAGCAGTTCAATGTATCCGCTATCAACTGATTCATATCCACTCTTCTTAACGGTTGCAGAGTGATGGTATGCACCGTTGCGCCTTTACCAATCTCATCCACCGTCAGCATCAACGGATGAACAGGCGACACCTCGTTATCTCGATAGGCACCAATCACCAACAGGTATCCCATATCTTGCATGAGTAATTCTAGCATCTTCAGTGATGCTGAATCTGCCCACTGCAAATCGTCGAGAAACAGCACGAGCGGATGATCTGCCGTAGTAAACACCTGCACAAACTTCTGCATCAACAGATTGAACCGATTCTGCGCCGCACTGCCTGATAATTCTGGTGCAGGACGTTGAGAACCGATAATGTGTTCCAGTTCTGGAATCACCTCAATCAGCACTTGTCCATTCTCTCCGACGACTTCTAGAATCTGAGTTTTCCAGTTTTGCAATTGGGCATCTGATTCTGCTAGTAATTGCCCCATCAGATCGCGAAACGCTTGCACGAAGGCGCTGAAGGGAATATTGCGCTGGAATTGGTCGTACTTGCCCTTAATAAAATAACCGCGCTGTCGGACAATTGGTTTATGAACTTCGTTCACCACTGCTGTCTTACCAATGCCAGAAAAACCAGCCACCAGCATCAGTTCTACCCCCCTGAATCCCCCCTTACCAAGAGGGGACTTAGGGGGGTTGGCAACTCGATCAAAGGCTTCTAGTAATGTCTGGACTTCCGATTCTCGTCCATAGAGTTTTTCTCTGATGAGGAAGCGATCGCAATGATCCCGCGCTCCCAACTCAAATGACTGGATTGTTCTTGAGTCTTTGAATTGATGCAAACAGCGTTCTAAATCATACTTGAGTCCCAAAGCACTTTGATAACGATCCTCGGCATTCTTCGCCATTAGCTTGCTGACGATTTCTGACAACATTAATGGGACATTTTGATTAAGTTGATGGACACTAATCGGCTGATGAGCTAAATGACAATGCACCAACTCCATTGGATCATTTGAAATAAAGGGCAACTGTCCCGTTAACAGTTCATAAAAAGTGATGCCGAGCGAATAAAAGTCACTGCGATAGTCGATGCCGCGATTCATGCGCCCCGTTTGCTCTGGTGAGAGATATGCCAATGTTCCCTCTAGCGTATTCGCATTCTGAATCTCTTGAGTTTCACGGGGTAGCACTGAGGCGATGCTGAAGTCAATTAGCTTGACTTGTTTGCTGTCTGGATGAATCACAATATTAGCAGGTTTGAGGTCCTTGTGGATCACTCGATGTCGATATAGTCCATCCAAAGCGTCCGCAACTTGAACCGCAATTTGAAGGAATTCACTTAGGGTTTGCCCATTGTGTCCCATGTTTCCCTCTTGCTTAAGCATCTTCTTGAGAGAAATGCAGCCATTGTCTTCCATCACCAGCGCATAGGCGTTTTGATAAGGTTCGAGCGCCAAAGGTTTAACAATGCTCTGTAAGTCAAGATTTTTGGCGATCGCATACTGATTGCGGAACTGCACCAATTCACTAAAGCTAGGAAATGGATTTCTCAGCAGTTTGATCGCCACTGGAGTGCGATCGCACTCTCGGATACCACGATAGACTAAGGTGCGAGTTCCTGCATAGAGTTGTTCCGTGATGCGATACCCTGACAGTAGAGCGATACTATCCATGAACCAGTCCTCAAAGCCACCTGTACGTCACTACACCCCATAGTTTGCCCAACCGACCTGGAAAAATCTCAATTGTCAACCGTGCTTTACAAAGCTTTAAATTGGGGTAAAAGACAAAGATGAGTATGGTTGTGTGAATAATTACACGCAAATACGGTTCGTTAAATTCCATTATTTTATCCTATAATAGGGGATTGTGTCGTTTCATGCAGCAGCCCATGCCTAAACTAAAAACTCGTAAAGCAGCGGCGAAGAGATTCCGTGCCACCGGCAGCGGAAAAATCGTGCGTCGCAAAGCTTTCAAAAACCACCTGCTAGAACATAAGACTTCCAACAAGAAGCGTAATATGTCGAAAATGGCAGTTGTTGATGAGCGCGATGAAGAAAACGTGCGCTTAATGCTCCCCTACTTGTAAATTTTCTAGGAATTAAGTCATGACAAGGGTAAAACGCGGTAACGTTGCTCGCAAACGCCGCAATAAAATTCTCAAAATAGCTAAAGGTTTTCGCGGTTCTCACTCAACTTTGTTTAGAACCGCCAATCAACAAGTGATGAAGGCGCTGCGGAGTGCATATCGTGATCGCAAAAAGCGCAAACGCGATTTTCGTCGTCTGTGGATTACCCGCATTAACGCGGCTGCACGTCTACATGGCATGAGTTACAGCCAATTTATTGGTAATCTGAAAAAAGCCAATATCCTACTCAACCGCAAAATGTTGGCGCAGTTGGCAGTTTTAGATCCAGCAGGCTTCAGCAAAGTAGCCGAATTAGCAGCAAGCCAATCCAGAGGATAAAGGTGGTAACGGATGTATGACAACGGACATAACGGATGATTAATTGGTTGGTGCAACAGATCAAACATCTACCACGTCTGGCACTGTTCGTGCTCATATCCGCTACCATCTTTTTCTGCATAATTTATGTAAATTATAATACACAATTGTCAGCGTCTGCCGCAGAACTGCCAAAAATTCAGCGGCGGGGCTACATAAGTATTGCTGTAAAAAATAACTTGCGTCCGTTGGGATTTAGTGATGCCAACGGAAATTTACAAGGTTTAGAAATTGACTTAGCTACTCAGTTGGCAGTAGACTTGCTAGGTAAGTCAAATGCTGTGAAATTTCAACCAGTAGCAAATCGCGATCGCCTGTCTTTCGTTTTAGATCGCAAAGTTGATCTGACTATCGCTAGAGTCACAGCAACATCTTCACGCTCTCGCTTAGTCAGTTTTAGTGTGCCTTACTACTTGGATGGCACTATGATAATCACCAAAAATGCCTCATTTCAAAGGCTGGTGGATTTAAGCAAGCAAAAAGTTGCTGTACTCAAACACTCTAGCACTATTGGAGTAATACAATATTATATCCCAAATGCTGAATTAGTGGGAGTTGAATCTTATGAAGAAGCGCGATCGCAAATAGAAAATAACACAGTAGCAGCTTTTGCCGCAGATGCTAGCTTACTGAGTGGGTGGGTACAAGAAGATCCTAAGTATCTAATACTACCAATAAAACTATCTACAGAACCTTTATCGGTAGTCATGCCCAAAGGATTACAATACGATGAGTTGCGACGACGAGTAAATGAAGCGATCGCTCGTTACATCGCTTCTGGTTGGCTCAAAGAACGTGCCACCTATTGGGGATTACCATAGAAAAAGTAAAAAGTAAAAAGTAATATATTTTTTGCCTTTGAACTTTTATGACTACTCCCCTGTCTGCTAATAATAAAAATAGAAGCTACTTTTAGCAAAGACAATGGATAACAATCTAGCAGTTATTTATCTATCTATTCTGATTGGTTTACTCTCATTTACAGTCATTAGCATTTTTCGCCAAGTTTTTAAAACTCGCAGATTAGAAAACGCATTTTCCAAGTTGCGAAAGAAGCTAACCAAAGAAAAGGGAACAGTTCAAGAATACTACGAATTAGCTAGTATTTATTCAGAGAAAAAACTTTTTTCCCAGGCAATTCCCCTATTTCAAAAAGCCCTTAAAGCGGCAGAAGAAGAGGGAGAAGAAAATACTGCCCCCATATACAATGGATTAGGCTATGCTTACTTTGCTCAAGAGCAGTATGATATAGCAATACGTACCTACAAAGAAGCCCTCACTATCAAACCTGATTATGTAACAGCATTGAATAACATTGGTCATGCTTACGAGCGGAAAAAATTAAACGCTCAGGCGCTGCAAGCTTACGAAGAGGCACTCAAAATACAACCAAATAACGCTACAGCTAAACGCCGCGCAGAATCTATGCGTCGATTAGTCTCGGCGTAATCTTATCGTTCACAAAACTATAGATAGGAGGAAGAGTGGAAATAAAAGCAGCAGTAGCCCATAGCTCAGGTAAACCGTTAACGATTGAAACAGTTCAACTTGACGGACCCTGTGCTGGGGAAGTTATGGTAGAGATCAAAGCTAGTGGAGTGTGTCATACTGATGCCTACACTCTTTCTGGTAAAGATCCTGAAGGTTTATTCCCAGCAATTTTAGGACATGAAGGTGCTGGCGTTGTTGTGGAGGTAGGGGAAGGCGTCACTAGTGTTAAGGTAGGCTCGCGCGTTATCCCTTTATATACTCCAGAATGCCGTCAGTGTGAATATTGCCTGAGCTTCAAAACCAACCTATGTCAAGCAATCCGTGCAACTCAAGGGCGCGGTATCATGCCCGATGGCACTAGTCGTTTTTCCATCGGCGGGGAGATGATACATCATTACATGGGTACATCCACCTTTGCTAATTATACAGTGTTGCCGGAAATTGCCGTAGCTAAAATTCGCTCTGATGCGCCGTTTGATAAAGTTTGTTATATTGGCTGCGGTGTAACTACGGGTATTGGTGCAGTTATTAATACAGCTAAAGTGGAACCGGGAGCGAATGTAGTAGTTTTCGGTTTAGGCGGTATTGGCTTAAACGTCATCCAAGCAGCGCGGATGGTGGGAGCTAATATGATTGTGGGGGTGGATATCAATCCCAATAAGAAAGCTTTGGCAGAAAAGTTTGGCATGACTCACTTTGTTAACCCCAAGGAAGTTGAAGGCGATTTGGTTCCTTACTTGGTTAACTTAACTAAAGGTGGTGCTGATTACAGCTTTGAATGCATCGGCAATGTGAATATCATGCGCCAAGCATTGGAATGTTGCCATAAAGGTTGGGGTGTGAGCGTGATTATTGGTGTTGCTGGTGCTGGGGAAGAAATTAGTACTCGTCCTTTTCAACTGGTGACTGGGCGTGTTTGGAAAGGTTCGGCATTTGGTGGAGCTAGAGGACGCACTGATGTGCCGAAGATTGTTGATTGGTATATGGAAGGGAAGATTAACATTGATGATTTGATTACCCATGTAATGCCAATTGAGCGTATCAATGATGCTTTTGATTTGATGCATAAGGGTGAATCGATTCGTAGTGTGGTGACGTTTTAGTTTAGGGTGTAGGGGGTAGGGTGTAGGAAGTAGATTTTTTCACTACACCCCACACCCCATACTCTATACCCTTTTAATCATGAGTAATCTTAATCTTGGAGCGGAATATAAGTGCTTTGGCGGCAAACTCGGTTTTTACAGTCATTCCTCCCATACATGTAATGGAGAAATGCGCTTTGCTGTCTACCAACCACCGCAAGCTACTCAACAGCCAGTGCCGATTCTCTATTTTCTCTCCGGTTTAAGTTGTACAGAAGAAAATTTTATGATTAAGGCGGGAGCGCAGCAGTTTGCAGCTAAATATGGTTTGATGCTTGTGGCTCCTGATACTAGCCCCCGTAATACTGGCATTCCCGGTGAGGATGATGACTGGGACTTTGGTACTGGTGCTGGTTTTTATGTGGATGCTACTGTTGAACCGTGGGCTTCTCGCTACCGAATGTATAGCTATGTGGTTGAAGAATTGCCTACTTTAATTACTGAGCATTTCCCCGGCAAAGCAGATAAACAAGGGATTTTTGGTCATTCGATGGGTGGACATGGTGCGCTTGTTTGTGCTCTGCGCAACCCTCAGCAATATAAATCAGTATCAGCGTTTGCAGCGATCGCCGCACCAATGCAGTGTCCTTGGGGTCAAAAGGTGTTCAGCCGCTACCTGGGTGAAGATAAAGAAACTTGGCGTGCCTACGATGCTACTGAATTGGTAAAGCAATTTGGATATCACAGCCCCATTCTCATAGATCAAGGTACTGCGGATAAATTTCTCACTGAGCAGTTGCTACCAGAGGTGTTTGCTGCCGCTTGCAACGAGGTTAATCAGCCCCTGACTTTACGTTATCAAGAAGGTTACGATCACAGTTATTACTTTATTGCCAGTTTTATTGAAGATCATATCCGTCACCATGCCACGAACTTAGGTGTTGATAGTTAGAATATGAATTAAACAGTAAACCTGTACCGATTAAATATATGGTTCAAACGGTTCAAGCAGATGTTCACAAATGTCTGCCCTATCCTCAATTCCGTTATCATCAGAGAAGCTTCTGTGCGGAGTAAGCCAATGACGACTCAACTTAGAACAAGCAAAATGCTTTGACTCACGAAGAACGGACGGAATTAGATGGCATCTCTGAATTATCGCGAATTTTTACCTTGATTAATGCTCAACTGGCAGCGCTAGAAAATCCTAGTTCACGAACGGCATCAACCGCTTTCAGGGCTTCTGTTCCAAATGGAGTACAATCACATAGCTCTCGTAACTGGGCTTCACTTATATCCACTTCAAACGCAGAAAGCATCATGCGCAAGCAAGCAGGGACACACGAGTAAGGTGTTTCTTGTTTATGGAAAATGAGTCTGGATTGCATCCCAGTTTGCTTCTATGAGCCTAAGTCCTGTTTGCTTTATTTCTTCAATTGGCGTGTGTGTGAGAATCGCTTCTGATTTTTGAAGCTTACCACTTTTGGTACTTTAAAAATCAAGGATGCAACTAATACAGGATTTATTGCAAAATATGTGATTTAAACTTTGAGATTGCTGCCTTTTAACCTTTGACTTTTCCACACTTATTATGTAATCATATTTGATTTGCCAGTGTTATAAATAAATAAAATGTAGTCATGTTAAAATGATATTTGCTGTTATTGTTTTTAGCCATGATAATTACTAATCAAAACTTGTCTGTGGTTAAAGAAGCGATCTTAACCAATGAGCAAGGAAACTTAACATTAGGAGAAGCAGCCAAAGCAAAAGTATATAGAGTGCTAACCAATGATGCTGGGCAAATTTTGCGCTTACCCTATAGATTTAGAAAGTATTCCTGAAAACCAAAGATGGTTATGGCAAAATCCAGAAGCCTTGACGATGGTGCTACGGGGTTTGCAAGAAGCAGCGTCCGGGAAGGGGCGTTACTTAGGGTCATTTGCTCAATATGCGGACTTGGAGATTGATGATTATTGGAGTAATGATTTTCGAGGCTAACTATTAGAAGCAATTACCTCTTTGTGTTCTTCCTTCTTCACATTTCGCCTTCCCCAAGGTTTAAGAACTGAGATCACAATAATGGCTAAAACAAAGGAAGTTTGAACGATCGCACCAATAATCATTGCCTTCTGATCAAAAAGATATAACGGATTTTGCAGTGCTTGTAATCGTTCTGCCTGAGAAATAGCCGTCATTGCATTTGTCCACGGACCTAACCAAATAGTACCAGTGACAATGAGTGTTACAGTTGCAATCCATTTGACAATCACCCAGTAGTGTTTGAAAAATCCCCAAATCGTTAGCCAGCAAAGCAGTCCACCTGTTAATAACGATAAGTTGGCAGCGGGGATAATCACAAAATCATCTAGAAGTTTCAAAACTGAGTTGATGGCGTACAGTTCATCGCCATTGGGAGTGTTACGGTTATTCCAAGCTACAATCACCATACATAAAGCAGTACCAAACCAAATTCCTCCAAAAGCGACGTGCGCAGACAGCAACCAGTTTTTTTGCTTAACACTTAGCTTCTTCATTCTGCCTTCCTATGGATATCAAAGTTAATTGAGCCTTAACTAATTAGCTAGCTTATAGTTAGGCTCCTAATTATAATCTTACAGTAGATAAGTCCTTAAGACAATGAATTAAGCTTCAAGCATTGCCGGGGTTCCAGCCCTTACCTTGTTTAAAAGCTCAATCAAGGTTTTCTTTTCAGTGTTCGTGAGATGAGCCATCAAATTTGTAGTGCGACAAAAATGATCTGGAAGCATCCCACAGAGTAAGTCTCGTCCCTTGTCTGTTAAATGTACACAAAGCATTCGCCGATCTGCTGGATAAGGCTGACGTCTCACCAATCCATCTCTTTCTAATCCATCCAAGAGTCCTGTAATAGTTGCTCTAGTTACACCTGCACGTTCAGCACATTCTGATGGCGTTAACCCTTGCTCATCAGCATAAAGCAACTGCATCAGCAAAGTGAATTTACCCATTGAAATACCATATCGGGCAAAATGAGCATCCATTGCTGCATACACATCAACTGTGGTAGAAAGAAAAGCTAAACAAGTCTCGACAGAAGCGATGTCTAATTCAGGGTAGCGATCGCCTAAATTTTCTAAAGTTTTCCGATCAACAAAAGGGCGTAGTGTTACCACTTGAGGAATTTAATTTAGTGGACTAAATCTAAAGTAACGCACAAGGAATGTAATTGCGCACAGAGCGCAACTACTAAACTAATCCAACTCCCTGCGTCCTTCCAAAGCTCTTGCTAGCGTTACCTCGTCGGCGTACTCCAAATCCCCACCTACAGGTAAACCAAAAGCAATTCGCGTCACCCTCGTAAAAGGCTTGAGTAATTGACCAACATATAATGTCGTCGTCTCACCTTCCACACTTGGACTAATTGCCAGAATCACCTCATGAGGTTGATCCTTACTCACCCGCCTTACCAAAGATTGTACAGTCAACTGTTCTGGACCAATTCCATCTATAGGCGAAATCACACCACCCAAAACATGATACTTCCCTTTAAACTCGCGGGTTTTTTCTAAAGCAATCACATCACGGGAATCAGCCACCACACAAATAGTACTGTTATCGCGGTTAGGATTGCGGCAAATTTCACATACAGGTTCAGAAGAAAGGTGAAAACAAACAGAACACAAACCCACCTGACTTTTCGCATCAAGTAAAGCTTGTGCCAAAGCCTCCACTTCTGCTTCCGATCTTTTTAAAATATGCAAAGCCAAACGCTGAGCAGTTTTTGGACCAACTCCAGGTAAGCGTTGCAACTGCTCAATTAACCGTGCTAAAGGACGTGCGTAAACCGTTGTCTTATCTCCAAATCTTACTCACTTCATCACTATAATGACATCTTCTTGGCGTCCTTGGCGTCTTGGCGGTTCAAACCAAAAAGCACCCTCCAGTTTTGGGGGGTGCTTGTGAAGAAGACGCCCCACCGGGGCGTCTCTACGTTGTCGGTGTGATTAACCGTTGATAGCAGGAGCTTCAACTGCTGCCAAATCTAGAGGGAAGTTGTGAGCGTTGCGCTCGTGCATTAC
>NZ_JACXAE010000047.1 GCF_014698965.1 Iningainema tapete BLCC-T55
GACTTAAACCACTTAGGTACGCTGAAAGAAATAGCGTAGGTAGCAGTAATTTTCGGAAAAATAATCAGTTTGATTCTATTTAGCCAAAGTTTGCGCCTGGAAAGTTCGTCGGCTTCAGGCGTGCCTCCTACGGTTAGACCTAGTTCAAATTTTTGATTCAAATAACCAGCAAAATGCCATTCTCTAGCTTCGGGAACAACAGTTGTTATGTAAACCGCTAAGACATGGGTTTCTATCAATAGCGGTACAACAATTTCTGGTATGGGGGCGTGAGTATCTGGATTGATTGAAACTGCTGCTTGAGAGTGATTGTAAATTTGCTCCCAATTACTGGCGTTACCTAGCTGTAAAATCCGAGTCATACAAATTCGGAACTTGCAACTCCGTTTAATACGTACTCTTCGACGGGATTAACAAACCCTTGCGGGTCAATGCCAAAATGTTCAAGCATATCGAAGTAAGTCCCGGTATCGAGCTTTCCTTTTAACCAGTCAGTAGCAGCTTGATTGAGAAGAAACATTCCTTCCCAATT
>NZ_JACXAE010000048.1 GCF_014698965.1 Iningainema tapete BLCC-T55
TATACCACTCCTCACTCAGTCCACAATTCTGTTTTATACCGTTTAATAGCGATTTATCCTATTTTACGAGTCTCCCATGCGGTTTCTCAAATGCTAAAGTTTATGTCCCAAATCAGTCAGCAATTTACCCATCCACGTCTCGTCGCCTTTGCCAAACGCTTTGGTGAGGCACACGTTAATTTAGCATGTCACGCCGCCTTCCCTTTGGCACTCACTCCAGAACTTTTGTACTGCCTGCGAGAGAACTTCCAACCTCAAGCTCCCTGGATAGCCGTTGCTGATATCTTACTTTCCCTATGCGCTCCAGTAGGCTACGAACTTTACGAACTCGAATCAGAAGTACGCAACGAATTACTTCTCACCCTCACCCTCAAAAACTACTTTGATGAGCAGCGATTATACGACTTATCTGATTTTACCGTCGCTTATATTCGGCAGCAATTAAAAACCAATTATCGCATTGACCAAGACTTGGGTGCAGCTCCCCATTGGACAGCATTAGCTTACATCAAACCTGAACAAGCAGTTCATGATATTGCCGCAGCACTGAAAACTGCACTGGCACAAAAAAATCCTTCGGAGTGGGTGCGGTTAACCTCGTTAGTAGAAAGCTATGCTGATATTGACCCATTAATTAACTCAGGTTTTCAACCCTTGTTAGTATTAGCCCGTGGTTGGGATGCTAAAGCAAGAGGGGAAGATGAAGCCGCCGCAGAAGAATTTAACCAGTTGGGCAACCCAGGCAAACAAATAGAAGTTGGGGGAGTCAGTTTTGAGATTCCGCCAGTAGATAATCCTCCACCGCTGACTTTTGAGTTTGAAGTTGTCACCGTTAACCGTCGCGGCGAAATTATCAAAAGAGAACCTAAACAAGCGAGATACTTTAGTGAAGACTTAGGAAATGGTATTACCCTAGAAATGGTTGCCATACCTGGTGGCACTTTTACTATGGGCGCTCCACGAAATGAGAAAGGTAGTAGTAAACACGAACGCCCACAACACCAAGTAACCGTTCAACCCTTCTTCATGGGCAAGTACCCCATCACTCAGGTACAATGGAGAGCAGTAGCCGCATTACCCAAAGTTAATCTCGACCTCGATCCCAACCCATCTCGTTTCAAAGGTGATAATCGTCCTGTAGAAAATATTTATTGGGATGAAGCGGCAGAATTTTGTGCTAGACTATCTAGAAGTACAGGCAAAGATTATCGACTCCCCAGCGAAGCGGAGTGGGAATATGCCTGTCGTGCTGGAACAAAAACACCCTTTCACTTTGGTCAGACGATTACAGGTGAGTTGGCAAATTATCGTGCTAGCGAAACCTTTGCTGATGAACAAAAAGGAGAGTATAGACAAAAAACCACGCCCGTCGGGGTTTTTACTCCCAATGCGTTTGGTTTATATGACATGCATGGCAATGTTTGGGAGTGGTGCGCTGATAATTGGCATTATAGTTATGAAGGTTCGCCAATAAATGGTAATGCTTGGATCTTGCTAAATGATAATAATTCTCGATTATTGCGCGGCGGTTCTTGGTACGACAATCCGAGGAATTGCCGTTCGGCGTATCGCGACTACGACGCGCCGGCCTCAGGAACGACGACCTCGGGTTTCGGGTTGTGGTTGCCGTTGCGAGGACTTTGTACCCTTGACACTTTTGTCCTTTTACCCTTTATTTTTTTCTTTTGGAGAGCGAAGCGGAGCGGAGCGATCAAAAATTTTTTTGGGCAAAATTGAGCTATTCATATTCAATTACCAATAACGATAACACGTATAGGAATTATCTGTCAACTTTTTTCCAAATTTAAGCAAAGAAATCACAATACAGTGGCTGTACCTGACCATTCAAGCTTGATTGCGCCGCTGCTCTAAACGTTCGCGGAGTGCCGTTGCTAAGTCCGGGTCATTTAACCCTTTGTTCGGGGGGTATACTTTAGCATTTGGATCTCGGAATCTTTCTACGTAAATTGATACAGCTTCGTCGTCCTCTCTGTGTTCAAGGATATATTGCCGAAACTCTGAGCGGGTGATTGTTGCGAAATTAGGCTTGCTCATAAAAATATCCAGCGGGGAGTAACTTACTTGTGAAGCGCATTTTAACACGTTGGCTATTTCAATGGGACTCGGTTTGGTCTAATGTAGAACAAAGAACTCAGCTTGGTACAAATAACGGTGCTTAAATACTGATAAATTTAAGCGCCGATTTACTTATAAACCTTTGCCACTCATTGCTTCAGCCGTGTTTACTTTCTCACTCAGACGCTCATAAGGAGAGCGTAACCTCATCGTCTCCACTTCCCAGATGTAGCCATGAATTACTACATCATCAGGAATCAAGGGAGAATTTCGCAGCAACTCTACCTGTTTCACGCAAGTTTCATCTACATCAACAAATGTTTTAATCCATTTAGAAAAAACACCCGACGATAGCTTTAATTCAGGTAGGGCAGGATCAATGGATGTCTGGTCTAAATTAATTCCTTTTTTTTCTAAGAAATGACTGATAAAATCTCCAGAAGCAGTCATCATGCCGCATTCAGTATGATTGATGACGATAATTTCTTTAGTTCCAAAAAACTGCGTTGTTAACATGGCAGATCGAATCGCGTCATCTGTCACTACCCCTCCTGCATTACGGAAAATATGAGCATCTCCAACTCCTATTCCCAAGGCTTTCTCCACTGATAAACGCTCATCCATGCAAGCCAATACCCACAAACGTTTGTTATTGGGAATTCCCAACTGACGCCTTAGTGCCCAGTTTTTCCTGTCTGATAAATCTTGGTCAACTTTTTGGTGCAACATTACTTGAAATTTTATTGATAGGAGTGTAACCCTGACGGTGTATTGCGGCGACAACCCCAGTGTCAGACACCAAGAAAGGCACTCACAAGAGTCAAATTATTTAGTTATTTTATCTATCCATCAAAATGTAATCAGCATCAGTTATTACAAAATCTGAGTTATCAGATTGTGGGGTGAGCAAATCCGTTACAATCAAACATGCCCTGTACTCACGGCAAAACTGGTGAGTCAGCAATTCGTAATGGTGAACAAGTGATTGAAATGTACTTATGCTAAAGCTTTATCACAACCCAATTTCACCAAATTCTCGTCGTGTCTGGATTACCTTAATGGAAAAAGGACTCTCGTTTGAATTGGTGGAAGTCAAATATCTCGATGGAGAACAGTTTAAACCAGAGTTTTTAGCGATTAGCCCTTTTCACCACATCCCTATTTTGGTAGATGACGGGTTTAACATAGTGGAATCTTTGGCAATATTAGATTATTTAGAAGCAAAGTACCCTACACCCGCCATGTTACCTACTGATGCGAAGGATTTGGTAATTGTGCGGATGGTGCAACAGGCAACTGTGAATGAATTAATGCCTGCCACAATCCCATTAACTCCGGTGCTCTTAGGTTTACCAGGGGGAGATATAGAAAAGATTGAGCAATCCAAACAGAAAGTCTCAACAGTGCTGAAGTTTTTTGAGAGTTTACTCGATCATCGCCCTTTCTTTGGCAGTGAAAATATAACTCTTGCCGAATCTGTCGCTGGTACTATAGTACCTTGGTTGCTAGGGGGAAGCGTTTCTTTTGGTGAATATCCCAAACTGAGTGCTTGGTGCGATCGCTTAACAGCACGTCCCGCGTGGCAAAAAACCCAAACCCCAGAAATTATCGAAGCGATCAAATCTCGCATGACAGCTAGGATGGCACAAACATCTTAGTGGTGCGTTACGGCGCTTAGCTATAGCGCACCCTACGTTGGAATCTTAATTGCCATATAAAAGGGAGGCTCCGCCTCCTGAGTGGCATTCCCAGTTAGAAACTGGGAACGAGGGACTGGGAACGAGGGACGAGGAAAGGTTTATTGAGTAAATAGGTTGCACAACTTCTCAGCAATTTGCTCCTGTGTTTCCAATGACAATGTACCTAATTCTCGTTGAACCATTGATTTACGAAGTGTGATTAAGTGATCCAATCTGATAGTAGATGGTTTATGCAGACCACTATTGGCAAAGTCTGGATGGTTATGATCTAAGATAATGTCTGTTTCAATCAAATCAGTAGAAATCCGACTGGTGATTAAAGCCAAGATAATGTGAAGATTTAATCCTATAGGATTAGTCAGACAAACTGTAGGACGTACTTTAGTAGCTGATAAATCATCAAACGGAAAACTTACTAGAACAACTTTACCCTTCATCAAGTGGCTTCCCATCCTCTAAAGTATAAATGTCTTCCTCAGGATCGTGGAGGAAAGCAAAAACTGGATTAGTAGCTGCTGCTTTAAGCCATTCTTGTTCGTCTATTTCTTCTGTTTCAGGAAATAAGAGAATGACGCGAACACGACTAGACTTAGCAACAAATAATGGTTGCTCTAAATGTAATTCACCTTTTTCATTAACTGTTCCTGTAACCTCTATTGCTTTCATACTTTTGACCTGTTATCATGTCTTTCCTTGTTCAGAACTATTCTATCTATGTTAGGCGGTGCGTTACGGCACCCTACGTTGGCATCATTGCTACTTTGATTACTTTACGATCTCTCATATCACAGAACACTTGTTCTAAATCTTTTAATTGACGATGTTCGCTGATGAGTAATTCAAAGGGAATCTTCCTACTCGCAATTAGTGATAGTGCTGCTCGGACATATTCTGGTGTGTTGTGAAATACGCCTTTGAGGGTAAGTTCACTATAATGTAGCTGTTCTGTATTTACAGTAATAGTGGTGTCGCGGGGACAACCACCAAATAAGTTTACTGTAGCACCAGGACGGGCGATCGCGATCGCCATCTCCCAAACACTTGGCACGCCTGTTGCTTCTATCACCACATCTGCACCCCATCCTTGTGTCAGTTCTTTCACAACAGCAGGAATCTCTACTTGATGGTAATTAAAAGTCTTTGCTGCACCGAGTTTTTCCCCAATTTTGAGCCGAGGTTCATTACCGCCAAACAAAAATACTTCTACACCAGCCTCAACTAACGAAGCGACAAACATCAGTCCGATCGCACCATCTCCCAAAACTACCACGCGATCGCCTGCTTTAATATTAGACCGGGCTACTCCATGCAAAACACACGCCAACGGTTCTGTCATCGCCGCCAATTCGTCACGCAACTCCGCAGGAATCGACAACAAATTATGCTGCACAATCTGTGCGGGAACTTTCAGATACTGAGCAAAAGTGCCGTTGTTCCAGGTCAAATTTGGGCAAAGAGAGTATTCTTGCCGTTGACAAAAAAAGCATTTCATGCATGGAGCAGAATTATTAGCCACCACGCGATCGCCTACTTGCCAACCCTCAACATCTTCTCCCACAGCAACAATTTGCCCTGCTGCCTCATGACCAAACAGGGTAGGAGGGCGTAACATTTTAGCATGACCGCCGCGACGCCAAACTTTCAAATCTGTACCGCAAGTTGTTGCTGCGCCCACTTGTATCACCACTTCACCCTTTGCGGGAGTAGGATCGGCAACTTCTTCTAGGCGTAAATCTTCTTTCCCGTAAAGTAATGCTGCTAGCACGCTCTTGTATCCTGGGGATGGACATGGTAATTATACAAGATGCAGAGGATCTAAATTATTGGACATCTGGCAACAATCCCGGTTAATTATGATTTTTAACCATAGATGAACACCGATAAAAATCTGTGTTTATCTGTGTTTATCTGTGGTTTCATCTCTTTAAAATCGAACAGTAGAGACGCGATATATCGCGTCTCTACAGAATTTTGTGATTATCAGGAACCTACAGGAAATTAACCAGTCTACAATCCTAAGACTTCACCGCTCCTTGAGGTACTGCTCCTGTCTTTCTTCCCTCTACGCTGGGCATACGGCTGACGGTTAATAGTGGGACTTCTTGCCAGCAGGTTTTACAGAACCAGTAGAAGTCACCATGACGGACGTGACGTAAGAGAGAGCCTCCGCAACAGGGGCAACTGTTGGATGTCATGCTCATACTATTGTCCTCCTAAAAAAGTTTTTATGGTTGTACTAAAAAAAGCTGATGATTAAAGCTGAATTTGGGCAGCACGAAGATGTCCATTCAGACTAATCCGTTGTTGGATAAGTTTTTCGTAAACTGCTTGATACCCATTCACCATCTGGGTAACGCTAAACTTATTTTCTACATATTCACGGCATGTATGACGATTTAGTTGCAAAGCTTGAGGAATCACTGCCGCCATCTCTTCATAGCTAGAGCAGACAAAACCTGACACACCTTGGGCAATTACCTCCTGTACAGAACCTAAATTAATGGCAATGACTGGTGTACCCGCCGCCATTGATTCTATCATGACTAACCCAAAAGGTTCTTGCCAAGTAATTGGGAACAGAGTAATAGTGGCGTTGCCTAAAAATTCTGCTTTCTCGGCGTGATTGATTTCACCTAAGTATTCAATTTGCTTGCCATCAATATGGGGTGCAATTTCTTGTTCAAAAAACTTAACGTCCACAACATCAACCTTACCTGCCATTTTCAAACGCCAACCTGTTTGTTTGGCAATGGCGATCGCATGTTGTGGTCCTTTTTCTGGAGAAAAGCGTCCTAAAAATGCCAAGTATGGAGGCTCTTGAGGTTGCGCGATAAAAGGATAATCGGCGGGGTTAATGCCATTGTAAACAGTACCAACGTAATTCAGGTCAATTTGACGCTGTGCGTTACTGATACTTACGTATGGTTGCTGTTGGTGATGGCTGTATACGTGCTGGTTATCCGTTGTAAACTTACCGTGCAAAGTATGCACTGTCGGAGTTGACACCAAGTTCGCTAAAGGTAGTGCCGAAATCCCTACGTGGGAGTGAATTATGTCGAATTCCTTGGCTATTTGATAAACTTGGCTAAGTTCTAGCATCTCGTACACTGCGTACTCTTTAACCTTTGGGTCTAAGCGCAATGCACGAGGGTATACTGCTTCTAACCTTGCCAATGTTTGCGAATCGCCAGAAGCGAACAAAGTGACATCATGTCCTCTACGCACTAGTTCATCTGTCAAACGACTCACTACCAGTTCAATTCCTCCGTATGTTGGAGGTGGAACTCGTTCCCACAAGGGGGCTACTTGAGCGATTTTCATATGTTTTGGTTCAGCTTCTTATACAGTCCTACTGTCAAGACTGAGATCTGATCGGGGCAGAGCATTTCTACTTACCCCTTCGTCTAACTTAACCTGATTTACTCCGAAGAGCGCAATTTCGGTTAACCGTACTTGACAAGGAGCCTTAAGTTTTTAACGTTTACATTATTAAGTTACTGTCTGCCCCATCAACTTTTCATCTATCCTGAGAATCAAAACAATCAAAGAGAACTGTATCTTAAGTAACTATTTACCCATAGGGATCAATTTTCTGACCTTTGCGTAGAAAAGTGATACCAAAAGCACCTAAAACTAAAGTGCCTAATCCTAATGAGGGTTCGGTAATCGGCTCAGAGATATTGGCAGGCTGACCAAATACGTTTAATGTCAAATCATATGAATAGTCTGTAAAAAAGTCGCCGTTGCCTAACTGCCTAACTCCAAGAATATTAAATGAGTTTACTTGAATGCTGATACTGTCAACCGTATTACTAAATAAATCAGGGTTTTCACGGTTTGTACCAAATATGATGCCATTCGCTCCTTGACGTGTTACCGAAGAAGCTGTTCTCACAGTTTCTAACTCGATTAAATCTGGTTGTCTATCAGTCAAATAAGCAACAAAATTATTAAAGTCTGGATCTGTATCAGTGGTAGCAGTGAATATCTTACCAATAGAGGCAGGAGTAACAGTTATACCTTCAAATAGAGTTGGGGCATCAGGAAGTAAAAAAGCGTTTTCGTCAAATTTACCTGGTGATATTCTCGTAGTTAATTGCAAATTCTCAGCAATTCCACTAATGCCGCCTGTGAGTGAGAAGTTTCTTGTTCCAAGTAATGCAGCTTGTACTGTTTCCCCTAATCCTAAAATAATCAATGTCGCAGTGGCGATCGCCACTGTTAACTTTTTCGTAGATGCCATCAAACTTACTCCTTCACCTTGACTTGAAAGACATTAATTTACTCTCTCTTTCAGGTATAAAAAAATAATATTTTGATGTCAATAGTAAACATAATATTCAATATTTTTACTTAAATAAAATCTGTGATTGAATAGTAATGACTAATTTTGTATCAGTGTAATCACATAAAAATTTCATCACTTATGTAAAGACGCTCCGGCGGAGCGTCTCTACAATTGCTGACTGCTGTCTCTTAAGGGTTAGTAAACAGTGGTTAGTGGATGGTAGTTAGTGGTATTTTTGATAACTGTCTCCTGACTCCTATCTCCTATCTCCTGCAAAATGAAAATTGCTACTTGGAATGTAAATTCGATTCGGACTCGCTTAGAACACGTTGTCAATTGGTTGACGGAAAATCCTGTTGATGTGCTTTGTCTACAAGAAACCAAAGTTGTAGACGCCGACTTTCCTCGCTCAGCTTTTGAGCAGTTGGGCTATAACTTGTATTTATCAGGACAAAAAAGTTACAATGGTGTTGCCTTGCTTAGCCGTCAACCTTTGGCTGATGTAACTACTGGTTTTACTACTATTTTGGCGAATATAGAGCCTAACTGGGATGAGCAAAAGCGGGTGATTACGGGTGTAATCGATGGCATAAGGATAGTTAATCTTTACGTACCAAACGGCGCAGCGGTGGGTAGTGATAAATACGAATATAAGCTCCAGTGGTTGAAAATACTGCGGGATTATTTGCAAACGCTACTGGTTTCCTCGCCTGCTATTTGCATGTGTGGCGACTTTAATATTGCTTTAGAAGATCAGGATATTCACGACAATGTAAGCACTGAAAATCACATCATGTCATCAGAGCTAGAGCGCCAAGCTTTACGGGAGATTATGGCAATAGGATTTGCCGATGTTTTTCGCAAATTTACTAGTGAGGGTGGACATTACAGTTGGTGGGACTATCGTGCTGCATCCTTTAATCGTAACAGGGGCTGGCGAATTGACCATCACTATCTCACACCCGACTTGTATGACCGAGCAATCAGCTGTACCATTGATGTTAAACCGAGAAAATTGCCTCAACCCAGCGACCATACACCAGTAATTGTGGAATTTTAGATATTAGATTTTAGATTAGGCTGTAAATAGCTAATGACAAACAGAACAATTAGCCCTTCTCCTGTCGGAGACGCTGCGCGAACGGGTTCGCCAGTTACCTGGGCGTGGGAAACCCGCCTAGCCTTCGGCAACGGCTTCGCCGAACAGGACTGGTCTCACCATTAGCTATTAGCAGTTAGCAATAATTCAAAATCTTTATGTTTTTAGTGACTGGAGCAACAGGTGGAATAGGTCGTAGAGTGGTAAGACTCTTACGAGAACGGGAAATGCAAGTGCGTGCATTTGTCCGCCTAACTTCGCGCTACAGCGAGTTAGAACATCGTGGAGCGTCGATATTCATTGGTGATTTGCGGCAAGAAAAGGATATCCACAAAGCTTGTCGCGACGTAAAGTATATCATTAGTACTCACGGTTCCGATGGCGATGCCTTAGAATTGGATTATCGCGCCAATATTGAACTGATTGATTGTGCAAAAGATTCTGGAGTGCAGCACTTTGTATTTATTTCCGTTTTAGGAGCAGAGCGGGGGTATGAAGATGCGCCTGTGTTTAAAGCCAAACGAGCGGTGGAGCGATATTTGGAAGCTAGTGGTTTAGACTACACTATTTTACGCCCATCTGGATTAGCATCGAATTTGCTGCCACTAGCAGAAAGGTTTCGAGAAACGGGCATTTATTTGCTGATTGGTGATCCCAAAAACCGTAGCTCTATTGTGAGTACAGATGATTTGGCAAGGATGATTGTAGATTCTGTGAGTTTTGAAGCTGCTCGTAATCAAATATTACCAGTGGGGGGACCAGAGATTTTACTACGGGAGGATATTCCGCGAATTTTTGGTAAAATTTTTAACACAGAGCCAGTGGTGATCAATTCACCATTGTTAGTAGTTGATGGTTTACGGGGTGCATTAGGTTTGTTTAATCCCCAAGGACAAAAAGCTTTGGGAACTTTCCGAACTTTACTAGCAAATGAATTTTTCTGTACACCAGAGGAGATTGCTAATTTAGAAAGAATTTTCCAATTTAAGTTGGAGACGTTGGAAAGTTTCCTGCGTAAATATTTGGCAGTATAAAAAAATGCTAATTGTTAATGGTTAATGGTTAATAGCAATCTTACAATTAACAATTAGCAATTAACAATTCCCAAACTAAAATCTAAAATTATATGAGATATTCTTTAGCTGCAAATGCTGCTCAAGCGCGTCAAACAAAAGAGCGCTTTGCTAAGCCAGACGAACAACTTTCATATGAATTGGGTAAAGCGGTACAAGAGTTACCACCGCTGTATACTAGACTGTTGGCTGGTACAATTAGTGTAGTAGTGGTTGGGGCGATCGCATGGGCGCACTTTTCCCAGATTGATGAAGTGGCAATTTCCTCAGGAGAATTAATTGCTTCTACACAAGTTAGGCCAGTGACAGCGTTGGGGAATGGGACAATTTTAGCAGTGAAAGTGGCTGAAGGCGATCGTGTCACAAAAAATCAAGTTTTAATTCAACGCGATCCCGACTTGCAACAAGCTGACGTTGCCCGTCTATCTACAAGCGCCAATTTAATTAAAGAAGACTTGGAGCGTTTAGAAGCAGAACGTAAAGGATCGACAATTGCAGGTACTAAACTACAAGATGAACTGTTAAATTCGCGTTTGCAAGACTACAAAGCACGTCTTGCAGCTTCCGTTGCCGAAGCAAATCGTCAGCTTGCTATTATAGACCAAGCCAAAGTACGTCTCACCCGCTTGCAAGAAAATTCAGTCAATGCTAGAACCAGCCTTGCTAACGCTAAAACTAACCTCATCAATGCGCAAACCCTCAGCGTTAAAGTTAGAAACAGCCTAAAAATTGCGCAACAAAGAGAACAAAGCTTAAAAACCTTAGTTAGTGGTGGTGCTTTTCCTCGACTCGATTACTTAGACGCCCAAGACAGAATAAATCGTGCGAATACAGAAATTACTAGAGCACAAGATGAAGTAACAAATGCTCAAAATAAAGTGACAGAGGCGACGGATAAAGTCACATCTATAGAAAAAGATATCGCAGCCCAAGTCCAAGAAATTCGCTCCGCACAACAAGCATATCAAGCAGCAAAAAATCAAGCGCAACGTGTGGCATCAGAACGTCAAAGTGAAATTTTAACACTGTTCAACAAGCGTAAAGAAGAATTTACCACCGTTGCTGGTCAATTAGAGCAAGCGAGAAAGCAAAAAGATTCAGAAACAGTCAAAGCTCCAGTTGCCGGAACTATCTACCGTATCAAAGCAACTAGAGGACCAGTACAATCAGGTGAAGAATTACTGTCTATTTTACCAGAAGGGGAACAACTTCTTTTAGAAGTGAAAGTCCTCAACCGAGATATCGGATTTATTCATGAAGGAATGAAAGCAAAAGTGAAAATGGCAACCTTTCCCTTCCAGGAATTTGGCACTATTGATGGCGAGGTGGTGCAAGTGAGTCCCAATGCAGTAGTTGATAAAGAATTAGGCTTAGTTTTCCCCACCAGAATTAAACTTAGTAAACATTCAGTAATGGTACGGGGGAAAGAAGTTGCATTTACTCCCGGTATGGCTGCTAACGGTGAAATTATCACTCGTAAAAAATCAATTTTGACTTTCATTATTGAGCCAGTTACTCGTAGATTCAGTGAAGCTTTTTCTGTCAGGTAAGTTGGAAATTTCTTGTGGTACGGGCATCCTGCCCGTTCTCTCGTTCCCTGACTCTGTTCCGCTCATCGTTGTCTTTTTAAAAACCTTTCATTTGCCTGTTTTACTCGAGAAATCCAACATGAGTGCGAATTCAAAATTTCTGAGTAGGGAACAGTTGTTTCACCAGACAAGTTGGAACAATGAAGGGGAAAAGTATTTGGGAAATAGTTGATGCATGATTTGAGCAGCGCGCAGTCTGATGAAAAACTCTAAAAACATCAGTTTACCGGATAACGGAAAGGCATAGTCACTTAGCTCGACTAATGCATGAGCATCTGGCTTTCGACGTAGGGTAAATTGCTCAATTGCAGAGGCAATATGATCAGAATATTCATTTAATAACTCATCAAAGAAAGCTACATCTTCAAAAGCAGCATTACAGCCTTGACCTAAAGAAGGAGAGGTGGCATGAGCCGCATCGCCAATTAGTAAAACGCTGTCACCATGATGATAGCGATTACAACGAATAGTCGAAATGGTTGAGATGGGACGATTGAGAAATGCTTCGACTTCCGATTCTGGTAAAAGCTGAGCAACTTCTGGAAAACGATCGCGAAAAAATTGCCATACTTGCTCTTTTGTCGAAAGATTGACGATGGGGTTGTTTTCGCGAGGGAAGTTAACAGTTCCACTCATCAAGCCATCTAGATCGTGTACCAAGATCACTGAAGTACCATCGCTTCCTCTCCAAGTATGGACATAACCTGCTTTCAGAGATGTTGCATTAAGAGCAGGCAGAAAGATGGATTTGTAAGCAGAGGGAACGTATTTTGTTTCTAACTCAAATTGGTTAGTCGATCTCAACTGCTCTCTAACTCGCGATCGCACTCCATCTGCACCAATTAACAAGTCATAACCAACAGTAACTTCTCCTGTATAATTGACTGCTGTATTTTGAAAGGTGACTGTTTTTGCTTCAAAATCAACCTGCTTGCATTGATGATCAAAATGAATATTGAAACGGTTGCTATTATACTGTTTAGTCAACATTTTCAACAGCGTGACCACCAATCGCACGCGATCCAGAATCAGAATGGATTTTTGCCTGGGAAGGAACTGCGTTTTGCCGTTTTTTTGGTGATTGAATGAGCCAGTGCATTCTAAACTTACTGCTTTAACGGCTGCGAGAATCCCTTCTAGTTTGCTCAGTACCGTCATTCCCCGTTGATTGAGGACGAGAGGAAAGGTTCTAGACTGGGAAAATGGAACTGTTTGTGGGTCACTGCGACGCTCATAGATTTCAACATAATAGTGGTCATCGCGCCGTAGCAGATAGTGAGCTAGAAGAACTCCACTCGGACCGGCACCTACAATTACAACTCGCTTAACCATTTGCTAAAATCCTATTCTCAGTTCAGATTAACGGTGTGGCAGAATCAAAAATTTGTTGTGCTGTTAAATTCAATTCTGGAAATATCGTTGATTGTATACAGTCATTCCCTCGAAATTGAATAACTTGGTACTCACTATCTACCAAAGAGTAAACAGAAATAGTAGGTTGCTTAGGATTACCTATAAATCTCCTTCCACCTAGTGCAGCGTAATCAACAATCCAATATTCTGGAATACCCATCCATTCATATCTACCAAGTTTTAAATAATAGTCATCTTGCCAGTTAGTACTAACAACTTCAATAACCAGTGGGATTGATGCAGCTTGACTGACTGTTGATTCTTTTTTCCAAAAAGGTTCATTTACTAAATTAGGACGATTCAACAACAATATATCTGGGGAGTAAGCTGACTCATTTGAGTCCGGTTTGACAAAGGCTGTTTTTGGTATAATATATGGTTTGTTTAGTCGGTCAAACTCAACAGTTAATTTTCTTGCTAAGAAACCTACAATTTCTTCGTGTGGACCGACTGGTGGTGTCATTTCAACTATTACTCCATCATGCAATTCATAGCGGCAATGAGAATTTTCTGGATACCAAGCTATAAATTCTGCAAAAGTTACTTGTTTCTGTAGGACTGAAGTCATTATTAAACCTCTTCAATTTCAATATTTATCAATTTTGCTGTAAGTATATCAGTAGCGCTCTTTAGTACTTTTATTAAAATAGCGTTTCCTAGTCTACTCAGGTACAAATTTATCTGTGTTTATCTGTGTTTATCTGTGGTTAATTACTTTTTCGGTGTACCTCACGTCCGTGAGAACCGCTATAGTAGTACTTGGTATAAAAAAATAAAATAGCTTTTTAACTGTTTTATATTGTACACTACAAACGCTTGCGATCAGAAACCCGGTTTCTTTAAGAAACCGGGTTTCTTAGTGTTCGTGAATTATTTAGGACTGCTATAGTAGGTAGGGCTATGCCGCACAAAACTTGGATATGGTGAGCATTGCCTACTTACGGGTTTGTCTGTTACTTCTCAGTAGCTCAGACGCTGCGCGAACAAAGCGGTGTACAGCAATTAACTATCGGTTCTGCGGCAATATATTAAGTCAACCTACATCTATAAGGGTGGAGCTAGCACCGCTGCGCGAAAGTAAAAAGTCAAGCATTCAAGCATTCAAAAGTATTATCTATCAAGGCTTTTGCCTATTTGAAATGGTTGGTTTATTACATCCGCGTTGTACTAGTGAAATGAAGCTCATTTGGGTTATTATTTGAACGTGGGGACAGCAAATTTAGACAGTAGTCGGGAAAATAGGATGCTGATAGTGTAGGAATAATCGATAATCCTGATGTATGAACAAACATGAACAAAATAAAGCTAATTTTATTGGCTTTTTCAACACTCAGTTTATTCATAGTTGGGCTGAACCTACTAAGGTTTACCCAAAAAGAAGAAGTCAAAGCAGTTACTCCACTAGTAAAATCTAATACGCTTCCCTCATCTCGTCTTCAGCCAGAAGTCGTCAAAAAATTCCTTGACAATCAAGATATTAATTCTGCTGTTATACACGTTGAACAGGGGTGGAAGCAGCAATATGAAGAATATGTGCAAAGAAAACTACCTTCCAATCAGGTTTTTGAAGTAAAAAAAATCAGTCAAACTCTCAATAATATTAGCCAGAGAGTTGGTAAAAAAAGTGCTTTAATCTACGCAGTACCAACTCCTAATCACCTCGAGTTGATATTGGTATCGCCAGATAGATTACCGATTCACAAGCGTATTCCAGCAGCGAAAAAAGAGGTATTAGTTAGCTTAGTCACTAAATTCCGTACTGATATTGTTAATCCAGATTCTCAGCGCAGTGAGTATCTGAGTTCCGGTAAAAAAGTATATGATTTGCTGATTGCTCCTTTGGAATCTGAATTACGCTCGCAAGGTATCAATAATCTGATATTTTGTTTAGGTGGTGGGTTAAGAACTGTTCCTTTAGCAGCGATTTACGACGGTGAAAAATTTTTAGTAGAGAAATATAGTTTAGGAATTATTCCGGCTTTCAATCTCCTAGATTTTCAACCTATAAATATTACCGACACCCAAGTTTTAGCAATGGGAGCTTCAGAATTCAAAAATTTGAAACCTTTACCTGCTGTTCCCTTAGAGCTATCAAATATTATCAGCAATAAATGGACAGGAAAATCTTTATTGAACCAAGAGTTTACTCTCAAAAATCTAAAGAAAGAACGTGCTATTTATCCTTTTGGAATAGTACATTTAGCTACCCACGCTGAATTGTCTCCTGGTTCTGTCAAGCAATCTTATATCCAGTTTTGGGATACCCAAATTCGCTTAGATGAACTTAAAACTCTGGGACTAGATAACCCGACTGTGCAGTTATTGGTGTTGAGTGCTTGTCGTACTGCATTAGGTGATCCTCAAGCCGAACTGGGGTTTGCTGGGTTAGCTGTACAGTCGGGAGCAAAAGCGGCTTTGGCAAGTCTTTGGACTGTTGATGATAGTGGTACATTAGCTTTAATGATTCAATTTTACGAAAAACTTAAAGCTAATCCAGTTAAGTCAGAAGCACTACGACAAGCTCAAATTGCTATGCTTAAACAGCAGGTAAGTTTGAAAAATAATCCAATAATTCGTGGGAGTGGCTCTTTAGCTCCGCAAATTGTCACAAATCTTGATAGCCAGGAGTTATCCCATCCTTATTATTGGGCTGGATTTACATTGATTGGAAATCCTTGGTAGGATGGATGTTAACATTTTATTTTAAATTTTTTATGCGTCCACGTCAAAATATTACCGAAATTTTTTCTACTTTTTTAAAATTTGAGGCTGATAAATTTAATAGTTGGATAACTGATGCTAAACTATTTCGGAGTATGAGAGCTTGTTTAAATAACCTGAATGAAGCTCAAGTATCTGAGGATTTCTGGGCTATTTATTGGCACAAACAAGCACAATCGGAAAAATCGGCAGTTGCTTTAGGACATATGTCTGCTTATCTACAAGAATCTTGTTACTGGGCTGTACAAAAAATGATGCGACGGTTGCAAGAATCTAACGAGAAAATGCCAGACTTTTTTCAAGTAGCGATCGCATCTGTTCCCAAAATTATCAAATCCTGCAATCCCGATGTTAATGGTAGCATCAAAGGTTATGCGAGTATCACTTTTGGTAATATAATTCGAGATTACCTCCGGCAAACTCGGGAGACTAATTTGTGTACTAATTGGGCGTTGTTACTCAAAGTTAGTCGGAAACTGCTGACGGAATCCCTACAAAATACTGGACTTGATGCAGCAACTATCGAAAGTTATTTGCTTGCTTGGACTTGTTTTGAAAGCATTTATCTACCGCGCAAATCATCCCAGTTAAGGCAAATTGTAGCACCACCGACAACAATATGGGAAGCGATCGCTACCGCTTATAACCAAATGCGCCACCAGCTTTCTTCCCCAACAAAGGAATGTAGTAAAGAAACTATAGAACGCTGGTTAATAGAATGTGGAAACCAATTACGTAAATATTTGTATCCTTCTGTTAAATCTCTCAACGCTCCCAAAACAGGATACGATGGGGGGGAATTACAGGATGAATTAGTAGATACATATCGAGAACCCTTGCTCACTCAATTGATTCAACAAGAAGAGCAAGCTGTACGCCTGGAACAAAAAAATCAAATTAACGATGTTTTAAAAGCTGCGATCGCCAAGCTAGATTCTTCCGCTCAACAAATACTACAATTATATTATCAAAAAAATTTAACTCAACAGCAGATTGCTCAAGAATTAGCAGTCCAACAATACACAGTCTCCCGCAAATTATCTAAAATACGCGAATCATTATTACGAACCCTAACCACTTGGAGTCAGGAAACCATGCATATTTCCGTAACCTCAGACGTGGTTAAGTATATCAACACAATTTTGGAGGAATGGTTGCAAGCACATTATCAAAATGATACTAATTAAGTAGGTAGGGCATGAGAGCAGAGGGAGCAGAACTCGTTCCCAGTCTCTGACTGGGAATGCCTTCAGTGAGACTCTGTCTCACGCTCTGAAGGGCTGTTGGAGGCAGAGCCTCCGGTAATGCATTACCATGCAGAGCATGGTAACGAGGAGAAAGCTCTCTAGCACCAAAACGATACTAATTAATGGGTGCTTTACTGACAAAATCCAAAATCCCCAATCCCCAATCCCCAATCCCATGACTTTCCTAGCAGAAAACCCTACCCAATTAGAATTTCAAATCTCCTCAGATTTGTCGCAAAAATGTTGGTTGCAAAGCCAATCGCAACCAACCGCCAAAGGACAGTGGAATGAATATTTAAATCAAATTTGCCAGCAAACTTTTCTCCCTTGGCTACAAGCAGAATATCAACCACGAGCAAGTCTTTCGTTAGAGGAAAGATTACTACCTAGCTTTTGGGCTGTTGTCAATGGTACGGCTTTAACCTGGGGAAATAAACGTTTGATTTTGATACCAGAAAAATCTTTTGATAATAGTGAATATGAAATACCCCAAGAATGGATAGATATTCCCAAATTAGCGGGAGATTATTATTTAGCAATTCAAATCAATCCAGATGAACTATGGATGCGAGTCTGGGGATATACAACCCATAAACAAATTAAAACATCAGCTACTTATAACTCTAACAGCAGAACATATAGCCTTGATGCTGTGGAAATAATTCAAGATTTAAATGTACTGTGGGTAGTAAGGCAACTCAATCCTGACGAAGAAACCCAAGCTTCTCTGACTAGCCTATCCCCTGTATCCGCAACCCAGGCAGAAAATTTATTATCTAGATTAGCAAATCCAGTGATTATTCAACCCAGATTAGAATTACCTTTTTCCTTATGGGGAGAATTAGTAAGTAATGATGTTTGGCGGCAAAGACTATATCAATTACGTCAAGGAGAATTACAAAGTAGTCTTGTTCCAAGTCAGATAGCTGTCAATCTCAAACAGTGGCTGCAAAATACCTTTGAAGATAGCTGGCAATCTTTAGAAAGTTTATTTGGCAATAGTGTCAGTTTTAGTTTTAGGAAGATAGAAGAAGAAAAAGATACAAGTATCATCAGAGCAAAATCCCTAATTTTACCCAATTGTGAAGGCTTCTTATTAGTAGGATTAGATACAGAAACAGACGGCAGAACTAGCATTCGCATTCAATTACGTAGCCGCAGTCAAGAAGAATATTTACCAAGAGCAACTCATCTTAAACTACTATCTTCTTCAGGACAAATTATTCAATCAGTTCAATCGCGTTTACAAGATAACATCATTCAATTAAAACGATTTAAAAGTCCCGCTGGTACTCAATTTAGAATTCAAATTGAAATTGATAATTTTGTCATGAGCGAAGATTTTTCGATTTAATTTATGAGAAGTTAAAGAGAAATCTAAAATGCATAGACTTGTCGTTCTAAATCTAGGAAAAGGAGATTTACAGCAAGGCTTTCCTACGGTAACAGCCCAATTTTGGGAATCTGAAGAACTTACCCCAATGCAATTTACCGGAAGTTTACCAGCAATTCCCAGCCTGGATGGAATTTATCAACGTTGGCAGTTATTATATGAAGCTTTATATAATAATTTAGCTTGGCGAAAAAGTACAGCACATCCAGAGTTTGAAATTGATGAGGAGGATGATGAAATTTCTCATGTTTCCTATAGCGAATTTCAAGAAGTTTCTCAAAATTTACAAACTCAATTGAATTGCTGGTTAAGTTCACATTCATTTTTAGCAATTGAACGTAAATTAAGAACTTATCTCACACCAAAAGATGAATTTCGTTTAATCATTGTAACACAAGATGGGAAAACTCTCAAATTACCTTGGTGTTTATGGGATTTTTTATCTGATTATCCCAAAGTAGAAATTTCCTTGAGTCCTCCTGAATATACACGTTCTTTAAAAGAAAATAAGAAAAGAGTCAAGAAAATTAAAATATTAAGTATTTTAGGTAATAGTAGTGGGATTGATATTAATCAAGATCGGCAAATATTACAACAGCTTCCTGATTCAGATATTACATTTTTAATTGAACCAAAATCCTCAGAGCTTAACGAGCAACTTTGGAAATCGGAATGGGATATTTTATTTTTCGCCGGACATAGTTCGAGCCAGGGGAAGGGATGCATTCAAATAAATGCAGAAGAAAGTTTAACAATTGAGCAATTAAAATATGCTTTAAAAAAAGCGATATCTCATGGTTTAAAATTAGCAATTTTTAATTCTTGTGACGGATTAGGATTAGCAAGGGATTTAGCAGATTTACATTTACCCCAAGTCATTGTGATGCGGGAACCAATTCCTGATAAAGTGGCACAGGAATTTCTCAAACATTTTCTAGCTAGTTTTGCGACAGGAAAATCTCTTTATCTCTCGGTACGGGAAGCACGAGAAAAGTTACAAGGATTAGAAGCAGAATTTCCTTGTGCGACTTGGCTACCTGTCATTTGTCAAAATCCTGCGGAAATCCCTTTTACTTGGCAGGATTTATACGAACAGAAAAATCCGCTTAAATTATTACCAAATCGTCAACAATTACGTTCAATTCTTTTATGTAGTTTAGTCAATACTTTGTTAGTAGCAGGAATTAGATTTTTAGGGTTGCTCTCTCCCATTGAATTATCGGCATTTGATATGTTAATGCGATCGCGCATTCACGAAAAACCCGATGATCGTCTTTTGATTGTAACTGTAACCTCTGAAGATATTCAATCCCAAGATTTAGAACCACGCTTTGGTTCCCTATCCGACACTACCCTTAGTAAATTATTACAAAAACTCGAAAAACATCAACCTCTAGCCATTGGCTTAGATATTTACCGCGATTATCCTAGTCGCAAACCGGAATTAGCTCTTCAATTACGGCAGAGTAAGTCTTTAATTGGGATCTGCAAGCGTCCTGACATTAAAGATGACCCTACAGGTACTTTACCATCACCGGAAATCCCACAGACACAGTTAGGATTTAGCGATTTTGTTCAAGATTACGATGGTGCTGTGCGTCGTCACTTGTTATTTATGACACCAAGTACTACATCTCGTTGTACAGCAGCCTATGCACTTAGTACTCAGTTGGCGTTTCGATATCTTCAGGCAAAAAATATCTTGCCAGAATTTACACCAGAAGCTAATTTAAAACTAGGTAAAAATATATTTCCATCCATAGGCAATCGCACGGGTGGATATCAAAGCGTAGATGCGGCAGGCTCTCAGGTATTATTAAACTATCGGGCAATGACCGACCCCCAAATGGTAGCTCAAAGAGTAACTCTACGAGATATACTTGACGACAAAGTAAATCCCCTCGCCATCCAAAATCGAATTATATTGATAGGCATCGTAGACAAGAGCGCTGGAGATTATTGGGCAACACCCTATGGTGCAGGTTCCTCCAATAAACTTCCTGGGGTGTTAGTTCATGCACATATGGTTAGCCAAATTCTCAGCCATGTTTTAGATAAAAGACCTTTATTATGGGTTTTGTCCGGTGAGAAAGAATTTGCTTGGATTGCTTGCTGGGCAGTGCTGGGAGGATTTATTGCTTGGCGATTTTCCCGGTTAAAAATTATCGGTACAGTGGTAATTATATCAGTCATCATCCTTTATGGATCGTGTTGGCTATTAGTTAATTCTGGCGGTTGGATACCTTTAGTACCATCTGCTATCTCTTTATTGTTAACTAATGGTACGGTTGTAATTTTATTGTTAAGACAAAACCAGTTGGAGCAGATAAAATGAAAAACACAGAACTAAAAAGCAAAATTACTCCGCAAATATTTAATACTACCGTAATCTTTGCACTCTGCATGAGTTGTGCGATCGGTTATGGAGAACAGAGAATCGTCGAAAACCCAAACTTAACCCTAGCATCAATAAAATTTCAGCCACCTCCGCCCCCACCTCCACCTCCACCAACTCGTGGGGAACCGACAGGAAGAGCACAAGGAGGAGCCGGAAGAGGCTGCGAACCAACAGCACTTGTGCCTTCAACTAAGACAAATAATGGTGATTTGTTGTGGGGGTTAACAGTAGCCGAAAGACCTCAATTTTGGTTCAGTTTACCTAGAAATTTGACAACAAAAGATGCTGTTGAATTTGTTTTAAAAGATAACCAGGGTAAAGAAGTTTATAAAAATAGATTAGAGAATATTAATACTCCAAAAGGTATAATTAGCATTGCCATACCTCAGCAAATACCACCTTTACAAACTGGCAAAACCTACAAGTGGTCTTTTTCTATTTACTGCGATTTTAAAACAATAGAAGACCGACCAGGAAATGTTAGAGGTAGCATTCAAAGAGCTACTATATCTACTACTTTGAAAAATCAATTAGCTAATGCTAAAACTCCCATCGAGCAAGCAAATGTTTACGCTCAAAATGGTATTTGGTTTGATGCTTTAACTGTTTTGGCAGTAAATATACGTAACAATAAGGAAAAAGATGTCACCTCAGCTTGGACTCAGTTGCTAGAACAAGCTAACTTAAAACAAGTTGTCTCACTTCCTGTTACTGATTGTTGTACAAAAGCAACAGTATCAAATTAAGCACGATCTATTTCTGTGTTTGTCAGCATGTCGGACTGCCTATATGACACTAAGTAAGTAGGTGAAATTAAATATAAAATACACTTTTACTTTCGTAGTAAGCGCTTTAGCGCTCTGGGCAAAGATTTTAAGCGCTGTAGACGCGGAGCGGCTTCTCGAAGAGTAGCGCTTACTACAAACTTCTAATTATTTATGCCTTGTTACTTACGCAATTGAGTTAGGACAAGTTATTATCACAAGAGCCGCGCTCAAAGCGCTCTATAAAGGCGGTTCTTGTGAAAGTAACGGGTTTTGATCTAACCCCAAATGTTCCGCAACAAACGACATCGCCTTCTGCACTAACTCAGGTCCCGCTTTTTCGGGTGAACCCGCATCAAACGGTGGCGCAGGATTGTACTCGATCAAGAGTTGAGCAATTTTGGCAGCTTCTTCACCCCGAAGCGTTTCAGCGATCTTCAGACCAAAATCAATTCCTGCCGTCACCCCTCCCCCCGACATACGATTGCCATCAATCACGACTCGCTCGGTTCCAACCTCAACGCCCAACTTGGCGAGTTCTTCGCGCATTGCCCAATGCGTCGCGGCGCGATAACCTTGCAACAATCCTGCCTTTGCAAGAAACATAGATCCGCCACACACAGAAGTGATGAACTTGGCGGTGCTCCCCTGTTTCTTGAGAAATTCAAGCACTTCTGGATCGTCTTCGACTGCCATCTGTTTCAAGCCGCCACCGATACAGATCACGTCCAAGGGTGGGCAATCTGCAAAGGTTGTATCTGGAACAACAACCATGCCGTCGTCCGCTTCAATCGGTAAGAGCGCTTTCCAAATGCGATGGAGCTTGATGCCGGGAAGCGCATTAAACACAGCTTGGGGTCCTACGATATCTAGTGTGGTCATGCCGGGATACATCACCAAGCCAACGATGTACTGTTGTGAGTTACTCATGAATCAATCCTGTTAGTGGCGCTTTACATGAAATCTATTCCTATACTAGGAATGGCAACTCATCACGCCTAGTCCTCGATCGAGTACTCTTTTCGCCATGAAACGAGTCTACGCGCCCGACAGTAGGAAAGCCGTCATTTGCGCTGGCTCCTCAACCTACGCGAAACTTTTTGTTAGTTAATCAGGGAAAACTGCATATACTTTAAACCTTGGTCGTTAAAGAACATTAGAAGGCACAAGCCCAGTAAAAATACTTGGTTTGAGATACTTCAAAACGATCCACCATCTCAACCTCAACCCGCTATGCAGCTGACAGAAAAGTGGAAAGCTGACTATGGTTGCATTTACCACTTGCGACTTTTGGCAATGTGTGAACGTGATGGTGCAATCGCCAATCCAACAAATCAAGTACTAGCCTATCATGACTAACGACTCAGTGCTTGATAAACAAACTAATCGAGAGATAAAAAAATGAACAAACAGTTAAGTGCGATCGCTCTGGCTTCTGTACTTGTTAGTACCCTTTGTACCTTCAACTCTGCCAGTGCCCAAAATTCCCGAACCCAACAGACTAACGATCCTGAAGATACTGAACTCACTCGTGCTAATGCCATAGGCGGAGCTGATGCTCCCGGAGTCCGTCTAGCTGCTTTCATCGATGGCAATATCGGTGGAGGCTCTGTTGTTCGTAGCAAGGGCGTAGCGTCGATCACTAGTCCCGCTACTGGTCTTTTCTGCATTCAGCCAAATGCAGGCATTAACGTCAATAGCATTGTGCCGATTGTGTCGGTTGACTGGTCAAAGTCTTTAGGTAATGACAATTTAGTTCAGTACCGATCTAGCGGTTCTGGTTGTCCAAGCGGTAACATTGCTGTCCTAACATTCCGATACGATCGCAACAATCCCAGTCCGAACCCATTTAACAGGTTTGTACAGGCAGACGGAATTGCCTTCACAATCATTGTGCCGTAATTACTTGCTAATTTGTTCTCAAACAATTTACGCAGTATCAGTGGTACGGGATTCAAATGCATCCTTGATTTACTTGCGCTCAATAAATCAAGTAGAGACGTTACATGTAACGTCTCTACCGTCAAACATCAAGGGTATTTCCTTTATAAAAACAGGTGGCTTAATGCCGCCTGTCAAATTTTACTACTCAACTAAATTCCATGATTTCATCTTTTAACCAAACCAAAATCTCAGTTGTCCAACAACCAGGACAATCTCTTCATAACTATACAGATAAGCAAGAATTGCAAGAACGGCAGCTCGATTACTGGAAACAACAGTTAGCTTCAGCAATGCCGCTATTGGAATTACCAACAGATTATCCTCGTCCGCCGATTCAAACTTTCTCTAGTGCGATTCAAGAATTTAAACTCAACTCAAATTTAACTGCACAACTCAAAATCTTGAGCCAACAATCAAAAACTAGTTTGTTTGAGATATTGCTGGCAACTTTTGCGGTCTTACTCCATCGTTACAGCGGTCAGGATGATATTTGTATTGGTTCCCCGTTTACTAACTATAAAGATGGCTTTTTTGTTAATACTTTAGTGTTGCGTAATCAAATTAAAGAGAATTCTACTTTCTCGGATTTTCTTAACCAAGTGCAATATGTTGTCTTAGATGCCCACGCACATCAAGATGTTCCTTTTGAGCAAGTGGTAGAAGCTTTACAACTAGAACCATCTCCCAGCTACCATCCTCTGTGTCAAGTAATGTTTGTTCTACAGGATTCCACGCTGGATATGACTCCACAGGTGAAACAGGGTACGCCTCAGTTTGATTTAAGTCTATCAATGTGGGAGACAACAACGGGATTAATGGGATCGTGGGAATATAACAGCGACCTGTTTAATGATGCTACCATCGCTCGCACGATCGGACATTTCCAAACTTTACTAGAAGCGATCGCCACCAATCCAGAACAGGAGATTTCTCAACTGCCGCTATTGACTCAACCCGAACGCCATCAGTTACTCTTTGATTGGAACAACACCCAAGCTGAGTATCCCCAGGATAAATGTATCCATCAGTTGTTTGAGGAACAGGTGGAGCGATCGCCCGACGCCATAGCGGTAGTGTTTGGAGAGGAACAACTCACCTATCGAGAACTGAATGCAAAAGCGAATCAACTAGCACATTACCTGCAAAACTTAGGTGTAGGACCAGAAGTGTTAGTTGGTATTTGTGTAGAGCGCTCTCTAGAAATGCTAATCGGTCTTTTCGGTATCCTTAAAGCAGGCGGTGCTTACGTTCCCCTCGATCCCACTTATCCGCCCGATCGCTTAGCCTTGATGCTCGAAGATAGTTCGGCGTCAGTGCTGCTTACCCAGTCGAAGTTGGTTGAGAAGCTGTTGACAAATTCTACATCTGTTGTCTGCATAGACTCTAACTGGGAAAAAATTTCTTTCCACAGCGAAGATAATCCTTCAACTGAAGTGAAGCCAGAAAACCTTGCTTACGTTATCTACACATCAGGGTCTACCGGAAAACCCAAAGGAGTTTTAATTCAACACAAGTCGCTAGTAAATTATACAACAGCGGCGATCGCTCTTTATGAGATCGACAAGTGCGATCGTTTTTTACAATTCTCCTCAATTAGTTTTGATGTGAGTGCAGAAGAAATCTATACCACCTTGACATCTGGTGCAATGCTTGTTTTGCGTACTGATGCCATGCTAGATTCTATTAGTATATTTTGCCACAAATGCATTGAGGAAAAAATCACCGTCCTGGCAATACCAACAGCATATTGGCACGAACTCACCGTTTTCTTAAGTCAAGAAAAGTTTGCTCTTCCTCCATCATTACGTTTGGTAATTATTGGCGGGGAAAAAGCCTTAACCGAACGATGGAAAACTTGGCAGGAGTGTGTCGGGCAAGTACGTTTGGTGAACAATTACGGTCCCACAGAAGCTACTATAGGAGCAACAATTTACGATTTATCAGCAGCTAAAACATCAGCACTGATTGGTCGTCCGATTTACAATCTTCAAACCTACATATTAGATCGGTATCAACAACCTGTACCTATAGGCGTTCCCGGAGAATTATACATTGGTGGAGATGGACTAGCAAGAGGCTACCTTAACCGACCCGATTTAACTGATGAAAAGTTTATTCCCAATCCCTTTTGTAATCAACCCGGTTCTCGCCTCTATAAAACCGGAGACTTAGTTCGTTATTTACCAGATGGAAACATCGAATTTCTTGGTCGCATCGATCACCAAGTAAAAATACGGGGCTTCCGGATCGAACTTGGAGAAATTGAAGCGGTACTAAGCCAACATCCTGATGTCAGGGAAACTGTGGTGATTGCCAGAGAAAACATTGCAGGTGGTAAGCAATTAGTGGCTTATGTTGTCCCGCATCAACAAGCAGCACTCACAAATAGTGATTTGCGCCGTTTCTTAAAAGAGCAACTGCCAGAGTACATGGTGCCAAGTGCTTTTGTTGTCCTGGAGTCCTTGCCCATCACACCCAATGGTAAAGTAGATCGCAAATCATTGCCAGCACCAGAAATACGTCTCGAACTAGAACAATCTTTTGTCGCTCCTCGCACTCTTATTGAAGAGGTGCTGGCGGGAATTTGGGTTGAAGTGCTGAAAGTCGAACGAGTTGGCATTCACGACAACTTCTTGGAATTAGGCGGACATTCTTTGCTTGCCATCCAGGTTATTTCTCGTATGCGCGACATATTGGGGGTAGAGTTTCCTCTGCGCTCTCTGTTTGAAGCGCCTACAGTAATTGAACTGGCACAGTATGTAGAGACTCAACAACAAAATCCCAAATTGCTTCCACCCATCCAACCCGTTGAGCGAACCCAGAACCTGCCTTTATCTTTTGGGCAAGAACAGATGTGGTTAGTCGATCAACTTGTGTCGAATATTCCTGTTTATAACGAACCTTCAACTATTCGGCTGCCGGAGAATGTTAACGTAGCAGCCCTGGAAAAAGCTCTGAATGAAATTGTCCAGCGTCACGAAATACTAAGGACGACATATTATACCATTGATGGGCAACCAATGCAAGTGATCGCTCCATCCTTGACCATACCACTTCCAGTAGTAGACCTGCGATCGCTTGCAACTTCAGAGCGAGAGGTTGAAGCTTTGCGACTGGCAACACTTGAAGCGCGGCAAAGATTCGATCTCACCACAGGACCATTGTTGCGAACTACTTTAATGCAGTTAGACGAAACAGATTACAGGTTATTCCTGACCTCACACCACATTATAGACGATGGCGTTTCCTCTTTTAGTATTTTCCTTCCCGAACTGCAAACCCTTTATCAAGCCTTTTGTGCTGGCAAACCCTCACCGCTAAAAGAAGTCCCGATTCAGTATGCAGACTTTGCTGTGTGGCAACGTCAATGTCTGCAATCAGAGGTACTGGAACCACAAATTGCTTACTGGAAGCAGCAGCTAGCTGACCTGCCCGTGCTAGAATTGCCCACATCCCGCCCACAACGCCAATCCTATGCCGGATCTCGTCAGTGTCTAGCGCTATCAAGAAACTTGAGCGACGAGTTATTGGCACTCTCACGGCGTGAAGGCGTGACGCTTTTTATGACGCTGTTAGCAGCATTCAAAACATTGCTGTACCGCTACACAGGATCTGATGACATTCCTGTAGGTACTGTAATCGGCAGCCGCAATCGACCTGAACTTGAAGGAACGCTTGGGTTTTTCCTCAACACTCTCGTGCTGCGTACAGATTTATCGGGAAATATCAGTTTCCAACAGCTATTAGAGCGGGTACGGGAAGTTACTTTAGAAGCAGACGCTCACCGTGACTTGCCATTTGAACAGCTAGTGCAAATACTGCAACCAGAAAGATCTTTGAGTCGTAACCCCCTGTTCCAGGTTTCCTTTGTTCTCGAACCTCAGATGCCTGCCCTTGATTCTGGTTGGCACATGAGTCAGTTGGATGTGGATACTGGTACGGCTAAGTTCGATCTGACTATGGAATTAGATGAAAGACCAGAAGGTATTATTGGCAGGATTGAGTACAGTACTGATTTGTTCGAGGATAGTACAATTTCTCGCATGATTGAGCATTTCCAGACTCTATTAGAAGGAATTGTTGCTAATCCGCAAACGCTAATTTCCGAGTTGCCGTTGTTGACAGAAGTAGAGCGACAGTTATTAGTGGAGTGGAATAACACTACTAAAGATTATGCTCAAGATAAATGTATCCATCAGTTATTTGAAGAGCAAGTTGAGAGAGCGCCTGACTCAGTGGCAGTGGTATTTGAAAACGAACAACTGACTTATCGAGAATTGAACGCCAGAGCAAATCAGTTGGCACACTACCTGCGCTCTCTGGGTGTAGAACCAGATGTTTTGGTAGGCATCTGTGTAGAACGTTCCTTTGAGATGATTATCGGACTTTTAGGTATACTCAAAGCGGGTGGTGCTTATGTTCCCATCGATCCCGCCTACCCTTCTGAGCGCATCGCTTATATGCTTGATGATTCACAACTGCCAGTTTTACTAACTCAACAAAAACTAGTTGACTCTTTACCACATCAAGCAAAGGTTGTCTGCTTGGATGCTGATTGGGAAGAAATCTCAGCAATGCCCGAACTTCCTCCCATCACTGATGTGACATCTGAGAACTTAGCTTATGTGATTTATACTTCCGGCTCAACCGGAAAGCCGAAAGGAGTTCTTGTCGCTCACCAAGGATTATGCAACTTAGCGCAGGCACAAATCAAGCGGTTTGATGTGCAGCCAGACAGTCGCCTTCTCCAGTTTATTTCTTTTAGTTTTGATGCCGCAGTTGGGGAAATTTTTACGGCTATTTGTGCGGGAGCTACACTTTGTTTAGGAACGAGGGAGGAATTGCAACCAGGACAACCTTTAGTGCGACTGTTACAGAAGCAGGAGATTACTCATCTGACTTTAGTACCGTCAGCACTTGCTGCTCTACCGATGCAAGAGTTACCAGCTTTGCAGGCGATCGTTGTTGGCGGAGAGCCTTGTCCTCCTTCTTTGGTTACGCAATGGGCAAAGCAACGTCGTTTCTTTAATGCTTACGGACCAACTGAATCCACTGTTTGTGCTACAGTTGCACAATGCTTTGAAGGTATGGAAGTGTTGCCAATTGGTCGTCCACTTGACAATACCCAAATCTATATTCTCGATCGCAATCTCCAACCCCAACCCATTGGTATTCCTGGGGAGTTGTACATTAGTAGTGTAGGATTAGCACGGGGATATCTCAACCGACCTGATTTAACTGAAGCGAAATTTATTCCCAATCCCTTCGGAAGAGGCGGGGGAGCAGAGGGGCAGGGGAGCAGAGGAGAATCCTCTAATTTTGAACGTCTCTATAAAACTGGGGATTTGGCACGTTATTTACCAGACGGTAACATTGAATTCCTCGGACGCATTGATAACCAAGTAAAAATACGGGGCTTCCGGATCGAATTAGGAGAAATTGAAGCGTTACTAAGTCAGCATTCTGGGGTGAGAGAAGCTGTGGCGATCGCCAGAGACAACATTGCCGGGGACAAACAATTAGTAGCTTATATCGTCCCACATCAGCAAGGAACACTGACAACAAATGACTTGCGCCGCTTCCTCAAAGCGCAAATACCTGATTACATGATACCGAGTGCTTTTGTTATGTTAGAAGCACTACCGCTGACACCCAATGGTAAAATAGATCGTCGCGCATTACCTGCACCCGACTTGCAAAAAGAACTAGAACAATCTTTTGTCGCCCCTCGCACTGCAACTGAGGAAATGCTAGCGGACATTTGGGCTGAGGTACTGAAAATTGAGCAAGTGGGCGTTGAAGACAACTTCTTTTCCTTGGGAGGACATTCGCTCCTAGTCACCTCTGTTATGTCTCGCATTCAGGAAGTCTTTGCGATCGAACTTCCCCTGCGCCATCTATTTGAAGCACCCACCATCGCTTCATTAAGCCAGGTGATAGAAACTGCTAGTTCTGGGTTCATTGATAGTATAACTGCCCTACCTCCACTTGTACCCACAACGCGAGATACGCACATACCTCTATCTTTTGCTCAAGAGTATATATGGTATTTAGAGCAATTAAATCCTGATAGCTCCATCTGCAACAGTGGTGTTCCTCTACGTTTCAAAGGCGAACTTTCTCCAGAGGTGGTAGAGAAGAGCATCAATGAGATTATCCGTCGTCACGAAATTTTACGTACTACCTTTACCGTCCAAAACGGTCAACCTATGCAAGTCATTGCCCCATCCTTAACCCTACCGTTAAAGATAGTAGACTTACAAGATCTACCTGCTACTGAGAGAGAAGCTTGTGCGCAAAGAATTGTTGCTGAAGAATTCGAGTACCACTTTGATCTAGCGAATGGTCCTTTAATCAAGACAACCTTGCTGCGGTTATCTCCCCTAGAACATTGGTTGTTAATACCGATGCACCATATTATAACAGATGGTTGGTCAATCGGCATCTTTCTCCAGGAGTTAGAAACCTTAGTGAGCGCTTTCTCTGTTGAATCTAGCTCAGAGGGAGCCACTGCACTAAAACCGCTACCCGAAGTACTACTCCAGTACGCAGACTTTACTCTCTGGGAGCAAAAGCGGTTGAACGAAGAAGTACTAGAAAAGCAACTACATTATTGGCTGCAAAAACTGACGGATAATCCACAAGATGTCTCACTTTCTAAGCAGCTACAACCTACTACCGACAGCAGACAAGCATCTTTCTATTCTTTCGTTCTGCCCAAAAATCTGGTTGCATCAATGGAAACTCTCAGCCGTGCGCAAAGAGTTACCACCTACGTCATCATCCTTACTGCTCTAAAAATACTCTTGTTCAAATGGAGTGGACAAAATGAAATTCTCATAGTGACTACAACTGGTAATCGCAGTACACCAGAAGTGGAAAGAATGCTCGGTTGTTTTATCAACGACGTTATTTTGCGCTCAGTTCTCTCTAACTCTCAAACAGGACTGACTCTTTTAGAGCAGGTGAAAGAAACAGTTAATGAAGCCATCAATAATAAAGAGGTTCCTGTACAAAAAGTCGTTGAAGCTGTGGGAAGCAAAAGAGAACTTACTCTCTTGGCAAACGTTACTATGGAGCCGCCCATACAGGAAGGGATGTCAAACTGGGAAATTCTACCCGTTCAACCTAGATGTGAACTGTGGGATGAAGAGGTTCCTCTAGAACTTTCTGTTTCTTCTCCATCTGAAGATTCTCAAACCATCGAAATTTCTCTGGTGTACAGTACAGAATTGTTCACTCATGAAACCATAGAACACCTGTTTAATTATTATCAGGAAATTCTACAGAAGCTTGTTGAATATCCCGAAACTAAGCTTTCTGAATTTTAAGACAGATAACCCCACCCTGCCCTCCCCTTAACAAGGGGAGGGTTGGGGAGGGGTTTTATCCATGTGTTACATTCTTTTTTCAAATCGCTATAAATTGTGTTTTCGCTCAGCCTAGAGCGTAAAGTTGCATAAATTCGGTCTAATCTCCATTAACTACTATAGTATAGTTATGCGATTCGTATGTTCCCCAAAATACGTGTTTTTCTTCTCGTTTGGTTCGGACAACTGGTATCTTTAACCGGATCGGGTTTGACTAGCTTTGCATTAGGAGTGTGGGTATACCAAAGCACTGGTTCAGTTACCCAATTCTCTCTGATTTTACTATTTGCCGTGGTGCCCGGTATAGTGATTTCTCCTGTTGCTGGTACATTGGTAGACCGTTGGAATCGCCGCTGGTGTATGATTGTTTCGGACTCTGGCTCGGGTTTAACTACAGTAGCGATCGCCCTATTACTCGCCACTGGCAATCTAGAAATTTGGCATCTCTATCTAACGGTTGGCTTCAGTTCTGTCTTTAGAGCCTTTCAATTACCAGCCTACACTGCTTCTACGTCTTTGTTAGTCCCGAAAGAATTCCTATCTCGCGCCAGTGGCATGGTTCAGTCAGCAGAAGCAACTGCCCAACTCATCTCACCTTTGCTAGCAGGAGTCTTGATTGGAATTGTCAAGCTTCCTGGTGTAATTTTAATTGACTTTATCACCTTCTTGTTTGCCCTGACAACTTTATTACTCGTTCGCTTTCCTAAAGCTAAGAAAGCTAGTGTTCCAACTCGGAATTCTTTCTGGCGTGAGGCGATTGAAGGCTGGACTTATATTGCCGTTCGCCCTGGACTTTTAGTGCTGCTAATTGTATTCGCCATCAATAACTTTGTTTTAGGATTGATTGATGTCTTGTTCACACCACTGGTACTTTCTTTTACTTCAGTTGCTGTTTTGGGAATCATTCAGTCCATCGGTGGCGTGGGGATGCTACTAGGCAGCATAGTTATGAGTGTTTGGGGAGGACCTAAACCTTTAATCCGTGGCGTATTTGGTTTCGCGTTACTTAGTCAGCTGTGTATTTTAGCATTTGGACTACGCCATAACGCTGAACTTTTCGCCCTAGCTAATTTCTTGTTTTTCTTCAGCTTGCCTTTCGTCAATGGCTATTGCGATGCCATTTTACTCCGAAAAGTTTCTCCCGATATTCAAGGTCGAGTTTTTGCCACAATCAATATAATTAGTTGGTCATGTATCCCCTTAGCTTATATTTTTGCAGGGCCTCTAGCCGACAGAATTTTCGAGCCTTTAATGGCAGCTAACGGTTTCTTAGCCGGAAGCATCGGACAAATCATTGGCATAGGACCAGGTCGTGGTATTAGTCTACTATTTATTGTGATGGAAGTGCTGGTGATACTGGTAACTTTTGTCGCTTACCAATATCCTCGCTTGCGGTTAGTTGAAGATGAATTGCCAGACGTCATTTAGCAGTCCTAAATGATTTGTAAAAACAAATCTTTCTTTTCTTCTCCTGTCGGAGACGCTGCGCGATCGGGTCGCGTCCCGAAGGGAAGGCGTTCTTGGCGTCTTGGCGGTTCATAACTCAATTAGGATTGCTATTTAACGTGACTGTGGGTTTTCAATTGAACCCATAAACAAAACAGTTTTTGTCCGATTATCTCGAATAGCACAGAAAAAGGGGCGATCAACAATCATCCTAAACGGCTGTTTTTCGATGATTACCGATGTAGCCCTGATGCCTATTGAGGTAACTGCAGCTGCTTCAGTACCTTCTTCATTCACCTCAACAAAAGTTTTATGCTTAACTTCGCTAATAGCAAGATCTTCAGCGATCGCAGAAAAATTTGCATTGTCGCTAAAAGCTACTTGCATACCTAAAGCTTTCAAAGCGTCATTAAGTGTAACGCTGTACTCCATTTTAAAGCGGGGTAAACGAATGAATCCTTTGTTCTTACTAAACTGAGTCATCCATTTTTCCCAATTTTGCGCATTCAAGTTTTGATAAAAGTCTTTTAAGTTCGAGTTTTGTTGAGGCAAAAAGATATAAAAGCTCAATCTGCCATCACCATAAGGTAGACTAACTGCCTGAAATTGTTCGTTTTCATAATACCTATATTCCCCAGATTGTGACATCATGGGATGCTGTATTTCTGCGCCAGAGGATAGATAAAATGGGTAATCTGCTGAAAGTTGTTTATCAAATTTCTCTGCCCAACTACCTTTGAAGTAGATGGCATTGATCAGAAATAGCCGCTCATCGGGGCTAATCTGTTCTATAATTTTGTTTATCTTCCCGTTTGTATTTTCACTTACCCAGTTATTGATTGTACTGGGAGCGGTTGGATCGTTAAAGTCTAGATTACTTACTTTTGCTTTGTAGAAATCTTGAGTTCTCTGAATAAATTCAGGATTTAAAGTAAAATTTTGTTTCACCCACAGCGAGTTCGCAATATTTAGTTGTACCGACTCTTCAGGATTTTCTAACAACTCTGTTAATGCCTTGTTAGAGGTGTTGATTTGCTCCAAACTTATCCCTTGCAACTCCAAAGTTTGAGCCATTGCTGCTTGGGTAGAGCCACTCGCTCCGTTGTAAGTCATCGCCAGGGCTAGAGCCACACTTGAAGGTGAAATAAAAATGTTGTTGTCGCTATTTTTTTTGAGGATTTCTAAAAACAGGTTGAAGCCAAACTTATTATTAGATGCGACAATTGTATCAGTATTCACTGGTGGTAATACCTGATTTTCTATACTATGTAAAGGAGATTGAGCATGTGCTAGAGTGCTACTTCCCTGTCGTACCAATACACTCATAAAAACAAAGCTAGCAGCCGCCAGAAAGTAGCGTCTGCTCCAACGAACTCCGTAACGGCGATGCATAAAAATTTCTCAATATAATAAAAACCTGCTCTATTATACTCGTTTAAGCGACGAAATATTGTAAATTATTGTATCGAAAATGACACTAAGTAAACAACAAGATCCCCGACTTCTTTAAGAAGTCGGGGATCTGAGCCTCAATCGTGTTTGTAAATCAAAATAGCACATGCTTTTTGCATTTTTCTAAAATTAGGATTGCTATATGACCATAAATATGATATAATGTTATTCCCAGTCAAAGTAAAAGAATTCAGTTAGCAACGCCTCTGAGTAATCTTTTCTTCACACAGGAGGGTTTGGTCATGTCACACCAATTTGAATCTGGATTTTTTGTAGCTAAAGCTGCATGGCACGGTTTAGGCACAGTATTAGATAGTCCCCCGACTACTGCACAAGCAATAGTTAAAGCAGGGCTAGACTGGCAGGTGATAGAAGAACCCATAGTGCGTTTGGGAGAAGGTACAACAGAGGCGGCTGTGTGCAAGAAGCTAATTCGCGATCGCGATCGCCAACTGTTAGGAACAGTCAAGCACGACTATGTACCCTTGCAAAACTCTGAAGCCTTCCAATGGTTTGATCCCTTAATTAATCAAGGAAAAGTCAACCTGGAAGCAGCAGGTAGTCTACAGCAAGGTAAGAGAATTTGGGTACTAGCAAGAATTGAGAATACTGAAGCAGCCATCCTTCCCAATGATTGGGTACGTCCTTACTTACTGTTACATAATTCTCATGATGGCTCAACAGCCGTGTGGATTCAATTCACCCCCATTCGCGTCGTCTGCTGGAACACATTAAGCGGAGCAGCAGCAAATCGCTTCGGGGATTTATGGCAAAAAAAAGCAATCTGCATACCTCATAGTATAGATTTGCAAGATCAACTAGCACGAGTTCAGGATCTAGTTGATTTAACAAAGCGGGAGTTTCAGTGCAGCGTCGAAGAGTATCAAGCGATGGCAAATCAGGAACTTAACAGCGAACTTTTAGCAACCTACATGGGAATGGTTTTGCGCACTCCAAATCCAACTTTGCATCCAGATTGGCATCAACTCTTTGCTAACTTTGAAAGTGGAATTGGCAACAAAGGCAAGACGCTGTGGGATGCATACAACGCAGTTACTGAATGGTTAGATCATCACAGAGGAACATCACTGCAAGAGCGATTGGAGTCTACCTGGTTTGGAGCTAATGCCCGACTACGTAATAGAGCGCATCAGGTTGCATTAAATTTGATTAAGAGTTCTGTCAGCGATGCACAATTATATAGTAGTCATGCCATAAGAAGACAGGCAATCGTTTAGGCGCTAGGAAACTTTATTTTTGATCCTCACGCAAAGACGCGAAAAAAAGCTTTGCGTCTTTGCGTGAGGTTTTCATATCAAGAAAATATAAAGCCACACTGTAAGAAACAGTATGGCTTTGGTTAAGTATAGTTATTGTCAGTATAATTGGTTAGCTATATAGAACTACAACTTCAATCTGGAATATTCCGGATTCTCACTAAATAATTTTGTGATAGTTTCATAACTATCATTGATTACTTCTTGCATACAGAACGATCGCTCTCGCTCAAATCTACATTCGTCCGCAGGTAATCCCGCACCCAATTACAAGCATACGCCACCGGATCTAGCTTGAGAATCTGCTGGGTATTCCAGATAATGAGCGTATTGTCATCACCAGCCGAAGCAATAAAACTACCGTCAGGGCTGATGGCAACTCCCCGAACTGCAGCGCTATGTCCAATCAAGTTTTTCACCATTGTGCCATCTCGGCGCCAAAGTTTGACGGTATTGTCTCCACTTGCTGAAGCAATAAACTTACCATCAGAACTCAACGCCACTTTCAATACTGTACTAGTATGACCAGTAAGGGTTTTGTATGGGGTAGTTTCAAACTCACTCGTGCGAACGCTGCGCTTCCATAGCTTAACTGTATTATCTCCTGCTCCTAAAGCAATGGTACTACCGTCAGAACTAAAAGCGACTGCGATCGCCCCTGCTTTATTACCATTGAGAGTTTTGTATGGACTACTTTCAAACCCACCCGTACCGCGCTTCCACAACTTAACTGTATTGTCCTCGCTAGCTGAAGCAATAATTTGACCATCAGGACTAAACGCCACTCCCCAAACTACGCTACTATGTCCTTTAAGAGTCGTCAGCAGTTTACCATCGTTGACTCTCCACAGCTTAACTGTATTATCCCCAGAAGCTGTAGCAATCAACCCCCCTTCGGTTGGGGGGTTTGGACTAAACGCCACGGCAAAAACAGCAGCGTCATGTCCGCGTAACGTTTGCAGTAATGTTCCGTCTTTGCGCCACAGTTTGACTGTTTGGTCGAGGCTTCCTGTGGCAATCAACCCCCCTTCGCCCCCCGAAATTCGGGGGGTTGGGGGGGTTGGACTAAACGCCACTGCAAAAACTGGCGCGTCATGTCCGCGAAGTGTTCGCAGTAATGTTCCGTCTCGCCGCCAGAGTTTGACTGTTTGGTCGAGATTGGCAGTGGCGAGCGCCAAATTGTCGGGACTGATTGCCACTGACCTAATTGATCCACTTCCGGCGGTGAGGGTAGTCTGTAACTGATTTTCTGGTTTCCATATTCTGACGATGTTTTCCATCCCTGTTGAAGCAATAAAACTACCGTCAGGACTGATGGCAATTCTGTGAACTGAAGATCTATGCCCTCTTAGTGTCAAAAGCTCTGTGCCGTTGATGTTCCAGAGTTTAATGGTTTTGTCTGCACTTCCTGAGACTATTTTTTGACCATCTTTGCTAAAAGCTACTGCCAACACCCCATCACTGTGTCCTTCCAAGGTCTTTTCTAGATTTCCCTTGAGGTTCCAGATTTTAATAGTATTGTCTCGGCTTGCCGAAGCTAATCTTTGACCATCTGGGCTGAAGGCTATTTGATATATTATAGCACCATGTCCCACCCATGTCAATCTCTCTGTACCATTAATATTCCAAAATTTAATGGATTTTCCACTTGCCGCTGCAATGGTTTGACTGTTCGGGCTAAAAAGCACGCTGACAACCATTGCCGATGCTTTCAAAGTTTTATAAGGACGAGCAAATCTGCCGTTATTATTGAGAAGCCAAATTTTAACAGTTCTATCGTAATTTCCGGTGGCGAGGAACTTGCCATCGTTGCTAAAAGCAATAGTTACAACTGCCGACATATCTCCTTTGAGAGTTGTAAGTAAAGTGCCGTCAATTCGCCAAAGTTTGACTGTACCATCAACATGACCCGAAGCGAACATTTGACCATCAGGACTAAATTTTACTGCGCGAACTTTCAAGCTATCTTCATTTAGAGTTCTCAGTAGCTGACCATCTTTATGCCAAAGTTTGATTGTACCATCCACAGATGCAGAAACAATCAACCCCCCTTCGCCCCCCGAAATTCGGGGGGTTGGGGGGTTGGGGCTGACATCTAATGCCCAAATGTCAGCTTTATGCCCTGATAAGTGATTGGACTCAACTGCTCCATAAACTGCTGGCAAAAGTGCTGACGAAATCTCGCTGTGGATATCTGCATTAACTCCATCAAGTTGTTGCAGTTTCTTTTGTGCCGCCAGGGCTTTTACTAATGCATCCAATCTTTGATTCGAGGCAAAGAGTGCTTCTGACTGAGATGCGATCGCCTGAATTTCTTTTTTTGTCGCATCTTGTTTGCTGGCTATGACTTTTTGGTACTGCGAAAAACTTGTTACCGCCCATCCCAGAGCAAGCACAAACTTGAGCGTCATGCCAAAGATGAAAAATTTTAGCAGTCCATTAACTTTTCGCTCTTGAACCAGTCTTTTTTGCTGTTCTAGGAGTCGGGCTTCTACTTCAACTGCTCGTTGAGCTTCTAGACGGATTTCTACTTCTTGACGATCTAATTCTTCGCTTTTGGCTAAAAACTGATAATCCAAGTTACTCAAACTTTTGCCATTCGACCAAATTTGCGCATCTCTCAACGCTTGTCCCCGCAAAAGTCGCGATTCATCTGTCTGCTTTGAAGCTACCCAAGCATCAAAAGCTTGAGAGTAAGGACGCACAGAAGCAAGTTGTTTTTCTACCCACTCTAGGTTAAATACTTCTTGATAAATCCGGTTTCTTACCTTCAATATACCCTGCTGTTTCACCACCAACCCAGAAAGTAACAGTTCTATCTGTTCGTGACTTTCATCACATAGTACAGTCACACCTTGTAAAATTTGCTGATAGATGCTTAAGCTGCAGTTGGGGCTTTGCTTCTGACTGGTGAGGCGATTGCTGATTGTCCGCAAATGCTCTGGCTCATCCTGAGATTCCCAATTTTCAATCAAACGTGACATTACCACACTCTCCACCCAAAATGCCTCTGTCCCTGGAGGTATAGTGAGAACCCCACTCATAGCTTCTTTACTATAATTTTGCACCAACTGACAAAGTTTTTGAGTCAGAAATGGTTGCCCCCCCGTCCAAGCTAATATCTCTTGTAATAATGTTTGTTCGTTGCCTTGTTTTATTTGTAAACCTTTTGCCAAGATTAGGGCTTCACTCAATTGAAAACCCCGAATTTCTATTGCTTTGCCAATATTAAACGGCGTGCGCATTTTATCAGCAATTAAATCTGATGGCGTTGCCACCCCAAATATGGCAAAAGTAACGCGGTTATACTTAGGGTCAATTGCCCGTTGGTTATAGCAAAAACGAATCAGCGCAAAAAAGTCATCTACTGGGAAATCTAAACCGAGAATACTATCAACTTCATCAATCAATATAAACAGTTTTTCGTCAGGAAATTGACTTAATACAAGAGCAATAAACCGACTCAATCTTTGAAGTAAAGAGAGATCGGAGTGCTGTTCCCACCAGTTCTTTAAATTAATTTTTCCTAAAAGATCGAAACCTATCCATATATCTGCTGCAACTCCCTTGTACCACTGAGTTGGAGTAATGTGTTCACTGCCAATCTGAGTCAGATCAACTGTGGTACATTTAAACCCGTCTTGTTGCATGCGTAAGCGAGTTCTTACCAGCAGTGACGATTTACCCATTTGCCTGGAGTTAAGGGCGTAGCAAAATTCTCCCCGCTTTAATGCCTCATACAGTTCTACGTCCGCATCTCGCTCCACATAGCTGGGAGCATCACTGCTTAAACTACCGCCAATATGGTATTTCATCGATTATTAGGACTAGGGGCTTTTAGCCCTTTTTGACTAAATTGTAACAAAATTTAGTCAAATCTGGGTTAATATTGACACTTGTAGCTCCAATCACATCAAAACTTTTAGATTATACTCTTGCCATTGACAGATGTGAGACGAGAGCAAAGGCAGTTATTTTCATAGCAAACTAATCGGCTAGATAGATATGAATTCAAGCTCTCAAGATCATGCGATCGCTTCTCCTGAGTACAGGGAATTTATGGAAGAGTACTATAAATTTATTACTTATTCTACACAAGTCTCACAGATTTGTGTAGTCCCAAAAACTTTAAAAAGGGGAAATAGTTCTGCCGTTTCTTTGTCCTTAAAGGCTGTAGAGATGCACTTAGCAGCTGTAAACTCCTACGCACGGCTTGTAGCAATTTATAATCAGCTTTTTCAAAAGTACTGGAACGATATCCACGGGTAAAGTTTTGAGCGCAATTTAAACATTTGACTGCTTCTTGTGATAAAAGTAGCCTTGTTCAGATTACTTTCGCTGATCAAAGTATAGTTAGTTTCTAAGCATATGACATCTTTTTTTACTCCAACTATGATTGGACTGATACTTATAATTATTGGCGTGATTGCTGGGATTGCTGGTAGTTTAAGAGTTAGCAATCTCGAACTAAATTGGAGAACAAAAAGCGGACGTATTACATTAATTTTTTCTGTGTTGCATATTCTGGGAGGTTTAGTGTTGATATTCATCAGTCTTTTGAGGTGATATATAACGATGAAGAGATAATTGGCTTATTACTTATGGATGATTGAAGCACACTCAGGCACAAATGTATTCTGACAACAGAATTTAGGTTGATGTAGCCTCATGTCAACTCACGCGCCTATAACCGCTCAACTTCTAACCGCATCTGCGCCGACTATTCTCAGCCGAGCTACAGACAGTGCCACATCTGGGCAGTGGAACGGTGTAAGGCTTGAATATTCGCAACAGCAGCCGGATGAATCCATTTACAAATTTAACTTCTACACCAGATGATTTTAATGAGAGTCTAAAATATCCGGCACTCATCGTTGAAGGTTCTGTTACTTCTGTTAAGGAAATGATGGCGGGTACGTATGCCAAGTTATTAGCGGAAAAAGGCTTTATTACCCTTGCGTTTGATTATGCTAGTTATGGTGAAAGCGAAGGACTTCCCCGCCAAAATGAATCAATCGAAGGAAAACTGAAAGACTTGCAAGCGGCTGTTTCTTATTTGGAATCTTTGCCTTATGTAGGTGAGATCGGTATGGTGGGTGTTTGTACATCTGGAGGCAATGCCACCTACCTTGCAGCCAAAGATATTCGTGTAAAGGCGGTAGCAACAGTTGCAGGTTGGTTTTCTGAGCCATCTTTAGCGCCTATGTTATTCGGTGGAGCGGAAGGCGTGGCTAAACATAGAAAAGAAGCGGAAGAAGCTAAAAAGCATTATGAATTGACGGGAGAAAACAAAACTATCCTAATATTCAGTAATGATACCAGCAAGGAAGCTGCTAATTATGGTCCTATGGACTATTACATGGACACTAATCGTGGTGGTGGTATCAAAGAATGGAAAAACGAATTTGCGGTGATGGCGTGGAACGACTGGATGGATTTCGATCCCATCAGCCAAGCCTCAAAAATCAAAATTCCTCTGTTGATGGTTCACTCAGATGGTGCTTTGTTGCCCGAACAAGCTAAAAAGTTTTACAACTTGGTGCAAAGCGAAAAAGAACTTTTCTGGACAGAAGGTTACCACTTTAACTTCTATGATATTGCTCCAGAAGTAATGAGGTCAGTAGATAGAATTGTTCCCTTCATGAAAAAACATTTGTGCTGAAGAATGACGAAGCGATTGAGAAGAGGAGAAATTGTATGATTTTTGCCAAACGAAGCATTCTAAATGTTGTAGCAGCGTTTGTAATGGGTATTGTTTTAGCAACCTGGAGCGTGACTTCAAACACTCCAACTCAAGCCCAAATTAATCCCGCTCAAATACTAGCACAAACTCAATCACCTGCACTCAGTTCATTGCAAGCCGATCACATTATGTTGCGTGTTCCCAACTTTGAGCAAACGATGCAGTGGTACAAACAGAAGTTTGGTTTTAAAGAAGTACTGCGTTGGAAAGAACCAAGCCTTCCTAGTGTTGATCTAGCTTATCTGGAACTCAACGGCTTTCGTCTCGAAATACTCGGCGGTGGTAAGCCGCAACCGAGAAAAGCGATCGCCTCGCTTTCGTGTTAGACAACAACGGTAACGCGATAGAATTTTCTGGACCGATGAAGGGTAAAGCATCTTCTAGCTAGGAGTGTAAGCGTGAATACAGTCCGATTGAAAAAACGTGGTATGTCAGTTTTATTAGTGGCGATCGCTTTCCTGCTCGGATACCAAACCAACGCCGCCTCTGTTCCATCTCAAACCAACCTTGCTCAGTCTACAACAACTACCAAGCAGCCCCAACGGGGAACCCTCGAAGTTGTTGCCGAACTCCCGATTCGCCCGTGGAATCATGCAGTCACCCGTGATGGTCGGATTTTTGCCACCGTATTGATCTATCGGTTTGATTTTGGCGATGATGTTGCCCCTACCTCGAAAGCGCTACCTCAAGATTTAGCCGTCGATGAACGTAACGGATTTGTGTACTTAGCTGATATAGGTACGCAATTACCATCGCCTAGTTTGGTCAGACTCCCTCAGCTTTGGGGAACCAACGTGGCTGCATACAGCAGTTGACTGGGATTACCCAACCGTACCGCAACCCGGATTGGCTAATTGCGTTGTCCGTCAGCCGCGTGGCAAAATGGTGGGCGGCACGAGCAACATGAATGCCATGGCTGCTGTGCCTGGAGTGGGACAAAATCTACACGATCACGTTTTGCTGTCGGTGGTTTTTGATCTTGCCAAACCCGTTCCCTTTCCCCGACCAATTTCGACCCCTGTCGGTCTTTTTTGCAAATCTAATCCTGGCTGGTTGACTCCCGATCTCGAACTGATTTGGATGCCCACAACTTTTGAAATATCAAAAAGCGACGAGTCAGATGGGCTGATGATTGTATTAGCCTTGCAACGTCCACTGTCACGGGGAAGCATTCGGCTGGCGAGCGCCAATCCTCTGGATGCGACCTTAGTCGATCCCAACTACTTCGCCGCTCAGTCTGATTTAGACCGACTTGTACAAGGAGTTCGGATTGCTCGTCAAGTCTTTGCATCTAGTGCGATCGCTCCTTTACCCAAGGAGCGATCGCACTCCTGGAACTACGGCACAAACTGATGCAGAACTGAGAGAAACCATTCGGCAACAGGCGATCTCCCAGTGGCATCCTGCTGGTTCATGCCGTATGGGTTTAGACGATTTAGCAGCCGTCGATCCCGAACTCAGAGTACATAATGTAGAAGGTTTACGAGTTGTGGATACAAGCGTGATGCCTTCGGTCGTAGGCTGCCACTCTCAAGCGGCAGTCATGATGATTGCTGAAAGAGCTTCAGATTTGAGTGAAGCAACTTATTGACAACATTTATGCGTTTTAGAAATTTATGACAAGCTCGATCGATTTTGATCAACACGCTTACCTCACTTGCGGAAACAATTAACTAACCATCCACACATTTCAAAAGAAATAACCCTATGACTGACAATACTGTACAAATCAACGCTTCTTTCGTGAACACTTTCAACATAGGAGGTGATTTAAAAGTTAACCGTTTGGGTTATGGTGCAATGCGTTTAACCGGACAGCCGGGAAATTTTGGTCCCTATCCTGACTGGGAAAGCGGTGAGAAACTCCTACGCCGTGCAGTGGAGTTAGGTGTAAACTTTATTGACACAGCCGAAGCTTACGGTCCGGGTTTCAACGAAGAGTTAATTGCTTCAGCGTTGCATCCTTACAAAAACGGTGTATTTATTGCTACTAAAGGTGGTATTATCAAAACTGCGCCGGACGATATTCGACCGGATGGCAGACCGGAGAACTTGCGGCGTGGTTGTGAAGCCAGCTTACAACGGCTAAAAGTTGACCGCATAGATTTATACCAACTACATCGCCCAGACCCAAATGTGCCGTTTGTCGAGTCCGTAGGAATGCTGGTAGAATTACAAAAAGAAGGCAAGATACGTCACATCGGATTATCCAACGTTACCACCGAGCAAATTGAAGCAGCGCGTGACATCGCCAATATTGCTTCGGTACAAAATCGCTTAAACTTGGCAGAACGCACTGGCGAAGATGTTCTAGATTACTGCACCAAACACGGGATTGCATTTATTCCTTATGGTCCTTTAGGAGCAAATCCCCTCAAACATGGTGCGCCACTAGCTTCCGATGAAGGAACGCTGGCAGAAATTGCCCGTCAACGTGATGTTAAATCCAGTCAAATTGCGTTGGCGTGGATGCTGCACCGTGCTAACAACATTGTTGTAATTCCTGGAACTACAACTATTGCCCACCTCGAAGAAAACATTGCTGCTGCCTCAATTGTACTAACACAACAAGAGATTGAAATGTTAAATCAGATTTAGGCAGTAAGCCGTGAGACAACTGATAGTACACAAACGCCTTGCTCTTAGTTATTGAAATCTATACAGAGCAAGGTTTTTTAGTGTTCGTGCGCGAACGTAATCGAAATCTACTTCGCGGCGATCGCCTACAAGTTGGGCGCAAGTTAGTTTCACTTTGATTTTGGTAGGAATCTTTGCTACTTTAGAGTAAAAAGGAAGAAAAGCCATGCCAAAAGTTGAAAAAATCAGCATTGCTCTGACGCCAGAAATGGCAGAGTTTGTTCGTGAAGCTGTGGAATCGGGCGAGTATGCCAGCAGCAGTGAGGTGATCCGTGAAGCACTGCGCGATTGGAAACTCAAACGCCTGCTTCAAGTGCAAAATATTGATGAACTGCGCCGCCTTTGGCATGAAGGTATCGAAAGTGGTGCTGGGCAATATGCGGATATAGAAGCCATCAAGCAGGAAGCACGCAGACGTAATGGTCAAATTTCGCAAAAGGATGCTTGATTGCCGTGGGATGCTTCACTCGTACTGCCAAAACCGAAGAAGACCTGATTGAAATCTGGACGTATATTGCGGCTGACAATCCGGCTGCTGCCGACAGGTTGCTGGATCAGATAGATGCCAAATGTCAAATGCTTGCTGATAATCCTGGGTTGGGTCAGGCACGCCCTGATATTGCACCACAACTGCGGTATTTTCCTGTCGGGCGCTACCTGATCCTTTATCGTGTAATTAGCGAGGGCATAGAAGTAGTTCGCATCGTGCATGGCGCACGGCATCTACCAGACTTGTTTGGCTAATCTCCTTAATTATTAGGCACAAAAGTTTCTGCTCAAAGGGTTCTACGCGCAACAATTAAGAGTGCTGCTTACAGCCACCACGCTCATGTTCGTGTTTGTGTTCATGACCGTGGGAACAACTTTGCAGATCCTGACTCATTAACTTTTCACTAATTTCTTGAAGAGTCGCATCTTTAGACTTTAAACCAATCCAAGCATCAACTAATTCTATATCGAAACCGACTTCGCGGCGATCGCCTACCTCAATTAAAGGACGGCGAATCAACAGCGGATCTAAAACCATCTGTTGTAAAGCTGTTTCAGCATCTATTGTTTCGGGAACTATCTCACCAGATTTTATCCGTGGCGCAGTGCGGTTAAACCATTCAACTACTGGGCGCGAGCCAAAAAATGAGCGCAAACGTTCAACAGTCCAAGGTTCCGTTAACAAATTGTACGCCAAAACTTCATGACCTGCGGCTGTGAGCAAAGTTTTCTGCTTAGTATTGTTTTTACAGCCTGTTTTTTCATAGAAAATTACTCTTGCCATTGAAGTATCTCCGTTATTATTCAAAAATTCTTAGCAGTATGGGTAACTGAATCAAATTCAAAGCGCTCTTTTTGACGAGTTTCACCATAGACATTAAAAGTAACAGTTGGTTCATCACCTACTGCTTGTACGCTATGAATTGAATCGGAAGTAAAGCTAATAATATCTCCTGGAAATAAAGTTAATTCTCCTGAACGTTCAATTTTGTCCTGAGAATCTGGAAGAGGATTTCGCCGCCAAAAAGTGTTTCTTTCTTGCCCTTTTAACACTGCCACTACACCCCAAGTTCCATGATTGTGAGTTGAAGATTGCGTTCCTGGGGCAAACGTGACTGTTTGCACAGTGAATGGAAAACCTAATTCATCATAAAGAAGTAATACAGAAGTTCCTGTTTTAGAATCAGGTTCCAAATATTGATTTTGCACCCAGTAGGAATTAAGAATTAACCGCCTTACCAGCATCCTAATTTCTGCTAAAATACTGTTTTCGTCTTCAACATCATTAAGAACATCTTCCATCTCAGTTAAAAACCGATATAGACGATAATTATCCCTCAACAAATCCCATACTCTAACAGTTTTACAGGCTTGATACTGCCCGGAACCTGTTACAAGCCAATCTCTACCTTTCATAATTAATTTTAGATTTTAGATTTTGCTTTTTGGCTTAAATTTAAAATTACTTATTATTCTTCAGATTCGTTAGTACGTGTTAAAATATCAAGTAAAATGGTAGAACCAAATTCATTTTTATCATCAATCTCTTTTATATTAGTACTAACTTCTTTAGCTTGCTCTAACTCTCCTAATTTTGCCAGCACCAATCCAGAGGCAGAATAAGCGGTTAAATATAGTCTGATTTTGGGGTCTTCTTTACGCTCAAATAAGATTGGCTTAAGTAGCTCCCACTTATCTGGTAATTCCTCTGATTCTTTTACTTTATTGAGAACTTTCACTGCTGTTTTTAGTGCCATTTTGTAATTATTTTTATAATAAAAGTATCTGTATGCTGCTACCAAAACGTCTGTACAATCTCCTGTTTTGGCTAAAGCTTGGTTAATATAATTTTCTGATGCGGAGGTATTTTCCCAATTTTGCGCAGCTAATATCAATAAGTGTTTGATGTCATCAGGAACTTGAAACCATGAGAGTTTATTTGCATCAATCATAAATACCTCCTTTGTTAATTGCTAATTGCTATTAACAATTAACAATTAACAATTAGCAATTCTAAAACAGAGTGAGAATATACAGCAGGGTGAAGAGAACAATCCAGATGATGTCTACGAAGTGCCAGTAAATTTCTGCCATTTCAATACCAGTGTGTTTGGTGGCAGAATAGTGACCGGGACGACGAGAACGCCACAATACACCTAGAATTAGTAATAGTCCGACAAAAACGTGCAAACCATGAAACCCTGTCATTAAGTAAAAACAGTTGGCAAACACGTTGGTAGTCAAACCATATCCTAAAGTCAAGTACTCAAAAATCTGACCTAATAAGAAAATGGCACCCATTGCAGCGGTAATTTTGTACCACTTGCGCATACCTTGGATATCATTATTCTTAATTGCTGTATCGCCAAAGTGAATGACGAAACTACTGGAAACCAGAATGATAGTGTTAATTGTGGGTAATAATAACTCTACTTCTGTTCCTTCTGGAGGCCAAATTTCATTAGTGCCTCGGAAAAACAAATAAGTGGCAAAAAATCCTCCAAACATCAGGGATTCAGAGATGAGGAATGTTAAAAGTCCCACGACTCGTAAATCTTGATGTTCTTCGTGATGATGTTCTGCACCTGTTGAAGCTACGGTAATAGAGCTGTTAACGTGTTCTGCTGCGTCCATTGTTTACCCTTAAATAAATTTCTGTTGGGAATAGGGAATAGCTAATTGCTCATGGTTAATAGTTGATAGTAATAATTATCAATTAACCATTAACAATTAACCATTACCCATTACTTATGAATTTGCAGTTACAGCTGTGGCATTTTGTGTTCCTTCTACACTATGACCATTTTTGCCATAGTCGTAGGGACCATGAGTAAGGACGGGCAATACTTCCCAGTTTTCAATTGCGGGTGGAGAGGTAGTTGTCCATTCTAGAGTTAAAGCGTTCCAAGGATTATCTCCGGCTTTTGCTCCGGCAATCCAACTCCAGATGATGTTAATGGTGAAGGGTATTACTGATAAACCCAAAATAAAAGCACCAATGGTACAAATCTGATTGAGGGTGGTAAATTGTGGATCGTACATTGCCACTCGTCGGGGCATTCCTTGTAAACCCAACTCGTGCATGGGTAGGAAAGTTAGATTGGTACCGATGAAGGTGAGGAAAAAGTGAACACGTCCCCAAGTTTCATTCAGCATCCGTCCAGTCATTTTGGGGAACCAGTGGTAAATCCCGGCGTAAATACCAAATACGGAACCACCAAATAAGACGTAGTGGAAGTGGGCTACTACATAGTAGGTGTCGTGGATGTGAACATCAAAGGGGGCGGTTCCCATTGTCACACCGCTTAAGCCTCCCATGACAAACATGGATAGTAAGCCAATGGCGAAGAGCATGGCAGTTGTGAAGCGGATTTTACCTCCCCACAGGGTAGCTACCCAGCCGAAAATCTTCACGCCTGTGGGAACGGCAACAATGAGGGTGGAGATGGTGAAGAACATCCGCATCCAACCGGGTGTGCCACTGGTAAACATGTGGTGTACCCACACGAATAATCCCACTACGCAAATTGCCAAGCTAGAATAGGCGATCGCCTTATATCCAAAGATTGGTTTGCGGGCGTGAACTGGAATTACCTCCGACATGATGCCGAAGATGGGCAGAATCATTAAGTAAACTGCTGGGTGGGAATAGAACCAGAACAGGTGCTGGTAAATAACGACGTTACCGCCTGCATCTGGTTTAAAGAAAGAAGTACCAAAGTTGAGATCAAATAACAGTAGCACCAACCCTGCTGCTAACACTGGTGTGGAGAGAAGTGCGAGAACGGAGGTTGCCATAATCGCCCAGCAGAACAATGGTAATTGATCCCATCTCATGCTGGGAATTTTCATCTTCCAGATGGTGATGACAAAGTTCAGCGAACCTAAAATTGAGGAAGTTCCGACTAGGACGATGGCAAGTATCCACAGGCTTTGGGCGGTGTTAGCTGTTACCAGGCTCAAGGGTGGATAGGCAGTCCAACCAGATTGGGAACCGCCGAAGATGAAACTAGCCAACAGCAGTGCGCCTGCGGGTGGGTTTAACCAAAAGGCTACAGCGTTGAGTTTCGGGAAAGCCATATCCCTAGCGCCAACCATCAATGGCACTAGGTAGTTACCAAATCCACCAATCGCACTAGGCACAATCCACAAGAAAATCATGAATGTCCCGTGATTGGTCATGAAAGCATTGTACAGATTTGGATCGAGTACGTCCGCATCTGGTGTTGCTAATTCTGCACGCATGGCGATCGCCATGAGTCCACCGATGAGATAAAATACAAACGCTGTCACTAGGTATTGAATACCAATCACCTTGTGGTCAACATTAAAGGTGAAATAATCGTACCATTTCCAAGCTTTGGGATGCTCGGTATGAGCAACCACCTTGTGTCCTGGTTGATTATCCTCTGGTGGAGTGTTGCTCTTAAGTTCTACCTGCGTCATATTTTGGTCCTTTGTCATTTGTCCAAAGTCATTTGTCCAAAGTCAGAAGTCTTTACCAATGATTAATGACTAATGACTAATGACTGGAGAGTTTCTGAGTTAATTCCCATATCATGGGTGTGGGGTGCGAGATACTCTGATGGGGATAACTCACTTGGGTTGACTGCAACGACTTCTTTGAGTTCTTGCTGTTGTGCAATGCGGTTTTCTTGCAGCCAGCTTTCAAATTCTTCTGGTGTATGAACGATTACTTGCGATCGCATTGAGCCGTGGTAACCACCGCATAATTCTGTACAAACTACCGGGTATGTACCTGGTTTTGTCGCGACAAATCGCAGTTGGGTTGCCATTCCAGGAATTGCATCCTGCTTGAGGCGGAATTGTGGCACCCAGAATGAGTGAATCACGTCTGATGCTTTTAGGTTGAGTTGTACATCAGCGCCAACGGGAACGTGTAATTCTCCAGCATTTACACCGCTATCAGGGTAATCAAATAGCCAAGCAAACTGCATTCCAGTGACGTTGACAACTAAATCAGCCTTTTTACCTTGTTCTTTAGGAGTCGCGCCAAAACCAATCTGAGGAATTGGGGTGGTTGTCTTTGACGCTTCCGTACTAGAGGCATCACTTAAGGTAGCAGCAATAGCGCTTCCTGGCTGAGCTACTTGGGCTGTTTTGTGCGGCAAGTGAGGATGGCTCCCTGGCTCGAATCCTCCCATTTGTTGAAAGACATCAACACTGTAAATGCCCAAGACAAGAACGATGAGCGCTGGAATTGCTGTCCAAAAAACTTCTAGAGGAAGATTGCCCTCAACATCTACTCCATCAGTATCATCCCCTTTGCGGCGACGAAACTGAACTAAGAAAATCAAGATGGTTCCTTCTACCACTAAAAACAAGGCAGTGGCAATGGAAACCATCAGGTTAAAAAATCCGTCTACCAAAGGCGCTTGTTGCGATGCTTGTATCGGTAGTAGATTGTGGTTTTGACCAACCCAGATGCTGATAATTGTAACTAATATTCCAGCAACTAGGGTTAATAGTGAAACAGGAATTTGTTGCATAAATGCCTGCTCTATCAGGTGTGGTTAAAGGTGTGTTTTTCTTTTTTCTTAGCTCAGTATATGCTCTTGATGTATGATCTATTAGCAAGAGAATGGTGTAGTCTGAGCTTAGATTTGTATTTGACAAACAGCTAATAGCTACTCCGTGAAGATTTAGAAACGCGATTAACCGCGTTTGTACTGTAGTTAGTACTTAATAGAACAGTAATGATTAACAACTAACAGTATGCCTCTAGCTATTAGCACATGCGCCTACATTACTAATTTTTAGCGATGATAGTAGAAAATAGGGAAAAATTTTACGATGTTTTAATATATTTTTTCCCAAAGAAAGTAGTCAGAACACAAAACTAAGATTTGCTCAGGAGTTCTGTGTTCTTCCCCTTGTAATCAATTTATTCTTGCTACAGTTGAATATCAGTTAACAGTTACCATTGAAGCGATCGCTTCAATATTGATAATTGAACACTAGTTGTTTAACGCAGCATGAGTGTAGCAGTTTTTCGGACAAATTCTTGCACAAGCCTCACAACCAACACAGTTTTCTGCGTGAGCTACTGTCATCACTTTCTTTTCGATTTCCTCATCGTCTTCATCTTCAACAAATTCACCTTCTTCGTTCATAGCTTTTAATAGCAGCACATTATGTCCGCAAATTTTAAAGCATCTGCCACAACCAATACAGATGTCTTTATCAATTTCTTGAACAAATTTAGGTGTCCAAGTTTTACCGCCAAATGTCAAACCTGTTAATGTTGCCATAAATGTACCTTCTGCAATTTTACCTATTGATATGGTGGTTGCTCTTCTCCTCATACTAGCACAATAAAAATCTTCATTTTTTCAGATTTTTATTTAATTTTTTATTAATCAAAATTCTCTGACTTAGTGGTTAAAATCTTGTTTTTTTGTAATTTAATGAAAGCTTTTACCAATAAAGTAAAAATATATTTTGCTTGAAAAAATTAGGATAGATAATGTATCTCTGAATCAAATATGAGATTTTTTTTCAATTAATTTATCGTTTCTCAAAAAATGTATTTTTTTATACGTAAAATTGATTTTTGATTGTAATTTACGACCTACTCTTACTTTTAGCAAAGTAAATAAATTAACATTTTTATTATAGACGAGAAATATTAATAGTATTAATATTTGCTTCAGATTAAAAAAATCTTCAGAAATGTTAGTAAATAACACTTGATTTTGAAATATATCAAAAATAAAATGTTATGGAAATACTTATTGTTCATTTAGGAAAAAAAATAATTATTAGCTCATACGGAACAAATAGAAAAGAAAATTTATGAAATGTTATAAATAAGAAAAAAGAGTTGGGCTTTGGTTAAATGATTTGAATAGCTTCCAAGTGAATGCGCAGTCAGAAGATGGATGTGGGTAATTAGTACGACAAAAAAAATTTGTGATTGCCTAAATAATGTGGTGATGAGTAGTAGAACACACACATCCAGGGGAACCTTGCCCAGACATCTCAACGAGTCAAGTTGGAATCACCTTATGTCTTATACAATTCCTAACAACAGTTGCGTTGGATGTGACAATTGCCGTCCCCAATGTCCGACAGGTGCAATCAAAATAGAGAACAATGAATACTGGATCGATCCAAGTCTTTGTAATAACTGCGAGGGTTATTACCCTAAACCTCAATGTGTAATTGCTTGCCCAACCAATTCGCCCATACCCTTACAGGTGAAAAGGGGAAGATGTAAAGTTGATTTTAGAGAAGCTACTAGCCTAGATTTATTTTCTAATGGAAAGAACAGTCCATTTGCTTCGGCTATGGTAATTTGGGAAGCTTGCAATGTTTTAGCACAACGAACATCGCTACTTTGGCAAAAAGATCAAGCCGGGTTGTGCTACCGTCGCCAAGTAAACCAAGGGCGGGGTGCTCTAGCCTTTCACATCACCTCTTCACCAAAAGGAAATGTCATTGAGACAGAGCTAAAAGCGATTGAGGCACTTGACATCAGAGCCGCTTGTATCCATTTAATTTTCGCAGCTTATGCTACCACATTAGATCAGCCTTGGGAGCAAGAGTTTACCATTGATGACCGACAAATAGAAAAATATTTGGGTTTAGAAAAACGTAAAGATCTCAACAAAACCACCAAATTAACGTTAATGAAGAACATGGTGCAGCAAGCTTGCTCACTGATGGCTTGTATTGACTGGCCTCAACAAGGTAGAATTAAAGAATTTTCAGTTCAAGAGAGTCGCTTATGGCATCTGCAAGAAATTCAGCATCACTTTCAAGAAGACGACCAAGGGTGCAAATATTTAATTGGGTTAACTTTTAAAGTCAAACCAGGCATTTGGGCGCAGTATTTCTTAAATAAACAAGCATGTAAAGAGCGAAGTGCATACTATCAATATGGCAGTTTGCCCAAAACTTTATTAACTACAATTATGAGTATTTGGCAGCAACATGAAGGAGCGGCACGACTGATGCTGTGGTTGCTGTTTAAAACCAAGATGGGTAAAGAACAACGCATTACAGTTCCTACTTTACTGCGCGTTGCTTACGGTGAAGAGAAAGTCTCCCTTGCTTGCAGGCAACGGGAAGAACGCAAACGACTGCTGCGCACCTTTGAGAATGATTTGGAAGTTCTCAATCATTATGGAATAAAACCAATTTTCGATCCAGTTACTTACCCCCCAGAAATTCAACCTCTATGGGCAAAGTTGATGAATATTCCTGAAGATCCGGACGAGGCGATCGAATTTTGGATTAATGACGCTGGTGGCGACACACGCTTGACAGATACAAGTCCTCGTGGTAAGTGGAATTTATTAATGAATGCTCGGATTCTCTCCTTTGAACTACCACCAGATTGGGAGCAAGCTTCTGAATCTGAGAAAAAGCAGCGCAATACCAAGAACAGAACCTCGTCAAAAAACACAACCAGCTATTTAATGGGCGATCAAATTTTGCAAGCACGCCAAAATCTTAATCTCTCCCAAAGGGAATTGGCAAAACTAGCAGGTAAAAGTCAAAGCTGGATTCGTGATTTGGAAAATGGGCGCTTGAAAGCTAAGTCAGAAGATCAAGCATTGTTACGCAAAGTGCTGGGCATAGCTTAATAGTGATTTTGGATTGGGGGCTGTGGGGAAAATTCTCCCAATTCTCCCCAGTTAGCATATATACCAAGTAATATAGTAGAAAAGTAAATCGCTTCTTGATTAGAGAAGCGCACAGTAGATGCGCTCTTAGGAGTCGAAATATGAACGCTCATAAGATAGAAACCGTTTTAACTGAAGATGGAACTCTGACGCTACAGGAGTTACCTTTTCATGCTGGAGATGCTGTGGAAGTAATTATTCTGGAAACTAAAACTCCACAGCACAAAACTACACCAAAACCCCAATCAGATACAAATCGTTATCCTTTGCACAATACACAGCCATACCGTTATGATGACCCAACAGAACCCGTCGCTTTGGAAGATTGGGAAGTGCTGAAATGATTGTGATTGATACTCATATTTGGGTATGGTGGGTACAAAACGATGCACGACTAACCAATAAACAGCGACAATGGTTACGAGAATACGAATCTGATGGTATTGGAGTCAGTATTGTTTCTTGTTGGGAAGTAGCCAAATTGGTAGAGAAAAATCGGCTAATTTTACCTTTGGCTATTGATAAATGGCTAGAAACAGCTTTGGCTTATCCAGGAGTACAGTTATTAGATTTGACACTACCAATAGTAGTTGATTCAACCCAATTAAGTGGATTTAACAGTGACCCTTTTGACCAAATGATTGTGGCTACAGCCAGATTTTATCAGTGTCCTTTGTTAACTGTTGACGCGAAAATTCTTAAATATCCTAATGTGCAAACTCTCAAATAGATCGTAATTAAATGATCGGTTAGTATTTTTTTGTTTTGTTCGTAGTGAGGACTTCAGTCCTCATCACTTTGAATGCGCTATTGAGTAGACAGATGAAAGCTCATAAGATAGAAACCGTTTTAACTGAAGATGGAATTCTGACACTACAGGGTTTACCTTTTCATGCTGGGGATGCTATAGAAGTGATTATTATAGAAACTAAAACTCCACAGCACAAAACTACACCGAACCTACAATCAGATACAAATCTTTATCCTTTACATGGTAAAGTATACCGTTATGATGACCCAACAGCACCAGTCGCTTTGGAAGATTGGGAATTCCTGCAATGATTGTACTTGACACTCAGATTAAATGCTAAGGCAGAAATTGCTTAGATATTTTTTCGGAACACATAACAAGGCTAGTGTATATACTAGGGGTAAGCCTTGTTACGATGTTCTTTATGGAACTGGATTTGCAAAAGTTTTATCAAGCTTGTAACCCCAGCAAGACCTTGGTAGTGAGCAATCCCCTGGATCGGCAATACTATATCGATTTTGCCTCAGTGCGGGGAGGTAGGATTATTGAAGAATTAAAGGAAAATATTACATTTTTTTCACCTGATGAGCCGACGTGTGAACTGTTTACAGGACATATCGGCTGCGGTAAATCTACAGAACTATTGCGCCTGAAAGTAGAATTAGAGGAAAAAGACTTTCATGTAGTTTATTTCGAGTCCAGTCAAGATTTGGAAATGAGTGATGTGGATATCGCTGATATAATGCTAGCGATTGCCCATCAAGTCAGTGAAAGTCTTGAGAGCCAAGAAATATTACAACTCAGCGAACCTAAAGGTTTGAAAAGCTTACTGCTGGGTATCGCCAAACTATTTCAGGTAGAATTGGAGGTATCTGCTGAAGCAAAACTTCCGTTAGGTATTGGCAAGATTACAGCTAAGGCAAAAGACAGCCCAGAACTCCGTAATAAGTTAAGAGAATATCTCGGTCCGCGCACCAAAGGAATTTTAGATGCAATTAATGAGGAACTGCTGCAACCCGCTACCGAGAAACTAAAGCAACGGGGCAAAAAAGGACTAGTGGTAATTGTCGATAATCTTGATCGCGTGGAAAGTTCTCAGAAACCTTGGGGACGATCGCAACCAGAATATCTCTTTGTAGATCGGGGCGAACAGTTACGTCAACTTAAATGCCATGTAGTTTACACTATGCCCCTATCGTTGAGGTTCTCCAATGATATTGAAAGATTAACCCAAAGATTTATGGTCAACCCCAAGGTACTGCCGATGGTACCCGTGCAACAACGGGGTGGTATTGTCTGTGTGGAGGGGATGTATCTACTTAAACAGATGGTGCTAGCGAGAGCCTTCCCATTAATGCCCGAAGAGTACCGATTCGATTTAATTACAAAGGTTTTCGATAGTCCAGAAACTTTAGAGCGATTGTGTCGTGTCAGTGGTGGTCACGTCCGCGAGTTACTAATGTTACTTTACGATTGGATTAAAAAAGAACGCCGACTACCCCTTTCCAAAAACATCTTGGAAAATGTGATTAAATTCCGGTGCAATCAAATGAAGTTGGCAATTACAGACTTAGAGTGGGAATTGCTACGCCAAGTGGCAAAAGATAAGCAGGTGCGGGGAGACGAAGACTATCGCAGTTTAGTTCACAGTCGATTTGTGTACGAATATTGTGATAGCGAGGGATCTTGGTTTGATATCAATCCGATTTTGGCAGAAGCCGCAGAATTTTAACAGGAAAAATGAATCAGGCACTTCAACCACAAGATACCACAGCTTTTAACGAAAATTCCCTACAGGAGTTGAGTTGGGCGATTGAAAGTTCCAACGGAGAATTTTCGCTGATTCTGGCGCACTGTAATTCGGCAAGTTTGCAGCGCCGCCTGATGCAAAGATTGCTTGAATCTGTGAGAGTAGAAATCCGCTCGCTACTTCTGGATAAATCCGTCAAAACTCTCTACACAACAATTCAAGCTGAACTAGGCGATGAGCATCCCCAGGCTTTAGTAGTTTCTGGCTTAGAGTCTGTAAAGACGATTGATTCTTTACTCAAGGGTGCAAACCAAGTACGGGAAGAATTTCGCAAAAATTTTCCCTTCCCAGTAGTGTTGTGGGTAACAGACGAAGTACTGCAAAAGCTGATTCGCTTAGCGCAAGATCTTCAAAGTTGGACGACAACAGTTAAGTTTGCCATCCCTACCGATGATTTAATTCAATATATTCAGCAAACCGCTGATGAAGTTTTTGCCAAAGTTTTAGCAGTAGGAGCAGGCAGATTTCTCGATAACACCGTCCTTAATTTGGGAATTGGCTCCCCACGACGTACAGAATTAGAGTTAGCACGGGTGGAACTGCAAAATCGCGGTGTAGTATTGCACCCAGAAATAGAAGCAAGTTTAGAGTTCGTCTTAGGTCGAGATGCTCATAGCTCAATGGAGCAGTCTCGGCAACATTACGAACGCAGTTTAGCACTTTTGCCCACTTCCCACTCTCCCCTGCCAAAATTTCTAGAGCAACGCGCCTGTCTACTTTACTGCATGGGTTTGTGGTGGCGTACTTACGCCGTGCTGCATCACACCGAAAGCGATCGCGCTCGTGAAGAAGCCAAAGATTATTTTCAGGAATGTATAACCGTATTCGAGCAAGCCGGAAGGGAAGATTTAGTAGCTAATTTTATCAATGGTTTGGGAGCAGTACTACAACGCCTCCAGCATTGGGATGAGTTAGAAGCGGTGGCAAAAAGAGCAATAACTCTGCATCATACCTATCCGCATCAGTTTAGATTAGCAAGAGCCTATGGCTTTCTGGCTGAGGTAGAAATCGCCAAATCTGCTTGGATAGAAGCTCAAAATGCGGCACAACAAGCACTCTTAGTTTTAGATAATGCCGCATCCGCAGCCGAAAATTCTGTATCATCGGAGACAATTGCCGATTTGGAATGGGAGCAGGCGTCTCATCGTGGTTGGTATTTGTTTGCTTTAGCAAGGACGCAGTTGGCACTAGGGGAGAATAAAGAAGCGATCGCCTGCTTAGAAACTGCCAAAGCACAAACCAAACAGCAGTACGATCCAGAGCTTTACATTTGGATTTTGCAGGAGTTACGTAACAGTTACTTTGAACAAGGTGAATATCTTAAAGCATTTAATCTTAAACTTGAACAGCGAGCGAGCGAGCAAAAGTATGGTTTCCGTGCTTTTATTGGTGCGGGAAGGTTGCAGCCAAAGCAACAGGTGAAAAATCCCGCTTTAGCACTGGTAGAACAGGAAGAAACAGTAGCTCAAGAAATCGCCGCTACGGGAAGAGAACAAGATGTTAAGCGTCTCGTCGAACGTATGGGTTGTGCCGATCGCAAACTGACGATTATTTACGGGCAGTCTGGTGTAGGCAAGAGTTCGATTTTGCAAGCTGGTTTAATACCAGCACTGCAACACAAAGCGATCGGCACTCGTGATGTTGTACCTGTTTTGCAGCAAGTTTATCCCGATTGGATTCGGGAACTGGGCGATCGTTTAAGTGAGGCTATTGCACCTTGGCAAAACTCTATACTGGAGGGAGTAGGGAGTGGAACCAGCGCTATCCTCAACCAATTGCGCACAAACGCTGACAACGAACTCCTGACAGTTTTAATCTTCGATCAATTTGAAGAATTTTTCTTTGTTTATAAAGATCCAAAACAAAGGCTAACTTTTTATAACTTTTTACGGGAATGTTTGGATGTTGCCCACGTTAGAGTCATCCTGTCATTAAGAGAAGATTACTTATATTATCTGTTAGAGTGTAACGAGCGCCTCACAAATTTAGAAGTCATTAACAATAACATTCTGGACAAAGATATTCTTTATTACTTGGGTAATTTTTCCCGCTCAGACACCAAAGCATTAATTCAAAGCTTTACTCAAACAACCCGATTGTTTTTAGAGCCATCACTAATAGATCAATTAGTAGAAGATTTAGCCGGAGATTTTGGCGAAATCCGTCCGATTGAGTTGCAGGTAGTGGGGACACAATTGCAAACCGAGAAAATTACTAAGCTAGAAAAATATCGAGAAAAAGGTCCCAAGGAAAAGTTGGTAGAGCGATTTCTCGAAGAAGTTGTCAAAGATTGCGGCGGTGAAAATGCGCAGATTGCTAACTTAGTATTGTACTTGCTTACAGATGAAAATAACACTCGCCCCCTCAAAACTCGTGCTGATTTGGAATTAGAACTAGAGGTAAAACCTGACAAACTCGATTTAGTTTTACTTATTTTAGTCAAATCAGGATTGGTATTTAAAGTGCCAGCAATTCCTACCGATCGCTATCAACTGGTACACGATTATTTAGTCCCATTTGTTCGCCAACAACAATCAGAGAAATTAATTGCCGAACTAGAAAAGGAGAGAGAGCAACGCAAGCTAACAGAAGCAAAGCTCCTGAAGGTGACGCAAAGGCAATTGCGAGATGCGCGTCGGGCAACCTTAACCTTAGTATCATTATTGCTCTTAATCAGTGGAGTTGCCACCATCGCAACATTAATAGGGATAAACACATACATCTCCAATCTCACTTACGCTTCAAAAAGTAAAACACAGCTTGATCAGTTGGTATCTGCTCTCCAAGCAGGAAAACTACTGAAACAGTACTCTCTTGGTGCAGTAACTGATACTCAGTTGTTGACTGTTAGCCAATTGAATAATGCAGTTAATGAACTTAAAGAGCGCAATCGTTTGGAGGGACATTCTAGTAGTATCACCTTTGTTACTTTCAGTTCCGACGGGAAGATGATAGCGACAGCGAGTGAGGATAAAACTGCAAAAATATGGAGCATTAATGGTAAAGAAATCAAAACTTTAAAGCACACTGATAGCGTCACCAGTGTCACTTTTAGTTCTGATGATAAGTGGATAGCAACAGCTAGTAAAGATAAAACAGCGAAAATATGGAGTAATAATGGCAAGGAAATCAGGGAAATCACTTCCTTGAGGCATAAAGATACCGTCACTAGTGTTGCATTTAACCCTGATAGTAAGATGCTTGCTACAGGAAGTAAGGACAAAACTGTGAAACTTTGGAGTCTGAATGGTAGAGAAATTAAATCTTTGCCACACAGCGCTCGCATTATCAGTGTCAGTTTCAGTCCTGATGGTAAAATAATTGCTGCAGCAGGTAAAGACGACAAAGTGAAACTTTGGAGCAGTGATGGTAAAGAGATTGGAACCATCAATAACTATGGAACTCTCAGCATGAGTTTCAAATCCGATGGAAAAACCCTGATGTTTGCCAATAAAGATGGAACTGTGAAGTACTATTCTTTTGATGGCAAACTAATTAAAACTTTTAGGGATAAAAATTATAATACTTATAATTTCGCTTGGATGAGTATCAGTTCTGACGGTAAGCAAGTTGCTGGTATTACGACAAAAATAGTGCCGCCCACCCTAAGCATAGTAAAGACAACAAGTGACGGCAGGCAACGGTTCGACATAGATCAACCAGGACACAGGGACGATATCACTTACCTCAGTTTAAGTTCTGATGGTAAACTTCTGGCTTCAGCTAGTAAAGATAATACTGTAAAACTCTGGAGCATCGAAAGAGAAGATTTCAGTGATATAGGCAGCAGAACTGAGTTTAGCCCCGATCATCAAACTATTGCTGCTAGTGTTGGTAATAACAAGGTAAAACTCTGGCGACGTGATGGCACTTTATTTCAAACTTTTCCGGGAGACGGTTCGCTTCTAAGTTTCAGTCCCGACAGTAAAAGTCTGATTACAGGTAGTGCTAATGACTTAGTGAATATTTGGGATTTTGAGAGTAGAAAAATCAAAACTTTGCCAGGATTTAGTAATAGAATCACCAGCCTTGGTATTAGTCCTAATGGCAAAATTATTGCCGCTGCTAGTCTAGATAACACTGTGCATCTCTGGAAAAGTGATGGTACTCCAATTAAAACCTTTTCTGGGCATAATGATACAATCACAAGCATTAGTTTCAGTCCTAATAACGAGATAATTGCTACGGTTGGTAATGACAATGTAGTAAAACTTTGGCAGAGTGACGGTACTCCGCTCAAAACCTTGCTAGGGCATACTAATCAAATTAACGAAGTTATTTTCAGTCCTGATAGTGAGATGATTGCTACTATTGGTGATGACAACTTAGTAAAGCTTTGGAAAAGTGACGGCACTCTAATCAAAACCTTATTTGGACATCCTGATGCAATTACAAGTGTCAAGTTCAGCCCTAATAGCCAGATTATTGCCTCAATCAGTCAGGGTGATAATGGTAAAAACAGCGAGATCAGACTTTGGCAGAGCAATGGTAATTCGATAGGGCAGCCTATATATAACTATGGCATTGAAAGCATTACTTTTAGTCATGACAGCAATATTGTTGCCTCTATTAATAGTGACAATACTGTTAAACTCTGGAAACTTGACGGTCAATTAAGAGCTACTTTGAGAGGACATCAAGATAAAATAAATGAACTGAGTTTCAGTCCTGATGGCAAAACCATTGCTACTGCAAGTGATGACAACACCGTAAAACTTTGGGATTTGACTGGAAAAGAAATTATAACTTTCGGGGAACATAGCGATAAAGTTAAGAGCTTTAGTTTCAGTCCTGACGGCAAAAAAATTGTCTCTGCCAGTAATGACAAAACTGTGAAAATCTGGAACAGCAGTAATGGCAAGGAAATCAAAACATTCCCCCCTTTACAAGTTGAGCGTGGTCAAGTTCTTAGTGTCAAGTTCAGCACTGATGGCAAAATTATCGCTTCTGTAGGTCCTGCTGATAAGCAGTCTAGTAGATACAACTACATAGTGAAACTTTGGAGCAGTAACGGCAAGCAAGAAATACAAACTCTTCAAGGGCATAGTAATGGAGTTAATAACTTCAGTTTTAGTGATAATGGCAGGACAGTTGCTTTTGTCAGAAAAGAAGATGCTTTAAAACTTTGGAGTATTAATGGGAATTTGCTTGCTACCCTTAAGGGACATAGTGACTGGATTAATAGTGTAAGTTTCAGTCCTGATGGGAAGATGATTGCTTCTGCCAGTGATGACACAACGGTTAAACTTTGGAGTAGTGATGGTAAGGAAATAAAAACATTAAGAGATCATAGCGAGAAGGTTAACAGCGTCAGTTTCAGCCCTGATGGTGATACAATCGCCTCTGCGAGTGCCGACAAAACTGTGAAACTATGGAACCACGAAGGTATATTCATAAAAGATATCGTTGGGAGTGATAGTATAACCAGCATCACCTTTAGCCAAGATGGTCATAAGATAGCCACACTTAGTAGTGATAGTAAAATAAAACTACTACGGAGTTGGAACGGTCAAGAACTTAAAACTCTCGAAGGATACCCTTCTGGGTATAACAGCTTGAGTTTCAGCCCTGATGGAAATATGCTAGCTTTTCCCTCCTATGATAAGCGTGTAACTACATATCTTCTCAACCCGATTTGGTTTAAAGAGTCAGCCGATTTTATTAGTAGCTATCCACTGAGTAATGTTAATTTTAGTTCTGACAGCAAGGCTATAGCTGTCGCTGGTAACAATAAAGTACTAATCTGGGATTTTTTGAATTTAGATAACCTTTTAGTGCAAGGTTGTAATCAGGCGCGTGATTATCTCAAAAATAATCCCAAAGTCAAAGACAGCGATCGCACTCTCTGCGACGACATCAGCACCCAAAGCGTGAAGTAACTTGCTAGTTTGAAAAAATCCGTGCGATCGCTGCTTAATCTTAATTCACCTGGACATAGCGCTCTATTCATCCACCAAGAGCGAATGATAGACGGCAAGATGCTCTAGAGATGTGCTTGGTACTAACTTCACCTGGGCGATCACTAATTCTTATTTTAAAAAAAGAGGTATAACTAAAATAAGATTCTAAATTCAAAGTCTTATTTCACTAGAGTGAAATAAGAGTCGCATCTAAGTCAGTATTTTTTTGTTTTGTTCGTAGTAAGGACTTAAGTCCTCATCACTTTGAATAGTCAATCTTAATGGACTTGAGCTATTAACTCTGAGTTTCAATAGGCGCTCATTTTTACTGATGGGAATGACAAATTAAAAGTGTGTAATTATACTGTTATAGACACAGATTATACATGATTATAATTTGGCAATATATTTTGTTTTTTTTGTATTACATGACTACAAAAATTAGAAATATGAATTAACAATTAAGTTACCTTCATAATTTTTTTATGTATAAAAATTAACTATTTTATAATTTACACCTTACTTCTTTAAAAGAAATAAAATACTACTAGTAGTGTTCTGCATACTTATTTAGCAAAAGTAAACTTTTTAAGTAAAAATTCTAATCGTATGTATTTTTTAGTACTTGAATTATAAATATTGTGAAGTCAATCAGTATATTGACTGACATCATTTTTAAAGTTTAGATATAGTTAAGTAAATTTGACATCTAATGTGGTACTATTAGTAATAAATGCAGTATGAAATTAGACAAGAAACTGGGGTAAATCAGCCACAGAAATTAATCACAGGAGTGGTATAAGCAATGTGTAGTTTTACTACAATAAAATTTGGTGAAGAACAACATAGATAGAATGTTGAGACTGATGACGCTATTAGTGTTGTACACCACAATTGTTTGTGCTATGTTATGTACTAGTTCAGTTAGTCATACAGTAAAAATTGTCAATGAACTAACACAAACGCACACAAAGTATTTCAGGCTAAGAAATTTAATAGTGTCTGGTTAATTAAGGAGATGGGCTTTGATGGTTATTTTGATCTCGGTCCCTCCAGCGCAAGCTTCCTTTGTGGAAGCTCGAATTAAGCAGCTAGGTGTATCTGCTTGATAATTAAATTTGCTTAATGATTTCAATTTTATATTGTGTTTGCACCTTTTTTTATAAATGCATCTATCAATGGACATAAAATGCAGTCTCATGATTAAACAACAGGAGCGAATCTGCATTTATAGAGGCACACAATATATCAATGGATGAGACACTACCCCAAAACCATTGACAACTCATGGGAAAAGCATTTATAAATCATGCGTACATATCGCTGGTTAATAGTTAACAGTTAACTGTCACTACTAGTTATCAATGCTGGAAAAAACACAGAAGTTAATATGATGACTTCTGTGTTTTCAACTGCCATAAATTTTTTCTGATTCAGGTGATTTAATATGTTACTTAAAGATCTGAAAAACAAAATCGAAAATAAAACTGCAAAAGTTGGCATTATTGGGCTTGGATATGTAGGCTTACCAATCTTAGTAGCTTTTGCCAAAAAAGGCTTTTCTGTTGTAGGATTTGATATTGACAAGCACAAAGTTAACCAGATTACACAAGGTAATTCATATATCAGGCATATCCCTTCAGAAGATTTAAGTAATGACTTAATCAGTGCTACTAGTGATATGGCTCTTTTGCGAGAAATGGATGCAATTATTATTTGCGTTCCTACTCCTCTCGATACACACAAAGAACCTGATTTAACTTATGTGATTGAAACAACTTATGCGATCGCACATCAGTTAAGAATCGGACAGCTTGTTGTTTTAGAAAGTACGACTTACCCAGGTACTACACAAGAAATTATGTTGCCTATTCTGGCTCGTACTGGTTTAATAGTTGGTGAAGAGTTTTCACTTGCTTATTCTCCAGAACGTGAAGATCCAGCTAATGGAAAATATTCTTTAGTCAATGTACCAAAAGTAGTGGGAGGAACCACACCTGTTTGCCTTGAGCTTGCTCAAACACTCTACGACCAGATTATTATTAAAACAGTGCCAGTATCTTCAACTCAAACTGCCGAGGCTACTAAGATTTTAGAAAACATTTACCGGGCTGTAAATATTGCCTTGGTTAATGAATTAAAGATTTTATTTCAAAAGATGAATATAGATATTTGGGAAGTGATAGAAGCAGCTAAAACCAAACCATTTGGTTTTCATGCATTTTATCCAGGTCCTGGTTGGGGTGGGCATTGTATTCCAATTGATCCATTTTATTTGACTTGGAAAGCCAAGGAATATGATATAAGTTTACGGTTTATTGAGTTGGCAGGTGAAGTTAACACTTTCATGCCTAACTATGTGGTAGAGCAATTAATGTACTCGCTTAATAACCACGCCAAGCCTTTAAAAAACTCTCGCATTTTAATTTTAGGAGTTGCTTATAAGAAAAACGTAGACGATCAACGAGAAAGTCCCTCTTTGAAAATCATTCAACTTTTAAAACGACACGGAGCGCATGTTGAATATCACGATCCATATGCTCCTACTTGCTCCAATCATCGTCATTATCCAGAAATAAACATGAAGTCTTGCCCATTAACCAAGGAAAATTTACATAGTTTTGATGCGGTAATTATTGCCACAGATCACGATAATGTAGATTACCAGTTGGTGGCAGAACATTCATCTTTGATAATTGACACTAGAAATGTTTTAGCAGGATTAGGATTAAAAACTGCGAATACTGTTAGTGCTTAAAGGGATAAACCCCCCAACCCCCCTTTGAAGGGGGGCTTTATTTCCACCGGGGCTTTATTTCCACCGGGGTTTTATTCCCCCCTTGGAAAGGGGGGCTAGGGGGGTTTAACAATGTGAACAATATTGGTCAAACAATTTTAAATTTGAATTATGACATATCAAAATGTGGCAGTTGTCGGTTGTGGGTACTGGGGTAAGAATTTAGTACGCAATTTTGCTCAGTTAGATGCCTTACGAGTAGTTTGCGATGCTAGTCATGAAACCCTAGAAAAATTTAAGGAACAATATGGTGTTGAGGGAGTTACTGATTTTGAACAAGTTTTAGACATGCCAGATGTGCAAGCGGTAGTAATTGCTACCCCTGCATCAACTCATGCTAATTTGGTGTTGCAAGCGTTAGCTGCTGGTAAGGATGTATTTGTAGAGAAGCCTTTGGCTTTAACCCTGGAAGATGCACTAAAAATACAGACGGTGGCGAGCCTGCGCGATCGCATTGTCATGGTAGGACATCTATTAGAGTATCATCCAGTACTAGTAAAAATGCGTAGCCTAGTACAAACAGGTAAAATTGGTCAGCTACAATACCTTTATTCCAATCGCTTAAGCTGTGGTAAAGTTCGCACTGAAGAAAATGTGCTTTGGAGCTTTGCTCCTCATGATATTTGCAGTATTCTAGGATTTGTTAATCAAATGCCAATATCTGTACAAGCTGTTGGCGGTGCCTACCTGGGTACAGTTGAAGACTTTTGTACTATTAATCTACAGTTTGAGCAAAATGTTAAAGCTCATATTTTTGTCAGTTGGTTCCATCCCTTTAAAGAACAGCGTCTAGTATTAGTTGGCGATCGCTCAACCTTAGTATTTGATGATGTTTCTGTTGATGAGAAACTAACAATTTATGAACAGCAACTTCAGTTCCAGCAGCATCTGCCCATGCTCAAAAATACCAAAACTGTCATCCCCATGAATCCAGCAGAACCGCTGAAATTAGAGTGTCAACATTTTCTCCACTGTATTGAAACTAGACAAAACCCTCTTACTGACATTCAAAATGGTATTGATGTACTAACAGTATTACAAGCATCTCAATTATCGCTATCCTCTCAAGGAAAAATTATCAACCTCAAGGAGCATCAACTTGTCAACGCTTAGTTCAAATTCAACTCAAATCTCACAAGACTACTTTGTACACGAATCAGCTTATGTCGATCAGCCTTGTACCATTGGTGCAGGCAGTCAAATATGGCACTTTAGCCATATTATGCAAAATGCAACGCTAGGAGAAAAATGTAAAATCGGGCAAAATGTATTTATTGCTAGTGGTGTCACAATTGGACGAAATGTCAAAATTCAAAATAACGTCTCTGTCTATGCTGGTGTAACACTAGAGGATGACGTTTTTTGTGGTCCAAGTTGCGTATTCACTAATATTAATACGCCTCGCTCTGCCGTGCCGCGTAATACAACAGAACATTATTTATTAACTTTAGTCAAACAAGGCGCAACGATTGGTGCAAATGCGACAATAGTTTGTGGTCATACAATCGGTCGTTATGCTTTTATTGGTGCAGGCTCAACTGTTACCAAAAATGTTCCTGATTACGCATTAGTTTACGGCAATCCAGCAAAACTTGCAGGTTGGATGTGTGAATGCGGCGCTAAGTTAGAAGATTTTGTCGATACCACTGTTTGCCAAGCTTGTGGGCGTAAGTATCAATATTGTAGCGAAAATCAAATTACCAGGATTGATGAGTAAAGTGAACATTCCTCCATTTGATGCAACTTCTCAGTATCAAACTATTGCGGCTGAGATTGAAGACAAAGTTTGTGCGATGATGGCTGGTGGACGCTACATAATGGGTCCTCAAGTCAAAGAATTTGAAGCACAATTTGCTCAATATCTTGGCGATAATCAACAAGTAATTTCTTGTAATTCTGGCACAGACGCATTACATCTAGCTCTGAGAGCTTTGCGAATTGGTGCTGGCGATGAAGTAATTACCGTACCTTTCACATTTATTGCCACGACGGAAGCTATTGGCATCGTCGGCGCTACCCCTGTTTTTGTTGATGTTGATATCAATACTTATAATATTGATCCAAACTTAATTGAGGCAAAAATTAGCGATCGCACCAAGGCAATTATACCAGTACATTTGTACGGGCGTCCTTGTAATATGACAGCGATTATGGAAATTGCCCGTAAGTATAATTTGAAAGTGATTGAGGATTGCGCTCAAGCCACAGGCGCAACTTGGGCGGGGAAGAAGGTGGGAACAATTGGGGATGTTGGTTGTTTTAGCTTCTTTCCCACCAAAAATTTAGGTTGTTTTGGGGATGGAGGGGCAATTGCCACAACAGATCCTGAAGTGGCAGAACGTGTTGAGCATCTACGCAGACATGGTGGTAAAATTAAGTATCAGCATGAGGAACTAGGACTGAACAGCCGTTTGGATACCTTACAAGCAACTGTTTTATTAGTCAAGCTACCATATGTAGATAAGTGGAATGCAGCCAGAGCGGCGATCGCTTCTTTTTATCTAGAACAGTTAGCTGATTTAAGTGGTATAATTTTACCAAGACAAGAACAGGGCGCAATACCAGTCTGGAATCAATTTACCATCAGAGTCTTAAATGGTGGGCGAGATAGCTTACAAAAAAATCTCAAAGAAAAAGGCATAGGCACAATGGTGTACTATCCTATTCCGTTGCACCTACAACAGGTACACGCTAACTTAGGTTATTCTACAGGGACACTACCAGTTAGTGAACAATTAAGCCATGAAGTCTTATCCTTACCGATGTTCCCAGAACTGACTGCATCGGCACAACAAGTAGTGACTGAATCTTTACACCAAGCATTAGCCGAAATTTACTCATTCCCTGTGTTGCAATGAATGCTCCAGCGTCAACATCACGCCTGAAATTAATATCATATACAACTTTGTTTGCCAGTATTGGATTCGGTATTGTCGGACAATTGCTGATGAAACAAACCATGAGTCACAAAACAGGCGAATTCTTAACATGGTCATTTATTCAGCAACTAGCCTTAGCTCTTACTACCTACAGTCTAGGAGTCATAAATTGGATTTTGGCTCTGCGATTTGTCAAACTTAGCATTGCCTATCCACTAACTAGTTTAAACTACGTCGGTATACTTTTAGGTTCCTACTACTTTTTTGGTGAAAAAATCACCTTAATTCGAGTCATTGGAGTTGTACTAATTTTTATCGGAGTTCTTTTCGTCGCCCTTCCCTATGAAGGTAAAGGGCAGAGGGCAGCTAAGCTGAAGCAATAATTTGTAACCACCAGCTTTATAACAAATGAACATTATTCCTTGGCTAATTTTAATGCTTGTCGTAGTGCTGGGTACAACAGCTCAACTATCACTTAAATACGCATTTTCAACTTCTAATAGTGGAGCCAGTCAGTCACCTTTAAGCCTTTTATTATCTCGTTATTTTTGGCTCTGGTTCATCTGCTATGTCATCGTCACTATATTATGGCTGGTTGTACTGCGAACAATTCCCCTCAGCCAAGCGTTTCCTGCATTGGGATTAACGTTTGCGCTTGTGCCTTTGGCTTCTCATCTTTTTCTCAAAGAGAAGGTTGTATTAAGCCAGTGGTTGGGAATTTCGATTATTGTGCTTGGTGCGGTTCTTGTTGTGCAAACGTAAAAACAGATAAATAAATAATATGCTTGAATTACCACGAAAAATTTTGGTTACAGGAGTCGCGGGATTCCTTGGTTCACATTTATTAGATAAGCTGATTGCTTCAGGTCATGAGGTGATTGGGATCGATAACCTTTGCATGGGAAAATTAGATAATATTGCTCATCATTTGACTAACAAGGCATTTCAATTTCTCCAAAAAGATGTCACTGACAAAGCTACATTTGATAATTTGGAGAATGATATAGATTGTATCGTTCACCTTGCCGCTTTCAAAATTCCCCGCTACGGCAAAGCTATTGATACTCTAAAAATTAATTACCAGGGTACAGAGAATGTGCTTGAATTAGCACGCACAATTAATTGTAAATGTGTGCTTGCTTCAACTTCTGATGTATACGGACGTAACCCAAAACTACCTTTTAACGAAGACGATAATTCAGTGATTGGCTCTTCTAAAGTAGCTCGTTGGAGTTATGCTGTATCCAAGCTGTTTGATGAGCATTTAGCTTTTGCTTATCAAGATAGCTATGGTATCCCAGTTGTTATCCTCCGGTTTTTTGGTTCCTATGGACCACGTCATCATTTATCTTGGTGGGGAGGACCTCAATCTGTTTTTATTGAACAAGTTTTGAACGATGGTGAAATCACTATTCATGGTGATGGTTTGCAAACCCGCAGTTTTACTTATGTCAGTGATACTGTGGCTGGTATTTATGCTGCAACTGTCAAGAAAGAAGCTAATGGAGAAATTTTTAATATTGGTAGCAATCATGAAATTACTATTCTCGATTTAGCTAAGACTATCAAGCGATTGAGTAATACTCCTGGAGAACTCAAGGTTAAATTTGTTCCTTATGAATCTTTTACAGGCGGCAAGTACGAAGATGTGAGACGGCGCGTACCTGATAGCAGCCGTTGCGAACAAATTCTTGGTGTCAAAGCTGAGGTAGGTTTAGAAGAGGGACTTTCTCGTACTATTGCATGGCAGCGTAGTCTTGGTATTTATAAATAGGAGTCAGGAGTCGTCGTACAGACGTTCCGGCGGAACGTCTGTTATTGAGTCAGGAGAAATACATTAAATAAAAATGAAAATAGGTATTATTGGTGGTGGGATGATGGGGCTGGCATCAGCCTATCGTCTTTCACAAAAAGGTCATAAAGTCACTGTTTTTGAAAGCAACAAGCAACTGGGTGGACTTACCACTTATCATGATTACGGTTTGTTTGTTTGGGATCGTTTTTATCATGTCATCTTACCTTCTGATACTTACTTAATTAATTTTCTTCAGGAGATTGGATTAGGAGATAAGCTGCGTTGGCGTCGAACTCTCACAGGATGCTATATTGATTCCCAGTTGTATTCGATTAGTAATACTGTCGAGTTTTTTCTCTTTCCTCCCCTGAGTTTAATCGGAAAAATCCGGTTGGCTTTTACTCTCTTATATGGTTCGCGCATTAAAAATTGGCGGCGGTTGGAGCAAATTTCTGTTGAAGATTGGTTGTTAAAAATTTCTGGTAAAAATGCTTATGAGAAACTTTGGCAACCTTTGCTGTTAGCTAAATTAGGGGAAAGCTACAAGCGTGTTTCGGCTGTATTTATTTGGTCTTATATTAAAAGACTGTTTTCTGCGCGGGACTCCTCTTCGCACAAGGAACAACTTGGGTATGTCGAGGGCGGTTACAAAACTGTGTTCGATCGCCTAGAAAACTTAATTTGCTCTGCTGGTGGCGAGATTTGCACATATACACCAGTTGAATACATTGCACCTCATCCTCAAGGTGGAATATGGGTGGAATACAAGGGTAAAAAAGAGCATTTTGATAAAGTTATCTTTACAGGTCCTGTAAATATTCTGCAAAGTATTACAGCTAACCATCTAGTGAAGGTTGCAGGCGATCGCACCCAAGAGGTAGAGTATTTAGGTGTAATCTGCATGGCGTTGATTACCCGTAAAGCATTGGTTCCTTATTACATAGTCAATATTGCCGATCAACGTGTTCCCTTTACGGGACTTTTAGGGATGAGCAATTTGGTTTCCCTAGAGGAGACAGATGGAATGCATCTTACTTACTTACCAAAATATCTCATGTCTGATGATCCTCTGTTGCAACAGACAGATGAAGAATTAAAAAAGCTATTCTTCCGAGGACTACGTTTAATTTTCCCAGAATTAAATGCCGATGACATCGTAGCTTGCCATATTAATCGAGCCTTTAAAATGCAACCACTACAAGTTTTAAACTACTCCAGCTTAGTGCCAAAAATTGTCACAGAACACGACGACTTTTTCGTTCTCAACAACTCACAATTTGTGAATGACACGCTCAATAACAACACTGTTGTAAAGCATGTTGACGAATTTATGAAAAAATTGTTTCTAGGTGTGCGTGAATAAAAAGGAGAAAAATTAAAATGGCGCATACTGCTAAAACTAACTTGCCTGGAGGTGATCAACCACTAGTAAAGGGTTCATTAATTGACCCTTGGCTAGTTGCTGTACTTGTCTGCTTTGTGATATTTTCTTTTGCAACTTGGGGCAAGATCGAATTACCAATTATTGATATTGGACGTGAGGTTGAGATTTCTGCTCGTCTTTTAACAGGACAAGTATTGTATCGTGATATCGCCACCTACTACGGTCCACTTTCCTACTATATTAATGCACTAGCACTTTTCATATTTGGGCAGCGGCTAGAAGTATTTTATGCAGTTGCTCTGTTCTTGGCGTTGGTGGCAACATTACTGTTTTATCGCTTGGCTCTGCGCTTGACAAATGCGCATTGGGCAGCTTTAAGCACTATATGTATGTTAATTTACTGCGCCATCGGTGCGGGAATATTTTATTTTATTGTTCCTTACAGTTACGGTACAGTTTACGCTACGGTACTTTGCTTACTAGCGATAACTGCTCTTGACAATTTTACCCACAAAGGTAAGACAATCTGGTTGATAGTAGCGGCGATCGCCTGTGGATTAGCCCTTCTTGCCAAACAAGAATACGGAGTAGCAGCGCTGGCTGGGGTGTTAGTTGGTAGTAATTTATATCGTCCGCAAAACCTACGTACCAGAGTTTGGCGAAGTTTAATTATAATTTTAATCACCACTGCTTGCGTATTCATCCCATTTTACCTACTTGCTCAGCAAGCATCTTGGGAAACGCTGCGATCTTCGCTATTTCCAGTTGGGCAAATCAGTGTTATGAACCGCAGCAATCTTTTTCAGGTTTCACCAGCCAAAACTATTCATATATGGTGGGATACCTTTAAATATTTCTTTGCTAGTTCTTTAGTAGTTCTCTTGTCATTAATAGCCGCTCACTGGTTGTTGAAACCGAGATGGATAAAAATTCCTAAATCATTGAAAGATCTAGCTTATGTACTTATAGCTTTTGCTTTAACAGCGATTATTTTTAAATCACTTAAAACGTGGGTTTTCCACACCGAAACTATTAACGAAAACTATGTTAATGTCAATATTTTTCAATCCTTAAGCAATCTATCTTGGTGTCTACCAGTCTTCGTTGCATGGTTCGCTTTCAAACGTCCGCAATTACCACAATATAAACATGCGCCACTTCTCTGGACATTACTGGTTTTCACCCTATTGCTCAACGCTAGGTGGTTATTTTACATCAATTTTTATGGATTATACGCTACTACAGTAATACTTCTATTTTTCACACTACTTTATTATTCGACACAACGTCTGAGCAAATTAGTGTGGAATTACTTATTAATTTGCTTGCTAATTGCAGGTGGCAGTCATTTACTTGGACTAACAAAACAACATTACGCAGTTAACTCAGATTATGGAACATTTTCTAATCGATCTGCTGCGCTTACTCGCGCCTTCAATCAAACGATTCAAGCCATCAAAGCAAATGGCGCTACCTCTGTACTTGTGTTACCAGAGGGCAACTTGCTCAATTTCCTCACCGGAACTCACTCACCTAGTCGAGAACTGACTTTTCTCCCAGTGGCTCTGCCTACTTCTGCCGATGAAAAAGAGTTTATTCAAAGTATGCAAGCCAATCCTCCTGAATTAATTGTCTATGTAGATCGTCGTTTTCCGGAGTGGGGTTATAAAAGTTTTGCTGAATTTAACCCACTTGTTGACAAGTGGATTACTCAGCAACATCGATTGATTCACACCTTCCGTAAGGATCGAGGTGTGATTCGGATCTTCGCGAATACAGAGAAACCCGGTTTCTCAAAGAAACCGGGTTTCTGATACTTTAAAAATTTTGATGAGGAGTTTTTAAATGACTAAGGAAATGTTTGAGGGTGAGATACTTATAGCTCAAGCTTCACCGCCAGCAAATCAAACTATATTTACAAATCAAACACCGAGCAATGCAAATGCAACCGACAACGCTGCTTATGAACTAGGTGTAAAGTTTCAGAGTGCTAAGGTTGGTAGAATTACCGCCATTCGCTATTGGAAAGCGGCAAGTGAAACTGGCTCTCATTCTGGCAAAATCTGGTCATCAACTGGTAGTCTGTTGGCAAGTGTTACTTTTACGAACGAGACAGCCTCCGGTTGGCAGCAGCAAGCACTTACCACTCCACTCAACATTCAAGCCAACACAACCTACGTAGTATCCGTCAACGTCAATAGCCATTTCCCGATTAGTTACAACGCATTATCAAGTTCAGTGGTTAACGGAGATCTTAGTACAATCGCTGACGGTAATAATGCAGTGTTTGGTAGTCCAGGTACTTTGCCAACTAATTCCTACCAAAACAGTAACTATTTTCGCGACATAGTATTTGTTGTCAGTAGTACCATCTCTAAAGTAAGTGGTGATAATCAAACTGGTACGGCAGGAGCTGCTTTAGCTAACCCATTTGTAGTGAGAGTTCAAGACAGTGCTGGTAATCCCCAGTCAGGAGTTACAGTCAACTTTGCAGTTACTAGTGGTGGAGGATCGGTTTCACCTACTAGTGCGGTAACAGGTGCAAATGGTCAGGCTAGCACAGTGTTGACTCTGGGGACAACACCAGGTGTAGGTAATGGTGTAACGGCAACGGCTTCGGGTATAGGCAGTGTTAGCTTTAGTGCTTCATCTACTCCGGCGACTTCTAATGCTATTTATTTAGAAAACCAAAAACCAGGTACAACAAACTGGCGGATCACCAATCAAACTTACAATGAAATTGCCGCCTATGCAACAGCAACAAGTGTAAATAAGGGAGGTTCGCTGCCGATCAAAGTTTCTCTAGCAAATCCCGGACAATTCACAATTGATGTCTACCGCTTGGGTTACTACGGAGGTAATGGCGGTAGGCTGATATTAAGCAGCGGTGCTCTCAATGGAATTACTCAACCAGAATGTACAATTACTGACGAAACTACCAGACTTGTTGAGTGTGACTGGTCAACTTCTTACACTTTAGCCGTCGGCTCTGACTGGACTAGTGGGCTGTATATTGCCAAGCTAACTGACAGTGGTACTGGTAAGCAAACACAAGTGTGGTTTGTCGTCCGTGATGATAGCAGCACTTCAGATATATTGTTCCAGAGCAGCTTTACCACTTTCTTGGCTTACAGCAATACTGGTGGTTACAGCATGTACCCATTTAATAGTATTGATGGTCAAAGAGCGCTGAAACTTTCCTACGACCGACCATTCTCGGAAACCACCACTCAGCCTTTTGAGTTTAACACCCTACTACGTTGGGAATACAACATGGCGCGGTGGTTAGAGTCCCAAAGTTATGATGTTACCTACGTCACTAACATGGATGTCCACTCCAATCCGCAACTACTCGGTAAGCACAAAGTATTCTTATCAGTGGGACACGATGAGTACTGGTCGCTAGATGAGCGCAATAATGTTGAACAAGCTCGCGATTCTGGAGTCAACTTAGCATTTTTCTCTGCTAATAGTGCTTACTGGCGTGTGCGTTTTGAGAATGGTAGTGTTGGCGGAACCAACCGAGTAATGGTTTGCTACAAGAGTGCCGCCACAAGTGCTGAACCAACTACCAAGTTCCGTAACGTACTAAATAATCGTCCGGAAAGTGCCTTGCTAGGAGTGATGTACGTAGGTGATAAAGATATTGTCTACGCAGGGTTCGATTTTGTGGTGAAGAACAGTAGCGATTCTTACTACGCTAATACTAATCTGCAAGACGGTGATGTATTAAGTCAATTAGTAGGCTTTGAATGGGATAGAATCAATGCCAATGCATCCCCATCTGGGCTGGTGATTCTTGGTGAATCGCAGTTTCCCACATCGCAAAATCTAGATGCTACCGATCTAGAAGGTTTCCCCAGTGGAACCGATCCCCGGATTGCACATGCCGTTCGCTACACTGCGCCTAGTGGTGCAAAAGTCTTTTCCACTGGCTCGATTCAGTGGATGTGGGGACTGGATAGTGATGGTGTCAGTGGATTTCGCGAAGATATTCGTGCCAAGCAAATTGCTGTCAATGTCTTTGCCAGCATGGGAGCTAGACCCCAAACTCCCAGCGCTAACATTGTTGTGCCTTAAGTAAGATTTTCAAGCAAGAGGAATGCAGGTTATGAATTTGAGAATTAGACGTAGACGATTTGGGCAGTTAGCGATCGCCAGTGCCGCCACAGCTGCGATCGCCAACCTCGGTAGTAAAGCTGTTGCACAACAGTCTGAAGTCATTTTAGGGGTACGTCTGGGGAAAAGCAGCGGCGGCGGCGGCCTTTTAGGAGGTATAGTCTCTTCCATTACCGATCTCGCCAACAACACCCCAGCAATCACACTGATAACTTCCGACTTAGTATCTGGTAGAGAGATATCAGTCATTGATCTACCGTCAATAGCCGTTGATAACATCAGTACAGTCGTTGAAACTGTAGCAAAAGCCGCTACTACCGCACTGAGAGAACGGATCACTGGTTTAACAACCTTATCAGATAACACATTAGTGATTGCCTCTGTCTCACAATCTCGCAATGGCAACGTCACGAGGTTAGTCTTTAGCGATCCTAGCTCTTCTAGACCTAAAAATAGTTTAAAACTCTCAGGATTTCCAACCAACAACAGTACGGTTGAAAGTATTTTGAGTACCAACGACAATAATCTCCTCAGTGTAATTAGTCTTAATAACGCCATTACACCTTTTGATTTTGCCTCTATTGATCCCAGAACAGGTAGAGTAACTCCAGGTGCAGAATTAGCTTTACCTGCTGTGGAATTAGATCGACGATACAGTAATCTTGCTAGCTCCCCAGATGGAACAATTTACGCTACCACCCTTGGTAGAGAAGGTGTCACAACTTTGGTGCAAGTGGATTTGGAGAACAGATTAACAATTAATGGCAGAGGCAGAATTAATAGATTAGTGCCATTGAGCTTTGAAAATGAACCTTTAGAAAATGATTTGTTAAGCTTAGCCTTCTCTCGCTCTGGTCAACTTTACGCACTTGCTAATCCTAATTATGAGGCAACTAATTCTCTATTTAGTGTCGATCCTAGAAGCGGAGTGCTGACACTTTTGAGAAAATTTGATGCCTCCAAAATTACATTTCCCAAGTGAGTAAATTAAAGGGACGGGCAAGATGCCCATCCCAAAAGAATGCTATTTGCTTTTCTTGTGGGGTAGGCTTCTATACCAGTCCTAAATGATTTGTAAACACAACAACTTCTTCTTGGCGCTCTTGGCGTCTTGGCGGTTCATTAAAAAAAGTAATGTTTGTAACTCAGATAGGATTCCTATAGCCTGCCCTTTCAGCAATGCCCACCATCCCCAGGTTTTGTGCGGCAAAATCCTACACACACTGACTATTTAAGGAGCAAAAAACATGAATTTACAAACACCAGAACGGCAATCAGTAAGTATAATTGTTCCTTGTTTTAATGAATCTGAAGGAATAGAATCATTACGAAAAAAACTACTTCCGGTAGTAGATAAACTACGCTTAGTTAGGTCAGTTGAAGTAATTTGTGTTGACGATGGTAGTACCGATGATACTTTTGCAAAGCTAGAACAACACCTTGGACAACATGCTCAGATTATCCGTCACCAGAAGAACAAAGGACTTTCGGCAGCAATCCGGACTGGCTTTGCGCAATCGACGGGAAAAATTATCTGCACAATTGATAGTGACTGTACTTACGATCCAATTTATCTTGTTGCTCTCTTGAATTTAATGCAAACAGACGTAGATATTGTCACGGCGTCTCCTTATCATCCTAAAGGAAGGGTAAAAAATGTTCCTGAGTGGCGTCTATTTCTGAGTAAAGGTTTGTCACAGCTTTATAGATTTGTATTGCCACAAAGACTTTATACCTATACAAGTATGTTTCGAGCATACCGTAGGGAAGTATTAGAAACTGTGCCAGTTACTTATCCAGGATTTTTAGGTCTTGTGGAGATTTTAGCTGAAGCTATGTTGCGTGGATATAAAGTAGCAGAATACCCAACGGAATTAACTAATCGGGTATATGGGCAGTCGAAGTTACGTGTTTTCCGAGTTATTAGGAGTCATTTAAAGTATATTGGTAAGTTGATTGTTCGGCAATTACTTCCACAAAAAAATACCAAAGTATTGCAATATAAGTACACCAAAAATAACTTATGAACATCGTTACTATACTGGGTGCAAGACCACAGTTTATTAAAGCATCAGTAGTCAGTTCTGCTTTTGCTCGTGCGGGGATTAATGAAATTATTATTCATACAGGGCAGCATTTTGATTCATTAATGTCCGATGTTTTTTTTCAAGACTTAGATTTGCCTCAACCACACTATCATTTGAATATTCATAGTCTCAATCATGGGGCGATGACAGGGCGAATGATGGAGAAAGTAGAAGAAATATTGCTGCAAGAAAAACCTGATTGGGTATGTGTTTATGGGGATACTAATTCTACATTAGCAGGTGCTTTAGTTGCGGCTAAACTGCATATTCCTCTAGCTCACATAGAAGCGGGATTGCGCAGCTATAATCGCCAAATGCCCGAAGAAGTTAATCGAATTGTTACCGATCATCTTTCCCAACTTCTTTTTGCTCCTACCCCTGTGGCTGTGGATTGTCTCCAAAAAGAAGGAATTCTTCAGGGAGTTCACTTGGTTGGAGATGTGATGATGGATGCGATTTTGAATTATCAGATTTTAGCACAGCAGAAATCTGATATTCTTGCTAAGTATCAATTGAAGAAGAATGAATTTTACCTTGCTACTATTCACCGACCTAGTAATACAGACGATCGCCACCGTTTAAGCTCTATCCTCGAAAGTTTCACACAGTTAGATCAAACAGTTGTTTTTCCGATCCATCCTCGTACTCAATCTCAAATTAATAAGATGGATCTCAATCATTATCTTGCTACTGACTCTATTGTCGCAATTCCACCAGTCAGTTACCTTGATATGATCGTGCTAGAAAGTAATTCTTTAAGTGTAATTACTGACTCAGGCGGTATACAAAAAGAAGCTTATATTTTTCAGCGTCCTTGCTTTACCCTGAGAAATGAGACTGAATGGAAAGAGACTGTAGAAGTAGGCTGGAATAAGTTGGTACAGCCAAACACTTTAAGCGAAGCAGTGACTAACTTTACTTTACCATCACAATACCCAAAATTGTATGGTAATGGTGATGCCGCCAAAATAATTACTGGTATATTAACTAGCTTTTGCGGTGGGCGATCGCAAAACGAATAGACATCGACAGAATTTAATTATGTGTCAACTCAAACCCTTGTAGAGACGCGAAATTTCGCGTCTCTACATTCTTTTTCACGCCTATGTCTAATGTTGATTTGCATTTTCCTCCGCGAAATTTTAATTTTTGCGTTGTTTAGTTACCAGTGAACAGTTTTCTAGTTAAATATAGAGTAGTAAAGAAAAATTTTCTTTTTACTTTTTCCTTATTAAGTGACTATCAGGCAGTTTTCTAGTTAAAAACCTTGACTATCAGGAGTTTTCCATGACTAGGGATTTAGCGCCAGAAATACTTATAGCTCAAGCTCAACCACCAGCAAATCAAACTATATTTACAACTCAAACACCAGCTGTGCCAAATGATACAGATGGAGTTCCTTACGAATTAGGTCTGAAATTTCAAAGTAGTAGAGCAGGTCAAATTACGGCAATTCGTTATTGGAAAGCAGCTAGTGAAACTGGCTCACATGTAGGTAGAATCTGGTCATCAACAGGTACTATCCTGGCTAGTGTTAATTTCACTGGGGAAACAGCTTCCGGTTGGCAACAAGCCGCACTTAGCACTCCTGTCAACATTCAAGCAAACACCACCTATGTAGTTACCGTTAATACCAATGGCTTCTTCGCTGTCACATACAACGGTGCGTTGACAAACTCTGTTGTGAACGGAGATCTCAGAACAGTCGCTGACAATAATAATGGAGTATACGGTAATTCAGGTACTTTCCCAACCAATTCCTACCAGAACAGCAACTATTTCCGCGACATAGTATTTGTTGCCTCTAGTACGCCGCCGCAGAGTTCTAATGCCATTTCTATAGAAAACCAAAAACCAGGCACGACAAACTGGAGGATTACCAATCAAGCTTATGATGAAATTGCAGGTTATGCGGGAGCAACGAGTGTAAATAAAGGGGGTTCTTTAGCCATCAAAGTTTCTCTTGCACAACCTGGACAGTTTACTATTGATGTCTACCGCTTGGGCTACTACGGAGGCAGCGGCGGTAGGCTGGTATTGAGTAGTGGCGCTCTCAATGGAATTACGCAAAGAGCTTGTAGAGTTACTAACCGTACTACCAGACTTGTAGAGTGTAACTGGTCAACTTCCTACACTTTAGCCGTCGGCTCTGACTGGACTAGTGGTTTGTACATTGCCAAACTAACTGACAGTAGAACTGGTAAGCAGTCACAGGTGTGGTTTGTAGTCCGCGACGATAGCAGCACTTCTGATATATTATTCCAAAGTAGTTTTAACACCTTTCTGGCTTATAGCAACTTTGGTCCTGTGGGCAGTCGTTACAGCTTGTATCCATTTAATAGTACTAATCAGCAAAGAGCTGTTAAGGTTTCCTACGATCGCCCATTCTCAGAAACGACAACTGAAACAGGTGAGTTCAATACCTTACTACGTTGGGAATACAACATGATGCGGTGGTTGGAGTCTCAAGGTTATAACGTATCCTACGTTACTAACGTGGATGTTCACTCTAACTCACAGTTGCTACTCAAGCACAAAGTATTCTTGTCAGTTGGACATGATGAGTACTGGTCGAAAGAACAGCGTGATTATGTTGAGCAAGCTCGTGATGCTGGAGTCAATTTGGCGTTTTTCTCAGCGAATACTGCCTATTGGCGTGTGCGTTTTGAGAACAGCACTATTAATGGGCAGCCCAACCGAGTGATGGTTTGTTACAAACAAGCAGCTACAGCAAGTGAACCCACAGATAAGTTTCGTAGCCAACTGAATAATCGTCCGGAAAGCGCCTTACTAGGGGTGATGTATGTTGGTGATGAAGATGTTGTCTACGCAGGGTTCGATTTTGTTGTTAAAAATAGCAGCGATCCTTACTATGCCAACACTGGACTGAACGACAACGATCGGCTGAGTAGGTTAGTGGGTTTTGAATGGGATAGAATCAACGCAAATGCATCTCCAAACGGACTGGTTATTCTGGGTGAGTCGCAATTTCCGGGAGCAGCATCTGATTTAGATGCTACTGATCTTGAAGGTTTTCCAGCTAACACTGACCCCCGAATCGCACATGCAGTTCGCTACACTGCACCCAGTGGTGCTAAGGTGTTTTCTACCGGCTCAATTCAGTGGATGTGGGGACTAGACAGTGATGGTGTTGATGGACCTCGCGAAGATAATCGTGCCAAGCAAATAGCTGTCAATGTCTTTGCCAGTATGGGCGCTAGACCTGTAACTCCCAGCGCAAACATTATTGTGCCTTAAAAATATCGGCAATCCATTTTTAAGTAATTAGGAATGTAAGTTATGAATCTGAGAATTAGACGTAGAAGATTTGGACAGTTAGCTCTAGCCAGTGCCGCCACAGCTGCGATCGCCAACCTGGGAACTAAAGCAGTTGCTCAATCACCTGCTAATCTTTTTGGTATACGCTTTAGCAGTGGTAGTGGTCCTCGCACTATTGAAGATGTCTCATCAGTGACAAATGTAGTTAATACTACACCAGAATTAACCCTGTTTTCTACCAACGTAGCAACGGGTAGCACGATTGCTACTCTTCCAATTCCAACTACGACTGTTAGCAACCAAAATGCGCCAATTAATCTGACACCAACACTAACACCAGTTGAGTCGATAGAAGAGCGGTTAACTAGTCTGACTAACCAATCCGATGGCATCTTAGTCAGTACTGTTGTATCATCTACAGATGATGGCGTTGCTACAAGGTTGGTTTTTACGAATCCTAACTCCTCTCAATCTCCAACTAGTGTGAGACTTTCAGGATTTCCCAATAATAATAGTACGGTTGAAAGTTTAGTGGCAACCAGAGCAAACAGCCTGATTGGTTTAATTAGTACAAATGCAAGCGTATTACCTTTTGAATTGGCAACTATTGATCGTACCACAGGCAATGTAATTTCAGGTGCTAGCTCTGGTCTACCTAGACTAGATCCAACCAGAGGTTACGGTACTCTGGCTCAATCCCCAGATGGAACAATTTACATTGTCACGACTGGAAGAGAAGGTACAGCAACTTTAGCACAATTTAACGTTGGCAGCGGGATTAGCACAACAGTGCCATTAACCTTTAACAACAAACCTTTAGGAAATGGCTTGTTGAGCTTAACTATCTCTCCATCTGGTGAATTCTATGCGCTTGCCAATCCTAATTATCAAGAAGTTAATTCTCTGTTCACCCTCGATCCGAGAACAGGAGTGTTGACTTTGGTGAGGCAATTCGATGCCGATCAAATTACTTTTACGGCTTTGTAAAGTAATTTGAGCATAGGCTTTCCAAAGCGTGTAACTAGTTTTACAATTACACGTTTTGGAAAACTTATTTGATTTAAGCGATCGCATTAATTTTACTTTAGGAAAATATATATATAGCAATCTTCGTAATTAAATTTTTAGTCATCGTAAAAATATTCACAACTGTGGTAATGTGTTAATTGGTTAAAGACCATCCCGTGAAGAAATCAATCCCCTAGAACGGATGTTCTAAAAATTACCAGGTCATCTATCCGCAACCATTTACTCAAGGTAAAAACAGTTATGCGGATTAGACACATTCATCTTAGGTTGATGGCAATCATCAACTACTTAGGTATCAAAGCAAGAAGATCGCGTGTATGGATTAGTGCTGCGGCGGTTCTCTTACTCATAGTTTTGACACACAGTCCTCATCTCATTAGTGTAGCAAACGCAGCATCTGTTGCATACACTGGTGTTAACCTTGCTGGTGCTGACTTTGGCGAAGGCTCCCTACCTGGTACTTATAACGTCAATTACACTTACCCTACCCGTGCCGAGGTTGATTATTTTGTTGGCAAAGGCATGAGTGTCTTTCGCCTACCATTTCGGTGGGAGCGACTGCAAAATGAACAGTTCGGCAACTTTAATGCTGATGAACAAGCTCGTATTAACGACTTTGTTAACTACGCTACTAGCATTGGAGCTTCAGTTATTCTCGATCCGCACAATTATGCTCGATATTATGGCAAAGTCATCGGGCAGGATGTACCAGTCAGTGCTTTTGCTGACTTTTGGAGCAAATTAGCAACCCTTTACAAAAATAATAATCGGGTGATATTTGGTTTGATGAATGAGCCAAATAACATGCCAACGGAGCTTTGGCGTGACGATGCTAACGCCGCAATTAAAGCTATTCGCGATACTGGAGCTACTAATTTGATTCTTGTTCCAGGCAACGCTTGGACTGGCGCTCATAGCTGGTATCAGTCTTGGTATGGTACACCCAACGCTACTGTGATGCTTGGGATTACAGATCCTGGCAATAACTATGCTTTTGATGCTCACCAGTATTTGGACGGCGACTTTTCTGGTACTTCCGATCAATGTACTAGCACGACAATAGGTGCGCAAAAGCTAGTCGATTTTACAAATTGGCTCAGGCAAAATGGCAAACGCGGCTTTCTGGGCGAGTTTGGCGGTGGACGCAATGATACTTGCTATGCTGCTCTCGACAACATGCTCAGCTATATCGACAACAATGCTGATGTCTGGTTGGGCTGGACATACTGGGCAGCAGGCCCTTGGTGGGGTGAATATATCTTCACACTAGAGCCTGTTGGGAGTAGCGATCGCCCACAGTTGATACCGCTGAGCAAACACATTGGTTCAAAACCGACTCCCACACCCACTGCAACACCAACTCCCACACCAACTGCAACACCAACTCCCACTCCCACTGCAACCCCCACTCCAACACCAAGTCCCACAAACAATCCTGTAGGAACCTCATTGCTAGCAGAGACTATCTACCAGTCTGATTGGCAAACTGGTTTCTGCGTCAATTTTCGCGTTACTAACCGAGGTAACACAAGTACTCGAAACTGGCAATTGAAATTCCAAATGTCGCAGGCGCAGATCAATAACAACTGGAATTTCAGCTATAGTAAGCAAGGATCTGAGTACGTAGTCACTCCTGCCGAATCAGCACGAGTCATCCAGCCAAATCAAACACAAGAATCTCTAGGTTTTTGTGCCAATAAGCTAGGCTCTGACTACAAACTCAAACAAGTTTCTGCAACTAGTTTGTAATTGCTGAACTCAATTCTATTTACTTCTTGTGGAAGCAGGCATCCTTGCTCTTAGCTAGGGGAAGAGCAAGGATGCCCAGCCCACAAGATCAATAATTTATTTTTTGCTAATGTAGTAAACAACTTGATCCCCGACTTCTTTCAGAAGTCGGGGATCTGAGCCTCCTCGATCGCCACTCTTATATTTTTGCCAATTCTGGTGCGTTTTGTCCTACAACTTGTGGCGCATCAACCCGCAAACTCATTTCCTCACAGCGAATAGTTAACAAAGGTTTACCTAAACCTATTTCAGAAAAAGGACTTTCAGTAGGGATTTCTAAATTGGAACCGATTAAACCCAAACGAGAATTTAATTCAGCTGAGAACAATAGTATATTTGCATCCTTCATACTAAAACTAGATCCAGCAAACCACTGTCGCCACGCCAACGTTTGCTGCTTGTAATTCAAGCTACACAATACTTGGTTTTCTTGACGCACAGTCACAAGCTCTTTTTCCCAAGTAAACTGAGCTAATTCTTTTGGTAGTCCCCAAATTTCTCTCCCACCAGCTACAGAATTAGCACTATCTACATATATGTGGGAAACCCAACCACCAATTTTCCCTTGATACCTAACAAACGCTGGAATGACAATCAATTCGCTATACTCTAGGACTGAACCACTTCCGTAGTAAGATAAGTATACTCCACCGAAAGTTTTACCGGGCAATACAGAGATAATTTCTAACTCTGGTGGAATCAGGTGGCGCACGCGGTTAATGTTAATTAAGTGTAGAGTTTGGATAGCGTAGCCTTGGAGTGTCCAAGGTGTTTGTGGGTAGGGCATTTTCTGACGAGTGAATTTTAGATTAATCAGTGAGTAAGCAGTATATGCCCAAAATAAAAAAAGTTAATCAAATTTGCATCATACTGAAGATACAATATGACGGTTTTGGGTGTGTATGGGATGAATTATAACTCCTAATTTCTGTAAAGACGCCCCACCGGGGCGTCTCTACGGTTCAACACTTTGCAAATATTGATCTTCTAATTCTGATATTGTTGTTTGCGTATTTAACTGCTGATTATCTAATGAATTATTAATTTGTAAATTTTTAGATGGGGATTTGTTGATACGTTTAAATTTGCTTTCTTTCTCTAACTTTAATATTTTCCCCTTCCATTGCTCTATATGTTCATTTGCTTCTTGATGTAGTGGACGTTCTTTGCTAATTAAACTAGCTTCATTAATTGCCATTTGTAGAGATAATACGTCGTTGTTACTAGCAAGTTCGTTAGCTTGCTGAAGAGAGTAACGATCATCGGCTATATCAATCTGGCTTCTAGTAGTAGCAATGAATTTTTGTGCTTCTTCATAATAGCGATTGGAAATAATCATGCTTGCTTCATGAATTGCTTCTCTAAGATCTTCGATTTTCCCTGAATTTGCAAGCTGACGAGCTTTATTAAGTTGAGCTATGTCTTGAGTTTCTTGTTCTTTATCCCACGAGTTAAGTGTTTCTGTCACTTTGGTAGTTTCAATATGTTTTTTTTCTTGTTGCGCTTTCGGTTCTTCTTTTTTTTCTTTAATATCTTGAATGTAATGTACTAATTCCTGATATTTGGTTGTAGCCCAGAATTCATTCCCTACTCTCAATAGTTTCTTAGCTTCAGTTAATGCTACATAAGAGTTATCTCGTTCATCTTCATCTGTCACGTGATTAGATGCTGTTTTGTAGATATTTTCGGCTTTTGACCAAATGGACTTCCATTGTTTAATTCGGTTATTAGCCAATTGATGAGCTGAAACATTATCCGGAATCATTTTGGCTATATTTACAGCCTTGTCTATGTTTCCTTGCTGAAAAGTATTTTCACCTAAATTTAAAAGTGCTTGGGACCATTGTTCAATCATGCGATCGCTCATCTGACGCTGAGGATGATCTGCTGGTATTGCATTCACCAACTCTATTGCCTTGTACAACTTATCTGCATCTTGCTCAAGAGCAAAGGTTGTCGCACAGTAAAAAACTGTAGCTGTAGAATCTTTTGACCAAAATTCAGAGAGACAGTCAGGAAGTTCGGGCAAATGCATTAATTGAGTTACTCCCCATATTCCTGCCCCACAAGGAAGGGACAGGATAACTGCAATCCAAAGCCACCATTTAATCGGCTGAAACCGTTGAATCTGTTGCATAATGATTAAACACTGGTGTTAGTGAACACTTAACTACTAAAGTTAGTGTTCCCAATGTTTAAGCAAAACAATCCCCATCCAGAATATTTCTGAACGGGGATTTATTGGGCATTGGGTATTGGGTATTGGGGATTGGGTACTGGGTACTACTCCTCCCAATTCCCAATCCATTTTACGTAATATTACTTGGACTCAGTAAAATCAGCATCAATTACATCATCACCACTGGGGGAAGAAGTACCACTACCGCTACCATCAGTGGTATCACCAGGAGCAGCACCGCCACCAGCTTGTTGATAGATGTTGCTGCCAATTGCGAAGAGTGCTTGTTGTAGTTCTGGCATTACCTTCTTGATTTGCTCATCATCTTCTTTAGAGATAGCATCGCGCAAATCTTTCACCAAACCTTCAACTTTAGTCTTGTCAGCATCTTGGACTTTATCGCCCAATTCTTGGATTTGCTTTTCAGCTTGGTAAGCCAAGGAATCGGCTTGGTTCTTACGATCAATCTTCTCGCGACGTTCTTTGTCAGTAGAAGCGTTTTGTTCTGCTTCTCTTACCATCCGCTCAACATCAGATTTATCCAAGGTAGAAGCACCAGTGATGCTGATGGACTGTTCCTTACCAGTACCTTTGTCCTTAGCAGTAACGTTGAGGATACCGTTAGCGTCAATATCAAAGGTTACTTCAATTTGAGGCACACCGCGTGGTGCAGGAGGAATACCATCAAGGCGGAAAGTTCCCAAGCTCTTATTATCGCCAGACATTTCGCGCTCACCTTGGAGGACGTGAATTTCCACGTTGGTTTGACCATCCACAGCGGTAGAGAATACTTCTGACTTCTTGGTAGGAATAGTGGTGTTACGAGGAATAATCTTGGTCATGACACCACCCAAGGTTTCTACACCTAAAGATAGTGGTGTTACATCTAACAACAAGATACCAGTAACATCACCAGCAAGTACACCAGCTTGAATTGCTGCACCAACTGCCACAACTTCATCAGGGTTAACGCTTTGGTTAGGATCTTTACCTAACACCTGCTTTACTACCTGTTGCACTGCGGGAATACGGGTAGAACCACCAACGAGTACGACTTCATCAATATCGCTCTTACTCAACTTGGCATCTCGGAGTGCGTTTTCCACAGGTACGCGACAGCGATCAATTAAGTCGGAGCAGAGTTTTTCAAAATCGGTACGTGTTAGTGTCGTATCTAGGTGCTTAGGACCATCCTGGGTAGCGGTAATAAATGGCAGGTTGATTTCTGCTTGAGTAACGCTAGAAAGTTCAATTTTGGCTTTTTCTGCGGCTTCTGTTAAACGTTGTAAAGCTTGCTTGTCTTTGCGCAGATCAATACCATTTTCTTTTCTGAATTGTTCTGCTAAGTAATCAACGATTTTCTTATCGAAGTCGTCACCACCAAGGTGAGTATCACCTGATGTAGCTAACACTTCAAATACACCGTCGCCTACTTCGAGAATTGAAACGTCAAAAGTACCACCACCAAGGTCAAAAACCAATATGGTTTCGTTGTTTTTCTTGTCAAAGCCGTATGCTAGAGAAGCGGCAGTTGGTTCGTTGATGATCCGCAGTACTTCAATCCCAGCAATTTTACCAGCGTCTTTGGTCGCTTGGCGTTGGGAGTCGTTAAAGTAAGCAGGAACGGTAATTACAGCTTGGGTAACAGGTTCACCGATATATTTGCTGGCGTCTTCAACTAGCTTGCGCAGAACTTGTGCAGAAATTTCTTCTGGGGCAAACTGTTTTTTCAAAGTAGGACAATCTACTTTGACGTTGCCATTGCCGTCACGCAGAACTTTGTAAGAAACTTCTGTAGCTTCGTGGGTAACTTCGTCAAAGCGACGTCCAATGAAGCGTTTTACAGAGTAAAAGGTATTTTCGGGGTTCATTACCGCTTGGCGTTTAGCAATTTGTCCTACCAAGCGATCGCCATTTTTCGCAAAGGCAACTACTGAAGGTGTTGTCCGAAATCCTTCTGCGTTCGCAATAACTGTAGGTTTTCCACCTTCCATTACTGCCACGCAGGAGTTCGTCGTACCTAAGTCAATTCCTACTACTTTTGCCATTGTTAATCCTGGGTCCGTATAACTACAAATGAGTGAGACAATAAGGGCTAATGAATGTACTTACTGGTTTATAAAGCAGCCAGTTCTGCACAAATTCCTTTGGTCTGGCTTTCTGTTATATATACTGAGACTGTATAGCCAGTCCTTGTAGGGTGGTTTTCCGAACCTAGTCGGGACGGTTAGACATTAAAATTTGTTTAGACGATTCATTGATTGATTTGTTTTCTCTGTGTCTAATGTATGAGAATTAATACTCGCGCCTATTGGGGTGAACCGTAACGCTTTTGTGGTGTTTGCCGTCAAGAATTAGGAATAAAATAGAGAAGTTTGTATGCCGCCTACCCGTGATTTATGCTTTCGCTGTCTCCTAATTTCTTTGCTCGACTCTCGACTCCATTAAAAATTGGCAACTTTGAGGTGAAAAGTCGGGTTCTCCAGTCGCCTTTGTCTGGAGTGACTGATATGGTATTTCGTCGTTTGGTGCGTCGCTATGCGCCAGAGTCGATGATGTATACGGAGATGGTGAATGCGACTGGGTTGCACTATGTTAAAAAGTTGCCCAAAATTATGGAGGTAGATCCCAATGAAAGACCAATTAGTATCCAGTTGTTTGACTGTCGTCCAGATTTTCTTGCCGAAGCAGCGGTGAAAGCGGTTGCAGAAGGGGCAGATACTGTTGATATTAATATGGGTTGCCCTGTAAATAAAATTACCAAAAATGGTGGTGGCTCTTCATTGTTGCGTCAGCCGGAAGTGGCAGAGGCAATTGTTAGGGAAGTTGTAAAGGCTGTAAGTGTACCAGTAACAGTGAAAACCCGTATTGGTTGGAACGACAAGGAAATTACTATTCTTGATTTTGCCAAGCGGATGCAGGATGCTGGAGCGCAAATGATTACGGTACACGGACGTACCCGCGCTCAAGGTTACAATGGTAATGCTCGCTGGGAATGGATTGCGCGTGTGAAGGAAATTCTTTCGATCCCGGTGATTGGCAATGGGGATATTTTCTCGGTTGAAGCGGCGGTGAAGTGTTTGGAACAAACTGGTGCTGATGGAGTAATGTGTTCCCGTGGAACTTTGGGTTATCCGTTTTTGGTGGGAGAAGTTGATTATTTCCTCAAAACTGGGAAAGTTTTACCGCCTCCTACTCCTATTCAGCGTTTGGAATGTGCTAGAGAACATTTACAAGCTTTGTATGAATATAAAGGCGATCGCGGTGTGCGTCAAGCACGTAAGCATATGACATGGTATGCTAAAGGCTTCGTTGGTGCTGCTGATTTACGCGGGCAGTTAAGCGTGATTGAAACGGTGCAGCAAGGAGTTGACTTGATCGATCGTGCGATCGAGCAGTTGGCTAATGGTTATGAGTTAGAAGAAGAACCGGAAGCTAACTTGGCTATGGTTTAATAGGGCGCTCCGGATGCCCACCCCACAACAGACAGCACAAGAAGTATTTTGCTGCCAAGAGCAAGCAATACAATTTACACAACTTTTAAAGTTTTAAGGCTAGCATCCGTACACCCACTGATAAATCCACCCATGACTTGGATTTGTCTGAGGTAGTCTAAAGCGGATTTGGTGATGATTTCTCCTGGCATTAAAACGGGAATTCCCGGCGGATAGGGACAGACTATTTCAGCGCAGATGCGATTGCACGTCTTTTCTAAAGGCAATGTTTCTGTTGTGGCAAAAAAAGCTTCACGAGGCGAAATACCCATAGAATGAACCATCATAAACAAATCATCCCACAAAGGCTTCAGTATTTTCAAGTCTTTCCCCTCCCCGTTTACGGGGAGGGGGTTAGGGGGTGGGGTAGCAAGAGTAATAAAAGCTTGCACTAATTGCTCAATATCCTCTTGGGTATTGCCCAAACTAATGATAAAGGTGAGATGTCGAAGCGATGGAAATTCCGCAGTAACACCTAGCTTGTCGTTAAGAATTTCATCGGCGGCAAAGCCAGTTAATCCTAAGCCAGATACTGTGACGGTTAAGCGTGTTTTGTCTAAAGTCATAAAGCTTGAACCCCCCAACCCCCCGATGTTCGGGGGGCTATCTACAACTGATAATCCGGGAATTTGGCTGATACGGGTTCTGGCTTCGTCGGCAAGTTGCAATGTGCGAGACATCAACTCTTTACCGTGTAGTGCCATTTGTTGACGTGCGGCATCTAAGGTAGCTAAAAGTACATAACTGGGGCTGGTAGACTGGACAAGTTGTAAGGCTTTACTGATGCGATCGCGATCTATTCTGTCACCTTGAACGTGCAACATGGATGCCTGTGTCATGGCACTAAGTGTTTTATGGATGGATTGTACGCTTAAATCAGCACCTGCGGCGAGGGCTGAGGTTGGTAGTTCAGGATGAAAGGCGAAGTGTGCGCCGTGTGCTTCATCTACAAGTAAGGGGATGTTGTATTGGTGGGCAAGGGATGCGATCGCACTGACATCTCCACAAATACCGTAGTATGTAGGATAAACCATCATTACTGCTTTGGCGTCTGGATGTTGTTCTAATGCTGCTTTTACGGCGTTGGGTGTGATACTGTGGGCGATGTCTAAAATTGGATCGTATTCTGGATTCACGAAAATTGGGATGGCTCCTGAGAGAATTAAACCTGCTATTGCACTGGAGTGGACGTTGCGCGGCAGAATGATTTTATCTCCTGTGCGACATGTAGCGAGGATTGCTGCTTCTATTCCACAGGTGGAACCGTTGACAAGAAACCAAGTTTGTGCTGCACCGAAGGCTTCGGCTGCTAGTTGTTGGGCTTGGTGAATGACGCCGTTTGGTGCGAAGAGGTTATCTAGTTCTGCTAGTTCTGTTAAGTCGGCGCGAAATACTGCTGAGCCGAAAGTGTCTGCTAGGGGTTGGGAGATTCCTTGTCCCCGTTTATGTCCTGGGGTGTAGAAGGGGGCGTGGGGATGTTGGGTGCAGGTTTTGATGGTGTTGAGTAGGGGTGTTTGGTTTTGGTTGAGCATTTTGAAGAATGTGAACCGCCAAGAACGCCAAGAACGCCAAGGAGGAAGAGGGGATGAGGAGGATGATAGTATAGTCTTTTGGAGGGATGTTCGCAACTGCGGTTGTCTTTTAGGTTAGTAGGGTTGAATGATAAAGTTAGATTGATTATGATTTATCCTACTCCTGGTCCTATTCCTGAGCCTTCGATTCCTAATCCGGAACCGAGTCCATTACCAAGTCCTGAGCCTGTACCGAGTCCGGTTCCTGAACCTGTACCTGCTCCGATTCCTCAGCCTGTACCTGCTCCGATTCCTCAACCGATTCCTCAACCTGTTTGACCTAGCTGAGCTACCATAATTTAGAATCCAAAATCTAAAATCTAAAATCTAAAATGCTACGAGCCGGAATTGTCGGACTCCCCAACGTCGGAAAATCTACCTTATTCAACGCCTTGGTTGCTAACGCCAAAGCTGAAGCTGCTAACTTTCCTTTTTGTACGATTGAACCGAATGTCGGCGTTGTCTCTGTGCCGGATGAACGATTGAATGTTCTATCGAAGATTTCCGGCTCGGCACAAATTATCCCAGCGCGTGTTGAGTTTGTGGATATTGCCGGGTTGGTGAAAGGTGCTAGTCAGGGTGAGGGATTGGGTAATCAATTTTTGTCCCACATCCGCGAAGTTGATGCGATCGTTCATGTGGTGCGTTGTTTTGAAAATGATGATATTATCCACGTTGCTGGTGCGGTTGATCCTGTACAGGATATTGAAACTATCAATTTAGAGCTTGCTTTGGCTGATTTGTCACAAATTGAGCGACGAGTGGAGCGCACTCGCAAACAAGCTCGTACTAGTAAAGATGCACAGTTTGAAGTAGCAGTGTTGGAAAAATTAACGGCTGCGTTGAATGAGGGTAAATCGGTTAGGCAGGTTAGTTTAACAGAAGAAGAAGCCGCAGTGATTAAAGGATTGGGATTGCTCACGGCTAAACCAATTATTTACGCTGCCAATGTATCTGAAGATGATTTGGCGACGGGTAATGCATTTGTGGAAAAAGTTCGGCAAGTTGCTGCCCAAGAAAATGCACAAGTGGTGATAGTTTCTGCTCAAGTGGAATCAGAATTAGTTGAATTACCAGAGGAAGATCGAGCTGATTTCTTGGCATCTTTAGGAGTGGAAGAAGGTGGTTTGAAATCTTTGATTCGCGCTACTTACGAACTATTAGGTTTACGGACTTATTTCACTTCTGGGGAAAAAGAAACCCGTGCTTGGACGATTCACGCAGGTATGTCAGCCCCACAAGCAGCAGGTGTAATTCACAGTGATTTTGAACGCGGATTTATTCGTGCCGAAACTGTTGCTTACAATGATTTAGTCACGGCAGGCTCAATGAATGGTGCGAAAGAAAAAGGATTAGTTCGCTCTGAAGGCAAAGAATATATCGTCAAGGAAGGCGATGTAATGTTATTCCGCTTCAACGTGTAGAGTGCCACCTCTGTCTCCCCCTCGTTCCCAGCCTCCGGCTGGGAATGCCATCTTGGCGGCTCCGCCTCCACAGTTATTAGTCGAGGCAGAGCCTCTGACACGACGTTCCCACGCCGAGTGTGGGAACGAGAGCAAAACCTGAATTTCAGGATCAAATCCTTCAAACTCGATTACGATGGAACTACGGTTAAAATCGACTTAAGCGCCGATAAACTCCCTGCGCTTTGTAAAATTTAACCAAGCAAGGCTCAATTATGGCAGATACTACTGTAAAATCTAAAGTGATTAAGGCAATGGAAGAAATGCCGCAAGACTTTACTTTTGAGGAAGTGATGGAGCGTCTTTATTTCCTATACAAAATCGATCAAGGCTTAAAGCAAGTCGAGGTTGGTAATACCATGTCACACGAAGAAGCCAAAAAACGGATGAAGACATGGCGTTAGTAAATTGGACTTCTCAGGTTTTAGATGATTTAGAAGCAATTGGTGATTTTATAGCAAGAGACTCACCCTCGTTTGCTCAGTTATTTGTATAACGAGCATTTCAAGCAATAGAACGTCTAGAAAAGTTTCCTCACTCAGGGCGTGTAGTACCAGAAATCAGTCAAGAAGATATTCGAGAGATTATCTTTGGCAGCTATCGTATTGTGTATCTGGTGGTAAGCAATGATGAGGTAAATATTCTCACTGTGTTTCATTCATCAAGGCAGCTCAAGTTTTCTGATGTACAAAGTCAACTTGATGACTAAAAATTACACAACAGGCTTAGTTTACGGCGAAAGAAAAGATTATCTTGTGAAGAAACGCAACATAAAGATATTGCGGTTTAACAAGTAATACAACCGTAATTATACTGCTTTTTTAAGTAATATAGTTTTCCTCGACACTCCTGAACAGGGGTGTTATTTTTGTGAGTATGTGCCGTCAGTTTAGCGGTAAAGGGATGCTCAGAAATGTTGGGATGGATATTTGGTGGTTTTGTGAAAAAATTGGAGCGTGCAGCGAAGGAGGTTTCGCAGGATTTTTTGAAATCTAGTAGCAAAGAGATAGGTTACTTGTTTGATACAAAACTCTACCCTTTAGCTGACAAGCTAGATTATATAACTGAAGAACGCATTAAACAAGCCATAGAAGGAACTGAGAAATTAGAAAGTAAGGTGAAAGCCGATCTTGAGTTTCTACTGGATAAAGCTGATGATAAAGTGAAGCATAACCTGGAAAAAATAGATGAAGTACGTGAAGAAGCACTAAGAGATTTAAGAGAAACCATAGGTCAAACTGATGCTTATTTGGAAAACAGAATTAATCAAATTTCACTTGTAGTAATGGCTGCTTTACACTCTACTCAAGAAATAACTAAAAATAGTTTGGTAGAAATCCATGTTTTAGAGGATAAGTTATTTCAAGATGCCAATCTGATAGTTGATAAGATAGACGTAATTATAGATGGAAAGCTAGAACTGATTCGGAATGAATTTAAAAAGCATTTATCTCATGCATTGCCAAATCCCTTTGATGATTGTAGACGGAAGCTGAAAATAGGATTTAAGCCTGGTGGTATGCTTTCTGACATTGAACTTTATGAATTAAGCGAGTGCTATGAACTGAGTAAGTTAAACGAAAATACTCCAATTGATGAGGTACTAAAGATTTATGGACAACTTCAACAAAATGCAGCAATGATGGCTGCTTTAGTAAAAAAGGCTCCTGAATTGAAAAGAAGGGCTATTGAAGACTGGCTCAAGTATGGTTTACTTTGTGAGTTCTGGCGCGACACAATGAAAAATTATGATGTTAAAGATACTCTGGTGCTAGATAAGCCTGTACAGAAATTATTGAAAGGTAAATAAAATTTATAGAGGTTGATTATGAATAAAGCAGGTGCTAATGACTGGAAAACTCCACTTGGTTACTATGAAATGTCAATAGAAGAACTAAGACGTACACGCGAAGAGTTACAGGAAGAATTAGCAAATTTTAAAGCTACTTACAAACCAAGTATAGAAACGAGTCTCTACAGTTTTCAAACAGAAATACAGACATTGAAATCTGAGCTTAAAATTACACAAGAACGGCTGGCAACTACTGAAAAAAGTGTAAAAGAAGCAAGAGACAGGTTAGCTGATGCAGAGACGGCGGCTCATGCTACTCAAATAGAACTACAAGCTATGAAAGAAATTATGACTAATGAACAAACCACAAACTCTCAAATTCTTGAAGGGATAGCACAATTAAAGGAACAATTATCTCAATTGCCGCAGATTCAACAAAAGCCAACCACTGATGAAAATAATTTGCAAAGACAAATCCTACACTCTTTGTCAAATTTGCAGTTACAGTTTTCTAAATTAGAAGCAAAATTGACCATTGTTTCCCCATCTTCGGGTTTTGACTACTCGAAATTGCAAGAACTGTTAGCAGAAAACAAGTGGAATGAAGCTGACATAGAAACCTATGCTTGTATGCTCAGGGTATGTGAGCGAGAAGAAGAACGCTGGTTAGACGATAAAGACATTAAACGGTTTTCTCGTCAAGACCTTCGTATTATTGAGAATCTTTGGATAAAATATAGTGATGGAAAATTTGGTTTCAGCGCCCAAAAGCGTACCTGGCTAGATGCTAAGGAAGACTACAAGCGTTTTGGCGATCGCGTCGGATGGTTAGAGAATCTTGTCAATAGTGAGTGGCGTAAATATGAGGATTATATCTTTAGCTTAAGCGCTCCTGAAGGACACCTTCCATCCACAGTTCGGGTACTGGGTTTGGGTTGTGGAAACGTAGGATGGCTTCAACACCGACTAAAGATTTTTTTATCACGATACTAAGTAGGTTGGCATCAATAAATTCACTCAGATTCCCGACTTCTTTAAGTCGGGGATCTTGTTGTTTACCTATAGTATCTCATAAACATTTTGAGAAAAATATTATTTTCCTAATTAAATTTGTAAATTTATGATCAACTTTCGGAACTAGAAAATAGTAATTATTAACTAAGGTAAACCCAACCATAAATTAAAACATGCTGAGAGCACGTTTTAACAAATTGTGTTGTCAAAAAAAGTTGTAATTTGAGGAGAAACTACTCATGCCCATAAATACTACTAGTACCAATTTAAACGAAATAGGGCTAAATATTTCTTCTCTCTCCTCACCAAATTGCTCTAATTATAACAATGACTACAGCTTAAATTTGACTAGTCATAGTAGCTTTAACCCAATCATCAACAGTCTAGATAGTAGTAATGACTTAGTAACTGAAACTTATACTACTACTACATCTCAAAATGATAATTTCATTTTAGGTAATAGCTACTATAATAGTCAAGGCACTTACAACCGCACTTCTGGCTATGGCTTCGTAAATGCCGCCGCCGCAGTAGCTAGAGCCGCAGGACAAAATACCTTTACTGATGTTCCCAACTTAGGCGGGAATAATTGGGGAGCCGATCAAGTAAAAGCACCAGAAGCTTGGGCACAAGGATATACCGGTAAGGGTGTCGTAGTCGCTGTTGTAGATTCAGGAGTTGACTATAATCATGAAGACTTAAATGACAACGTTTGGACGAATACTAAAGAAATTGCTGGTAACAATATAGATGATGATAGCAATGGTTATATTGACGATATTCACGGTTGGAACTTTGTTAACAATAATAATGATGCGATCGACAGAAGTAAAACTGGTCATGGCACTCACGTCGCTGGTACAATTGCTGGAGAAAACAATGACATAGGTGTTACTGGCATTGCTTATGATGCTCAAATTATGCCAGTCAAAGTTTTAGACGATCAAGGTACAGGCACCTATAGTTCCATCGCTAAAGGTATTACTTATGCTGCAGATAATGGCGCAAATGTGATTAACCTTAGCCTGGGTGGTTCTTATCCCAACGCTGCTTTAGAGGCAGCAATTGAATATGCTAGTAGCAAAGGTGCGATTGTTGTGATGGCAGCTGGCAATAATAGTGGCGCAGCACCAATCTATCCTGCTCGTTATGCCAACAATCATGGACTTGCAGTTGGTGCAGTCGATCAAGATGGGAATATGGCTAAGTTCTCTAACCAAGCAGGATCTAATCCACTTCCTTATGTTACCGCCCCTGGTGTAAATATCTATTCCACAATTCCAGGGAATAAGTATACTTCCTACAATGGCACATCAATGGCAGCTCCTCACGTTAGTGGTGTAGTTGCTCTGATGCTCAGCGCTAACAATAACCTAACTGATGCCCAAGTACGTCAGATTGTCACAGAAACCGCCGGAGATGGTACACAAATGGCAAGCTATAGTTATACAACAGAACAAAACAGTATGTTTGTAGGTTCAAATTTATACTCTCAATCCTGGAGCAATGAAGATGATTACTACAACATTAGTCAACGAATCTAAACAGAAAGCCGAAAGTGCTTTTATTTGGCAGCTTTCAAAGTTTAATTTAAACACGGTATCTTAATTCTTTTTGTCCCGTAGTCTCCATCCAATCCAATTTTCCAAGATTTGTTCGTATATTTGTTGAATTTCTTCTAGTTCTTTTCTATTTAAGTGGTAACGATAACTAGTATGTCCACCTAGTTCAACAATGGTTTCGTAACTGCCCTTTTTACTACGAGTAAAAAATTCTCCATGTTGAGTTACCGACAAAGACTCAATCAGCAGAAAGCTCATGTGCGAAAATACCGAAGGCAACTCTATTAAACCAGATTGCTGCTCACCAATGTGAAGATTTCTTTGCTCTTGCAGTCTGACAACGGACGGCGTATCTCCTATCTTCAACTGGATTTTAATCCCATCAGAACCACTGAAAAACTCAGGAAATTGTGAACGTGAGAAGGTTGTCATATCCATTGCTCCGTTTTTATTGACCGTTAATCACGACTGCAATTACTCAACAAAGGTGACACAAAGCTGCAAACTACAAATTTTTCTTGGAAACACGATTATTACTACTTACCTCACATATAGATAACTTACCTCTAATATAGATATATTTTTGAGGAAGTGCAAGCAAAAGTTTTAATTTTTTCTAAGATTTTGTAAAGTATTTTAGCTTTTGTAGACATTACTATCTCACATTGCTAGAATTAAGTTGTCATGTTTTATACAAAAAATATTGGGAGAGATTAATTAAGTAAAAAGACAATAATTGAGCTTTTTGGTCAATCTACATCATTTCTTCCAACAGATTCACTTAGAAAAACTTAAATACCTTTTTTATCAGTCATATTCAGTAAATTTGTGGCTTCAGCGATATTCTCGCGGTAAATTAAGCTGAAGCAAAGATTTTGTGCGTGTAGTCTATTGCCTTACTTAGTTCGAGCGTCAAATATGCTTTCTCACGTGTGTGTGTCAGTAAAATCAATGGAAAAATAAAAAAGTTCACAAGACAGTTAACCATGTGAGCGCGGGATACGGTTTTCTTGGCTATTCAGCCGTGCTATAAAGAAATGTCTCACATACTAATATGTTATGTGGAGCAAGGTGAAATGGATAACGCTGCTAATATGTCTCAACTTCCAGAAAGTTTCATCACAGAAGTAGCAGCCAAGAATGGTGTTACTACAACAGAGCTAGATGCTTTGCTGCTGGCATTACAAGACTACTCAGGTATCGAGATATCCGCTAAGTTAGAAATTTCCCAAGCAGCGGTGAGAAAAAGACTAGGAGAAAGCTACCGTAAATTTGGCATAGAAGGTAGTAGTAATAAAAAACTTACTAACCTCAAGCAAAGGCTAATAGCGCAATATCAAGCAGGTACAGCAATTAGCAAAACGCTACATGAAGATTGGGGAGAAGCAGTTGATGTGGAAGGTTTTTCGGGTAGAGAAAAAGAGATTTCGGAGTTAGAACAGTGGATAGTGGGCGATAGTTCTGTTCGCTGTCGGTTGGTAACAGTGTTAGGCATTGGCGGTATTGGCAAATCAGTACTGGCAGCACGGGTTGCCAAAAAACTACAAACACATTTTCATTATCTAATTTGGCGATCGCTCAGTAATGCTCCTCCAATCAGCACTCTACTCACACAGTTACTACAATTCTTACCTAAAGATGCTGAACCTGAATTGCCAGACAACGATAACAGCAAAATACTTCGACTGATGGAAGTGTTGAGAAAACACCGTTGTTTGATCATTTTAGACAAGGTAGAAACAGTACTGCGTAGTGGAGAAGGCAAACCTTACGAAAGAGCCGGAGAGTATCAACCAGGATATGAGAATTACGGCTATTTATTTAAAAAAGTAGCAGAAGCGGCACACCAAAGTTGTCTAATGCTAGCTAGCCGAGAAAAGCCCAAGCAAGTAGCATTGCTAGAAGGGAAAAACCTGCCAGTAAAGGTATTACATCTGCGGGGACTAAATCTAGAAGAAGCTAGAATAATGCTGCAAGATAAAGGATTTTCTTGTTCAGATGCTCAACTGTGTGAACTAGTAGAACGATATTCGGGCAACCCCTTAGCTTTAAAGATTGTCGCTACCACAATTTACGACTTATTTGGCAATAATGTTGGTGAATTTTTAAACCAAATTCAGCAAGAGACAGCAGTCTACGGCGAAATTAGGACTCTTATAGAGCAGCAGTTTAATCGCTTGTCAGAGTTAGAAAAACAACTAATGTACTGGTTAGCAATTCATCGCGATTATGTTTCTCTCAAAGAACTTAAAGATAATTTAATCACCCCAGAAAGAGCAACCACGGTATTGGAAGCTGTGGAGTCTCTATTACGGCGAAGTCTGATTGAAAAAGAAGCAGATTCCAGTAGGTTTCGGTCTTCATCGGTGGTGATAGAGTATGTCACAGAGAAATTTGTTGAACAGGCTTATCAAGAAATTTACCTTGGAACAACCTTGGAATTTGTGAATACATATCCTTTGATGAAGGCGCGATCGCTTGATTACATCCGCAAATCACAAGAGCGATTAATTCTCGAACCAGTTAAGAATAAGCTACTTAGTGTTTTTGGTAAAGAACTAGAATCCAAGCTACGCAGAATGCTTGCCAATTTACAACAACAGCCCTTACTTAAAAAAGGATATGCTGCTGGTAACTTAATTAATTTACTGCGTCAACTGCAAATTAGTCAATCACAAATAGATTTGAGTGGACGGGATTTTTCTCACCTAACTATTCGTCAAGCCTATCTCAAAGATGTCAATTTACAAAAAACTAGCTTAAATTTCGCCGACTTGACTGGCTCTGTATTTACTGAAACTATGTCAAGTTTAGTCACGGTTGAATTTAGTCCAGATGGCTTTTTATTTGCTACAGGTGTAATTAATGGAGAAATTCGTCTGTGGCGAACTTCAGATTCTCAACAACTGCGCGTATATAAAGGTCATAGTGTATGGGTTTGGACAATTGCTTTTAGTCCAGATAGCCAACTTCTTGCAAGTGGCAGTGCAGATTACACAATCAAAATTTGGAATTTATCTACAGGAGAATGTCTCAATACACTTAAAGAACATACAGGTAAAGTATACTGCGTTGCTTTTAGCCCAGACGGTTCTATTTTGGCAAGTGCTAGTGAAGATCAAACCATTAAACTTTGGGATGTGAACACGGGAAATTGCTTAACCACCCTTTATGGTCATAACGATCAGGTTTTTTCCGTTATTTTTAGTTCACAGTCCCTCTTAGCTAGTAGTAGCGCCGACGGCACAATTAAGCTATGGGATATTAACACCTGTGTTTACTGGAAAACTTTAAAGGGGCATAATGGTGAAGTTTATTCTGTTGGTTTTAGTCCCAATGGACAAATACTAGCTAGTAGCAGTGAAGATACAACTGTTAAACTGTGGGATATTTCTACCGGAAATTGCAGGAAAACACTTGTTGGACATAGTAAAAAAGTTTACGAGGTAATTTTTAATCCCAATGGAAAAATCCTTGCTAGTTGCAGTGAAGACCGGACAATTAAGTTATGGAACATGGACACAAGTGAATGTCTACTCACTTTAACAGGGCATAATAGTCAGGTGTGGGCGATCGCCTTCAGTCCGGATGGACGCACATTACTTAGTAGCAGTGACGACCAAACAGCAAGACTTTGGGACGTGGCAACAGGCAATCCGCTCAATGTATTACAAGGTTATACTCGTTGTGTCTACTCAGTAGCCTTTAGTCAAGACAGACAACTTCTTGCCAGTGGTAGTGATGACGAAACAATCAGACTTTGGGATTGGCGTACTTGTGTTTGCTACACAATAGGAGAAAATCTTGGACGTATTCGTTCTGTAGCTTTTAGTCCTGATGGTAAAATTCTCGCTAGTGGCGGTGCTGACAACACCATCAAACTCTGGGATATTCGAGATATTAGCTTCACCAAATGCAAAACGACATTAACAGGACATACAAACTGGGTGTGGACAGTAGTTTTTAGTCCTGATGGGCAAACCCTTGCAAGTTGTAGCGAAGATCGGACTATTCGAGTATGGGATATTCATACAGGAGAATGCCTTAAAGTTCTAGTAGGACATAGCCACTGGGTTTGTTCTGTAGCTTTTAGTCCTCAAGGCAATATGCTTGCTAGTGGTGGAGCTGATAGTACAGTCAAGCTTTGGAATATTCAGACAGAGAAATGTATTCAAACTTTTGTAGACCACAAAAACTTAGTTTGGTCAGTAGCATTTAGTACTGATGGAAAAATTCTCGCCAGTGGTAGCGAAGACCAAACCGTTAAACTACGGAATCTTAGCACAGGTGAATCTCAAAATTTAGAGGGGCATAGTCAACAAGTATACTCAGTAGCATTTAGTCCTGATGGACAAACTCTTGCCACTGGTAGTGGCGATGCTACCGTTAAGCTGTGGAAAGTTAGTACAGGTGAGTTTTTAGACTCTCTCACACGGGGACACACAGGGGCAATTCGTTCCGTGGCGTTTAGTGCTGATGGTAAGCTACTTGCTAGTGGTAGTGAAGATGAAAATATTCAGCTTTGGGATGTACAAAAGTGTACTAGATGGCGTCAACTTCATTCTGATCGACTTTACGAAGGTATGGAAATTACTGGCGTTACTGGTTTAACCGATGCCGAGAAAGCTTCTTTAAAGGCATTGGGTGCAGTTGAACGAGGTGAGCGCTCGCCCAAGGGACAATTGACTCCAAGCTGATTACACATGAGAGAAAATTTTATCAGTCTCTAATCACATAATTAAGATAAATTGCTTATTCTGGGTTACTTCTACCATAACTTTACATTTAATGAAAAGAATCCGTCGTAAAGCTCCACCGCCACCCCTGATTATGAACCGGGATGGAGGCTTCAACGTAGTCAGAAAAGGTACACCAAAATTCCACTGGGGTGACTTGTACCATTTGCTACTCACTCTTTCCTGGCCCAAGTTCTTGGCACTCGTATGTTCAGGGTACTTCATTACTAATGCCCTATTTGCCCTAGCATACATCGCAGCAGGCGATGGCATTGCCAACGCACGCCCAGGTAACTTCCTTGATGCCTTTTTTTTCAGTGTTCAAACTATGGCAACTATTGGCTACGGAGCAATGTATCCCAAAACAGCTTATGCCAATGCCCTAGTCACAGCCGAAGCACTGTTAGGACTTTTGGGAGTAGCGATGGCGACTGGACTCATGTTTGCCCGATTTTCCATTCCCAGAGCGCGAGTACTGTTTAGTCGTGTGGCAGTAATTACTCCTTATAATGGAATGCCAACATTAATGTTTCGGGTAGGTAACGAGCGGGAAAACTGGATTTTAGAAGCACAACTCAATGTTACTTTGGTGCGTAGCGAAATTACTCTAGAAAAAGAGGCAATGCGGCGCTTTTTCGACTTACAACTAGTGCGCAAACACTCACCACTTTTCGCTCTCACTTGGACAGTAATGCATACGATTGACGAGAGTAGTCCACTTTATGGCTTGACACCAGAAATGATGCTTGAAGATAACATGGAAATAGTGGTGACTTTTACTGGTTTGGATGAAACAGTTTCCCAAACTATCCATGCTCGTCATTCGTATATCTCAGAAGAAATTTTCCTCAATATGCGATTTGTAGATATCTTATCAAGAACAAAAGACGGTAGACGCTGTATCGACTTCTCCCGCTTTCATGATATTATGCCATTGGATAATTAAATTTCTCCAACATCCCGTAGCACTGCATCAATGAGGCTAGGTCGAATATAAATTCCATTGGTGTATAACTGCTCAATATATACTTTAATCTCAACAATCAAGCCTGCTTTTTTTGCCTTACGCAAAATGCCAAGAGTACCTATCCGGCGAATTCCTAAGCGTTCTGCAACCCGTCGTGCTTGAGCATCATCCAAAGTTCCAGTTGCGCGATAATTGACAAGGAGATGAGGGGGCTGCTATCGGCAATAATGACAGAGTTAATCATCACGCAATTCGTCGGCAATTTGGTCATCATCTAGGTTGATAACCGGGATTTGTAAACGCCCTAGTTCGTACATGAATTGGGGTTTGTTCATACTGCAAAAAGCGGCGGCTTTACCAAGCGATAGTCGGCGTAGCTCAAATAGTTTGACTGCAAGCAAAAATTTGAGTTCTACTTCTAATGCTTGGGGTGATTTGCCGGAGGTAATAAGTAAGTCATCGGGATAATGAAGGGATAGGATGTGCATGGTTCGCCTACAATAGTGAAGTAACCCCGGTTATAGCGGTGGAGAAAGTCGGTGATGGCGGCGAAGACAAATTCACGACCAACAAAATTATCGCTCTTTTCTCGAATGACTTGCTGAAACTCTGTTAGGTTTTGAGTAGGAGATCGTGGTGGGGTGTTCATAATTCGTTGCTGTTCTCCAACTGCCAAAAATGTACCCCCCCTGAACTATCCCCTGCAACAATTGTTACACCATCTGGTGCAACAGCACAGCAAAGTAACGGATGCTCTCCAGTAAAAGTAGCAAGAACCTCTCCGCTTTCTAAATTCCAGACTTTGAGAGTATTGTCTCTTGAACCAGAAATCACCTGCTTGCCATCCGGGGTAATGGCGATTGCAAAAACCAAGTGGCGGTGACCGATGAGGGTACACACCTCTGTTGCCGTTTGCAGATTCCAGACTTTGAGAGTGTTATCACCTGAACCAGAAATCACCTGCTTGCCATCGGGGGTGACGGCAACGGCAAAAACCGCATCGCGATGACCAGTGAGAGTACACACTTCTATTGCCGTTTCTAGGTTCCAAATTTTGAGAGTCTTGTCCCATGAACCAGAAATTACATACTTGCTATCTGGGGTGACGGTGACAGCAAAAACCGCGTCGCGATGACCAGTAAGAGTACATAGGAGGTGTGTACTTTCCCGATTCCAGATTTTGAGAGTATTGTCTCTTGAACCAGAAATCACCAGCTTGCCATCGGAGGTGACAGTGAGTGCATTAACCGAGTTGCTATGAGCTTTTAGGCTACAAACTTCCTTTGCATGAAAATTCCAAACTTTGAGAGTCTTGTCCCATGAACCAGAAATCATCTGCTTGCCAAACTCATTTGAAAATGCTTCACGAACGGGAATGAGGGCAACTGCATAAACCGAGTTGCTATGACCAGTGAGAGTACAAACCTCCTGTAAACTTTCCAGATTCCACACTTTAAGAGTTTTGTCACCTGAACCAGAAATCACCTGCTTACCATCCGGAGTAACGGCAACTGCATTAACCGAGTCGCTATGACCAGTAAGAGTATACACCTCATGTCCAGTTTCCAAATTCCAAATTTTGAGAGTTTTGTCTCTTGAACCAGAAATCACCTGCTTACCATCCGGAGTAACGGCAACTGCATTAACCGAGTCGCTATGACCAGTAAGAGTACACACCTCATATCCAGTTTCCAAATTCCAAATTTTGAGAGTTTTGTCCCATGAACCAGAAATTACCTGCTTACCATCCGGAGTAACGGTAACTGTATAAACTGAATTGCTATGACCTTTGAGGGTACAGGCTTCCTGTACACTCTCCAGATTCCAGATTTTGAGCGTGTTATCACCTGAACCAGAAATTACCTGTTTGCCATTCGGGGTGACGGCGATTGCATTAATCCAGTCGTGATGACCACTAAGGGTACAGACCTCCTGTGCCGTTTCCAGATCCCAGACTTTGAGAGTATTGTCTCTTGAACCAGAAATTATCTGCTTGCCATCCGGAGTGACGGCAACTGCAATAACCCAGCCGCAATGACCAGTGAGAGTAAAAACCTCCTGCGCCGTTTCCAGATTCCAAACTTTAAGCGTGTTGTCACCTGAACCAGAAATCACCTGCCTGCCATCGGGGGTGACGACGACTGCATTAACAACCGAGTAGCTATGACCTGTGAAGGTGCGTAACAAACGTCCACCGGGAGGAGTTAAGCTAGGTGTTAACAAACGTAACCAAGGAGTTTTAATTTGCTTTGTCTGATTAAGCATTGCCTGAATTTCTGGCAATTTAAAAGATAGCAAACGACCCCATAATTGTTCTGCTAGCTGCGTCCTATCCTGACATAAAATATGTGCTGACAGTAGCAGTGCTCCTTGAATTAATTTCAGCGCTTTTACCTTTTCCTGGTTGTAGTCTGGATTATTTTCTACCTCCGGGTGATTAATCAAATCATAATCAGTAATCAGCGCATCTACTCCATAGTTAGGATGCTGAGTTTTTTCTACTAGATAGTCAAAACTAGTTAAAAGTTGAAAATACTTCTTTAAATGACCAGGTTTATTTGACTTAACTAAATTAGGTAATGCCGTTAGACGAGCGCGTTGATAGGCAGGGCTTTTTGCTACTGAATGAGGTAATTTATTCATCTTCACCTAAATATACCGAGTCAGCAATGCGTTGATTTACATCCTCAAATAATTTACGAGTAGATTTTAATTCCCGTTTTGCTTTGAGGAAGTCAAGAAAACTAGCGTGGTAAATGCTGTAGCAGATTTCTCCTTCTATTTCTTGTGCTTTCAAATACTCAACCCACTCATCCAAAACAGATTGCACATCATATTCATCTTTATCAGCAATGTTGGCAATCATCTCACAGGGAATTGGCGTACCAATTTCGACTAAGATAAACAGGATAATTACCTTTGCTTCCTGGGGTGTTTTATTCATCCCCATCCGCTCTCAATGTTGTTGATAGTAGTCTTCTAGACCATCTGGCAATTGGTTTAAAGTCAGGTCTTGATAGAAACCGCGAGCAATTCCTGGTAAAATATAGCGCAGGTACATAAAATTGTTTTCACTTTTGGCTGCGACCTGCTCAACAAACGTTTCAGTAAAAATATTACGGTCTTGTATCCACTTACGCAAAGCTAATTTATGCTCTGGATCGTTATTCAGAAATAAGCGAATATACTCTTTCACATCATCACGGCTGAAATCTACATACTGACTTGCCCTTAAATCAAACTCCTCCACCGGAACACCAGGAGACACATACAACCTTTTTGTTTCTTGAGTATAAGGTCGTCTGGTTAGTAGGAAATAAACATGCTCAGGAAGCGTAGTAGGTAAATACAATAGATTATCGCCTGATTTCTGTTCTTGCTCTACTTCATCAAGTGCATCAACCACAATCACCAAACGTTGATTAGGAAGAAGTTTTTTGCTCACTTTCTCAAGTAAAGTTGGTAAATCAGATTTTTCCGAATTCTGTAACTGGTAACGCTTAATCAATTGTTGTCGAATACTTTCCAAAAACTGTTCAGGTCGATTGCGTCCCTCAGCACGAATATTGAAATAGCACGGAGATTTGTAGTCAAAAACGTATTTAGCAGAAATGGCACTTTTTCCCATCCCCGCATCCCCTACTACAATAAAGTAACCGTTGGAGTTATTTTTAAGAAATTGAGCAAAAGCTTCAAAAACAAATCTGCGTCCACAAAATGCCCGGATTTTTTCTTTGATTAATGGTTTAAACTCCTGTGAATACTCATCCATATTCCAGTCTGGATAAGGCTGAAATTCTAATGATTTAGTGCGTTGGGCTACGCTGATAAAAACTTTTCCAAACTCTTCTAGCTCCGGATGAATGTCAATTCCTGCTGCTCGGATATCATCCCCTAATGTATTCCAATCCGTAAATGTTTCTACTTCTTTGAGAAATCCTAAAGGATTATTAGAAGAATAAGCTTGCCAAAAAGCATTTTTAATCTCTTTTTCTCGAAAAAGTTTAAGAATAGGCTCAGGCTTATATACCCCATACTCTACTAAAGCATAAGCATAAACACCATCAACATCTTTTGGGGGTTGTACTGGATCAAGCTTTAAATCCTTTAATATTTTGATGACAGTTTCATTACGCTGCGCTTGATTAATAACTAGGGTAGCAGAACGCGCAATCATGTATCGCACTAATTACCTTATGGATGTCAACCATTTTTGTTGGGGAGGAGTTATTTTACACTTAGACTATATGTAAGCTTCTACTTCATTATCTTGCTTTTCGGATAGTTGTGATAGAATGTAACAACAAATTATTTTTAAAGTTCAGAGTTTTTCTTTTAGAACCAAAATGACCGGAGTAATTACCCAATCACCTATTGAAATACCTAAAGACAAAATTGCTGAACTTGCAGAGCGTTATCACATTTGTAAACTTTCTCTGTTTGGTTCCATTCTGCGTGATGACTTTCGCTCTGATAGCGACATAGACATTTTAGTTGAGTTTGAACCTGGATACACCCCCGGCTTTGCGTTCATTGACATTCAGGATGAACTCTCTCAGCTTTTAGGGCGAGTGGTTGATCTCAATACGCCTGAAGATATCAGTCGCTACTTCCGATCTCAGGTACTGGCAGAAGCACAAGTGCAGTATGTCAAAAACTGATAATGTACGCCTGCGTCACATGTTAGATGCGGCGAATCAGGCAATTGTATTTACCCAAGGGCGTAGTCGCGCTGACTTGGATACTGACGCTATGCTGGCACTAGCAGTTGTAAGGCTGATCGAGATTTTGGGTGAAGCAGCCAAAAACGTTTCCCAGTCAACCAAAGACAGTATACCGGAAATTCCGTGGCGACAAATTACCGGAACGCGGGATCGACTTAGCCATGCTTACTTTGATGTCAACCTTGACATTATCTGGGATATTGTTACTAGCGGTTTACCTCCGCTAGTTGCTAAGTTGCAGGAAATTCTTTCTTTGAATGAAGGTGATGATTTGTGAGCTATTAGAAGCAAGAGTGTAAACAACAGAAGGAATAGAGACGTAGTGCGGAAATCATACCGAAAGCAGATGTGTGTCTCGCTGCACATATCTTAACAGGCAGATGTCGCTCTTTTGTCAAGTATTTTACAATTATAAATAAGAACTTCAGGAGAAGAATTTATGGGTTGGTTAAAAAGACTATTTGGACTGGAAAAACCGCAAAACGCACAAGTAAATCCTGAGCCACAACCAGTGCAGCAGCAAGTTCAAGCCGCTGCTCCTGCTGCTACTCAATCAATTCCCCCAGAGCGTGTAGGATTAAATGGGGAATACGATCAAAGTGGATTAGCAAAGCGTGTAGCTCTAGCATTTGACCAAGATCCCCAATTAGATGACGTTGATACTCTATGGGTTGCGCAAACTAGTGGTACTGTAGTACTGAAAGGGAAAGTTCCCAGCCAAGATATTCTCAACAAAATGGTTTCTGTGGCACGCTCTGTAAATGGTGCTACCTCTGTTGACACTTCACAAGTTACGATTGGTTAATATTTGTAGAGACGTTCCGCCGGAACGTCTCTACGTTCATACCTGATGGACAACAATTTGTTGTTTCGGAAATATAGATCTATCAATCCAATCTAAAATGACTTGGTTCACCTGTTCTGGGTTTTCATCATGGGGACAATGCCCTACACCTTCAAGATTGAGCAATTCTAAGTTCTCGTTGTATTGAGCAAATTGACTAGCCAGTGCTGGGGGAACAAATCTGTCTTTCTGCCCCCAAATCAAAAGCATGGGAATTGTTAGAGTGGGTAGCACTGTCTTAACGCTAGGGCAGAAGTTTGCTCTAATTGTTGCTTTGAAAAGAGCAGTGAAGGCGCGGGCTGAACCCCGATCTTGGGTAGGCCCTGCTATGATTTCTACTAGTTCATCTGTGATGGCTTCAGTATTAGCATAGGCGATCGCCGCCCATCGTCGCAATATACCTGGTCTGCGCAATACCCCAAACACAGTTTTCAGTACAATCCCAGAAGCTACAATAGATTTGATGGTTGAAACTGTAGGTCGTAACCAACCAGGGATTGCTTCAAGCTCTAATGAAGGATCGGGCAAGCTCATCATCACCACACCTTGCACCATTTCTGGATGAGCAGCGGCAGCAGCCAGAGCAATCAATGAACCAATAGAATTCCCCACCAATACAACTGGTTGACGAATAAAAGCTTTCCAAAAGTCGTATACTTGCTCTACCCAAAGATGTATGCTATAGTTTGCCGGGGCTTTTTCTGAAGCACCAAAACCAAGCATGTCAAGAGCATAAACTGTATGGTGTTCACTTAGCACTTCTAAATTGTGTCGCCAATGTCCAATAGAAGCACCGAACCCATGTAACAGGATCAGGGGAGTAGTGTTTTGGTGATTTGTAGAAGTACGTATATATGTGTAGCGGATTTGCCAGCCCCGCCAGACCCAATCCCTTTGATTACCTACCCTTTGCTGCCAATGAACCTTGCCGTTCATAGTTACCTCCAAATGATTATATATTTGACTACAAAGTAATACTGAATAATTAGCAAAATATAAAGTTATTATAAATACACAAACAATAAAAAGTATATGAGCGCGTAATATGTATATTATAGAAATGTATTGATGAATAAAATGTCAATCACTTTCGTAAACCAGTTACAATAGTTAAAGAATGCTACTATTGTCTAACTTAGATTAAATATTGGACAAAAGTTCTCTCGCAATGAGTAGAATGACAAATACAACAATTACCATCACAGGTTTATGGATTAGCTACTCTAGAAATAGAGTTTCCTTTTTCTGTCCTCAGTTATGCAATCTTGCTTCCGCTGCGGACTACTCACAACCAAGCCAAATTCATAATTAACAGCTCCCACGAATCATAATGAATGTGATTGAGAAGAAAAGAAGTCGCGATCTGCCCCAAATCAACGAAAGGATTCGCTTCCCGAAAATTCGGGTCATTGATACCGATGGCGCCCAACTAGGAATTCTTTCCCCGCAGGAAGCACTGCAGCTAGCGGAGGAAAAAGAGCTGGATCTGGTGTTGCTCAGTGATAAAGCTGATCCGCCAGTATGTCGGATTATGGACTATGGGAAATATAAGTTTGAGCAGGAAAAGAAAGCGCGGGAAGCTCGCAAAAAGCAGCACACGGCTGATGTCAAAGAAGTGAAGATGCGCTACAAGATAGAAGATCACGATTACAACGTGCGTGTTAAGCAAGCCGAGCGCTTCCTCAAAGATGGTGACAAAGTCAAAGCCACTGTTATGTTCAGGGGTAGAGAAATTCAACACAGTGACTTGGCAGAAGAATTGCTCAAGCGGATGGCTACCGATCTAGAGTCGTTTGGTGAAGTGCAGCAAGCGCCCAAAAAAGAAGGGCGAAATATGATGATGCTGATTTCACCGAAGAAATAAGCCGATTTTCATCCAAAATTGATAGTCCTGAGTGCTGAGTGGGAAAAATAATACTCAGTTACTCAGGACTTTTGCTTTTTCCAAGGGACACCGAGCGACTAGATCAACGCTAATTAAGCTTGGGATACCCATTTAAGGAAATCAAGCTGCATGGAACTGAAAAATTGCTGGTTTGCTCTCAATTCGGTTTTCCCACGACTGTTACAGTGGGTAAATCTCCGTCCAGAGGAAAGCGAACGTACATGGTTAATGTTCGCATTCTATACAACTACATCAGTAGGATTACGATGGTCGGAAGACACCACAGTAGCGCTATTTTTAGATGAATATGGCGCAAAATTATTGCCGTGGATTTATATTGCCAGTGCGGGAGCGGGTGTAGTCTTAGTTTTTTTATATTCTCGGCTACAAAAGATTTTCCCTTTGCGCTGGGTGATAGTAGCTCTAGCACCGTGTATGTTCCTACCATTAGTTTTGATGAGTTGGGCAATGCACGTACCACACCTCACAATCATTACCATATTCCTACTGCGACTGTGGGTAGATGCATTTTACGTTGTCAACGATCTGAATACTTCAATTACCGCCAATCAACTCTTTAATATTCGCGAACTTAAGCGTGCCTACCCTCTAGTAAGTAGCGGTATTTTGGTAGCAGATATTGTTAGTGGCTTTAGTCTGCCTTTACTGCTTATATTTGTAGGGCTAGATAAAATCATTATGCCAGTTGCTGGTATATTTATAACCATCGGGACAATAATTCTTTGGTATCTAGGTAATAACTATCAGCAATTTTTTCCTGATACCCCAGCTAAACAAATTCCCGGAATACAAAATTTCTCAAGACGCCTCCTTTCTCTTCCCTTAAAGCGCTATACATTACTGTTATTTGCATTTTTTGCTCTGCTGCAAGTGCTGGGAGTGATGATAGATTTTCAGTATCTCACCCAGCTCAAGCTAAATTACAACAATAAAGAAATTGCTAGCTTCTTGGGTATATTTGGTGGGATGGCAGGATTATGTGAGTTAAGTATGCAGTTATTTATCTCTAGCCGATTTCTGGAACGGTTCGGGGTGTTTATCACTGTCGCAACTTTGCCATTGTGCGTTCTGATTTTGATCCCCCTTGCAATGATACTGACTCAATCACACTACTTCTTCTGGGGTTTAGTAATTCTCAAGTTTCTCGACGAACTTTTGCGCTACACTTTTGTTGCTAGTAGTTCGATACTATTGTTCCAACCCATACCAGATAAAATCCGCAGTAATATCCAATCATTATCTGGAGGTATTGCAGAAGCCTTTGGCGCGGCGATCGCAGGTGTACTAATTTTAGTTACTCTTTGGTTAGTACACTCAGCATTACCTTTACACAAATTAGTTTTGGTAATAGAAACGGCAATACTCGCTTTAATTTGTGTAGGAATAGTTTATTTGGTGCGAAGTCAATACGTCAACCTCTTAGTCTTGAGTGCGGGGCAGGGGCAACTAAGTGGCACAGATGTAGACTTACCAGCATTTAAAATTGCGATCGTCAAAGCTTTAGGCGAAAAAGGTACACAAGCTGATAAACGCTCTTGCATTGAATTGTTATCTCAAATTGATCCTCAAGGAGCAGGGGAAGTATTAGCACCCCTACTCCATAAGCTACCCCCTTCTTTACAGAAGCCTAGTTTAGAGGTGATGCTTTCCACGGGCGTAAATCCATCTTACCTATCCTATGTTCATGGTTTGTTAGTACCTCAAGGTATCAACAGCCCAGAAGTTTTTGCCTTAGCTTTACGTTATGTTTACCATGCCGATCCCAATCCTGATTTAAGCTTCTTAGAAGAGTCTTTAAAACAAGAAAACTCAGTAATTCGCGCAACTGCCGCTGCTTTACTTTTACGTCACGGAACGCCTCTACAATCAAGTGCGGCGACACACATATTGCGGCGAATGCTAACGAGTAAAAAAGAATGGGAACGAATTCATGCAGTCAAAGCTTTAACGGAAGCGGTTTATTTACAAGCACTGCGGATTTATATCCCGAATTTGTTGCAAGATGATTCTTTGCGGGTACGTTGTGCAGTGCTGTCGATGATTGCCGCAACTCATCTCGAAGAGTACTATCCTGCTTTGATTGGGGGACTTTACTACAAATCAACTCGCTCAGTAGCAATGAGTGCTTTGCTCAAATTGGAGAATGAAGCTTTACCATTGTTAACGAAGTTAGCTACTAATATTTATCAACCTGAAGTAGTACGTCTATACGCTTGGCGTACTATTAGTCAAATCCCGACTTTAGAAGCGATTGATACTTTATGGATGTATTTGAAAATATCTAGAGGTACAACTAGAGATCATATCCTCCGCACCTTGCTGAAACGGCATCAACAAGAAGGAATTGAGAGTTTATTTGCTGAATTAAATAGTAATGTGGAAAAATTGATTGTCGAGGAATTACATTTTTTAGGAGAGCTTTACGCCACTTATGTAGATTTAAAAACTCAAGGGGATTTTTACGCCAATTCTAGAGAACTTAAAACTCAAAATCAGGGAGGTAATCGTCAAACGAAAGAAAAGATTATGGCTAGATGTGAGTTGTTAATTCGCGCAATTTTAGAATTAGAAATAGATATTAAAGAGCGATTGTTACTTTTACTCAAGCTACTTTACCCCTTAGAAAATATTCAAGCAGCAACTTTTAACCTCCGCTCCAAGTCAGGGGTAAATATTGCTAGGGGGTTAGAAATATTAGAGCATACTGTAAATTTGCCGAGCAAATCGATTTTAATTGATATTTTAGATCGGCAATTACCAGAAGAAAAACTGCAAAAACTGGAGTCCAAAGGCATAGTGAAATATCAACAGATGGAAGTAAGCTCGCGCATTCGCACTTTGGTGGCACAAAGGGAATTGCTTTCTGATTGGTGCGTGTCTTGCTGTTTTCATTTTGCCCAAGTAGCAAGCATTCGACTAACGAGTGAACAAGTTTTAGCTTGTTTGCGCCATCCTACAGGTTTTGTGAGGGAAGCGGCGATCGCCTACCTCAATGTGGTTTCGAGAACCGTTCTCCAAGAAATTCTCCCCCAACTGCAAAAAGATTCACACCCAATAGTTGCTGCTCAAGTTCAAGAGTTAATGAAAAAATACAGATTATCAACTATGTTAACTAGTGTTGACCGTTTATTATTTGTCCGGCGGGTGCCGATTTTTAAAGAATTACGGGATGATTTTGTCGTTCGCCTAGCTTCAGTGATGGATGAACAGTCATTTCCCAGCAACTACGCTATATTTAAAGAAGGGGATGAAGGGCGTTCACTATATATAGTTGTTGCTGGTACAGTTAAAGTCCATATCGGTAGTCAACAGCTAGCAGTTTTTCCGAAAGGAGAATCTTTTGGCGAGATGTCAGTGTTTGACGCAGAACCGCGCTCGGCTTCAGCAACTACCCTAGAACCTTGTGAATGTCTAGAGCTGACTCAAGAGCAACTTTATAATGCTATTGAAGAAACGCCAGAAATTGCTGTAAACATTATTGGTGTGCTATCCCGTCGAATTCGGGAATTAAATGAGAGAATTAATGAGCGAACCTAGCAGAGTCCTTAACAAGTTCGCCTAAAAATAAATTTCTAGGCTATAAGCCTTGAACTTCAGTCCAAGGCAGGTTTTTCCATCTGACGATGTAAATCTTCTGGCAAATTGCTACCCAATGATGATCACCAAACCTCATTCTTGAGAAACTAAACAATTAACTCTCAAGAAGGGGGTGAATTATCTCTTGATATAAGAATATAGAAATGTAAACAAAAACAAACAATTGTGTTGTTTCTGAAAAGGAACCAAAATTTTTGAACACTTATGAAAACGCAGCGCAAGAAAGGCGAGCAAATTACCCTCTACTTAACTCAAGTATTAACCGGATATGAAGTAATTCCAGCTAATTGGGGTTGGCATATTCACAAGGCAGATGAGTACTGCGGACATTTAGAATATCAAGCAAAACTTGGATGGGATGGTAGCGCTTTAAATTGCCTCCCAATGGAATTGAGAGAAAAACTTAAAAACTTTACCCAGTCAACTTTTTCTATGAGTTCTGCTACGACTTAAGCTTTATAAAGCAATCATAAATAATTGGTGCAGCAAGAAACCTGGTTTCTTAAGGAAACCGGGTTTCTGCGTTAACATATGTACAAACATACATAGGAAAAATCTCGCGAAAAAACTGCCATTTTGTGTTATGCTCGTGTGTGAGAATTATATTCGGTTGTGCAGTTTGTTTGTATATGTTTACAAGCCTATCTCCGGATCTAACTCTACGTCATCTGAATCTGGAGATTTTTTATGTCAATTTACGTTGGTAATCTGTCCTACGACGTAGGGGAAGAAGACCTTAAACAGGTCTTTTCCGAATACGGAACAGTCAAGAGCGTTCAAATGCCTAAAGATCGTGAAACCGGGCGTGTGCGAGGGTTTGCCTTTGTGGAAATGGACACAGACGCAGAAGAATCCGCAGCAATAGAGGCACTTGATACCGCTGAGTGGATGGGTAGGAACCTGAAAGTGAATAAGGCGAAGCCTAAAACAGAGGGAGGTTCATTTGGTGGTGGTGGTGGAAGACGAGGAGGTAATAGTGGCGGTGGATACGGCGGCGGTGGCGGTCGGCGCGGCGGCTACTAAACCTTGACAAAAACTTAACTATCATCAGTAAAGGCTAGACTTCACGTCTGCCCTTTATTCGTGCTGTAGAGACGCCCCGATGGGGCGTCTCTATTTGATCTGAGGAAATGCTACCCAATATTACTTTTGAGGAAGTTATGGAGTAGCGAACTTAAGCACGGCACGAGTAAAAGCTACAATTAAATATCATGGATATAAGAATAATAAAAATGCTAGCTAGCTATATCGACCAAGCTATGGAACTTGCAGTTTATGAAATTATTGAAGATGATGGTACTTACTGGGGAGAAATTCCTGGTTTGCAGGGTGTGTGGGCAAATCACCAAACAACAGAAGGTATGGAGCGTGAATTAAGGGAAGCGTTGAGTGACTGGCTAGCACTGCGATTACGTTTGGGACTTCTAATTCCCGTAATCGGCGATATTAATTTAAATGAACTTACTCGCCCTGTTTAAAAATGCCTAGATTAACTCCTGTTTCTTGGCATGATTTGGTTAAACGTATGCGCGAGTTAGGTTTTGAAGGTCCTTATGCAGAATAGTCATTGAATTTCTGATTCTGGTGGTTCAAGCTGGTATTTCTGTTCAACTTCAACAGCCGCAACACCTTCAATTTGAGAAATTCCTTCAACTTGTGTAGAGTCAATCGAACCGGTAATGACTCCAATTTGCTCCATCAACTGTTCTATTTTCATCCCAGATGCCTGTAAAGCCTGAGCAACTTCAAGGATCTGCTCTATATGGCGATCGTCAACAGAAATTAATAAATTTATTTTAGACATACCTAGTTTCTTCTGCCTTACAAAATGCTTAAATGCAGCACAATCATTATTGCCAGACTACCAGGTACTACCTGAGTAAGTCTGGCATAAGCGAAGAATAACAGTTAATTAAGGTGCTTGAACCAGACCTACACCAACATCTTCAGAAGGCAAAGGTAAGCGACGAGCCTTCTGCATGAGAAGATTCCAGAGTTCTTGTCCTCTCAAACCAGTTGCCTCAGCATGGAGAGCAGCTATGCCTGCAACGTGTGGTGTTGCCATACTTGTACCGCTAATTGTTATATATTGTGTAGGCATGAACCAGCTAGAGTAAATTTGTACGCCAGGACCAGCAATATCTATCTGACCCCCTTGTGGATTGACGCCTCGATTGGAAAAATTAGCAATTTGTAGCCGTGAGTCAAGCGCTGCCACTGCCATGATTGAAGGAGAGTTAGCAGGAAGAGCAACTGGATTGATAATGCCTGAGCCACGGTTACTTTCATTGCCGGCAGCGGCAATAATTAGGGTGCCGCGACTCAGTGCGCGTTGAGCAACTGTTTCGTATATACGAGAAAACGGTGTGCCTACTTGGGTTGGTGCACCTAAAGACATTGAGATAATATGGCATCCATTTGCTACTGCCCACTCAATACCTTGGAGAATTCCACCATCAGATCCGCTACCCTTATTACTCAGCACTTTACCTACATAAATTTCCGAGTTGTAAGCTACACCATACCGTGGTAGTCGAGATGGTTGGCGAGGACCGCAAGCTGTACCAATGCAGTGAGTGCCATGTCCGTTTTTATCTTGTACTTCTTCCCCTTGAATAAAGGACTTGCTAATAATAGTTCGCCCAATAAAGTCGGGATGATTGAGCTCGAATCCAGTATCTAGAACGGCAATTTTAATACCCTGACCACTAAGAGATGATTGTACCACATTGGTTGCCTGAAGTCCCCAAGTTGCTACAGATTCATCGACAAGTGAATTCATCAACTGAGTTTGTTCTGTAAGAACTAAAGAGTCAACTAAATGGTTGACCGCATCACGATAACCTTGTAGATACCCTTTTGTCATATCAGTAGTAGTAACTGCTTTTACTAGATTCACATTCTGAGAATCTACATCTGCAAGGGTATAAACTACTCTTTCCGGCTCAATTGCTAAGATGGGGCTATCTTCTGCAGTAGACATTCTTAAGGAGCGCACTTGTTCTGGTTCTGCACTCACCACTGCAACACCTAAAGTGTTCAAAAATATATACTCATCAGTTTGAGATTGTCCACGACTAGACATATTGAAACTAGTCATTTCACCTAGCATTTGAATACCTTCACTGACGGCATCTTCACGAAACAAAACTAAGTATTTTCCTGTTAGTTCAGTTTCAGGTGTTGTTTGATTCTGATTGTTAATCATTTCACTATTACCTTTTTATTCGGTTAAAAAATAGACAATTCTATTAGACAAATGTGCTATGCGCCAAAAGTTTGTGTCCAATAAGGTTGATTTCCGCGAGCATATCCAATGCCAATTTCACGGTAATTGGGATTGAGTATGTTTGCACGATGCCCAGTACTATTCATCCAACCTCGCATAACATCTTGAGCGGAGGAATAACCTGATGCCACATTCTCTCCAGCTTGTCGGAAATTATAACCATGTTGCTTCATCCGATCAAATGGTCATGAACCGTTAGAGCCTTTGTGGCTCATAAAGTTATGCTTTGCCATATCGTTAGAATGTGCTTGCGCTGCTGCAGTTAATTGCGATTGAAGTCTGAGCGGTGATAATCCTGCTCTACCCCGTTCGCTATTAACAATATCGAGGACTTGTTGAATTACAGATATAGTTGCCAAGTCTATTGGTGCGGGATCTGCAACATGAGAAGATGGAGTCGCCTGTAGAAAAATATTTTCAAGCTCAACGCTAAAGGGTTCACCAATAGCAGGCACAGATGCTGTTGAGTCTAAATTAGAATCATTTGTTACAGTCATGATTTTTTCCTTTCACGAATTGAGTTATGTTGTGCATAACTTTTTCTTTCCATATACACATACTATCTTTGCTAAATAGAATTGATAGTTAAATATTTTTCGTTAAAAATATAATTACTAATTAATTATTTTTAGGTTTTACCAGTAATTATAATCTGAGTTAAATGCATTTATATTAATCCGGGTAAAGCTGTTATATTATATCTGTATAAATCTTGAAATAATCATAAGCTCCATTATTTATGTGTAGAAATAATGGAGCTTATTTAAGAATAGATTGAGATGATTAATTAGCTATAGCAATCCTATTTGATTTACAAACACTAGTTGGCTCAGATCCCCGACTTCTTAAAGAAGTCGGGGATCTTGTTGTTTACGAATGATTTAGGACTGCTATAGCAATCCTATTTGATTTACAAACTTTTCATTTGGGCTGTTAACTGTTAACAGTTGACAGTCAACAGTTATCAGTCATCAGTCAAAACAGGACTGTTTGGGAATCATTTAGGAACGCTATATACAATGTTTCTCTCTCCAGGTTTGAGGCGTAGTTTGGTGATAATTACGAAATTGACAATAAAAATGATTTATATTTTGATAACCTACTTCTAACGCAATTTGATTAGCGGAATAATTAGTTTCTAAAAGCAAGTGTCTTGCTTGAGCTAATCGGCGTTCGATAATCCAGTCATTAACTGTTTTTCCGGTAAGTTTTTTTACTAAGTCAGTTAAGTAAGCTGAGGAATAACCTACGGCTTGAGCTACTTCTTTGAGGCTAATAGGTTGATGATAATTCAATTCAATAAACTCAAAAACCTCTTGCAGTCGAGGAATGGATGGAAATATAGATGTCTGAGTTTTTGATTTTTTACTTTCTTCAGCAGTAGGTAATTTATCTTGAGTGAGATGAACACGAACAAGACCATTTTCTATGGTAATAACCTCAAATCCTGCTGTCTCTAGACATTTCATTAAGAGATTTTTGGTTTTGGTTTCAGTGTCGTTGACTACAATATCTGTCATTTTATATCCTAATATTTAAGAGAGCGATCGCAGCTACGAAGCACGTTTTTCGTCTGCTTGTTTTAAGTTTTGAAATTCTACTTCTTAATAGGTGTGAGTACAGTTACCTTATGCGCTCTACATCCACATTCAGTATATTAATTATCTAATTTGGATATTTTCTAAACTTTGCGGTATAATACTTTTAATCTGTAAGTTTTAATATTAGGTGTAGACATAAACATCAAGACTTATGACGCGCCGTCGGATTTTGCAAGAGGGGCAATCCTACACATTTCGCTCCTATTTTGAGATGCCTTATGAGGCAGACGAAATATTGGCGGAATTGGGCTACGCATTGGTGAAAACTCGTCTTGAGTTACCGCGCACCAATCGTCAGTTAGAGCGTTTGGCAGAGTTACAACAGCGAATTGATGAATCTTTACCGCTTGTAAGTTTGAGCAGTGAGACAGCGCGACGTGAAACGCTTGTAGCACCAGCATTGCTGGAAGTTGCTCGGTATTGTCAATGCCAAATACGAATTGAGTACCCTTTGTCAGTAAATAACTGGCTCAAGGGCAATTTAGATTACTTTCTCAAACGTAATCCAGGTTTGCTGGTGGTTGAAGCAAAAAATGATGACTTAACACGAGGGTTTACACAGCTTGCGGTGGAGCTAATTGCCATAGCCGAAGTTGAAGAAGGTGATTTGTTTTATGGAGCTGTGACAATTGGTGATGCTTGGCGCTTTGGTAGGTTAGAAAAAACTCTTCAACAAATTCTTCAGGATGTTTCGTTATATCGAATTCCCAATGATTTGGAAGATTTAATGAAGATTTTAGTAGGGATTGTGGAATGAAGTCTTTTCTATTCTATACATCTGCTGCACTTGGTTTATTGAAATATTCCCAACATACATCTACTACATTTACTGACTTGAGTAATTCTCCCCATTTTGTAACATCATTTAAAGTAAGCTGACACTGCCGCGAGTAATGAACTATACTTTTGGTAGCTTAAGCCCTATTGCTATCAGGATTGCTCTGTCTTAAATTTTTACTTCAGCTTTTGTGTCTACTATTTCTACTCTAACTAAACTTCAACAGTTGCGTCCGGGCGATCGCCTCAAGTATCACGGCGTGCAATGGGATGTCAAAGATTACAGCACCTACGATGACGTGTATGGCTATGAAACCGCTGAGTGGTTGCTGCGATCCCGTCATGGGACAGAATACTACTTGCTACGAGAAGTTGACCCCCAAAATCCAGAAACACTGGTAAATTGGTATCTTGCTGAAGAAGTTCAACAACCTAGAATATTCCAGCCCGATTCCCAAGAAAACATAGTCCCCGGTTTGTGGCAGGATATTCAAGGACAAACAGAACCCTACCCTGAATTGCAAACCCTTGGCAGAGTCTATTTCTTTGAATCACAGACTTGGGGAAGTTATGAGGGAGAGGAGAGGAACACTCGCATCACTTGGGACTATTGGGATAGAATGCACCATTGGAACTTAGCACTCGAAGCTTGGCCTAATAGGGAACTTTACGTTTACTTAACTAAAATGGTGAAGCCAGAAGATTTTTATGACATTGAGAAAGGGGTGGTGAAACATTCGTCTGGGCTAGCTAAATTTTTAGCCGCTAACTATCAGGTACTTCTGGCTTTTTCAATGTTATGTGTGGGAATTTTAATGATGATCTTTGGATAACCAAGAAATGCCGACTTCCCTCTTTGTTGAACAGCATGATAATGGCATCGCCTTTTATATCAATGGTGATTTGCAGTTTGATACCGCTGATGAGGCAATCTATCATGAGTATCTGGTTATCCCAGCGCTCGCTTTGGCAAGAGAACGATTTCCCCAGACAGATTTGCGCGTTTTAATCTGTGGCGGTGGCGATGGATTAGCCGCTAGGGATGTCTTGTCTTGCGGTGTTAGCCAGATTGATTTAGTAGATTACAGCCCAGAGGTTTTATCCCTGGGAAGAACAGTATTTAAGCCATACAATGCAGGGAGTTTAGAGAGCGATCGCATCACCGTCTACACACAAGAAGCATTTGAATTTGCTTCAACTCTCCCAGACAATTCCTATCACGTTGTGATCTGCGATTTTACTTATCCCACTTGTTCAGAAGAAACAAGTATCTACAGTCGGGAATGGTTTCAACAAATAAATCGAGTTCTGCATCCGGCTGGGGTGATTTGCACAAATGGCGTCTCCCCAGATAATTCCACAACAGGTTTTTGGTGTTTATATCAAACGCTGCTAGCATCTGGGTTGATGGCAAAACCGTTACAGCTATCTATCCCCTCATTTCGTCAGCATGGTTATGGCAATTGGGGCTTCTTTCTTGCCTCACCCCAGCCCATTAGTAGATTTGAATTAGAGACTATTTCACTGCCCGATAATTTACAAGTACTTACTCGTGAGCAACTGTTTCAAGCTTTTGTGTTTAACAGTGCGATCGCTCAGGTTCGCGATCGTGTGATGATTCACACCCTAGATTGTCCTCAGTTATTTTATTACTTGCTCAATCCCACCTCACCATCAGGAGTCAGGAATTGTAGAGACGTTGCATGCAACGTCTCTCAGGAGAATGAATTAACCAAAGAATCTGATCGTGACATTAATTTTCTAGATATTCAAGAAACAGGAACAGCACAAGTCGGAGCGCATGATTTACTCCAGTTAGAATCAGCAGCACAATTCTGGATAGAACAAATTTATCCCAACCAAGATCAAGACAATTCTCCGGATATGACTAGGCTGTTGCCAGTACGACATCGTTACCATAGCCCAAAAATGACAGCCGAATGGTTAGCGTATCTCAAGCAGTTATTAGCAGAAGTAGACGTATCCCGCTTATTGACCACTATACTAGAACGATCACAAGAACTACCGCCGCAGATTGCCCAAGAACTCAAACAATTAGCTCAGAAGATTCGCTCTCAAGAGCCACTCTCAAAACTGCCAGACTCCGCCGCCAAATTTCTCATGATGCTTTCAGTCACCCTGTTAATGGCGAACTTAGTGACACCAGATGCCGTGTTTGCCAAAGGCTCCTATTCAGGTCATAGCGGTGGCTATTCGAGTGGCGATAGTAGCTATGATGGCGGTGGTAGTTGGAAAATGTTGGGGTTTTTGTTGACTACAGGAGGATTAATTTGGCTAGCATACCTATTCAACCGCCCAAAAGATGAATGAGCAGCAAGGTTGTATGAATACAAATTACCTTGTGAAACAGGGTGTATTAAGGATTAGGGAATTAAATTTATCCCAAAGCTATCTTTGGGACTCGCTTTTACAAACTGCACCAAGTGGATGCTTTATGCAGAGTTGGACTTGGGCAGATTTTAAGGAATTGGAGGGATATAAGACCTTTAGATATGGTTTATTTTTAAATGAAGAATTAGTGGGAGGATGTATTTTTTATTTATATCCTAATCCTAGTAAAGCGAATTTATTAATTGCTCCCGGTGGTCCTTTATTACCAGCTAATTACCCTGAGCAAGGGATGCAGTTGTTATTAGAACTCGCAAATGCTATAGCTGTTAGGGGAGCGATCGCTTTACGAATTGAACCATTATGGACTGAAAAACCCGATTGTCTCACTGGTTTTGTCCGCGCTCCAGTTGATTTATTACCATCAGAAACTCTGTTAATTGACTTGCGCCCAGCAGAAAGCAAAATATTAGCCGCAATGAAGCCAAAAGGACGATACAATCTACGGTTAAGTTGGCGCTATGGTGTGAAAACAGAATTTAGGAGTGACTCCCAGGCGATACCCTTATTTTACGATTTGTTTTGGGAAACGGTACAACGTCAGCAGTTTTTTGGCGAACCCTACGGGTTTTTCATTAACTTGTGCCAGACGTTATTTCCAGCGTTCATGGCAGAAATTGGTTTAGCCAGTTGGCAAGGGCAGATACTGGCGGCAATCTTGGTGGTGTATTGGGGCGATCGTGCTACCTATTTATATGGTGGACGTAGTTTGTCACACCCACAAGTCATGGCAACTTACTCATTGCACTGGGCGGCGATGCAACGGGCAAGGGCGAGGGGTTATGTAACTTATGATTTCTACGGTTTTACCCGTAACCCCGATCATGCCTATGCTAAATTTTCCCAGTTTAAAAGCCAGTTTGGGGGTGTGCCAGTCACGACTATTGGCGCTCATGATTACTTTTTTTACGATCAACTGGCTGATACATTAATTGGCTTGTTCCGACTTGCAGGAGAAGGCAAATGAACCAGGTGCTACTGAATGGATTTAATCAGTTGGGATTGATTGTGTTGGAGCTAGCTGTGGGTTTTGGCTTGTTTTGGCTAGGACAGTTTGCTTATCAAAAGCTGTTCCGGCGTCGGATGGAGCTAAACCTGGAACTGTTTGTTAGGGATAATCCAGCTGTTGCGATCGCTCTTGTGGGCTACTACTTCGGCATTGTAATTGCCTTGGGTGGTGTTTTAGGTCAAAGCGCAGCCAATGTGCAAGATAAATTGCTAAACTTGGCAACCTATGGCGCAACGGTGATTTTGTTTATGTTGGCTGGGGCTTGGGTAGGCGATCGGTTAATTTTGCGCTGCTTCGAGTGCAAGCGTGAAATTATCCAAAACCGCAACGTCGGCGCTGCTACTGTAGAAGCGGGCAACCACATCGCCGACGGGCTGATTCTTAATGCCGCTTTGGCTGGAGAAAGCGGCAGTTGGCTTGTAGGGCTGTTGTGTTGGCTAATCGGCTTAGGCGTACTCGTTTTAGTCAGTGTAGTTTATCCCCGCGTTACTAAGTACGATGTGTTCGGTGAAATACAAAAGCGCCAGAACCTAGCTGCTGGCGTGGCGCTAGCAGGTTTACTAATTGCTACAGGCAACATCGTCCGAGTCGCTTTTGCTGCCGAATATCAAAACTGGCTAGTCAGTTTTACTCAGTATGGGTTGGTACTACTATTTTGCTTAGGCTCACTTATAGCGATTCGATGGCTAGCAGATTTGATTTTAGTTCCAGGAGTCAAAATTTCTGATGAAATTGTGCATCAAGAAGTTCCAAATTTTGGTGCAGGTTTGATTGAAGCGTTTGCTTATATTGCTGCCTCATTTCTGATTGCTTGGTGCTTCGCTTAACTAGTAAGCGCGTAAGTCCCCGCCATTGGGTACTTCACCCAGTGATACATAAATAGTTCCAACGCTCAATACTATCATCCCCACTAAGTTGAAGAGCCAGTATTTTAGCAAGAAGTTTAGCCTTTTCTTGATTGGATTGTTGATAATCACACACATGAATATCAATTGTTACTTTTTCTTCTTCAGGCCAAAAGTGTAATGCTACATGAGATTCTTTAAGTAAGAGAACAGCAGAAATACCCTGTGGCACAAATGAAAAAGAAACTGCACTGACGGGAGTAAGTTCAGCACTTTTAGCAGCAGTTTTTAAAAAAGTTATGAAATCTACTTCTGTCCATTCAAAGATAGCTACAGAAGCAGTCAAAATCGCTGAAAAATGATGGGTTATAATCACTTACAACTTATTGTAACGTATATAATTTTATATGTTTTGATGCGATCGCGCAGCGTCTCCGCAGGAGAATCGCCATCAACCCCGGAATGCAACAAACAGTTAAATAATTCCTCAATGCCATCTTCATCACTAACATCAAAGTCCTTTGACAGATAACTAATCTTTTCAATCCCAATAGAATCAAAGTATTGCCATAAACGCCATATATCAAAAGCTTTTGGATATTCAGACATCCCAACATGGACATCAACTACCTTGCCTGATTTCTGTACCGTAAAGCAAATACCTACTCCATGTCGCGCTCAACTTCCATTCTTCTCCTAGCGCCCAGATATAGCCAGAGCGTGGAGAATCAAGCAAAAATTTCCAGTCTGTTATCTGAGAAAATGTTTCACGAAATGTTTTTAGCACACGGTTTTGTATTTCTACAAACTCTATTCGTATTGCAACTACGTCTTTTCCATGATAGTGGATATTTTGCATGAGCTAATAAACATCGTCATGAGTACCAATGTCTAGCAAAAGAACAACTTGTTCCCCACTCTCGTCATCGGTTTTCAGTGAGAAAACAATGCGACAATCATATCCACAAGAGCATGAGAGCAACCCTGATAGCTTTCCCTCTAGCTTGTGAGTGCCATTCGTTAGCAGCAAATATATCATTCTCCATAGCAGCAATAGTTTCTTCTATTCTGGTTTGTAAATCAGTATTACGACGAGCAAATTTTCGTAAAGCTCTTTTAAATTTGCTACTGATAACCAATCTATACATCTGCTGCACTTGGGTTATTGAGATATTCCCGTAATTCTTGAATTGCTTCGGCAGCAGTCTGCACTTTGAGCCTACCTGCAGTGAATTCAGCAATGGAAGCTGCTGCATAGGGGCGCAATTTCATCTCGCCGACTTTCAATAATTCGGTTAGTGAGAATTTGTACCAGCATTTCTTGCTGCTCTAAAGGAAGCTCCATTGCCGCATCTAAAACTTTGTAAAATCAAAACCGAACTTGCAGACCATAATTACATCTTAGCTTTTAAAGCCTACCAAGAACGCTTACCAGTTCTATGTACAGGAGATTTAATCAAAGAAAATAATACATTTATTTTGAAAAATTTAGGGGCATTTAAACTAGATAATTACTGAAAAAAGTATTGCGCACCGCTCTTGTCAAAATTTTACCTCATGCAAAAGCAGCTTTATTAACGTACCCCAGAGTTTTCATCACTCAAAGCTTCTATCTGCCCTGGCACTGCCGCTTCAGTACCTGGTACTGGCATAAATGTATATAACTTTCTCTGCTCTGACTCCGCAATCAAACCATCTTGCAACAAACAGTTAAATAATTCCTCAATGCCATCTTCATCAGTGACATCAAAATCCTTTGAGAGATGACCGATTTTTTCAATACCAATTGACTCAAAGTATTGGCATAAACGCCATACATCAAAAGCTGTTGGATATTCAGACATCCCAACATGGACATCAACTACCTTTCCTGATTTCTGTCCGGTAAAGCAAATACCTACTCCATGTCGCTGAAACTTCCATTCTTCATTCTGCGCTAAGATGTACCCAGACCGTGGAGAATCGAGTAAATATTTCCAGTCTATTATCTGGGAATATTTTTCACGAAACGCCTTTAGGAGACTGTTTTGTATTTCTATAAACTCTAGAATAATTGCAACTACATCTACGCTTCTGGTTGGAGATTTCATTATATCTTACTTCCTTGATTAATACGAACGATATATTTGTGCCTCTGCTGCTTCAAGCAATAATTGCTCTGCTTGCTCTTGAGAAACTTCTCGCCGCCTAATCGCTACAATTGTTAAGCGCAGTTGTCTTGCGGCTACAACTCGATGATGCCCGTCCAAAATAATTAACTTGCCATCTATATTAGCAACTTCTATCGGTTGTGCAGCGTCAAATCCTCTCTCACGTATTTTCTTCCTAAGTCGCTTAACCTTGCTACCTGACATCTCGCTTGGTGTTTGTCTTGAGATGAGAGTATTCGGATTCACAAATTCAACATCTGGTTGAGTTTGCTGTATGCTTTCCTGCTCTAGTTGTATATCCTCCTGTTTTAGTTTGGAGGTTTCCGAGTAATTATGGTCTTGATTATTCTCTGTTGGCAAGTACTCTCCAATTTACTGGCATGGGTTATACTCCAAATAAATGAAAAATTATAAATCAACTGTAATTCTACAAATAACACAGATAGCTGGGAAATTAGCCAAAATAGATTAGTAGCTTTCCCCAAATCCAAAATCCCAAATCCCAAATCTAAAATTGATATACCCTGTGCCAAAGAATCTACAAGAAACTCATTTAAACCGCGCTCGTGCTAGTCTCAGCCAAGCACTGTCTTGGTATGGAAATCTGCGTAAATCAGGATCGTCTTCAAACTCAAAATTAGCAGGATTGGTAAAACCTGAATTGGAGGTTTTGAACTCTACCCTGAACAAACTAGATTATAATATAATCCGCATTGCCGCCTTTGGGTTGGTAAGTCGTGGCAAGTCAGCAGTGTTAAATGCCCTGCTAGGAAAAAAGATACTGCAAACCGGTCCCCTTCACGGTGTAACGCAGTTCCCCCGTTCTGTAACTTGGAATCCGGGCGGTAAAGTACAGGTAGAATTAATTGATACACCTGGATTAGATGAAATTGCGGGGGAGACACGAGCGGATATGGCGCGAGAAGTAGCCCGTCAAGCCGATTTAATCTTATTTGTGGTATCGGGTGACATCACACGCACCGAGTATAAAGGATTATGTGAATTGCGAGAAGCACAGAAACCACTGATTCTGGTTTTTAACAAAATAGACTTGTATCCGGACACAGATAAACAAGCAATTTATAATAATCTACAACAGTTAGGGGCAGGAAATCCACACACAAAGCCATTACAACCTGATGAAATAGTCATGGTAGCGGCAGAACCTGCACCAATAGAAGTGCGCGTCGAGTGGCCAGATGGTAATGTTACTTATGAATGGGAGACACCACCACCGCAAATCGACGAACTCAAACAAACACTTCTGAAAATTCTCAACCGTGAAGGGCGAAGTCTTCTCGCATTAAACGCACTCATCCAAGCTAGAGTTGCATCAGAGGCGATCGCCCAAAAAACACTCAAATTACGCCAACAAGAAGCAGAAGACTTAATTTGGCAATTCACCAAATACAAAGCCTTAGCTGTAGGATTAAATCCCATCGCCTTTTTAGACATCATTGGTGGAACTTTAGCAGACTTAGCATTAATTCGTTCTTTAGCAAAATTGTATGGTTTACCAATGACTGGCTACGAAGCTGGAAAGATCTTAAAAACGATTTTATTTAGTTCCGGCGGCTTACTACTAGGAGAATTAGGCAGTAGCTTACTTTTAGGTTTCGGTAAAAGTACAGCCGCCATAACTTCTGGTGAGAACCCGATCAATATTACCGCTTACGCTGGCACGGCAATTACACAAGCTGGTATCGCAGGCTACTGTGCCTATACTGTTGGTAAAGTAGCACAGGTGTACCTGGAAAAAGGCTGTACTTGGGGACAACTAGGATCTAGCACCGTGATTGCGGAAATTCTTGCCTCTGTGGAGCAAGGTACAATAATGTATCGTTTGAGACAAGAATTAGGAGGATATTTGGGGTAATAATACAAACCGCCAAAACGCCAAGGTGGTGTAGAGACGCGAAATTTCGCGTCTCTACGTTTTTGCATCTTTATGTAAAGCTAAAAAGTGCGTGGCTGCTAATTGAGTAATTTGTTTAATCACCTCCAAATCAGGCGCAGGGGTTTCACTTTCCATCCCTAACCAGAGCAAGTACTCAATATTACCAGCAGGACCAGTAATTGGCGACGAAGTTAAACCTTTGTAACGCCAACCCAACTCACTAGCCGCTTGTAACACTTGAAAGATAGCATCAGCATGGTCATTAGAATCACGCACAACACCCTTCTTGCCAACACGGCTTTTCCCCACCTCAAACTGAGGTTTCACCAACAACAAAGCTTCACGAGGAGGTTGCAGCAACTGCCACAAAGCAGACAAAACCTTAGTTAAAGAAATAAACGACACATCCACCACCGCCAAATCAGCATAAACCCCCCCAGTAGCGTACAACTCATCTGGCGTCAAATACCGTAAATTAGTACGTTCCTTCAAAACCACCCGTGGATCATTACGCAAACCCCAATCAACTTGACCATAACCCACATCAACACCATAAACAAGCTTAGCCCCAGCCTGCAACAAACAATCAGTAAAACCCCCCGTAGAAATACCCCCATCCAAACAAACACGCCCAACCACATCAATCCCAAACACATCCAAAGCCTTCGCCAACTTCTCCCCCCCACGAGAAACAAAACGCGATCGCTCCTTAACCCGAACAACCGCCTCTCCATCCACCAAAGCTCCCGACTTATCAACCACCACATCATCAACCGTCACCACCCCAGCACCAATCAGACGCTGCGCCAACTGACGAGACGAACACAAACCCAACTCCACCAACAAAACATCCAATCTCCGCTTAACCAATTCTCTCTTGGCGTCCTTGGCGCCTTGGTGAACCAGCGCGCATGAGGCGGGTTTCCCACGCCCAGGCGACTGGTGAACCCGAAGGGCGGTTCATAAAAAAAGCGAGCATCCCAAACGAAGCTCGCTCAACTCCAATCTTACCTCAAACGCCTAAATATCTTGCTCACTCAACTCGCGAGTCATATAATCAAAAGGCTCATCCACAAAACTAGTATTACTAACCCCAGTACTAGCCACCTGCTCCTTCACCATATCCTTCATAATTTGGATACCGCGAACAGTAGGACCAATAGGAACACCAAGAGAATTATAAGTTTCCCGTAGCCCTTGGAGGACTCGCTCATCTAGTACATCCATACTACCAGCTACCAGAGCATAAGTAGCATAGCGCAAGTAATAATCCATATCCCGCAAACAAGCCGCATAACGACGAGTAGTGTAAGCATTGCCACCCGGACGAATCAACTCAGGCAGTTCTTCAAACAACTTAGAACCAGCCTGCTTGACAATTGCGGCAGCATTAGAATTAATCGCCGCTGCTGCTTGTACCCGTGCCGTACCACTATCAAAGTAAGATTTAAGATCATCAATTGCATTCCGGTCAAAATAACGTCCAGCAACGTCATAATTCTTAATTAAACTTGTGACTGCATCCCGCATTCCTTTTTCCCCCAATAGTTCCTATCTATGGTTTGATATTTATTTGGCTGCTTTTTGTGCCATTTATATAAAAAAGATCCAGCACAAAAACATTCTATGCGCTACTTTATAGGATTCTATGCCAAAGTTGTCCCTTCGGAGATGAACATTTACTAGTTTTGTCAAAGTGGTTAAAGAAAGGTTAAATCTGACCCTTATCTTCAACATTTCGTAACAAAAAGTACAAAATAGCCTGATACCCTGTTTCTAGGATATTTCAGGTGTCTTGTTAATTTGGTTTTACCAAGCTTTATTCAGCAGGCATTGAACGTTCTGGTTTTACCATAGATAAATCGGTAAACAAGGAGTAACCATGACAACCCCACAAGAAGTCTTGAAGCTGATTCAAGACCAAAACATTCAGATGATCGATCTGAAATTCATTGATACGCCAGGAACCTGGCAGCACCTAACGGTGTACCAAAACCAAATTGATGAGAGTTCATTTACCGACGGCGTACCTTTCGACGGTTCTAGTATCCGGGGTTGGAAAGCCATCAACGAATCAGACATGGCAATGGTAATCGATCCAAACACTGCTTGGATCGACCCCTTCATGCAAGAGCCTACGCTTAGTGTAATCTGTAGCATCAAAGAACCCCGTACAGGTGAACCCTACAGCCGTTGTCCGCGCACTATTGCCCAAAAAGCGTTAGACTATTTGGTTAGCACTGGCGTTGGTGATACAGCTTTCTTTGGTCCTGAAGCTGAGTTCTTCATTTTTGATGACGTTCGCTTTGACCAAAATCAGCACTCCGGCTACTACTATGTAGACTCAGTAGAAGGTCGTTGGAATTCTGGTAAGGATGAAGGACCTAACTTGGGTTACAAACCTCGCTACAAAGAAGGTTACTTCCCCGTTGCCCCCACGGATACCTCACAAGATATGCGCACGGAAATGCTGCTGGTGATGGCAAAGTGCGGAGTACCAATTGAAAAGCATCACCATGAAGTTGCTACAGGCGGTCAGTGCGAATTGGGCTTCCGCTTTGGTAAGCTCATTGAAGCCGCTGACTGGCTGATGACCTATAAGTATGTGATCAAGAATATTGGTAAGAAGTACGGCAAAACCATTACCTTCATGCCTAAGCCAGTTTTCCAAGACAATGGTTCTGGGATGCACACTCACCAGTCGATTTGGAAAGATGGGCAACCGCTGTTTGCTGGCGATCGCTATGCTGGTTTAAGTGAAATGGCGCTGCATTACATTGGTGGTATCCTCAAGCACGCACCAGCATTGTTGGCGCTCACTAACCCCTCCACCAACTCTTACAAGCGTCTTGTACCTGGTTATGAAGCTCCCGTTAACTTGGCTTACTCCCAAGGGAACCGTTCTGCTTCTATCCGTATTCCTCTGTCTGGCACTAATCCTAAAGCCAAGCGCTTGGAATTCCGTTGTCCGGATGCTACTTGTAACCCCTACCTGGCTTTTGCTGCTATGCTGTGCGCCGGCTTGGATGGGATCAAGAACAAAATTGACCCCGGTCAACCTTTAGATAAGAATATCTATGAACTTACTCCAGAAGAACTGGCAAAAGTTCCTTCTACTCCGGGTTCTCTGGATCTCGCTTTAGAAGCTCTGGCAAATGATCACACCTTCTTAACAGAACCAGGTGTGTTCACTGAAGACTTCATTCAAACTTGGATTTCTTACAAGCTTGATAATGAAGTCAACCCCATGAGACTACGTCCCCATCCCTACGAATTTTCTCTTTACTACGATGCTTAAGGAACAAACAAGTAAAGAGTAAACATTAACCTGCCTCAGAAACCCGGTTTCTTAAAGAAACCGGGTTTCTTTTCGCTCATGTGCGATCGCATCCAACCCTAGCTCATCGCCGCATGACTAAGGTCATAGGTCATCCGAGCGTTAAAGTCAATTTTTCCTTGGATGGGGTTCCAGTAGTGAGATGCTTCTGTGGAAAGACCAATTTCTTCCCCTACACGCTCTAGCATCGATTGTTGACGATTTTTGATCAGCTGATAATGACGCATCATTAACGCACGCGCTTGTTCTTGGGTAGACATAGCTTGGTCCTCCCTGTTAGTAAGTGTGATGTGTGAATGGTTTCTCTTTTATTATCTTAACCACAATTTCTGTAACTTTCACTACAAAACACTAATTATTAACAAAAATTTATAATCTGGCTTCTATCACTGATATCTCTCCAGATTTATGAATTATTAGTTACAATTAATTAAGGTAGATAAATAAAAGTAAAAAAATTCTCGCCATTTCACATGTCAGACACGTTAACGAAGCTGACTTACCAGACTTTTCAGCAAGGTAAAAATTACTTCGCGTTGACTCATAAAATCTTGAGTACGCGCTTGATGAACTTGATTTCCGCTCACGAGCGCCAAGCCATACCGTTACCGAATGAGCTATTACTTAAAGCTCAACAAAGATTGAATAATCTGCTGGAAGTAGATTGGCAGGATGCTGAGCGGGGTGTGTATCCCAAAAGCTTACTGTTTGATATCCCTTGGGATGAATTTTTCTTGTACTATCCAGCAATGTGGCTAGATTTACCCCAACTTTGGGATCGGGCTAAACACAAGAGATATCAGGAGTTTTCTGCTGATATAGATACTAGTGGTTATCCCAGCTACTACGTGCAGAATTTCCATCACCAAACAGACGGCTACTTAAGTGATTTCTCTGCTAACATGTATGACCTACAGGTGGAGATTCTCTTCGGTGGCTCAGCAGACGCGATGAGGCGACGAATTCTTGCTCCTGTGAAAAATGCGATTGTAGAGACGTTGCATGCAACGTCTCTACATCAGCGGGAAATACGTATCTTAGATGTAGCTTGTGGAACAGGTCGTACTTTAAAGATGATTCGGGCGGCTTTGCCTCAAGTATCTTTATTCGGTACAGACTTATCACCTGCATACTTACGTAAAGCGAACGAGTTATTATCTCAAATTCCCGGAGAATTACCGCAATTGTTGCAAGCAAATGCGGAAGAGTTACCCTACCTAGATAACTACTTCCATGCGGTAACTTCTGTTTTCCTTTTCCATGAGTTACCTGCAACAGTGCGTCAGCGTGTAATTGAGGAATGCTTCCGAGTTACCAAACCAGGTGGAACATTTATTATTTGTGACTCGATTCAGATGAGTGATTCACCGGAAATGGAACCGATGATGGAAAGCTTCCACGAAACTTTCCATGAACCCTACTATAAACACTACACCACTGATAATTTGGTAGAGCGTTTAGAGAAAGCGGGTTTTAATGTTATTGATACGCAAGTCCACTTTATGAGCAAGTATCTGATTGCTCGAAAGCCTGCTTAAAGTGCAAATGCGTATGTTTTACAACCCGGATTGTTGAACAATCCGGGTTTTTTAGTTGTACAAAGTACATAGAAGTGGCAATTGCTCCCAGTATTTGGACGCACGCTTAAATACATCTGGATAGAAGTTAAGTACACCAGATGGAGATAGTGATCGTACTATGAAAAACCCTGTGTAGAGGTATTAGGGCAGTGTGCCATTTTGCGTATCCAACACCATATACATAGCCCGTATTTACGTTTCTATGATTGGTAATTGTTTATGGCGATCGCCAAAACCTGCTCAATTGGGATGATTGTAATGCTTGCGATACAGACAGCGTTCCTTGCTTTCAATTATATTGCAAAGGTTAATTGCTGACTCTGAATACTAAAGCTCACCGATCCAATTCCGAGTTATTCCCTGATGCCTTGTCTCAACTTTTGTATAATTGCCAGGGAGTGTTTGTAACGAATACTAAGGTGAACACCCTGTTTCACCGTACTTTACATTCCCTTGTGACAAGACAACTGAATACAAACATGAACAAAACTAATTAGACAGCAGAAGCTGTTGTACTGAAGTGCATCATCTCTCTACGTCCACTACCACGATAAGGGGTTTTGGGCTTGGGTTTGCTAGGTTTTGCTGATAGTAACATACGCGAATTAACTGTGGATAAGATCTGATCGGGTAAAAGATTTGCAATTACTTGGTGGTCAATCAATAAGACACCAAGCAGTAAACCGGAAACCAAAAGTGAAATTGTTGCTCGCATAAGGGTGTTTATTTTAGAACTCTCCATTTCACTGATACTGAGTTTTTTTTACTGCATCCGGACAATTTACTAAATAGTATTGTTTTTTACTGCAAAAATTTTTTTGGCTATTAGGCGACATGTTCAGCCTGTAACAAATTACTACTATGGGTGTAACCCCACACCACAAGTGATCTTTTTCTCGTACATGCTATTAGTTACTGAGTAACGGGGATCGCTGTACATAAGTATCTACTAGCTACTTCACCGACTACAGATATTAATCGTGGTGAAGTTGCGATTCAATTTAAAAAGATTGTGAAAACTTGATCTAATTATTTAGTTTCCGTGAAGCTTAGTTATCCTGATTACGATATTAGTACTGAGTTAGCAATCAGTAAGGACAATTGCCATTATCATGATTCCATCTCTGGGCTACTTAAGTAATCTAGTTACCATTATAACTAATTGGAGTAGCAGTCGGCTTAACTAATGCTCATCTTGATTGATTCTTTCCCAACGCTCTTTGCATCAGCAAAGATCAATTATTTAGTCATTGCGGTTATTTCGTTAATGTAGTATATGTACTCTTATTGTAACTCACTTTTAACCACTGGGACATCGAAAATGACCATCATCCACGGGAATAGTGCATCAGTAGAGTCAGTAACAGCGCCACAAGAAGCTCAAGCGTTGCGGCAGATAGCACACATGCTCACTAACGTTGAGGGGGGTGCGAAATTAGTCGGAGCCAATGGAGAACAAGTAGATATTCCTGAGTCACTCTACCAGGTGTTACATCATGTAGTTCACGCTCTTGTCAAAGGACAAGTAATATCTGTAATCCCACAAAACTGCGAAATGACAACACAACAAGCCGCTGACTTTCTCAACGTATCACGCCCCTATCTTATTAAATTATTAGAGCAGGGAGAAATTCCTTACATCAAAGTCGGTTCCCATCGACGCATTCCTTTTGCCGATTTGATGAAATACAAAGAACAACGGGATGTGAAGCGGAGCCAATTTTTGCAGCAGCTCATCTCGATGAGCGAAGAAGCTGGCTTATCAGCACACTAAGCTGCTTGTGCCCACTCAAGTTGTTCATAACCCATACCGCCGCCGCATAGGCTCCTATCACCTTTGAAGATCGCTACGAATATGGCATCTAACACCATCTGCCAGCAGTATTTGCGCCGCATGTCCAGTTTGCCAAGACCATGCTCTATTGCCCACTTCTTGACCAGTTTGGTATCTAGTACGCCTAGCAGGTCTTTGACGTTCTGGCGCAGCATACCTATTGTTACTTTATGAGAACTTTTGATATTATGTTGGTACATAGTCTATGTCCAAGCCGTTCCATCGGCTTGATGTGGATATTATTTGTTTGAAACCCACCGCTTAGCTTTTGGTCGAGGTAGGCGGTGGTTATTAACCTTTTTATTTATTAAACCCTGATAAAAGCGGGTTGTCAAGTACTAAAAGGAAATATAGAAATGGCTAGAGAAGGAAGCATTCCTACGCAATTCAAACCGACAGGCGTTGGAGTATCTAGAAAAGCCCCGCATTCTTTTGCAATTCCAGACCCCTATGATGAGATTTTAAGGTCACTGCCCAATCGTTCGGAGAAGCTTCGACAGTGGGTTATTAAATGCATGGTAGAAGAGGGGCTGCTTGATCAACATTCATCAACTCAGCCTCCCAACAGCTAGTTAATTCTAGTACAGCTATTAATAAAGACACATTCTTGGGCAGACACCTGAATGAACGATGTCTGCCCAAGATTGCTTTGATAAACCGCGCCCGTGCGTTCGGCTTCTATGCTTAGTTGTGTTTGACTCCTGGGTTTTCTTCCCTATGCCTAGAGCAAGAAATAGCATAAAAATCATGGCTTAAAGAACACCTCTAGTGGTAAATCTATTAACGTCGAGCGATAAAAAATCAACGTGAAAGCACAAGTATTTAGAGGCGTTAATCAACTATCTTACGAAGATATCCCAGTACCTACAGTCGCAGCGGATGAAGTGCTGGTGCAGGTACAGGTGGTAGGGTTGTGTCAATCGGATATCAAAAAAATTCTTTATCCGTTGTATGAACCGCCACGGATTTTTGGACATGAAACTGCGGGAACTATTGTATCAGTTGGTGCTGAAGTACAAGGTTGGCAAGTTGGGCAACGAGTAGCGGTGATGCACCACATCCCTTGTATGCGTTGTGGCTACTGTATGAATGATAATTTCTCCATGTGTGACACATACAAGAATATTTGTACTACAGCAGGATTTGCACCTAGTGGCGGTGGTTTTGCTGAGTATGTTAAAGTTCCTGGTCATATTGTACGCAATGGGGGGCTAATTCCGATCCCCGATCGCGTTAGCTTTGAAGAAGCCAGTTTTGTCGAGCCAACTAACTGCTGTCTCAAAGCAGTGAAAAAAGCCCAAATTGCTCCAGGGCAAACAGTTTTGATTACTGGTGCAGGACCGATTGGGTTAATGTTTATTATGTTAGTGAAGTACTTTGGTGCAAAAGCTTACGCTACTGATTTACTTCCATCCCGCATTGAGAAAGCTATCAGTGTGGGCGCAGAGGCAGCCTTTGATGCCCGTGACGCCAATTTACCTGCAAAAATTCATGCTCTTACCGATGGTATGGGTGTTGACGTTACAATACTTGCTGTACCAAGTGATAAAGCTTTCTTTCAAGCCCTTGACTGTACCCGCAAAGGTGGTAAAATACTCTTCTTCGCAGAATTTCCCGATCAAATAGAAATCCCGATTAACCCAAATATTCTCTACAGACGGGAAATTGATTTGATGGGAAGTTACAGTTCTTCATACCGTCTTCAGAATCTAGCAGCTGATATTGTCTTTAATAGACGCATTGACGTACAAGCTTTAATTAGCGATCGCTACCCATTACAAGATTTAACAGCAGCAGTGCAAAGAGCGATCGCTCCGACAGAGGAAACGTATAAAATTTTGATTTATCCGTAACAGAAGACTGGCTAACAGCTAATGGCTAATAGTGCAATTAACCATTAGCCATTAGCAATCTTCCTGAAAAAGTAAAAGAAATGTTAATTATCATAGTCGCCCTACTTGCTTTTTACGTCGCTTGGAATTTAGGTGCAAACGACGTTGCTAACGCGATGGGAACTTCCGTAGGTTCCAAAGCGGTTACACTTAAACAGGCACTGATCATTGCTGGGGTGTTAGAATTTACAGGTGCAGTACTATTTGGGCAAGAGGTATCGCAAACGCTAGCGACACAAATCGCTAATCCAGCTTTGTTTGTAGATGCACCGCAAATCTTAGTTACTGGGATGGTGTCAGTACTACTCGCAGGTGGTTTGTGGTTGCAAATTGCTACCTCTTGGGGGTTACCTGTTTCTTCTTCCCATGCAGTTGTAGGTGCCATCGCTGGATTTAGTTGGGTAGCATTAGGATTAGAAGCAATTGATTGGTTTTCAATTGGGAAAATTACCCTTGGTTGGATTGTGACACCAGTAATTAGTGGTTTAATTGCCGCCTTATTATACAGTCAAATCAAACGCTGGATTCTCGACCAACCGAACCAGTTAGCACAGTTATCTGAATGGATACCCTGGTTGAGTGCGCTTTTACTAGGAGTTTTTGGCGTCATAGTACTGCCAACACTAACTCAGGGGATAACAACTTTTTTAACTGAGCAATTTGGTTTAAATCTACCTGCCCATGATATTCCCATCATCACAGGTATTGTCGCAGCAGTGGGACTAACCTTTTACAGTTGGCGAGATTTAAACTCACAAACTCACAAACTCACAAACTCACAAACTCCCCTGCCTCTGATTGAGCGTACCTTTGGGCGATATCAATTATTGAGTGCTTGCTTTGTGGCTTTTGCTCATGGTTCTAATGATGTTGGGAATGCAATCGCTCCTTTAGCGGCGATCGCCTACATAAATAGTACTGGTAGAGTACCATTAAATGGCATTACCATCCCCATCTGGATTTTAGTAGTTGGCGGGGCTGGGATTGTTGGTGGTTTAGCCGTTTGGGGTAAAAAAGTGATTGCTACCATTGGTGAAAGCATTATTACGTTACAACCAAGCAGTGGATTTTGTGCTGAACTTGCTACTGCAACCACTATCTTACTAGCATCTCGAATCGGTTTACCTGTCTCTACGTCTCATGCCCTCGTTGGCGGTGTAGTTGGGATTGGGCTGGTGCAAAACGCCAAGTCACTGCAATTCAAAACCCTCCAAGGGATTGGTGCTGCATGGCTAGTTACAGTTCCCTTGAGTGCAGCTTTATGCGCTACCATCTTCAGCATCGCTCGTTTAGTAACTGAAAATGCAAATTAAAAATTAAAAAATAAAACAGTTTTTTTGGTCTAATATACAAGTAATTGTAGGGGCAATAGTTGGTTTAGCCCTAAATTTCTGCCAAAAAATTCAAATTAAAAATTAAAAACTGAAGCCGAAAACCCACACAGTGTGAGCCATTGACGATTAATAGTCAGTAGAGGTGTGTCACCGATGGGGGGTAATTATCCTCTGGTGAAAATTATGGTGTGAAATGTATCATATATTTTATCGTCATGATCACCGCAACAATGCTGATCGGAGTGGGTTGAACTTAAGGTTCATCTTACCTGTGAGCAAGTTCCTCCTTTGAGTCGTACATGCTCATATAAAAGCATAGTTGTGGCAATAGTTTAGCTATATGTATTACCCAGTTATTACTCTGGTTCACAATGACATAAATAGCACCTTTGTTCCCAACGACCAAATCCAGAAAGCCTTTGATTAGGAGGTGATATTTTTTTCCTAAAAAAATATCTTTTGACCAGAGTTGAGGAAAATTGTCCAGTTAATCTGACAAAATACAGGAAACATTAATAACACAACCGCCGATCAAGTTAGCATGATGCTACTTGGTTGTCAAGGGGTGAGAGGCTAGAGACTAATGGGGCGATTTGATCATCGATCACAAAATCCACGAGAAAACGAGCCGTTTGCAACTGCACAAACAGCTATCAAAGCTGTGACTGAGGAATTGCAAATCATCCAGCGCACTCTACTCAAGTCGATGCAGGAAGATGTAAAGCGGCTACAGATGGAAAAAATGCGGCTAGTTGAGGATATTAAACGGTTGCAAGATGAGAAAGAACATGTACAGCAAGGGCGACAGATAAATGAACAACAAGCTTTAGTGCGTCAGTTAGCGCAAGTATTGGCTAATCACATATCCGCACAACTACAGTCGCAGTTGGAGAATTTAGCTAACCAGACGATGCAGCATCCTTCAAATGTTGGCGAAACAGAAAGTGGAAGTACCGCAGAAAAACTGCTTGGTGCAGTTGATGACTCTGTTACCATTGCCTACAAGGTACTGCAACAGGATCTGAAAAACTACCAAAGCAATCTTTCTCAACAGTTGTCTCGAATGTCGGTTCAACAGCAGCAAGGAGAAGTGATTCTAGCAGAGTTAGTGAATCGTCTGCGTGCAACAGTAGAACAAAAACAAGAATCTTCTCCCATCCAAGAGTTAGAGCCTGCCGAATTTATACTTAGCCCTACTATTCCCGAAAGTTCTGCTAATGAAGAGGTTTATTTAGAAGATACCAGTTCCCAATCTACTCCAATTGTAACAGATACAACTCCTAAAGAAAAGAAATCGCTATCTTCTTCGCCTCGGTTACCTGGAACTCTCAATCTCTTGAGTTCAGGTTTATGGCTGATTGTGTTGTCAACAGTGATTTCTTCTGTTTACAACGTCGCTATTAAAGTGATTTTTCACTCCTCAATCCAAATGTTTGGGTTGTTTCAAGTAGAACGTTTGCTGACGCCGACTTTGGGAAATTCTCTATTCATTATGATGCTACGAATGCTGGTGGTTGTACCACTAATGTCACTTCTAGCTCCCATACTACATCCTAGAGTATGGCAAGACTTACAAAACTTGCTGGACTCGGTACAAGATTCGCGCACTGGGGCAAATGTCACAAATCAGAGAGTGTTGATTTTATCGGCAATCAGCGGATGCTTTTTGTTTTTGTCTCAAGTGTTACTATATCTCGCCATTGGTCAATTTCCCACAGGAGTTGCGATCGCACTTTTCTACATCTACCCAATTGTGAGCGGGCTATTGTCATGGATGCTGCGCCAAGACTCATCTAACACTGTGGGAAGCACAGTGAGACTGAGCTTATATAATACCAGTGCGATCGCCGCAATTAGTTTTGGCTGTTTGCTGCTGTTGTTGGGTAGCACAGTGCTACAGGGTAATATCTGGTTGGGAGCTAGCTCAGCCATTGGTGCAGGAATTGCTTTTGCTTTTTACGTAGTTCTCACGCGCATATGTGCAGCTAAATTGCATCCAGTTTCTTTCACCTTAATCAACTTTGCTACCATGCTGCTGCTATCATTCATCGGTTTAATACTCCCGTTACCTGCAACTTGGAGTTTCCAAATTAACCGCGCTAAATTGCTAGAAATAATTTTAAGTGCTTTGATTTTGGGGGTACTAACACTGGGCGGTTATGTGCTGAATCATTTTGGGATTCGCAAACTTGGTGCAGCACGTTCGGCTATTTTTGGTGTCAGTGTTCCAGTTTTAACAGTAATTTTCGCCGGCTTGATTATTCAAGAAACTTTACCACCTCTGCAAATTTTAGGAGTGTTACTAGTTACTCTGGGCGCAGCTAGTTTCAGTTATGAAAAAATGCAAAGAGCTAACAAACTTTCCCGATTTACGAATTTATCCTAGAACATAGAAAATATAGGCTCAACACTAAAAGCCAAGGCATCAATGCAGCAAAGCTGATGGCTTAATTTGACTTGATATTCTCGTGATTATTTCAGTAGGAGTCAGGAGTCACGCCCGTCTGAAGTCGTTTCTATAGTTGACTCAAATTTTTCCGTGTTGATGGGTGTAACTACAATATAGACAGCACTACAACCAATTACAAGTATTTAAATTAATTGTATATTAATCATGACTGATTTCTGCATTTGATTGATGGTATTGTCAATAAGAGTGACAAGTATTTTCAGCAGATGTGGCAAGCAAAAATTAACTTTTTTATTCAATTTGAGTAAATTAGACTTGTAGTAAATACCAGAGTGTGACTGAACTTCATTAATTATTTAACAGAACTTTTTTGCATAATAGATACAATTAACTAATTTTGTATCGCTACTAACATATCAAACTAGTCTATATTGATAGGATTAGCAGAAATGTTGTTAAAAATCAAAGGTATTTAGAACCTTGAATGATCTCCTCTATTTGAGGTGTATGAATTCCCCTCAAACAAGTTCCCCATTTTGGCAAAAAATATGCAACCGCAAAAATTTCAGCGGCAGATCGAGACGTGCCGCGCCCACACTGCTGCTAGAAATAATCAGAATTTGCCAGCTGACTACTTGCACGCTCTCCAGTTATACTGGAGGAATATCTATGACAGTACGGTTAGCTGAGCGAAACAAGTTCTGACAAACATCGTAGACACCCGGTTTTCACGCTCATTCCCACGCTGACAAAAAAGCAGAGCTATCGCCAAGATGTTCTGGCAGGGTTGGAGTCAGCACTAGAATAAATTGTTGAGAAAATATAATTGTTTTTTAAAACATATTTTCCCCAACTGCTTTAGTGCCAATGATCCCACCAGAAACTGTTCTTTCTGTAGCAAGGCAGATACATACAAGAACGGCATTGTTGGACTATCTAGTCAGTCCCCCAAAGCGATCGCTGTCTCGAAAAACTGCACGAAGACAGAAGATAGAATAGTTGCTCTAGCGGAAAAATCCGTATAAAATCAGCCTTAAGGTGGAAACACCGAGGCAAACAGTACTTGCTTTATGCAAGACAATACGGATAAACTCACAGATTATGAAAACCATTGGTCGTCATAATTAATGCATAATTGAATCATCAAGTATGTGAAAACTTTACTGACGGTCGGGTGTATACTACATAGTTTCATTTTTACTTTGCTTTGACTGAAAACTTTGTAAACGTGCTATTCAACAATTTGTAATATGAGTAATGACGTAGATCTGATTAAGCGTCTAGGCCCCAGTGCTATGGATCAGATCATGCTCTACCTAGCATTTAGTGCTATGAGAACAAGCGGGCACAGACATGGGGCTTTTTTAGATGCAGCGGCTACGGCAGCAAAATGTGCTATATATATGACCTATCTCGAGCAGGGACAAAACCTGCGGATGACAGGACATTTACATCACCTCGAACCAAAGCGGGTGAAAATTATCGTCGAGGAAGTTAGACAGGCACTAACTGAAGGTAAACTGCTGAAGATGCTCGGTTCTCAAGAACCACGCTATCTGATTCAGTTTCCCTACGTCTGGATGGAAAAGTTTCCTTGGCAACCAGGGCGCTCGCGTGTTCCCGGAACAAGTCTGACATCAGATGAAAAAAAGCAAATTGAGCAGAAACTACCACCGAATTTGCCCGATGCTCAAATTATTACCTCGTTTGAGTTTCTGGAATTGATTGAGTTTTTGCACAGGCGATCGCAGGAAGACTTGCCCGAAGGACACCAGATGCCTTTAAGTGAAGCTTTGGCAGAACATATTAAACGTCGTCTGTTATACTCTGGTACAGTCACACGTATTGATTCTCCTTGGGGAATGCCTTTCTACGCTCTGACTCGTCCTTTTTATGCTCCAGCCGACGAGCAAGAACGCACTTACATCATGGTGGAAGATACCGCTCGGTACTTCCGCATGATGAAAGACTGGGCAGAAAGGCAACCAAATGCAATGCGTCTTTTAGAGGAATTAGATATTCCACCAGAAAAAATGGATCAAGCTAAGGAAGAATTGGACGAGGTAATCCGCGCTTGGGCAGACAAATATCACCAAGACGGGGGAAAACCAATGATTCTACAAATGGTGTTTGGCTCAAAAGAAGACTAAAATGGAGCGAAAAAAGAACTCAGGACTAAGAACACCCTCGTCAGAATATTCTGAGTTATGCGTTCAAAGTTCTGTGTTCTGTTGAGAGTGAGTATGAATTACCGCTCTTTAGGTTGACTCTGATTGGGCGCAGTCACAGGAGGCACCACAGGTGTTGGCGTAGTTGAAGGTGCGGTAATGGGAGGTTTCACAGCAGGACTAGGCGTTGTATCAAAAGTAGGCTTGAATTCCACTCCTCGATTAGTTGCTGGTATAAAGTTAGGCAAAAATCCACTGATGCGATCGCCTGCATCGATACAACTTTCGAGCGCTTGATTGGTAGCAAAGTCAATTTCTGCACGCAATCCAACTACGCATTGAGCAAAGCTCACAGGTGATAAACTACGACCACAATAACCCAATACTCCTGGGTTTACTGCTTCTTTAGTGTATTGATTGATACCAGTAACGCAGGTGGATAAGTCCAATGGACGCCGTGCTTGACGACAGGGTGACAACGCATCAGTTGCGGGAATTTGCGTTTGCCGTTGTATTCTATACACACACGCCGATAAATCATTAGGACGCAATGCTGTCGCACAAGCTTGAGATGCACTCTCCGCCGTGATCCCCACACTTAAAAGTCTTGCTGCACAAACACGGTAATCATTACTATAGGAAGCGGTAACAGCCACACTCGGTGAACTCGTTGCTACCCATCCAGCCACAGCTAACAAGGGTACAACAAGTCTCGTCGATTTAGAATACGATTTGCTCAGCAGTTTGCCAAACTTGAGTAAGCAGGGATATTCACTGTTTTTGTTCTTTAACATTACTTATATTTCTCCAAACACCCAAGGATATGCTAGCTTACAAACCTAAGCTCTGAGGTGTTCACACAATACACTTTCGCACTGCTAAAATTTAATAGAATGTTATTGCTTGCATTACTACCCATAATGCATATATAATATTATATTTTGAGGGTCAAAATACCTAAGGCAGGCGCTTGTTCACACGCCATGCTAGCGGACTTACCGCAAGGTATCAATAATCCTCTGGCTTCACTTGCTTTATAGCTAAGGGAGCTTCACTCATTGTATGTCTGAGTAAAATTTTAGCAGGATTAGATTAAGGAAACTCATGTCCCGATACAGAGGGCCACGCCTAAGAATTGTACGTCGCCTGGGAGACTTACCAGGATTAACCCGTAAAAGCGCCAGACGCGCTTATCCCCCAGGACAACATGGTCAAAACCGCAAGAAGCGTTCTGAATACGCCATCCGGTTGGAGGAAAAGCAAAAACTCCGCTTCAACTATGGTTTAACAGAAAAACAACTGCTGCGCTACGTGCGTAAAGCAAGACGTGTAACTGGTTCTACCGGGCAAGTGCTGCTGCAATTGCTAGAAATGCGTCTGGATAATACAGTGTTCCGCATGGGTATGGCACCGACAATTCCCGCTGCCCGTCAACTGGTAAATCACGGACATGTGACAGTTAATGGTCGTGTTGTTAATATTGCCAGTTACCAGTGCCGTCCGGGCGAAGAAATTTCTGTGCGCAATCGCGATAAATCCAAGCAATTGGTAGAAAATAACTTACAATACCCCGGTTTAGCTAACCTCCCCAGCCATCTCGAATTTGACAAAAACAAATTGGTTGGTAAAGTTAATGCTGTAGTTGAACGTGAGTGGGTGGCGTTACAAGTTAACGAACTACTCGTGGTGGAATACTACTCACGACAAGCTTAAGAGTCATTTGTCCTTGGTCATTTGTCATTTGCAAAAGACTTTGGACAAATGATTATCCCCCAATTTGTGACATAGTCCGAGTATAAATACCTTCGTTACTACCTGAATAGCGCTGTTTATAGTTGATTTCGCTTTTGATTTCTAACAAGTCTTTTACTTGATTTCGCAATACAGAAGTACTGACACCGTTGCGCAAAGCGGTTTTTAAATCAATTTGACCATTTTCATTTAATAAACAAGGGCGCAACCAGCCATCGGCAGAAAGACGCATCCGGTTGCAGCGATCGCAAAAGCACTCTGACATCTGACTGATAAATCCCAGTGTTCCCTTTGCTCCAGGAATTTGAAACACATCAGCAGGTCCATTACCACGAATTTGAGATTCTGTCAATCCCCAACGTTGACTAATGCTTTGGCGCAACTCAACAGAAGGTATCCAACCGCGATCGCCAAACAAATCAGCATTACCGATGGGCATAAATTCAATAAACCGGACATGCCATTGTTTGTCAATGGTTAAAGCTGCAAGATCAAGAATTTCATGGTCGTTGACGCCGGGGATCACCACTACATTAAGTTTAAGTGGATCAAATCCCACATTGTATGCAGCTTGAATGCCATGCCAAACTTTTTCCCATTGAGAACGACCACGATTGCCGATAATTTGGTCAAAGGTGTCTGAATCAAGGGAGTCCAAGCTAATATTAATTCTTCGTAGACCTGCATTATACAGGTTTTGTGCCATTGGAGCAAGTAAAAAACCGTTGGTGGTCATAGATAAATCTTGGGTTTGGGGGAGGGTGGCGATCGCTCCTACCAACTCCACCACACGAGGACGCAGTAGAGGTTCTCCCCCAGTTAAACGAAACCGCGTAAATCCCACAGGGATAAATACTTCTTTAATGAGGGTGAGCAGTTCCTCATCTGTTAATAACTGTTGCCTCAAGATATAGTCTAGCTCCGCTCCCTCTGGCATACAGTACTGACAGCGAAAGTTACAGCGGTCAATTAAACTAATGCGTAAGTAATCTACTTGGTTCATGTTGTAATTTTGGATTTTAGTTGCGCGATTTTAGATTTTGAAGATATTGATTGTTGGAGTTGGAATAATTTAAGTGTTGTAAAATCTAGAAAAATTGTGTTATTTTATACTTTATAAAAACGGGTAGAAACCTTGCTTCCGTCATTCTAACGATTTATAACTTAAAATTTACTTAGAAAGTTGACTTTCACTTATTTATGAGCTATTCAGATCCTAACCGCCTAGACCGTATAGAAGCATTGGTAGAATCAAACAGCCGACAGCTTACCCAACTCGGACAGACTACTCAGTTTTTAACGACAGCTCAGCTAGAATTAGCTAGATCAATGGATGTCCTAATTAGGAGAGTTGACAGAGTTGAGGATCAAGTCTCACAATTGGCGCAATCACAACAAGCTCTGATAGAATCACAGCGATCGCTCGCTCAAAGCATGGAAAGGATGACTGTTGTACAAACGCAACTTGCAGAGCAACAAGGGCGACTTGTAGAGCAACAAGGGCGACTTGCAGATGGGCAAGCTTCTACTAATGCAGCAGTAGAAAGATTAGACAGAATTTTGGATTATTTGATTCAGCGTGATGGCGAACGATGAACTATTTAACGGAATTCCTATTTTAAAACCTCAACATTTTCTTAGTTCTTATAGCGCTTTTCATCTTAGTGAGGTACACTACCCCTCCCGAGCCCTCCCCTTGGAAAGGGGAGGGCTGGGTGGGGTTTACGCCATTAACTTGCTGCTGTATTTCCCAGTGTAAGTGGATAAGCGCAAATAAAATTATGTATATAAATAAATTTTAAGCGTAGGGTAGGCAAATTGGGGTGTGGATTTTCCGGACCCAATATTGCCGTTGCGTTAACCAGGAGTACGGCACCATTCCTGTTAATTTTGGTGCATTAATCGAGTCCAAATAAACGATCTAAGAAAGATATTTTCACAGCCAGGTTCACCTTCCCACGAATTTCAGCGTTGTTAAGAGCGACAATGTGAGGTTGACCATTAATTGAAGCAAGGATTGCACCTCCAGAAGAACCACCAGTAGTGTCGCAGTTATGTAACAAAATTCCTTCCTGTTCTCCAAGAATGCTACATTTAAAGTGAACTCCCGCAGTCATTCCAGGACCGGCGTTGAAACCCTGATAGGGTTTTTTCCGGGGATCGGGAAAGTCACCAGAGTAGCCAGCAAAGACGACTTTCTCTGGGTTCTCAGTAAAGAAAGAAGATGGCAAAGATTTCCATCCTAAATAACCGTACTTCTGCCCAAGGGGCTTGTTAAGTTTTACAACAGCCCAATCATTTACATCGCCACTACTATCCTTAAAGTCTGTACCAACAACAACTCGCTCTACAACTGCTATATCTGTCTTATCCACATCACCATTAATTAAGTTCGGTAGAAAAAGGATTTCTTTACTTAATTTATGGGTATCAGGATCAATGACGCAGTGGGCATTAGTCAAGACTAGATCTGAGGCAATTAAGGTTCCTGTACAATGATAACCTTGACCGTCGGCGTTTATTCCTTGAACGCGACCAATTGCTGACCAAGGATATTTTTTGCTAGTCATAGGGACACGATCATCATTGCCAATTACTGTCCGCGTTCCTCCCTCATTCGGTTTATCTGACTGGCTTAAATTAGGAGGCAAGAAAGGCTTACCATTGCCTTGCAACTTCATATTCGCGGCATCTTGGACTTTGATCAATTTCGGTGGGGTATTCTGTTTAGATTCAGTCTGAGCTTGGACGGATACTAAAGTACCAAAAATCGTCAAACTGAGAATTCCCGCTAAAAATAGAGCAAATTGTTTCATGTTCAAGTTATTCATTGCTAATTTCTCCTTTATTCATTCATTGGTTACTTGTTTCCAGGCTGAGCCTAGTTATGCAATTACATACAACTGCAATGCCATACAAGTATTTCCTATCATCGCCACTCACCTTGTAATGTGAATGCAGCCCAATAATAAGGATTTTGCCATTGTTGTTGCTGCCACATACTCAGTTGTGCCGCACGTAAGGCAGCAGTAGGCGACTTCCCTTGCTGCAACATCTGTTTGTAAAACTCCTGCATCAACATTGCTGTACCAAAGTCATCAACTTTCCACAACGACACTACCACTCTTGCCGCACCTGCATACATCAACCCTCTTGTCAAGCCTACTAATCCTTCTCCACTGACTTCCTTTCCTAGCCCGGTTTCACAGGCGCTAAGTACTAACAGTTCTGCGGGTAAGTTGAGGTTGAAAATGTCACCCAACCTTAGGTAGCCTCGAACAGGTTTACCAAGTTTGTCAAAAAGCGAGAGGACAATACCTGATAACTCTGGGTTAGTGCTGTCAGCGAAACCGTGGGTAGCAAAATGTATGTAGCGATATTGTTGCAACTGTTGATTATTTGCCCAGGTGTAGTTGGCATCAAAATCAAACACCTCTAAGCGATTTGATGAGGGGACAAGTTGTGAAATTGTCTGTGCTTCAGTGCGAGTCCCTTCTAGTCGCTCCCATGAGTTGCGGTTGAGATTTTTTGCCGCCCGTTTTAGGGTAGACTGTTGTAAGTCGAGGTCAGGGGCGATACCCACAGGTTTTCCAGTGACTCGCGCATCGTCGGCGCTGAATACGGGATCGGCAAGGATGGCTAAGGTTTTTGGCGCAACTTTGCGTCCTGTGAGTTCTTGGCGTTGAAGGGCGATAGTTGTGGCGGAAGGTAGATTGATGATTTCATGGTTGATAAGCAGAGGTTGAGTTTGCTTTGTTAGATCGCTTAAGGCAGCAAAAGGCACATACTGCAACGCCCCATCACCGACAATCAACAGCCGCTTATTTCCTAATTGTGCGGCGACTGGTTGTAAAAGCATTTGACTGAGTTTGAGCGCCAAGTTGACATTCGCCGAACCTGATGCAGAACCATGCTCCACTTTAATTCCTCTTCTAGTGTAAAGATTATTACCTGAGTTATTCAACAACTGATAAAATTTCTTAGCAGCAGCTTCGATTTCGGTACGTTTTGGTAGTTCGTAACTGGTAATGCTGGTTTGAGTCACTGCCCAAAGATAGCTGCGTTTTTCACCTAAGGAATATTGCAATAATAGGGTATCTTTATCTATTTGTTGCTGAATTTCGGGTAACTTTAGTGGAGAGGGATACTTCAGCGCTGCGTATTTAGGGCTACTGGTACGGATTTTGGTTTGCAGTTCTTTGTGTTGGTTTATGAGATCTGAGACTTCTTTTTCCAGCTTACTGGCACTGGCTAGGGCAATGGGATCTTTAATTTTGCGACTATTAACTAGATCGAACCGGAGTTTTTCCTTAGCATCAATTAATTCTTGTAAGCGTTTTTCCTCTGCCAAGAGTTTAGGATCAACATCTTTACGGATACCTGCTTTAGCTTCGGTAAGGAGTTCTAAAAGTACCCTAGCACGCGATCGCTCGCTGATATGCAGTGCTTGTGCATTGTATCCCATTGACGGGTCTTTTTTGTGCAGTTGCATCAACAGGTCGATTTTGATTTGATAATAATCTTGCACTGATGCAAAATAGGAAGTGCGTAAATCTGGAGAGACAATTAAAGTACGTAAGTCTTCAATGATATTGATCGCACCCTCGATATGAGTGAGTGCTGCAAGTAAGTTGTTTTTGCTGCTTTCAAGCAAAGCCAGATTACGAAGGGTAATAGCTTCCCCACCTTTGTCCCCCACCGCACGAAGCAACAGCAGTGCTTGGTCGTAATATGAAAGTGCTTTTTGTTTTTCTCCTAAATCGTCGTAAACTGCCCCGATATTATTGAGGGTTCGAGCATCCCCACCTTTGTCCCCCACCGCACGATACAACGGCAGTGCTTGGTTGTAATATGAAAGTGCTTTGTGCTTTTCTCCTAAATTGTCGTAAACTGCCCCGATATTATTGAGGGAAGTAGCTTCCTTACCTTTGTCCCCCACTGCACGAAGCAACGGCAGTGCTTGGTCGTAATATGAAAGTGCTTTTTGTTTTTCTCCTAAATCGTCGTAAACTTTCCCGATATTATTGAGAGAAGTAGCTTCCCCACCTTTGTCCCCCACTTGACGATACAACGGCAGTGCTTGGTCGTAATATGAAAGTGCTTTGTGCTTTTCTCCTAAACCTGAGTAAACTGCCCCGATATTATTGAGGGAAGTAGCTTCCCCACCTTTGTCCCCCACTGCACGATGCAACGGCAGTGCTTGGTCGTAATATGAAAGTGCTTTCTGATTTTCTCCTAAATCGTCGTAAACTTTCCCGATATTATTGAGAGAAGTAGCTTCCCCACCTTTGTCCCCCACTTGACG
>NZ_JACXAE010000049.1 GCF_014698965.1 Iningainema tapete BLCC-T55
AGCAATCTGGCTTAAAGTCACGGAAAAATTTCTTTTATATATTAGATAAACTTATCACCAATTAATCTGAAGACCCTATGGGCTTAAGGATGATGCTGGATTGACAATCATAATGAGCTTAACTGGTAAGTACCGATAATTTTCCTAGTTTTATGACTACAAATAGAATTACACGTAATTAGGTGTACTGTTTTTATATGAGTTGCTCCAATATAAATTTTCTCCAAGTCTTTGACTTTATTCTGAAATGATATGCTGGGAGCATGGGTGAATCGGCACAATGTTATGTTACCAAAAAATATAGTATCTGAAAAATACTTCTTGTTATCTGGTACACCAATTTCTCGTAATCCAGAATCTAGAGCTAGAACTAAATCTTTCAATGCTTCATTGCAGTAACCTATTAGAGAAACACTTGTTGGAAACAAAATCAAATCTTCAAAAGTAAAAGTTAAAAATCTGAAAGTAGGAATTAGTTCGGCAAATAATTGGTTCACCTTAACCACATCTGATTCATCAAAAAGAGGCGGCTTATGCACAGTTCGTACATTTTTAATAGTCAAGTGTAGTAACTCATGAGAGTAGTAGAAGTGATCTGGTTCTATGTTTCTCAATGGTTTAATAATTTTTTCTAATATTGCTTCTCCAATATTTTCTGGTATGAAAGCTACTGATGTTAGACAGGTTTCGTCATCGTTTTCGTAATCACGTCGCATCTCAACAAAACTAGCATTGCCTTGCCCTTTCTGAAGGCTACCTTTGATCTGCTGTATAACTTCTTTTTGACAAGTGACATAATCATTGTTCATAGTTAAGTACTTACTCCTATGATGGAAAATATATTCAGTTTGTGTCCAACGGAACTGTTATTCGGAGATAATTACTTTTATATAAAGCAGCCTGCGTGGATAACCTACCATGACATCTCCAGAAATTGTCATCTGGCTACAAGAACGTACAGCTTTGGGAATTCTGTCACCTGAAGTGTTGGATGCGATCGCCTCTGTGATTGAAGAGCAAGTTGTACCAGCTCACCACACCTTAGTGACTGAAGGCACACCGCCAGAAGCGCTATACATTATACAACAAGGTCAAATAGAAAGCAACAGTAGCAATAATAACCCAGCTTTAGCTGTAGGATTCCTTCCTGGAGCAGTCATTAACCTACAAGAATTACTGTTAGATGAAGTTGCTGGGCGCACAATTACTACGGTAAGAGAATGCCACTTGTTAGTTGTACCTGCTGCTAAATTTCGGGAAATAGCCGAACAACACCCGGAAATTGCTCAAGCTGTTTCCCGCCAAATGGCTCAAGAATTAGCTCAACTCTCATCAGCCCTCACTTACGAACAAGAACGTTCCGTAGCTTTGCGCCCTTATTTAGTCACCAAAGCGCAACGGGGAATTGTGGGCACAAGTCGCTATGCAGTGCGATTGCGAGAAGAAATTAGAAAAGCTGCGGGAGAACGTAAATCTGTACTCATTTTTGGCGAACCGGGTTTAGAAAAAGATAATATAGCAGCCCTAATTCATTACGGCTCTGCTTATCGAAGAGAACCAATTATTAAAATTAACTGTGGTATTCTTCAGACAAGTGGCGCAGATTTGTTTGGACGTTTTGGCGGTAAACCAGGATTGTTAGAATGGCTGGGGGAAGGCACTCTAGTACTCAACAACATTCAGGAAACACCACCAGAATTGTTGCCAGCGTTGGCTGAGTTGATCAAAACGAATACTTATACCCCTGTAAATCGTTCAGGAGAAGCAAACGTTGAATCTCGTGTTAGTAAAGCCCGCATATTGATAATATCAGAAAAAAACCAACCGCAAATTGAGCGTGCTGTTGGGCATGTAATCAAAGTGCCACCGTTACGGGTACGCAAAGCTGATATTAAAGCGCAGGTAGAATATTACATTAGTTTGTACACCAGGTCAAGAGGTGTTGCGAAACCTAAAGTGACGGCAGAAGCTTTGCGCCGCTTGCAATCTTATGATTTTCCTGGTAACATCAGAGAATTGCAAAATCTGGTGGAACGAGCAATTGTTCAAGCTGGAGAGGCAAGAGAACTTACAGAAGAAATTTTCTGGTCAGCAGAAACTAAGAAAAAGCAATTTCGCGTCAATCTTTTAAATGCTTATCCTAGTCTGCGGCGATTTCTACGTAGTGATTGGTGGCCTGACAGGATCAACTATGGCTTTACTTTAACTGCCTTTGCCTTTATTATTGGGGTACTATTTCTAGGTCCACAAACACGCGATCGCAATTTCGCTTTAAATCTATTCTGGGCTTGGTGGTGGCCTTTTTTCCTACTAGCGTTTCCCTTTTTAGGGCGCGTCTGGTGCGCAGTTTGTCCCTTCATGATTTACGGCGAAGTCACCCAAAAGTTATCTCTATGGCTATTTCCTCGACAACTCAAGGGTTGGCCCAGACATCAAGCAGAAAAATGGGGTGGCTGGTTTCTATTTGGACTATTTACACTGATTTTCTTGTGGGAAGAACTTTGGAACTTAGAAAATACAGCTTACCTGTCTGCTTGTTTACTGCTATTAATTACCGCCGGGGCAATGATTTTCTCAGCTATTTTTGAACGGCGGTTTTGGTGTCGATACCTCTGCCCGATTGGTGGGATGAATGGTTTATTTGCTAAACTATCCATGACAGAACTACGAGCGCAACAAGGTATCTGTTCTGCCAGTTGTACCACATATCAATGTTACAAGGGTGGACCGCAAAAAGGCGAGGGGATGGAAACTTTAGGATGTCCTTTGTACTCTCACCCGGCACAGTTAGAAGATAATAGAGACTGCGTGCTGTGTATGACTTGTCTCAAAGCTTGTCCCCATCGTTCCGTTGAGTTTAATTTACGTCCCCCTGGAATTGAATTGTGGACAACTCATGTAGCTCACACCTATGAGGTAGCACTGTTATTTTTACTATTGGGAGGAGTGTATCTGCATCGTTTATCAGAGTTACAATCTTGGTTGGGATTAAATCTGGATTTAACACAGTTTTTGCCTCACTTAGGATTATCACTCTTGGCATTGATTGTTCCTGCCGTTATCTCATTTGCAGCATATGGATTGATGCGGGGTTTTTACTGGTTGAGTAATAAAATTCAAAATCCGAACCGCCCAGCCCCCCTTGCCAAGGGGGGAGCTAAGCCGCGACGATTCATAGAACTTGCCTATGGTTACTTACCATTAGTTTTGGGAGGTAACTTGGCTCACTATCTTAGATTGGGTTTGGGAGAAGGAGGACGAATTCTTCCTGTAGCTTTTGCTACTTTTGGTTTCTCTGGTGAACAGTTGCCTGTGGTGGTGGCGCATCCGGCTGTGATTGAATTTTTGCAGGGGAGTACTTTGATTTTTGCAGTACTTTTAAGTATGGTACTAACGCAAAAGATTGCTCGTCAACCGATGCGTTCGCTGTTGTGGCAACATTTGGCTACAATTGGGTTAGCTGCAAGTTTGTGGGCGATTATAGTATCTAGCTAATGGTAAAAAACAACTAGCTATTAACAATCAGCTATCAACAATTAACAATTAGCAATATGTCAAGCTTTTTACAACCACCACGTTTACGTATCGGTGAGGATGGCGAAGAAGAACGACGCGCCACTTGGCTAGAACTTTTTTATGATTTGGTGTTTGTGGTTGCAGTTTCTCAACTTGCTCACAATCTTCACGATCATGTTTCTCTCTCAGGAGTGTTAGGATTTGTAGCTCTTTTTATACCAGTGTGGTGGTCTTGGATTGGCAGCACATTCTATGCTAACCGTTTTGATAGTGACGACGTAGGACATCGGCTGCTAACTGGTTTACAAATGCTTGCCATTGCTGCGTTAGCTGTCAATGTCCATCACGGTTTAAGCGCAAGTTCTGCTGGCTTCGCCCTTTCTTATGCTTTCGGTCGCGCTCTGCTTGTGGTAGAATATATTCGAGCAGGGCGTCACATTGCCAAAGCACGTCCTCTGACAAATCGTTACGCAACAGGTTTTGCGATCGCTGCTTCCTTCTGGCTAATCTCAATATTTGTACCGATGCCTTGGCGTTTCGTATTTTGGACATTGGGGCTCCTTGTTGATTTTGCCACACCTTTGACAGCACGTAAGTTAATGCTAGAACTACCCCCTCACGCTTCCCATTTGCCGGAGCGTTTTGGGTTGTTTACCATGATTGTACTAGGAGAAGCAATTATCGCCGTTGTCGATGGTGTCTCTGAGCAAAAATGGGATATTTTAACCGTGATTTCCGCTATATTCGGTCTAACTATCGCTTTTAGCTTATGGTGGGTATACTTTGACAATCTTGGTGGTACACCTATTCAAAGGGCGCGAACAGAAGGAAGAGCAGTAATTGCTAATATCTGGCTATATACTCATCTACCTCTAGTGATGGGCATTGCTGCTACCGGTGTTGCTGTGGAACTGGTACTATTGAGTAAGCCAATGCTAGCCCTACCCGATGCAATACGGTGGCTACTTTGTGGCTCTGTAGCATTGTGCTTCCTAACTTTAGGTATTCTCCATCGCATTGGGGTAATTCGCTACTGTAAAATTCGCACTAAGTTTCGCGTTGCGGCGGCGATTGTTTTGCCGTTGATTGCTTTATTTGGTAAAGGTTTGTTACCAGTTATGGTGATTGGGCTGGTAGCTGTAGTTGGTGCTGTACAAGTAGTTCAAGATTTGCTCCAAAGTCGTCCAACTACCCGCTTAGTAGATCCAGAAATATAAACCAATTGGTGTGTTAGGTTTGTAGATTAATGGTTCTCTTAAGTGATGTATCCTGAATTGGCAGCCGTATTGTTCACTTGACTGTAAGCCCGAACCGTTCATGGAGAAAACAAGTACTCAACAGCTTCATCAAGACAATATCTAGGAAAATGTGTTGGTTGTTATCCATTTCAGGCAATTTGTCAAGTAGTGCAATTACTTTTGCTTGGTCGTATAATGGTACTGATGCCATAACTGAACCTCGCATCGTATCCTGAATCAATTCGTTAAACGACTCATTGAGTCTCTGACCTGGCGGCGGGGCAACATACGGATGTTTCTGGCGACGGTAAACAGTATCCGTTAAGAAAGGCTTTGCTGCTTCTCGTAGCACATATTTTTCAGTCATGCCACGAATTTTCATGGAAACGGAGATTATTTCTTTCATCCCACAGCACAAAGGCAAATTCACCCCGCAAATGCTGCAAGCATTGTGTTCCAAACTCATCGTAGAGATGAAGAGCTATTTCACTATCAGAATGGGTACGAAGTCGCTAACCTCGTTGTTTCAATTCATCCTGTATTCGTTTAAAATCATAAAACTCGCCATTGACAACAATGTGTAAATTCTCTTGTTCGTTAGAAATCGGCTGATCCCCTGTTGTTAGATCAATGATGCTGAGTCGGGTGTGACCCAACCCAACTCGTCGATGGGGAGCAATCCAACACTTTTGTCCGTCTGGTCCTCAATGATGTAAAGTCTGGGTTGCCCGTTTCAACGATTCTTCTGAAATGGCTCCGTTTTTTGCGAAAAATCCGACAATTCCACACATCAATCTACTGTTCCTTGATCAAATATAGACAAATCAGTTTATTTTATTGATACTTTGCTGTAGTTCTTGAGAAAGAAACTGTAGCACAAGTGATTGGGCAGAGTGAATGAAGAAATGATCTCCCTTGAACATCTGCAGTGAGAATGCAGCATTTGTTTGCTCTTGCCAACCTTGGAGTTCTGAGCCACTGACTTCTGAATCCTGTAAGCCACCAAAAGCAGTAATAGGACAGTTAAGTGGTGGCTCTGCAGTGTAGACATAGGTTTCCGCTACCGCAAAATCTGCCCGTAAGACAGGAATAATCAGTAGCTGCATCAGTTCAGTATTCTCCAGCACTGCTTTGGGTGTAGCATTAAGGCTCCGCAGTTTCTCTATGAACTCCGGTTCGTTGAGAGTGTGGATGGATCGATCTGGATCGGGAATCTGCGGAGCCCCCTGACCGGAAACAAACAAGTGTATTGGTTCCAGACTATACTGTTTGCGGAGTAGACGGGCAAGCTCAAAACAGACAAGCGCCCCCATACTGTGACCAAAGAAAGCGAATGGTTTGTCTAAATGTGGAAGGAGAGCAGGAGCGAGCGCACTGACAAGAGGTTCTAACTGCGAGAATGGGGCTATCCCGATCTGGGTTCCCCTTCCAGGTAGTTCAATGGGACAAACTTCGATACTCTTGGGTAGACTGTTGAACCACGAGCGAAAAATGAGAGATCTACCTCCTGCGTAGGGAAAGCAAAATAAACGCATTGAAGCCTGAGGATTAGGGTAAGGACAGGTAACGCAGGAGTTATACATCTGTGAGGTTTGCATAATCAGACTTTTAAATTTTATGGTTGCATACTCTTCGCCAATGCTAATTCCTCAAGCATTAGCTCTGCTAGTTGAGAAATGCTCGGACCTTGCATTATTGACATTATCGACAAGTTCAGTTCTGTCTCCTTATTGAGCCAACTCCTTAGTTCGATCGCCATTAGCGAGTCAAGTCCCAGACTGGTCAGCGATTCCGCGATGTCTAACCTAGAGGTAGAAAATCCGAGTATCTTGGCTACTTGTTCTGTAATGCGAAACTCCAACAACTGTTGACGCTCAGCAGGAGGAGCCGACACGAGGGTGTCTCGGAGCGAATTTGTTTTGCTCTCCTGTTTTGTTTCTTCCACAGACAAAGAACGCACTCCTTGAATTTCTACCTGGAAATCTGTGAAGAACCGCGAGTTGGTCGATTGTTCTGACAAATAACGCGACCAGTTGATGGACGAAACCCCTACTTGTACAGGGGAATTCCATAACAACTGTTCTAGTGCTTGCAATGCTTGTTGAGGAGCCATGCTCTCCTCTCCTTTGAGCTTGAGACGATCGAGTAATTGGCCTCGAGCCGCCATTCCTATCTCACCCCAATTTCCCCAGTTGATGCTCGTGGCTGGTAATCCCTGTGCCCGACGATAAAAGGCCAAGGCATTTAGAAAAGTATTGGCTGCACAGTAGTTGGCTTGACCGGCAGAGCCTAACATAGCGGCTGTGGAAGAAAACAGCACAAAGAAGTCTATTGGCAGATTTTGGGTTAATGCGTGTAGATTCCACGCCCCTTGTACTTTCGGAGCCATCGCTCGCCTAAAGCGCTGCCAATCAAGCTGCTGTATTATGCCATCATCCAGAACGCCTGCGGTGTGGATAATTCCCCGCAGGGGCAAAGCCGATTGCTCAATCACAGCCAGCACTCGGGCTAGTTGCTCGTAGTTGCATACATCAGCCTGGGCTACGACTACCGTAGCACCAAAAAGTTCTAACTCTTTTAACTGACTGTTGACCTCGTCGTTCGGCTGTGACCGCCCTAACAGCACCAAATGCCGGGCACCACGTTCCACCATCCACCGAGCTACTGCTAAACCCAGATCCCCTAAGCCACCAGTAATCAGATAGCTGCTATCCCTACCGAAGCTGACATTAGGGCTAGTAGAATCATCGCTGTTGATCTGGTCAGGGCGTACCAGTCTGGCAACATAACGAGTTTGATTCCGAAAAGCGACTTGGTCTTCTGTATCGTCTGACCAAATTTCCGCAAATAGGGTTGATGCCTCATCCCCTGTTGCTTCTGGGTCTAAATCTATTATCCCACAGTTGAGTTCGGGATGTTCCAGACGGATTGCTTTGTGCATTCCCCACATGGGAGATTGAGCCACTCCTGGAAGATGGTAACTGTTCACTGCTTGCGCTCCTTTTGTCACTAACCACAGGCGAGGAGGTTGAGACAATTTCTTAAGTAGCGCTTGGACTAAGTGCAACGTACTGCCACAACCTTTCAACGAGGCTACTTCTAAGTCGGCTGTTGTTGGGGCAGAAGCTGCATCTAAACTCCAGCAGTGTACCACAGAGTGCAACTCAGGTATAGCCTCCAGTAGCTGCTCAAAGTGTTCTGGACTAGCTGGGTTTATCCTGAATTCAAATGGGGCTATCTGTTCGTACTCCTTGCCTGGAAAAACTAGGGTACAAACCTCTCCTTGGGAACGAAGGAGTTTACCGAATTGCTGACCGACGCCTTGACTATCAGCCATCAGTAGCCAGTTCTTCGGTATGGCGTTCTGGGGCAACGCTTCCGCTTGTGCTACAATCACTGCCGTTTGTGGTAAGTTTCTTATTTGATCGCATAGAGCTACATCATTAAGAGAAACATTCGCAGCTTGTTGAAACCCAACTTCCTGTAACAGAGTCTGCCACTGGTTTGCACTCATCAAGAGGTAGTTGGGGCGCAATTCGCGATCGCTAAACTTCCACCACCCTTGTGTTAACCCAAATGTCAAATCCATCCAACGTGCGGGAGCAGTATGTTCCACCAGCACTAGTATTCCGCCAGGAACCAGCAACTGCTTTACGTGACGCAAAGAGGCACGCAAATCGCTGGTGGCTTCCAGCACGTTCGCCGCCACAATTAGATCGTACTGATGGGGTTCAAATCCTTGCTCAATCGGCGCTTTTTCGATATCCAAAACTTGATAGCGCACAAACGGGTAATTTTTAAACCGCGCCTGCGCTTTTGCCGTGAAAAAGGCTCCGATGTCGGTAAAGACATATTTTGTCCGATCCGCTTTTAGATGCGGCAGGAGATAGGAGGTTGTTGCCCCAGTGCCAGCCCCAATCTCTAAAATCCGCAAGCCCCGTCCTTGAGGCAAACGCAAGAGAGCTGATAGCACGGTTTCTTGGACTAGGATATTCATCATCCGCGCCGTTGGGGCATCTTGATACAGCTTAGTTAGTGTAGTTGTGTCTCCTTCAGGAAATAGTAGTTGTAGGGGGTTGCACTCTCCTCGAAGTACCTCAGCAAGTCTTGGTCCGCAAAGTAAGAGCAGGGTTATCTCGGCTTCTGCCTCTGGGTAGTACACTGAGGCAGAAGCCGACTGCGGGTTTTGAATTTCGGGAGTAGAAACCACTTCCCAATGCTCATTGATGCGTTTGAGTATCCCAACTTCAACTAATATATCTAGCAAACGCCCAAACAGTTGCTGGTGTTGACCGATCACACCCAACTGTTCGGCTATTTGGGCTGTGGAAAAGCGCTCTTGGCACTGAAACTCCCATCCCATTTGTCGGAAGGCCCAAACAATGTAAGCAACGCTCAAAACTTCGAGCCCAGCTAATGCTTCCCCATAAACTGCCAAACTTCGCTGAGTCATCAACTGAAGTAACCGGGGCAAGAGGTGATCGCGAACTTCTTTTGGAGTGGGCAAATAATTTGGTGGAAGACCATAACTCACTTGAGGTCGCCACTCTACTTGATAAAGCCATTTTTTCCAGGATTCAGGCGAGATGCTTAACATCGCTTCCCTGCGGGCGTGCATCAGTTGCAAACCTTCTAGGACTGCAATTAGCTCCCCTTTTGGGGTGAAAAGGCGAAAATCGGCGGTCAGGCTCTGTTGATGCTGACCTTCTGCTTTCCGCAACTGGGCATGGCACCACACGCTTTTGCCAGGACGACCCAAAACCCTCAAACGATCTAAGCCTACTGGTACATAGGTATTTCGTTGGCCTTCATCAGAGGGAATTTCTCCTAAAACAGTTAAGCACATGTCTAACAATACAGGGTGCAACTGGTACTTCCCTGCTTCTGGCACTAATTCTTCCACCAGATTTACCTTGCCCAGAGTTCCTTGAGAGTGCTGCCAGACTTGTTCAAACCCCAGGAAGCTCGGACCGTAGTTAATTCCCTGCTCTTGAGACCATTGGTACAACTTTTCGACAGGAATCTCTTGGGTGCATTGCGCCCTCATTGCCGCCAAATCCACCAGCTCTATCGGTTCTTTTTCTTTGACAAGCAACTTGCCTGAGGTATGCAGCGTCCAGGATGGCTGCGAGTTGTTTTCCTCTGCACTACAACAGAGGCTGTAGATTTTAAAGGAATAGATACCAGACTCTTGTGGAGTTAAAATCACCTGAACGGTCTTAACTTCATTCTCCTGCAGAACCATCGCCTGTTGGATGACCACATCCTCTAGCCAAAGATTATCGGACTTAGCAATCACCGCTCCTGCTGCCAAGGCAATCTCAAAGTAACCCGTTCCTGGTAAAATTGCTGATTCAAAAATGTGATGGTCTTTCACCCAAGCTGGGGAGTTCTGGCTAACAAGCGACTCGAAACGGATTTCTTGCGTTCCTGCTAAGAATAACTGTTGACCCAGCAGTGGATGAAGGTTGTGACTGAGGATACCGTTGTTCTGGAAAAGCCCTTGCATCCCATGCCCATTATCAGTCGCCTCTATCCAATAGCGCTGTCGCTGAAAGGGATAGGTTGGCAGTTGCAGGCGGCGACGCGAATAGTCTTGGTCAAAGCCAACCCAATTTAATGAGACTCCACGTACATATAACTGTCCTAGACTAGTTAGTAGCTGCTGCCAATCATCTTGCTCCGGACGCAAACTGGCAAGCCATAGTCCTTGATGTTCAGGTAAGTACAAGCGACCCATGCCCAATAAAATTGGTTTAGAGCCAATCTCTATTAATATCTCTACCCCCTGCTGTTCAAGGGTTTTCATGTTCGCAGCGAATTGTACGGGTTGCCGGATATGACGGCACCAATACTCCGGTTTAGTAATTTCATCTGTTGCCAGTTTGCCCGTGGTATTGCTCAGAAGTTGCAGCTGTGGTGAGGAAAATCTCACTTGTCGAGCAATTTGCTCAAATTCTGCCAGCATCGGCTCCATCAACTGTGAATGGAAAGCATGGGAGACATTTAATTTCTTGGTTTTGATTCCAGAAGCTGACAACTTGGCAACAAGAGCGTTAATCGCCTCGCATCTACCAGAAATCACCACGCTTTCTGGACCGTTAATAGCAGCGATTGAGATTTCTTGAGCATAGGGTTGAATTAGAGTCACAATTTGCTCTATACTCGCCATTACCGAAACCATCTCTCCACCAGGGGGCAAAGCCTGCATTAAACGACTCCTGTGAGCAATTAGTTTTAAGCCATCTTCCAGACTGAAAACTCCAGCAACACAGGCAGCCACATATTCTCCAAGGCTATGACCCATGACGAAATCTGGTTCCAAGCCCCAAGATTTCCATAATTGGAATAGGGCATATTCTAGAGCAAATAAGGCGGGTTGGGTATAAGCCGTCTCGTCAATTTTGGATGAAATATTTTCTCCTTCCGGGGGATAGAGAACTTCTAGCAGGGGTTTTTCTAGATCAGAACGGAGAATGCGATCGCATCTGTCAAGGGTTTCTCGAAAAGTTGCCTGAGTCTCGTAGAGTTGGCGTCCCATGCCCACATACTGCGACCCTTGACCAGTGAAGAGGAAGGCGATTTTATTATTTGTGTTTACATGCCCCTGAAAAACTTCTATTGTTTCTTGTCCTGCACTGAAGGCAGTTAACTTTTCTCGTGCTTCCTCTGGTTGCGAAGCCACCACACTTAGCCTGTATTTAAAGTGCGATCGCCCGGTATTGGCAGTAAAGCAAATATCTGCTAGCTCTAAGGATGGTTTAGCTGCCAAGTGCTGCGAATACCGAGCTGCTAATTCGGAAAGAGCTTCTGGTGTCTTCGCCGACAAGCATAGTAAATGTAGGGGACGTTCCACTGCCGATGTCTTTCTCACCTCTGGAGGTGCCTCTTCCAGTACGACATGGGCATTGGTGCCGCTAAAGCTAAAAGAACTCACTCCTGCCAGCCGACTGTCAATTAGCCAAGGCAGGCGCTGTGTTACCACCTTGACTGGCAGTTGCTCCCAGTTAATGTGAGGATTAGGCTGCTCGAAGTGCAAAGAAGGGGGAATTTCCCCGTGTTGCAAGGAAAGCACTACCTTGATCAGACTTGCGATTCCTGCTGCTGCTTCTAAGTGACCGATATTGCTTTTCACTGAACCAATGACTAAAGGATGTTCTCGCTGACCGAACACTGCTCCCAATGCCCCCACCTCGATCGGGTCTCCCAAAGATGTCCCAGTACCGTGAGCTTCTACATAACTTACCTGATCGGGTTGCACACCTGCGTCCGCTAGGGCTTGGAGAATCACAGCTTGCTGAGACTTGCCATTGGGTACTGTCAAAGCACTGGTGCGTCCATCGTGGTTAATTGCACAACCGCGAATCACCGCCAAAATATTGTCTCCGTCCGCTTGGGCATCCCGGAGACGTTTGAGAACGATCACACCACATCCTTCTCCACGGACAAAACCGTTAGCGGTTGCGTCAAAAGTCTTGCAACGACCATCTTTTGACAACATGTGGGCTTGTGATAAACAGATATTGTGTTCTGGTGAGAGAATGATATTTACCCCCCCAGCCAGAGCTAAATCGCACTCTCCACGACGTAGACTTTGGCAAGCCAAATGAACTGTCACCAATGATGAAGAGCAGGCTGTATCCACCGACAAGCATGGTCCGCTGAGACCCAGAAGGTATGATAAACGACCACTCGCTGTCGCCCCAGTATTCCCTGAGTCCACATAGCTATCAATTGCAGCCGGATCTTGATTAAACAGAATTTGGTGATAGTCATTGGTTTCTATGCCAATAAAAACACCAGTTTTCCGCGTCAACCTTTCCGGCATTAGAGCGGCGTTTTCCAGGGCTTCCCAGCTCACCTCCAAGAGTAAGCGTTGCTGGGGGTCTAGGCTTTTGGCTTCCCGTTTGGAAATGCCGAAAAATTGGGGGTCGAATTCATCAACCCGCTCGACAAACCCCCCAAAGCGGGTGTACATTTTCCCTGGTGCATCTGGATTCGGGTCGTAGTAAGCATCTATATCCCAACGTTTTTTTGGCACTTCTGATATAGCATCCACTCCATCGACTAGCAATTGCCAAAAATCATCTGGGTTATTAGCACCAGGAAATCGGCAACCCATGCCAAGAATGGCGATCGGCTGGCTTTGCGCATACTTCAAAGCATCAAGTTCTGATTGCAGTTTGGTAATCTTTCTTGAAGCTTCTTCCATTAAAGAAGCATAATAATTATTTGAACTATTATTCATTATCCCTGCTTAAATTCTAATTCCAAATATTACAAATTCAAAATTTTTGCCTAATAAGTGTCACTAAAAAGCATTTGCATGACGCATTAGGTGGAGGCATTTTTGTAGGTTTAGCTAAATCCAAGTTTTGCAGCAAGTTGTTTGGCAATTTCCTCTATAGATTTCTCCTTGTTATTTAAGTCCTGAGTAACGCTCATCATCTCTGCTTCCTTTTGTTGTGCCTCAACCGAAGATTTTGCCCAAAGCTCTGAGTTAGGTACGATCAAACCTGAAAGCACTTCTTGAGCCAAATAATCAACAAGTTCTTCCACTGTTGGATAATCAAATACTAAGGTTGAAGGAAGAGGTGAACCCAAGCTAGTTTGCAAGCGGTTTCGCAACTCTATAGAGGTCAGCGAATCCATTCCCATCTCGAAAAAGCCGCGCCTAAAGTCAAGGGGATTCGAGGGATTCCAACCCAGAAGTTGGGCTACATGAGAGCTAACATGAGCCACCAAGAGGTCTTTGCGTTCCCGAACCGGAACTGCCTCTAATTTCTGGCGAAACTTTACTGTAACCGATTGCTTTGATGGCTGCTCAGATACCTTAGTAAAATTTGTGAAGAATGGCGAGGCTGTCCATTGTTCTTCCCGGAACTGCGACCAGTTCAGGGGTACGACACCAACCCGGATGGGTTGTTCTAAGAACAATTGCTCCAGTACCTGCAATCCTTGCTCAGGGGCTATAGCTCCCATTCCTATGTGATTGAGCCGCTCAATTACCTGTTGGTTTCTCGCTGCCATTCCTACCTCGCCCCAAGCTCCCCAATTAATGCTCGTGCAAGGGACGCCTTTTGAGCGACGATAAAATGCCAAGGCATCTAGAAAAGCATTAGCAGCTACATAGTTGGCTTGACCGGCAGAACCAAGTAGAGAGGCACAAGAAGAAAACAGCACTAAGAAGTCTAAAGGCAGATTTTGGGTTAATAGGTGTAGATTCCACGCCCCTTGCACTTTTGGAGCCATCACTTGCCTAAAAGACTCCCAGTGAAGCTGTTGGAGTACGCCGTCATCCAGAACACCAGCAGCGTGGATAATCCCTCGCAGCGGTGGTGAGGATTGCGTAAGGGAGGTCAACAACCCTGCTACTTGCTTGTAGTCAGATACATCGGCTTGAGCGACGACTACCTGAGCGCCAAACAGTTCTAGCTGCTCCAACTGACTGCGGACAGCAGGCTTAACGGCACTCCGCCCTACCAGCACCAAATGTCTAGCACCACGTTCCACCATCCAGCGCGCTACCAGCAAACCCAAATCGCCCAAGCCGCCCGTAATCAGATAGCTGCTATCTTCACGGAAGCTGACGCTATGGGAAGCGGCATCACCGATTCCTTGTTCGCATATCTCTTGGCGGAGCGACTGGGGGCGTAACCAGCTAACCTCAGGTTGGCTACGCGCCAGTCGCGCCACATAGCGCCTACCGGCACGAAAAGCGACTCGATCTTCTAAAGTCTCTGAACTGATTTCTTCCAGAATTACCCGAGGAGCGTCTGTCGCATTGGGGTCTAAGTCCACCAGCACGCAATTCAATTCGGGGTGTTCCAAGGCGATGACTTGCCCCATACCCCATAAGGGAGATTGAGCGAGTCCCGGCACGCCAGATGCTACTCCTACCGCTTGCGCTCCTTGGGTCACTAACCACAGCCGTGGAGGAGAGGAATACTTCTGGGCTAGAGCCTGCACTAAGTACAACGCACTGCCGCAGCTTACCTTCGATGCTACCTCCAAGTCTTCTCCTGTATGGGTTGGTGGTGCATCTAAGCTCCAACAGTGTACCACTCCATGCACGCTAGTAACTATTTCACATACCTGCTGAAAGTGTTCGGGATTAGCTGGGTCTAACCTGAATTCTTGTTCAGCGACCTGTTCGTACTTGGAAGCTGGCAATATAATGGTACAATTGTCTCCAAGAGATCGCAGGCGTACTACTAAGTGCTGACCAATTCCTTGACTATCAGCAAAAATTAGCCAGTTTTTTGTTGTACCTACCTTGAACTTAGTTTCTACACCCACTTGGGCTGAAATGACCCCATTAGGCATGTCATTTCCTGAGAGGCTTTGGTGGAGCACCTGGGGTAGCCACTCCACCTCATAAAGCCAATTCTTCCAGGATTCCTGCGGCATACCCAGCGTGGTATTACTGCGAACAGCCTTCATTTGCAAGCCTTCTAAAACAGCAATTAGCTCCCCAGAATCAGCGAACAGTTGCAAATCAGCGCTCAGGTTCTGTTCGTGTTGATGAGCGGATTCTACGTTCCGCAATTGGGCATGACTCCACATAGAGACACTAGGACGACCGCAAATCCGCAGACGCTCTAAACCCACTGGCACGTAGCTAATTTGTTTTCCATGCTCAGGGGAGATAGCTTCCATTACCTGCAAGGCAATGTCCAACAACACCGGGTGTAGTTGATAATCTTCTATTTCCCAGACCACTTCCTCCGCCAGCTTGATTTTCCCCAAAGCTACTGTTTCATGATGAAACAGTTGTTCCATACCCCGGAAGCTTGAACCATAATTGAGGTCTTGCTCTTGAAAGCGTCGGTACAACTCAACGATGGGAAATTCTTGAGTACATTGCGCCTTTAGTGCAGCCAAATCCACCCGTTCGGCTACTGACTCTTTTTCTTTGATCAGCAGCTTACCTGAGGTATGGAGCATCCAGGATCGCTTCCCATTGTTTTTCTCTGCAGGAGGTTCGAGGCTATAAATCTCAAAGGAATAAACATCAGCTGACTGTGGGGTCAAAATCACCTGAACGGCTTTGACTTCATCCGACTGCCAAATCATCGCCTGCCGTAAGACAACATCCTCCAGCCAAAGATTGTCAGATTTGGCAACAACAGCTCCCGCAGCTAAAGCCATTTCTAAGTAAGCTGTTTCTGGCAGAATCGTTGTCCCAAAAAGACAATGCTCTCTCAGCCAGAATGGGAAGTCAGGGGTGATTTGGGACTGAAAACGAATCTGAATTTCTTGGGTTGCTGCTAAATATAACTGTTGCCCCAGTAGAGGATGAAGCGTCTGGTTGCCGACACCATTTTTCTGGAAAAGCGCATCACGAGCATATCCCTTGCTGGCTTCTATCCAATAGCGCTGTCGCTGGAAGGGATAAGTTGGTAAGGAAAGGCGACGACGGGAATAGTCTCGATCAAATCCCAACCAGTTTACGGAGACTCCATGCACGTAAAGTTCTGCCAAACTGGCTAATAGCACTTGCCAATCGTCAACCTCCGGACGCAAACTGGCAAGCCAAAGTTTATTACTATCGGGCAGACAAGAGCGAGCCATTCCCAATAAAATTGGTTTAGAGCCAATCTCCACTAAGGTTTCTACACCCAAGTGATCGAGACTTTCCACACTCGCGGCAAATCTGACTGGCTTTAGGATATGACTGCACCAATATTCCGGAGTCGCTACTTCCTCTGTTGCCAATTCGCCAGTAACGTTGGAAATCAACTTAATCTGTGGTGAACAAAAGCTCACTTGTCGGGCAACCTGCTCAAATTCTGCCACCATCGGCTCCATTAAAGGTGAGTGGAAAGCATGAGAGACATTTAATTTTTTCGTCTTGACTCCTGATGCTTCGAGCTTGTTACAGATGGCGTTAATCGCCTCGCAACCACCGGAAATTACAATGCTTTGTGGCGCGTTGATAGCAGCAATTGATACATCTTCATACGGTTGAATTGCTGCTTTTGCCTGTGCTTCCGAGACTTGTAGGGCTACCATCTCCCCATCAGTAGCCAGCGCTTGCATTAAACTTCCCCTGAGGGCAATGAGTTTCAAGCCATCTTCCAGACTGAAAACTCCGGCGACACAGGCAGCTACGTATTCCCCGACACTATGACCCATGACTACATCGGGTTCTATGCCCCAGGATTTCCACAACTGGAACAAAGCATATTCTAGGGCAAATAAGGCGGGTTGGGTATAGACGGTTTCGTCGATTTGAGATTTTGGATCGAGGATTATGTCTGGGAGATTCTCCCCCTGTTGGGGATAAAGTACCTCCAGCAGGGGCTTTTCTAGTAATGGTCGCAGAATTTCATTGCAGCGGTCAAGAGTTTGTCGGAATGTGGGCTGAGTCTGGTAGAGTTGACGTCCCATATTCACATACTGCGACCCCTGACCCGTGAAGAGGAAGGCGATCGCGCCGACTGATGAAGTTACCCCTGATACTGTTGGCAGGGGGCAATTCGTTTGATTATTCGATGCGGGAGTAGTCTGTTGTCCAAAAGCCTGCAGTTGAGAGCCAAGCTGCTCAACAGAGAAAGCCGTGACTGCCAAACGATGGTTAAAGTGCTTGCGTCCTGCGTTAGCTGTGAAACAAATATCCGCTAGGGAAGCATCTGCATTGGACTTGAGATAAACTACATAATTCTGTGCCAACTCCTCCAGAGCCTTCTGGGACTTCGCCGATAATGTCAAAATATGCAGCGTTCGGTCATGTTTGACTTTTGACTTTTGATCGCCACTTGCTTCAACGGGGGAAACCCCAACGCCAGATGCCTGCGACGGGAAACCCGTCTTCAGCACTGGCTTTGCAACGCACTGGCTCCTTTTGACTTGTTCTGGTGCTTCTTCCAAAACTACATGACAATTGGTTCCCCCTATACCAAAAGCACTCACTCCAGCACGTCTTGGAGTTCCATTCGCTTTCCATTCAGAAAGTGTTGTATTAACGTAAAAGGGGCTTTGGGCAAAATCAATATTGGGATTGGGTTGACTAAAGTGCAGACTAGGTGGTATTGATTTATGTTTTAGTGCCAGCACAGTCTTAATTAAACCTGCGATCCCAGCCGCTTCAGCAATATGTCCGATATTGGTTTTAACCGAGCCAATCGCACAAAAACCGTTTTTCTCGGTACTCTGGCGAAAGGCTTGGGTCAGCGCTGCAATTTCAATGGGGTCTCCCAGACTTGTAGCAGTTCCGTGGGTTTCTACATAAGTAATTGTGCTTGGGTCAACTTGTGCGATCGCCAAAGCCTCCGAGATTACGGCAGCTTGACCTTCTACACTGGGTGCTGTGTATCCCACCTTCGCTGCACCATCGTTGTTAATCGCTGACCCTTTGATCACAGCATGGATGCAGTCTCCGTCGGCGAGCGCCGCCTCTAGCAACTTCAAGACAACAACACCACCTCCGTTGCCGAAAACAGTTCCACTGGCTTTTGCATCAAAGGCTCGGCAGTGTCCATCGGCAGACCAAATCATGTCCTCTTGGTACAGATACCCCGCCTTTTGGGGAACGCCGACGGCAATGCCTCCTGCTAGAGCCATATCGCATTCACCGTTAAGCAAACTCTGGCAAGCCATGTGAACTGCTACCAGTCCAGTTGAACAAGCCGTTTGAATATTAACACTTGGTCCAGTTAAATTCAGTTTGTAAGAAACCCGTGTGGGCAGATAATCTTTTTCATTGCTAAGTCTTACCTGTAAATCGCTGGCTGATACTAAGAAGGTGCGATTAGAAGAGAAGCCCTGGTTGGGATGAACGTTATTAATCAGGTACGTGTTCATACCCGAACCTGCGTAAACCCCGATCAATTCCTGATAAGTTTCCGGATTGTAGCCAGCACTCTCAAGGGCTTCCCAGGCACATTCCAAGAAAATTCGCTGTTGCGGGTCCATGATTTCGGCATCTAGAGTGCTGTAGCCGAAGAAGGAAGCATCAAATAGATCGATATTTGGCAAAACCGCAGCGGCTTTTACGTAGTTAGGATGACGTTGCAAATTTGGGTCGCTTTGCGACAATTCCCCATCAGAAAAAAATGAAATAGATTCCACTCCATCTCGCAGGTTCTGCCAAAATGCCTCAATATCCGTAGCTCCTGGGAAGCGACCTGACATACCGATAATGGCGATATTTGATTCTCTGATGTTGTCAGACTGACGGCTAACTCGGCGGCTAGGTTTGTGGGTAGTGGCAGCTTCTGATTCTCTGTTAGTTTGACTTAAGCGTTGAGCCAAACTATATATAGTAGGGTATTGAAACAGCTCTACAATTGACAGTTTTACTCCAAAGATTTCTGCTAATTTATTAGCACTCTGATTCAGGAGTAGAGAATTACCACCTAAGTCAAAAAAGTTGTCATAAATTCCTACACCTTCTAATTGCAACAATTCTTGCCAAACCTTAGCAATCTGTTGCTCGGCATCGGATTGGGGCCTAACGAGAACCGTTTCCAACTCAGGTCTAGACTTTTCTGGAGCTGGTAGAGCGCGGCGCTCTAACTTCCCGCTGGGGGTTACGGGAAAAGCCTTTAGCACCACAAAGGCGCTGGGAATCATGTAATCGGGCAGACGTGCTTTAAGATAACTCCGCAGCGACGGCACCAGCCCAGCAATCGAGTTTGGTGGTTCCGATACCTGTTCGGTTTGCACAAGTGCCTCAACGCTCTGCTCATGGGTAGGGTTTTCTTGGGAAGCCGGTACTATGTATGCTACTAGGCGTTTGTCACCGGGTACATCCTCACGAGCCAAGACTACAGCTTGTCGAACTGCCGGATATGCAGCGATCGCCACCTCAATTTCTCCCAACTCAATGCGGAAGCCACGTATCTTTACCTGGTCATCACTTCGACCGAGAAACTCAATCTGCGCATCGTGATTGTAGCGACCCTTGTCACCAGTTTTATACAAACGTGCTTCTGATGAGTCGCTAAACGGGTTGGGAATAAACCGCTCGGTAGTTAAATCGGGTCGGTTAAGGTAGCCCCGTGCCAGAGCAATGCCACCAATGTACAGTTCACCTGGAACGCCTTCGCTTACTTGCTGCATCTGGGAATCCAGCAAATAGATCTGTGTGTTAGCAATGGGGCGACCAATCGGAGGAAGCGCAGGCCAATCGGAGGGTGAACCAGTAAGGGTGAAAGCTGTAACTACATGGCTTTCGGATGGTCCATAGTGATTGTGTAGAGTGCAATTTTGTAGCTTTGTAAACCAGTTAGCAATCTGTCTGGTTATCTGCAACTGTTCGCCTGCGGTGATAATCTCGCGCAGCGTCGGCACAACAACTCCCCGATCATCAGCTACTGATGCCAGCTGTTGAAGGGCTACAAAGGGAAGGAAGAGTCTGTTGATTTCTTGCTCTGTGAGAAAACGCAACAACTCGAAAGCATCGACGCGCACATGCTCTTTTATTAAAACTAGCGTTCCGCCTGAACTCCAAGTAGAGAAGATTTCCTGAAAGGAAACATCGAAACTGACAGGAGCAAATTGTAAAGTCCTCGCTCCCACAGGCAGTTTTGAGCTTTCCCGTTGCCAATTAATGAGATTACATAAGGGACGGTGACTCATAGCCACCCCCTTAGGTTTGCCTGTGGAGCCGGAAGTGTAGATTACGTAGGCTAGGTTATCGGGCGTTACCGCACTGATTGGGTTTTCCTCACTGTGGAAAGCAATCTCCTCCCATTGCGTGTCCACGCAGACAACGTGCGCTTGATGTTTGGGAAGAGACTCGACTAACCGCGCTTGGGTTAGCAGCACTTTAGTTTGAGTGTCTTCCAGCATGAACGCCAATCGCTCATCAGGGTAAGCAGGGTCAAGCGGCACATAGGCTCCTCCCGCCTTGAGAATGCCCAACAGTCCCACTACCATTTCTAGGGAGCGCTCCATGCAAATGCCTACCAATACCTCTTTCCCGACGCCCAATGCCTGTAAGTAGTGTGCTAGGAAGTTAGCGCGACTGTTCAACTGGCGATAGGTGAGACTTTCATGTTCAAACACCACCGATGGGGTATCTGGCGTTTGCTCTACAATAGCCTCAACTAGTTCATGAATACAGGTTTGAGTATATTTTCTTTGTTTGCTATTTCGCTTCTTCATCGATCTTTCGAGTAATTTCTGACTCTTTTTGGCACGTTTGCTCAGATTAAAGTTAGCGAAGCTCTTTATGGAGTGAGACTCGCCTGATCCATGTTTGATAATTCCACGCTCTCGATACCACAGGGATCGTTGCCTGAATTTAATAGTATCTGCCAGTAATAGTCTCAAATGGCATGCCGCTCAACAAAAACCTTTCCTTGACATTTATGCCAAAGATTTACCTGCACTATCCCTGCTGTTTTCTAGTTCCTCGAACTCACGTTATCTTACAATATCCTCCACTTCCAAAACATCTTTTAAGCTTTTGTCTACAAATCATATCAGCTTCACAAATAAAATACAACAAAGCTTAAGACATTTAAAAGGACAGTTAAGACAGTTAAGACAGTTAAAAGGACAGTTAAGACAGTTAAGACAGTTAAAAGGACAGTTAAGACAGTTCAGCAGATATTTAAAAGAATTAAAACAGTGTACAAAGAATAGTTACAAACGGTAACTTATTATTTACAGCTTTTTTATTTAACGCATTAAAATTATCCAAGTGGGGTTGAAAAAAATATGCTTATATAAATATGGGGAGGTAATTTTAGGCTATGACAACTATAGGAATCCTATTTGAGTTTTGAACATACGACCTACTTCTGAAGGGTAGCAAAATCAAAGGTGGTGTGTCGAATAAACCATTCAAACATCCACTTTAAGTGGGAGAATGAAGGAATCAATGCACAGAAACGTCGAACCCGTGTTTTAGCTTGTAACCAAATATCTTCGATGGGATTTTGTTCCGGGCAATTGGGAGCAAAGCGGACGCAGGGAACTTATACATTGCTCGGTTGGTAAACCAAGATTTACCTCCTCTAAGAAAGCTCGAACTTCTTTGGAACGGTGATAAGTAGCGCCATCCCAGAAAATCAGCAATCGTTGGTTGGGGGATTGAGTGAGCAAATACCGCAGGTAATTGATAGTATTTTCTGAGTTTCCTCCATCATATGCTTTCAAAAGCAATTCTCCTTGAAGATAGTCAACTGCTCCTTAATATGTCTGTTTTTCTCGCTCATTTACGCGCTCGTACTGTAATTTCAGTGTCAGTTTTCCCCCAGATATAGCCATTCAAATCTCCCCACATCAAATGACATTCATCAATGAGGAAAACTCTCAGCTTTCCTGTTTCGATTTCAAAGCGGTGGTTTGCCAACAATGCTTCAATCTCTTTTTTTTTCTGCAACTGCATCTGGATTGGCTTTAGGATTCAATTTTGTTGTTTTCTTCCAACTGATTCCTGCTTCTTCAAATATGGCATAGTAGCTTTGTTTTGATTGATAAACCACGTCATAGTCAAAAGCTAGCTTATATTCTAGTTCGCCAAGCTCCCAGGTATCCTTCGTTTGCAGCCAACTTAAAACTTCTTCTCGTTGCTCGTATGAAAGGTGGCTCTTTCTTCCTTGATAGTTCAACCGCAGTCCGTCAATTCCATTTTCCTCGTAGGCTTGCTTCCAACCTGTTATTGACCCTCGTGATACGTCTAATATTGTTTGAATTTCATCATATAAGTATCCTTGATAAACCAGCTTTACTGCCAACGCTTTTCTTACCTCACGCCCATCTGGTCTTACGGCTATAAAATTTTGTAGTTCGGCGATCGCCCTTTGAGCATCTTTCTCTGACATCTCTTGCCGTGATACTACCTCTGGGACTGTGATAGTTTGCCGACCCTGACTTCTCATAGTTTCCTGTTACACTTGTTTCCCTAGCCGTATTATCTCGTAGTCTTGTTCAAAAATCAAATAGGAGTCCTATAAGAAAATAATTGTGTAATTAATTCAGTAATTCTGTGTTACTGTGTTAGAGGATGTTTTAAAAGTCCCAGTGAGGTGATCCATTCCAAAAACGCCGCGTAAAATCCTAAACACCGCATGAAACCCTGATTATTGCGTTGACTAAACTCAATGCCCAAGGATAAACATGTCTGCAATTACTGACATTTTTGAGTGTTACGAGTTACAGTTCGATTCTAAGCAGGAGATTAATTGTAAGCAGAAGAACATATGATTATTAGTTGGATATATGTATTTTTAGCAGCTGTTTTGGAAGTAGCTGGTGCTACTTGCTTGAAATTATCAAAAGGCTTAACTGACATGCTGCCTTCTATATTTGTATTCCTCTTCTATATTCTATCCTTTACCATTATTTCACTTGCTTTGAAAAAGCTCAACTTGAGTATGGTTTATGGAATTTGGGCAGGGTTGGGAACAGTTGGAATAACAACTATAAGTTTTTTGTGGTTAGATGAGCCAGCAAGCTTGGCAAAGTTAGGAGGAATTTCTCTGATAGTAATAGGAGTCATTGCATTAAAATTATCTAGTAAAAATGAGCTTGTAGAACAGGACGAGAATGAGCTTGTAGAACAGGACGAGAAAGATAGTGCATCTGTAACATTAGTAGAAAAAGGTTAATAGAGAAGATGCTTGGCTGGTTTTACTTGTCATTATCAATAATCCTAGAATTAGCGGGTAGCACCTGTATGAAGCTATCAGAGGGTTTTACAAAAAAATTGCCTTCGGTTTTTGTATTTGTGTTTTACGGTACGTGTTTCTATTTTTTCTCACTTGCTCTGAAAACAATAGAATTGAGTGTAGCTTATGCAATTTGGGGAGGTGTGGGAACAGTAGCGGTATCAATTATAGGAGTTATAGCTTTGAAGGAGCCGATAGGTCTTATAAAAGCAGTGTCAATTGGTATGATCGCAGTAGGCGTGATTATTTTGGAGTTAGTTCCTTAACTTCGGGAGCATCCCAGTTTTTATTCTTCCAAAAAAAGTAAATAAAGTTTGAGTTGGTAAGGGAGTAACCCACGTGACCGCGTCCATAGGAGCCGTTATGACTGAAGAAGAAAACCAACTTGTAATCGAACACGCTCGTGCGATCGCTAAAATACTCTATAAAAATGCCCCAGTGGAGGAACTAACAAGTTTAGGGAAGATAGAAGAAGTAGTACGCAGTCAAATGCAAGAACATGTAATGCCTACTGTCGGGGTTTTTTTATCGAAAATGTCACAGGAGAAAGCACAGGACGCAAACGAGAAGTAAAAAGTATCATTGGGAGATTGCCCATAAAAAGTTCTCAAGCGCAAAAGCACCGAACTTAAACCCCATAGTCAATTAAGTCCATATCTAGAAGCATGTTGCTTGAGAGCAAGTGCTACGGTATCATACGAACGTGCGTGCCGTAGATGTAAAATATGCAACTGGAATAGAAGTCTCCAAAAGTGTACAACAGCGACTGGTACACCGTCAAAATTTTGAACTCCCGCAGGTGGAATCAACGGTTGAGGAATTGAGTGTTGACGGGGGGAATATCCGGATCCGTACAGCAACTGGAAAACCATCTGAGTGGAAAGGCTATAAAGCTGTACGTTTACATGACTTGCCTGCACTTGTCAGCGTCATTTCAACAAAATGATCTGCTGATTGATTGGGTGAACCACCAAGCTTTGGCTCCAATTCTCACGTGTATTGGGGATGGACATGATGGAGTTTGGAACATTGTTCGCGAATTTACCGACGTAATAGAGCGACGTGAAGTTCTTGACTGGTTCCATAGGCATGGAAAATCTCTATAAGGTTGGTGGTTCAATTGCATTGGATAAACGCTGCCAAACAGCATCTCTGGCAAGGACGTGTTGATGAAGCGATCACGTGCTTCGCCGACTGTACACGTAAAGCTTGCACAGAACTTCTGTACTTACCTTGAGAAACATCGACACCGTATTGTCAATTACCAGTATTATCAAGCTGAGCAAATTTGTTCTATTGGATCTGGCGCAATTGAATCTACTGTCAAACAAATTGACCGTCGAACTCAAATTAGGAGCGCACAATGGAATGTTGAGAATGTTCCTCAGGTTATGGCTCCGAAGTTGTGCCTATCTTAATGGATTAATCTTTGCTCGCTAAATAAAAACTGGGATGCTCCCCTTAACTTCCTTTGATTATGAGAATTAAGTCGGTGGGCGGGAAGATTTATAACTATAGCAATCCTAAATCATTAAGATGAAGAAAACTTCAAATTGCAATGGCAGACATTCCCGGCTCCTTAGTGGGTATCCCTGTATAATCATAGCTTATCTATTCTGCCCAGAAACTTAGCTTGTCCTGAGTTCAGGTTATAATTATCACTCTCGTGAATGTATAACCACGTCCCGTCTTTGCGCCAGTTGCAATTGTGTGTACACAGTCTGCCAAGGGGGAAAGTCTCAAGGGCTAACTCGCCATCTCACTCCTTCTACTAGGATATAGAAGATGGCGTTCAAAACTTCCCACATATCGACTTCTCGCTTACGACCACCGGGTTTGGGTTCACCGAATCATGTCACTCAGAAATTCATATTGTGCACGGGTCAGGTTGCTGGGGTATGCTTTACTCATGTTCCTCTCTCGGTGCTGTCTATGATCTATACGAGCGCGTATACCGAGAGAGCTTTTTTACAAACTGATCGACTTTTCAAACACCCTCTTACCCAATCCAAAATCTGCATTACCAAGCTCCTGCCTGGGAAAGAGCCAAAATCCAACATAGAAATGATGCTCGTTGCTGGTTCATCCGGTATTGGCAAAACAGCAGTGGTTAACGAAGTCCACAAACCAATTGTACGGCAACGAGGTTATTTTATCAAAGGTAAGTTCGATCAGTTCCAGCGCAATATTCCCTTCTTTGCCTTTGTACAAGCCTTTCGCTATTTAATCGGGCAACTGCTGAGTGAAACTGATGCTCAACTAAAACAATGGAAGTCCAAAATTCTGACTGCTTTGGGCGAGAATGCACAAGTAATTATAGAAGTAATACCCGAACTAGAACGTATTATTGGTAAGCAACCACCTGTGAGTGAACTTTCGGGCACAGCACTACAAAACCCAGGGTAAGAGCATCTCAAGTAGGCTTGACACAAGAGGTGAGAAGAATCTAATCTTAAATCAAGAAAACTTGAACTAAGAACTTGAATCATATAGTCATCATCCATAGCAGCCCGTTTACTTTTTTGTCGCAGACTACGTTTGTAAGTCTGTTCTCGGTTAAGTGTAGCGAACTGCAAACAAGAACGCTTCAAACCGCAAACAAGGCATTTTTGAAACCACATTAACTGCTAAATAATCGACACGTTGCGACTGCAAGGCTTTTAGCCGCCAAAAAGTCACCTTGACAGGGCTAACGGGTCGTACTAATGTATAAAGTATAAGATTTTCAAGATGCTTTTGGTTTTGGCAAATGGAAAAATTTACACAGATGTAGTAGTATTAATGGTCAGGACTTTCCTAAAATTAGTTTGAAAACAGGTGAATTACAGCGCTGGCGGTTTATTTATGGAGGTGTACGCGAATCATTAAATGCTCGTTTGAGAGATGCTGATGGAAATTACAATTCTGATAAACTACCTGAGTTGTATGAAATTGCAGTCGATGGTTTGTCTTTGAGTGAAGATGCTCTCCATCTGAAACCTAAGGCAGCAATTGAATTTGAGCCAGGATAAAGAAGGGATGTATTAGTGATGGCTAAAACCCCAGGAACTTACTATTTAATGGAAAACCCTGTATCTCCCAATAAGACGCTGGGTGATGAACCCGAGAACGAAGAACCGAAATATCTAGCTGAGGTCGAGGTAGTACCGGGTGAGCAAAATAAGCCTGTGTCCGCCAATGGATGTTAAACTGCTAGATAAATATTTGTCTTGATTCATCCACAGCGGTTTTCTGGAGCCGCCGAAATTTTGATCCCACATTCCGCACCTTGGACTGTCACATCCAGTTCCGCAATGATTCATACCGCCATTATGCAACGCCTACTTAGCTAATCTACATTAAGGGTATCAATGATACATACAATATTAATGCAATTAATAGGATGGTCTGTAGTTTTTCTTACAGTTTCAGTATTCTGGCTTTGGGAAATTCGCTCTCCTTTACATCAGATTAAATACAAAGCTAAATTCCTTAAGGAATTGGGAGCGATAGGAATAACAATCGTCTTTACTATTATTTATGCATACGTTTCTGTAGTAATTATGAAACTATTGACTTCTCTATTTATTGGAGAGTCTGCAGTTTTTGCAGGAGTAATGTCTGTACCTCTGTGGCTAAGGCTTATCACCGCGTATATATTGCAGGACTTTAGCTACTATCTGTTACACAGGACGATGCATATTAATCCGTTTGTCTGGTTGACCCACAAATGGCATCATTCAACAAAGCAATTATGGTGGCTGAGTGGACCAAAAGAAAGCTTTACTGGCGGACTTTTATACTATTTTACATTTTTTTGGTTTCCACTGCTGGACATTCCCTCAGAAGTCATGGCTGTAGTGACAGTGCATCAGGTGGTTCATAATATTTGGGCACACCTCAATGTAAAATGGGACTCCTGGTTAGGAATATTGGAATGGATTTATGTCACGCCCCGTGTTCACACTTTGCATCATTTTGATACAAAGGGAAGAAATTTGAGCTTTATGTTTACTTTCATTGACCGATTATTTGGAACCTACGTGTCTCCAGAAAACTTTGATCTAAAAAAACATGAAAATAGATTGGATGATGAATTAGATGATGAATCAGTAACGGTAAAGACAATTGTGGGTGTTTAATGGAGCTTAGGCTACCGCATATATCGTCAGAGGGAAATCGATTGGGTGCGGCTCTTTTAGAACGACGGATTAAGCAGCTAATAACCTCTGTGGATCTTGAAACTTACTGACATGATTACGCTTGAACTCCTGCAATTTATGAAAGTGCCAATACTCGGAGAAGTCGCCACTGGCTCTGAGGGTACGAATTTGGAGCACAGCTTCAGCTCGGTCAATTCGCCAGCGTGTCCCAGTAATATCCATGCGGTCACAGATCAAACGACGACAGGCTCCTTCAATGACTCCCGTGGAATCGGATAGCCTTGAGCAAGGTAATGGTCATCGTGGAGATAAGAGCTATATTTCAACAGATAGTTGGCACATTTATCAGCATTTTCACGCTCTTTGGTAGAGAGGTTTTGTAAGGTAGCACTGCGTCGGATGCCTGCAGCAACATCACTAGCTTTGCCTTGCAAGAGGCGCGATCGCCCGCTCCTTGACCCAAGTTTCTGCGGCATCACTACCAGGAGAGAGGAAGCAAAAACCAGCTTTCCAGAGATATTCCAACACATGAATGAAGTCAAGCACAATCGTCACCTCCACGTTGAATTGTCGAGCTGCAGCTTTGATGTAGTCCAACTGACGTTCCTCGCCATCAACCAGCACTACCCACTCCCGCAAATGCTCTGGATCTCGGTGGGATGCTTCTTCAAAGGCACTGGTAATTACTGTCTGAGCATCCTGCCGCACACTAGCCCAAACCCGCTTGTTGATCATAGCAGGACGCTCAGTCGGCTCTGTGTGGTCGCCAATGATATCTTCTGCTTCTCGCTCAAAGCGGGGGGTACTATACACGGATGCTACCGTCGCCATTCGCTTTCGTTGCCGTTTCTCCCCTGGACTTAAGCGGGTCTTACTCCCTTTGGCAGACTGCGCTGCTTTGGCTGTTGCCTCGCGCAAATCCTGCTGATGCATGACAATCCCTTTGCCATCGGTGGTGAGCACCAACAAATCCTGACTCGATTCGCCACCCTCAAGCTGCCGTTGGGCGTAGAAGTCAGCAAAATCCTGGGCAACTTTCACCGTCAGTTCTTCGCATTGCCGTTTCCCCACCTGCGCACCTGTGGTTTCCCTGATTGTCGTGCTCGTTTCTGTAAATGATACCTTCGCGGCTTCAACTGCTACCAGCCGTCGCACTCCATCTGAATATTGATCCACTGCCTGGTTCAACTTGCCGTCTTTTGAATAGAGCGCACTCACCCCCAACTGTTTGGTACTATACCCTAACCGAGTCACTACCACTTAAACAAACAGCGTTTCTAACGAGCGTTGACATTTCTGGCGACGATGCGGACGCTTTTGTCCATCTGTACCCAGCACATCCGTCTGCGCTACTTCGTTGACCGCTCGTAAATCTAGATGTCCTTGCAACAATCTTCGAGAGCAGTTCTGTTCCAACATTTTGCACAAACGCTTCTACTTCTCCATGTTCCATACTCTGGCATTCCAACGAGCGACCAGGTCTTCAACACACTTTCGTACTGTTGGTTGGCACTCTCAAACACATCTTTTTCAATTACATTTGTCGGCGGAGTAGTCATAGCATTTACGAGGTTTCACTGACTTATCTCCAAGCCTATTCATCAACCCCTTCTTTTTGCTGCTACACAACAGAAATATTTACCAAATGCCTCTAATCTCGTTACAAATTGTTACCTCAAAAGAGCCGCACCCAAATCGATTGGTTAGCTCAAAGTAGTTGACTTCAGTTCCTTGATACTTGTCCACGGGAGCTTGAGCCGGATGATGGGATAACTGTCAAGTCCGGTTCTTAGGGGACTGCGGGGTGGTGACACCCCAATGTTACCCGACCCCGGAAAAACGATGTATTGGATACGCCTGAGGAGCAACGCGAAAAAGTGAACACAAATAAAAAAGGGCGATCGCTTCCCGGACGAATTCAGTAACATAATAATATTTTGAACATGTGATTACCGTGAAAACACTACAGCAGTTCTAGGTGAGTGCATCTAAAAAGTCTTCTGGATAAGAATTTGACCTTTGACAAGTATAAATGGTCAGCAGAAAATGCCCTGTTGACGGGTGTTGATTAAGACAAATTTTCTACAGAAACGGCGGTAGTGGTAAAATTTTTAGCTAGCCGTGGCTGGAAAAATGAAACAAGTCAACATAGAATTGCAGAAATTATTCCAATTAAGAGCAGTCCATTGACACGCCCGCGTGCAACATAATTTCTGCATGATTTCGTAACCAGAACTTACTAGGGCAAACGCATTTAAATTTTGTTAATATATATTGACACCAAAAAGGATATATGTATACACAATAAATAAGTTATTTGGGACAATTAAGCAGTAAAACGATTATGCATATGATTAATAAAAGTTGATTGTATCGGCTCAATAATCTGGGGGAGGCAGTGACTCGGTTTACCAAGACCAACCTAGAGGATTAAGAGTAGCTGTGTAGTGAATCGTAGTAGCTAGGGACTCAATATTTCTAGATTGAGTGATGCGCAGATCGCACATACTCGAAAAAACTAATCCCCAACTTACGAGTCGTAGCAACAAGGGACATAAAAGTATCCCAAGCCTTGGTTCCATCTGAGGTTTGAGTGCCATAGCTAATACAGGTGCTGCACCATTGTCCTGGCTCCGAGTTCAGCAGGATTATTATGTAATGGAAGTTCGGGATGCTCCAAGACTAATAGCAACTCCTCCATTTTTGCTGCTGTTAATCGTTTTCGTTTATCCAACTCCTCATAACCACTTTTAGTGACGAAAATGTCCCAAAACTCAGACCGCAGTTTCTGTGCGGCTTCATCGCTTGGGGCGTCTCTATAAGCCAGTAAGAAAGCGGTAGTAATCCCAGCTATGTCTTAAGAAACTGATCTAAAAGCTTTTGATGATAAGCCACCACAGGACTCAACTTTTTGTAGTGTCGCCCAACATGATCCCAACACAAAGCCAATTCAGTCGTCAGTAATTTGAATTGAGGAGCATCATCACACACAAGAGCTTGCACCACTGGCCAATCGGTTTGATGATGGTAAAAAGCAATTGCTGCTGCTGACAAGATACGGGTACGTTGTTGAGAACCGAGGTTGGGTAGATGGTGATCGAGTAGAGTATTAAACTCTAATTCACTGATTGCAGTTTCTTGAGGTAATAGTTTCAAAGACTTCTGAATTTTCTGGGGAATTTGGAAACACTCCAGTAAGTCATATGTGAGTGGATTGAGAAGAAACTCAAGTTCTGGCTCATTTTGTAATCCTTTGAGAACAGTCAACCTGTCTTTCTTCTCAGTCGTGAAGTACACCGTATAAATCGGGTTGCACACTATATTAGTGGTGTAGTTGACCCCAGCAACACGGGCACTTGTTTGGTCAAAGTGCTGCCAGGGGCTACTGGCAAGTCCTGCTTCGTAAATTTCACTTTTCTCCGTGTGAAAATCTTCATGGTTTTTAATCAACAAGTTGGATAAATAACCTGCCGACATGGAAATACCAATATCACCCAGAAATTCTAGTAATTTGCCGCATCGTCATGTTGCTGCCATAGTATAGGCTGATGACCAAAGCTTTTATTCCCGGACCAAATTCCCCCTCGTACCCAAATGGTAGTTCTGCCAAGTAAGTTTTTCCTTATGTGGGTGAGTAGTATTTCTCCTTGCGGAATAAAACGTTGTCGGTACTGAGTTTGATGTCTTGAACTACAACTTCTTCTCTTCGAGACGCTTCGCGAACGTAACCTTTGAACTGTGCATCAACTGGTAGTTTTTCTTGGGGATATTTGATAATTTCCTGGCGGTCTATTTTAATGCTTTCGTTTTTCTTGGCTTTCTCATGATTTTTTGGAGTTTTTCGTTCTTTCTCCGAGGAGTGATTGTTTTTATTCTCTCTGGGCTGCTGGGGTTTGATTTCTGGTTTCCCTTGTTCCCCTTTGAGACGCAGGGTAAGAGCATCTCAATTAGGCTTGACATAAGGAATCAGAAGAATCTATTGTCAGATCAATGAAACTTGAACTGAGAACTTGAATCATATAATCATCATCCATAGCTGCCCGTTTACTTTTTTGTCGCAGACTACGTTTGTAGGTCTGTTCTCGGTTAAGGGTATTGAGAGCGAAGCGTCGAAGGAGTGCAAAATTACGATAGCGTAGCGTTAGCGAGTCTTCGAGCGTCGGACTATGTTCGGAGCGAATGCGACAAGCATCTTCATTAAAAGTGACGTCTTGAGTCCAATGAGCTTCGTTTTCAATGCTCCAATGTTTTCTGATCGCCCGACCTAAAAGTTGAGCATCACGCTCGTAAAGAAGTTAAATAAAACTGAACTTCACGGGTAGTTTTATTCGGTGAGATGACGCACACGGACCTCTGTTGAATAGCTGCGATTTCTGCTACAACTGTTGGTTTTTTCACAGTGGAAGCACTTTTTTTCCCATTCTCAGATTTAATTTCAAAGCCCTGAGACATATTCCTGGAGATTTTGAATTACGGTATTGTTGTCATCCCTCTGATCTTACTCAGCCGTCAAGTACATTTCATCTAAATTTACTTATCCCTACAATGTCTTATTGGTCAAGGATATTTTATACAAATTTAGATGAGCTTACCCTGGTAGCTGGAGTAGCACACGAAATCAATAACCCGGTTGGTTTTCTCACAGGCAATATACAACCAGCCCTAGATTACGTGCAAAGTTTATTTGGGTTGATCGATCTTTACCAGCAAGATTTACCTAATCCTAGTATAGCAATTAAAAATGAGATTGAGGCAATGGATTTAGAGTATCTGCGCTCTGATTTGCCAAAGTTAATTTCTTCAATGAGAGAAGGTGTTAATCGCATACGTAGTATCAGTACTAGCTTGCGCACATTTTCACGGGCAGACACTGTGAGAAAAGTATCTTTTAACATTCACGAAGGTATTGATAGCACGTTAATGATTCTGAAACACCGTCTCAAAGCGAATGAAAATCGTCCGGCAATTGAAGTCGTCAAAGATTACGGTAAGTTACCTGCTGTGGAATGCTTCCCTGGGCAACTTAATCAGGTGTTCATGAATTTGTTAGCAAATGCAATTGATGCAATAGAAGAGTCAAATCAAGGACTTACCTTTGCACAAATTCAAGCCCGACCAAATTGTATTACGATTCAGACAGCTTTATCTTCTGATGGTGAGCATGTAGTCATTCGCATCCGAGATAATGGTGTAAGTATGTCTGACGAGGTAAAGCAAAAAATTTTTGATTATTTATACACTACCAAAACTGTAAGTAAAGGTACGGGATTGGGGTTAGCAATTGTGCGTCAAATAATTGTCGAGCAACATGGCGGAACCATAAACGTGAACTCTTGCCCAGGGCAAGGCGCAGAGTTTGAGATTACTATTTGATTGACAAAGTGGGCTATAAGCCAGAAACCCAGATTTCTTGGTGTTCCTGATTTAGGATTGCTATATAAATAAGTTATGAATGCGTGCTGATGTTTTTTTTCGGAAACGCCATTTTTGCTTTTGTAGCTTTATCCATATGACAATTGATCATATGAATGTCAAAACAACATACAGAAAAAAACTTTTCCAATTAATACAATTGGAGTAAATTTATGCCGCAAAAAATCCTAATTTTAGCAGCAAACCCTAAAGGTACAACACCACTGCGATTAGATGAGGAGGTGCGTGAAATTTATGCTGGGCTGCTAGAGCGAGCTAAAAATCGCGATCAGTTTATCTTAGAACAGAGATGGGCAGTGCGCCCAAGAGATATTCAGCGGGCGATGCTGGATATTAATCCGCAGATTATTCATTTTTCTGGGCATGGGGCGGGAGATGAGGGTTTAGTATTTGAAGATGAAACAGGTTCGGTAAAGCTAATTGATGGAGAAGCTCTAGCGCGACTATTTGAACTGTTTGCTGAACAGATAGAGTGTGTTGTTCTTAACGGTTGTTACTCTCAGGTGCAGGCAAGTGCGATCGCTCGACACATTAAGTATGTGATTGGCATGAAAAAGGCGATTGGAGACAGAGCTGCTATTGAATTTGCCGTGGGTTTTTACGATGCTATAGGAGCAGGGCGTCCGGTTAAATTTGCCTACAAATTTGGTTGTACGGCAATTCAGTTAGCTGGTATTTCAGAGCAACTAACCCCAATTTTAACAGAGAAAGCAAATATTGATGATAATATTAATATTACTTTACCTCAACAGCAAGTTCTGAATGAACCTGTGTCTGAGGAATCTCAAATACTAAATGACACTGAGATCGAAATACTCGCAAAACTCTTAAGCCGTAGTGGACGGGCAGAATATTCCGCACGTACAGCACTGTGTAAAAAGATTGGCATTGATCCAAATCAACTTGGATTTATCAGAGAATCTACCGTCAATGACTTTGCTTTACAGATAATTGACTATTTGCATAGTATTGATGACATAAAAGCTCTTTGTAAAATTTGTAAAGAACTCGAAGTTATTTTTAAAAGCGGTAGGTACGCCAATGATTTAGAAAAGATTAAATTCAAACTCAATTGTCAGTAGTATCAGGAGTGAAAAGATGTCAACTCAATTCTTTCTCGACGAACTTGATATAGAAAAATTAGCAAAAATAGTGCTTCGTAGTCAACAAGTAAGAACACGAGAAGCACTGTGTATGAGAATTGGAGTAGATCCCAGACGACTTTGGTTTATCAGGGATTCTTCAGATTCTGATTTTGTTATACAGCTAATTAACCACTTAAACGAAGTGAGTAACAAAGAATCTCTGTGTAAACTTTGTTGTGAAGAACTACTGCCTATTTTCCGTAATTCAGAAACTAGTGCAGCTATTTTAGAAGAGATTGCCGTTAAACTTAATTGTCAGCAAAAGCTTAGCCACGCTCATGTCAATAGTTCTCAACATCAAACTCCAACTCCAACTCAAATTTTTCCAGGTTACATGTTTGGAAAAAGTCTAAGTAATCTCATAATCATCTCAGGTCTTATAGTCGGTCTTGGCGGAGGATTAGTTTACTATTTTACATCACAGAAGCAGCAAGCTCCATTAGGAAGTTACCAACATACTTGTCCAGATATTTCTGTAAAAAACAGTTTTTTGACGGCTAAATGTTACGATCGCCAGGGTCAACTAAAACAAAGTACTTTAAATTTCGAGCAATGTAGAGATGGTATTGAAAACCAAGATGGTAGATTGATATGCAAATAATTGAATTCTAAATGATTAGTGATATTTTTGGGTAAGACATACCAAAACTACTAAAAAAATGTGCAAGCGAGTGCGCTCATGCAATCTTATGTAATTTAGAAAAGATTAAATTAAAACTTAATTTTCAGTAGGAGCAGGAGTGAAAAGATGTCAACTCAATTCTTTCTGGACGAACTTGATATAGAAAATTTAACAAAAATAGTGCTCCGTAGCCAACAATTAAGAACACGAGAAGCACTGTGTATGAGAATTGGAATAGATCCCAGACGACTTTGGTTTATCAGGGATTCTTCAGATTCTGACTTTGTTATACAGCTAATTAACCATTTAAATGAAATTAGTAATAGAAAATCTCTTTGTAAACTTTGTTGTGACGAATTACTCCCGATTTTTCGTAAGTCAGAAACTAGTGTAGCTATTTTAGAAGAAATTGCAGTCAAACTCAATTGTAATCAAAAGCTTAGCCATCATCCTCCAACTAATTCTCAAACTCAAAATTTAACTTCAACAAATGGTTCTGTTTTTAATAGAGGTATAAGTAATATTATAATAGTTACATGCCTTATAGTCGCTTTGGGAGGAGGATTAATTTATTATTTTACATCACAGAAGCAGCAAGACCTATTAGATAGGAATAATACGCTAAATAAACATCCACAAACAAGTGGAATGTTCATAAGAAACTTATTATCGGGAAAATGCATTGATGTCGCAGGTGCCTCAGGTCAAGTTAATGGCGATCAATTACAACTTTGGGATTGCGAAGTGTCTGGACGTAATGCTGACAATGGTTCACCCACTGACCAAAAGTGGAGCCTGGAAAGTACAATATAGGTAGAGCAATAGCGACCAACATTATATTTTTCCCTATCCCAGCGCGATCGCACTCTCCATTACTCGAAATGTAAATAGTTACGTGTAAATATCTGAAACCTGTTAAGATTCTTACTGCTTTGGGCAAGAATCTATAGATAATTAATCATTTAGGGCATCTAATTAGCAATTACAGTGTTTTCAGCTACAGATATATCCTGGTAATTGAGCAACAATATTGAGATGTATTTAAAAATGCAGCCATCCTCTCAATTATGCTGCTTGTCCATGAAACCTCGAATCATTGTTTGTGGCTTAGGGCGCACCGGTTATAAAGTCTTCCGTTTGCTGAGACAACAGGGGGCGTTAGTTGTCGGAGTTCATCACCAACCTATTTCTGGGGAAACAGCGGGGGATCTAATTGTTGGCGATGTACATGCAGCTAGTACCTTGACAGCAGCAGGAATTCAGCAGGCACACACTCTGGTGATTGCTGGAATTGACGACGAACAAAATTTGGCAGTGATGATGCAAGCGCGGGTGTTGAATCCGCGTATTCGGATTATCAACCGCTTTTATAATACCAGTTTGGGAGAGCGTTTGGATCAAACTGTACCGAATCACTTGACGATGAGTGTTGCAGGGTTGGCTGCACCAGTATTTACTTTTGCCGCGATGGGAAATCAAGCGATCGGACAAATCAAGTTATTTCAGCAAACTTGGCCAATTCATGAAGTATATATAGATGAAAATCACCCGTGGCAAAATCGTAAATTAAGTGATTTGTGGAATGATCGATCGCGAATGCTTATTTACTATCTCCCTACCTCTGGTAATATGGATTTGGTAACAGCAGTGGTGAGTGGACAAAAATTAAAAGTAGGCGATCGCTTAATAGTTGGTAGCCAACCCCGCATCCGCTCTACTCGTAAATCTTTGCTCAAAAAACAACTCAAAGTTCTGAGCAATTTACGCCAGTTTCAGCAACATGCACAATCAGTAGTAGTAATGGCAGTTGTGCTACTGATGATTCTATTAACTGCCACAGTCGCCTATACTTCTGCCAACTTAAAAATTTCCTTGATCGATGCTCTTTATTTTGCCGTCGGCATGATTACTGGTGCAGGTGGTAATGACAAAGTGGTAGAAAATGCTCCTATCAGCATTAAATTATTCACCATTGTCATGATGTTAGTTGGGGCAGCAGCATTTGGTATTTGGTATGCCTTGCTCAACGATTTTATCTTGGGAACTCGTTTCAAACAATTTTGGGATGTAGCACGAGTTCCCCATTGCCATCACTATATCGTTTGTGGTTTAAGTGGCATCAGTATTAAAATTGTTCAGCAACTCCATGCCAGCGGACACGAGGTGGTAGTAATTGAAAGAGATCCTCACAACAAATATGTTAATACTGCGCGTGGATTAGGTATTCCCATCATTCACGGCGATGCCACCTTTCCATCCATTCTCAAAACAGTTAACTTAGAGTCTGCTACAGCACTGTTAGCAGTTACAGGCAACGATGCCACTAATATAGAGATTGCCCTTAAAGCCAAAGGATTAACATCCAAAGTATCGGTGATTGTCCATTATGCAGATCCTGATTTTGCTCGCGTGGCGCAACAGGTATTTGACTTTGAGGCAGTACTATGCCCTGCCGAACTTGCCGCCCCAGCTTTTGCCGCTGCTGCACTGGGGGGAAGAATACTCGGTAATGGCATTACCTCAGATAGTTTGTGGGTAGCTTTTGCCACTTTGATTACACCATCACACCCCTTTTGCAAACAACGGGTTCAAGATGCCGCAATGTCTGCTGACTTTGTGCCATTGTATGTAGAGACAAATTCTCAAAATATCCACGGCTGGGATTTACTGGAAATTAATCTTAGTGCAGGTGATGTACTATACCTAACTATGCCAGCTAACAGATTATACCAGTTGTGGCGTAGCGCCCCCTTACAGTTAATGGCGAGTTGATGCGAGTCGTCAAATTAATTTGAGTACGATTAGAATTAGAGTATGCTCAATTGACTGCTAGTTTTATGGAAACCCGAAGCATCAAGGAAGAAGCTCGACGCCTAATTGATCAGTTGCCTGAGAATTCAACTTGGGACGATCTAATGTATGAAATTTATGTCAGGCAGGTAGTTGAGGCTGGACTAGCTGACAGCAAAGCTGGTAGAGTAACATCAGTGGAGCAAGTGCGTAAAAGGTTTGGATTGGCAGAGTGAAAGTTTTTTGGACAGATACAGCACTACAGAACCTTTCAGCAATTTATACATACATCGCGCAAAACTCTTCCCAGTACGCGGCAAGAATGGTTGATCGATTGACCAAGCGCTCTCAACAAATTGCCACTTTTCCTTTGTCAGGTAGAATTGTACCAGAGTTTCAAACTGAGCAGATTCGTGAAGTTATCGAAGGCTCCTACCGCATCATCTACTACATTAAGCCTGAGCAAATAGATATTCTAGCAGTTTTACATGGTTCGCAGCAAATAACCTTTCCTCAAAACCAATTCGAGTGATTTACTTCATATAGCAGTGATCGCAATTATACATTCTGTGCTAATCTGTCTCCAGCGACTAGGAGGCAGATTGAATTGTGAAATCTATCTGTGTATTCTGTGGTTCAAGTAAAGGTCTTCGACCTGCTTACACAGAAGCTGCCGAGACTCTTGGTAAAATCATAGCGAGCCAAGGATTGGGCTTGGTTTATGGAGGAGGCAATGTCGGACTGATGGGCATTGTGGCTGATGCAGCTTTGGTAGGTGGTGGTGAAGTGATTGGAGTAATTCCAGAATTCCTTGTTGCAAGAGAAATCGCTCATAAAGGACTCACCACGCTTCATGTTGTTAACTCCATGCATGAACGCAAAACCAAAATGGCAGAATTGGCTGATGGCTTCATTGCCCTTCCTGGTGGATACGGAACTTTAGAAGAGTTTTGTGAAATATTAACTTGGGCGCAGTTGGTACTACACCATAAACCTTGTGGTTTGTTAAATGTTGAGGGATATTTTGATCCTCTACTCCAATTATTTGACCAAGCTGTAACTGAAAAATTCTTGAAACCAGCCCTTCGCAATTTGGTACTGGAAGCAACCGATCCGGAACATTTGCTGGAGTTATTTGCCAGTTACCAACCGATTATAGTTGATAAGTGGATTGGGCGAGAAGTCAAGCCTTAGCAATCTAACTTATTCCACAGCAGGTTCAAGCATCCGAATAGTTGCTGCATTGGCGTCTATTTCTACTTCTAAACCAATAGGTAGTGTCAGTATAGTTTCAATATGACCAATCATCGCACCGTACCAAGCAGGAATGCCCAATGGTTTGATGTGATCCCAAACTACTTCTTCTAGGGTGAGGGAACCGTAATCAGCGTCAGGCAAACATTCAGAACATTGTCCAAAAATAAAGCCAGCAAGTTTATCCAGTACACCTGCAACTTTCAGATGTGTCATCATGCGATCGATACGATAAATATTTTCTCGAACATCTTCTAAAAATAAAACAGCACCTTTGCAATCTGGTAAATAAGGAGAACCAACAATAGCTGACAAAACCGAAAGATTTCCACCAATCAATTTGCCTTTCGCTTTTCCTGGGGTAATGGTTTGTGTGCGATATTTTACCTGCATCAAACGGTTAGCATCCTCTTTGAGGTTTTGAAAGGTAACAGTTTCACCTGCAAACAATACGCGGCGAAAATACTCTGTTTGGATGGGATTCCATGAAGTTAATCCATTGGGACCGTGAAATGTTACCAAGTTACTCTGAGCATTTAAACCTAGAGTTAAAGCTGTTAAATCACTAAAGCCAACCAAAATTTTAGGATTTTTACGGATGCGCTCATAGTCCAAATATGGTAAAATTCTAGCACATCCCCAACCACCAAGAATAGGTAAAATTGCCGCTATCGAGCGATCGCCAAAAAACTGATTGATATCAGCAGCTCTATCTTTATCTTTGCCTGCCAAATAGCCATACCGTTCCATTACGTGAGGCGCAATGCGGGGAACAAGCCCCAATCCTTTGACAGCATCAACAACAATATCTAATCTTTCCTTGACAAATGTCGCACCCGCAGGACTAACAATTCCTACCACAGATCCAGGCTGCAAACGTTTGGGTTTTAACAGCGGTTTTTGCGCGGCTCTCCCCAACTTAATTGGAGAAGCGAAAACAGAAGCTGTAGCGGCTAAACTGATAAGCAAGTCACGACGGTGGATCATTTGAATTGTGAGGGTCTAATTGGATATACGAAAAAACACCAATATAGCAGTCCTAAACGATTTGTAAACACAAGTCTTTCTTTTCTTCTCCTGTCGGAGACGCTGCGCGAAGGCGTTCTTGGCGTCTTGGCGGTTCATAACTCAATTAATGCCATAACAGATAAAAACAAAAATAGATGATAAATTTATGAATTATTGAAAATTATACGCATAATTTGATACTTGCAAAGTTTATAATTGCCACAATAGCTTTGGAAGTTAAGTAGCACCAAGCAAATGCTGACAATCGACAAGCTCAGGGTTGGAGTTGCAGGGATTTCTATTAGCACCCTGCAACGCGGCAACCCTCCCATTGACCGTATGGCACAGCAGGCTGCACTTTCCCAAAAAACCATGCAGGAATCTCAACATGATTGGACAAACACTTCCACCTTTAATGGAGTCAGTGACAAACTGGATATGCCCTACGCTCCCGAGCTAAATCCTTCCAGTTTTACCGTAGAGATGTGGGTAATGGTTGAGGGAGGCACGGGCTACCAGTCTATAGTCTCCTCAGTCGGAGGCTCTCCCTTAGAAGGACGCAAGGGCTACCTTTTTTGCATCACTCCTTCACGACAATGGCAGTTCTGGTTGGGGAATGGGGAGCCACGTACATTATGGAAAGTACTAACTGGGCCAAAGGTAATACCTGCTGTGTGGACACATTTGGCAGGAACCTATGACCGACAATCTCAGACAATGACATTCTACGTCGATGGGCAGGAAGTAGGAAGACAAATGGACGTACAATACCAGCCTAACGATCGCAATCCCATGCATGTCGGCGCAGGTGCTACAGAGCAGAAAGGGGCAAGCCCATGCTTTTTCTGCGGTAAGATTGCTGAAGTTCATGTTTGGGACAAAGTATTAAGTACCCAGGAGATTCAAGCACTTTCAACCGAGCGATCGATCCAAGTTCAGGCAGAAGCGATCGCCGACGCTCCGAGTCAGTCTGCCAATGCCCAACAGGTAAAGCCAACAATAGAAACTCTTACTCCACCAGTCGAAACACCTCTCGCTCCACAACCCGATAGGGCGACTTCTATGTCTCCTCCCCAATCCGTTCTCTGGCAAATTGGTAAACCAGGTCAAACCGGAATAGCCGCTCCTACTGGTGCCTGGACACAAGTATATAATTATACTATTGGCACAGACCCTGACCCGGTTAATTGTCCAATCTTCCCCTCTTGCTTGGTTCCTCCTAGTGCTAGTAAAATTCCCAATTCAACTAGCCAACTTAACATTTACTTTATCCTCACAGAAGATTATACTGAAGGTCAACTAGTTCTTTGTTACGATCGCTACGGTTCAGGTGAAGACTACATATATTTGGATGGGCAACTCATTGCTAAGACACCTGGTGCAGATCAGGTCAAGCTAAAGCAAACTCAAATCCCACTAGGAGTCGTTTTCACAGGACCTCACACGCTCTCAATTACAGTATCAAATAGTGCTGATAGCGCACACGTCATCGACTACCTGCAACTCCAAACCACTAAACCAATGCTTAACAACCTCACGTCCCAACTTTTGCCCTTAGGCGGCAATCAGCGTCCCACTAGCGGCAACCAAAAAGCTGCGCAAAACCCACAAGCGCAAGGCGGTCTTGGTGGTGGGTTACTAGGCGGATTACTAGAGCCAGTATCAGGTGTTGTCAATCAAGCCACTGGTGTTGTCGGTCAGGTAGCAGGTGCAGCCGGACTCCCTGGTGAAGTACTCGGACAAGCTACCGGATTAGTTGGTGGTTTAGCAGGTCAAGCCACAGGTGCACTACCTGGTGAAGTACTCGGACAAGCCACCGGATTAGTTGGTGGTTTAGCAGGGCAGGTGGCAGGTGCCGCTGGACTCCCCGGTGAAGTACTCGGACAAGCCACCGGACTAGTTGGTGGGTTAGCAGGTGCAGGAGGAAATGCCGCATTAGTCAATGCATTACTAGGTCAAGCAACAGGATTGGCGGGCGGATTATTACCAGGGCAATCTGCGGCAAATCCGCAAGCGGCAGCTGCCCTATCAGTCGAAGTTGTTGCCCAACTCGCTGGACTAGTTAATCAGTTAAGTGCGTTAATCGCTCAGCTTAGTCAAATGCTCAATCAACTTGGAGCAATCAATCAATCTGCTGGCTTACCCATGTTATCACCTCAACAATTCGCACAGCAGCAACAATTCGCACAGCAGCAACAACTCGCGCAACTACAACAGCTAGCGCAGCAGCAACAACTCGCGCAACTGCAACAGCTAGCGCAGCAGCAACAACTTGCTCAACTGCAAGCAGCAGGAAGGCTTCCGGGGGGAACTCAACAATTACAGCAGGGTGTGACACCGCAACAACTCGCTCAACTACAAGCTGCCCAACAAATGGCAGGAGGTTTGACACCTCAACAACTTGCTCTATATAGGCAACAGCAGGGAGCTAGACAAATTGTCTAGGGGCAATACTAATAACACTCACAAGCCACCAACCATGCAACTGTCATTGACAGCAGTTGGGGGTTTGGGTGACGTGCTGCACCAACTGCAAGATTTAGTGGCTCTACCGCTCAAACGTCCTGATTTGCTAGAAAAACTGGGACTAGAACCTACGCGGGGAATCTTGCTAATTGGTCCCCCTGGAACTGGTAAAACCCTAACCGCTCGCGTTTTAGCAGAAGAATTGGGTGTGAATTACATCGCCATTGCTGGTCCTGAAGTCGTGGGAAAGTACTATGGTGAAGCAGAGGCGCGTTTGCGGCAGATTTTCCAGAAAGCTGTGGACTCAGCTCCTTGCCTGATTTTTATTGACGAGATTGACAGTCTTGCACCCAATCGCACCAGCGTGGAAGGTGAAGTTGAAAAGCGCGTCGTTGCTCAACTATTGAGTTTAATGGATGGCTTTGCTCAACTCAATGGGGTAATTGTCTTAGCCGCTACTAACTGTCCCGAACACATAGATCCTGCCCTGCGTCGTCCAGGTAGGTTTGACCGCGAAGTACATTTTCGTGTTCCTGATCGCAATGGTAGGTTAGAAATTCTCCAGATTCAAACTCGCTCCATGCCTTTGGATGTAACTGTCGATCTGAGCGCGATCGCCGATTTAGCCGTCGGATTTGTTGGTGCTGACTTGCGGGCGCTGTGTCAAAAAGCCGCTTATAACGCTTTGCACCGCTCCACTCCCTCTCTGGATTCACCAATACCCAAGGATCTCAGTATCATTCAGCAAGATTTTTTACAAGCATTAAAGGATGTCTCGCCCTCAGTCCTGCGTCCAGTGGCGATTGAAACCCCATCTATTACCTGGGATCAAATTGGTGGGTTAGAAACCATTAAGTATATTCTACAGGAATCAGTAGAGGGTGCATTACTTTATCCCGAACTCTACCGTCAAATGAGAGCTATATCTCCACGGGGTATTCTACTTTGGGGACCACCAGGAACTGGCAAAACTTTACTGGCAAAAGCTGTAGCCGCTCAAGCTAGGGCAAACTTTATTGCTGTCAATGGAGCAGAATTGCACAGCCGTTGGGTGGGTGTATCAGAGCAAGCTGTGCGAGATTTGTTTACTAGAGCTAGACTTGCAGCGCCTTGTGTCATTTTTATTGATGAAATTGATACTCTTGTTCCTGTAAGAGGAGGTTATGAAGGTGATGGTGTTAGCGCTCGTGTCGTTGGTCAACTTCTGACAGAAATGGATGGGATTGAATCATGTGACAACGTTTTGATTATTGCCGCAACCAATCGACCGGATATGCTTGACCCCGCGCTGTTAAGAGCTGGTCGTCTGGATTTACAACTAAAAGTAGATTTGCCCAATTTTACCAGTAGATTGGAAATTTTGCAAGTACACAATCGCGATCGCCCTTTGGCACAAGATGTTAACCTGGTAGCCTGGGCTGTGCGTACAGAAGGTTGGAACGGTGCCGAACTTGCGCTTCTGAGCAATCAGGCTACCCTGCAAGCTATTCGACGCTATCGTGTACTTGGGTTCACCAACCCAATTGCTCCGAGCATCATTGCTACAGATTTTGAATCTGCCTATCAATCTCTGCTAGAACGACGTTACAGTTGGGATAAATAGGTAGGCAGAAAAGTTTGTAGTAAGGGCTAAAGCCCTTATAACTAAAGCCTTGAGCGCTTAAGCGCTTACTACGAACGTAGAAGCCAAACAATTTTCTGAATTTTGAATTATGAGTGGTAGTCCCAAATTTTCAGAGGCAGAAATTGCTGAGTGGAAGCAAAAAATTCTGGAAGCCGAGCGCCAGCGACGACAACAAGCAGAAGCAATCCGGCGGCAGGAAGCCGAGGAGCAGGAGCGACAACGGCAACTAGACATGTCTCGTTACCAAGCCCATGCACGGGTAAATGTACTATTGTCAGATTTGCAATGGCAGTGGGGAAATTTATATATTCAAGAAGCAGTGGCTTTGCAATATCGTTGTCAGAATCAACTAGAAGCGATCGCAAAAGCCGAGTCAGAAAAACAACTGCTAGTTATCTCAGAAGAACTGATGCGCATTGAACAGGCGATGCAACAAGCAAGCTTGCGCAAGCGACGAGATGAGGCAGAAAAGAAAAGACGAAAAGACATCGAGCGCCAACAGTTTGAATTAGAAGAACTCCAACAGCGAGTGGCGCGTCTTCCAGAAGCAGAAGTCTTGAAGTACGATGCTGCGGGACAGCAACAGGTACGGTGTGTCCTCCAAAAACTGCAAGATGTAATTGCGCTGGGCGATGCGGTGGCGGTGCGCAAACCTTTGGCAGAAGCAACGGCGCTGGTACAAAAGCACGTCCGTCAAATTACGCAAAGGCAGACAGATGTCCAGCAGCAAAAAACACAGGTACATCAGCAACTGGCAGAACTCCAAGTGATCATAGCAGGTTTGAAGGCTGACCCGGTAGTGATGCGCTGGCAAAGTTCAGCTGTGATAGAATTAGAGAATCAGATGAATGCAGCACAACTGGGGATTGCAAGCGATCTCCACTTACAAGTTATTTCCAGCTTCAGCCAGAGTCATCAGCGCTCTCAAACAATAATCGAAACTGCCAACGCAGCCCAGATGCAGGCAGAGCGACGGGATTATATTGCTGACAGCATTGCTCAAACGTTGCAAGAAATGGGTTTCAATATTACTTTTCATCAACCAGAGCATCCAGACCATCCAGCCAGTGCTATGATTCTGGGAGCCTCCACCCATACTGGCAAAGGAATTAGTGTCAGCGTCCCGATAGCGGGACAGGTGTTTTATGACGTAGACGGCTATGTCAAGCACAGCGTTATAACGGTTGATGGCAACACTGCTGCCATCTGTGACGAAGCCGAACAAGTACTTACTGAAATGCACACTGCCCTAGAAGACAAATTTGGTGTCAGGATGGGCGAAGTACTATGGCAAGGGAAAGATCCCAATCGCGTCCTTCGTCAAGCAGAGCAGTTGCCTAGCAGTCAACGCTATCAAAAACATCGAGCCTTTGTTACTCGTAATGTGTCCACATCCGAATAACTTTCACCATATTTTCTGCTTCAATAACTTGGTACACGAGTCGATGTTGAATATTAATTCTCCGGGAGTAGTAGCCTTGTAAATCACCAATAAGCTTTTCGTAAGGGGGAGGAGTTTGAAACGGATTTTCCTTAAGCACGCACAGAAGAGAAAGTGCTTTTTCTTTTAACCCTGCCGAGGCAAGTTTCTTCGCGTCTTTTTCTGCTTGTTTTGTAAGTACAATCTGCCAGGTACTCACCAATCTATATCCTCAAGCGGTGTGCATTCTGCAACTGGTTCTTGCCCCCCTTCAAGTATCGACTCACGCATTCCAGGAATTGAGACAAGAAAGAGCGTTTCTTGAATTGCGTTCCAGTCTTCCTCTGACACAAGTACCGCTTTGTTCCGCTTTCCAGTAATCAGAATCGGTTCATGAGCGGTTGCCGCTTCGTCAATGAGGTTATAGAGGTTTGCTCTGGCTTGTGTGGCTGAGATGACGTTCATTAGCACAATTAATGAAACTACCATTCTTCATGGTACGCAATTACGTACATAATGGCAAGTAGTGAATCGCAGAGGAAGACAAATGAACCCGAATCAATTCTGGCGAATGTTTGAAGATGAGTGGTTTACACCCAAGTATCGCCTGAAGAAGTTGTTAGGTGCGGGATCGTTTGGTGCTGTATTTCTCGCCGACGATGTAGTTGCCGATCGCGTGATGAGGGAAGTTGCCATCAAAATTTTCGCAAATGAAAGCCCAGAGCAAGAACGTCAGATTCGGGAGTTGCAAACTGCTATCTCTCTCAAACATCCTGGCTTGCTAGAGAGTTTCAGTCCCGAACAGGGATGGCTCAAAGGAATTGAGTATCTCGGTTTAGTCATGGAACTGGCTCAAGAGTCTCTTAGTGCGCGGTTGCAACATGCTAGTTTACCTTTAGCACAAGTCAAAGCTCTTGTCAATAATTTGGCAGGTGCGCTGCATTATTTGCACGATCGCGGCATTGTGCATCGAGACGTGAAACCTGCCAATATCATGCTAGTAGGGGGACAATGGAAGCTAACAGATTTTGGCATGTCCCGGCACTTGGAGGGCAGCGATACTGTCCCCAGTCACCAAGTAGGAGCGATCGCTTATGCACCCCCAGAATCATACATGGGTAAGATTAGTCTGGCATGGGATTTGTGGTCGCTGGGGGTGATAATAATTGAAGCGCTGACGGGTAAACATCCCTTTGCTGGCAACTCCATGCAAGAAATAATGCAGCGAGTGACGATTGAAGTCCCAATCCCTTCAGAACTGCCTGCTCCCTTTGCCGCAATTGTCCAGGGTTGCTTAGTAAAAGACTATACCAAGCGTTGGACAGCAGCCCAGGTTCTTGCCGCACTCGATCCTACCACAGATTTAGGCAGAGTAACGGTGCTATTGCCTCTTTCGCCCAGCTTTCGCAAAGTTCTCCCAAAAGAAGCACAAGGGCAGGGATACGTGTCGATTCCAACTTCTGGTGTTCAGATTCAAGAGCAGGGGAGCAGGGGAGCAGGGGAGCAGGGGAGTGGGGGAGTGGGGGAGTGGGGGGGAGAGAAGAGTAAAGCGATCGCCTTGCCTAACCGACTCTCTAACTACCAAGAACGGCTTCCTGGTGGGGCAATGTTGGATATGATTGCCATTAATGCGGGAAATTTTTTCATGGGAACCTCTACAGAAGACATTGAGCGGGTTTTACGGCTAGAAACCTGGTTTAAACGTTGGGAAGTGTCCAAGTGGTTGCGCCCGGAAATGCCCCTGCATCGAGTTAGTGTACCTGCCTTTTGTATGAGTAAGACACCGATTACTCAAGAGCAATGGCAAGTTGTGATGCAAACTAATCCTTCCCAATTTAGTGGTTTGTTGCGTCCAGTGGAAAATGTTTCTTGGTGGGATGCAGTTGAGTTTTGCTTACGCCTTTCCCAACTCACAGGCAAACTTTATCGCCTACCTACCGAAGCGGAGTGGGAATATGCTTGTCGCGCTGGAACCCAAACCCTATACACTTTCGGTAACAGTAAACAGCTTTTGCCAAGCTATGCCTGGTACACTTGGAACGCCCACAACAAAACTCAACCTGTAGGACAAAAGAAGCCAAACGCTTGGGGGTTGCACGATATACACGGCTTAGTTTGGGAGTGGTGTGAAGATTCCTGGCATGAGAGTTACAACGGCGCACCCACAGATGGCAGTGCTTGGAATGAAGACGGGCATCCGACAAAGCACGTAGCACGGGGTGGCTCCTGGTACAGCTTAGCAGATGATTGTCGCTGTGCCTACCGTTTTTGCTTTGATGCCAGTTTCCGCTACCCTAGCATCGGGTTTCGTGTGCTTGCATCTTTGTGATGAAATCCTGATGGATAAGCAAGATAAGCAAAAAGAGTTTAGACGTAACTTAACGATTTTTGGGTTAGTAAGCGGTTTAACCATAGTTTCTCTATTTGCTGGACTCAGTGAAATTCGTCGTCATGATGCCGAAATGCTGCAATCGAGCACCAACTCTACATAACTTCATGATTCGGGAAATAAATCTGCAAATTAAATGTGATTTACTTTAGTATATATGTGTAATAATCGGAGGTAAGTTTTAGAAGGATAAAATACACGCTTATGCCATTACCTCCCACGTTTACATCGAAAAACATCATATTATTCCAAATCACTAGATATGCTTAAACACTCAGTTTGTTTATTACTCCATTATTTTAAGTGAGGAAGTTTTAGTCAACCATAAAACCCAAAATCTCGAAGTCGAAATTTAATGTGGTAAAATCAGGATTGAATAGATTGTAGAATTTTTGTGACTGAAACAGTCTATATTGAAACCAGTATTTTTGGGCATTTGACCGCTAGATCAACTAACAACTTGATACTTGCTGCTAATATCAATATTACACAAGATTGGTGGCAAAATTACAGTAGCTCATTTGTCCTTTATGCTTCAGAAGTTGTTGAGGATGAGGCAGCTAAGGGAGATAGAGCGATCGCAACTCAACGATTGGAGTTATTAAGAGCATTAATGCTTCTCGAACTTACAGAGGAAGCACTCGAACTTTCTCAGGCATTTCTTAGCCAAAGCAATTTACCCCCAAAAGCCGCAAATGACGCTTTACACATGGCACTAGCAACCGTCTATGGTTTGGACTATCTGCTAACATGGAACTGCAAACATATGGCAAATGCTCAAATTCAACGCAAGCTATCTCAGATTAGTTCCGCACTTGGATACGTGTTACCAATCATTTGCACTCCCTACGAGCTGATGGGATATAACATGGAGATTTAGTTATGTACAAAAATGAAGTTCTGGAAGAAATTTATAAATACAGAGAAGAATATGCTATGTCTTTTCAATGCGACTTGAGAGCGATTTTTAACGACTTAAAACAAAAAGAACTTGCTCATAAAGATAGACTCGTCAAACTTCCGATCCGGCGATCGCAAATCCCCACGCAAATGGGCGCAGCAAATAGCCCATAATTATTTAGGTCAAAGTATAATACAACATTGTGTACCTTGCACCAAGTGCGAATTGATATAAATATTTAATCTGGAGCGATCTTATTTGAATTACAAACACCTCGTGAGGGCAGGGAACTCTTAACAGGGAACGAGGAACAGTACTGTTTAAAAATCATTTAGGATCGCTATATATTAACTTTTAATTTGGTTATCTCTAGAAAATCTTGTTAACTCATGCGCTCGCCACATCAACTCGACTTACCTAGCACGTACATTTGTATTAATCTCATTGACTATTTCTTGGAAAGGCACAGATTCCAGAACAGATAGAAGATTCACCGCTTTAGCCACTAGATAGGGTCTGTCTTCATACTCATTAACTTAACGTTGGGTTTTCGTGGCCGTTTAACAATGCCCAAATCTTGATTTTCAGGAGATAAAGTCAGCTAGCAGCTTCTGCTTATATTTATCTAAAGATGAAGTCTTTTTCCGAGCCACTTGATATCACCTTCTATTAATTTGTTTATGGGCGCGACAACACATTGTAGTTCAATTTTCATTTACTCGAAATGTTTTATCCAAGATAGTAACTCGGCATTGCTGAATTGTAAGATGAATTATGGTTGTAGCACGTTGTCAATTTCCGAAAGAATCCTGTAGAGACGTAGCTACGTCTCTACATCAACGCGAATTTTAAAATTCATACCTTGATTCAGCAACGCCGTAACTCTTGTGGAATTCCACCAATCACACCCTGGTATCTTCCAATCCCTAAACCTATTTCTGGCATCCAGTAGGGTTCGCCAATTTGCAATTGATAATTCCCATTCACCAACTTATACACTTCAAACGGTTGATGTTCGTCGCGTCGCCAATACTCTGGGTTGTAAATCACGTAGTACAGCACACCCAGTTTATTGTAGATAGCTAACTTTTCGTCGTATTCACCTCCTGGGGTATGAGACACAATTTCCAATGTCAAAATCGGTACGACATCGTTTTCTTCCCAAACAGCGTAACTTCTACGAGATTTTCCGCCCTTTTTGCGTTCTACACCCACCGAAAGAAAGCCATCAGGTACAACGGGTACTCTAGGATTCACTCCCGTAGTATGATATACTGCCATATCTACACCGAAGAACCAATCCATTCGATTTGCCCAAATCGAGGAAAGTAAAAACAGTAAAACGTTGGGTAAAAAATTCTGATCTTCATTATCCACGGGCGTATCATCTGAACAGGGTAGTTCATCAGTAGTGGGTAACGCAATTTTGAGATCGGGTGACAGCATAGCCGTTGCGAAAGTGCGTTCAGTTCTTTTCATTATAAAAAAGTTGTGAGTGTTTGCCATGTTCTCGATCTCTGCCCGTTGGATTCAAGAGTTTGAAAAGCACCTGTATCGACGTCAGCACCTGATTTTGTATAGCAACATTCACGATCAATTTCTCTGGCAGGGAACTTATCAAGGTATGGGAGAATTCCTCAATGCCTATTTCCTCAAACAGGGATTTGACTTGATTGTTCGTTACGATCCGGTGGATGGTTTTACCTTTGCCCAGTCAGAAATGCGGCAATTATTTGATGAACTGGCACGGCAGCGTTCTTCGCAGCAGCAAGTAAGCCTCGGACAATCCTCTACACCAGCAACACCAGCAGCCGATCCCATGCAGCCCCCATCCCGTGCCAATCCAGGCGCAGTGGTGCAACGGATTACCAGCAATTACCTATCACCAGAGATGGCATTTAGTCATCTGCGGGCTGTGATTTCCACGACTACAACCTCAGTGGTGGCGATCGTTGATTTGGGAGATATGCTCACTGCCGATCCAGAACGCTATCTGCTGGATGAACGTCATCTACTGATGTTACTAAAAAAATGTACCTTGGAAGGAGCGGTAATTCGTGAAGGACATCTCACGGGCTATCGTAACACCCTCATTCTCTTGGCAAGCGATCTCCGGCGAGTGCCTGCCTGGTTTTACACCAATAATCCCTTCGTAGCCCTAGTTCAGGTTTCCCGTCCTAATAAAGAAGAACGTCTTCAGTTTATTCTACGCTTTGGTCAACAAGGATTTTATGGGGGAAACCAGATTAATGCTCAACGTCCTAGTCTGCAACAACCCTCAGATCTCGAAGTTGCTGCTGAGGAATTTGCTGCTTTAACTGAAGGCTTTCAAACGATGGATTTAGAAGCAATCCGGCATACCTCTTGGCGAGAACGCATTCCCCTAAGTCCGAAAACAGTGTTGCGTTTGATAGACTTTTATAAATTTGGGCAACGAGATGAACCTTTTGAGAAGATCAGTGCAGATAAAATTGCTTATGCTCAGGAGGAACTATCCCAATCTGTCATCGGTCAACCTCGTGCCGTGGAAGCTGTAACTACTCTACTAACTAGTGCTAAAGTGGGTATTAGCCTGAATCATGTCAGCGGTCGTAACAGTAAGCCAAAAGGAATTTTCTTTTTCGTTGGTCCTACTGGTGTTGGTAAAACTGAGTTAGCAAAATCACTCACCCGCTTGATTTTTGGAGATGAACAGGCGTTTGCCCGCTTTGATATGAGCGAGTATAAAGAAGAACACGCGGCTGAGAAGTTAGCGGGATCGCCTCCTGGTTTTGTCGGTTATGAAGAAGGAGGAATACTGACAAATCGCGTTTTGGAGCGTCCTTATAGTATATTGCTGTTTGATGAAATTGAAAAAGCTCATCCTAAAGTTCTGGATAAGTTTCTCCAAATCTTAGAGGATGGTCGCCTTACTGATAGTAAAGGGCAAACAGCATATTTCAATCAAACTGTAATTATTTTTACTAGTAATATTGGTGCTTCTGACTTGACAGATCCACAAACAGGTGCTGTCATCCGTAATGGTATTATGACAGAGGTGCAACAGCAGGGTGTCAATTCCTTCACTTATGCTCAAGTCGAAGCACATTTCCGCTCAGAAGTCCACTGGCATTTCACTAGTCGTATTGGTCGTGCTGAACTACTCAACCGTCTGGGTGACAGTATTGTAGTGTTTGATTTACTTCGTCCGGAGTTTGTCTGGAAAATTGGCGAGAAGTTTATCAAGCAACTGGCTGAGTCTGCTTGGGATAAATACCGACTTATACTACTATTTCATACTTCTATTTTAGAAGTTCTCAGTGTTTATATGCAGGCAGCAGATAATTTACTTTTTGGTGGTCGGCGAATTAAAACTTTACTAGAAACTTTGGTTGAGCGCCCTCTGAACCGTTGGATTTTTGAAAACTATCCCGATTTCAATATCTTGGCTGGAAAGCAGCTAATTATTGGTTTGGGAAATAATGGTGTGATATTAGTTACAGAGAATCTGTCATAATCAGTTATTTGTTTGGCTTATGTTTCAGGCTACTTCAAACTGAATTAATGATATTCGTTCAGATTCGTAAACAACAAGATCTCCGACTTCTTAAAGAAGTCGGGTATCTGAGCCTAAGAGCGTGTTTGTAAATCAAACACGATTGCTATATAAAAGCTGCTGTCGCAGATAAAATCCAATCGAAAAAACTATTTTTACTCAAAAGTATGATTAGTAGGAAAAGTACAAAAGTATGATTAGTAGGAAAAGTAGGAAAAGTAGGAAAAGCAATACAGAAAATTAAGAAAATCCAAAAAGGGTTGATTTAAAAATATTTAGTTTATAAGATGGTTATTCAATGGGTTTTTAACAATATAGGTTTTTAGCAAAAAGAGAAGATTAATTTGTGTCTCAAGTCAATACAGAAAATAAAAAAAAACGACTTGTAAGCTATTAGAGGTAAAAGATGATGACCAAAGAGCGGATCAAAAAGGCTATTTTATTCTTGGGCAATCCGCCTATAACTTAAGTTATAGGCTCAAATCTCAAGTCAGAAGACAGCTGACTAAAAAGCAACTGTTTAGTCAGCTGTCTTCTGACTTGAGCTATTAGCCATGTACTTGAGTACATGGCAAACGTGTATAGAATGAAATAGCTCTGAAAAAGTTTAATGACAATAAACGTCTTGCACCTAACAAAGCTGAAATTTGACAGCAAACATAAGCTCGATGAAGCTTAAATTCGCATAAGTTTTTTTGAACAGAAATTTATTCCATTAATTCAAGGCTTTGAGAGAGAACATGAAAAAACGTCTTGTTGTATGTTGTGATGGAACTTGGCAACAGTTAGCTAGTTCATGCCCAAGCAATGTGATTAAGATTGCTCAGATGGTGAAACCGATCGCCAGTGATGGAACTCCACAAATGGTGTTTTATGACGAGGGAATTGGAACAGATAGTCAAGCTACCAAGCTTGTGGGCGGAGCCACCGGACTAGGAATCGATAGAAATATACAAGATGGCTACCGCTTTTTGAGTCTCAACTATGTTAAAGGTGACGAAATCTATCTGTTTGGTTTTAGTCGAGGTGCTTACACAGTCAGAAGTCTAGCCGGGATGATCTATTGCTCAGGTTTGCTTTATCGCTCACATATTACCAAAGCACCTGAAGCTTACGAGCTTTATCGTGCCAGAGACGTTAAACCAAAGGATCAAGTAGCATTTGATTACCGTGAAAAAAACGGCAATCGCGTCCCAATCACCCTGCTTGCTTGTTTCGACACCGTCGGCGCTCTTGGTATTCCTGGTTTACCAGCCTTGAAGAAGTTTTCCGAACAGATCAATCAGAGGTACAAATTCCACGACACCACTTTAAACAGCTGTATAGAGAATGCGTTACATGCTGTGGCGATCGACGAAATCCGCGAAATTTTTGCTGTAACTCCGATGAGGAAAAACCCTGATGCTGAGAACCAGAGGGTGATTGAAGCTTGGTTTCCTGGCGAACATGGTTGCGTCGGTGGTGGAACGGAAGAATACAGGGGATTATCAGACGCCACCTTACAGTGGATGCTCGATTCAATCTGTAATCTCGGACTAGAACTGGAATTTGATCCCAGTGTCATTCCAGGGGGTATCCAGCCTGATTACAGCTGCGATTTTAAGAACGATCCTGGGTTTTTCAAATTGGCGGGAATCAAGCTGCGCGAGGTGGGCGATCGCATTGAAGATCTTCACGAAAGTACAATCAAGCGTTGGCAAAACCTACAAGACTACCGCCCCAAGAATCTAGAAAGGCTTGCCGATAAGCTGAATTTAAAGTAAACAAGAAGAGGCAACTTCAAGTCAAAATTGGACAAAACCAATCAAATCTATAAATTAGGGAGAATCACCAAATTATGGCAGCAAAAAGAGACACATCCAAAGACGGGTTCAAAAACCAGCTTGAGACAATGGCTTTAACAGGGTTTAAACCAATTTGGGAATTTATTCAAAGTAACGATGCTCTCAAAAAAAGAGTCAATAAAACTCTCATTAACAATGCCATCTCTAAAATTCCTACTCGTCCCTATCCGTTTAGTACAAAGTCTCCCTACACTTCTTGGGAATCATTAATAGATCGAGGCTACTCCGGGCTTCATTTACCACCTCTTGATTGGGAACCTTTAACCGATAAAAACTATATAGGAGTTAATTTATCTCCTACCGATCAGTTTGAAAAAAACCTTCCTCCTATTCAAGATCTGAAAGTCTTGTATAAGAAAACTGGAGAGACTAAATACTCACCAAAATCCACCTTGATGTTCCCGTATTTTGTCCAGTGGTTTACCGACAGTTTTCTACGCACAGATCGTAACGATCCCCGTAAGAATACTTCCAACCACCACATTGATATGTGTAATGTGTATGGATTGAACTCCGCAATTACTGACTTACTACGATCTAAACAAGGAGGCAAACTAAAAAGCCAATTTATTAATGGGGAAGAATATCCTCCTTTTTACTTTGATGAAAATGGACAACCCAAGGAAGAATTCAAAGGACTGCCCCTTCAATTAACAAAGGAGAATGTCCCAAAAATCGAGTCTATTCCCCCAGAAAAAAGACAAAAATTATTTGCTATGGGGGTAGAATTAGAACGGGTAAATGTGCAAATAGGCTATGTCATGCTTAACGTTCTTTGCTTACGAGAACACAATCGCATCTGCGACCTTTTGGCAAAGAATTATCCATCTTGGGATGATGAACGCCTCTTCCAAACGGCAAGAAACGTTGTCATGGTCGAGATGTTGAAAATAGTGCTAGAGGATTATATCAATCATATTACTCCCTATCACTTTCAATTCTTCACAGATCCCCTTGCATTTGTTGATGAAAAATGGTATCGCATGAATTGGATGGCGGTAGAATTTACCTTAGTCTATCGTTGGCATAGTATGCTGCCCGACACTCTCATTCATGACGGGAAACAAATGCATATGCGCGAATCGATGTGGAACAATGACATGATTATTAACAAGGGTTTGGGAGCTATATTTGAGGAAAGTTGTTCCCAACCTGCCGCGCAACTGAGTTTATTTAATACGCCAGACTTTCTCATTGAAACCGAGGTAGCAAGTATTCATTTAGGTCGCACAGCAAAATTACGAAGCTACAATGATTATCGTGAGATGTGTAAGTATCCACGAGTAACTAATTTCAATCAGATTAGTAGCGATGAAAACGTTCAAAAAGAACTGAAACGATTATATGGTCATGTAGATAATATAGAGTTGTATGTAGGAATGTATGCAGAAGATCTACGACCAAATTCAGCCTTACCTCCTTTAGTCGGAAGACTGATCGGAATTGATGCCTTTTCTCAAGCTTTGACCAATCCTCTGTTAGCAGAGAATGTCTTCAATCCAGAAACTTTTTCACCAGTAGGTTGGGAAGAGATTATGAATACCAAAACTCTCTCTCAAGTTCTACATCGCAATATTCCTCAAGGTAAAGACTATAGAGTTTCTTTTTACCGCGAAGATTGGCAACCAGTTTGATTATCTAATAGACATCTCCGAAAAACAATGTAGAGACGCGAAATTTCGCGTCTCTACAAAGATTGCATACTGATTAATTAATCCTACAAAACAATGAAACTATTTACAGAATATCCGGAAAAAGACGAACTCAAATACTACGATCTCTTTCGAGATTTAATCAAAAAGCGGATGGAAAATCTTTACGGGGGTGATAAGGCAGAACCTGCGAAGAGAGATACTCACGCTAAAACCCACGCTGCTGTTCAAGGAACTCTAGAAATCTTTGACTTTGATGAAGCAGCAATTAAGCAGGAATTGAGCAAACGCACCTCATTAAATGAAGCTCAACTTTCTAACATTTCTATCAAACAAGGTTTATTTGCGAAACCGAAACAATATCCTGTGTGGCTACGATTTGCAAGTGGTGCCTTTTCAGTTAAGAATGATTATAAACCAGATACACGCTCTATGTCCGTAAAAGTGATTGGGGTGGAAGGAGAAAGACTAGCTCAAAGTCACGAGTTAAAAACCCAGGACATTATTGTACACAATGCCAACAACTTTTTTGTCCTAACCATCAAATACTACTACAGCTTTTTTGTGGCGATTTATATATCGGGGCTTTCTTCATTTCTTAAACTATACCCACTGTTATGGCTACTGCGGCATCCCAAACAATTCGCACTTCTAAAAAATGGTTTCAAACGGTTTCCCAAGAGTTTGCTTACAGAAAGCTATTGGAGTGGTTCAGCGTTTTCTTTGGGACTAAAATCTGATTTTGACCCAACAAAACCGGGTATAGTTCCTGTAGAATATCCGGCTGTGGTAAAGTTTGCATTTACTCCTGTTTCTAGTCAACCACCTCATCAACAGATACCTTACCAAGTTAGATCCCAAAGTGATCTTAAGCGTGCCAAAGCCTCAAGTTCAGACGACAACTACTACCGAGAGGATATAATTCAATCTCTAGCAAACAGTAATGCTGAATACTGTTGGGACTTTCAAATCCAATTTCAAACTAGCCCAGAGATGTCCATTGATGATGCTACCATTGTTTGGAAGGAAGAGGAATCACCCTTGTTTACAGTTGGTCGTCTAACAGTTAAGCATCAGAATGTTCAATCTCCCCAAGAAGATGACTTTGGGGAAAATCTTCGCTTTTCTGTTTGGAACGGTTTGGCAGTCCATCGTCCTGTCGGTGCGATCAATCGGTTACGCAGCATTGTTTATCCTATCGTTGCTGAGTACCGTCTCAAACAACGAAGAGTCAAATACACCGAACCAACTGCTTGACTTTTTACCTAGAAAATGATCGCTCAGATCGCTTGAGCGATCGCACCAACAAACGCAATGAAAAAGGTTACACTAACGGAATTGAGTAATAATATTGATCGTCTACTGGTGATGGTACTAGAAACAGGTATTCCATTAGAAATTAACAAAAATGGAAAGGTGTTAAAAATTGTGACTATAGAAAAAAAAGATAAACTGAAAAATTTGACTTTTAAACCTGATGTCATTCAAGGAAATCCAGATGATTTAGTTAATATCAGTTGGGAGCAGGAGGTTAATTTTGCTAATTTTGGGCTTTTTGTTTGCCATACACCTTAAACTGTCTGACAACGTAGTTGATTAGGCGGGGCGTTGTTGGCTCAAAACTTGATGTGCATAGTTGAAATCATCATTTGTAATTCGGATTGCAACAGGATCTGTCAAACCTTGAGCGCGATCGCGATGGATTGCTTCTACAGCAGTGCGATCGCGCCATCAATGCCAAATCCGCCCCATTCCAACCTTCAGTTACTGCCGCCCAATGTGCCAAATTCACATCTTCCAAAGGACGTTCAAGGTTGTGAACTTGGACAATTGACAAGCGGCTTTCCAGATTTGGCAATCCACTAATAACAGGCTTGCGAGAGAGCAACTCGTGAATTGGGAGCAGATTTATGATGGCGGGTGCTTCGGTTGCGATCAAATTCCTGGGATAGCTCAATTTAAACCTGAGACAACCTATTTGCTTGTTCTCAACGGTTCATTAGGGAACGATTCTTTTTCTCTAAATCGGTTGCGATCGCTAATTGGGCGTAGCCATTCTCCTCACATTACCGTTGACATTGACTTGAGTACCAATGAGTTGAGCGTTTCTGCTACAATCTCGCGTCACCATACTGTGATTCAGTGGGCTAACAAGCGCATCATATTATCCAGTCACTTTGTTAAATTAGCTGATTTTGGGTTGCAGACTGCTTAGCCGATTGTTAAAAAGGTATAGGTGTAGATTTGCTTAAGGGGCAATCTTGTTTGTAGTGTCATCTTATACGATGACAAAACAGCTTTTTATAGCTAGACTAGTTGCAAAATAACAGACAGTGCTGTGCTAAACATTTCATATAACCCGTAGTTAAGTAGTAAACTTATACTTCTACGAGTTAACTTTTTATTATTAAGGTTTGAATTGTTATTGGTATGCAAGAGAATATGAAACCTATTACTAAGCAAGAAAGAATAAAAAGGGCAGAGCTACAGATTGAAAATAAAAAGCAAAATGTAGACTATGATACACGCGAGTTTACAATAGAGTACATTGTAGACAAGTATTTGAAAAAAGAAGAAGAAGATAAAAATGAAATTTATGTACCTGAGTATCAAAGAGAATTTGTATGGGATGAACGTCGTCAATCAAGATTGATAGAATCAATCATTTTGGGGCTGCCTGTACCTCTCATTTTTGTGGCAGAAATCCAAGAAACAGGACGTTTAGAGATAGTTGATGGATCTCAAAGAATCAGAACATTAGCTCAGTTTCTTCAAAATGATTTACAGCTAACAGGACTTGTTAATCTTGAATATTTGAATAGTTTTAAATTTGAAGACTTTCCTCCGTCACGTCAGAGAAAGTTCAAGAATACTCCAATGAGAATGATTGTTCTATCAGAGAAGGCTAATGAAGAGGTTAGAAATGATATGTTTGACCGTATCAATACCAGTAGCCTTCCACTATTCCCAATGGAGAAGAGAAAGGGAATATTTAAAGGAAATTTTAATGATTTTGTCTTTGAATGTTCTAAAAATTCTAAGTTTGGAAAACTATGCCCTATAGGTTTTCATTTTAAGAAAAGGCAAGAGGAAGCTGAGCTTGTTTTGAGATTTTTTGCATTTTCAGAAACTTATCCTGAATTTAATATTCAGGATATTAGTTTGGAATTTACTGGTGTAGAAAGGTTTTTAGATAAATATTTAGATTTAAAAAATTTGAATGCAACCGAAGCAGAAATGGTTCAAAAGAAAAAGGAATTTGAAAGAATGACCAATATGTTTCCAGGAAGATAAGCTTCCAATATCAGGCAATCTTAACGCAGAAAAGATTGATGAGCTTATCCACCAATACGGCTTTTTTGGGAGAATAGAAGTAGACAATAAGCGAGTAAAATATATTCTAGACCACATAGTAAAAATGAGATGTGATTTAGCACACGGAAATGTGTCATTTCGTTGGGCAGCTAGCGGAAAGGTTATGAATGAAATAGTTGCTATTAAAGATGATACGATTCAGTACCTAGAAAACTTATTGCAAAATATTAGTGAATTCATTAACCAGAAGAAGTATAAAGGGAGATCCTAATTCAGCAAGCAGAGAATTTTGCTAATTCAACTGCACGCTAAGAAAAATTTTGAGCCAATCCTAGACAAAGTTGTTTCTGTATACACCCATCTGATGCGTGCATACAGAAAGTATCAAATATGCAGGCAGAGAAAAACTTGTAAATTAGAATTTATCTTCCCAGTTTCTTGTATCGGTATGGTATCTTTGTAAATGTCCTACATTTGTAGTTGCAATTATTACTTTATTACCTTGATTTTGAGATGTAATTATTGCTGTAGCTGCCAAAATTACGTCTCCATCAAGAGCTTCTTTTGAGGCTGTTTGTTGACCAGTGCTGCGTGCCCATGCCCAAAGTTCTGCTGCCTTAAGCATGATTTCTGTTGTTATTGGTATGTACTGTATGTTCTCAAGATTTTCAATTTCGTTTAATCTTTCTATCCCCTTTTTTAACTTTTGGTGAATTAATTCTCTCCGAACTTCATAATCTGCTATTTCAGGAATATAAACAAAGTATTTTTTGATTATTATTCTAAACCATTGTTGACATTTGATTACTACCTCCTTTTGACTATTTGCATGGGTTATTAAACTAAGTGGTCCAGAGTCCAGTAAAATTATTTCTTTGTTCATGAAAAGAGAGTACGTCCACCTTGTCTTCTTCTTTCAGAGTCAATTCCTTCCATTAAGGCTTCTAAACTTTTCTCTACTTCCTCTTCATCATATTTCTCATTCCAATACTCAAAAAGCTCATCCACTGTCTTAAACCTTTTTTTAAATTTTTTCTGATAATTACTAATATCCCATAAAATAGCCTTTGCCTTTGCTTTACTATTTATTAAGTATTCTTTTTTGTTTTCATCTTCTAATTGATGTTTGTCTAAAGTAGAAAGAAATTTTTCTGCTATTATCTTAGTAATTTTTAGTAAATTTTCTGGTACATAACCTGTGTAGCTTTCTGTCACTTCTAACAAATTACTCAGAAATTTATAAATATTTTTTAATCCACTAAAGCTTATTTCTTCACCTGAATCAATATCTATAATTTTCAGAATTTCCAGCAGAGCTATGCGTACTGCTATATCTGCTTCTAGCGATTTAATATCATACTCAAACTCCTCGAAATCTTTTAGTAAACTAGAGGGTAAAAAATTGTGAAATTGAGTTATAAAATTATTCACTAACTCCCGAAATAATTTCCATGATTTAAATTGTTGTTGCAAATTTTGTGTTTGATGAAACTCCAGTTTTACTTGTTCACTTTGCTTTACTATCTCCTCAAGTCTTTTATGAAAACCTTGAGGTGCTTGAGGATGGCTAGAGTTAAATATTTCCTCTAGTTTATTAATTGTTTCTTCTAGTCCGGTATTTATATCTGAACTACCGTCATTAACTGACTTTACTACCTCAATGGCATCTAGTAAAAGTGAAGTCATATTTTTTACTTCCTGCTTCTCACTTTGTTTCTTTGACAGAAGCGTCAAAGCACCAAGCCCTATATGCTTAATACAGCAATGACAACTGAGCTTAGTACTTCCCATCTTAAGTCATCTGTTTTTATTTATGCTGATTTTGGACTTTTTGTTTGCCATACACCTTAAACTGTTTGACAACCCAGTTGGTTATGCGGGGCGTTGTTGGCTTAAAACCTGGTAAGCATAGCTAAAATCGTCAGTGGTAATTCTGATTGCAGCAGGATCTGTCAAACCTTGAGCGCGATAGCGACGGATTGCTTCTACAGCAGCACGATCGCCTAACAATGCCAAATCTGCTCCATTCCAACCTTCAGTTACTGCCGCCCAATCTGCCAAATTCACATCTTCCAAGGGACGTTCTTGATTGTGAACTTGCAGAATTGCCAAACGGCTGTCCAAATTGGGTAAATCTACTAATAGTTGTAAATCTAACCGTCCCGCTCTAAGTATAGCTGGGTCTAAAGCATCAGGACGATTGGTGGCGGCAATCACTAAGATGGTAGCACCTGTTTGTAAACCGTCCAATTCTGTAAGTAATTGTCCCACCACGCGATCGCTCACTCCCGAATCGCCACTATAACGCCCTCTCGCTGGTGCCAAAGTATCAATTTCGTCGATAAATACAACGCAAGGGGCTGCTTGTCGCGCTTTAGCAAACAATTCCCGCACCGCTTGTTCGCTTGCACCCACCCACTTACTCAGTAATTCTGGTCCATTAACGCAGATAAAATTAGCTCTAGCTTGGGAAGCCACTGCTTTGGCTAACATAGTTTTGCCAGTTCCGGGTGGTCCCCAGAGTAAAATACCTTTAGGAGGTCTTGCTTTTGTTTTTAGATAAAGTTCTGGATGTAGTAGTGCGCCTTCTACTGATTCGCGCAAAGTTTGTTTAATCTCCTCCAACCCACCAATTTCTTCCCAGGCAACATTGGGTGATTCTATTTCTACTGAACGCAAAACAGCGGGTTTAATTTCTTTAAGTGCTTGCAAAAAATCCGACTGCTCTACTGTTATAATGTCGGGAATTGGCTCCTCAATTGAGGGAACTTGGCGACGCAAAGCACTGTATGCTGCTTTTTGACAGACTGCTTTCAAATCTGCACCCACAAAACCGACAGCTAAATCGGCGATCGCTTCTAAGTCTACCATCCGATCTTTAGGCATAGCGCGAGTGAGAATTTGCAATATCTCCAAACGTCCCTGACGATCTGGCACGCGAAATTGTACCTCACGATCAAATCTTCCCGGACGACGTAACGCTGGGTCAAGATGATCGGGGCGATTAGTTGCCGCTAGCACTATTACACCTTTAGTTTGGGCAAAACCATCCATCAAACTCAACAGTTGTGCAACTAGTCGTTTTTCCACTTCCCCTTCTACTTTGCTACGATCTGGGGCAAGACTGTCGATTTCATCTATAAATATTATACATGGAGCATTTTTGGCAGCTTTGTCAAAAATTCCGCGTAGTCTTTCTTCAGCTTCGCCATAGTGTTTGCCGATCACTTCTGGTCCAACTAATGCGATATAATTAACTCCTATTTCTTCTGCCAGAGCGCGGGCAGTTAGGGTTTTGCCAGTACCAGGAGGACCTACTAACAAAACACCGCGTGTAGGTTCCAGTCCAAGTTTAGCAAGTAAGTCAGGACGTTTTAAAGGTATAGCGATTAATTCTTTCAGTTCTTTGAGAACTTCTCCAAGCCCGCCCACATCTTGAAGAGAAATAGCTGTGGAGTTTTTTGCGGTAGAACTTGAGTGACTAGAACTTGGCGTCTGTGGAGTGGGGCGATTTGTGCCGATATCGCTACTTATATTACCAGAACGGGGTATACCTCCCGAACGAGGTATACTCCTAAGAGGACGAGTACTGAACTGCACATCAGTTTTGATTTCTCCCTTTTCAATTTTTTCTTCTAGGGTTTTCGCAAGTTCTAATAAATGCTCAAAACCTTTGAATAAATCGCTCATCAAATTCCTCCCATTTTTTGCAGTCTGATTTTTAAAAGCCAACTCCCAACTGGTTATGTTTCATTAATACTACTATTTTTTTCTGATTTGATAGTAGTGCCTGTTCGTTATACTGGAAAAAAGGCTGGAACTGACCAATGTTTCTGGCGATTAGCTCAGGCACTCTCAGCGTTGTATCCTAATGGTACAGACGAAGAACTTTGGGTGAATGGTTTTTAGAAAGAAAAAAGGACTTGGATTTTAATATTTATGATACGCTCCTAACTGAATATATCATCTGTGTTAGGGTTAGATAAAGTGATTCCAGATTTTGACGAAAATGGTAATTTACAGCCAGGTGTATATTTTTGCGAATGGGAGGAGTTTAAGGAAAGATTTGGAAACAGTTTCAAGCGAGAACGAATGATCAATGGTTTAGAACTGGCAATGACGCAATTAAAAGCGGCTGGCTGTAGAATAATTTACATAAATGGCAGTTTTGTTACCAGTGAACCAAGCCCTAATGATTTTGATGCTTGTTATGATAATGCAAAATAGAAAGGGAATTATTGCTATTAATTTGGTGAGATGGGAACCATGATTAAAAATGAAAAGCAATATGAGTACAGCAAAGATTGTGCAAAAAGATTTGAATATTCCATAGCTGTAGTTGAACAAGACGAAGCGTGGAAGAAAAGAGATCCTGAACGCTGGCAGCTTGACATTGATGTTAAAAAGTCTCATTTAGTGGCTTTACAAGAAGAAATCGCTGAATATGAAAAGCTGTTTGATTGTGATAAAAGCCAACCAATTAAAATTAAAGTTGAAAATTTCAACAAACTGCCAGATGTATTAATAAAAGCTCGCATAGCAGCAAAAATGAGCCAGAAAGAACTGGCTGATATTTTAGGGTTTGAAGAACAACGAATAAAAGAGTGTGAAGATAAAGATTATCAATGCGCGAGTTTTTGCGAAATCCTCGAAGTGAGTGCAGCCTTAGGTGTGGAGTTTGACAACGCATTTGTTCAGGTGAATTTTGAGGAAATAGAAGAAGGAAAAAAAAGTGCCCAAAAATGGCATAAATGGCGAGAATTAAGGATGAATCTAAAATCTCAAGCTTCCTAATAGGTTTAAAAATTAGAACAGGAGATTCGCTGCTCCTTTAATCCGGTCTAGGGGTTCCACGGAACGGGGTAAGATTGGTAGGCGGATAATAGTTTGCTCGGCAAATAAACTAGTATCAAGTTCTACATCTTTGCTGTAGCGGTTATGCACTATGTAACGCTGCGCAACTCCCATGTTTTGCAAAGACTCAGTTAACCGCGCAACTTCGGCAATAATTGCAGCTTGAGCTTGGATGACACCAATAAATTCTGTGTGGCGGGGATCTTTCAATTTTTTCTGGGCTTTGACAACTTGTTGTCGCAAATTTCGCAGCCGCCCGATAAATTCTATTCTACCTAAAACATTTTGATACTTCATCCACAACTTGAATATCCAGGCTAGCCAATCTGCTAATGCAGATGGCATTTCCAGAAAGCGCAGAAGATGACCTGTTGGGGCAGTATCTAGGATAATTAAATCATGTTGTTTGCGCTCTAATAAATCTATTACTGTAATGAGGGAGAGCATTTCATCAATACCAGGTAAAGCTTGCGCTACAATTTGTCGCCAAGCTTCAGGAGTGTAAGCGATTTTCACTGCTCCTGCGACTGTTCCTTCGCCGCTCATCATTTCGGCTAGTTCCCAAAGATAATCATTGCGGAACTGTTCTAATACTATCTCGGCATTGATTTCTTGACCGCTTAAATTGGCAGTTATCTGGGTAGGTTCGTGTTCTAATTTTATTCCGAAAGCATCTCCTAAAGAATGAGCAGGATCGATGGAAATTAGGTGAATATTTTTCTCTGGATAACGACTTGCTAATGCCCACCCTATAGCGGCTGCTATTGTAGTTTTTCCCACTCCTCCTTTGCCGCCAACGAGAATTAGTTGGCGTTCTTCAGCAATAAAATCACTGAAACTGGGTGGCACTTTAGCGGGTAATTGTATAGATGGAGGTGGTACAATTGCTACTGTATCAATTTTTTGAATTTGGTTAATAATCTTGTCTAAGGCTTCACCCCCAAGAGGTTCTGATACTTCTGGTACAATAAAAATAGGTTTTACTAGTAATTTTAAGAATTTATCTAGTAATCGTTGTTGTTCGCTATAGCGGTCTAAATCTACATCTGCATCTGTTATAATACGGTTAATAAATAAGCCTCCGCACGCAATTTTTAATATTTGTAAGTTTTCGATAAATCTTTCTGTTTCTAAAAGGCTCATGGGTTCGGCGATCGCCACTACCAAGCAAGCGCTGATATCTTGATTTTGCAGCAAGCGTCTGCCTTGTGCCAATTCAGATTTCATGTTGACTAAAAATTCATCGACTTCATCTGCGGTATAATTTCCCCTAAAAGTTTTAGCAATTAACCGATGTTTTTCTTGGAATAATTCTAAAGAATTTAAAACTATATCTAAAAAATCTTTAATTCCCAGCAAATTTAAAGTATGCCCAGAAGGAGCCATATCTACCACTATTCTATCAACCACTTTTTCTGTAAGCAGACGTTGAATTTCTAATAGACTCATGACTTCATCTAAACCGGGCCAATTTAAATCCCAAACAGGAGTTAAATCTTCCCCTTCAACGAAACTTCCCCGTTCAACTAATAACTCTAAAAACTTGCCGTATTTTGCTTTAAATTCTAAAAGTAATTCTTTAGCATCTAACGCTTGAACACTCAAATTAGGTAAATCGGTTAAAGGTAAAGCATTGTTTTCTACTTTGATTTGCAGTACATCGCTCAAAGAATGTGCCGGATCTGTGGATATTAATAGTATTTGTTCGTGGGGAAATAATTTTGCCCAGCGCCGAGCAAAACCGCAGGCAAGGGTGGTTTTTCCTACTCCGCCTTTACCGCTAAACATTGCTAGGTGAAGTGAGTCGTATTTGATCATATTTTTAAATAAAATGGTATGGAGGTAAAGCTTCTCCTAACTGTAATTCCCAGCGGGAGCAAGCTTGTTGCCATGTTAGAAATTGTTCGGCGAGTAAGGGTTCGTCTTGACGACTGACTAAAAGAAAAATCCGCGCTTCTTCACCCTGTGGTTGAACAACAATTGCCGACTTATATATCTGGGTAATCAGTTCAACTATCTGATTCCACTCCATATTTTGAGCTATTTGAAAGTCTTGCTGTGTTTGATAGCGTTGTTTTTTGGCTAAAAAATACTGTCTTCCTCCTACTTCAGGTGTGACTACTGGTTCATCCAGAGTTTTGGGAATAAACTTCAATATATATTCAGCTTTCCCACTAAGTTGGCGTATCTTTTCTAGATATTCCTGAGCGTGGGATTCTAGATAAGTTAGTAAACTTTCTTTGGCGGTAAAGGATGTGCCGAATCGCAAGGGTAAAATTGTAGTTTGGCGAAACAGTTCGCGAATAACGCAATCGTGCGACAAAACTGCTTGGATTAATTGTTCGTCATCGTTCTGCAATGATTCTAGGGAAACCTTTGGTTCCACTAAAGCTGAAATGCCAGCATTACTAATTATAAGTACGCGCGAGCCTATACCGTAAGGCAACTCAAGGGCAGCGACTGGTGTCTCTAAAAAGGCGTAAGTGTAAAAATTATCTAGTTCCACGCTTAGTAGCCGATGTAAAAATTTTCACTATTTAATATCTCAACTTGTTGCCAGGTTGCGCCATGAATCTTACCGTGATTAGCGTTGACGGTGTGATCTTTAACTACACTACCAGTACCTTCATTCAAGGGCCAGTATCCCACTAATCCGGGTTCGTTGCCCACAAGACAACGCGACATATCAGCTTGGATTTCTGCCTGAGAACGAGATCGATTCCAAATGCGAAATTCAGAAACTTGCCCTTTATAAAAATTCCGCCCCCCTGCTCCGCGACACAAGTAAAGCGGTGAATTGTTATGAGTTGTCCCTATAGTTGTGTCATTTGCGCTTGCCACTTCGACACCATCCACATACAAGTACAGATGCGAACTTTGCTTAACAAACGCAATATGATGAAGTTGTTGATCGTTAATCGGTTGCGAAGAAGTCATTGCTGGATTTTTTTTCCCATCATATCGAGACGCATAGATGCGGTCATTTTTACTGCTGTATCTAATGGCATATGGAAAGGGGGTTCCTGTCCATTTTTCAAGGACATTGATATCGAACGTTGCTTTACCCTCACCTTGCTGTACAGGATCTGGCTTTAACCAAACTTCGATGGTAAAATCTTGATCTTGGGCAAAGTCTAACGCAGCAGAATATGGGATTTCTACATAATCATCCTGCCCGTTAAAAATCAAAATCGGTACAACCGATTTTAGCGGCACTTCTGTTTGCTCCCAGATATCCTCATCAAAGGTTGAATTATTTTTCTGAGATTCACCCCTAGTAGTTTCCTCTTGTGTTTGTGTTGCATCAGGTTGCAGATCTTGGGAAGAGGGAGTTATGATGACTTCTGGGGTTATAACCATCACATGAGTTTCTTGATCTTCAGGCGAAAGCGAGGAGGAAGTCTGAATTTCTTCTGCTGACAAGGATCTTCCCCAAATCCGCACGTTAGTAATACTGCCGTGAAAGAAACAGGAACTTGCGCCGGGTTGTTCAATTGCTCCTGCACCTACATGCAATGGATTTTGATCGTTTGGTAGAAACGGAACTCCTACCCATTGTCCTACTACCGAACCATTGACGTAGAAAATCATTGTTTGGGACTTTTCGTCATAGGTTCCTGCTAGATGAGTCCAGATTCCTTCTTGAGATCTTGAGCCTGTAAGAATAGCCCAAGGAAATCCCATCATACCGCTTCCCATCCAGAACTGCCACTGTTGTGCGCTGTTCACGCAGAACACATACCCTCTGCGCCCAAGGCTTGCAGAACCATTGACGGAGGTTAAGATTGCCCGATAGCCACTACCACCTTGATACTTAACCCACATCTCAATTGTAAAGCTAGTCGGGTTGAGATCTATCGCGTAGGGGATGTCAATTTGGTCACTAATACCATTGAAGTAGGGAGTCGCGGTTGCAGGATAACCAAGGTCAACATCTTTTGGTTGTCCGCTAACAGTTTCTTTTATTTTCATCGAGTGTCCATCCCCCTAAACGGATACTTTCTCTTAAATGTTCAACTAAGAAATTTTGCTAACGAGTAATAGTATTTACGAATGCTGTTTGCTAATTATAGTATTATTTATATGTAAATTCAAAATTATATATGAAAAACATTCATCCGCGCCGCACAATTCAACCGACAATCAGTACAGTACCCCGCTATAAGAGTGAGGCGTCTGAACAATTAGAACTATATAAAATGGTAACGAAACGGCAGCGCATCCAGCAAGAATTGCAGTTTATGGAACAGCGTCTCCAACTATTGAAACAACAACTGAGTATGTTGGATAGCCAAATAGAAAAATCTGAAAAGAATATTCAGAAGTTGCGTCAATCAACTCCTATTTCTTCTCCTACTACAGCTACTCCTCAGAAAAGTGTTAAGTCGAGTAATTTCCAGACTTTCCACTTTGAATATTAGCATCCTCCTTGTAGAAGTTTGTAGTAAGCGCTTGAGCGCTTAAGCGCTCACTACGAACGTATATGTTTAATTTCACCTACTTACTTAATAATCTTCGGCTTCCTCCAAAGCTTGAATTTTCAGCAAAAGTTCTTCTTCTTGAATTTCAAAATCCTCTTCAGAAATATCACCTAAATCAAATGCTAACTGCAATGCTAATAACTGTTTTTGCAAATTTTGTGTATCATCTAATTCAGCATTAGCACGCTCTAGAAGTTGCTCTGCTAACCAGATAGTTCCACCTAGTGGTGCTGACAGTGGAAAGGTTAATAGTTCCAGTAACATAACGTTATCTCTCTTAAGAAAGCTGGGCAAATGTATAAGGTGCTGTAAAATTGTTGTAGCGGATTCGCAAGCGATCGCCAAATTTTTGGTCTATTTCTTCTACTTTTTCGCTAAAATTAGATTCACTTTCCCAACGAATCAAATAAGCTGCATTGTAAATCATCTCTTCCGTCATCGTATCGTTTTCCACAAATTCAGAAGCCAAAACCTGCAATTCGGAGCGGAAAACATTAATGACTGCTTCCTTACGCAGTTGCAAACCACTTTCAATCAGCTTGCCAATTTCGATTATTTCCGACTGACTTAAAGCTTTCCCTAACCTAGCATCGCGCTTTTCTTTCAAGCTGACATTTGATTCTAGTAACGCCTGCATCTCCAACTTACTATTCCAAAATACCTTGACGCTAACTTCTCTGTATCCCTCCAATTTTTGAAATAACTCTTCTAGTTTTTCCTTATAAGGACGAGTCAATTGTTCGGTTACAGTTTCCCATGTTTTCACTACCAATCCAAAGCGGAGAGGTAGCAGAGTACGAAACCCTTCATGCATCGCCTCTTCCAAAACTCTTTCATGGCACAATAAATTGCGTCGCGAAGTGAGATATTTCTCTTGTTTAGCATCCGAGTATAAAAAGTTAAACCCATCAATACTATACCCCCGTACTGGTTCTCTATCTAGTCCTTCTAGTACCACTTTTTCCGAAATAGGTGCTGGTAAAATGCCGTAAAGATAAATACCATGACTCATAAAAATTTACTTAAAATATACAACATTATTTATATCGGCTTTGATGTCAAAATTAGGCGTAGCTTTGCGTGAATCAAATTCAGGTTTCCCAAGCCTAAATCAACATCACCATGCACCACAACACCAATATTTAAAAGTTTATCTAGTAGTTCTAATATAGAAGGATTATTACTAGCTTCCCCTGGATAATAAGTTCCTGGCTGCGGTAAAAGAGTACCGAATTCGCCCAGATTTACATTCAAAGAAGCTGGCTCGATTTCAAAAATTTCGCATAACTGTAGTACTTGTTCTTCCAGCTTTTGTAGACTAAGAGCCGCTCTATCTAACTCTGACTCGCTGAGAAGTTGTTGTTCCATGCGGCGAATGACTTGTGCTTCCATTAACTGGCGCACCAATTCCACCACTGTTAACAGTAAAGAAGCTAACCCCGCCTTACTGTTCAATTTGTTAGTATTGGGTAGATCGGGATTTTCCTCGTGTATACCAACTAATGTCATAATGCTAATAATTAAGGATCGTTGAACTGCTTGTTTGCACCAAATTCTACTTGACTGCTAGCTAAAGCTTTGAGCGATCGCATTTCTGCTTCTAAACTTTGCAACCGTTCCTGAAGTTGGCGATTTTCATCAATTAAAGTCTGCGCCTTACTTGTAAGATAGGGATCGTTCTCCCACCAATTTATTCCCATCTCTCGCGCTTTATCTACTGAGGAAATCAACAAGCGAATTCGGATATGCAACAGTTCTGTGGAGGCTACAGAAACCGAAATATCACCTGCAATCACAATTCCCTTATCCAAAACTCGTTCGAGAATATCTGCCAAACTTGAACCTTGGGTAGATGTTGCAATTGTTCGACTTGTGTTGGATTGTGAACTGAGCGGCAGTCCTGGTTTAGAAGTCACGATTTGTTCGACTCTTTAATAATAGTATTTTACATCCCAGTTATCAACTAAGTATATAAAATTTTCCTTCTCTACAGCACGAATTTGAATGTCTTTTTTTTCTTTTTTCATAGATATTTTTGTAATTTTCCCCTAAGAAAAAAGTAGGAAAAGTAGGAAAAGTAGGAAAAGTAGGAAAAGTGAGAAGAAGTACATAAATATAGACTGTCCAAGTTTTTTAAGATATGATTATTTCTTATGAAATCTATCATCGATAGATGATTACAGAAATTATCTACATTCAAGAGAAATAATCATGGCAGTTGAAAAAGTAAATTCATCTTCTAGTTTGGCTGAAGTAATTGATCGCATTCTCGATAAGGGTGTTGTCATTGATTTGTGGGTAAGGGTATCCCTTGTGGGAATCGAACTTATAGCCATAGAAGCACGGATTGTGCTGGCATCAGTAGAAACTTATCTGAAGTATGCTGAAGCTGTTGGCTTAACTACTCAAGCTGCTGTACCAGCAGTCTAAAAGGTTGAGCGAGCGAACTGCGTAAATATTTCAGTCCGTTAAAACGGACTTGAGCTATTAGCGAGCCAGCGCTGTAGGAGGGTTTCCCACTGTCACGGCGACTGGCGTCCTTGAACTGAAGTTCAAGGCGTAATATTACAAAAAGGAGTTTAGAGCGTGTCTCTCAGAGAACAATGGTACGCAGCCAGACAGCAACGCCAACAGGAAGTGCGGGAACGTCAACAGCAGGTGCTTTTGACTCGAATGCAGTTTCAGGCGGAGATGGCAGCGTTGCATGAATATCAACGGGCAATGCTCAGTCAGTTTTGTCAGAACTTAGCGATGGAAACAGCAGAATTTCTGTCTGCTACAACGGCAAACAGAGCAGCAATGGCAGCGGCAATGCGCGAGTATTTGAGTAACTTCTACAGCACTTTGCAAGCTGATGTAGCTGCTTTTAGAGAGGAAACGCGATCGCATCAGTTACAAGTCTGGCAGGAACAGCGACAGCAACGGGCAGCCTATGTAGCAGCGATGCGAAATTATGTTTGGGGGACAACACCCATTCCAATATCTGAGCAACACCTATATAGCGCTACTCCAACAAATGAGATGGGAGGATATCAGTTGTGACGACGGTAATGCATGCCAACTCCCAAAATTTTGTCGATACACCAACAATCCATCGTCTCACCCAGCGTGCCCTGCGCTATCTTCACGCTGGTTTCTCCGTCCACTTGCGCGGTCCGGCGGGAACAGGTAAAACAACATTAGCAATACATTTAGCGAATCTTCTAGAACGTCCGATTTTACTGATGTTCGGAGATGATGAGTACAAACCCTCCGATCTAATTGGCAATCAACGGGGCTACAACCGTAAGAAAGTTGTGGATAATTTTATCCACACTGTTGTCAAGCTGGAAGATGAATTTCGCTCCTCTTGGGTTGATGCCCGTCTCACCACTGCCTGCCGCGAGGGCTTCACTTTAGTCTACGATGAGTTCAATCGCTCCCGTCCGGAAGTTAATAATGTGCTGCTGTCGGTATTGGAGGAAAAGCTCCTGGTGCTACCAACCTCAGCCCAGCAACAGGAATATATTCGCGCCCATCCCCAGTTTCGTGTCATCTTTACCTCCAATCCAGATGAGTATTGCGGAGTTCATGAAACTCAAGATGCTCTAATGGATCGACTGGTAACGATTGATATTCCAGAGCCAGACGAAATGACTCAGGTGGAGATTGTTGTGCAAAAATCAGGATTGACAAGAGCAGATGCTGGGGCGGTCGTACATTTGGTCAAGCGGTTTCGGGAGCGTACACAAACAAAGGAAAAGTCCTCAGGTTTGCGGGCGTGTCTGATTGTTGCCACAGTCTGTCATAGCAATAATATTCCTGTTGTGTCAACCAATCCTGACTTTCGCGATATCTGTGTAGATGTGCTGCTGTCACGTTATAAACTATCCCAAAATGATGGGATCTCGATTCTTCACGAACTGTTTCAAGAAGTTCCGGCAGTGAAAAAATCTTCTGCAAGGCGGCGTTTGGAGGGACAATGATTCTGATTCGCACCATGCGGCAAATTCGTACTAGTGGAACGATCCCTAGTTTCCGCTCCTGCCAAACTTTGAGCCATTTAGACTTGTCAAAGAGCGATCACGCTCGTCAAATCGGTGCATCAGCAAAAATGCTGGAAAAAGAAGCACGCAGGCAATGGCTTGTGCAACAATGGAAACAAAGGTGGTAATTCGATCTTACGCAGGAGGTTTGTAGTTATGGCGCTTGAGAATATCCCACCACATAAGCTAGATAGTGAGCATTACCGTCAAATGCTTGTTCGAGACGGCGAGCGTCGTTTTCGCGAATGGCACGGCGAGTTTCTTCGGTATCAACGCGAGTTTCTTAACGATCAGCATCGTCGGATTCGCGAACTTGAGAACCTACGTAAGAACATTTACGCCGATCACAAACGTCGTTCTCAAGAATCGCGTGATGAATATTTGCGCTACTACTACAAATACCTTGCCGAAATGCGTCGTTATTAAATGCAATTACGTCTATTTGCTCGTCAATCACCCGTGAGCGTACTCGGTCCTGGGCAAAGAGCTGTAATCTGGGTACAGGGTTGTAGGTTCGCTTGCAAAAACTGTATAGTGCCTGAGTCTTGGGATGAGTCAGCAGGAGAACAAGTAACGGTGGCTCAGATGGCAGCTTGGGTGCTGGCTCAACCTGGAATTGAGGGGATTACCTTATCTGGAGGGGAGCCGATGCTTCAAGCGCCGGCACTATCTCACCTGATCGACTTAGTTCGGGAAAAGGCAGACTTAGGAGTTGTATGCTACACAGGATACCGCCTAGAGCAGCTACAACAAGGTACATTAGAACAGCAAGATTTGTTGCAGCGTGTAGACCTACTAATAGATGGGATTTACATCGAACAACAGCACGCTGATTTACTTTGGCGTGGCTCAGCTAATCAGCGATTGATCTCTCTGACTGAGCGTTATCAGTCTCTAATCATATCTCAAAAAACACAGGAACGCTCAGTAGGTTTACAATTTTTCATGGAACCCACCGGAGAAATCCAGTTTGTGGGAATTCCCAATCAACCAGGTTTTCGTCAAGAGTTTGAATCTAGAATGTTAAATCGTGGTGTAATTCTAGATAGACATCTCCGCAAAAAAATGTAGAGACGTTCCGCCGGAACGTCTCTACAAGGATTCTGAATAATACACGTTTAAACTCAACTAAAAAACCTTTCCACACAGCGAACAAAAATCTCCACACCGATTGCCAAAGCTGTCTCATCAAAATCGAAACGGGGATGGTGATGGGGATAGGCTAAGTTTTTTGCTTGATTTGCCGAACCAACAAAGAAGTAGCAACCAGGAACTTCTTGTAAGAAGAAAGACATATCCTCACCACCCATAGTTTGGCATTCTGGTACTATCCCAACAGGAGTTTCGATCACTTCTTCTGCAATTGAACGTACCAATTCCGCCATGCCAGCATCATTAATTGTGGGTGGATACAAACGCCAGTACTCAAAGTCATAACTAGCACCATGACTTTGGCAAATACCTGCGATTATTTGCTCTACTCGTTGGTGAAAAAAGCCTTCAAACTCTGGGTTAAAATACCTGACAGTGCCACGCATCCTAGCAGTATCAGCAATCACATTATGTGCTGTTCCCGCATGTAGTTCACCAACTGTCACTACTGCAGAGTCTAGCGGACTAACATTCCGAGCGACAATGGTTTGTAAGGCATTAACAATTTGGGCAGCAACTACAACCGAATCAATGGTTTGATGTGGCATCGCACCATGTCCACCTTTACCTAAAATTGTACAGTTGAACAACTCTACAGCCGCCATTAATGCCCCGGCACGCACACCCACTGTCCCTAAGGGGAGATTATTCCACAAGTGCAAACCGATAATCGCATCTACATCTGGGTTTTTCAGTACCCCAGCTTCAATCATCGGCTTTGCGCCTCCTGGTCCTTCTTCTGCAGGTTGGAAGATAATTTTTACAGTACCAGTAAAACTATCTCGATGTTGATGAAGATAGTATGCTGTACCTAGTGCGATCGCCGTATGTCCATCATGTCCACAAGCGTGCATCACTCCATCATGCTGCGATTTATAGGATACCTCATTTAGTTCTTGAATCGGCAAAGCATCCATATCTGCCCGAATTGCCAACACCCTCGACGACTCGTTCCCAAGCAGAGCTTGGGAATGCCTCCCCCCAGGCTCTGCCTGGTAACAACTCTTACCATAAATAATCGCAACAATACCCGTTTGAGCAATGCCAGTTTGATGCTCAATTCCCCATTCCTGCAACTTTTGTGTAATAAACTCAGCAGTGAGTTTTTCTTTAAAACCTAATTCTGGTTGTTGGTGTAATCTTCGTCGCCACTCCACTAGTTGAGGTTGTAATGAACGAATGTCGAGGCGGATGCGAGATAAGTCAGCAGCAGGATGGGGAAATGTAGAAACCATTGTTCAAAGTTTTCTCAAATTGTAGTCGTGGTATTTCTATTCTCACACTAGAACTAAAGAACTAAAGGTAGCAATCGCTCTAAATCTAAATTTGCAGCGACTTGAGCAAGTTTGTTTACATCAGCAGGGTTCTCTAGGTAAGGTAAGCAGCCCAAGACAGGAATGTTAGTCAGCGATTGAATTAAATCAATTGGTGTCAATTCAGCTATTTCCTCATCTGTTCTCGGTTGAACGCAGTTGAGTATAATTCCGATTAGTTGCACTTTTGTCAATCTAGCTAATGCCACATTAGCTACTGCTTGGGAAATTGCACCTAATCTCACAGGTACTACCAATACTGTAGGTAAGTGCCATGATCCTGCTAAATCTGCTACCGTCATTTCATCAGTAACGGGAGAACCTAATCCTCCCAAAGCTTCAACTAAAACAAAATCGTGACGCTGACGCAAAGCTGTCAAAGCTTGCCAAACAACACCTAAATCTACTGTGCGATTTTCCTTGGCTGCAGCGACAGGAGGAGCCAAAGGTGCTTGAAAATATAATGGTGTAATTTCTTCAGGAGATTGCTGTAAAGAAAATAACTTTTGATACCACTCGCGATCGCCAACTCCTGCTTGTATTGGTTTCATAATTCCCAAGCTACGGGAACAATATTTTTGCCAATAAGAAAATAACGCTGTTGTTAAAACAGTTTTACCAGATTCCGTATCAGTGGCTGTAATCAAAAGAGAATTAATCATAACGTAGATACGTTCCGTGGGAACGTCTATCAAGAACGTGGTTGAATTAGCTCTGGCGTTGGTATTCCACCGGGCGGTTGCTCCAAATTATAACCAGGTGTAGTAGGATTTGGCGTAGGATATGGCTGTACAGGCGGTTGTAAAGTGGGACTTATTGTAGGTATAATTGGAGACTCTGTAGGCGTTGGTAAAGGTATTTCTGTAGGAGTGGGTGTTGGTGTTGGTTCAACTAAATTTTCTAAACCAACATTAAGACTATAGTCGCTTTCGGAAACTCCAGATAAAGGACTTAACTCAATACTGTAACTACCAGTAACAGGCAATTCTCCGCGATAAAATGTGACAAGCTTGGCATTATCTTCAATCGGTTGTCGATCTGGACCTAGAACTGAGAGTAAAACGCCACCTTCTTGAGCAAACAAAGCTGTTAACTGTTGTCCTTTCCTAGCGAAAAAATTATAGCGGATAATTTCATTTGCTTGCAAAGTACCTTCTTTGTTAACTGTATTCGATAAACCGAAATTGAGACGCCTAATTTTGATGATCGGTTTACTGCTTGTTGGTGTCGGAGTCGGTGTCGGAGTGGGTGTAGATATATCGGCTTGAGGTGTCTGTGTGGGTGTTGGTGTTGCACCAGAAATCACCGGAGAAGGAAAAGTTTGTGGTGCTGTTGCTTGTGATGGTTCTCTAGATTGATTGCGGATGGAACTAACAATTGCCCAAGAACCAACTCCTGCTAGAATAAAAACAGTAATGCCAATTGCTGCCATTGCCCAAGGATTATCTAAAATTGATCCACTAGCAGGTTCGGGAATTGCTCTTGCTGGTTGATGAGGTAGCGGGGCTTTTGGTTGCACGGGAGGATCGGGGCGACGGGCGACGGCTACTGTTTGTACATTAGATACATTAGAAGTGGGACTTTTTTGCTCTTGTAGTGCTTGCAATACCTCGTTAGCATTTTGGTAGCGAGTACTAGGTCGATAACTCAACATCCGATTCAACACAGAAGCAAATTGTGGATTGACTGTTACCCAAGGTTGCCAATTCCAAGTTAACTGGTTTTCATCAAATAATTCATTTGGTTCTTTACCAGTCAGCAAAACTATCGCCGTTACTGCTAGTGCGTACAAATCACTATTAGGATAGGCTCGACCCGTTTGCATTTGCTCATTGGGTGCATAACCCAATTTTCCTACACTAGTGGCGTTTGTGGTAGTATTGGGCGATTGCACTCGAGTGACTATTTCTTTGACTACACCAAAATCAATCAAAACAGGTGTACCCCCCACAGCCCCCCCTTCAGAAGGGGTGGTCATGGGAGGGTTGCGTAAAATGATATTATCTGGGGAGATATCCCTGTGAATAATGCCACGGCTGTGAATATGCTCCAATACTGGCAATAAGGAGCGCATCAACTGCAAAACTTCTCTTTCGGTGAACGCGCCACCAATAGCTTTGCGTTCATCAAGTATTGTACGGTAAGTTTTACCCGCGATATATTCTTGCACTAGAAACAAGCGCTGGTCTTGTTCAAAGTTTTCCCGAAATTGCGGTATTTGTGGATGTTGTATTTTATATAGTGTTGCTGCCTCTCGCTGGAAAAGCTCGAGTGATTTCTCCCAAGCTTCAGTTCCTGTTGCTGTGGGCATCAGTTCTTTAATGGCACAAAGTTCGTTAAAGCGCCTCTGGTCTTCTGCTAGATAGGTTCTCCCAAATCCTCCTTGACCCAGAGTTTGAATTATACGGTAACGGTTTTGCAGGATAGTGCCAGCGGTAATCGGTGGTCGCATCTTCGATTTCTTTAATTTAATAGCACTAATAGGAGGAATTCATCTCAGGATAGACTGTTTCCTGACAATTTACACTTGATAGTAAAACTTTTCTATCGAAGTTGGGGGTAACTCCCATAGAGAAGTGCATTTCAAGTAAAGCATAAAAGACTTGCATTACTATATTTTTACAATTTCTACTGTCCTTCTTACTCTTTACAGGTGTATCATAAGATATCTGACAACTCTACTAAGCCGAACGCTGTAAGTAAAAACGTCAGTATGGGGTGTATCTTAAAAGATTTTTCCCAAGTATGAAGTTGGGATAAAGATAAGGAGTGAAGAATCAGGAGTTATACGGTTTTTTTTACCTGACTCAAAAAGACCTAAAAATTAGACCTAGTTAATAGACTTGAGGTTCAGTTAAGCTGTCATTGGTTCACCTAACTCAATAATATGGCAAAAAGTAAAAATTATAGTTTGATGAAAAAACATTTAAAGTTTTTATGAAAGGCTCAAACTTCTTTAAAGATAGGGTTGTGCAGCGTTTCCAAAGGAAGGATTATTGCTCTAACTATCGAACGATAAATCTGCAAAATATCTAATAATTAAGATTGCCATGAATGCACATCGAGGATCTGCTGTGCTCAGTTCTGCAACAACTTTAAAAGTACAGCCAGCTGCAACAGCACTAATTGACAATAGTCGTTTGCGACTGTTCTCTGGCTCAGCCAATGTACCACTGTCTCAAGAAGTCGCTCGTTACCTGGGGATGGATTTGGGACCAATGATCCGCAAACGATTTGCGGATGGAGAACTATACATTCAAATACAGGAATCAATTCGGGGCTGTGATGTTTATTTAATCCAGCCCTGTTGTCATCCTGTAAACGACAATCTGATGGAATTGCTGATTATGATTGATGCTTGTCGTCGAGCCTCAGCTCGACAGGTGACAGCAGTAATTCCTTATTATGGGTATGCTCGTGCCGACCGCAAAACTGCAGGACGAGAGTCAATTACAGCCAAATTGGTTGCTAACCTGATTACCCAAGCAGGTGCTAACCGCATTCTAGCAATGGATTTGCACTCAGCGCAAATTCAAGGCTATTTTGATATACCTCTGGATCATATTTATGGTTCTCCAGTGGTGCTGGATTATCTAGTAAGTAAACAACTTTCTGACATTGTGGTAGTTTCTCCAGATGTCGGGGGTGTTGCACGAGCTAGAGCATTAGCGAAAAAGCTCGATGATGCGCCTCTAGCAATTATTGATAAACGTCGTCAAGCTCATAATGTTGCCGAAGTATTAAATGTTATCGGTGATGTTAAGGGTAAAACTGCGGTGCTAGTGGATGACATGATTGACACGGCAGGAACTATCAGTGCAGGAGCGCGGTTACTACGTGAGGAAGGGGCTTCTCATGTATATGCTTGTGCAACTCACGCCGTGTTCTCTCCACCTGCAATTGAACGGTTGTCAACTGGTTTGTTTGAGGAAGTAATTGTCACAAACACGATTCCGATCGCCGAGAGCGATCGCTTTCCCCAACTAGTCATGCTTTCTGTCGCTAATATGCTAGGTGAAACCATCTGGCGGATTCACGAAGATAGCTCAGTTAGCAGTATGTTCCGCTAATACAACAAGACACGGAGGCACAACCCTCGTCTCCGTGTTTTTTAAACAGTTATTTCCGAGTTACTGGTGGCATTTGTGATGCTAGGAGGCTCAGATCCCCGACTTCTTAAAGAAGTCGGGGATCTTGTTGTTTACGAATGATTTAGGATTGCTATCTCTGCTTGGGCAACAGTAACAGTTAGTTTTAATCCCAGAGCATTTAACCAATTGCTTAAATTATAAATAGCCTCGCTTCCTTTTTGAGAAAGCAATTCATCTAATTTTTCTAAATGTTGTTTTGCTTGCTCTGGTGTCATGTTTTGTTCTGCAAGAGCAATTGCTACATGACTTAGCGCCATTTTTAGCAGTTCAGGTTCAGGATCTTTTTCCTCGAATGTCGCTGTTATATAAGCAGCAGCCAGTTCTGGCTTTTTTTTGAGAGATTCAATCAAATAGTCATGATAACTATCACTCGTTGGTATTTTCACGTTTTTCATAATCTACCCAATATTCTTTAGCTTGGCGAATATCTTGATTTTGAGTACTTTTATCTCCACCACATAGTAGAAGCACAATTGTTGAGCCTATTTGTCCAAAATAGACGCGGTAGCCAGGATCATAATTAATTTTAAGTTCACAAACTCCTTCTCCAACTGAGCGATAGTCTCCCAAATTACCAGCAGTCATTCGGTTAAGCCTAGATATAATTTTAGCTTGGGCATTAGTATCTCGCAAAGAATCAAACCACTCAGCAAAAGGAACTTTGCCATCAGATGTAATATAGCGTTGAATTTCCCTTGGTTGTGCTTCCATTTTTTTGATTTAATAACTAGAAGCACGATTTCTTATAGCTTCCTCAAGTATCTCGTCTACTAACTCAGGTTCCTTAGCAAATAGTCCCACCCAAGGGTCTTTGGTCACTTTTGTAGCTGCTAGTAGTTTGATGACTTCTGCAATCATTTCTGGCAATGAAATTTGACGAGTATCAGCCAAAAACTTAGCACGAGCAAGGGTTTGTTTTTAGATTTCAACTTCAATTTTTTCCATGCCGCCTCACCTTTTAAATTGCTGCTTTGTGCAATTTTAGCATTATTAACTTACACGGGCGAACTTGCTCTATAATCTCAGTATTAAATTTTACTTCTTCATCAAAAATTAAAATTTATAAAACGGTTAATTCAGAGTTAGTGGTAGCATTTGTGATGCTATTTTCTCCCTTCTGGATAACATTCACAGTTAGTTTTAACCCCAGAGCATTTAACCAATTTCCTAAGTTATAAATTGCCTCGCTTCCTTGTTGGGAAAGCAATTTATCTAGTTGTAGATGTATTTTTGCTTGTTCTGGTATCATGTTTTGTTCTGTAAGAGCCTCAGCTACATTGCTTAAAGCCAGTCGAAGTAGTTCAGGTTCAAGCGCTTCATTTTCTTCTAATTCAAAATGAGTCTCAAGACACAGCGCAGCATAACTTGGATCTTTGAGATGTGAAATAAGAAAGTCATGGTAAGGTAAACTTTTGGGCATGGTTTTAACTTTTATAGTCTTTCCAGTATTCTATTGCTTTCACAATATCTTGGTCTTGAGTGCTTTTATCTCCGGCACAGAGCAGAAGCACAATTGTTGTACCAATTTGTCCAAAATAAACTCTGTATCCTGTCCTGCTCCATAGTCAATTCTAAGTTCACAAACTCCCTCTCCTACTGAGCGATAGTCACCTAGATTGGCCGCACTAACTCGGTCGAGTCTCTTATTAATTATGGTTTTGGCTTTACCATTCCTTAAAGCAAGAAACCACTCATCAAAAGGAATGCTATCAGGTGTAACATAGCTTTGAATTTCCCGTGGTTGTGCTTCCATAATTATAAAGTTTTCATAATAATAGAGCGAGTGTGATCATCTTAACTACGCAAGCTCTTACCTACCACTCTGTCAAGCTAACATTGATGTATTAATTTTAACATCTTTTTAGTAATTTTCTGGGTATTTTCTCTTGTCTTAGCAGTTAGTTGCCGGATAAACACCAGGACTATAAAGAATAAGATAGAATTATTAAAGGTTATTTACAGAATTGACTAATTCACCTAAATTCTGTTAAAACAGTCAGCCACCGTATATAAATCTAAAAATCTCTATTAAAGTTCACCAAATCTTATGACGCTCCCTATTCGCAACGTCGCCATCATCGCCCACGTTGACCACGGCAAAACTACCCTAGTTGATGGTCTTCTCAAACAATCCGGCATTTTCCGCGAAGGGGAAGACGTTCCGGATTGCGTCATGGACTCCAATACCCTCGAACGTGAACGAGGTATTACCATTCTTGCCAAAAACACCGCTGTTCGCTACAAAGAGACGTTAATTAACATTATCGATACCCCAGGACACGCTGACTTTGGCGGTGAAGTAGAACGGGTACTGGGTATGGTTGACGGTTGTATCCTGATAGTCGATGCAAATGAAGGTCCCATGCCGCAAACAAGGTTTGTGCTGAAAAAAGCCTTGGAAAAAGGACTGCGCCCCATTGTTGTAGTGAATAAAATCGACCGTCCCCAAGCAGATCCTCATGGCGCGATCGATAAAGTATTGGATCTGTTCTTGGAATTAGGCGCTGATGACGATCAGTGTGATTTCCCTTATCTGTTCGCCTCCGGCTTAAATGGCTACGCTAAAGACAGCTTGGATGATGAACCCAAGGATATGCAACCTCTGTTTGACGCAATTTTACGCCATGTTCCACCTCCAGTGGGCGACCCCGACAAGCCATTACAATTGCAAGTCACAACCCTAGATTACTCAGAGTACTTGGGGCGAATTGTAATTGGTAGAATTCATAATGGCATCGTCCGTGCTGGTCAACAAGCAGCTTTAGTAACAGAAAAAGGCGAAATTGTCAAGGGAAAAATTTCTAAGTTGTTGGGTTTTGAGGGCTTAAAGCGAATTGAAATCGCAGAAGCAACTGCAGGTAATATTGTTGCAGTAGCTGGTTTCGCTGACGCAAATATCGGGGAAACAATTACTTGCCCCAATGAACCACAAGCTTTGCCATTAATTAAGGTAGATGAACCAACCTTACAAATGACCTTCTGGGTAAATGATTCACCGTTTGCAGGTCAAGAAGGAAAGTTGGTAACATCACGGCAAGTGCGCGATCGCCTAATGCGAGAATTAGAAACAAACGTCGCCCTGCGTGTTGAAGAAACCGACTCCCCCGATAAATTCCTAGTTTCCGGTCGTGGAGAACTACACTTGGGGATTTTAATTGAAACCATGCGTCGAGAAGGCTACGAGTTTCAAGTATCCCAGCCACAGGTAATTTACCGCGAAGTCAACGGACAACCTTGCGAACCTTACGAACTTCTCGTACTTGACATTCCCGAAGACGCAGTTGGCAGTTGTATTGAACGACTGGGACAACGTAAAGGTGAAATGCAAGATATGCAAGTTGGTGGTAATGGACGCACCCAGCTAGAGTTTGTCATTCCCGCCCGTGGATTAATCGGTTTCCGGGGTGAGTTCATGCGGATGACACGGGGTGAAGGTATCATGAATCATAGCTTCCTTGACTACCGTCCTCTCAGTGGTGATATTGAAGCTCGTAACAAAGGTGTTTTAATCTCCTTTGAAGAAGGCGTTTCCACCTTCTATGCCATGAAGAATGCTGAAGATAGAGGACTGTTCTTTATTACCCCTGGTACTAAAGTTTACAGAGGCATGATTGTGGGCGAACACAATCGTCCTCAAGACTTAGAACTCAATGTCTGTAAGACTAAGCAACTTACCAACCACCGCGCCTCCGGCGGTGATGAATTGGTACAGTTGCAAGCACCTGTAGATATGAGTTTAGAGCGTGCTTTGGAATACATTGGACCAGATGAATTGGTGGAAGTAACTCCTCAGTCAATTCGTTTGCGCAAGATGACGAAGAAGCTGGTTAAAAGGTAGAGACAAAGACGGGCGCTTAGATCGACATTCCATGTAAATACACTTTTACTGTAGGTGGGGCATATGCCTTGCCTACTTGATTTATGAAGCGATCGCGCTTCAAATCACCGCTATGATCCAAGGTATATATTATCTGGAGAGTTAATGATTATGAAAACCCTTCAAACTACAGCAAAAATTACTGCTAGTGGTGAGTTAACGGTAAATATCCCAGGCAACATGCCTGAGGGAGAATACCAAGTTGTTCTAGTTATAGAAGAACGCCCTATTGAAAAAGAAAAATCTCGTTTACAAGATTTCCCTGTGATTAGCATTGGCTCTTGGCCAGAAAATTTTTCTCTAAGGCGTGAGGATATGTATGGTGACGACGGTCGTTGATGCTGTTTTTATTGATAGTAACATCCTTATATATGCCAGTATTTTAGAATCACCTTTTCACTTAACTGCTCTTAACAAGATACAGGCACAAGAACAAGTGGGAAGAGAGTTGTGGATTAGCCGACAAGTGTTGCGGGAATATCTGGCAACTCTCACCCGTCCACAAACAACAATCAACCCTATCCCAATCTTGACATTGACTACAGAGATTCGGTTTTTTGAAAATAGATTCAGAGTCGCTGAAGATAATCCTCAAGTCACCCAAAACTTACTGACTCTAGTGGAGCAAGTAGCTGTTGCTGGTAGACAAATTCATGATGCTAACATTGTGGCAACCATGCAGGCTTATAATATCACAAAGCTACTTACCCATAATCTTGCTGACTTTAACAGATTTGCTCATCTCATCACCTTGCTACCTTTACAAGAATGAGTGTGACAAAAGTATTAGATGGTTGGATTCAATGAAGGTGCTTTGAGTGCTTTTAGGGCAGCTTCTGCCAATACCCGATGTGCAGCAGTTGTTGGATGAATACCGTCCCAAAACAAAAACTTGTCTTGAAGATCGCAGGTAGTAATATTATTGAAACAGGCACTGGTCACATTGATGAAACCAAATTTACTAGGTTCTCTAAAGGCTTCGTTGTATAAGGAATATACATCAAGTGCAATAATCTGGGTGTGAGAATCTAACTTTTTACTGAGAAAATCAAGAGATTTTGCCAAGGTTTGATTACTCGCTTTCGCCACAAAACTGAGTAAGCTGGAACTAGAAGTATTACTTGTGGCTGGAATCTTTCCCAAATCAGGTAAGTTAGCCACCATAATTTTTTTAGCGCCCAATTTAGACAGAGACTCAATTGCCCTCGATAAATTTTCGATTGACTGAGTAGGATTACTAGCGCCATAAAGATAATCATTGGCTCCTGCCCAGACAAGAAATAGCCCATTTGGATTTATCTTTCGATTAGCTTTTGTAAAGCTATCGACTTGCGTCAATAAACCTGGTACTCCATTCATGCTGTTGCTTCCCGTAGTTGCACCACCAAAAGCAAAGTTATTTTCAGGCGAGCTTGCTGCTTCCAATGAGGAAGCTAGATATTCTACCCAAACCAAACCATTTGAATAACGCCCTTTGAAATAAGGAGGGTTGGGGGGATATGTTCCACCTGTAGCGCGAAACATATTGCCAACATCCGAGAGACTATCACCAAAAACGTAGAGTTCATTGATTTGAGCGGAACTCTGTTGAGAAACTGCCATCACCATAATTAAAGATAAAAGAGCAAGTCCTAATATAAAAATTCTTTTTTTCACTGTTGCTATCAGTTTCGACGGATACGAAGAATCAATGCAAATTTCTTTTTAACTTTGCTTTACACTCTTTTAACATAACTTAATAGTCATGATAGTGGAGGGGGATTAACCGTACTTAAGGGCAAAATCTCCCACTTGCCCACTCCCCTACTTCCCCACTTCTACTCAAAAGGGGGGAATGTCCCTAGTCCTAGCGTTGTAAGGCTGAGGTACAATGCAAAGATATATTTAAAAAATGAGTAGCCGACAACCCATGATATCACCAGAGGTTAACACAAAATCCACCGATAAAAACTTAGAGGCAATGCGGCATTTTTCTGAGCAATATGCCAAGCGCACCGGAACTTACTTCTGTGCAGAACCCTCTGTTACCGCAGTAGTGATCGAAGGACTTGCCAAGCACAAAGATGAACTTGGCGCTCCTTTATGTCCCTGTCGTCACTACGAAGATAAAGAAGCTGAGGTGAACGCTACTTTTTGGAACTGTCCCTGTGTGCCAATGCGTGAGCGCAAAGAGTGTCATTGTATGCTATTCCTCACACCAGACAATGAATTTGCAGGTGATAAACAAGAAATTTCTTTAGAAACTATTAAACAAGTGCGCGATAGCATGTCATGAGCGAAGAAATACCCCAGCAGTTTTGGCAAGGTGTAGAGCAGTTCAATGCTGGGGAGTTCTATGCCTGTCATGATACTTTAGAGGCTTTGTGGATCGAAGCAACAGAGCCTGAAAAAACTTTTTATCAAGGAATTTTACAAATCGCTGTGGCGCTGTATCATTTAGGTAACGGTAACCTAAGAGGTGCAGCAATTTTGCTGGGAGAAGGACGCAATCGTCTACGCCGCTACCCATCTATATATAGTGGGATTGATGTAGATGAATTATTGAATCAAAGTGGGGTTTTGTTGGAGATAGTACAACAAAACGGAGTAAAACAGACTACTGCTTCTCATCTGGCTCAGCATGTAATTAAACTGGTAGCGAAACCTTATCGGTAGGAAAAGCGTCAGTGGTTGTAATTGATAGTAGAGACGTTTCGGCGCAACGTCTCTACTGTAAATCGCGCCAAAACGTCTTTCCGGAAGTCAGAAGGTAGAGATTTTCTGCGTTGTGAGTACCTGACGTAAAAAAGACTGCAAAATAAAAGCACATTAGCTAACAATTAAAATACAAGCAAAAATCATAAAGTTCAATTTGTTATGAAACCCCGTTATCAATTATCTCCATCCCATATAAGTCGCTTTGGATTAGCTGTAATCCCAGCGTTAGTTTGCAGTGCGATCGCAGTTCCTACCCAACTACAAAGTGCGATCGCTCAAGCACCCAAGGAAAATCGTCCACTGACAATCCGCTCTGATGTACAAGAATACGACTCGAAAACTCAAGTAGTGACAGCTCGTGGTAATGTCCAATTATCATATCCAGCACGCCAAATCCAAGCAACAGCAGCCCAAGCTCAATTCTTTAATAAAGAACGTCGCATTATTATGAGCGGTAACGTCTACATTTTGCAACAGGATGGCAGTAGTATTCGCGGAGAAACTGTTACTTATCTCATTGATGAAGGAAGATTTATTGCTCAACCCAAAGCTAATCGACAGGTAGAAACTACCTACATTGTTAATGACACACCCAATCAGGCTAAAGCACCAGCCCCAAAAACACCTGCATTAAAGCGTACTAATTAAATTTACTGGTACTGGGTATTATGGAAAAAATACTCAGCACTACTCTAGAACTTGGTTTAAGTTGTGAGAATTATCTTAGAGAATATTCACAAATCTTACGGTAAAAGAGTTGTTGTAAATCGGGTAAACCTCTCTGTCGCCCAAGGTGAAATTGTCGGTTTACTAGGTCCTAATGGAGCAGGAAAAACAACAACTTTTTACATCGCTACAGGTTTAGAAAAACCGGAGCGAGGGACTGTCTGGTTGGATAATATAGATATTACTAATCAGCCAATGCACAAAAGGGCGCGAATGGGTATTGGTTATCTAGCGCAGGAAGCAAGTGTTTTTCGCTCCCTAAGTGTGCGAGATAATATACTTCTAGTGCTTGAGCAAACTAATGTGCCACGTTGGTTATGGGGAAGGCGAATGGAAACTTTAATCCGGGAGTTCCGTTTGGAAAAAGTAGTTAACAGTAAAGGAATTCAACTTTCAGGAGGAGAAAGACGCCGAACAGAATTAGCCAGAGCCTTAGCAGCAGGAACAGAAGGACCACAATTTTTACTTTTAGACGAACCATTTGCCGGAGTTGATCCCATTGCAGTCTCAGAAATTCAGCAAATTGTGGCGCGATTGCGCGATCGCAACATGGGTATACTAATCACAGATCACAACGTCCGCGAAACCCTTGCCATTACAGATCGTGGCTATATAATGCGCGAAGGGCAAATCCTGGCTTCGGGTACTGCCGAAGAACTTTATAGTAACCCCTTAGTAAGGCAATACTACTTAGGTGACAACTTCCAAATGTGAAGTATCCACCATCAATTGCAATATGACATCAAAAAAGCTCAAGTCATCTTTTTACACACTTAATACACTGCTGCCTTTTTCGATCATGGATCGTTACCTAGCCAGCGAATTGCTACCACCGTTTTTATTTGGCGTTGGGGCTTTCTCTTCACTAGGTGTAACAGTTGATGCGATGTTTGACTTAGTACGGAAAATAGTAGAATCCGGACTACCGATTAGTATTGCCATTCACGTTTTTTTATTAAGGCTGCCAGAGTTTGTCGTTTTATCTTTCCCTATGTCCACATTACTGGCTACATTGATGACTTACAGTCGTCTTTCCAGCCAAAGTGAACTAGTCGCTTTACGTGGCTGTGGGGTAAGTGTCTATCGCATGGTACTACCAGCTGTAATGTTAAGTTTAGTGGTCACAGGATTGACATTTGCGTTTAATGAACAAATCGCACCAGCCGCAAAATATCAAGCAACTCAAATCTTGAATAAAGCATTAAAGTCTGACAAGCCAATTATCGCCAAACAGCAAAACATCTTCTATCCAGAATACCGTCAGGTTGAGCAGGATGGGAAAAAGTCTAAGATTCTAGCACGTCTATTCTACGCCGATGAGTTTGATGGAGAGCGGATGAAAGGGTTAACGATTATAGACCGTTCCCGTGAAGGCTTGAATCAAATCATCGTATCAGAATCAGGCGAATGGAATCCAGGACAAAATGTCTGGGATTTTTCTAACGGCACAATATATCTAGTTGCGCCCGATCGCTCTTACCGTAACATATTGCGCTTTGAACACCAACAATTGAAATTACCCCGTACACCATTAGATTTAGCACAGAAAAGTCGAGACTACGGTGAGATGAATATTGCCCAAGCCTTAGAACAACTGGAAGTTGAACGCCTGGGCGCAGATGAGAGAAAAATTCGTAAACTCGAAGTTCGGATTCAACAAAAAATCGCTATCCCATTTGTATGTGTAGCCTTTGGCTTAGTTGGAGCAGCAATGGGAACTATACCCCAGCGTACTGCCAGAGCAACCAGTTTTGGTATTAGTGTTATAGTTATTTTTACTTACTACATAGTATATTTTATTTCTGGAGCATTAGCAGAGGCAGGGATTTTTTCTCCCTTTATCGGAGCTTGGTTGGCAAACTTTTTAGGATTAGGAATCAGTATTTTCTTATTAATGCGGGTAGCAAAAAGATGAAAAAGAATGGGCTTTGGGCAATGGGCTTTGGGCAATGGGAACTGGTTAGAGAAGATTAATTATTTCTTACCTAGCCGGATACCCGATGCCCGATGCCCCATTCCTGCTAATCTTCAATCAAAATTCGACATTCAGGTGCATCTGGGTTTGCTATACAGTATTCCTCAAAGGAAGTTTTGGCAGGCTCCATATGCTCAGCTTTTTGATGAGCTGCTTGTGCCTGAAGCTCTTCCACTTCATCCCAAGCATCTGCACATTCACTAGAAACAGCCCCATTAATAGCACAAGTGCTACGTGCCTCCTCAATCGCTTTTTGAATTTTCTGCTCAAACACATGCACAATTGGACTTTCGACAAAGTTGCTTTTGGTGAGAATATCCGTCACCGAAATGATGCCCAACAGCTTGCCTTGAATTACAGGCGCTCTACGGATACCAGTATTAGCAAATAACCGTGCTACATATTCCACGCTTAACTCAGGATTTACAATAATGCAAGGCTTGCTCATAATTTCGTAAACACGCACTTGCTTAGGATCTTTTCCGTAAGCTGTTACCTTGTAAATAACATCTGTTTCTGTAACAATGCCATAAGCATCATTGTCATAGGCACGATCCACAATCAAAGCTCGCAGACCTTTTTCTTTCATCAGCCTCACTGCAGTAGCAACAGTCGCTGAACTGCGAATTGTCACTACCTCTGTAGTCATGATGTCTTCAGCTTTCATTGCTAACATCTCCTTTTTAATGGAGTGGAATTCTTGCCCATCCACCACCATAAATTAGAACAGATGTCAAATTCAAATTATATCTAAACAAACATTTTGAGGCTTGAACTGAAGTTCAAGGCTTAAAGCTCAAGTCAGCTGAAGCTGACTGAAAGAGTTACGCAGTTAGCTTCAGCTAACTTAAGCTTTTAGCCAAGAAATAAATTTCTTGGGCGTCTTTACGAAGTGTACACCAATTGATAAGTTACTAATTTAACCTTAATTTAACAGTAAGTTTAAGTACTTTAGCTAGTATTTAACAGAACATAGCGATTTCTCAAATTTTGCCATGAAGAAATCGCTGTGCTATTTTTACTTAAGCATTTCAATGAATTTGCTGCGGTATTTTTGGAGACGCGCTCCTCAGTAATATAACCAAGCCTCAGAATTAACAACTATGTGGAATTCTTTCGATGTATCAGGGTATAACGGACTTAACTTTAATTCCGTGGAACTCGCACTACTAGACTTAAGTGCATCAGAAACTACTTACGGACTCGCAACCTCACATCAGTCATTCTCAAACTATAGTCTTCCTTCAATCGAAGCTATTAATACTGGTATCTTTACAGTTGGCGAAACTGGAGAGGTAAGCTTTAACTATTTGTTTGATGGAGGTGGATATGAAGGCGAGTTAGCAATCTTTAGTTTATTAGGAATGGAGCAGTACGGCATAGGCTCAACCATCTTTATTCAAGAAGCAGCGCTGCGTGCGTCACAAAACTCTCCTGATTGGGGCTATGTTGTGATTTCTGACAGTACCGAAGGAGCAAAATTCTTTGGCAGTATAGAGTACGAAGATGATGTTAACAACGGACTTTATTTAGGTAATAAAACCTTTAACCTGCATCCAGGAAGCCAATTTGGCATCATGCTTGTTCCTAATGGTAAAGTTAAAGATGCTTTGCTCAATCCGGATATAAACGGAGAAGGGCGTCCACTGTTCTCAATTCCCAAGGCAAATCTTAATAACACAATTCAATTTGCTCAAGTAACTAAACTCAATGCTGATGGACAGCAGCAAGTCAATGGTAACACTTTTAGCTTTGAGGATATACAAATTAATAGAAATTCAGATCGTGACTACAATGATCTAGTCTTTCAATTAAGTGGTGTAACGGGAGAAGCGCCATCTTTGCAGAGAGTTATTAATCCGAAAAGAGACTGGCGTAACTCAAATCTTGGACAAGAAATCATCCAATCAATGGTAGATCCGCTCGATTTTGCTGGTAACACAATTGATTTAGGGCGTAAAGTTAACTTATCCTCATCTGGCAAAATTTATCAAGGCTGGGTGGGTAGTATTGACACAGATGACTACTACTGTTTTAGTCTAGGGACGAGTAATCACTTCAGTTTGTTAATGGATGGCACGAGTGCTGATGCAGATATTCAGTTATTAGATATTCATGGCAACATTCTTCATCTATCGACTGGCACAATTGCAAAATCAATTGATACAACTTTAGATGCAGGGGCTTATCGTCTTCGAGTTATGCCGGGTGAGAATGTCGGCACTATGTATAATATCACACTTTCGAGTACACCCCTAATTGACGATATCACAACTACTGGTTCGGACTCTCCAACATACTTTGAGACAAATCTTTCCACTTCATTGATTAGAGTAAATGATTTTCGCAGTGGTAATCCTAGCCTTGGTAGCGATGCACGTTTTGCAGGAATAAATGGTAGTGGTTGGCATAATGTGGTTTTGGATACTGGTATTAATTTAAGTCATCCCTTCTTTGGCTCAGATAGTAATGGAGATGGTATAAGCGATCGCATCGTCTACAGTTTCGATTTTGCTGATAACGATACAGATGCAACGGATGTTAGTGGGCATGGCACAAACGTCACCAGCATTATTGCTTCCCAAGACGGAACTTACACAGGTATTGCACCTGCAGCTAATATCATCAACCTCAAGGTTTTTTCTAATAGTGGAAATGGCAGTTTTGGTGCTACGGAACAAGCCTTGCAATGGGTAATTAACAACGCCGCAACATACAAAATCGCTAGTGTGAATTTGTCGATAGGTGATGGCAATAACTGGAATACAGCCGCACCACGTTACGGAATTGGTGATGAGTTGCAAAGGCTAGCAGATTTAGGTATTATAGTCGTCGCTGCCTCAGGTAACTCATTTGCTGGATATAGTAGCGCTCAAGGTGTACAATATCCTTCAGCAGATCCCAACTCACTTTCTATTGGTGCTGTTTGGGATGCAAATAATGGCGGAGCCTTTAGCTGGGCTAGTGGTGCAATAGATTTTACTACCAACTCTAACAGAATTGTCAGTTTTTCTCAACGCTCTGAAGCATTGACAACTGCATTTGCTCCTGGTGCGCAAATCACTGGCGCGGGACTTAGTAGTAATAGTACAAGTTCTGACTTTACAACTACAAGATCTGGCACTAGTCAAGCTGCACCACATGTAGCAGGTATGGCTATATTAGCTCAGCAATTAGCAGAACAAACTTTGGGGCGGCGACTAACTCCAGGAGAATTCCGCAACTTGTTAAGGTCAACAGGTGTTACTATCAACGACGGTGATGATGAAAACGACAATGTAACAAACACAGGGCTGAACTTTCCAAGAGTTGATATGCTGTCTTTAGGACAGGCAATTCTGAATTCCTAATCAACAACTCTAACAACAAATGAGGAGTATTAATATGGGTTCAAGAAAAGCGATCGCACTATTTCTCTCCCTTGGCTTAGCTGCAACCGTCAGCGCATGTGGTAACTCCGAAGGTGGTGAAGGCGGCGAAGGCGGCGAAGGCGGTACAAAGACTCCATCCACGCAAACTCAATCACCCGCACCAGCAAAAACACCTTAGATTAGACATAGCAGTGAAAAATAATGTAGAGACGTTCCATGGAACGTCTCTACAAGGATTCTGGATGATGATTCTTTGTATTGATCATGTTCTCACCCCTACTGAATTAGAGTCGATTATTTCCCAATTGAATAATGCTGAATTTATCGACGGCAAGGAAACAGCAGGATGGCACGCTCAGCAAGTAAAAAATAACACGCAATATATAGCCTCCCAAGAAATAAGTTCTATCGTTACACAAGCACTTAAACGTAATAGATTATTTCAAGCAGCAGTAAGACCAAAAACTATCCTTCCTGTAATATTTAGTCGCTATGAACCAGGTATGTATTATGGCGATCACACTGATAATGCATTGATGGGGCATGAAATTCTCACTCGTTCTGATGTATCATTAACCCTATTTCTTAGTCACCCTTCAAGTTACATAGGTGGAGAATTAGTAATTGATACTTCTTTGGGTGAACAAGCTTTTAAACTAGAAGCAGGCTCAATGATTGTTTATCCTTCTTCAACTTTACATCGAGTTGAAACAGTTAAAGAAGGTATTAGACTTGTGGCTATTACTTGGATACAAAGTATTATCCGTGACACCGCAGAAAGAGAGATTTTGTTTGATTTAGATACCGTTCGGCAAGTGATATTTGAGAAGTACGGTAAATCACCAGAGTTTGATTTGATTTGTAAAACTCATGCTAATCTGTTGCGGAAATGGGCAGATGTATAATCAGAAATATTTGATTCTATTTATTAGTAGTAGCCATTTAATCAATTGCATGGCTATTAGCCAAAATCCATAACTGACTAAGAAGTGCAATGAGCTTTAATTTTCGTCAAATTCATCGCAAGATAGCACCAATACTTTTCTTGCCATTATTTGCCAGTGCTTTAACTGGAATATTTTACCGTATAGGAAGAAGTTGGTTTGGCATCCCGAATCAATTAGCGGATTTTGCCATGATGATTCATCTAGGAGGATACCTCGGACCTCTTGTACCTGTTTATGTACTTTTAATCGGTTTAGGACTGTTAGGGTTGATTGTCACAGGTTTAAGTATGACAAATTTATTTGGCGAGCGCTCCTCAAAAGCAGCAAAAGTGGGCGTAGACGCTTTGCGGCTTGCCGTAAGGCATCGCAAACTTCACAGCATCCTCGCACCCATTTTCTTTTTACCGTTAGCAGTTAGTGCTGTGACGGGGATAATTTTCCTATTGGGAAAAGATTTTTTTGGCATGTCTGGCGAAGTAGCTGGAATTTTTTTACAAATTCACCAAGGTACATATTTAGGACCTATTCTTCGACCGTTTTATGTACTTTTAATTGGTTTAGGATTGATAGGATTGTTGGTAACGGGCATTAATATGACAAGTATATTCCGCAAACGTCGTGTTTGAAAAAAACTGATTTACTTTACCATTCTCAAACCTTTACCAGTAACGCTACCCTTTTTTACCGCGTAACTGTTGTATTCCTTTTCTCTACCCAAAATCTTTGCTAATGTGCGCAAATTGAGTCGCTTAAGTAATTCAATAGTTATTGGTCGCTTATCACTCCAAAAAATCATAGATGCTAAAAACTCTTGAGCTGGTTGTGAATTTAGCATAGCGGCAAGAAAAGATGCCTCAGATTTAGAATCGCATGATAAAAAGTAAACCGTATCGTCAAAAACAACAGGATGCCCGTTAATTGGACTAACTTCTACAAAATTAAGAGTTTTGTAAAAACCCGATATAGCCACTTTCCAAGGTGCAAAAGTATATTCTCCCACACCAAATACAGAAAATTCTGGACGATTCCGATAAATCGAACTACTACGTTTTGATAAATACTCTCGATAACTCTGAAGATAGCTCCATATTTTAGGAGCATCAAACTCTAAGTGTGTTGTATCTTCACCAACATACCGTTGCGTAACAATAACATATTTTCTACAAGTTGATGTACGACCATTTCCAACATCTGAACTTTTCAACAGCGGAAATACCCAATCTTGCTCAAGAGAATAAACATTACCATATCCGTTGCGGAATTTATCGCCTTCTCGTTCAAGTTCCATCACATTAGAAGAGTCATGCTTTAAGCCAGAGCGCCAGGTATAAACTGAGTCAGTCCCACGTAAATGTAACCAATGCTCATAATCTATGACATTGGCAACGAGTGTATTATCGTGATAACCAATAATTTGAGATGGTTTTTGAGCAGATAAATTATCGAAAATTTCGCAATCTTTTGCTAACTCTCCATCTCCAATTAACAAAACAAACAAACAAGCATCTACAGAAGCATTAAAATATTTTGTAGTATCTATTTTATAGATTTGAACCCGGTTAACTCTATGCTTATACTGCCAAACATGAATAATAATTTTTCTAGCAACAGAAGTTTTGCATAACATTGCAATTATGCCAGAACGTTCTTGCAGCCACTCTAAATGTTGAAGTAACATCCATTCGGAAATATCAAAATTACTTTTCCCCGTTAAAGCATCATATCCACGCTTGCCTTGAAAATTAGATTTTTGCGGTAAATTAGAACTTTTTAATAAGCCTAAATCGGAACTTGTCACCCAAGGAGGGTTGCCAATAATCAGTAATGGGTCATCTAATTTATTAATAATTGCTGACCAATTTAAATCAAAAAAATCACCGTTAATAATCTCTATTGGTACATTACACTTTTCTAGTGCTATCCTTTCTTTCAAGTAGACCAGATGCTCTGTATTAATATCATATCCAACAAATTTACTGGCTTTTGAGAATATTTTACAAGCAGCCAACAAAAATGCTCCACGACCACAAGTAGGTTCTAAAACGGAATTTGGTGTTACACCAAGCTTATGAACAACATTCGTTACTTCCAACGCTAAAGTTGTTGGTGTCTGAAAATCCCCAAATTCCCATACTTTTTTAGCTTTGTGCTGCTCATCCCGCAGCGTCCTTAAACAGTAACAAGCCATACTCTTCTCCAGTAGGTTGAAAGCCTAGCCCTCGATAAACTGCTTGGGCTGCTTTGTTGTTTACAGAAGTAAACAGAATGGCGCGGTTCACTCCCTGAGACTGTGCATCTAACAATGAGCCTGCCAATACGCATCTGGCATAACCTTGTCCACGCAAAGCAGGCGGTGTCCACACTCCACCAATTTGTACGATATCAGGTAAGCGAGCATTGAAGGCAGAGTAGGAAACTAAAGTTCCTTCTGCTACCAGCACATGGTGCATAGCGTTAGCTTGACGCGCTTCTACCGTTGAACGGCAGGCTACTGACAAGCTGGGAGTGTCTGTTGCTCCCAAAGTTTCTATGTTGTAAGCAGCGCACCACGAGGTAAGTAAGTCTAACTCATCTGCTGTTGGTAGTCGGCACTCAACTTCTTTTAATAAGAGTGCTTCTGGAATACGAAGATCTTTTAATGCTAAAGAAAACAATACTTCAGGTTCGTTGATTTGTGTAGGTCGGTTGGCAACTCCCAACACTTCTGTTGCTGCCTTTACTTGTGAAAATGGTCCAATAATTCCTGCGATCGCACGACTAGATGCTACAACTGCTTGCACTACCTCTTGAAGATATACAGGTGCTTGAACTATTACTATTCCGTTCCAATAATGAGCGGCAACGGCGGTGATAATTTTATCTTCAATCGCAGCCACATAAGTGCCTTGAAACTGCGCGCCCTGGTAAACTAGTCCCACTGCTTGCAGATTCGAGCGCAAGAACATTGAAGTATCAGCATGTTGAGAGAGGAAAGTCTCTAGCGCCTCTTCATCACCAAGTTGCAGAGTCCTTATGGTTGGCACAAACAACTCCCAAGGAAAATAGTTTGATCAAAAATTATTAGGATATGTTTATAACCAATATAAATGTAGATTGCTAAAGCTGCGGGACACCTAACTATGAAAACACTGTTTTTAGCTTGGCAAGATCCAAATAGTCGCTGTTGGTTTCCCGTCGGTAGGTTAACTTTTGATGGGAAGAAATATCAATTTGTGTATACTCATGGTGCTGTAGAAGCTAGAGATAAGTGTGGATTTCCACTAGTATATTCATTTCCCGAACTGCACAAAGTATATACATCGGATGAACTGTTTCCCTTATTCTCTAACAGAGTTATGCGGCGATCGCGCCCTGATTATCGTAATTATCTTGAGTTGCTAAATATTTCGATGCACGAGGATGATCCAATTGCCATTCTTTCTCGTAGTGGTGGGCGTAAGGTAACAGATCATTTTGAAGTGTTTCCTTGCCCAGAACCAGATGAAAATGGCTTTTACCACATCCATTTTTTTGCGCATGGACTGCGACATCTTCCGCTTTGTGCAGCAGAACGAATTAACCAACTTCAAAGCGGCGAACTTTTATATCTAGCCCATGAATTTCAAAATCCCTATGACCCTAATGCTCTGCTCTTATGCACTATGGATCATTATATTGTAGGTTATTGTCCCCGCTATATTTTAAATGATACTTTTAAACTTAAAAACGAAAACCCAAAATTTTTAAAAGTACACGTTGAGCGCGTCAACTCAGTACCAGCACCGCTCCAGTTACGATTATTATGCAATTTGACCGGGCAATGGCATGAGGATTTTCGCCCATTTTCTAGCCATGAGTATCAGCCAATTGTGACCGATACTCCAGCTATCAGCATCTTATAGTGAATGGGATGCAAGGAAAGCTTCGACTTCAGCGGCTGTGGGTTGAGAAGCGATCGCACCAGGTTTTAAAGTCGTCAACGCTCCAGCAGCACTAGCGTAAGTGACAATTTCTTTTGCTGTCTGTGGATTACTCAAATTATTGATACCTTGTTGACAAATTTGGTGAACAAACCCAGCGACAAAGCTATCCCCAGCCCCAGTGGTATCAACCACGGGAACGGAAAAAGCAGGTAACTTACCTTCATTTTCACCCAAACAGTAAGAGCAGCCGTTCTCCCCATCTGTTACTAGCACTCCCTCTACAGAGTTAAGACGGTAGTTGATTGCTCCTGCATCGCTGGTATCAAAAAGCCATTCAGCTTCTTCTTTGGCAAGTTTAACAAAATCGACTTGCTTAAATAGTTCCCGAATTTTTTGTTGAGCGATATCAGGGCTTGTCCAAAACACAGGTCGCCAGTTAACATCAAGTAAAATCTTGATGTCATATTGCTCTGCGAGCTTCAAGGCGTAGTGAATTGCACGCTCACTTTCTGGATAAGCTGCTTCTAATGTACCTAAAACTAAAAAATCTGCCGTTTGAAATAGGGATTGTGGCAATAAATCAGTCTTAAGGTGAGTATCGGCGAATTCGGAGGTATCGTGTTTGCCAAAGCCGGCAAAATTGCGATCGCCTTTAAGGTCGCGCACAACGTAAACTTGTCGTGTTGGCGCTGTGGGATGGCGTTGCACTCCTGTGATATCCACACCTACTTCATCTAAGAGTTTTACCAGCGTATTTCCTGGCTCATCTTCACCCACAGCGCCGATAAATCCGGATTGTGTCCCCAGCTTTACTAAAGCACAGGCGACATTAGCTGGTGCTCCCCCTGGGTAGGGAGTCCAAGATTCTACCTCTGGGAGACTTTTTCCCAATTGATCGGCTAATAAATCAAATAAAACTTCGCCCAAGCACAAAACACGGGGATTGCTCATCTGAACTGAGATTTTCGATTTTGGTTAGGAACTTGCCGTTTAAAATCTACAATATTTCCGCGACCGAGTCGGCGATCGTTCATACAACTCAACGAACCTAACCCAGACCAACCATATTTAAAAAGAAAATCTTCACAATAGTATCACTGCTAACAGTTAAAACACCTACTCACAAAAGAATCTTCTAGAATGAAAAAGAGCAATTAAGTAGATATACTATGGAGGATTAAATAGCTCATGGCTGGTGGCGAGTCTCTGACCCCCGTTAGTCTATCAGACAGAGAACTGCAAATTATCGATTTAGTGGCCGCTGGCTTAACTAACCAAGAAATTGCAGCCAAACTGGAAATTAGTAAGCGTACAGTTGATAACCACATCAGCAATATTCTCACTAAAACCGGCACTGATAACCGAGTAGCTCTTGTCCGCTGGGCTTTGCAGTGGGGAAAAGTTTGCTTGAATGATGTAAATTGCTGTCCTCTTCCTCTGCCTGAACACAACGGTTAAATAAGTTACTAATTTATGAAATCTGCCAATTTTGGTAGGTCCGATGATTATTCTCCTCCTCACGCCTAACTTTGACGAGGACTTCTCCAAATTAAGCAGAGTAAAACAAGGACTGTTTCCCCAAAAGCAGTTCAAGTTGCAGTGATAGTACACAGAAGCTTTTTTATTGCAGCTTCTTCTAGAGTAAGATTTGGTGGCGGTGAAAACACCTTTAGAAAGATTGTGCCTTTAATTAAGCTGGGTTTGTTGCTGCAATCAACAAAAATTAGCAATACTTTATGGGATAGAGCGTTACATTTGTAAGAAATCTATATTGCTCGATCCGATTAGGGAGCAGTGTTGCTATGTATACCTCTGCTGCTGCCAAAGGAAGCTCGTCTTCCTTTGACTTCTTAAATTTCGATTTAACAGTACCTTCACCTACACAAGATGCTGATTTACTCAAACAGCTATCGTTTATTCCTGGGCTGAAGGAAATTCTCATGCTGCGCCAAGTTCATGCTCTAGAACATGCCGTAGTTTGGGTGTTGAGTGAATTAAACAATTACCATGCTCCCACATCAACCTCATCTAATTTTCAAGTTGATAACGAACTATTAGGGGGTTTATCTACAGATCAAGGATTCTACCTGTATGGTGAGGTGAATATCAGTGATTTGCGTCGTGCCGTGTCAATTGCCCTACATCGCCTTACTAGTGGAGAATGGAATTTAGCGGTGCATCCCCGTTGCGGCACAAATTTATCCGTAGCAATGCTGTTAACAGCAGGATTAGCTGTAGGTGTGCATCTTTTACTACCTAGAGGACCAATCGAGCAATTGGTAGGATTGGGAATAGCCACGACAACAGCGGCTGAACTTGCACCAGATATTGGTGCTTTGGTACAAAAATACCTTACAACCGCCATTCCCTTCAACTTAGCCATTGAAAATATTACTTTAACTCGTGACCTTTGGGGACGCCAGGGGCATTTTATTAAAGTATGCTGGCGGGAGTGAAGAAGAAACATCATGCGAAAACTTTATTTTTTACTTCCTGGGACAGATGGCAAATTTGCCTGTGGAGGTCTTTGGGCAGAATTAAAAACGTTTCATCTTGCCCAGCAAATTTGTACTGCTGAGGTGGTAACTTACCGTCAACGGGAAACAGGCAAGGTGTTTCTCGATGATTTGCTTCAAGACAAAGACTTAGATGACATCATTTTTGTGATTAGCTGGGGATTTGATGTAGCTCTGCTAGTCACTAAGTTAAAGCAATACAATGTTGTTTACCATGCCCACAGTGCCGGATACCGATTCAACCTTCCGCCGAGTATTCCAATTATTACTGTAAGTCGAAATACAATGGGATATTGGGGACAAAAATCTCCAAACTCGCTCATTTATTATTTGCCTAATCAAATTAGTAACGAATTTCAAAATTTAGGGATTGAAAGGGATATTGATGTTTTAGTTCAGAGTCGAAAATCTTCTGAATATTTAATTCAAAACTTAATTCCAGCATTACAAAAATGTTGTAACGTAATGCTAGTTAACTCTTATGTAAAGGATTTACCTGGTTTATTTAATCAGTCAAAAATTTACCTCTATGACTCTGCAGAATATTGGGCGCAACAGCGTGTAAGTGAAGGATTTGGTTTACAACCAATGGAAGCTCTTGCATGTGGATGTCAAGTTTTTTCTAGCATCAATGGCGGACTTTCTGATTACTTAGACCCTGGATTTAATTGCTATAAAATTGCTGGATATTCCCAAGAATATGATACTCAACGTATATTACAAGTCTTAAAAAATTGGACTTCACCTAATTTATCGGAACAGTTTTTTAGTGAATATCGTGCTGAGAATATTACTAAGCGTTTTCAAGTTATATTGGATGAGTTGAACAACTTTTTTGACCACAAAAAACAACACCCATCAAATATTCCCAGCTTGACGAGAATACGTGCTGCAAAATTACTCACAAACAGAATATTAACTAAGCTAAGTAAGAAATATTTTAGTGGTTTATGATTGAGTTTCTATGGTTTTAGACCAAAATTTTGCTGATTTGCTTAGGGCTTCATCTCACCGATTATTCTCCCTCATGGAAAGATTTAACGAGGCACGAGTACTGATAATTGGTGATTTGACTTTGGACGAGTTTCTCACAGGAAGTGTGGAGAGAGTTTCTCGTGAAGCACCAGTGTTGATTCTCCGTCACGAAACCACTAAGCAAGTACCAGGAGGTGGAGCAAATGCGGTGTATAACTTTGCTCGGTTGGGAGCGCAGGTTTTGGCGGTGGGGCTTTTAGGTAAAGATGAACAGGGAAAAGCACTACGTAATTTATTGGAGGTGGCGGGAATTAATACTGATGGTGTTTTTCTTGATCCCCATCGTCCGACAGTCACGAAAACACGAATTTCAGGGCATTCTCGTCAATCGGTGACTCAGCAAATAGTTCGGGTGGACAGAAAGTCTGATGAATTGCCAGATTTGGATTTACAATTACAGTTGGCTCAGTATATAAAGGAGCAAGCTAGTTCAGTAGATGCTGTGATCTGCTCTGATTATGGTGATGGAACTTTGACTCAAAGAGTGATTTCGGCGGCTTTGTCTGCTTCGCGGACAATTGTTGATGCTCAAAAACATTTGGAGCGTTATTCTGGAGCTATGTTGTTTACTCCCAATCTGCCGGAAGCTGAGTTGGCTGTGGGTTATAGTATTACTGATGACCAGAGTTTGACTCGGGCAGCAAGCGATTTATTTCGTTTGACGCAGGCTAGGTATGTTTTGATTACTCGTGGTGAACAGGGGATGAGTCTGTTTGATTGTGATGGGGGTGAATTTCATATCCCGGCTTTTAATCGGACTGAGGTGTTTGATGTTACGGGTGCAGGTGATACTGTGGTGGCGGGTTTGACTTTGGGTTTGGCTGCTGGGGCTTCTGTTTGGGAAGGGGCTGTTTTGGGTAATTTGGCGGCTAGTATTGTGGTGCGTCAGTTTGGTACGACGACGACGACGGTGCAGGAGATGCGGGCAGCGTTGTCTGCTTTGTTGGATGATTTGGATTATTGAACCGCGAAGGCGCTAAGAGCGCGAAGGAAACAGATGAGTCGTAGGTTGTTGGTGACTGGTGGTGCTGGTTTTATTGGTGCGAATTTTGTTCATCACTGGTGTGGGGTTTTTCCTGAGGATCGGGTGGTGGTTTTGGATGCGCTTACTTATGCGGGTAATCGTAAGAATTTGGCTTGTTTGGAGGGGCAGGAGAATTTTCGCTTTGTTCAGGGGAATATTTGCGATCGCTCTTTGGTTGATGAGTTGTTGGCGGTGGAGGGGATTGATACGGTTGCCCATTTTGCGGCTGAGTCTCATGTTGATCGTTCGATTTTGGGCCCTGGTGCTTTTGTTCAAACTAATGTGGTGGGAACTTTTACTTTGTTGGAGGCTTTTCGTCAACGTTGGTTGGTGTGTGATAAGTCGGATGGTTTCCGTTTTTTACATGTTTCTACTGATGAGGTTTATGGTAGTTTGGGACTGGATGACCCTCCTTTTCGGGAGACTACGCCTTATGCTCCTAATAGTCCTTATTCGGCGTCTAAGGCTGGTAGTGATCATTTAGTTCGTGCTTATTTTCATACTTACGGTTTACCAACTATTATTACGAATTGTTCTAATAATTATGGTCCTTTTCAGTTTCCGGAAAAGTTAATTCCTTTGATGTGTATTAATTGTTTGATGGGTAAGCCTTTACCTGTTTATGGTGATGGTAGGAATGTTAGGGATTGGCTGTTTGTTGGCGATCATTGTCGTGCTTTAGATGTGGTGATTAATTCTGGTCAGCCGGGGGAAACTTACAATATTGGTGGTAATAATGAGGTGGAAAATATCCAGTTGGTGCAGATGTTATGTGAGCTGATGGATGAATTAGCACCCAACTCTGCTGTGCATCCGGCAAAAAGTTTGATTAGTTTTGTTAAGGATCGCCCTGGGCATGACAGAAGATACGCTATTGATGCGACTAAGATTAAAACTCAACTTGGCTGGACTCCAACTGTGGCGATCGCTCAAGGTTTACGTTTAACTGTTGAATGGTATCTGACTCACATCGATTGGTGGCAACCTCTTTTATCGCCAGATTACCAAGCTTATTATCGTAAAGTTTATGCCTAGTAGAGACGCAAAATTTCGCGTCTCTACTTCATTGTGTGAAATTTCGCGCTACATCATCTACTAAGACTGAGCTATTCCTACTGGACAAGCAACATTTGTTCCACCTAAACCACAGTAACCATTGGGGTTTTTAGCTAGGTATTGCTGATGGTAGTCTTCTGCGTAGTAGAACTCAGGCGCTTTGAGAATTTCGGTAGTAATCTTACCATGACCAGCCGCAGTTAAAGCTTGTTGATAAGCTTTTAATGATTCTTCTGCCTGCTTTCTTTGCTCTTCGGAATATACGTAAATTCCTGAACGGTACTGAGTACCAACGTCATTACCTTGACGCATTCCTTGGGTGGGGTTGTGGTTTTCCCAAAATACTTTGAGCAGTTGTGAATAACTAATTACTTTTGGGTCAAAAACAACGTAAACTACTTCATTATGTCCGGTTTGTCCACTACAAACCTCTTTGTAGTTAGGATTAGGCGTTATTCCAGCTGCGTAACCAACGGCAGTGGTATAAACTCCTTCTAACTGCCAAAATTTGCGTTCTGCACCCCAAAAGCATCCCATCCCAAACATTGCTGTCTCCATTCCTTCTGGAAATGGAGGTTTGAGGGGATTACCATTAACATAGTGGCGTTCAGGTACTCGCATAGGTTCTGCCCTTCCTGGCAAAGCTTCTTGTGCAGTCGGCAGAGTTAGTTTTTTACCAAATCCGAATAAAACCATGATTCTGATAAATATCTTTACATTACTTACTATTGTAAAGATGTTTGGCAATTCTTGTGGTACGGAGAGCAGCACCGTGCTTTGGTTCCCAAAGTTGAGGTGACTGCGGAGCATCCTGCCCGTTCTTGATTAAAGGAGACGAAATATCCACACCCAATCCAACACGGTAGAGACTTTACATGTAAAGTCTCTACTGTGAAATTGTTGCTAAAACTACTTTGATTAAAACTACTAAAACAGCACCAAAAAGAAACCCCAGCAAAGGAATCCGGAATTTTTCCCAAGTAATCATGATTTTTTGATATTTCCTTCTTGCTCAAGTAAAAACCAGTAAAATAACCCTAAAAGGAAGATTCCGATCATGCCAAACGAGTAAGAAGCTGTACCGCCATGCCAATCATCAAAAGCAGCTTTGTTGGATACTGACATAGCTGCCAACATGGCAATTCTCACTCCATTAACTATAAATCCGATGGCGATCGCGACAATTGGTACGAAAATTTGCTTACGCCAATGTACGGGAAACATCACTAGCGCAATCACCGCAATTCCCAAAACGTAGGTGATGGTATCAATGCCAGAGCAACCGTAAACTACTCTCACGCCTCCTGTAGGAAGATTAATATTTGTCCCCACAACAGACACAGAGAAGCCGCTCAAAGACAAGAGAAATCCACCAAATTTAGCACTCAATGGCGAAAGATCAAATAGGAATGCTGCAATAACACCGGGTACGCCTAAGAAAAAAAGTATGATCAATTCTTGCCAATACTGCTTTAATCCTTTAAAACCAGAAGCTAGTAAGGCAACACCAATAGCCGAAGTTAAGGATAACAGGCGAAGTGCATGACCTGCACTCAGATTAATACTCTCCCATAGCACCCAACTAATTAGTACAACACCAACCAAGCTGGAAAAAAAATCACTTTCAAAGCTTAAACTATGGCGTTTTTCCCATAATAAAGTGCTGGTGGCTAGTAAAAACAGAATACTCATCCCTAAATGACCCATGTCATCTGCCCGCCAAACTAAAGTAATACACATTGTCTCTAAGGCGATGGCGATCGCTAATAGCCAGTAGCGAGGGTCTTTCCAAGATAGGAGTTGAGTTAGTTGGAACTCTTTCATTGAAACACAATCTATGATCTTGAGTAAAGTACGCTACAGCAAAAGCCGTAACGTACTATATCTTCAGCTTCGGTGCGCTATAGCTTTTGCTTAACGCACCATTTTTTGTAGTGAGATTTGAGCATCTGCTACTTCTAACAGATAGAACATTCCAAAATTACTTAAACCTCATTTTTGGAAGCCTGCATTTGCTTACGCTTCTTCATAAAGCGTGCACCAAAACCAGCGGCAGTCAAAGTACCTAAGATAGTCATAGGTTCGGGAATTTCTGGGTTAGGCGCACCTGGGTTAACTGCAACTGGTGGGTTAACCATTGGAGGGTTAACTGCTGGTGGGTTAACCATTGGAGGGTTAACTGCTGGTGGGTTAACTACTGGGGAAACAGTTGGAGCTGGGCTAATTACCACAGGGGGAAGAGTGGGAACTGGGCTGGGGCTAGCGCTAGGACCTGGTGTAATAATAACGGCTCCAGCACCGCCTACTGGTAAATTATTTTCAGGACCTGCGTTGAAGGCTGGTCCTCCTGCTGGAGGTCTTTGTCCAAAAGGAGGTGCGCCCAAGCCAGGTTGTGTAACTTGTTGTGCCTGCGCTTGGCTTACCAAAGATGAGAGGGTTGCGGTTGCTGCTACTGTGAATGCACAGATTACTAAATTCTTAAGAATAGATGACTTAGTCATCACTATTTGACTCCTCAAAAATTATACGTTCAGAAAAAACTATGTGTTGATCGCTTTCGTTCGCGTAGAATTTTCAGATTTAGCGCAGCAATATATTGAGTAATTCTGTAGTAGATGAGCAATTACTACTAGAAGTACCTATCAGTACGACCAATTTGAAAATTCACACAATTTGTATAGCAGGCGAGAGCTTGCCGTTGGTTATGAACTTGTTACTGTACAAAAAAACGGTAAGTCAATTGGTAAAGCACCAGAAAATTTCTCTTGAAGAATCACGAAAAAGACGAATTTTTTGCCAGCCTGCTGCTGTGGTAGATGATGTAAAACCTGGAATGCTGGAGTACCAAATGCTTTTCATCTGCTTGAGCTTTGTGTACTCCCTATTAAAGTCACAATGATATAGATCATTGTGTACGTGTTCTCCTTGCTACAGCCATCTTACATTAGTAAATCGATTGACGAATATAAAGTTTTGGCAAATACGTTAAAAAACACACAAAGTTTAGGTAAAGTAATGATGCTACAAAGACTTAAACTACGGCAGTAGGAGAAACCACAGGCACGCAAGCGTTGACTAAAGGTAACAATGGACCTTGTTGCTCTTGCCCATTCACAGCTAAATCACTATGACACAAATAAATTGTTTGTGATACACGAGAAAGCAAATCAGCCAAAATTCTTTGCAATCTTTGTTCTTCTGCCTGTTTTTCATCCTCCGCTGTCCAAGGTTCTCCATAGCGATCGCGCAGAAAAAACGGCGCACCGAATAAAGTAGCCGCACCACCTTTTGCCCACAAAGGTGAACCAGCATCTAGCCAAAAATGCCAACGATGAGATCGTCTACTAGAGCGGTATTGGAAAATAGTTGCCAAGGTAACAGCTTTTGCTCTTTGTCCAATGGGACGAACAGGGTAAGGATTGGCAGTAATAGTACCACGTTGCAGCAGTTGTATAAATTCGGCAATTGTATTATGAGGTACAACCCCCCCACTGTGGGGGGTTTGTTTTAACCTGGTATCAATTTCCCAGTAGTGTTGGGCAGTTTCTAGTAACTCCCGCAGAGCAGCTAATTGATCGTAAGGGAGATTACTCCCATTCCATAAAAAGCGCTGAATAGTTCTGTCAATTAGAGAAATAGGACTAGGTATCAAACGCATCTCCTGCTGAGTTCGTTGTTTCTCCAACCACTCTAAAATTTCTCCATAAGCTGTAGTAGCTCCATAACCCAATCTATCCCACCGATCAAAAGCCGTTACTTTGAGTAAGTTGGGATGATCTGGGTGTGGGACAAAGCAGTAATCTGCTATTAATCCAGCACGTACTGGATCTATGTGGGATTTGGGGATGATATTTTCTCCCTCGTTGTCGAGACGCCCCACCGGGGCTTCTCTACCTTCTATTCCCCCACTCAAAACAACTAACATTTCTGCCACTGCATCTCGATTTACCAAACGTCCTAAACCTGGGTAGACAAGTGCTAGTGTGGTGAGTAATCCGCGAATGAGGGGTGAACTAACTAGGGGACGTTGATCGTTGAGAGATTCTACGGGAATATTTTGCTTGGAGAGGATTTCTATCAGGGTGTAACGAGCGATCGCATCTAAACCTGGAGCAATTATCGCTATTTCATCTGGCTGCACTTGATGATTTTTAATTGCGTCAACAATTAGCTCTGCTGATTGTCGTAAAAGTAGAGCGCGAGAAGTAGTTTGAATTGATTGTACATTGGAAGGTAAACCAGACAAAACGATTTGTTCTGTCAATAGTTCCTCCATTGGTTGAATTAAACTATTTGCCAAACTAAAAATGGCAGGCTGAGTCAGGGTTTCGCACCGACAACGCGACGCTAACACGGATAGGTAACCGGGGTCGGCGCCTAGTCCCAAGCGTACTGTACCATCTAAATTGTAGCTAAAAGCCCCTACAGCACCGTTATCTAACAGCAGATCAAATAAGTGACGTGCTACAGCCGGGTAATCTTGCACATCATCTGCTAGCACAGCTTGATAACGTTTAGTTAACTGCTGTTGGTAATTTGGTTCTAACAACAAATGTTGGTGATAAAGTTCAGTAACAATACCGTAAGTAAGTAATCCTCTTTCTAAGCACCAATTGCGCCACTCTAGTAGTAACGAAGCTAAAAATTCAGGATCTAGATTAGTAGCATCTGGCGTCAAAGCTTTTGCTAAAACATCGCCAATTTCCTCACTTGGTGTACCGCTATAGGCTGCTAGTTGTAGTAAGTCTAGAATGCGGCGCACTAAGCGGTACTCTGTCATGCCTACACGCTGTAATAGTTCTTCGTCTAAGCGATCGCGCCATAGCTTAGTTGCTAATTCCTGCTCAGTTTCTGGACGTAATCTTACCGGAAATTGTGCTTTTAACTGTAATACCTGAATTAGTACAGGCCAAAATAAAATTACTTCATCCTGAAAAAAACCTAAAGGAGTTTTACAGCGTACTGGATATTTTCCTTGCGTTGCTGTAACAATTTTATCAGCTAAATCTCGTCGATTTTCTTCATTAGCCGCTAAAATTAACGCTTTTACTTCTATGTGGTGACTATAAAGATAGTTTCTCACATTTTCACTATTTTTTCTTCTACCATTTTTGTTATACAATAGTTCATTTGCGGAAGTTTCACATCCTATCCATCTACACAACTGATTTACTAACACAGATGTTTTACCACTACGGCTAGGACCGATTAACCAAAGTGAATCAGAAACCACAGACTATCTCCTCGTGGATTTGTGATTATACCTTGTACGTTAACGTATATTTAAGAGAAACTAAATTAATAATGCTAAATGATTGCTACTATGATACACTCAATATTTAGCCAAAAAATTTATCCCTCCTTACTGGCTACTTACCACTGGTATTTACGCACACCAGAGCGTTCGCTGGAGCAAGCTTATAAAGCGGCTTTACAAATTAAGGCAATAGAAGATGAACATTTCGATGGTAATCCTGTAAGTTCTAATTCTAGATATAGCAGCAGTATGATGGAATATTTCGAGTCCGACTTGAAGAAGCTGCTGAAAAATGTCCGAATGCGGCTGACAGAGTTTAAAATAAGTCGTTCCATACTCTACGAGTATAATTTAAGAGCTGCGAGAAAATTTGATATAGAACACCTCAGTCCTAAGTTAATTCTAGATAAGTTGAAGTTCATTGATAATATAGTAGCAAAATATACCGATATATATGAAGAAGTGAGTGGTAAAGATTTAATTACTCCTCAAGACACAACAGCAGCAATAACAGTTGTCAGCAAACCTCAACCGCCAAAACCACAAAATTTTTCTAGAAGAACTTTATATGAACAATCAACAAGAAGTAAAGTGAACACAACAGGGGTACTACCCCGTTCTATTTTAGGTACTCTCACTCGTTTGCAAATAGAATTAGACCCGAATGCAGAACAAGACGTTGTACAAAATTTTCGCAAAACACAAAAAAGAACTGTAATATCTATTAGGTTTATTTTACTACTAATAATCGTACCTATTCTGACTCACCAACTATCAAAAGCTATGGTAGTAGGACCTGTGGTAGATCATTTTAGACATGCTGAGGAAGTGTCAGTATTTCTCAACACCGAAATGGAAGAAGAAGCATTGTCAGAATTACAAAGATTTGAAGAGAGAATAAAGTTTGAAAACCTAATTAATAAAGTATCTGCACTATCTACTGAGCAAATAGAAATTAAAGTTAAAGAAAAAGCTATTGATATTGCTGAAGAATATCGTCATAACAGCGCCAACGCCATCAAGAATGTTTTTGCAGATATATTGTCAATTGGTGCTTTTACGTGTCTTTTGCTAGTTAGTAAACGTGAAATCGGTGTGTTGAAGGAATTTTTTGATCATGTGGTTTATGGTCTGAGTGATAGTGCCAAAGCATTTATTATTATTTTGTTTACAGATATATTTGTAGGGTTCCACTCTCCTCATGGTTGGGAGGTAATTTTAGAGGGTGTGTCTCGCCATTGGGGTTTACCAGGAAATCATGATTTTATCTTCTTATTCATTGCTACATTTCCAGTGATTTTAGATACAATCTTCAAATATTGGATTTTCCGCTACTTGAATCGTATTTCTCCTTCGGCAGTTGCTACATACCACAATATGAATGAATAGATGGAGACGCACAGTGGTAAGGTAATGGCGGACGGTAACTCGTGCCTACAATAAATGGTAAAAGTATCATTTATGTGCGTGAAATGAAAAATGTACTGAAAATCATCGCTATTAGTTTTCCCGTTATGGCGACAATTCTCCTTGTACCCATACACAGATTGGGATATGGAGAACTAAGTCCGCGAGAATGTAGACTGGAAAGATGGCAAATACCAACTTCGGTTCAACAGCAAGAAACGAAATCGCCTCTGGTATCGATACCATCGTTATTTCCCTGTTGTCAAGGTGATAATTCTTGTTTAGATCAGCAAATCTGGGGTGAAAATAGTCTTGCACCCGATCAAAAGTCTTTGTTAACATCGATTGAACGTAGTTTGCAATATCTACAAACTAGTGTTGCTGATAGTGCTTATAAAAGGTACAAAGTGGCAGGCATTACTCGCTTTCGCGTGATTAAAAGTTTACAGCGATTCCGTGAGTTGTTGCTTGTTTCTAAATCTCCAATGGAACTAAATGCAGCTATTGCACAGGAGTTTGAATTGTACCAGTCTGTAGGGAAAGACTTGAAAGGTTCGGTTTTATTCACAGCTTATTATGAACCAATTTATGCTGCAAGTCGTTTCCCAACACCAGAATATCGTTATCCTGTCTACCGCTTACCTCCTGATTTGAAATCTTGGCGCAAACCTCATCCTACTAGATTAGAACTAGAAGGAGCAGATGGTTTGCAAGCGGCAAAAGGTCGATTGCGCGGATTAGAATTGTTTTGGCTACGCTTACGCTTAGAACCATATTTAGCTCAAATCCAAGGTTCTGCTCGACTTGAGCTGACCGATGGTACTCAAACTACAATTGGTTATGCGGGTAGTACTGCTTATGACTATAAAAGTATTGGGCGAGAACTAGCGAATGATGGCAAACTACCTTTACAAGGTATGACTATGCCGATTATTCTCGATTATTTTGATAAACGTCCCCAAGATCTAGATATTTATATTCCCCGTGATCCTAGTTTTGTCTTTTTTCAAGAAAATCACGGCGCTCCAGCACAAGGTTCTATCCAGCAGTTACTAACACCAGAGCGCTCCATTGCCACAGATAAGTCTCTGATGCCTCCTGGTGCTCTTGCTTTGATTCGCGCTAGTTTTCCCTTTGTCAATTCTCGGGGCAAAATGGAGCATCGAGTTGTTAGTCGTTATGTTCTCGATCAAGATACTGGTGGCGCAATTAAAGGCGCGGGTAGAGTTGATTACTTTTTGGGTGCGGGCAAGGTAGCAGGCTTACGCGCTGGAGTCACTGTCAGTGATGGGCATTTATATTATTTGCTTCTTAAAGAAAAAATTAAATAAAAATAGCACTTAAAATGATATTCTAATTTATTTACCCAAATTCACGTAGAGACTTAGTTTGCTCGCGTCTCTACATCTACGAGTTTTTTGGGTTGGAACCACAAAACTTATTTCTCGTCATACGTAATTGTCGTTAACCAAACTAAAAGCAATCAACCTCCTTTACAGAGGTTAATAACCAAACTTATTTAAGTTTTCTTCTTCCCATCAAAGTTTTAGCCAATCTCCTGCATAAATCAGAAATCACGTCCCTATAGTTTGTATATATCTGTATTCTTACTTAAGTAAGTTGCTGAATTGTATTCTGACGATACATTGAGATGAAAATCAGGGGGATTATCAGTGATCAGAATCTTAGTCGATGCTGACCTAATACTAGAAGCTTTGATGAATCGAAATGGAGTTGTAGGTGACATTAACCAATTGTTAGATAGAGTACATCCACTCATCCAAATGCACGTAACGGATATTGGTTGGCAAAAAATTTACACTTATGCAAGCCGTTTACGAAACACAAATATTGCTGAGGTAGTAATTGATTGGTTAAAAGAAAAAATCCAAGTTTGTTCTGTAGATCAAAACATACTACAACAAGCACGTTTGTCTCCTCTCAAGGATTTTGAATCTGCTGTAGAATTAATGTGTGCTAGTTACGAAGAACTTGATGCGATTGTGACTCACAATCAAGATGATTTTGCCGAAGCTCCTAGTAAGTTTTGGATTTGGTCTGCATCAGAATTGTGGATGCGTGCGAATTTAGAAAGTCAGTTCAAAGCAACCAGATACAGTTAAGTAGTAGGTCACAGCGAAAATAAGACTACCATTCTTAATAATGTATAACACCATTAATCAGGCTAATGTACAGATAAATCTAAAGTATAATTTATAATACCGTTTCCACTTGTTTGTTGGGAAACATTGGTATCAGGACTGCTTAACTCTAAACTAACAGAAGACGATACCGGAGCATAACGAGCAGAAATTTGCACTTTATGCTCTCCTTTAGAGAGTAATGGTGATAAATTAATTTCTTCTTGATTGTTGGTAAATCGTTTCACTACCCTACCATTTACGGTAATTTCACCACTTAATTGGCTACCAGAAGTATTAATCCTTAAGATGTGGGGTTGTCTGAGATCATCAGCACTTAAGGTAACAGCGCTGTGTTGATATCCTGAAGAATCACTGGAGGAACGCTGACTAGAAAATACAGTTGAATTATTCATATCATCACTACTGCTTTCTGTGTGAACAGAAGTTTGGCTACTTGAAGCAATATTCTCAGTACAAGCTGTGGTTAAACTAACTACACAAGCTATACAGCAAGCAAACAATAATTTAGTTTTCATGGCTCAATTTAGATAACAGCAGGTATGGAAACCCACCTGCTGAATACTAGTAAAAAATTAAAGCTAGCTCCAAGGGAGAAAACCCTAACTGCTGCCATAATCTAACTATAGATTATTCTATCAAATCCGCCTAGAAATTTATTTCTAGGCTAATAGCTCAAGTAAGCTTTAGCTTACTAAGAGTATTTTTCAGTCAGGTGTCTTGTGACTTTAGCTATTAGCCCTTACTTTCGTCAAGGCGTACTTTAAACCTATCTTCTGCGGCTAGGAAGACCTGGTACATCTACTTGAACGTTGACTGGTACTTTAATATGTGGACTTCTCACACCAGTGGGGTTGTAACCACCACGAAGGTTTTGATTGCTATTGCGAATTTGTTGAATTCGACCACCAACAGCAGTTTGAGTACCTACGTTGGTAGCATTGTTACCATAGCAATTTTTGTCAATGTTCTGATTCACATTGTTAACTTGTCGAGCTGGTTTACCACGTTCGCGAAGTGCTACTTGTACGTTAACATCAGTTGCTACGCAGGCAGCTTTGGCAGAAGGTGTGAGTGAAGGAACGAAAGATGATACAGTTGCTAGAGAAAATAAGCTTACAGAAAGTAACTTAAAGTTCATGTCTATTTCCTATTGACAGATTGTTGTACTTGTCGCAGTTTGAGTGCGATTAATTGTTGAGCGAGAACGTAGAGTACTAGTGCGTTTAGTCCCAGTTGCTCTGCAGACAACGGCAGTTCTTCCCGGATATTTCAAAACCCGATATGCACCATTTTTGCGCAGGCGCACGCTTGCAGGAGTGCGATTAGGAACAATTACTGCTCTTGGTTGAGCGTTTTGCACTTGGATATCACCGTCTTGATCTATCGTTAATCTAACGTTGTCAGTTTCTAGGTCTATCTCACCAGCAGAAGCAATTCCCACAGGTAAAACTAATAGAGCAGAGATGGTAAATAGCGAAATGGATTTTTTGGTGAGCATGGCTTTAGTCTCCCTATTAGAGGAAAAAACCGATTTTTTAGCAATTCTTGCTAGGAAATCGGTAAAACCTATAATTGCTAATTGCTATTTTTTTAGTTATTTACTCTTAAAAATTGGCAATTTCGCAATATTTTCCCGCTAATACTTTTGACTATTTTCAACTCGATTAGCGACGATATTTAGCTGCATCAATTTGACGCTGGACGTTGCGCTGTATAGCTTCTTGGCGAGATTGATTGCCAACACCGTATACTCCTGCATCTTGATTAATTATCTGAAGGTTATCTGCTCTTTGCCTACCTGTTTTCTTGTATCGTCCAGAGCTAGATTGATTTTGAGTACTGTATTGTTGACCTCTTTGACTGGAAGAGTTGTTGTAACCACTAACAGTATTGTTTTGATTCAAAATTTGTACGTTGCTGCCATCTTGTCCAGCGAAGGCAGTGCTTGGAGCAACAATCAATGCAGCAGCTAATAAACCAAAAGCGTGAATTTTTTTCATGTTTTTTACCAGGTTAGTTGAGTAGGATAAATTGGTTTTTTGCCAAAACCAGCGTTGTTTAAGTTTATGTGCTTAGTAGCGGTAACCACCTTTTCTTTGCTGATATTGCTTCTGAATAGTATTGGTTTCGGAAGTTTGACCAGTTACGTTATCACGACCTACATTTACACCATATTGGTCGGTAACTGAATTGGAGCCAGCAGTTTGATTACCACCACGATTGTATGTACCAACACCACTTTTCTTCAGTTGTTCTTGAACAGTATTGGTGATGGAAGATTGACCAGTGGTGTTACCAACGCCCTTGTTTACACTGGATTGATTGGTAATACTTTCGCTACCTGCAACTTGATCGGCTATTGCTGCAGTGGGTGCAATTAATAAACCAGCAGCTAGTAAACCGAAGGTGAAAAAATTCTTCAACATATTTTTAGACCTGATGAGTTGTGTGTTTTGAATTTGGTTGAGTTGGGTGATAGATATAGGCGATCGCCTATATCTATGTTTGGTAGTTCCCCTGGTTGGGGTAAGACGACTTCATATCTGTGTGTTTAGTAACGGCACAGAGAACCAGCAACTTTCTTATTAACTTGTTGCTGAATAGTGTTGGTAGATGAAGATTGACCAGTTGTGTTACCGTAACCTCTGTTGTAACTAGATTGCTCGGTAACAGAACTAGAAGCAGCAGTTTGGCTACCAGAATCGTAACCACCACACAAAGCACTATTACCGCCTCTCTTGTATTGCTGCTGGATGGTGTTGGTGGTGGAAGATTGACCGGTGGTGTTACCGTAACCTTTGTTGACGCTGGTTTGAGTGGTAACGCTGCTGCTACCTGCAACTTGATCTGCCAGAGCAGCACCAGGAGCAATCATTAAACCAGCAGCCAATAAACCAAAAGCAAAAGACTTTTGCAAAAACATATGTTTAGATCTGGTTAGTGATTTGTTTGTTGGTAGATCACCCGATCAAAGCAAAGTTGCTCTTAATACCTTTAACCAAATATTTTAGGTCTTAAAGCGTAAAGTTGGGGACTTTGCAAAAATTTTTTACTTATACACCGGGTTTTTCACATTTATATGTGATCAATTGTGGTATGCACCCCGGTTATTCCCCTGTTATGCTCAATTAGTAACGACGGTAGCGACCGTTGCGACCAACTGTGTTAGCAACTTGCTTTTGAATGGTATTGGTTTCAGAAGTTTGACCAGTTACGTTATCACGACCTCTGTTGTAGCTAGATTGATTTGTCACTGAATTAGCTCCAGCAGTTTGGCTACCAGGATTACTACGACGAACGTAACCTCTATTAGCACCACTCTTCTTAATTTGTTGTTGAACAGTGTTGGTGATGGAAGATTGACCGGTGGTGTTACCGTAACCTTTGTTAACACTTGATTGATTGGTATAGCTGCTGCTACCTGCAACTTGATCCCCTGCCAAAGCTGCAGTAGGAGCAATCATCAAACCAGCCAATAAACCGAAAGCAAGAGACTTCTTCAACATATTTTTAGACCTGATTGATTAGTTGTGTGTTTTGGAGAGACGCGAGGAAGATCGCGTCTGTACTAGATAGATTCAGCTGCGATCCAAGCTGCGGCAAAAGTTTAGCGACGACCAGTGCTAGAGTATTGCTTTTGAACGGTATTGGTTTCAGAAGTTTGACCAGTTACGTTATCAGCACCTCTGTTGTAGCCAGATTGACCAGTCACTGAGTTAGCTCCAGCGGTTTGGTTAACAGGTTTGCGAGCAGGGACATAATTTTTACGATAACCACCACGAGCGCCACCGCGAATACCACTCTTTTGAATTTGTTGTTGAACGGTGTTGGTGATGGAAGATTGACCAGTGGTGTTACCGACACCTTTGTTAACACTAGATTGATTGGTAACACTGCTGCTGCCTGCAACTTGATCCCCTGCCAAAGCTGCAGTAGGAGCAAACATTAAACCAGCCAATAAACCCAAAGCAAGAGACTTCTTCAACATATTTTTAGACCTGAGAGCGTTGTGTGTTTGTTAATTTATCTACCCTTGGCTTTACCTATCTACCGCAGTAGTGGCTTGCCTCATACTTAAATACTTTAACCAAAGAACTTAGGGGTGTCAAGTAGTTTGGGAAAATTTTTTTAGGTGAGTTTTTTCGTAATTTAATGCTAGAATCTACGGCTATAGGTGAAACAAATGTGCTGTAGTGGCTGTGAAACAAAAGGCAAAACCAAGGATAGCTATTCTTCGCGAAAAGGCTGGACTAACCCAGCTAGAATTGTCACGTCTTGTGGGCGTGACCGAAAGCACCATTCAAAACTGGGAAAGCGGAAGAACCGGGACAGATCACATAGAGAGAATTATTAAGTTTTGTAAAGCTTTGGGCTGTCAAGTAGAAGACTTAATCGAGTACGTGAGCGAGTTAAGCGAAGAATCAGTAGCAAAACCCAAATCGCTCAGCGAAATACAAAATTTACTGGGAACTGACACACCAACCTCAGATCCTACCCCGAAAAAAGTCAAAACCAAAAGATCAGCAGAAGTCACGAGTCAATCGTAGAGACGTTCAGCCGGAACGTCTGTACCCCATCACCTCATTTGCCACAGAGTATCAACAGTGACAAACTGATAACCCTGCTGTATCAATTTGGGAATCAGTATTTGTGTTGTAGCAGCAACATCTTGTCCACCGCACACGCCATCATGCAAAACAATTTGTGAGCCATTTTTTACCTCTTGAAGAACTCGCTGCACTACAGTATTAACACCAGGGCTGACCCAATCTTCTGGTACTACACTCCACATTACTGTTCTGTAATGCCACTGTTGCAATAAATTTAAAGTTGTGGGTGTAAACAATCCATTTGGAGGACGAACATCACGTACTAATTTGGGTTGAAGGTGACAAGCACTATATATTGCCGCTTGAGTTTTTTCTAAGCTGTGTTTAAGATCTGTTGGAGAGAGCATGGGAAAATTTTGATGATCGTACCCATGTAATCCAATCCAGTGTCCTTTGTCGAATACCTGTTTAGCTATTGCTGGTGAACGGTTGACGCAAGCACCTAACCAGAAAAAGCTTGCTTTCACATTGTAACGGTCTAGAACTTGCAATAACTGGGATGTGTATTGGGGATGGGGACCATCATCAAAGGTGAGGGCGACAACTTTGGCATGGCGAGCGCCACTCCAAAGACAGTCAGGGAAGGTTGGCTTGAGAATTGGGTACAAAATCGGAAATAAAGGATATAGCTGCATTTTTGGATTTGAGATTAGTAAATTTCCCCATCGCCCCTATTCTACGCAACTGAACTGCTGACAGCTATTTTCCATTGATTGAAATACCAAATGTAGAGACGTTATACCGTTTCTTCAAAAGCTGGCTACACATGATCCTCTTGTGTCCCCCAAGGCATCGGGGGGTTGGGGGGATCAGATTTGTGGCAACGATCAAGAGATTTAGTATTACATGTAACTAAATGTAGAGACGTTACATGTAACGTCTCTACAAGAATATTGTGTCCCTACGGTTCATGTGTATTTAACTGCATCATTTGTATGTAAAGTTTTGTAACAGTTTGCGTAACTCCTAAGAATGCTTCCGATATTTAAACATAAAGATTGAAGAGTCTAATCTAGGTCATGCTAAAATTAGATACTTAAAGCCTTAGTATAACAGCAAAAATTTTTGCATCATAGCGAAATTTATTTTTCATAAAAATTTGAATTGGTATTGGTTCAAACGAATAAAGGCAATAAACACAGCTAAACAAATGTCTTTCACTAACCACTGGGAGTGTAAAAGTTATGCCATACACGGAATGGGATGACATATGGGGCTTTGAAGGATATCCAGGATCCCCCGACAGGACGGCTCTACGGCAATTCCCACCCCACCAAAATTGTCGAAGCACAGGGATGGGTAGTTGATGGTGACGGTGGCATTGTTCTCGTTGCCCAAGCCCCTTCCTCTCAACAACTTAACACGTGATCGCCCCTACCTTCCCTTGCTTGCCCCACAAAATAGCACAAAAGGTGCGCGATCGCACATTGACACCCTACTAGAAACCCGGCTTTTTGAAAAAGCTGGGTTTCTTTATTTCCTACGTAACACTGTCTCACAAAAACCTTGATATAAATACAAATCTGTAGAGACTTCGTATTTCGCGTCTCTACAAAATGCATCTGTATAAACACAATTTTGTTAAGAAGTTATAAATTCACAAAATCGCTGCGTAAATCTTTTAAATATCCCCGATAAGTATGTAAAGGTTCAAGGTTGAGTTAAGCGAGATATGGAGGAAATACCTCCGATTGAACTGAATTAACCTTACCTAATAATCATCAATTAGAAGGAAAAAAATGGCTAGTTTAATCGACAGTACTGTTTCATCGGCTCTCATTAATTACAACGCAATTAATGATATCTTAGTCTCTGATTTTACCCGCAACATTGGGACTCTAACTGATACTGCTGTTACCCGTAACGGTTACTCTGTAACTCCGTCTGATCCTACAGATGTCTTTAAGTTTAATGTTGGGAGTAACAGTCATATCAACCTAGCGCTAACAAATATTAGCGCTGGCGATGATGCAGATCTAAGACTTTACCGAGATAATGGTAACGGTTACTTCGACTCTAACGATACGTTAGTTTCAAGTTCTGTTCGCGGAAGCAACAACGATGACGCAATTAACGTTGCAGCACAATCGGCTGGAACTTATTTTGCTGAAGTTAGTCGTTATGCTCCTGGTAGTTCAGGTAATGTAACTTACAATTTAGCCTTGTCTACTGCTTCACCTAGTAACCTACTGGCTAATGAGTACGAAGTGGGAAACTTGTCAGGCGATCGCACTTATTATGGTGCAATCAATAATAGCAACGCTGCTGATGTTTACCACTTCTCTCTAGGATTTTACGAGGGGGTGAACATTAATTTAACCGGGCTGAGTGCTGATGCTGATATTAGACTGATTCAAGACGGTGGAAATCGGATTGTTGAATTATCCGAGGTAATTAGAACTTCTACCAATGGCGGCAGTCTCTCGGAAAGTATTTCCGGGTTTGACCTTTCCGGTGACTACTACCTCCAAGTCTATCAATATGGTAACAGTAGCACAAACTACACCCTCAACTTCGATTACTTCCCTACCACTTATGCTTAAGCTTGAGCATGACTTGAATAAGTAATTGAAAGCATTGAGGGACAATGCTTTCCACAAGTTGCAAATAATACAGCGGCAGAGTACCAATTTTTGGTCTTTGCCGCTTTTGTTATTAGTTTATGGCATTTTTCTTAAAAAGCGTTGTAAACAAATGTCAATATTACTGACTTGCTGCGTAAATCTTTTATCTACCCCCGATAAGTAAACAAAGGTTCAAGGGAAGTAAAAAGAGTAATAAACAAAACTTACCTTGCCTTGAGTAAATCACGATCAACATTTAAAGGAAAAAAATGACTACTTACAACTATACTGTTGGTACTTTGACCGAAACCGCTGTTACCCGTAGCAACTACTTAACGAACGAAACAGACTCTAGAGATGTTTATAAGTTCTCAACTACTGGTACCAGCGACATTAACTTGTCTCTTTCTCGGATTAGCAGTGGTGATGACGCTGACTTAAGATTATATCGCGACAATGGTAACGGTTACTTTGACTCAGGAGATCAGTGGATTACTAGTTCTAGTGCTAGCGGAAACCGCGATGACGCGATTAATGCTAGAGGTGATGCTGGTACTTATTTTGCTGAAGTGGTTCGTTATTCTCCCGGTAGTACAGGTACTGTAAATTATAATTTAGCTTTGTCTGCTACCTCACCTTACTCGCCAAGTAACCTTTTACCCAAAGAGATTAATCTTGGTGACTTGTCTAGCGATACCACCCGCTCTGGCTATATCAGTAACTATAACACCACTGATGTTTACAGCTTTTCATTAGACTTTTACGAAGGTACTAATATTAGCCTAACCGGACTCAGTGCCGATGCAGATATTAGACTGTATCAAGACAACAACAACAACGGTATTGTAGACACAAATGAGTTAGTGCGCTCTTCCACTAATGGTGGTTCTTCATCCGAGTATATTTCTGGAATTGATCTTTCTGGTAACTACTTCTTAATGGTGTCTCAATATGGTAGTAGCAGTACAAGCTATAATTTGAACTTTGACCATTACACCACTACCTTTGCTTAGGTTTGAACATGAAAGTTTCGCTCATGAAAAATAATTGAAAGCATTGAGGGACAATGCTTTCAACAAGTTGCAAATGATACAGGCGGCATACCAATCTTGTATGCTGCCGCTTTATTTTATTCTACAAGATTTTTGCTCTTTGACAATCTACTTTTTCTACTTCACATCAAAGATTAAATTGTGAAAAACTGTAAATAGTTACAGATAGTTGCGTAAAATCTTTTACTTAAGCTGAAAATTACATAATTACGCCTTGAACTGAAGTTCAAGGCTGATAGCTGAAGTCCGTTAAAACGGACTAACTGTATACTAGTAAGCTGTCTTCTTACTTGAGCTATCAGCAGAGAAATTTATTTCAAGGCTGATAAGAAGCTTTTCCTTTTTTATCAGTAAAAAGATATTTCAAATTATGAATCAAGTGTTACATATCGCTAGTAATGAGATCGCCACTTCTGAAATTATCCCGACACTTACCAGTTACAACATGATCCCGCAACTGATATGCGAGAGTATAATTAATAGGGCGATCGCATCAATTACATGCTCAGAAGAAGAAACAGCAAATGCTCTAGAGCAATTTTATCAAAATTGGGATTTGACAACACAAGAGAAAAGACTTGCTTGGCGTCAGCGTTACAGTCTCACCCAAGAACAGCTAGAACAGTTAGCAACAAGAAAGCTCAGAATTGAGAAATTCAAACAAGTTACTTGGGGAAATCAACTAGAATTTTACTTTCTCAAACGCAAAAAACAATTAGATAAAGTCATTTATTCTTTAATTAGAACTGAAGAAAGAGGAACGGCTAACGAATTGTACTTTCGGATCAAAGAAGGAGAACAGTCTTTAGCTGAACTAGCACAAGAATATTCCATCGGTATAGAAGCAGATACAAACGGAATCTTGGGCCCTGTAGAATTGGGAAATCTCCCAGTTAATCTTGCTCAATTACTCTATACAAGTCAAGTAGGAATTATTCAACCACCCGTACCTTTTGGCGAATCTTGGTTAATTGTACGTGTTGAGAAGCTAATACCAGCACAGTTAGACGACTTTATGCGCCAAAGACTACTCCAAGAAAATTTTGAAGCTTGGTTTCAACAACAACTTAGTCAACTCTCACCAGAAGAACAAATTTGGATGGGAGTCAAACGTAAAGTATCAATTCAACAAGCGCTCGCCGCATAAATAACTCAAAAATTAAGTACAGAAGTTCCTACAGAAAGTCTCTTCAGCACTATGACATCCAGCACAATTGATATCAAACAAATTCTTGCAGAACAATTTCCCTTCCAACACTTGTCACCAAACGCATTAGAAAATTTAGAAGGAAAAGTCCAATTTCTGCGCTACCGCATGGGACAGGTGATAGTAACGCAAGAAGCCATGCCAGAACAGATTAGCATACTCTTGCAGGGACAAGCTCGTCTTTTAGGATACGATCGCCGCACACAGAAAGCCGACACACTAAAATTACTACAACCAGGGGAAGTTGTCGGTTGGATTAGTCATGTACGGGGTGTAGCTTGTGAAACGGCGATTGCCTCAAAAGAAGCAATTTGCCTCAATCTTCCCAGCGCTGATTTTCTCAACCTTATGAAGCGAGAGAAAGCTTTTGCCAAAGCATTACAAAGCCGAACAGACATCATCGAAGTGTACGATTTACTGGGTGAAGAATTAAATCGCCGCGCAGATGGCAGCACTGATTTAGCAAAACTTGCTCAGAATGTATGGGAAGCAGCTACTGTATTAACACTACAACACATAAGTACCGCCCTGTTCAAGGAGAACAGGGGGGATCATATATGGTTAGTCAGCGGTAGTTCACAAACTGAATTTCCTGTAGGTAGCCGTTTAGAATTTGCAGACGCAATTGAGCGAATATCTATAAACAGCAGTGTACGTTTAGTAGGTGTACCTAAATCTTTACTTCCTGCGCCAAAAGAGATAGCACCAAAACCAACAACAGATTCCTGGTTGGCAGAAATTCCTTACGCTCCAGAAATGAGCACAAAACCAAAATCAGCCAAACAATCTAGACGGGAATTCCCTTACATCAAAGCTAGAGGTCCAGTTGATGCATCTTTAGCTTGCTTCCAGATGTTGAGCCAATACTATCATATACCTTTCCGCCGAGATACACTACGACGGGTTGTAGATAAACAGCATCAACGCGGTAGCATATCATTACCATTTTGTGCTGCAGTAGCAGAAATGATGGGATTGACAACACAAATAGTCAAGATTCCCGCATCCGCAGTCAGTCGCCTGCAACCACCTGTGATGATATCTTGGCAAGACAGTTTTGCAATTATTTACAAAACTAGCGAGCAAGAGTTACTGATTGCCGTTCCCGAAATGGGGTTAGTTAAACGCAAATCGAGAGACTTTGCAGAAACTTGGGGTAATGAAGGTGAAGTACTGTTGCTGCAACCTACGAAACACACTCCTAAATCACGTTTTGGTCTTTCTTGGTTTGTTCCTGCATTACGTCGCCATCGCAAGGTACTGATTGAAGTGTTGATTGCTTCGATAGTAGTGCAAATTTTCGGGTTAGTAAATCCCCTGACAACACAGGTAATTATTGATAAAGTACTAGTTGGTAATAGCCCCGATACTTTAGAAGTTTTGGGCATCTTTTTACTTGTAGTAGGGGTGGTAGAAGCAATTCTCACCAATGTTCGCACTCATTTATTTGTTGATACCACCAACCGCATCGACTTATCACTAGGTTCAGAAGTCATCAATCACCTGTTACGTCTACCCTTATCTTACTTTGACCGCCGCCCTGTAGGGGAATTAGCCACGCGGGTTAGTGAACTTGAACATATTCGTTCTTTCCTCACAGGTACTGCTTTGACTGTGGTGATGGATTCGGTGTTTTCGATCATCTACATTTTTGTCATGGCGATTTACAGTTGGGCGCTGACATTAGTAGCACTAGCAACAGTACCTTTGTTCGCCTTGCTCAACTTGTTAGTATCACCTGTGATGCGGCGACAATTGAACGAAAAAGCCGAACGCAACGCCGAGACACACTCTTACCTGGTAGAAGTGATGGCGGGAATGCAGACAGTCAAAGCGCAAAATTTGGAGATGCGATCGCGTTGGCAATGGCAAGAACGTTATGCTCGATACATCAGCGCTGGGTTTAAGACAATCTCTACGCAAACTACTGCAGGTTCTATCAGTAGCTTCCTCAATAAACTCTCTAGTTTGTTAGTACTGTGGGTAGGAGCTTACCTAGTCCTAAACGGACAACTTACCTTAGGACAACTGATTGCTTTCCGCATCATCTCTGGTTATGTTACCAGTCCTTTGCTACGCTTAGTCCAACTGTGGCAGAATTTCCAAGAAACAGCTTTGTCTCTACAAAGACTCAGTGACATTCTTGATAGTCCTCAAGAAGCAGAAACTGCTGAACAGCAAAACATTTTCATGCCTGCAATTGAAGGTAACGTTCGCTACGAAGATTTATCCTTCAGCTTCCGTGCTAATGGTCCCTTGCAACTGTGTAAAATTAACTTAAGTTTCCCTGCAGGTTCGTTTGTCGGCGTTGTCGGTCAAAGTGGTTCTGGAAAGAGTACACTGTTAAAATTATTACCAAGATTGTATGAACCTAAATTAGGGAAAATCTTAATTGACGGTTACGATATCAGTAAAGTAGACCTTTACTCCCTACGCCGTCAAATAGGAGTGGTGCTACAAGATACATTATTATTCGACGGTACAGTACGAGAAAATATCGCCTTAGCTTGTCCTGATGCTAGTGATGAAGAAATTATCGCCGCCGCCAAAGTAGCATTTGCCCACGACTTTATTATGTCCCTGCCTAACGGGTACAATACCCCTGTAGGTGAAAGAGGTGCAGGACTTTCTGGAGGACAACGGCAACGGATTGCGATCGCTCGCACCGTCTTGCAAAATCCTCAACTACTTATCCTCGACGAAGCCACCAGCGCCCTAGACTACAACGCAGAAGCACAAGTTTGCCGCAACCTAGCCGAAGCATTCAAAGGCAAAACAGTATTTTTCATCACCCACCGCTTAAGTACAATTCGCCATGCTGACACAATTCTCATGATGGATTCTGGCACAGTCGTAGAAGAAGGAACCCACACAGAATTAATGTCCCTCAAGGGCTACTACTACTGTTTATACCAGCAACAACAAACACAGATTTAGCTAATGGTAAAAACAATTACCAATTAACAATTAACACAATGAATATCCAATACACTTTTGACCAACCAGTCCTACTCAAACAGTCTCCCACATGGTCGCGAGTAATTGCATGGGGAATTGTTGGCATCACAGCTTTTACAGTTATTTGGGCATCAGTATTCAAAATTGACGAGGCAGTTCCCGCTACTGGTAAATTAGAACCCCAAGGTGCAGTCACTGACATTCAAGCACCTGTAAATGGTGTCGTCAAATTGATTCACGTCAAAGATGGTCAACAAGTTAAAAAAGGTGATATATTAATCAGTCTGGAACAAACTACTGCTATAGCGCAGTTAAAATCATTACAGCAAAATCGTGCTTCATTGGTACAAGAAAACCAATATTACCGCCAACAACTAAGCAAAAATCCTACCTACCCCACAAAAGTAGAGACTTCGTATTTCGCGTCTCTACAAATTCCCCCAGAAATAGCCACTTTAACTCAAAGTCGTGCAGCAATAATAGCTGAAAATCAAGTCTACAGATCGCAGTTAAACAATTCTACGACAGGAATTGTCCTCACACCAGATCAACAGTTACGTTTGCGCAGTCGCCAGTTAGATTTTAATTCCCGTATAACGGACATTAAATTAGAGATAGAAAAGACACAAGCGAAGTTGACTGAGGGACAATTGCAATTAGCCAGTGCTAAAGATGTCCTTGCCATCAATCGCAAAATTATTCAGGATATGGAACCAGTGGTGAAGGAAGGTGCGATTGCGCGATCGCAGTTTTTAGTAAGGCAACAAGAAGTTCTCAAAGCTCAGGCAGAAGTTGACAGACTCACAAAGGAACAGCAACAATTAAAATTAGCAATCATTCAAGCGAAAGAAAAAATCCGCAATACTGAGGCAATATCTAAAGAAGATTTACTATCACGCATTACTGCCAATGAAAAAAGCATAGCTGAAATTGACAGTCAGTTAACTAGAATAATTTTAGAAAATCAAAAGAAAATTAATGATATTGATAGTCAGTTAGCTCAAGCGCAAACTACCTTAAAATATCAAAAAATTACCTCTCCTATTAGTGGAACAGTTTTTGAATTAAAAGCAAAAACTCCTGGGTTTGTAGCTAACTCCAGCGAACCAATTTTGAAAATTGTTCCCAATGACAACCTGGTTGCTAAAGTTCATATTACTAACAAAGACATAGGATTTGTTCAGCAAGGGCAGAAAGTTGATGTGAGAATAGATTCCTTTCCCTTCCAAGAGTATGGTGATATTAAAGGAGAGTTAATTTCTATAGGCTCTGATGCATTACCACCAGATCAACTGTATCCTTTCTATCGTTTTCCAGCAAAAGTGCGCTTATCTCGTCAAACATTACTAATAAATCATCGCGAACTGCCACTGCAATCAGGTATGTCAATTAATGCAAATATCAAATTACGTCAACGCACTGTTATGAGTATTTTCACAGATTTCTTAGTGCAAAAAACTGAAAGTTTGAAATTTGTGCGCTAAATCCCCGTAACTATTTCAGTCAGCCTCAGCTGACTTAAGCTATTAGCCTTGAACTGAAGTTCAAGGCGTTAAGGATATCATTAAGAGTCTTTACTCGATTAGCTGCAATATCCACTCTAGCTTTTTGGACTAACTTATTCAATTTGAAATTGTAACAAATTCTGTAACAACATCACTATTTTAACCTTTACTCGTTTAGATTAGGACAACAATTTAAGGAGAATTTCGGTATCGACGAGTGATGCTGTTTAAAGATGATATACGTGATTATCAAATTCTGTTTCTCTCTTTGTTCCTTGTGTTGGGAATCAGTACAAGGGACTGGACGTTAAAACCAGAGTTAATTGGAGTAGCGATCGCCACTAGTCTATCAACACAATGGCTGTTGTCATTAGCTACAAAAACTGAACAAATCAACCTGCGCAGTCCTTTAATTACCTCTTTAGGACTTAGTTTACTACTACGAACCGATCACTGGATGACAATGGGATTTGCAGCAGTAAGTGCAATTACCAGCAAATTTGTCTTCAAAGTCGGTGATAAACATTTCTTCAATCCTGCCAACTTTGGCATCATTTCTGTCTTGGCACTCACCAACGATGCTTGGGTTTCTCCAGGACAGTGGGGCGAAGACTGGTGGTATGGGCTATTATTTGCTGGTACTGGTGGGATGATTTTACAACGTGTTGGTCGCTGGGACACTACAGCCGCTTTCTTGAGTACTTATGCAGCCCTACAAGCTATATGCAATCTCAGGCTAGGTTGGACTTGGGATGTTTACTGGCATCAATTGATGAATGGGTCTTTACTTTTGTTTGCCCTATTTATGGTAACAGACCCTCGGTCAATTCCTAATGCTCAAATTGGACGTATAGTTTGGGCAGTATGCATTGCCATTTTAACATTTATTCTCAAGAATTATTTATTTGTTTCCACAGCAGTTTTCTGGGCGCTGTTTACCCTTGCCCCATTCACCATGCTGCTCGATCTCCTTTGGTCTGCACCCCGTTTTTCTTGGTCATTTTCATCGCGGCAGTCTCCTGACTCCTGACTCCTGACTCCTGACTCCTGACTCCTGACTCCTAATCCAAAATTTTATGAAACCATTTAAATACTTAACTACCTTACTACTAACTTTTGTTGCTGTTCTTTGCTTTGCGCCAGCAGCTTGGGCATTTTGTGGATTTTATGTTGCCAAAGCTGATACTAAATTATATAACAAAGCTTCTCAAGTAGTGATAGCGCGGGATGGAAATCGCACTGTTCTGACAATGGCAAATGACTATCAAGGTGATATAAAAGATTTTGCTGTTGTTGTCCCTGTACCGACAGTTATACAAAAAGATCAAGTTCGCGTTGCTAATCCCAAAATTGTTGAACGCCTAGACGCTTTTAGTGCGCCGCGCTTGGTAGAATATTGTGATCCCGATCCCTGCGCTCGTGTTTATAAGAATGAGGAGCTACAACGTGCAGATGCACCTGCTGCACTAAGAAGCAGCTCCGGGAGTAATAGAGGCGAAAGCAGTTTGGGTGTCACAGTCGAAGCCCGTTTCAACGTGGGCGAATATGATATTGTGATCCTGAGTGCAAAAGAATCTGGCGGACTAGAAACTTGGCTCAATCGTAACGGCTATAAAATACCTAGAGGGGCGAAACAATTACTTCAACCCTACATTCGTTCTTCAATGAAATTCTTTGTTGCCAAAGTCAACTTAGATAAATTTGCGGAAAATGGCTACCAGTTTCTTCGTCCATTACAAATTTCTTACCAGTCACCCAAGTTCATGCTCCCAATTCGCTTGGGCATGATTAACGCCACAACTGAGCAAGATTTGATTGTCTACATTCTTTCACCAAAAGGACAAGCGGAAATTACTAACTACCGCACAGTGAAAATACCTTCCGATGCCAACATTCCTCTGTTTGTTAAACAAGAATTTGGCAACTTTTACAAATCCATGTTCCAAACAGCATACACAAAAGAAGACCGGAAGGTAGCTTTTCTCGAATATGCTTGGGATATGAGTAATTGCGATCCTTGTTCTGCTGATCCTCTAACTCGTGAAGAACTCCAACAAGCAGGTGTATTTTGGTTAGATGATAACCGAAAAGAGCCAATACCTCCAAATGGCTTTCGTCGTCCTGCTCCATCCAGCAATGTGTTCATCACTCGTCTGCATGTACGCTACACTCGCGACAAGTTTCCCGAAGATTTGATGTTTCAGCAAACTAACCGCCGTGAATCTTTTCAAGGACGCTACGTGTTGCAACATCCATTCACAGGTGAAGCAAATTGTCAAGCAGGTAAACAGTATAAACGTTCTTTACCGCAGCGATTTGAGCAAGAGGCGCAAACTGTCGCTAAACTAACTAACTGGAATATCCAAGAAATTCGCCAGAAAATGAAAATAAATGGTCAAACTAGCACTTCTTTTTGGGAAAAATTTCTTTCTTGGTTGTTGTGAATGAATCAGAAGCCCGACTTCTTGAAGAAGTCGAGCTTCTGGGAATGCGTATGTAAATAAATGTAAAGATTAGCGTAAATACCAGATGAACCGCAGATAGCTCCACAGAGGTTCAAAAAAGAGTTGGCTTTGCATAATTAAAGGATGCTTCTTGTGGGGTAGGCATCCTGCCTGCCCTATCATAGAAAGGACGGGCAAGATGCCCATCCCACAAGAAATGCACCATGAGTCCTACAAATGTGCAACGTCAAATAGTTTACTTAGGCCGCCAAACCGTAAATCAACATCAAGAACAAAACTATGAGAAATTCACACATAGATTGGAGCAACAACAGAGGTTTGGGAATGCACTCTAACGGAGGTTATGAAGATTTCCGACTCATTGATGGATGGGAAACACCATTTCATGCCAACACTAACACGATGCCAATTAATGAAACAACAAGAAGTGTTAGTATCCTCATCAAAGATGATAGAAACTATAGTAGTAGTGGTGGATCTGGCAGACACGATGGTAATAACACCGTCGTCTTGACAATTCAAGATCCCAACTTCCCCGTAGGATTCGCTCAAGAAGTATATATCTTCACAGAAGAAGAAGCTAAAAATAACGGCGGTAATATCAATAAACAAATACCTCTTCAAGCTGATAGTAATATTAAAGCAGTTACTATCATCATTGAAGATAATGATCTAGGTGAAGATTTCAACCTTACCCCAATTCGAGGCACTGCTGGAGCAGATACACTATCTGGTACTGCTAAAGGTGATGCAATTTATGGATACGAGGGTAATGACACGCTATATGGATTAGGAGGATCTGATAGTCTTTACGGTTTTGGTGGCGATGACACCATCTATGGCGGCGATGGGAATGACTATATATATGGTCTTTCTGGTAATGATAATTTATCTGGCGAAGCAGGTAATGACACTATAGATGGCGGTGAGGGTAATGATTATCTTAACGGTGGGAGTGGCAATGACTACCTGTTTGGTTGGAATGGTAATGACACCTTGATTGGTGGTTTAGGTAACGATCAACTTCAAGGCGAAGCTGGTAACGATACATTAATTGGTGGTGTCGGCAGCGACACTCTAACTGGTGGTTCTGGTGCTGATACTTTTGTATTCAATTACCTATCAGAAGAGGGAACTGACACCATCACAGATTTTAATTACTTAGAAGGCGATAAAATCCAAGTTTCTCAAGTAGGATTTGGGGTAACTTCAATTAATGAATTTACATACAACAACACTACAGGTGCTTTATTATTTAATGGCTGGCAGTTTGCCACGCTTCAGGCAAATCTTGGTAGTGGTTTTATTCCTAGTTTAGACATTGTTTTGGTTTAAGTTTAATTAGGTTTTCTGGTGTAACATCTACCATACAATGTTTGAATAGTTACTTTTTGGAAAAATCCTTGTTTGGCAATGAAACATTTCTGTCAGCATTGTTTCAAATTATTATTTGTGACGAACAGTCTTGTCTTCTATTTGCTGACTGCTAACCAAGTGCAGGCACAGATTGTTCCTGATGCTACTCTACCTAATTCTTCCACAGTTTCATCTAACGGTAATGCTACTGTCATCACAGGGGGTACTCAAGTAGGCTCCAATCTATTCCATAGCTTTCAACAATTTTCTGTACCAAAAAATGGGAGCGCTTATTTCGATAATTTATCAACGATTGAAAACATTATCAGTCGTGTCACAGGTAAGAGTGTCTCTAATATTGATGGGTTAATCCTTGCCAATGGAGGAGCTAATCTTTTTATTGTCAATCCAAATGGGATTATTTTTGGCAAAAATGCTGCTCTAAACATTGGCGGTTCATTTCTAGCTACTACTGCCGATAGCATCAAATTTACTGATGGTAGTTTGTTTAGTGCTGCTCCTCAACCCCAAATACCTTTGCTGACAGTCAATGTCCCTATTGGCTTACAGTTTGGACAAACACCAGGAGAAATCATCAACGCATCTATCGCTCCCCTGATAGATTTCAGCACAGGGAATCTGATTCTAAATAATCAAGGTGAACCGTTCTTTGGTGGTTTACGAGTTTTACCAGGAAAAACTTTAGCACTAATAGGGGGCACAATCTCTTTTCCTGGAGGGTATGTAACACTTGATGGAGGAAGGGTAGAGTTAGGGAGTGTAGGAGGTGCTAGTTTAGTCAGTCTTATTCCCCTAGAAAACGGCTGGACAATTGGCTACGAAGGAGTGCAAAACTTTCAGGATATAGAGTTTTCTCAGTTTGCTACGATAAATGCTAGTGGATTAAAAGGTGGCAGTATTCAAGTACAAGGTAGACAGGTTACTCTAACACAAGAGTCACTGATTGGCTCTAACACCTTGGCAGATGAAAACGGAGGAAAAATCAAAATTCAAGCTTCGCGACTAAATATAGATAATTCGTCTCTAATCACTTCTTTGACACAAGGTTCTGGAAAAGCAGCAGATATTATCGTTCAAACAAATCAACTAATTGCCAAAAATGGCGGGCAGATAGTAACCAGAACTGTTGACGCAGGAGATACTGGAAACTTAAGTATTACTGCTTCTGACTTTATAGAAGTGAGTGGTGGTCAGATAATAGAAGAACGATGGTTTGCGAGTGGATTATTAATAGAAGTTGGTCAAACAGTACTAGGAAATGGCGGAAACTTCACAATTACCACCAACAGTCTCAGAATATTAAACGGAGCGCAGATTGGTACAAATACCCGTGGTGCTGGAAATGCAGGTTCAATGGAGGTGAATACTTCACTATTAGAAATTAGTGGAAGTGCGTTAACAGCAGATGGTATACAGTATAGAGGTATACAGAATTTACCAGTTAGTAGTGGGTTGTATACAAGTACGGAACCAGGTTCTAGTGGTAACGGAGGTAATTTAAGCTTAACAGGCGATCGCATCAGTCTTCGCAATGGCGGAATACTACAAACTGCTACCTTTGGTTCAGGAGATGCAGGCAATTTAACTGTAAAAGCTTCATTCATCGAAGTAATCGGCACAGATGCCGAGGGATTATTCCTATCTAGCTTATTTGCTGCCTCAGGAGGAATTACGGGAGTACAATCAGGCATTCCCGAAGCGACAGGTAAAGGCGGAGATATCAGTATAGAAACCGGACAATTGCGTGTCGCGGATAGAGCAGCTATAGCTGTAGGTAGTATCAATCCTACTGATGAAGCAAAAGGTGCAGGTAATCTTAGTATTCAAGCTCAAACCATCCGTCTAGAAAACCAAGGAAGACTGGTTGCGGAAACAGCATCGGGTAGAGGTGGTGACATTTCACTCAAATTACAAAATTTGTTACTCTTACGTAATGGTAGTCAAATTTCTACTACTGCGGGTACTGCTGAAAAAGGCGGAGATGGCGGCAATATCTCAATTGAAGCCCCGTTCATTGTTGCCATCAAGAATGAAAATAGTGACATCACCGCTAATGCTTTTACTGGTAATGGAGGCGAAATTAACATCACAAGCACAGGCATTTTTGGAATTGAGCGGCGCAAGGCAGAATTAGGCAGGATCACTAATGACATTGATGCCAGTTCTAGATTTGGCATAGCAGGTACAGTAACAATTAACACACCAGATGTAGAACTCAGTCGTGGCTTAATTCCTCTGCCCTCGAATGTAGTAGATGCTTCTCAACAAATTGCTACTGGCTGCACTCCTGGCAATAGACAAAGAGCCAATTCCTTTATCACTACCGGGCGTGGTGGAATCGCCTCTAGCCCCACTGAGCCGTTACAAAGTGATGCAGTACTAACTCCGTGGGTGACACTTCCCCAATCGGTAAGTAGTAACACTCACTCCATCGCCAAAGTCTCTTCTTCAATTGTGGAAGCACAGGGATGGGTAAAGGACGCAAATGGTGATATATTCTTGGTTGCTCAAGCACCAAATGTAAATCCTCAAAATGCTTGGTTATCGCCTACTTCTTGCTTGAGTCGATAGCTAGTTCACCATATAGTAATAAAAACTATAAATATCACGACGACGGGTAATTCCTTAAAGCACATTCATAGGTAATACTGAGGGAATGTGTCTTGCCAAAATTAATATGGAAAAACTGGAGGAACACCTGCGTCGTTTAGTGGAAGAAGCCTGTGGAAACCCACCGGGTAGTCAGCAGCGTCAGAAGTTGATGACGCAAATCATTCGCTTGACAACCAGCAGGCTTTGGAGGGAAAGTACTCCCTACTATCAAGATGCAGTGCAGCAAACTTGGTTGTATTTCTGCCGTAATCTTTGTGAAGGAATTACAGGTCAGGTTTACAATGCTGATTATGGTAGTGTGGTCACTTGGTTAAATACTTACCTCAAACATCGGCTGCAAGATTTTTACCGTAAACAGCAAGATGAGGCGGCTAAAACAGTTGCTGCCAAATCATTTCAGTCTGCCTCCGGTGATATCAAAGAAACAATTGATCCTGTAGATAACCTAGCTGCTAATCCTGACATTCCTCCTATTTTAGAGGACTTGAGACAATGGGCGCTTGTTGATACTGATGGCGAACTCCGTCAAATTCACGTTCAAGGGCATCAGGAAGTGAATTGTCAGATGTTAATTTTAAAACGCCTACCCCCAGAGGTAAGTTGGAAAGAATTGGCTGAAGAATATAATCTTAAGGTTTCTACTTTAAGTAGTTTTTACCAACGTCAGTGTATTCCACGCTTACGAAAATTTGCGGAAAATGAAGGTTATGTATAATTTAATTTGTTAATTTAAGCGATCGCTCTACTTAAAGTGCGATCGCCAAGTTTAATTGAAGCAACTTTACCAGCCTTGCTCTGCTTGCTCCAAAACATAAGTAGCCACTTCCACAATCTCTTCTTCGCTTAACTTGCCTTTAAAAGCAGGCATAGCATTTTTACCGTTTTGTACCTGGTGAATAATTGCCTGAATTAAATCGCCATCATCAATTAGGTACTTTGACAAGGCTTCTTTAGTCAAATTTTTTTCGGCAATGAGAATATTTCCACCGCCAATATGACAAGAAGCACAGTTAGCGCTAAAGAGTTTAGCACCGTTGGAAGTTTCGGTTGCTAATGCTGGACTAATGAATGTAGATATTAATAGAGCGATCGCCAACAGTACAATTAATAAAAATCTTCTCAAGGGATTCTCCTGGCAAAAAGCCTCCTGCTACTGAAAAAACGTTTCCAGTAACTATTTTATGGCTGCTAGAAGCCCCTAGCATACTTAATAATTTACGGTAACGAATTTATCTCCAATGTCTTTTCACTTCACAAGTGGAGATACTTCGTCACCGCTGTTTGTTCCCATTATGCTACATGACGTAGACGCAGCTTACAGGAGAGGTTGTCGTAGTTTTTCTCTAGCTAGCTACAGATTCAACAATCACCTTGCCCACCATACCAGCACCACGGTGAGGTTCGCAGTAGAATGAGTATTCACCAGGAGGTGTATCTTCTGGGAAAGTGGTTTCTACGCTTTGTTTTGGATTCATCATCAACTTCTTGTTTGACAAGGATTTGGCAAAATCAGAACTCTTAGTGGGGTTTTTTGCAGGATCAAACACCACATTATGGGGAGGAACTTTGTTGTTCACCCACTTAATCGTATCGCCAGGATGAACCGTCAACTTGTTTGGCTCAAATGCTAGCGCTCCTTTATCCGTTCCCAGTTTCACTGTATATGTCTCAGCAGCAGCGCTGGGAGTGATTAGGGCAAAGCTGCTCACAAGTATTGCGATTGTCAAAACAGCTAGAGTAGCGCGCCGCAAACTAGACGCAATCATTTTCATGGGTTTCTCCTAATAACAACTTTTATGTTCCCTTATCCATTCTAAATAAGATTGAGCCTAAATATGACAATATGTCGTAGATGCAAATTTTTTTAATAATGAGGAAAAATAAATAGCACAAAATAGACTAATTAATAGCCATTATTATATTACTATATACTAATATAGTTTGTGGGTAAAAGTAATAATTTCGTTTATAATGCCCCACTCTCTAAAAATTTTCCGCACCCCAACCTGGAGCTTTTTGTGCTGCTGTGAGGATAAAAGCAGCTAAGCTTTCCACCTGAGGAAGCGACAGCCAACTTTCAGGAACTTGACGACACCAATAATTCTCTTCACTACCATCATAGGTCATTGGTTGGCGCATGAAGGCAACAAGACTGTTAATGTTATCTCTAGCTGGATTAGCGCCTTTAAGTGTTTTCAACGACAGAGATACTAATGGGTTGGGTAAAGTTGCGCCACCCACATGACAATTTGTGCAGTTGGTTTCAAATAGTTTTTTGCCAATTGACAAATCTTCAGGTGAAAATGAGCGAGTATTCCCTTGCGCATCCACCAAGAGATTGATTGGCTCAGTTATGTGCAAATAACGCACTATGTAAGAATCAATATTAGCAGCTTGAGCGCTTAAGTTTATACTTCCACAAACTACTAATACAAAAGTTATCAACAGTAGATTGCGAACAAAAAATCGATTTAGCATTATATCCTAAGTTGGATGTGAAATTTTAGATTTTGGAGACGCCCCGATGGGGCGTCTCTACTAAATCATTAAACTGGCTTTAGTAGTAAATCTTACCGCCACCCCATTTAATGCCAGCAATCTTCGGTTGGATGAGAATGTGACCGGCGATCGCCTCCAAATCCTCATCAGTGAGATTACGCATTGCTGTGAAAATATCAGCACTCTTAGTGCTGGGATGTAACTCAGAAATTTCCTCCTCCCCATCATAGGTAGTAGGATTTTTCATGTAGTCCACCAATCCCTCTAGGTTATTACGGTTAGGGGTTGCCAGTGATAAAGCTTCAGGATCAAGTCCCACGTTCTGGTTTGTTTTGGTAACGCCCCCTGCATGACACTGGGCGCAAGCGTAATTAAATAGGCGTTTGCCTTCTTTGACTTGTTTGAGACTAAGTACTGTGGTATCGCCCTGTTCATTCAAAGGCACAGTACGGGTAGCTTCATCAAGTTCCACCGCTGTGGCGCTACCGACAATAAACTGAAACGTTAGTAAAACAGTAACCACAAAAATGCCAACTAGTCTTCTTAACATGTTTCCTCTTAACAATTTTTTACTCGCAACACAGCAATGAACGCGATTCTCAATTCCCTTTCGTGCTTATAGTAGAGCTTTGCTGCCACAACCACAGGTAGAAAATGAGTCGCTGCAATAACAATTATTATCTCGTTAAGAGTACCATTTTTTGCCTATCCACTACTTGAAGCGAATGTGGAATCGTCAAAAGATGCACAAGGGTTTTTTTGCCGTTATAAATCTTAACCTTTCCCTCCTGTAAACGTAACATTTTCGATAAAATAACGGTTGAAGAAAGCGTAAATAGCCAAAGCTGGGAGGGTGAATACCATAGAAGCTGCCATGATGTAGTTCCAATAGCTGATGTATTGACCTTTAAAGCTGTTCAATCCTAAAGGAAGTGTAAACATTTCTGGGTCAAACAAGATTACCACGGGTAACAAGAAGTTATTCCAACTACCCATGAACACAAAAATAGCTTGTGCTGCCAGTGCTGGTTTTGCTAGCGGTAGGACAATATGTCGGAAAATACCAAAAGTTTTTAATCCATCTAGTTGAGCAGCTTCCTCTAGTTCCCTGGGAAAATTAATGAAAAACTGTCGCATCATGAAGATAAAAGTAGCATTCACCATGCTAGGAACAATCATCCCTTGATAGGAATTTAAAGCGCCGATCGCTTTTAAAATCAAAAATGTCGGTATCAGTGTTACCTGGGAAGGAACTGCTAACACTGTTAGAATTAGCAAGAACCAGAAGTGCCTGCCTGCAAAGCGCAATCTTGCTAGAGCATAACCTGCCATTGAATTGAATAGCAAGTTGAGAATGGTGACACTCACAGCAATGACTATGCTGTTGAACAACCAGCGAAAAAACAGCGGTTCTTGCAGAAATATTTGTTTATAGTTGTCGAGAGTAAAGTTTTTGGGTAGGAAATTAGCTTCACCGCTCACAATTTCCCCTAATGGTTTGAATGATGCCGAAAGCGCCCACAAAAATGGTATTATAGTGATTACTGCATATAGTATCAGCACCAAGTACAGTAGCACCCCAGTTGAGAAAAAACGTTTCATTTCAAATTAAAATGCTTGTTGCCAGAAACCCGGTATCTTTAAGATACCGGGTTTCTTCTAGATTACTAATTAATTTGCTTTCTTACCCAAGCACGAAAAGCTCTCATTGTCTTGTTTCTCCCCTCACTTCTACACTTTTTCAGGTATTCAGGAATGACTTGAGTCAGGGGAAAATTAGGGAAATTTGGACTAGATGAAAACTCAACGTATTTACCTTCTTGGCGGACATTAATTTGTAAGTTACCTTTTTCAAATCTCCATAATTCTGGTACTCCCAGCCCTTCATATATACTAGGGTGAGTGCGGGAGGTTATATCAACTTCTAATGCTAAATCTGGCGGGGGATCTACTGTTAAGTCTAATCTGTCTTTGCCTCGGATTACTGCTTCATTTTGAATATAGAAACAATTGTCTGGTTCTATCCCTTGAGCTATAAATTGATTTTTAAAAGTTGTAGAACCTAAAGGTAAGAATTCAATGTCTAGTTCTTCAAGAAGAATTTCTATAAAGTTAGTAATCAATACTTTATTGATTTCATGTTCAGGTAGTGGTGACATAATTTCTAGAATTCCGTGATCATAAGCTACTCTAGCTGCACGCTGTTCGCCCAATTCTTCTAAAATAGCTTCAAATTCTTGCCAACTAACATCTTTTAGCAATACTCGCTGCCCTGGTGGTACAACTAATCTTTTGATTTCTAATAACATTTTTTGACTCCTTTGTGAATTTATTTTTTTTCGCCACCGAAGAGTCGGCGCTGAATTATAGTGATGGAGATGATGATAGCTGCTAATAAGAAAGCGATCGCTGCCCCATAACCCATTTGCAAGTCACGAAACACGGCTTGGTATATCAGTAAAACTACTGTTAGAGTAGCATTATTTGGTCCCCCAGTACCACGGGAGAAAATGTAAGACTGATCGAACAGTTGAAACGTACCAATCACGCCCATTGCGACAACAAAGAAGGTAACAGGTTGAAGCAAGGGAATAGTAATATGTATAAATTGTTGCCATTTACTAGCCCCATCTATTGCTGCTGCTTCGTAGAGTGTTTTGGGAATATCCTGCAACGCCGCTAAGTAAATTACCATGTAAAACGGTGCAGTTGACCAAATATTCATGAGCATAATACCTTTAAGCGCAACTGCTGGATCTCCCAACCAATTGTAAGTAGGTAGCCCGACAAAACTGAGAAAATCATTCAGCAATCCATTGGTGTTATATATCCACATAAAGATGAGAGTCAGAACCGCTGAAGAAGTGACAGTCGGTAAAAAGTAAAGGATGCGCCACCAGTTTTTAGCGCGAATCCCAGAATTGAGAGTTACTGCTAAAACTAGAGCCAGGATAGTTTGTGTTGGCACGACAATTGCCACGTATTCCATAGTATTTCTTAATGCTATCCAAACTCGTTCATCTTCAACTATGCGCGTGAAATTGCGCCAGCCAATAAACTTGTAGTCAATACCGCCTAAAAGTTGCACTTTATGTAGCGAAAGAAAAACAGCCCAAATAATTGGCGACACCACAAAAGTACCCAACACTAGAATGGTTGGCATCATGAAGAGATAACCTGCCAAACCTTCTGTTACATTCCACTCGCCGGTTTGCCGCCTTCTCACTCTAAACACAACATTGCTATGTCAATTGCGTTTGTTAATTTTACCTTAACTCGGACTGCTCCCATTGCTGCTGGCTTCATATTGAAGCCCTCCATTAAAGCTACAAGTGAAAGAAAAATCAAGCATAGCAAAAGATTATGCATTGCGATCGCCATGCTTTATTTTATACGCTTTTGTCAAAAACATAGATTTTGTCTATATGCGTATATCTTTACTTACTAAATCAATTCTTAGCTTCACTTTGGTGACGTTTTGTCTAGGAATTATTGCAGAAACTAAACCAGTAAAAGCTGCTGATTTTACTGTAGTAGCTAACGGTCTTGATAATGTACGCGGTTTAAACTTTGGTCCTGACGGTAGTTTATATATTACAGAGTCAGGCAGAGGCGGAGATGGAAGATGTATTCCTGGTCCCTCTTTAGAGGGACTTCTTTCTTGTGCTGGTAATACTGGTGCAGTGACAAGAGTTAAGGACGGTAAGCAAGAACGTATACTCACAGGGCTACCATCATTTGCATTAAGACCGACTGGTACTACAGGTGAAGGACCTCAAGACATAGTATTTGATTCCGCTGGAAATCCTTATCTTCTCATTGGGTATGGTGGTAATCCTACCATCAGTGATTTTCCCGAAAATGCTCCAAGTTGGGGACAACTTTATAAAATAGACTTCAACACAGGTTCGTTGACAAGTATTGCCGATTTTGCCAAATACGAACTCGCCAATAACGCTGATGGGGAAGAAACCCTTGACGTTAGTGGTGAAATAGCTAGTAATCCCTATGCTTTTACAATTAGAGGCAACACTGCTTATGTAGTTGATGCAGCTGCAAATGATATTCTTAGTGTGGATCTGGATGGAAGTAATTTGAAAACATTCGCTGTACTTCCCACACAAAAAATCACAAATCCAATTTTCCCAACGCCTGCACCGGGACAAGTGACACCTCCAGATGCGCCACCACCCGGACAAATACCGAACGAAATTCAAATTGAATCAGTACCCACTGGTGCTGCATTTGGTCCCGATGGTGCTTTGTATGTCAGCGAATATACAGGTTTTCCTTTCCCAGTTGGTGCTGCACGGATCTTTAGGATTGGACAGGATGGGGAGATCAAGGTTTACGCTGATGGTTTTACCCAACTAACAGACCTAGATTTTGATCCTGAAGGCAACTTGTATGCTTTACAATATTCCAATGCACCAGAATGGCAAGGGGTTACTGATGCTTCTGTGATTCAAATCGCTCCTGATGGTACTCGTACAACTTTGCTCAATGGAAATGGGTTAGAAGCTGCTACTGCTCTAACTGTTGGTCCTGATGGTAATGTTTATGTCTCGTACAAAGGTAATCTACTAGGACAAGGGCAAGTGTTGCGAATTAATAGAAAAGCAAAAGTTCCCGAACCAAGTTTATTACTGGGCGTGGTAGCATTTGGTACTTTGGGAGTAAATTCACTTCGTAGGGTGCGTTCAAAGTAACAAACAAGATCCCCGACTTCTTGAAGAAGTCGGGGATCTGGAGATCTGGGGGGGATCAACTACTCCATCACCTTAATCAACTTATTAGCTTCTGCTTGCGCCCGCTGCATTGCCTGCTGTAATGATTGTTGTCCCAACAGAGCGCTGACAAACTGGTTGTCAAAGTTGTTCATAACTACCGCTGGGTATTTACCTGCTTGCCAAGGCATGGCATAATCAACGCCAGCGACAAGTGCAGAACGTAGAGGATCTTTGTCATAGCCTAGTTTTTGAGCTACAGACTTTCGCGTTGGTAAAGCAAAGCCTGTTTTCGCCCACTTGGACATCCCTTCTTTGCTGGTGAGATAAGAAATTAGTTTCCAAGCTTCAGCTTTGTGTTGTGATTGCTTATTCATTACATAAGCAACAGTAAATACCATTGTATTTTTTGTATTATAAATTTTAGGTACTTCTACGGTTGCGAAATCTGTTTGAGGAAAAGTCTCTTGTAAATAAGGAATTGCCCAGTTACCTTCTATTACCATCGCTACCTTTCCTTGTCCAAACATTTCACCGCCTGAATCTGTCCCTACATCTGATTTCTGTGCTGAGGAACGGTCTATGCGATACTGGTCTACAGTTAATTGTAATCCTTGCAAAGCTTGTGTACTAGCAAACGTAGCGTAACTATTTCCATCTACGAGTTTTCCACCAAAAGCTTTGATTTTATAAGCTTGACGCGCTAACTCCGGAATTTCTCCAAAACCATACTGATCTATTCTGCCATCAAAATTACTATCTCTTGTCAGCTTTTGCGCATAGTTACGTAATTCCTCCCAATTAGTAGGAGGAGAATTTAAATTTGCCGCTTTTAAAGCTTTTTTGTTATAAAACAAAGCAAGGGTAGAATAGTCTTTAGGCAGACCATAAATGTGGTTTTTAAACTTAAAACTGTTCAGCACTTTCTCTTCAAAGTCTTTAAGATCAAATGCAGGAGTAATATAACCATCTAACGGTTCTAAAACATTCTGACTCATGAGGAAAGGAGCATCAATTGCATCTAGATAGAATACGTCAGGAGCAGCTTCCCCAACTAAACGGGTTTTGATTACATCCATGTATTGATCATTTATGACCTCATGCTTGACTTTAATCTCAGGATGTTGTAATTCAAAATCTTGTAGTAATTGTCTGAGTAGTTTTTGCTCCGTAGGACTAGCTATCCAACCACTTAATTTGATGGTGACAGGGATTGCCGTCCTCTGCAATGGTAGACTGTGACAAGCAAGAATTAAGATGGCGATCGCCACCACCAATCCCCAAAATTGTCTCACTTTTATCATCATTAAAGTATTATGCCAAACCCTTTTAAATAAGTTATAACTTTTCTACCTATAGTACTAATTTATCTAAAAGCTAAATTTTTTCTGAAGAAAGCAAGTTAAAATAACTAAGAAGTCCTAAACCAAGAGGAGACTGTAACCTCACTCAAAGAGCGAATATCCCACTAGGAAATTTTACCTGTAGAGATAGAACATGGATTTTACTCAGCTAAAAAAGGCTGGTTCTGTAACTCCATCTCAAGAGACAACATCAGAAACAGCACTTTCTCCTACCTTAAAACCCAGCACTCGATTCTCTAAGGATGCTATTCGCAGGAGCTTAAAAGCTTCTACCTTAGATGCTTTTTTTGCCGCAGTGTTCTCAATGGCTACTACTGGTATTTTACTCAGTAATTTCCTAGTGGAGTTGAATGCTACTCCAGTAATTTTTGGGACACTAGCATCAATTCCGATGTTAGTTAATCTAATTCAGCCCTTAGGTGCTTACTTGTCGGAACGCACGACGAGTCGTTTCCGTCATTCCCTCAAAACATACGGTACTTCCCGATCACTTTGGCTAATTCTCGTCATTGGTATTTTGCTTACATGCTGGGGAAAAGTTAGTACTACCCAGTTACAAATATTAACTATTGTAATTGTTCTGTTGAGTTATTTATCGGGCGCACTGGGAAATGCTTCTTGGCTGAGTTGGGTAGCTACCCTTGTACCCAGAAGATTGCGAGGACGCTATTTTGGCTTACGCAACAGTATAACCAGCCTTACAAATTTAGTATGTGTACCTTTAGCTGGTTTTACTATATCAAGATGGCCTGGAGGGATTCTTCAAGGTTATGGAGTAGTTTTGTTTGTAGGAATTATATCAGGATTAGTAAGTTTGGCATGTCAATCCTTCCAAATCGATATCAATCCTAGTGAGCAAAATGCTACTTTTGTCAAGCCCAGCCAACCAACCAATCAACCGCGTGTAGAAATATCCACCGCTTCAGTAGAGCAGGTAGAAAATACGGTTTCAGAAGAATCTCAAGTTTCTACGGTGAGTGAGAGAAACTCAGAATCAGAGCCTTCCAAGCAAAAAGTGATTTCTTCTTTGCCTTCTAGAATCCGTAAAACCATATCCAATAACTTGAATTTTTTTACATTTCTGCTGTACTTCAGTTCTTGGACATTTGCAGCTAATCTTAGCATCCCCTTTTTCAACTTCTATTTGTTCAACACTTTAGAATTAGATGTCAGTTGGGTAAGTGTGTACGGCAGTCTTCAGGCAGGGGCAAATTTACTCATGCTAATTTTATGGGGTAAGTTAGCAGACAAAATAGGTAACCGTACAATACTTCTGTTAGTTGTTAGTATGGCTACAGCCACCCCAGTACTCTGGCTCCAAGTTGGTGTTACTCCCCTAGACATTTTCTTATGGTTGCCACTTTTACACATTTTTATCGGCATTACTTGGGCAGGGCTGGACTTGTGCAACAATAATTTGCAAATAGGAGTAGCACCAATTCAAAATCGAGCTATGTACTTTTCAATTGTAGCTGCGGTAGCTGGGGTAAGTGGTGCTTCAGGCACAATCATCGGTGGCTTAGTAGCACAAAATCATTCTTTTGGTGGCTTATCAGGATTGTTTGCTTTATCCAGTGTCTGCCGCTTTCTCTCCCTCATCCCTTTGTTGTTTGTGCAAGAGACACGCTCTCAATCTTTCTTCCAAATGTTCCTGAAGGCAGGAGGCACTAGGCAGGAAGCAGAAGGCAGTTAGAAAAAGTTAGAGCCTCAAAAATGTGGAAGCAGGCATCGGATGCCTGCTTTGAGCTGGGGACGGGCAAGGATGCCCATCCCACAAGATAATTTATTTCTTGGTTATCTCCTATTCAGCGGCTGTGGAACTTAAGGTTCTTTCCCACATCACCATTTTCGGAGTTGTGGTTGGTGCAGGAGGTTGGTGCAAGGCAATCAACCGTGCTAGAGTTTGCTTTAATTGGGTACGTGGTAAAATTTCATCGACAAAACCATGCTTGAGCAAGTCTTCTGCGGTTTGAAAATCATCTGGCAATTTTTCCCGTAAGGTTTGCTCAATCACTCGCCGACCGGCAAAACCAATAGTTGCCTTTGGTTCTGCTAAAATTATGTCTCCTAACATAGCGAAACTAGCAGTTACTCCACCTGTGGTGGGATTAGTTAGAACAGGAATGTAAAGTAGTTTTGCTTCTCGATGACGTTGTAAAGCGGCAGATATTTTTGCCATCTGCATGAGTGAGAGCATTCCTTCTTGCATCCTTGCTCCACCAGATGTACAAATGATTACCACAGGATACCGTCGCTGAGTGGCTTGCTCAATTAAACGGGCTAGTTTTTCCCCGACGACAGAACCCATGCTAGCGCCAATAAACCGGAAGTCCATTACACCTAAAGCTATGGGTAAGCCATTAATTTGTCCCAAACCTGTTTTGACGGCTTCTACTAATCCTGTTTTCTCCTGCATTTCCCGCAGACGATCGCTATAGGGTTTGCGATCGCGAAATTGCAAGGGATCAGTTGGACGCAAATGCTCATCCATTGGTTTCCAAGTACCAGTATCTATCAACTGACGGATGCGCTCATCGCTATCAACTCGATTATGATGTCCGCACTCGGTACAAACCATTTGATTGGCTTTAAGGTCTTTTGTATATGTCAATACACCACATTGAGGACATTTATGCCAAAGCCCATCAGCAATTTCACGTTCTTGGCGTTCTAAAATGGTAGAGCCTGATTTCCGTCGATTTGCAAACCAATCTAATAGAGACTTTAAACCGCGTGATTCTTCGTTGTTCGCCATTTTTATCTTATTTTAATGAGTAGTATGTCATCAATCATCAGGTCAAGCCACTTGAGCAAATTCGTTTTGTAAGCAATTTAGACCTATTGGATGCATCTAGTGTTGCCAGCTTAACGAAAATACGTAAACCAATTCAAGTCTCTTGTTCGTCTTCCTAAAGAATTAATTACGGCAGTGCCGTAGAGCATTCGTCCCCGATTCGGGATTGAGATGATATTAACAAAAGCGCAAAGGCAGATAGGGTGATGAAGCTTACAGTTATTGAGTATAGGGATAAAATTAAAAATTCTCCTTACCCAACTTCTTCAGCCAGCTAAGAAAAATAACTGTAAGTATGTAGACAAGATTGCCTTGCCGCTAAATAGAGTAATTATAGCCCCCAAAGCTAAAAAAGGACCAAAAGGCATCTTTTGTCCCCATGAATGAGGCAAAGTCGGGTTCACATTCCTAGAGTGGCGGCGATTACCGTTCCTCGCTTGCATGATCCCAGCTACACCTACTAATGTTCCTAAAGCACAAGCAATTAAGCCAGCCAGTAGTAAATACCTCCAACCCAACCAAGCACCCATCATTGCGGCTAGTTTGGCATCACCTCCACCCATTGCGGCTTTACCAAAGGTAATTGAACCAGCGATCGCAATTAAATCAAATAACCATAAGCCTAGTACTGCTCCCACTATCCCCATCTTCAGGTAGTTTACCAGTCCTACCCAGCTAGCTTGGTACGTAAAACCAATGATCATTTGAAACAAAATTCCCACTACTAACCCTGACTGAGTCAGTGAGTTGGGTAATATCATTGTATCTAAGTCAATTAGTGCTAAAGTTAACAACCAGCTGCAAAAAGCCCAGTAGCTAATTGTCAACAACGAAAATTTAAATACCCAAAAAACTAACAAAAACAATACCCCCGCACTCGCTTCCACCACAGGATAACGAAGAGAAATCTTGCTTTTACAAAAACGACAACGCCCTTTCAACCACAGCCATCCTAACACTGGGACATTATCGTAAGCTTTCAATTGGTTTAAGCAATGGGGACAGCGCGACGGGGGAAAAAGAATAGACAATCCGGCAGGTAGCCGATAAACCACAACATTGATAAAGCTACCAATAGATGCACCTAAAGCGAATACAACTATACTCGCCGGAAATAATATGAGTAAGTCCATGTATTATTTGTCAATTGTCCTTTGTCAATTGTCAATGGTTAATTGTCAATTGTCCAGAGCATTTAACCTGTACAGACGCTCCGCCGGAGCGTCTCTACTAATACATGTACGATTCAATCTGATTCAACGGTACAAAACATTCTTCTGGTAGTAATACTGGTTGTTGCGTGAAAATTACCTTACCTCGGTGATTAAAGCGGTTGATTGCCACTCCTGAAGGTTGCCCAGCCATATCGGGATGTACCTCACAGTAAATGTAATAAATATGACTAGCAGCTTTAATTACGGCAGGATCAATTAAAGCTGGTTGGTTTGGTTGGTTGGTATAATTTACCTGTTGCCCTTGTTTTAAAGCGTACACTACTCCCTGGGATCTGTTTTCTAGGTTTGCTTATAGTTTATATGAAGTTCTCACAACTGTTGCCGTTTTTGGGCAGGAAAGATAAAACTACTGTTCGAAAGTTTCAATCAGTGACTCACCCATAGCACGGCAACCTAAAAGATTCATTCCAGAGGACATAATATCGCCAGTGCGATCGCCCTTTTGTAAAACTTGTAACACTCCTTGTTCAACATAGTTTGCTACATTAGGTTGATTTAAACCATAGCGAAGCATCATTGCGGCACTTAAAACCTGTGCTAAAGGATTGGCTTTATCAAGTCCAGCGATATCTGGGGCAGAACCGTGAACCGGTTCAAAGACACCAGGACCAGAGCTACCTAAACTGGCAGATGGTAACATGCCAATACTACCAGTGAGCATAGCAGCCGCATCCGAGAGAATATCACCAAACAAGTTACCTGTGACAATAGTGTCGAACTGTTTGGGAGCGCGTAGCAACTGCATAGCCGCATTATCTACATACATGTGAGATAGCTCTACATCCGGATACTCTTGACTGAGATTAGTGATGCGATCGCGCCACAGTTGAGATACTTCTAACACATTTGCCTTATCTACAGAACAGAGTTTTCCCTGACGTTTACGTGCTGCATCAAACGCCACTCGTCCAATCCGTTCAATTTCTGATTCAGTGTAAACCATCGTATTCACACCGCGCTTTTCACCAGTTTCCGTCGCAAAAATACCCTTGGGTTTACCAAAGTAAATTCCCCCAGTAAGTTCGCGCACCACCATAATATCCACACCCTCAACAACATCCCGTTTCAAACTCGAAGCATCAATTAACTGAGGGATGATTTTTGCAGGACGCAAATTAGCAAATAATCCCAACCCCGCACGCAATCTTAACAAACCAGTTTCTGGACGTAAATGGGATGGTAAAGAATCCCACTTATAACCACCTATAGCAGCAAGTAATACAGCATCGCTATTGCGACAAGCATCCAACGTAGCAGCAGGTAGCGGTTCGCCTGTAGCATCAATAGCCACCCCACCAATTAGCGCTTCCGTAAATTCAAATTTCAAATCAAACTTTTTCCCAACAACATTTAACACATCTTGTGCCACTGCCATAATTTCCGGTCCAATACCATCACCCGGAAGTAAGGTAATACGGTAATTCTGTGTCATATTTATAACAGATGATTCAATAATTTGGGCAGAATAAATATAATACAAGCGTAAGTGTACCAATGGAGTTTTTAATTTATTTAGATGTTTGTTGCCTAAATCGCCCAGCCCTTTCAATGCGAACAAATGAACTATCAACTTATTCCGATGACCGAAGTTGCAGATTACGGAAAATACTTG
>NZ_JACXAE010000050.1 GCF_014698965.1 Iningainema tapete BLCC-T55
GGACTTGGGGATGGACTCGGACTTGGAGAAGGTGATGGTGACGGACTCGGACTTGGGGATGGACTTGGACTTGGGGATGGTGATGGTGAAGGTGATCCAACACGCACAAATCCAATTAATTTAGGTCCTGGTGGTGGATTTTTTGCGTCGCATCGTCCGGGTAATTGATCTGAAGAAACCCTTTTAATTTTTAATGGCAAAGAAGGCGAGGGTTTGTAAGTGATTGAATAATTACTCCAATTGGTAAAGCCATTACAAAATCCTTGTGGGTCTTGCTCAACTTGATATACAAGTCCCGTAAAGGTTCTAGCGCTAATGGTACGTTTTAGAGCCTCAATTTTTTGAGGACTATCATTTTCAAAAGCGGGATTCCAAGTTGCATATTCTTCACCACCAAAATATGGTGGCGGTGGCTCAGGTTCCGGCTCAGGTTGTGGCTCTGGAGGAAAAGCTGTGTCAAAAACTGCATCTGCAATCATGCCACCAAGAACACCGCCGATTACACCGCCGATCGGTCCGCCTAAAGCAGTTCCGACAATTGAGCCAACAATGCCACCTCCCGCACCATAAGCAGCTTGCCCTGATGGCTGACCAGACGCAACACGGAAAGTAAAATCAATGGCAGCACCAACAGCAGTACCGCCTAAAGCACCTTTTGGGCTTGGCGTTGGTGCTGGAGGCTGAGCCGGTTTTGGAGTTGGTACTGGAGATAAGGAATTTGGAGTTCGTGTTGGCGCTGGAAATTGAGCCGGTTTTGTCGCTGGTTTAGGATTCGGTTTTGGGTCACCTACTGGTCTAGGACTGGGAATGTCACGCGGAATTGTTGCCGGGTCGGGAATTGTTTTGAAAGGAGCAGGATTTTTAACAGGTGGTTTTGGTAAAGGTCCCGGAACCGGATTTTTTGGTGATGGTTTTCTGAGTTGTTGTTCGCGAAGTTTGATAATCTCCTGTAAATCTTCTTCAGGAGTAATATTTTTTAATGGCTTATTTAAATGATTAAATTCATCAGGTGGTAAAACTTCAACTTCTCTAGGCAATGCTTTGTCCATTGCTTCTAGAGTTTTATCAAGTTGTTTGTTGAGATTTTTTAAATCATTAAGATTTTTCTGTTTGTTGTAAACCTCATAAACTGTTTTACTAAAATCATCAGGTGGTTTTGGCTCAAAATTTGGTTTGTAAGGATTACTTAAAGCACCACCTTCTACTGACCCTACATTAAAAGTCCCTTGCTTAGGTGCGGATCCGACATTGAAAGTTCCTTTAGAAGAGGAAGGGTCCGCAAAATCAAGAGGTTCAAATTGAAATTCTCTTTGAAATCTTGGTGGTTGTTGTGGTTGCGGTTCCCAATCCATACTTTTATTTTTTCCTTATGCTGCTACTTTAAAACTGTCAGGAATTGCAGTTTCTGATAGTGCCTCTGTATAAGTCCAAGGATTATTAGCGCCTGATAGGTGTTCGGCGGACATGGGCAAAGATACTCTTACTAGTAAGCGATGTTTATTATCAGCTTCAATAAAAAAAGTGCCGGCCTGACAGGTTCTTGCTGAGTAATTAGGAGCTTCGACTGCAGTCAAAGTTGGGTTAATAGCCGTGAGAGATAAGCCTATCCAAGCTGCGAGTTTTTCTAAAGTATCGATGTTTGAAGGAATATCGGTAGTTGAAAAAGCTGTCATTTTGAGTTATTAAAAGTAAGATACTTCAATCTTGTCTGTGCTAATAAATTTTGTAAATCAGTCTTTTTACTGTTGATAAATGTTATGTTTACAAACAAATATCCTGTATTTATACTAGATAATTTTTTAAGTGAATCAGATAATCACAAATTAATACGAGAAACTATTGATAAATCTGCAAGCTTTATTCAAAAAACAAACGATCCAAAATACCCAAAGCAACTTGGATGGGGTTCCCAGCAAGGATTTGAGCTTTGGAAATCTAATATTGCTGGAAATATCATTACTTATATGCGCGAAGTTTTAACTGAGCTTAAAATTCTGTCTTTGAATTTTGGAGAGATTGAAATTAGCCATAATGCTTACCAAAATCAAGGATTTTTATCTATTCATGAAGATAAAAGCTATCGAAGGTCCAGAAAAATAACCTTTGTTTATTACTACCACATTATTCCAAAATCTTTTACAGGTGGACAACTGCTTGTTTATCAATCTTCTGATTTGTCAGACATTAACACATACAGTGTTCCCGCGCTCATCGTTGAACCACTTAATAATCGTTGTGTTTTCTTTGCTAGCGAGGCTTATCACGAAGTTTTACCTGTAAAATGTGAGGATTTTAAATCAAGTCGTTTTAGCTTTTCCGGTTGGATTAATGAGGCATAGTGTTCCAGTTTTATGTAAATTCGGAACTTATACGGAAGGCTTCTAAGCATTAGCCAGAATAGATTTAAAGCAGCTATAACTAGTACTTAAAACTAAAAAAGTTCCGGTTTTACTCTCTTGCATGGTTAAACCGGAACTACATATGAAAAACTCTTTTAGCAAGTTTACATGAAAAATAACCGAAGTGGACAAGCACCTGTACTTACTGAATCGAACTATTCCAAAATCCGCAAGCAAATTAAAAATCGTAAATATCAGATTCTTTTGGATTTAGCTTGGTACACCGGTGAGCGGTGGGGCGCACTAGTGCAATTAAAGGTTGAAGACGTATACAGTCCTAACGGATCGCCTCAACAGGAAATTACTTTTCGGGCAAGTACTCGCAAGGCATCACCTGATGGCAAGCGGCACACTCGTCAAGTACCTGTTCACCCAGTACTAAGCGAATCTTTGCGAGGGTACAAACCTGATTCTGACTCAATTTGGTTGTTTCCTGATCGCACCGGTTCAAAGGCAATTACGACGCGGTGGGCGGATCGGATTTTGCGAGCTGCTGTAGAGAAAGCTGGTTTAGGGGCTTTGGGGATTAGCACCCATAGCACCAGGCGCTCGTTTATCACCCACTTGCATGAAAACGGGGTTGACTTGTACACGATTCAGAAGATTACGGGGCATAAGGACTTGAAAGCTTTGGGCAAGTACATTGACATTTCTGCTGATCGCGTCAAAGGAGCAATTGCAACCTTATGAAACCATTACTTTTGTTTTACAACAAGCTGGAAGATTCAAGGCAGTTACTGGAGGGACGCTTACTCCTAATTGACTCTGACTCCAGCACGATTAAGAACATTTACCGTGCTACTTCCGGCAGTGCGAATTGGCAGGAACACGACGAACTAGCGGTAAAAGGACGGGGAAGCATCCCACCGCAAAGCGATGTGGACATCCCACATTACACCGTTAGCACCATACCAATCCCAATGCCAAACCTCAAAGGAGTTGAAGGCAACTTTTACAAGATTGATCCGCACATGGTGCAAATCAATGGTCGGCAGCGGGGAGATTTTGGAGTACATCGAGATGCAAATATTCCTGGTAGTGCTGGGTGTATTGTACTGGGAACAGCGCCTGGGTGGGCGGGGTTTCAAGCCGATATGCAAAAACTAGCCGCGTCTGGAGTTCGAGTTATTCCCTTATTAGTGAGCTATATCCGATGACAGTGCAACAATCTTACCTTTTCTGCCAGATCGAAGAGTTTTACGCACTACTCCAAAAAGGTGACTATGACCACCCGCTGGATCTTGCTAAAAAACTGCAGGAACTTAGTGATGAAGCTTGGGACCAGGTTGAGGAACTTTATCAATCATGCGTTTGTATTGTTCCATAAGATTTGCTTTAAAATACTGTATACTGCCTTGACACAGGCATTACAGGATTTTAAGCCATGCTCAAACTGGGAAGAAATAGTACAAGCTGGGAGCCGACTTGGAAGCACGGGAAAACTAAAACCATCAGGGTGCCGATCACACTAGCTGACCAAATCTTGGAGTATGCTAGAGCGATTGATGCCAAGTCCCCTCCTGACCAGGAAAACCTCGCTATTGGTAGATGCGAGGTTTTTCAATGGCACATTCTCCAAATTTTGGATGAGTTTATTGAGGTTAAGCGCAAACAGTCACCCTCACACAGACATGACCCAAACATGCCTTTCCTGCGTGATGTGCCGACCTGGAGGAAGTTCAACGAGTTTTACCATTGGGTCAAGTTGAGAAAGTTTTGAGCAACTGCTTGATTTGTAATGGTGAATCACCGGATGCGATCGCCAATTCCACAGCTTCTTTCTTACGTTGAGATGACGGCTTGAGAGTACTACCAATGTAATGGCGGTGCAGCTTCCGCCCCTCCATCCAGGTATAGCGGTAGTACCAGTATTTATTCCCTCCCCTCTCTACCCAGTACCTCTCTACCCAATGAGTTTGCTTATCGTGTTGGTGAGCAGATTTTTTGGTGTCAAGTGTAACCTGCTCACCAACAAGGGTTTCTACTGTGTCTTTTGTCGTTTCTTCTGCAACTTGCTCACCAACACTTTGGTACGGAGACTGGGTGACCGTGTGTTGGTGAGCGGTTAACAAAGAAATTTGCTCACCAACAAGCTGCTGTTGTTGGTGAACAACTTCGTTCGTAAAATTACCTTGCTCAAAATTATCACAGTCCGGTTTCTCAACCGACTCGCGTAAGATTTCATCCCAGTAAGGATCATGAATTGTCTTAACTAAAGGTTCAACAACAATATCCAGAGATAACTGCGTTCCACGTAGTTTATTATTCATAATTTGAATTAGTGATTTTATTGTCTCTACTTCCATCAAGCAATTTGCTGGAAGTAGTTTTTATGTGTTAATCGCGTCTGGGAATAATTCATTCCAAGTAGTAAGATTCCCAAATTTGGCTAGTAAAAGATTGTAGTTACGTGTTGACTCCCAATAACGATTGACTAGGCAAGCACGTATCCACCCTTCAGGATTTTGAATTTTCTCAAAACCACCGCGTATCTCAAAGAGTGCAAGCGCGATTTTTATCTCATTAATTGGTCGGTCGAGAACCTCTTTTTGATTGTCGTCATAAACAATACCCGTATCTGCTAGCAATGCCTGATTCTCACAAATATTAGAATGCTGCTGCTGTTCATTCCCGGCGACGGTATATTGGTCGTTTGAGGGCTGTGAATTGTAACTGGAGTTGCTATTGTGCAACTTTTTTTCACGCTTTTTTGGGGGGTCTAACCACTCTAAGGGTTTGATTATTATTCTGTATATTTTCCAACAGAACTGCTTGAGAACGCCTATGACCCGACACTCAACTAACAGGTTGAACATCTTTTTTAGGTAGTGATGTGAGTATTTCTTCCCTCTCCACTTCTCTACCCAGTTATTGAATTCTGATAAATCTGGTTCGATTTCCGTGGCTAATTTACCTTGCCGTAGTAGCCATTGCCATAAGATTTTAGCGGCGTTAGGGATACGGTTTTGAAAGCAGAATTGCTCGTGCTTATCTGTCCATTCAGTGCTTTGTTGTGTCATAATTGTGGTTAGAAATTTACAGATAACTCATTAAGAATTAGACTCTTAAGCTCACAACTTAAGGGCTTTTTTTTTGGGATGGTTAAATGTGCAAAATAAAACCATCCGGCCGATAGCAGGATGGTTTATGAATCTTCCTCAAAGCGATCCTCTAAATCTTGTTGGAGCAATTCAAACTCCCCAATTCTTAGTTGAAGCTTTTCTACTTCGATTTCAAGTCGATTTTCTTCGTCCTCTAACCGTTTTTTCTCTTCCCTGATCCGAGATATCTCCTTTTCTCTCGCCGCCTTCTGATCGCGATAGTCGCCTATCAGTTGGCAAAGCATTCCCCCAATAGTTGGCGATTCGAGTCCGACGAAACTTGATTTCTCGCTATCCGCTCTATTAGTTCGCTTTTGCTTATGCCAAGAGAGTTCGCCTTGGCTTCCAGCAGTTCGGTTCCCTCTGGTGTCAGCGTGAACATAACGTTCCTCTTCCTCACACCGTGTATTGACTTCCTCGCCATTAATAATACCCATGTACAATACCTCCATTTTACCCATGTACTATCTTGCAATTTCACATTGGTAGTATTAGACTTTATTTAGTTGTACATGGGTACAATTTTTTTGACAAGTACTTTATCCGCAAAACCAGCAGAGATGGCAGCCTGCAAGCATTGAGCGAACGAAAGACCTGCCAGTGGTTACATGTCAGTCACACAAGAAACCTAGTTATATCAAGGAGTTCAAAAATTGTTAAGCAAATCTAAAGAACTCAAAAACTAAAGAAATTGAAGGAAATTCAATTATGACTACAACAACACTCAAAAATCAAAATTCAGCACTGTGGGAAGTATCAATTAACGTCCATACTCTAACTCTGGGTGATTGGCTAGAAATAGCCATAAAGGCTGAAGAGTCGGAATCATGGGCTTTTCAAGCATGGATAAGCAATAACGCAAGCCTTGCCGCGTTGAGTTTAGAAGATTGGAAAGAAGTAACTGATGAGATTGAACTTTTAGAGGGTTCTGCTGAAAAGTTGTATCAGTTTTATTCGGAGCGGACGTAGACGCACAAATCCAAAAACGCAAAAGGTGATAGCCAAACAGTAACGCGGCTATCACCAACTCAATATTCATTAGGAGCCATCATACCATGAACCAGTTATACACGACGCCCGAAGCCGCAAAGGAAACGGGCATACCAGAAGGCACAATTCGGGCTTGGTTAAGCCGTTATCCGGAAGCGTTTATCTCGGATGTTCACCTGGTGATCGAGAACGGTAAAAAATTTTGGACGGAAAAAGGTATCGAGCTACTGCAAAGTCGCCGTGCAACAGAAAATGCAACGCCATTGGCTGCAAACAGCGATGCAGTGGCAACAGAAGATGTAACAGATAACGCTGCAACTAGCGATGCAGGTCAATCACTACATGATGCAATGTTGAATGCATTTCTCGGTCAAGTTTCTCGTGAAATGGCTGCAGCATTCTGTCAGCAGTTACCGGGGCGGACGCTGCAAGAAATCCACCGGATGTTGCACTCGCCGTTGCAACAGGAGAGAGAAACCGTTACCCAATCGCTGCAAGAAGCGATGCAACTCCTACCTAGTCCGGGAAAGCGCAACGCGCTTCCACCCGCAATGGGAGAGGCGCAATGATTGCTATCAACGTGTTTTGGTCGCTACTTTTGGCAACTACACTTTGCACCATTGCAATTCGGTTGCATTTGGCAACAGGACGCGCACTGCAACACACAACACTACAAAAGGTATTGCAAGATGACCATTAACTAACGAACAAACTGCAAAAATCTTTGCTGCTAATTGTGTATGCGGTAAGAATTTAGCTACAGAGTATGACGAATGCATTGAAAAAGCTAAAGCCGGATTAGCCGATGGCAAGCCTTTTGAGCAAGTAAGAGAAGAAATCAAAGCCGACCTTCGAGCGAAGTATGGGAGATAAAAGTTATGCGTGATTTTGAAGAAGGCGAATATCTAGTTTGTCAGTCCTACCCATCTCCAAAATCCTTAAAGATGTTGAGCATCCAGTACAGAGGAAGCGACTACGATAACACTTTCCAAGAAGCTAGTAGTAGCGCTGATCTTGAGAATATGGGGAGAGATTACAGTGTTTGTAGCGTGTGTAAAGTGATCAATGGAGAGATTTACAAGTTAGACATTTTTCAAAAAGTGCAGGGCAAGTTGATTGAACCTGATGAAGACGAAGAATTATTCGACCTAACTGAAGAAGACGAACTCATTGCACAATATGGACGTTCAAACTTAGAGTTTGTGCGTGACCAAGAATGGGTTAGCGATGATTTAGAACGTTACTTAGGCAAGCTATGAATGACTCTGACCCAATCACGAGCGCGATCGCCACCTTAATAATGTGCATCGGCTTGGCGATACTCTTACCTTTCTTAGTGAAAGTTTCACCCGGCTTTCAATTAAGAATTGAATTGGATGTAAGCGGCAATCATGGTATCGAAAGCTACTCGCGGTAGCTCCCGCAAAATTTACCGCAAAACTTACCGCAATCGGTGACCGCAGTTTCCCGCACCTTAATTGAATAAAGCTTTGCGGTAAATGCGGTAAAAAGAGAACCAACTGAAAACACGTAGATAAAAGTTGACACTGTAGCAGTTCGAGGACACCGTAATGGAATTTGAAAAGCTAGGCAACAATGACCCTCAAAAACTAACAGCAATCAACGGTAAGAAAGGGAATGGATTTACTACTAACCCTAAGCAAATGGGCAGCCAAGCGCTATTACCGGAAGCACAAACAATGCTACAAGGCTTGTTTGAATCTAACGGCTTAAAGTGGGAGCCAATAAATATGGCAGATCCGAAGTTCAAAGACAAAGTAGTTGCTGCTAACAAAGTGGCTGAAGTTGTCAGAACAAACACTGCTGCCTTACCTCAAATGCTTAAAAACGTTGCCATGCTTATGCAAGGGCAAGTTAAGCTTGCTGAATTTTATGCAGCTTCCACACAAATAGTAGTTGACGGTAAGAAGTGCATTGATAGAGCTACTGCCAATGCTTTCCTAGCTTTAGCCGACTATCAACGGTATGGTCAATCCTTATCCCAGAAGGTTGATCGTAAAATCAAGGCATTGGATGCCAAGTATGAATTGATAGGGGAACTAGGAGAAGGTAAGCTACAAACCAGTTTGAAGCTGATCGAGGCACAAAAGCAAGCGGGCGAACAACGCCTTGAGGCAACAGAAGACTTACAGAAAAAGCGCCAAGACTTGCTAGCCGCTACTGCCATCAAGAGACAAAAAGACAAAGAATACATTCGCTTGGGGCATCTAGCTACTGCTAAGTAAAGAACCGAGGGGTTAAATTAACCCCTCCAAAACATATGCAACAAACAGAAATTACACCCAAACCTAGTGGCAAGAGTACCAAGTTTTATTTGCATTTGGCTAACTGGTCAGAGTTCTTTACTTGGTTTTCTATTGGAATAGCAGTATCGTTTCTTTGTCAGCTAGTACCAAAATTTTTTCTGTTGTATCCACTAGGATTTGTATTCGCTATTGGTTACTTTATTGTTAGTTTTTCAACAAACAAACAAGGTAATTTACTACGAATACTAGCAGTAATTAGCTCTTTAATTGGATTCTGGAATGTCTTTTATCTATATCGTGACAGCATTACTACCGCCGTAACTATCATTACAGTGCTGTTAGCAATGGGAGGTGCATTTGTATGGTACAATTTTCACTCAGAGAGATAGCAGCAAGTAGTTTCGGATTAGGAATAATAGGATTATCTGTTGCTATTCCTGGTTATTTAAGCGATTGGAATGAGTATTTGTTGTGTACGTCTATTGCTGGTTTTAAGTCTTGTACTCACAGGGCGTATTCATTTCAGGAGCCTCAACCACCTGGAATTGAACCGATAAAGCGATACTTTGCTGAACCACTAACCAAGGCGCTAGGCATTGGTTTCGCCGTCATAGCATTTCCCATTGCTGGGTATGCATCTCGCGAAATGGCAGAGAGTAAAGAGTTCAATGAAACAGTTGAGGCTGTTGATAAAATAGCAGCGCTTGATGAACATGTACAGCAACGCACTATCGACAACAAAATAAATGCAGATGCATATGAGGCAATGAAGTCTTACGAGTTAGCAGATGCTGTTGACAGGTTTAGAGAAACCTTTCGACAAGAAATCACCGTTGACGATATCGAAGCACAACTTGAAGCCGAACAGCAACGATTACAGCAAGTTCAAAACTACAAAGCTTTAGAATTTCAAGTGGAAAAGCAACAGCGTCAATGGTCACCAGAAGCGCAAAACTTTTACGCTTGGTTAATGAGTCGTCCAGAACTACCTGATATCTTAAATTCTGATTGGCTTGGAAAGCAAAGCTTCGACGGCAAGAAGCTTAACAAAGAACAATGGATACCTCTTGTTGAGCAGATTGTTGCTGAGGGATTGGCACAATGGATCGATGCACAAAAAAGTTTTCGGATCAAATGAGGTTAATTATGACCAAACATGACACTTGGGTAAAGTTAATACCTGATAGCCCTTACCAACCAATCCTGCATTTATTTCCTCACGGCATTCCCATGAGAGATCCCTTTCCAATGGAGCGTGCGAAGGAAGATGACGAGATCGTCTCTTTATGGATTATTGACCTGGACAGGCTTCTCAGTAGTCAGGCTGTTGCCCTAACTCAAATTACAGCACAACACCACAGCGTCAATCCAGAAGAAGTTGCGGCGGAGGCGATCTCCAAAGGTGGCTTCGCGATGAAAAGTGGATGGGTAGCAAGCATGGAATGTGGACCAGAAGGAATGCAGCGTACTAAGGAACTAGCAGATTTTTTAGAATCAGCACCACAGCCACTAAGCGAAAGTGCATTCCAAGCATTTTATAATAACCAACGCTCACGCTGGATCGACGGCGATGAAGTTCCTACACCATTTCCAGATGATTTTTCTGAAGTAGATCCACGGCTACAAACACCTGAATTAAAGGCGGCAATGACTAAAAATAAAATCAACAAAATGCTTGCCGGATATTCAGTTTTTGACGTTTTAATGGGAAAGGCAATGACTGATATTTTAAATACTATTGACCCAGATAACGAGTACAAATTAGTGGGATTAGATGATGAATGAAATTTTAAAAAACAACAATAATCTCCTACCAGATCCAGATTGGGATTATTACGAAACCTGGATGAAGTTGGTTGAAGCCAATTGCGAAATCGACCAAGCTCTTGAACTTATAAAAGCAGAAAAAATAGGTAACAGCGATTGCGATTTTCATGCTAACCAGCATGTACAAAACGCGATTATGGCTTTAGATTCAATCGATTTTGGCATCGATAAAGGTGATTATGACTAGCGCCTGATGAGCCGGATTAACCCGCCGGCGAAACGGGTCAAGTTAGCGGTAAAGGGTATGTGCTGTAGGCTGACAGTGGAGGCGATACCACCACACATACTTACCCGTCGCGGTCTGGGTCCAAACCAAACCGTCAGCTCATAATGTAGCAGTGTAGGGCTTTCAGTGAGAATCAAGCTTTTTTAGCTTTTTCGTTCATTCATAAGCTCAACTGCTATTTAAGGGCTGTTTCTATTGTGTCTTTAATGCCTTAAGAGTGAAATAAGCTCAACGGCTTTTGGGTGATTCAAAGGCTTGACACTATTAAAAAACACCGAATAATGCAACAGAATAACTCAAAAATATTGGGACTTGATGTAAGTAAGTCCTCTGTTTCTGCTTGTTTACTTGAGCAAAAACCAGAAGATCCGCGCCAGTTTTATTATGAGTGCAAATTTTATTGTTTTACTGCTAACAGTATCGGAATTAAAGCTTTGCTATCGCTCAATCCAGATGTTGCCGTAATTGAACCAACAGGTGTTAACTACAGTCGGTTGTGGGCAACGCACCTAAGTCGTGCTGGAGTTGATGTAAAATTAGTTGGGCATAAAGAACTAAGGCGTTACCGCGAAAATCAATTAGGCTTGCCTGACAAAGATGACGACGCCGACGCCCTTGCTCTTGCTTGCTATTACTTTGATTACGCAAATCAAAAGAGACGATTTGTTCAATTTAGAGATGAGCAGACAGCGCGTATTCGTGAGCTAGTGTTAAGACTTGTGCATTTAAATCGCGTGCAATCTCCTATTATTAACCGATTGAGACAAGACCTGGCGTGGCAATTTCCGGAAGTAGCCCTAATCAAATCGCAAAGGGGTAAGTCTGGGTGCATTCCGTTACTTTGGGGATGGCTAGCTTCCAAGCGTCCTTCAACGCGGTATGACCGTCTTTACTCACAAACAATTGGGTTAGGCATTACTAGTGCAGTTAGGTTACATGCTTGCCGAATCTGCGATCTTCAAATAGAAGAGCAAAGTATTGAATTAGAATTAACGCAAATACTTGCTGAACCAAAGTTTCGACCGTACCGTAGAGTGTTCAACGAGTTTGGGTTTGGCGATCGTCTCACGGCAATAATTCTCAGTGAAATTTACCCGCTGGAGAATTATTTTGGGGAAAACGGTTTACCAGAGGTGAGGGTTAGGAAAGGTAGGAAATCGGGTAAGCCTACCAAACGGCACCTGTCATTGCGTCGATTCCAAAAAGCTTTGGGGATGGCTCCATCTCAAAATTCATCAGGCGATACTAGCAAAATCAAGGTAGCAGGTGGCTCCGAGTTGTGTCGTAAAGCCCTTTGGCAATGGGTCTTTACAAGAATTGAGCCAAAAAACTCGCGTCTCAAGAATGAAATTGGTAAAAAACTTGGTAAGCAGCTAGATGACGAAAAAGCCGCTGGGCGACCACCAAGACTTGTGCGATCGCGCATCGCGGCAAAGGCGTGCAAGCTATTGTTTAAAGAATTGGTAAAAGAACTGGCTAGTTTTAACTTAAAGGACTAGAGTGAATGGGAACCATTGGAACTAAGTGCAAAATTAGACCGTATTATCAAAGAGTTGATAGTTAATAATTCAACCTTAAGACAGATGCGTTTCCCAAAAATTAGTCTTACCTTCCTCATACTACTATCTGCCGCTATTCCTTTTACTTTTGTGGAAGGAGCATCAATAGGAGCTTTACAGGAGAAGGAGCAATTACTAGCATCAAAAATTACAGTTAACCCATTGTTAGCACAGAAACAACAGCCTGAATCTAATCAGAATCAGGCGGAAGATGTATTTGAAGTTAAGTATTTGCCGACAGCATCAATGGAACCAACTATACGTAGTTCCACAAACTTAAAGCAGGCAGATTGGATCTTAGTTGATAAATTCGCTTATCGCTCTCAATTACCCAAGCGAGGCGATTTGGTTTTATTTGAGCCGACAGAAGAGTTACGACAACAAGAACATAGAGACTTATATATTAAGCGGATTATTGCTTTGCCTGGAGAACAGGTTGAACTTAAAAATGGCAAAGTATATATTAACAACCAACTCCTTCAAGAAAACTACTTATCTCCCACACAACTTACATCTGTAGATATTTGCACATCAGGACAGCAACCGCCCTTCTTATCTAAGCCGCAAATTATACCATCAAACTCCTATTTAGTATTAGGGGATAATCGTACACAAAGCTATGATGGACGTTGCTGGGGTGTTGTGGAAAGAAAAAATATCGTCAGTCAAGCTGTCAGAATCGTTATGCCGCCCATGCGTAAACGCGAGTTGGATGAAACGCGAAATAGTCAGCAACGTCAGAGTGAAAATTTATTTCTCAAACAGATCGGTTTGTTATAAACATTAACGCTTCTATGTGAATACAGTTGGTGAGAAGGGGAACTATAGGAACTAAGTCCAAAATAAAACAATTTTATGAAAGAATATTTCCATAGTTTTCTCTCCTACTGTAGTATGGGACTAATAGGGTTAAGTCTTTTCGCCCAAACAAATATCAACACAAAGCCCGTAAATTCCGAAACACAATCAACTCAGATTTCTACTAAAGTAGCGAAAACAGAATCTAAATCTGAGCCAGAATTGGTGAAAACTCCGCTACTTGCCAATCAACCAGTAGTAAAGATTAACCAACCACAACGAACGTTAAGTTTAGCAATCACAGTTGACGATCCTTCATTTCTTAAGGTTCAGCCAGGGGAAGAAATTACTGTTGGGCAAGTAATTAGCGATAATACCATTGAACGGGATCGCCTCAACAAACAACGTTCAGCAATTGAATTGCAAATCAAAAATCTTCAATCAAAAGATATTCCTAAGCCAGTAGTACCAGAAAAACTGTTACCAGCTAAAGTATTGCCAGCTGCTGACTATACGGAGGAGAAAGCTAATATAGTCCAGGCACAGATGAAACTAACTCAGGCGCAATTAATTTTAGCGTCACGCACACCTTGACTACGTTGCGACAACCCGGAGCGCAGGGCGGAGGTAGACAAAGCTGAGGCTCAGTTACGGCTTAATGCTAAAAAAACCACCGAACAAGAGAAACTCTTGCAGGCAATGAAAGATGGTGGGATGGAGCAACCGATTATTGAGCATGAGTCTGCTAAGCTAAGTCAGATTGCAGAAGAGCTTGAGCAAGCTAAATCTGGTTTTGAAAGAGAAAAAGCTTCGTTGAACGCTTCAGCAGTAGAACAGCAACAGCAGTTGCAACAACTTCAGTTAAATGTACAACTTGCCCAAAAAGATTTAGAGTTGGCAGCTTCAAAGTTAGTAACTGCTAAGTCGAAAAGAGAGTTGTTGGAGTATGATGCATCTGTTCGAGAAGTAGAGCGGAGGCAACGGGCTGCTCAGTTGCAGCAAGAGTATAGTCGGCAGCAGCTTTCCTATGCTCAGTCAATTCGCGATCGCGATTATCAACTGGCTCAATTAAATCTTTCTTTAAGCGCGATTGATGACAAATTAAGTCTTATTCCCGTAGTGAAAGCGCCGCGCAACGGATATATTCGGCGAGTGAAACCCTGGGTGGGTAACAATGGTAAGTATACGACAACTGTTATTATTAGTTCTACTCCTAACAAGTCCGCAAGTAGCGCTAGCCCAAAATGAAAAACGCTCTACTGCGATGGCACTTGTTTTAAATAACTATATGCTGGGAATTTTTCAATTGCGATCATTGCGATTAGGTGACGACAGTTGAATTATCTCAGAAAAACGTGAATACTTAACTGCATCAGTAGGGGTATCATCCGCTGACACTGCAAGTAACCCAATTTTTATATCCTCGAAATAAATCACACCCCCAATACGTCCTTCAACTTGGAAAGGTCCATGAAATAACCGATACTGTGCAACGTAGATCAACAAAAAGTTTGTAATTTTTATTGCAGAGCCAAACAAATGCTGACAAGTTTTGTGGACGACAGCATTTAGATATTCATTATAAGCAGGTTCACCCAGTTCAGTAAATTCTGGATCGTCCGCAAAATGATCCATATAAAATAACCATATATCGGACAAGTCTGATACATTCGTCAGTTTTTGCTTAAGTTCCTGCAATCGGTTGATTTTCATAGTGGATATTGAGGAGATCGGGCGAACAGACAGCACTGTTAAAAATATACCACAGCCCTGACTGTTGAAAGTTATTGTTCCTTGCCAAGGAAAAGCGATCGCACTTGTTACAAAAGTGGGTAGAGCGCACATTATACAAAATTATTGTTTCTGTCAAGTACACAATACAACCTATAAAATATATTGATTATTTAACTGAGAAGGTGAATAGCTCTATAATTCATAGTATTAATGGTTTACTCAGAATTAAAAGTTGATTGTAAATCAGAGTTTTTCATATAAATGTCTTATTAATCTCAGCTAGTATTTTTTTGGAAATACCTTTTTGACTTTTGTAACTTTATCCATGACCAAATCAATCTCATGAATGCAAAAACAACAATCATAAATGTATATTAATATTTCAGATGCTTTGAAGAGGAGTTAAAAGTATGTCAACTCAATTCTTTTTAGATGAAACTGATATAGACACATTAATAAATCTTTTACTACGTAGCCAACAATCAAGAACAAGAGAAGCACTATGTTTGAGCATTGGAATTGATCCTAAGCGAATTTCGTTTATCAGAGATTCTTCGGATTCTGACTTCTTTCTACTACTTATTAGGTATTTGAATGAGATCGGTGAAAAAGAAGCTCTTTGTAAACTTTGTTGTCAGGAACTATTTCCGGTTTTCCATCACGGAAAATATGCAAGTATTTTAACTGAAATTTCAATTAAACTCAATTGTAATCAGAAGTTAAGTCAGAACACAAATAATACACAGCCATCTCTTATCTCATCTATTCCTACTTCTATAGGTAACATTAATCCCTTTATTCAACTTGCTCAAAACAAATTAGTTATGGGTAGTGCAATTTTTCTAATTGGATTAGCAGGAGTTACCTTGTTTAACCAAAATAGCAAGTCGTTTAATAATTCGCATCCTCCTGAGCAGTCTGTCAGTCAAAACCCAAACGTTAGTCTAACCGCTCACAACCAAGATATGCATCAGCAAATCAGTAGTCTTTATCAAGAAGTGGTTAGACGAGAACCTACATCTCTTGAGTATAAGTATTATGTTGATTTGTTAAAAAGAGGAGAAAAATTAAATTCGATTCGTGATTGGATTACCAATACTTCTTCACTTCTACAAGATGGTAATATTATTTCAATGGAATGTCAAGGAAAAGAACTCACTAATTTTAAATGGTTAAGTTCTCGCTTAAACAATAATTCTGTAAGCTTAGCTTCTAATACTGATGCTAGTACTAAATGGAAAGTACACTTTATTGCAAATGGAGTAGTTGCCTTAGAAAATCAAGGAATAATTAATGCTCCAAAATGGTTAGATGGTTTAACGCACAATAGATCTGTTAGTTTAGCTCCCAATACAGAAGGAAACTATACAGGTACAAAATGGAGAATTAATATAATTGGTGATGGAGAAGTTGTTTTAGATAATCAGGGAGAATCAAAATGGTTAAATGGTGTAACACACAACGGTTCTGTTAATTTAGCTCCTAATACAGAAGAGCATACGGGTACAAAATGGAAAATTAGTAAGCAGTGAAAACTCCAGATTTTTTGCAGCTTTTCTCCTTGACACCAACCGCCTTGAAAGGGCGTGGGCGATCGCCAGTCTATCCGTTATTTATTGACATGGCACAATTGTGTTAAGTTTTTTCACATACATTGCTCCAATCGGCTCTCGATTCTCCCACTCTGCTTTATTCGGGTTAATTGTTCCAATCTCAATTTGAGCGCTATCACCGGACCACTTGTCATTGTAGTCAATATTACTAAAAAGAGCATAACCGTCGCTACTGGAAATCACCTCGTTATAAACATCATCCTCCGGAGTAGCCGCATAGTGCTTTTTGTTCGCTGCTAATCCTGTCACCAAAAGCTGAGAAAAACCCACTTTACAAAACTTCTGTCCTGCTGGAGGTTGGGGTGAAGTGCCGCCGCTTGTGCCACCAGTGCCGGAGCCACCAGAAGCACCAGTACCAGAGCCTGTACTTCCTCCTGTGTTACCGCCTGAACCAGTACCACCACTCGTACTTCCTCCAGTACCGCCACTTGTTCCTCCAGTGCCGGAGCCTGTACTTCCTCCAGTACCGCCGCTTGTTCCTCCAGTGCCGGAGTTACCAGAACCTGTACCACTGCCCGAACCAGTACCCGCGCTGCCTGTACTGCTACCGGAGCCAGTACCCGAACTACCACCACCAGTACCCGAACTACTACCCGAACCACTGCCTGAACCGCTAGTACCGCTCGTTCCTCCTCCACTAGTATTACCACCACTGCCACTACTACCATTATTTGCAAGCATTTGTGTTTCTGGCGAAAAATTTGGTGCTATGTTTTGTTGCTTCCAAGTATCTTCAGGTATAGGATTTATCGGTGTTGGTGGTGGGTAAGAAACATATAACATTCCTTTACGGCAAGCTATTCCCCGCTCTGGCTTAGAGTTAGTAGAATAAGCCTTACCTTCTGTTATGAAAGCACTGGGGACAATACTATCTAATTTAATCGTAATAAAACCACATAAATTAGCTCGTAAGTTTTTACTCTTGTTCTGAGAAAGAAGCTTGATAGTCACGGCGCTGCTGGGAGTTAAACCAGAAATGGCGATAAATTTAGTTGACGTCACCCAAATTTCTTTTTGAGTAACTATTTGATTTTCACATTTGGGCGTTTCCTTTTTTGACAAACCCGGAGCAAATATAAACCCATATGTAATACTTGCTTTTTCATCTATAATTTCAAATTTGTCTCCTGGTTGAAAATTCTTCGAGGGTTTAAACTGCAAAATACCACATTTATTAGAAGTAGCCGCCCGTAATAACGGCATTCCCCCAAAGTCAACTTGGTAAGTTTTGTTATTCTCAAGCCCTCTAATATAGTAGTATCCATCGCTGCTCCTGTATCCCACCTGGGCAAGTGCAGGCTTAAAAAGTAAAAAGTAAAAAGTAAAAAATAAAAAGTAAGATAAATTCAATATTTCTTTCTTTTGCCTTTTAACTTTTAACTTTTGCCTTGTTTTGTCCAACTGCTTTAACCATACCAACGCAATATAAACTCTCATAATTTATGCGGTAAAAAATAATCGGCGGCTACCATTATAACCGCCGAGTTTAACAGGAATTGTGAATTCTAAGTGCTAATTTTAAGGTGTCCAAACCGCAGGAACATAACCACTACTTACACCCTGAATAGTCCGGCAGTAAGGCGGAACTTGTGCGTCTGGTAAAGAAGCCAAGGTATATTCAGTAGTGTCAACATTGAAAGTTGCAGGTAATGTTTGTCCTGTGCTTGCCTTTAAAACTCCAAATCCACAAGCATTTACAGACACTGATTTAGTCGTCGGTTGAGGAAGTTCAATCGATGCTGCTGTGTTTGCCGTCTTGCCGACAATGACTACTTGCCCACTGGGTGTTTTAAAATTGTTCGATCTAGGTTCGGCGAATGTTCCATTCACACATGATGGTAAGGTTTGTGTTGCTAATGAAGCCGTATCTACAGCAGTTCCATCAACTTTTAAGCCTGTAAAAGAACCACTCGAAGGAACAGAAATTTTAATTTCACCGCAAGCGCCAACTATTTTCGCACTAGGTTTGGATTGTGAACCTAGATTGACTTGAACTTTGCTTCCTGGGGAAGCACTAAAAATAACTACAGTGTTGCCTCCATCGGTGGCTTTGTACACTGAGTTGTTATTGTATTTAATTGCTAATACAGGCTTAGTTGATGCGACAGCATAAGCCGTTACCAATACTAGACAAAGAATACTTTTAATTTTCATAGCGAGTCGTACACTCCAGACACAAATATTTATGCTGAGTCCATATTATGAAAAACTATTGCCATGTAAATGAGGGGAAATTCTTAGACTATTTTTCCTTGTCGAGGGTAAGATCTTCAAAATAATTTCAGTATTATTACTTATTTTTTATTTTATAGGTATATTTTTTTAACTAAAATAGCAAGAATCAGCATTAATAGCATTTAGTCAAGGTCTATCTACGAAGGTTAAAAATGATGATAATTTACAGTTTTTTCTTGCAATCAACACTTAGGTTTGAATATCTCTTTAAGATTATTGCACAACAAATCACTGGTAACCAGTGAACGAGTTCATTGTTATCAACGCTCTCGCAGTGCCAAATATTTTTAAAAATCAGTATTTATATTCTTGGTATAATCTCTTATATTGATGCAAGAATTGATACTTTAAATGTAATTACTGAACATCAAATAGTCGTCGTAGGAGTACAACTTTTTTTTTGCCTCACGCTCTACGCCCAGACGCCAAGGTCGGCATCTTGAGAGATATTAATTGTAAGGTACGGGCAAGATGCCCATCCCACAAGAAATATTTTTTCATTCCGCACTTTATGCAACCCTGCCTCTCAATCACCTAAAAACTCGGCTTTCCTCGCCAACGCCCTTCACTTATTTAATCTTTACTTTATAATTTGGCGCAAAACAGGTACAATGTACGAATAATTTAGCGGTTGACATGTCCAGTTGCCGTACCTCCATTCTTTGAGAGAGATTCAATGGCGTCTAATGAAGTGCATGAATCAGATATTGCTACTCGCTTAACGGCGATCGAAGTGCAGTTACAACAATTCAATCAGATTTTGTCAAGTCTGAGCGATCGCATTACTCAGTCAGAGCAAAATTTCCTCCTTATTGCAGATATACATAAATACAAAAAGCTGCAAGAGTTATTAGCGGCAGGCGACCTGCGCGAGGCTGACTGGGAAACTATTCGAGTCATCCAAGCAATTACAGGAGAGCCTGATTTGGGAGCAATCACTCCCGATGATATGAGGCAGTTTCCCTGTGATGAACTGCAGGTGATTGACAACCTCTGGACAAAATATAGCCAAGGTCGTTTTGGCTTCAGCGTGCAAATCCAGATTTATCAGAGTGTGGGAGGTTCATTTGATACAACTATCAACCAAGATAATACGGTAATAGAGAAATTGGGGGAGCGCGTTGGTTGGCGATTGAATCATAAATGGCTAAAGTGCGATGACCTAGATTACACTATAGCTGCACCGATAGGTTGTCATCCTTCACGATGGTGGAATTCTCCCTTTGGTTCAAAAATGACAAACTATTTCTTTAATCGTCTGCTTGTATGTGGTATTTGAGCTAGAGAAATTGCTAATTGCTAATATTTCGCTCAGGTTAGAAATATGTCTAAAGCAGGGTTTTTATTCACACAAAATAAAGTAATATACGCAGCCCTTATAGCTTCTATCTTAACCAGCGCCTGCGGTCAAGGCAAACCCACTGCCAAAGCAAGCGTTCCGAAACCAATTCCAGTTAAGTTGCAGTTATTAGAGTCGAGCAAGGTTTCTGAGGTTTCAGAGTTTGTGGGTAGGTTGGAAGCTCAGCAAAGAGTTTCGCTGCAACCACAGATCCAAGGTAGGATCGAAGCGATACCTGTATCGTCAGGAGATAGAGTCAAGCAAGGAACGCCCATTGTGCGGCTGCGTCCAGATAGCACTCAGCCAGAATTGAATAGTGCGATCGCCAGAGTTAACTCAGCTAAATCTGCCTATGGCACAGCCCAAGCAGAAGTGCGTGTAGCAGAGTCACAACGTATCAGGGATGCGGCAAACGTAGAACTTCAAACAGTGCAATTCCGACGGGCGCAGCAACTAGTCTCTCAAGGAGCGCAGGCAAAGCAAGAGTTAGACATTGCCCAAAATAATCTCAAGACAGCAACCGCTACCCTCCGTGCTTCTCAAGATCGAGTAGATTCTGCTAGAGCTAGTTTAAATCAAGCACTAGCTAACATCCGACAAGCTGAGGCAGATGCAGCTACAGCGAGAGTTTCTTTTCAGTATAAACAGGTGTTAGCACCAATTACCGGAGAGGTGGGCGACTTCCCAGTTAAGGTAGGAGACTACGTTAACACTGGTCAAACTTTAACCACTGTCACCCAAAATGACAATCTCTTCCTGCGCATCTCAATTCCCACCAACCGTACCGCACAACTACGGCGTGGATTACCAGTAGAACTGGTTGATCCCAATACAAAAAAACGCTTGAGTACCGGAAGTATTAACTTTATATCTCCAGAAGTAGATACAGGATCTCAAGCTGTGCTGGTAAAAGCTCGCTTTCCCAACCAAAATGGTAGCTTACGCGAAGGGCAGTTTGTCCGCGCACGAGTCATATGGAGCGAACGTCCGGGTGTTTTGCTTCCTACCGTTGCTGTATCTAATGTTGGGGCGCAAAGCTTTGTCTATGTAGCACAGAGTTCAGGTGCAAAACAAACTGTGCGACAACAACCAGTAAAATTAGGAGCAATTCAAGGTCAAACTTACCAAGTACTAGAAGGAGTTCAAGTGGGCGATCGCATTGCCGTCACGCAAATTCTTAACCTCAGAAATGGTACCCCCATTCAGCCTGAGTCGTAAACGCATCCTCAACCCAATCATTTCACTCCCCGACTATGAGTATCGCTGATATTTTCATTAAGCGACCAGTCTTCACTACAGTTTGTACTGTACTGATACTGTTAGTGGGAGGAATCTGTATTCCCCTCCTCCCCTTAGATAAGCTACCCGAAATGGCTCTCAAGCAGGTGACAGTCACTGCTAACTATCTTGGTACTGATGCCAAAACAGCAGAAGACAACGTTACAACTGTGCTGGAGCGGGAAATTAACGGCACGGAACGAGTAGTGTACATGTCATCGCAAACGACAAATGATGGCACCACCACTATTAACGTTTCCTTTCCCACAGATATGGATAGGAATACGGCACAAGTACTCGTCCAAAATAACGTGGCGATTGCCGAAGCCACCCTACCAGAGGAAGTCAACCGCGTTGGTGTGACTACCCAGAAGCAATCTCCTACCATTACTCTTGCCTACGCCTTTTACTCCGAAAAAGACAAGAACGGAAAATTCATTTACGATAACGTTTTCGTAAGCAACTACGTTGACAGACAAATTTTTGATGAGATTAAACGGATTGAAGGCGTCGGTTCGGTAAGAATTGTCGGAGAACGTAAATATGCCATGCGCGTCTGGCTTGATCCCGATGCTCTCGCTGCCAGAAATTTGACTGCACAAGATGTTATCAATGCGATTTCTGAACAAAATATCCAGGTTGGGGCAGGCAGAATTGGGCAACAACCGACGCCCGCCGAACAGCAGTATGAAATTGCCCTGCGTGCCAATGGTCGATTTACTACTCCGGCAGAAGCAGAAGACATAGTGGTACAATCTGGTAAAGATGGCACGCTGATCCGGTTAAAAGATGTCGGTCGAGCCGAAGTAGGAGCAGAAAACTATAGCGCTACAACTTTATTTGACGGCTCACCAGCAGTGATTTTGCTAGCTTACCAACTGCCCGGTACAAACGCTTGGAATACAGCCAACGCCATCAAAGCGAAAATGGCAGAGTTGATCCCGAATTTTCCGCCTGGGTTAAAGACGACGATTGGTTTGGACAATACTTTGTTCGTAGCAGCTTCTCTTGATGAAGCTTTTAAAACTTTGATGGAAGCGATCGCTCTGGTATTCCTAGTCATCTTCATCTTTTTACAAGATTGGCGTACCACGATCATTCCTGCCCTTGCCATTCCCGTATCCTTAATTGGCGCGATGGCAATTGCCTATACGCTGGGGTTTACTTTAAATCAGTTAACCATATTTGGGATCATCTTAGCAACAGGTCTGGTGGTGGATGATGGGATTGTGGTAGTGGAGGCGATCGCTGCCAAACTTGAGCAGGGTATGAAACCACTGCAAGCAGCCTTAGATGCCATGCAGGAACTTACTGGGGCAGTCGTCGCTACATCAGTAGTATTGATGGCTGTCTTTATACCAGTAACATTCTTTCCCGGTACAACCGGCATTGTATACAGGCAATTTGCGCTGATTATCGCTTTCGCCATTGCGATTTCTACCTTCAACGCCCTCAGCTTTTCTCCTAGTATGTCAGCCATTATCATGCGGCGACAACAGGAAGTCCACGGTCCATTAGGCTTGTTTTTCCGCTGGTTTAATAAAGTGTTTGGTTGGTTTACGGCGGGATATGTTAAGATAGTAGAATTTTTGATTCGGATTCGGTGGTTGGTGTTACCAGTATTTATTGCGGGTTTGTTAGCCACAGGTTGGATTTACCAAACTACGCCCCAAGGATTTATCCCCGATGAAGATCAGGGCTATTTTTTTACAATTGTTGAAGCGCCACCAGGAGTGTCTTTAAACCAAAGCGTTGATATAGTGACGAAGATTACTGACATTATCAAGCCACTACCTGAAGTTGAGCATGTGGTTGGTAATGCTGGCTTTGGTTTTGAGGGTAATGCCAGCAACAAGTCGCTGTTTTTCGTGAAGCTTAAAGATTGGAAAGAGCGTCATGGTGGGGAGCATTCAATCTTTGGCATTGTGAAAAAAATCAACCAAGAGTTGCGGGCAAAAATTCCCGGGGCAACAGCGATCGCCGTTAATGCACCACCAGTAGATGGGTTGGGTAGCACAGGCGGCTTCGAGTTCTTTGTCCAAAATAGACAAGCCCTGCCAATGGAAGCGCTGATCGATAACGCCCAAAAAGTGATTGCGGCAGCTAACAAGCGACCGGAACTAGGAGGTGTTTTTACCCAATTCACCGCCAATACTCCGATGATGCAGATTTCCATCGACCGCAACCAAGCCAAGGCACAGAACATCCTGGTAAGTGATATATTCAGCACTATGCAGACATACCTGGGTGCAAGATATATTAATCAATATGTACTTGGTGGACGACTGTATCGGGTTTATGCCCAAGCAGAGGGGACAGTGCGATCAAATCCTGAAGACATTGGGCGCTTGTATGTACGTTCCCAGAATGGGAATCTTGTCCAACTTAGTACTGTGGTGCAAATGGAAAGATTTACCTATCCACCTGTGATCACTCACTTCAACGTCTACCCGTCAATTAAACTTCAAGGATCTCCAGCACCAGGCTACAGTACAGGACAAGCAATTCAAGCAATGGAAGAAGTGGCAAATGAAGTTTTGCAACCTGGATTTAGCTTTGCTTGGACAGGGACTGCTTTTCAGGAAAAATCTTCTGGCGGTGCTGCGCCAATAATTTTTGGCTTAGCCTTCGTCATGGTTTTCTTGGTGCTAGCCGCGCAGTACGAAAGCTACATCGATCCTACCATCATCATGATTACCGTACCTCTGGCAATTTTAGGTGCTCTTGGTGCAGTAGTGTTCCGCGCCAATGTTTTCCAGCAAGGTGGCATTTGGCCTGCAATTAACAATAACATCTATGCTCAAGTAGCACTAGTGATGCTGATTGGTTTGGCAAGTAAGAACGCAATTTTGATTGTGGAATTTGCTAACCAGTCGGCAGAATTAGGGATGAATTATACCAGAGCGGCAATCCGCGCTGCTGAAGAACGCTTGCGACCAATTCTCATGACTGCTTTGTCTGGTTTAGTTGGTTTTTGGCCTTTGGTGATTGCTTCTGGCGCTGGAGCAATGAGCCGTTGGTCTTTGGGAACGGCGCTGTTTGGTGGTTACTTGATTTCCACAATTTTAAGTTTGTTTTTAGTTCCTGTGTTGTATGTTGTGATTAAGAACCAAGAAGAGCGTTTCTTGAAACCTGGTAAGCCTAAATCTTCTCAACAAGGTGAACCACCTCAGGTTCATTCGGAACAGAGGGAACAAGCGCTTTCTAGAGTTCAGGCTACTGCTCAAGAGGAGTGAGGGTTTGAGAAATAAACCGCACAGACGCTGAGGACACAGAGGAAGAGAAAGCACTCGTCTACGAACTGATGTGCGGATTGCTATGTAGCGATCGCTCGTTTGTATGCAACATGATAATTGGAAACGGCTGTTGTTTTATAACCGAAGTATTTTTCCTTTGGAGGTAATACAAATGTTTAAAAAATGGAATTTAGATGATTGGATAAATCACATTTTGTTTACGATTACTATTGTCTATCTATTTTACTCTTTCTTCCTGCACCATTAGTCGTAATAGCTAATTCGCTCGTAGTCAGCGCTTCAGCGCTGAAGCGCTGACTACAAACCTTTAATTTTTGATACCTACCTACTTATCAGTCTTTAAAACAATTTTTGATTTTAATTTAGGTTATGAACATTAAATTAATCATCTTTTCAGGTATTATGACTGCTCTCGTTGGAGCAATGCTCGGCTTAGCGGCTGCTCAAATTGGTCAACGGGGGTTTAATCAACCGAAATTTGAAGGTCAGTATTACCAAGATTTGCACAATAGATATACTTTGATTGGTGCTGGTTTGGGATTTATTGTCGGTGTTGGACAAGAATGTGTGCGTGAAATGAAGACTGATCGGGAAGATAAATAATGAAAGTTAAATACAGTTTATTTGGGTTGTTAGTTATTGGTACAACCATGCTCACTACAACTTATTGGAACTTGGGCATGATGGTGATGACAACATTTGTATTAGCTTACTTATCTAAGGGCATACGATGCGATCGCAAAAGCTGGTAATTGGCGTTTTCCTCTCATTTTATGCCTTTATCGCTATTGGCATTGCCGAGTCTGGATTAGGTGTCCTCATTCCCTCAATCCAGAAAACTTACCAACTTAATACTGCAACAATTACCCTACTTTTCTTAAGTCAAGTCACTGGCTACATTGTTGCTGCTATTACTAGTAGTATACTAAGTAGCCGCATCGGACTCGCTCGGATGTTATTGTTAGCGGCAGCAATCCTCACTACTGCCCTTGTCATCTATGCCCTAAGTCCCTACTGGTTGGTGATGGTGGCGTCTGGAACTTTACTAGGTTTGGGAATTGGTTTGACGGATGCTGGTATTAATACGTATATTGCCAATCATCAAAGTAGTGCTGATTTGATGGGTTTGCTGCACGCCTTTTATGGTGTGGGGGCATTGCTTGGTCCTGCAGTTGCTACTACACTGTTGGCAATTAACCTTAATTGGCGACTTGTATATCTGGTTTTTGCTGGTGTTGTGGGGTTGATGGTTGCTGGGATGCTTTGGGCTGTTGTGTTTGACTACAAGCCACTTACCAAGCGGTTGAATGTATCTGGGATGGATGCCAAAGCTAGCTTGGGTGTAGCGCTGAAGACACCTACAGTATTGGTGGCGGGGCTATTTTTGCTGGTTTATCTGGGTACGGAAGCTTCTATGAGTAACTGGGCTTACAGTGTCCAGAGTATTAGCAGAGGCACACCAAATCTAGTTGCAGGTTATAGTGTCAGTGCCTACTGGGTTGGGCTAACTTTGGGACGTTTAGCCACTGGGCGTATAGTTCAGCGATGGGGTGCAGTTCGCACTCTAGATATTTCTTTGCTCCTACTTGCAGTTGGTTTAATTGCCTGGTGGTTACTACCTAATCAGTTGCTAAGTCTACCATTAATTGGTCTTGCGCTTGGTCCGATTTTCCCGGTAACGATTTGGTCGATGCCACAACGAATTCCTACTACTATTGTTCCGGCGGCAATCGGTTTTATGACAAGTGTTGCTAGTTTGGGTGCCGCTTCTATTCCCTCAACTGTCGGATTTTTTGCCGCTGGTGCTAGCTTAGAAATTATTCCTGTTTTGATGATACCTCTGTGTATCATCATGGTGATTTTACATCGTTTGCGATTATGATAGCCCAGTTAATTTATAAGTAAGTAGGTAAAATTAAATATAAAATAAACTCTACGTTCAACGTTCCGCGCTTAAGCGCTCAGGGTTTAGGTTATAAGGGAAGACAGCCCTTACTACCAACTTTCATTTATTTACGGCTTTAGGAATCGTTATTTCCTGGGTTGATATCCTTATAAGTGAAATTGGCTGCATAGATTCTGCCTATGTTCAATTCCTCACAACTTTCTCATATTTTTTTACTAAATTGGATTAAGAAAAACAGTATCCTTCACTGGAAGCTCTAGAGAAGAGATTGAAATCCTCCTAATTTTCCTAATTAATTGGGGTAATTTGAGGATTTCTCCCTTTCCGAGAACTTCACTATATTGGGGATTTTGAAATGCAACCATTAGATCCAACCAATTTTACTGAATCTGTCACCGCAGAATCGCTCAATCTTAGTAACTGCGATCGCGAAGCGATTCACATTCCCAATCTAATTCAACCACATGGGCTACTGCTGACATTGCGTGAGCCGCAACTTGAGATTTTGCAAGTTAGCGAGAATGTTGAGCAAGTCTTGGGGATGACAGCTCTTGAACTGCTCGGACAACCGCTCAGTCGGCTATGCTCTAAAACGAAAGTTAAGGAAATATCTCAATATCTTAAACAAGACTACTTGGAAGTATTTAACCCGTTGGAATTGATAATTCATAATTTCCCAACATCATCAGATCACCAAAAAGTGAACTCTCAAAATTTCCGAGGTTTTTTGTACCGTAGTGACGGGGTGTTAGTGATGGAGCTAGAACCTAGTCAAGTCACTAGAAATCGGCGTGTTCTTAAATTTTACCACCTTTTGAGAGAAGCGATCGCTAAAATTCGACAAACCGAAACCTTCAAAGATTTGGTCGAAACTTTGGTCAAACAAGTTAGAAAAATAACAGAGTTTGATCGCGTTATGGTTTACCAGTTTGCGAGTGACAACAGCGGAGTTGTGGTTGCAGAAGATAAAGCTGAACACTTAGAAAGTTATTTAGACTTGCATTATCCTGCTTCCGATATTCCCCAGCAAGCCCGCCAACTCTATTATGAAACTTGGCTACGATTAATTCCTAATGTCAACTATCAACCAGCGCGAATCATTCCTACAAATAATCCCGTAAGCGGAATGCCGCTCAACCTCAGTAATGCCAATTTACGGAGTGTGTCACCTCTCCATCTAGAGTACCTGCAAAATATGAGTGTTGCGGCTTCTATGTCGATTTCCTTGATTAACGAGAAACGACTTTGGGGACTGATTGCTTGCCATCATATGACTCCCAAGTATGTTGATTATGAAACGCGCAAAGCCTGCGAATTTTTAGGGCAGTTTGCCTCAGTTGAATTAGTTTATCAACAAGAACAGGAAATTAACTGCTATCGCCAACAAGTTAAATTGATTCAAGAACAATTGCAACAAGCTTTTGCCCAAGAAGCCAGCTTGATCGAAACAGTGCTACGGCGTAATGAAGTTGAGTTATTGAATTTAGTTCACGCACAGGGAGTCGCCTTTATCTTAGATAATGAAGTTTCATTACTTGGTCAAACACCATCTCAAAATGAAGTTCAGTCATTCATTGCTTGGCTGTTAAAACAAGACGCAAGAGCGATGTTTGTGACTGATTTTGTCTCTCAACTTTACCCGCAAGCACAACAATTCAAAACCGTTGCAAGTGGCATTTTAGCAATTTCTGTAGTTCTGCGTCAAAAATCTTATCACATTGTCTGGTTTAGACCAGAGCAAATTCAAACAGTTAACTGGGCGGGTAATCCTAACAAACCCGTGTCTATGTCCACCGCCGATGGGGAAATGCGCCTGACACCGCGTAAATCATTTGAACTCTGGAAAGAAACGGTTCAAGCAAAATCGCTACCTTGGCAACCAGCAGAGATTGAAGCAGCCAGGGAAATGCGAAATACCTTGATGCTTGCAGTACTGGAGTTTTCGCAGGCGGCACTAGAAGAAGCCGCAGAAAGAGCCGCAATTGCGAATCGTGCTAAAAGTCAGTTCCTTGCCAAAATGAGCCATGAATTGCGTACCCCGCTGAATGCCATCTTGGGATTTACCCAATTAATGACAAGCGTTGATGATACTCCAGCTGAATTTCGTGAGAATCTAAGCATCATCAACCGCAGTGGAGAACACCTGCTTACACTGATCAATGACGTTTTAGAGATGTCAAGGATTGAAGCAGGGCAATTGGTACTGAAAGAAAACTCTTTTGATTTGCATCGGTTGCTGAATTCTGTCAACGATATGTTTGCTCTGAAAGCATCTGAGAAAGGATTAATTCTTAGCAACCACAAGGATGCTACTGTCCCCCGTTACGTGTATGGGGATGAAGCAAAACTCCGCCAAATCTTGATCAATCTGCTAGGAAATGCTGTTAAATTTACAACAACAGGAAGTATTACACTTAAGTGTCAAGCTGTCTTAGCAAACGATGTTACTATTAACCAAACTAGTTCAACTAATCTTAAACAAAAAATCATTTTGTATCTCGAAGTCAAAGATACCGGATGTGGCTTTGCTTCTTCAGATATGGAATCAATTTTTGAAGCCTTTATACAAACAGAACGGGGTCGTCATCTCCAAGGTACAGGTTTAGGTTTATCCATTAGTCGTCAATTTGCCCGATTTATGGCTGGTGATATTACAGTGCAAAGTGTTTTGAATCAGGGCTCGACCTTTACTTGTCAGATACCGTTGCAATTAGTAGACTCAACAGTTTTTGTAGAGCCGGAAACAACTCGCTATGTCATTGGTTTGGAACCAGGGCAACTCACTTACCGCATTCTTGTTGCAGAAGACATTCCTGAAAACCGTCAACTGCTGATTAGAATACTGGGGTTAGTTGGGTTTGAAGTTTGTGCAGTAGAAAATGGTGCAGAAGCTTATGCCCAATGCATGGAATGGCAACCTCACCTAATTTGGATGGATATACAAATGCCTGTTATGAATGGCTTCACCGCCACTCAAAAAATCCGGGCAACTGAAACAGGCAAAAATGTAGTGATTATTGCTTTGACTGCTTCTGCCTTTGAAGAAGACCGCCTTGCTTGTCTCCAAGCTGGTTGCAATGACTATCTTGCCAAACCTTTTACACAAACAGCGCTTTTCAATAAGATGGCACTCCACTTGGGAGTACGCTACCTCTATTCTGAAAAGAATTTATCAGAGACTAACACAAATACTTTGCTGCAACAACCCCTTACGCCTCAGGATTTGCAAATTATGCCACCAGAGTGGGTTGCTCAAGTACATGAAGCAGCGTTAAGTCTCGATGATACTAAACTCTACGAACTGATCGCTCAAATCCCAACCCAAGAAAAACTCCTGGCAAATGCCTTGAAATATTTGATCGATAACTTCCAGCTAGAAACGCTTACTACCCTGACTCAGTCCTAGTTAAAATTCCCACGGCTATGCCACCTAAACCTACATCCCAAACCAAGATTTTGATTATAGATGACACTCCTGATAATGTACGTTTGTTAGCCAAAATGTTAGAATTACGGGGTTATGTCGTTCGCAAATCGCTCAATGGCAGAATGGCATTACAAGCTATCTTAAGAGATCCACCTGATTTAATTCTGCTTGACCTCAATATGCCTGAAATAAATGGCTATGAAGTTTGTCGGCAATTGAAAACTATAGAAAACGCACGTCAAATTCCGATTATTTTTATGAGTGCACTCGATCAAATCGAAGATAAAGTACGAGCTTTTGAGATAGGAGGACAAGATTACATTACTAAACCATTCCACGAGCTAGAAGTTTTGGCAAGAATTACAAACCAATTACTCATTCAACAACAGCAGCAACTCCTCATTCAGCAAAATCAACGTTTAAAACAAGAAATTCAAGAACGTCAATGCGCTGAAGCCCAAATCAAGCGACTGAATGCTGATTTAGAGCGGCGGGTACAACTTCGCACCCTAGAATTACAGCAATCCTTAAACTTTGAAGCAACACTCAAACGAATTTCTGATAAAGTTCGAGATTCTCTCGATCAACATCAAATCCTGCAAAGCGTTGTAGAAGAACTGACAAAAGCCTTGGAAACTAAATATTGTAAAGTAGCACTTTATACTTTCAATCATCAACCCTCGGTGATCCGTTACCAGTCTGTTGTACAAGGGGAACCTGTAAGTCAAGGACAAGCTATAAGCACAATAGACACACCGGAAATTTACAATCAGTTACAACAACAAAAATGTTATTTAAGCTTCTGTCAAATTCAGCCGACACCAATTCGCAACCACTCCGCAATTTTAGCGTGTCCCATTTTTGATGATCGCGTGGAAGAAACAGGCATTTTAGGCGATTTGTGGTTATTCAAAGAAACCGATTCCAGTTTCAGTGAGATGGAAATTCATTTAGTGCAACAAGTGGCTAACCAGTGTGCAGTTGCCTTGCGCCAAGCTAACCTCTATCAAGCAGCTCAAGCCCAAGTCAGAGAACTTCAACGAATCAATCAACTTAAAGACGATTTTCTCAACACTATCACCCATGAACTGCGCTCTCCCATTGCTAATATGAAAATGATGATTCAGTTATTGACAATCCTAAATAAGCAGGGACATGATCTGAGTCCAGAAATTTCTGATGTTCAAAGCAATCAAGCGACTCAGTATCTTGCCGCCTTACAGGAAGAGTGCGATCGCGAATTAAAGTTGATTGATGATATCTTATGCTTGCAACACCTAGAAGCAGGAACATACCCCCAACAATTGACAAAAATTAACCTTCAGAATTTGGTTGAGCATGTCATTGAACCGTTTGAAACTCAATTTCACAATCAGCAACAAAACTTTGAGATCGCTTTTACACTGGGCTTGACAATTATAGAAATTGATTCGTTTTGCTTAAGTCGCATTATCACAGAATTGCTGAGCAATACCTGTAAATATACTCCTCCAGGCGAAAGGATTTCGATAGCGATTGCCACCAAAAAGGAACCAACAACACCAGGCAAAGTTTCAGAGTTTCCAGAGCATCAGTCATCCTTTCTGCAAATAGTTGTAACCAATACAGGAGTCGAGATTGCCCCAGAAGAACTTCCCCGAGTCTTTGACAAGTTTTACCGTATTCCTCCTAGTAACGATATCTGGAAACAGAACGGTACTGGCTTAGGGCTAGCATTGGTGAAAAAACTAGTTGAGCATATGAATGGAACAATCCGGGTTGAGAGTGCTAACAACCAGACTTGCTTTATTGTAGAGATTGCGATTGCTTCAACTAGCTTCTGAAATACTATTCTGTCACTCTCCCTGCCTAAGCAACGTTATTTAACCTTCGTAAACAACAAAATGAGTTGGTTTGTAACCACGAATAAACTTAGTCATAATATCTCTTTCTTCAACAGTTGGGGTGGCAAAACAACCTGCTGTACCAGTGTTTCCATTTTGTTGAAAAGCTGAGGGATCGTAGTGAACACCTAACTCTGAACGTCCTGTGTTAAAATTAGGCGTTACAGGTGACCAAACGCCACCAAATTCTCCACCTTTGTACTCGACTACTCCAGGAGATGTGAAAGTGTAAATACCGAAAGGTATAGGTGTTTGAGAACCTGCAGTCTGAGATGGAGTTTGGTTGTTGACTCGCCCAGAAATACCTCGTACTGTATTCACAACTTTACCATTGCTATCAATTAGCCGAGTTTCATATACCCTCAAACCGCCACTGATGGTTTTTGTCGTTCTTTTAGCTATTACCTTCGCTGTTTTGATCACTTTTAAAAACTCAGATGCTACCCAGCGATTAGTACCAATCTGCACCCAATTCCGTCCTCCGGCAGACACAGGTTCGCCAGTTACAATAACTTCAGTACCATTGCTAATAGAACCTATTTTCTCTCCATTTGCTTTAGAGCGTACTGTAAGCGAATCGCCATCTTTTGTTGAAACGTAAGCAGTGTAAGACATTATAATATACCTTATTGAAAAGTTGATATTTGTTTGAACTGTCAATATCAACTTCAATTCTTTGCCACAAGATTCCGGATATCTTATTTAAGATATGTGCAATTGTGGATATGAACACATATCATTCCCTGTGGCGAGGAGAGAAGTTATACCAGTCCATGTCACATAAAATACTGCTCTTGCCGTGGCGTTGGTAACTGTATGAGCATAACCGCATATAATAAAAAATTGATTAATGTAGTTACAGGAGGCGATCGCGTGGAATATCAATTGCAGATAAAACGGGTAATTGAAACTCTCAATCAGGATCTACCAACACTTTTTAAACAAGACATTTCCTACGATATTTATACGCAAAATATCTATTTTCAAGATCCAGTTAACAAATTCAAAACAAAATTCAACTATCGAATCATTTTTTGGACTTTACGATTTCACACTCGACTCTTTTTTACGCAAATTTACTTTGATGTACATGAGGTGTATCAGTCAGCCGAAGATACAATCATAGCAAAGTGGACGGTGCGTGGCACTTTACGTGTTCCTTGGAAAGCTAAAGTATTTTTTAATGGCTATTCAACATATAAACTAAATCAAGAGGGTTTGATATACGAGCATATTGATACTTGGGATCGCAAACCAGGTGAGATTTTGCAGCAATTTTTCCGCAAGGAAGGAGAAATTTAAGTTGATGCTGTTTATGGAAGGTTTCTAATTAAACTTAATACCACTTTTTAACGATTTGCATTGTTATAAGTATTTAAATATAGCAATTTTTGTGGTATTGATAGTGTTGGTACAAAAAAGGTTTCTTGCCCAACCAGATGACGAGGCTGTTAAAACCATAACTGGTACAGGCGAGCGCACAGATTACTAGTCAAAAAGGAAAATATGCCGATTAAACTTTACGATTTAGCAGGAGCAAAGGACGATTGCCGCTTTAGTCCCCCTTGTTGGCAAGTCAAGATGGCTTTGAAACACAAAGGACTTGATGTGGAAGAAATTCCTTGGCGGTTTACAGAGAAAGAGGCGATCGCTTTTTCTGGGCAGGGAAAGGTTCCTGTCTTAGTTGATGGCGACAAGACTGTGGTTGATAGTTGGGAAATTGTTCGTTACTTGGAAACGACTTATGCTGATCGCCCGAGTTTATTTGACGGCAAGATGGGCGAATCGGGGGCTTTATTCATCAAGTTTTGGTGTCTACAAGCTATTAATCCAATTATCTTTCAGATTATTCTGCCAGATTTGTTTGAGCATTTACATTCCAAGGATAAAGCGTACTTTCGCGAGAGTCGGGAGAAACTTTTGGGAGTGACGCTGGAAGAATTTGCCGCCCCGAATGATGCAACTATTGCTGCTTTGCGAACAGCTTTATCTCCGCTGAGGGAAGTTCTAGAACGTCAGCCTTATCTGGGCGGCGAGCAGCCCTATTTTGCCGACTATATTGTATTTGCACTATTTCAATGGGCAAGGGCAGTCAGTCCAATCCAGTTGCTCTCCAAAGACGATCTAATTTATGGTTGGCGCGATCGCTTGCTGGATGCTTTCAATGGTTATGCTCGCAATGCATCTGGTTATCCAGTCTAAAAATTTCTTGAAGGGACAGTATGAGTTGAGTTAATGGTAACAAACACGAATTCAGTATGATAAGTATAAAGTAGGTCAAGAATTAGAAAACTTGATTCTGTATAATACAAGCGTTTTTATCAAGCTTCCTGAGACTAAGTTTGATTTAATAGCAAAGGAGCGATCGCTTGAACATCTTAGAATTTACCCTATTGGTTGGGCTTAGCTCAGCCACCGCAGGCTTCCTGGGAGCAATGACAGGCTTGGGGGGTGGTGTAGTGCTTGTCCCCCTACTAACTTTAGTCTTTGGAGTTGATATTCGTTACGCAATTGGTGCTTCTCTAGTGTCTGTGATTGCAACTTCATCCGGCGCAGCCTCAGCATATGTCAAAGAAGGCTACACCAATCTGCGGTTGGGAATGTTCTTGGAAGTAGCCACAACATTTGGGGCAATAGCGGGTGCAACTATAGCAGCTTACACCCCTACGAGAATACTAGCTGTGGTCTTTGGATTTGTTTTACTTTACAGTGCTTACCTGTCACGTCAACCCCGTTCCGAACACGTAGATAATACACCAGGCGATCCTCTAGCAACTCGTTTGAAGTTAAATAGCACTTACCCCACTCCTGAAGGGGAGCAACCTTACAATGTTCATGCTGTTGGGGCTGGATTTAGTTTGATGTTTGTCGCTGGAGTGCTTTCCGGATTACTGGGTATTGGTTCGGGCGCACTCAAAGTATTAGCGATGGATCAATTTATGCGCATTCCGTTTAAAGTTTCCACCACTACCAGCAACTTTATGATTGGGGTAACAGCAGCAGCTAGTGCTGGAGTTTACCTAAAACGAGGTTACATCGATCCGGGATTGGCAATGCCTGTAATGTTAGGGGTACTTTTAGGAGCATTGTTGGGTGCAAAGGTTTTAGTAAGAGCAAGAGTAGAAGTGTTAAGAACTATTTTTAGTTTGGTAATTTTGCTGCTAGCAATTCAAATGATATATAACGGTTTTACTGGGAGGATTTAAGGTGTCTCGAACTAGACGAAACTTAAATGAAAGACAAGTGGAAATTTTTGTCGGCAACCTATTAAGATCTGGGGTACTTGTTGCTACAATTGTGGTATTTGTGGGTGGTTTTTTATATCTAATTTATCACGGTTTGGAGGCTCCCAACTATGGGATTTTTCGCGGCGAACCACCGATTTTTCGCTCTCCTCAAGGAGTAGCAACAGCAGTTTTATCAGGTCGTCGTAGAGGTATAATCCAATTTGGACTTCTATTATTAATTGCTACTCCTATTGCTAGAGTAGTTTTTTCCTTATTAGCCTTCGTGCGGCAGCGAGATTTTCTCTACGTAATTATAACTCTAATTGTACTTTCTGGACTAATATATAGTCTAGTTTGGGAACAGACTTAACTAGCATTCCCCACCCTACGCTGTTGATTTGTTTATCTGTGTTCGTTGTGCAATTGTGCTAGCCAACTTCTCAAATTCACGATACACATTTTTAGCTGCTTTATTATAAGAACCCAGAGCGCCATCAGCTGGTTTCAAGTAGAACATCAGTGATATTAAGTAGTTTTTATAACCGTGGGTAATTTTTCTGCGCTTCTCGACGCTTGTGTTATTTTTCCTTATTCTTTGTCTAATATATTACTGGAAGCAGCGTATAGGGGACTGTACCGAGTTCATTTTTCTCATCAAATCTTGGACGAGGCGATTGGGAACCGAGTAAAAAGGGGAAAAATGAATCAAGTAGCAGCAGATAAATTTCGGGCGGCTCTGATTAGAGGATTTTCTCATGCGCTAGTAGAAGCTCCTGCGGATTTAGAGGAGCTGATCATTGATCGCAAGATTGGCGCAGCTACCATTATCATTGATCCCAATGAATAAGACTCCAGGTTTTTGGTGGTTTGGCAAGTCATTAGCATACTCACTGCTTCCACCATAGAATATTGCCACAAATATACTTTTGGCTGAAGGGTGTAACTTACTCATCCTCGGTTTCTTATGTACAATGCAAAAAATCTTCTTGTACATAAGAAAAACAATCTTGACAAATTTGTCAAGTACAAAGACGTTAAACCGGTTAAGATAGCACAGACAGCAGAATGGCGTGGTCTTGCGGTTGAATGTTGCGCTTTCCGGTTTCCACCATTTTGACCCAACTCGCACTGCGACCAATTTTACTGGCAAGTTGGCTCTGACTTAGCCCTTTGGCAATTCGCATTTGTTTGAGCAGCTCAGCGGAGTCGATTTTTTGAAGTACTGGTTTTGCGATCGCCGCTGATAAATGCGCAGGCACAGGCGTAATGACTGACCCTTTTTTCGATTCAATTTCCCGGTGGTATCGTCTGCGTGACTCGTCAATTTCATTCAAGCGATTGGCGATCGCTTCCGGCGGTTGAATCCACAATCTTGCCGACAACAGACGATTAAATTTGCCATGAATGCGCCTGGTTTTATCCGTTAATCGCTCTCCTTGTGCTGCTGCGGCATCTTTTGCCCAAAACTCGACTGCAAGGTCTGGATCGTCGGGAATTTGAGCGAATAAACTCGGCTCAACAGCATCACCCTCTACCCAGTATTCCATCGGGTAAGTGTTTGGATCGGGGGTAATTTGCCAACCTCGACTCAACAAAGCTTTGACGGTTTTGACCCATGACTCAACGAGTTTCGCCCGCGCTTTTGAGTCAGTTTTCGCCACCTGTAATGCAGGTTCACCAAATGCAATTCTTAACAGAGATTCTGCTATCAATGGACTATTTCGATTAATCTTCGTCTTAAACAGAAGCCATGTCATTAATCGCGCCGCACCTTCATAATGATGGTACGTTGCCATAATGTCCTGAATTAACGTTTTAGATAGGATGCAATACTCGTAGTAAGCCTGCTTCTGAGCACGCATCTGTTCATTAAGAAAATACTTTGCCCACGCCCCGCAGCGAATATTGAGAGTAAACCCAACCAGTTGTTGCTTTTCACCAGCAGTTTCTCCCTCGTCGTTGGCAATACATTCTTGGAAATGCAAAATAGGTTCGGCAATTTCCCACAACCAAGTGCGACTGACGCTAAAAGTGGGAATCCGTCCTTGTTCGGGCCACGATACATACACCAGCAAATGACACGGCTGTTTTGCCAAATCGAGCATCAGAGTCAGCTTTTGCTGCTTGTTCAACTTTTTGTTTTTATTCAGCCCCAGATATTGCTCAAGCTGAGTATCGCTAATTGTAAACGATTGCTCCCACGGTCGATTCAGTTGCGTTGCGTGTGCAGCATAAATCAGATGCAAACACGTTGCCCGCAAATCAAACTGCTCAATCAGCGCGATCGCCAGATCTCGTTCTAATACCGATGGATCTTTTGCATACAGATCGTCAGAAAGCCAAAACGAAATATAACCCTTTCCCTTGGCAACCAAACTTTTATAGTAAGCTTCTCCCTCTTCCGAGGTCAACCAAGGCAGGTCACTTCCTTGTGTTAAGATATTTGCACCTTCCCATATCAGCCGATTTGATGCCGCGTAGTCCGTCATGCCATCGGGAAACAAGTCTGGGCTTGTCTCCGGTCGTTTTCCCGTTCGTTTCGATCCTGATTTCGTGGATTTACTCCGCTGCGACTGACGCAATTGTGTTTTACTGAGTGTTGCACTTTCCGGCTCATCAGTCACAACTTCAACATTAACTGTAGAAATCTCTGGTGATTTCATCTCAGGTTGAGTTTGAGTTGTTTTTGCACGATTGGATGTCATAGCAAATCACAGGTACTTACGTCTTCGCGCTTAACAAGCGAAGTAAACTGCCGAATGCCGCTATCTTACATCAAATACAAAAATTTGCGTTTTTCCCATCACAAATTCCTACCGTTTTTTCGATGTCGAGCGTTTATCTGTAATGCTTCAATAGCAAGACATACAGCGTTCACTGATCGCAAAGCCGCGCTCTTTTAGTCACAATATTCCCCGCACTCAGAGAAATCGTCACAAGTCAGTCACATTCCCCTAAATTTACCCCTGTTTCGGGTAAGTGGTCACAAAAAAGTAGATTTATCCCCCCAAAAGGGGAAGTGGTCACAAGAATTAAAGCTGACCCCATACTTTTGGTAGATGCATCCCAGTCACAGATTTCCTTTTTTTCCGGGAAGCAGTCTACATAATCTCGGTCACAATGCGTGCAAACAAGCTTCTATTTGGGGGAAGCAGTCACACTATCTCGGTCACATCCCCTGTTTTGGGGAAATAGTCACAATAATTTCATTTATCCCCTGTTTCGGGGAAATAGTCACATCAAAGTCAGCGATTGATTAATGCTGTCTTCTGCCATACTGAGAGAGCGATCGCAAGAAGACTATTACTCATTGTTGGGGAGCAAGCTTCCCACTTTGGAAATCCCCCTCACTGTAGACAAAAACCCCTCTCAATCGGGGAAGATATACCCCCCAAAAGTGAAATAAGTCACTGGAAATTTCTGGAAATAGGCACAGTGTAAAGCTTTTAGATCGCGTTACCAAGTCCGATCACTTTGATCATATTGATCCGGTAGAGTCACAAATACCAAATTGTGACCGCTGATATTGTGGGACGTACCTAAGAACCGATGAGCGTACATAAGAATCATGTCCCACTGCCAACCAATTGACGATCTTCGAGCGGCGATCGCCAAACTTAACTTAGAGCAAGCACAACTACTTCAGTGTGACCTAGAAACCCTGATTGAGCAATTGCAAGTAAAACCGTTTCAGGAACCTACCGTTGTCAAAGCAAATTTAGTAGTTCAGGAAGTGCGTCATATCGAGGGCGTCACCTACCAATTAGAGCGAGTCAAGTGTGGTAAGGAAGGATGCAAGTGTACAGAGGCTCCAATTCACGGTCCTTATTGGTATGCCTACTGGCGAGTCAATGACCGTCAAAAAACACGGTACATTGGAAAGCGATTTAAGACAATCGATGTTTTTGAGCGACTAAACCTCGGCGGGAGCAGCCAATAACATATTCTTAAAGCATAGTTGTCTCTTGGGGATACTGCTGCAACAGTATTGTTATATTTGGTTTAAACAGAGGTAAAATAAAATGGAAAAGGTAGTCACTTTAGAGGAAGCTTTAGAATTGGTCAAGCAGCTGTCGCTAGTTGACAAAGTGCGATTGATTGAGCAAGTAGCGCCTCAAATCGAAAGGGAATTGACAAATGCTCAACCTCAACCGAGAAAGTCTTTGAGAGGGCTGTGGCGGGGTAGTAATATTACTGAGTCAGATATTGCTGAAGCAAGACAGCAAATGTGGGGAAACTTCCCGCGTGAGGATGTTTGATGAGGAATGCGGTAACGGATACTCATGCTCTAATTTGGTATTTGGAAGATAGTCCGCGCCTTAGTTATGCTGCTAACGAGGCTTTTAAAAGGTGCGACAAAGGAGAGATTGTTATTTATATCCCGACGATTTGCATAGTAGAAATTGTGTATTTACAAGAAAGAGGACGCATCTCGACGGGTATGAAGGCGCAGTTAGAAGCTGGATTAATGGCTGGGACTAGTGGGATGGTTCTAGCCAATCTTACATCTGAGGTGGTTGATGCATTAGCTACAATACCGCGAGATAGTGTCCCTGATATGCCGGACAGGATTATCGCAGCTACTGCTATACATCTGGGTTTACCTCTAATTAGTAAAGACAGTAGGATGCCTTTATCTGGGGTAAGCATCATCTGGTAGAGTGCGAATTCTGACAATTGCGATCGCACAATTCAAGTCCATTCTTAGACAGCAAAATGTGGGGTGTACCATAACTCATTGGTGTCAACTTAAGCCAAAACCTTCATAAATATTTGTTTCCAGGTTAGACCTGGAAATGCTAGTATGGCGGTGCCGCAAGAAAAGGAGGCTTTGCCTCAAAGTAGGCATTCCCAGCCAGAGACTGGGAACGAGGTGATCTCTCAATGCTTGGCGATTGCGTTGCGCGAATTTTCATTCTTTTCTCCTATACCGTAGTATCGAACATGTGTTATGTACTAAGCAGCTATACTAATGAAAGTCCACTTTGAAACAAACTTTCAATAGTTTTTTTGTCTCTGAGGATGGCACCTACCTCATCTCTATAAGTTAAGCTGGGGTCAGCTCTAAATGATAAAAAGTTAAAGCTTGTCACTATACCAAACTTATCATCACACACAAGAATCTTGCGGTGAGTGTTTTGCACTTTTTCAAACTGAAAATTCTGATAGTTATTTGCTAATTTCTCTAGTTGCTTTATAGCTGTAGAATCGTTTTGCTGTCCCCATCCACTTTTTTGCTTTATTCCATATCTGATATAAACTTTAATATTTTTCCTTAACGTCTCCTCTAAAGTTGATAAATACTCACTATCAACAACATTGCTGCGTATCCAAGGTGAGACTATCATTACCCTGCTTTTTGCTTCTCTCAAAGCTTTGAACAGATAGTCTCGATGTTCTAGCGTATGAATTATTTCTGATATTTTACTTTGAGTTTTTATTTCATCTAGCTGTCGCTTCAAAGTTTTTCTTTGCTCATTTATTGACTGACTTGTAGCATCAATTAATGAATCTGTATCATTTAGTGTACTAATTTTTACACTGAGTGTTTCAACTGTCTCAATAGAATCCTGGGTGATGCCTTCTATCACTTCATTATTAGTTTTTTCAATTTCTGCTTTTTCTTCTTCCGTGCCTGTGTCAAACCTGAGGATATTACCAAGTACCTTTTGACCTTGAGCATAAAGTTGTTCTATAGTTTGTCTATATTCTACATGAAGATTACCTCTTGAAAAAGTTTCATATCCTACTTCATTATCATTGGGGCTATTTTTATAAAACACTAGAATAACTTCATGCCATTGTGTGTAAACTTTTTCAATGTTATTAACTTGTATTAGCTGAGGTCTGCTTTGGCTATTCGACATTCCTAAAGCTTTTTCAATTTCTTCATAATAATCGACTACATCCGCTACTTTCCTGGGTTTAGGAATAATACCTTTTAAATTAGCATCACCCTTACCCAGATTCTTGCATTGAAAGTAATGATAAAGTTTTCCATTCAATGCATCTATGTAAAAAGTTTTTGTTTCCGAAATTGTATCCAATAATGTCTGCATTTCAAGAGCCTTTAATCCTAGCTCTGTGACTTTTAAAGTCTCTTGCTTTGTTACAAGACCTTTTGAAATTAACCCCGATAATACTTTCTCAACAAAATGGTCATCTACTCCCAAAAAGCTAGATATTTCATTTTTTTCAGTTAAACCATGTGTAATACATTGAATAACAAATTCTTCTTGTAGCTCCAAGCTTCTATTAGACAAATAAGTTAAATCGAGCATCACAACATAAAAGGGGTACCCTATCGTTTTATAATCAATCACTATAGCTTCTGGTAGTGAATGATACTTTCTAATTTTATTTTCAAAGTCTACTGCTTCAGTCATTGTTTACTCGCACACAGATTACTTACATCATAAATTCGCTAGAAACTACTCTGGCACAACTTTTTGGGTTAGTGTCAATATATTCAATTAATGGTTTGAAGGGATTGGGTCGCTTATTTGGTATTTTGCCTTCATAAGCCATCACATCGTTACCTACTATGATTAACAACTGTTTGGCACGAGATAAAGCTACGTTCAACCGTCTGTCATCAGATGTAAATCCTAGAACTTTTTCTTTATTGCTTCTCACTAAGTCATATATAATGATGTCACATTCTCCACCTTGGAAAGCATCAACTGTATGTATTTCTATGTTCAAATTTTTCCAAATATTTTTGTCTTTTGAAGCAATTGCAGCTTCAAGAGTGCTTATTTGTGAAGCATAGGCTGCTATAACACCAACTTCCTTAAGCAAGTTACTTGATTCACAATTTTGCTGTATCTTATCTAAGATAGCCTTAATAATATCTGCTTCATATCTATTGCTACGGCTAGTACCAATCGCTTTTTCTTTAGACTTTTCAATAGGAACATCACTGGTTGATATCCAATAGATATTTTTCTCAAACTGATTCAACAGGTGTTGCTTATCATTAACGTCAACACGCTCACTCGAAACTTTTTCTTCCTGATAAAATAAGTTGCTAACCAAGGTTCCAATATCAGGGTGCATTCTGTATTGATAATTGAGCGTTATTTTATTAGCCTTTGGTAGTTTCTCATAAAGGTACTCAAACAAACTAGTTTCTAGTACTCTCTTCTCAATATCTTGCTCGCGTAATACTCGCTCTTGTAGTTCTCTATCAATAATTGGTGGTAACTGCTTGTGATCGCCAACTAATATTATTTTCTTACCTCTTGTCATAGGGACAAATGTTTCCGGTGCAGTAGACCGACCTGCCTCGTCAACAATAACCCAATCAAATTTCAGGTTTTTGAGGTTAGCAATACCCAAACAGGTAGCGCCAACTACATTAACTCCATCTAGAAAAATAGGAACTAAGTCTATTTGCTTTCGCTTGAGCCTATTATTCCACTCATCCTTTAAATTTCTTAATTTTAAAAACTTTTCATAGTTTTGATTATTGTCTCCCAAAACGGTTTGCAATCTTCTATACTCTTCATCTATCCACTGTGAAAGTAGTTTTTGTTCAGGATATTCTATGCCAAATTTTTTAACATAATCCTTAACAGTGTTTAGTATTTTTTCTTCCAGCAATAGTTTTTCGTATATTATCTCACAGGCATTATCAGCAGCTTGCTGAGAAGATGTACTTACTGAGGATATAACTAAATCTGAATTCAAGCGATTTACCGCTCTAGTAATCAGTTCTGCCATATGCCTTAATTGCTGGCTCATTGACTTAACTGACTCGATTTCCGATATCTTTTTTACTCCTAACAGTATTTCATTATGCTGATTTTCATATTCTTGCCAATGAGTTAATGATTTAGTCCTAATAAATTCCTGCCAGTTAATAATTGCTTTTTCTATTTCAAACTGTCTGGCACGATCTTCAATTTTTTCTTCTTTACCAATTCTTAAAATTTTGATATCTTTCTCATTTATTTTAATATTAGAGAGTTTAGTTAATACATTGTCTACAGCAATATTCGATTGAGAAGAAATCAAAATTTTATCATCGCGGTATCTACTCAATATTTGTAGCACTATTTCAGTTATTACAGATGTCTTACCTGTCCCTGGTGGACCTTGAATTAGAAATATATCTTCGGTAGCCAAGGCTTTACAAACAGTATTTTTTTGAGAACTATCAAGTTTTTTATTAAAAAACTCCCGGTCATTAATTATCAGAGGTTCTACAGGCTGTAAGTTAGCTGGTTCGGATATAACTTTGCATAAAGCAGCATTTTCTGAATCGCCATATCTGATTTCTCTAAGTGCTTTACGTCGCCTGTCAATTTCTGATTCTTGTACTTTGAAATCAGTTTCAATTTTTCCTGACTCTAGAAGCGATTCAAATATGTCAGGATTGCAAAAATCTCCAATACTAATGTACAAACTTTCAAGAAGTTCACCGTTCTTTGACCGTTCTCCGTCAATTATGTCTCCGACAGACCACTGGCTCTCTCGATATGGTGGTGTTTGTTTTTTGACAGAAATAGTTACTGGTAATGGAGGAGAGGTAATATTTTCAAACTCTTCTAAGGATATTGGATTTTTCAATGTGATAATTAGTAGTTGCTTTTCACGGTTATACTCAGCCTTGGTGTAAGCAAAACTCTGCTTTCTTTTATTAATTATTTCTTTTTCAGTTTCAATAACACTTTGCCATCTGCTAAATGTAGCATCTACACCCTTATTAGCTTCTATTTCATTGTTTACTTGTTGCTCTTTCTGCAAAATCTGGTTTATCAAGTCACTTAGGTCATCTCCGCGCCTTGGATAGCCACCCACCTCTACAACTGGGTCAATTTTGACTACAACTCCATTTTCAAAAAGTCTTTCTAAATGTTGGGTATTAACAAAACTGTTTTCCTTGTATAAGACAATTTCATTAGGTTTTTCCAGCTTAATGAAACCCCAATAAGTGTAACTTTGCGTTTCTACACCAATTTCAACTGTAAGCTTACTAGGTTCTTTTTGTATAGGACTTTTAATAATGTGTATCACATCAGAGTTACTTCTTAGCTTGGACTCTACATCTCTTTTTATTCTTAAAGATTGCCCATCATATTTATTTAAAACTGATATTTCATTCTTTAACGTAGGAGTCAAACTAAACACTACATTTAATTTTTCAGATAAATCTTCTTTTAGATCGCCAAGGGCTTTTCTAATTTCATCAATTTTTGGTCTATTTTCCCGAAGCTCATCTGTTGCTCTTTTCAGTACTTCTATTAAGGAATTGCTTAGTTCACTGACTACCTTCAAGTCAGCTAAAGCAGAATTATAAAGAATTTCTTTATTACACTCTTCTCTAAATTCATTTCTTACTTCGTTATTTGATAATAAGTATAGAAAGGTCATTCCTAAAGAATATATATCGGAATCTCTAGAAACACCCTTGAGTTGAATTTGTTCAGGTGCAGCAAATAAAGGTGTATGATAACTTCTTATAGTATTAGTCAAAAGTGTGGTTGTAATAATGGCAATACCAAAATCTAAAACCTTTGCTGATGGTTGTTCGCTGCTTTCTACAACCATGATGTTGTCAGGTTTGATATCTCTGTGAATTACCTCTTTTGAGTGAGCATGACTGACTGCATCTAATATTTGCATAAACAAATCAATCTTTGTTTTTAAGTCAACTCCTTTGTCAAAGTAGCCTTTTATGTTTTGCCCATCTAAATATTCCAGAACTAAGTAAACTAAATTATGGCGTTGTTCATAGCCATTTTCAATAAACCTTACTATACTGGAATGATTTAAACGCTTCAAAGTTTGAGTTTCTCTTTCCAAAAGTTTAAGAGAGTTTGCATCATCTGTAGAAATAGTCTTGATTGCATAGCGTTCATTTGTGTTCAACCTTTTCGCTAAATATACAATTCCACTACCTCCCTCACCAAGTTTAGTTATAATATCGTATTTACTGCCAATTACTTCGTTAATGATTCCGGTCATATAATGCCTTTAAATGATTAAATCGTGATAGTTAAATCTTATTAAAGATTAAAAATTGAAAATTTACCTTTACAATTTTTTATCAATAAACTAGAAAAAATTACTTATTTATATACTTAATTAATCAAACATATCATAATATAAACTTAAGCATCCTCAGAATTTTTACTGAAAATTAGCTACTTGATTTTCAAGAGCAGACAGGACTAAACTAGGTGTAGTAGAGCTAAACAATGTTGCTTCATCCCTATCAACTTGCCCAAAAGCTTTCACTTCCTCATCTTCATGAAGATATGATAAGCTGTTAGCAAGGGCTTGAGGATAATCGGAAATCTTAGACTAGGAAATGTGGGAAAAGCTGGAATCATAACTTAATGCACGTCATCAGTCGTAAAAAGCTACGAGATTTTTGCAAACAACACGCTGATTGCTGTGAGGTACTTGATGACAAATGGAAAAATGACGATTACTTTTAACTCAGAAATTTACAGCCAATTACTGTCTGAATATCAACCTCGGATTATCAAAACTGAAGAGGAAAACGAGAAATTCTTAGAAATTGTTGAAGAACTACTCTCTCGTTCTAATCTTACTTCAGAAGAAGATGCTGTGTTGGAATTACTGGTAAGACTGATTGAAGATTTTGAAGATAAGCACTATCAGCTTAATACCTCAACACCAGGCTCAAGACTACTTCATTTGATGGAGGCTCGGAGTTTAGAACCAGGTGATTTATTACAAGTTCTTGGTTCTAGTGAGGTTGTAGCAAAAGTTATTAATAATGAGTTAGAACTTACTCAAGAACAAGCTGAGGTTTTGGGGGAGTTTTTTCACGTAGCCCCAAGCTTGTTTCTTTCAAAGTAGCGCGATCGCCTTCCCTAGACACCTAGTACAAAATTACGTAGAGGAAACTAAGGTGAGGAAATTTGCGGCAGTGACTATATATATACCTTGATAACTTCCTAATGGTAGTAAATGGCGTTTATCACCCGTAACAATGTGAGTAGCGCTCTCGGCTACTGCACATTCCAAAATCATGTTATCATCGGGGTCAGTACTGACAACATTAAGAGTGTTGCTAATTGTCACAATCTGTGAATAGTTGAGAACCAGATTAGCAGTTGTCAGAGCATCTTGTGGTGAATATTCAAACTTGAGGAGCAGTTTTTCTTGAAATTCATCAAGAATTTCCTGGCAAGTCACAGATTGAACTCTACCCTCGCTTGCAAGTTTTAAACACTGAAATGGTTTACCGTTTGGCGAGAGCAGGGCAGATATTAAAACATTAGTGTCAAAAACTACTACATAGCGCATTGCCTATCTTCATGTACGATGTCATCAATAAAATCATCGCGCTCCTCTTCAGACATAGTATCCCAATTTTTACCACGTTGTGCAGCAACATAACGCACCTTCTCTTGTCCATATCGGGATAATTCCTCCCACGTTTGCCACTGTTGTTTCTGTAAAAATTGAAATAGTTCGGCTTGCTTATTGGGCGATAGTTGTTTGACTAATTCAATTACCTGTTCTTCAGTCAGTGTTAGAGTTAGCATAGTTATTACCTCCATTTTTATTATGATTTGTAGGTGGATATTGCTGCAACACCTGCTTGAGATACTGCCCGGTATACGACTGAGAATTCTCCGCCACGTATTCAGGCGTACCCACAGCAATTACTTCTCCACCTTTATCGCCTCCTTCTGGTCCTAAATCTATCACCCAATCAGCACAATGGATTACATCTAATCTCTCGTTTTACCTTACTCCAGAAGAAGATGCTTTGTTGGAATTACTGGTAAGAGTGCCATACGAATTTTGAAGATAAGCTAATGAGCATTTAATTTGCATAACGAAAGGGCTGAAGCCCTTACTACAAAAGAGTTACTCTTGAAAAATGAATGACGATTAGCTTAAGCATTATCAACTTAATACCTCAACACCTGGCTCAAGTCTGCTTCATTTAATGGAGACAAGGTAACATCTGGAAGATTAAGAAGTATATCATCCCATTTACTGTAAGTTTGTAAAACCTCTACAACCACTGGAAGTGGTTCAGAGAAAATATTCGGGAATTCTGCTTCTCCCGGAAATCGAATTTTAAAGGCTAATTGTTCTTTCGGGGGAACAAATTGAGCATCAACATCTTGACGATTTCCCCTAGCATCAACACGATACCAACCTATTTCAGGTAAGTATATTGCATTGAAACCATGCAAGCTATAAGGTTCACCATTGTTGTTAATGCTCAATCTCTGATAGCAAAACCCTGCTGGAATCCCATTCGCTCTTAGTAATGCTGCTAGCAAATGACTCTTTGCATAGCAATAACCTGTTTTGTATTTGAGTACGTCTGAAGCTCTACAGGTTACAGGATTCATTTGGTAGTCGCAGCTATGATAAATTTCATCCCGTACCCACTCAAAACAAGCTCGTGCGATCGCATCAATTGTTTGATGTCTTGATGCAATCTTATTCGCAAGTTCCACAACTATAGGATTTTGCCAATCAACAACTTCACTCACCTGTAGATATTCTTCCATATTGCTCGTTTCCTCATCGCTCAAACCTTAATTCAGAAATTTATAGCAAATTACTGGTAAGATTGAGGACTTTGAAGATAAATAAAAATCGCACCTCCAAGATCCCCGACTTCTTTAAGAAGTCGGGGATCTGATTCCTCAATTTGCAGCAGACACTGGTGGATACTGCTGCAATACCTGCTTGAGATACTGCCCGGTATACGACTGAGAATTCTTCGCCACGTCTTCTGGTGTACCCACAGCAATTACTTCTCCACCTTTATCGCCACCTTCTGGTCCTAAATCTATCACCCAATCAGCACAACGTAGCACATCTAAGTTGTGTTCAATCACTAAAATTGAATTACCTTTATCCACCAAACGTTGCAATACATCTAACAACTTATGAACATCATAAAAAGATAAACCTGTCGTAGGTTCATCAATTAAATAAAGCGTCTTACCAGTAGCACGGCGTGATAATTCCGTTGCCAATTTCACTCGCTGCGCTTCACCACCAGATAACGTCGTCGCTGGTTGTCCTAATTTAACATATCCCAAACCAACATCAAGCAAAGTTTGTAATTTATTCACCGCTTTAGGAATATTTTTAAAAAACTCCAAACTTTCCTCAACTGTCATATTGAGAACATCAGAAATAGACTTGTCTTTGTACTTCACTTGCAAAGTTTCCCGGTTATATCTCGCACCTTTGCAAACTTCACACTGCACATAAACATCCGGCAAAAAATTCATTTCAATGACATTCACACCCTGTCCGCTGCAAGCCTCACAACGTCCACCTTTGACATTAAAAGAAAACTGCCCTGGCTTATAACCCCTAGCTTTAGCTTCTACTGTTTGCGAAAATACATCACGAATCACATCAAAAACACCAGTGTAAGTCACAGGATTAGAACGCGGTGTTCTACCAATAGGCGATTGATCGATCACAATTGCTTTATCAATAGCACTCAATCCCTGAATTCCATCTATTTCTTTAGGAAAAGGAACCTTCTTAGTAAGATGATGTTGCAGTGCAGGGTAAAGTAACTCATTAATTAGCGTAGATTTACCAGAACCAGAAACACCAGTTACAGCAACAAGCTTACCCAAAGGTATTTCCACATTGATATTCTTTAAATTATTGCGGTAGGCATTCTTAATTATGAGACTAATGCCATTTCCCTCTCTGCGCGTAGCAGGAGTATAAATCATCCGCCTTCCAGACAAATAAGCACCCGTGAGAGAATCTTCCGCCGCCAACAAAGCTTCTAAATCACCCTCAGCGACAATATTACCCCCATTAACACCAGCCCCAGGACCAATATCAACAACGTGATCGGCAGCACGAATAGTTTCTTCATCATGCTCCACCACAATCAAAGTATTACCCAAATCGCGCAACTTAATCAAAGTTTGCAGCAACCGCCCATTATCCCGTTGATGCAAACCAATACTCGGTTCATCCAACACATACAAAACCCCAGTTAACCCAGAACCAATCTGAGTAGCCAAACGAATCCGTTGCGCCTCACCACCCGAAAGCGTCATCGCCGGACGATCCAACGTCAAATAATCCAACCCCACATCCAGCAAAAACTGCAACCTCGCCCTAATCTCCCGCAACACCAAATCAGCAATTTGCAACTGGCGATCGCTCAACCTCAACCCATCAATCCTCCGCCGACACTCCCCAATCGAAACCCCAGTCAACTCCAAAATCCCAAACTGTCCCAACCGTACCGCCAAAGCCTCCGGCTTCAACCGCTTCCCCCCACACACCTCACACGGCTGATCCACCAAATACTGCTCCAACTTTTGCTTAACTAACTCCGAACCCCCCTCATACTGCCGCTGCAAAATCGGAATCACCCCACCAAACTCCTCCTTAGAAGCCCTCCGCGTCTGGGCGGTTCCTTCTCCAAACAAAACCACCCCTCGCTGCTCATCACTCAAATCACACCACAGCGACTGCAACTCAAACCCATACACCTGCCCCACCTTATACAATAACTCCAGATAATAAGAATTCTCCTTCTCCGACCAAGGAGCGATCGCCGAATACACAGGCGCTTGAGGATCTGGAACCACCAACTCCGGTGAAAACCTCTTCAAACTACCAAGACCATGACAATGAGGACAAGCACCATAAGGAGAATTAAACGAAAACAAACGCGGCGATAACTCCTCCATCACCGCCCCATGTTCTGGGCAAGCAAAATTCTCCGAAAACACCAACTCCGATGGTAATTCTTTCTCTTCTGTATCCTTTATAATCTCAATAACCGCAATTCCACTAGATTGACGCAGACAAGTAGAAAGAGAATCAACCAAACGCTCCTGAATACCAGGCTTTTTCACCAAACGGTCAATTACCACTTCTATCGTGTGTGTAACATTTTTATCTAACTCAATCGCATCAGACAACTCTCGTACCTCACCATCCACCCGCACGCGGACAAAACCTTGAGATGCAAGACTAGATAAAAGTTTGGTGTGAGTACCTTTCTTACCCCGAACTACTGGGGCGAGAATTTGAAAGCGGGTGCGATCTGGTAGTGCTAAAATCTGATCGCACATCTGATCTATAGTTTGGGGAGCGATACAGCGATCGCAGTGAGGACAATGAGGTTCACCTGCCCTGCCATACAACAAACGTAGGTAGTCATAAATTTCCGTCACCGTTCCCACAGTAGAACGGGGGTTATGAGAAGTAGACTTTTGATCGATGGAAATTGCCGGACTTAAACCCTCAATGGCTTCAACATCAGGTTTATCTAACTGTCCGAGAAATTGCCGCGCATAGGCACTTAGTGATTCTACGTAGCGACGTTGCCCTTCGGCGAAAATTGTATCAAATGCCAAGGAAGATTTGCCAGAACCAGAAACACCAGTGAAGACAATTAGGCGATCGCGTGGCAATTCCAAGTCAACATTTTTCAGATTGTGCTGTCTAGCACCCCGAATACGAATTGTATTTTGGCTGTTGACGTGAGTGGGAGGAAGATGTCCATTTAAGGATGCAGCTAATTGGGTGTTTGACATAACGGCTGGCTGGAAGATGGCGGACGCGAAACAGTTCTTAATATTATCATTGTTGCCCTTATCATAGTAGAACAAAAGTACTGCATTTGACCGCTTTCTCAGTTTGTTTGGATCGGGTATGAAAAGTCACCAGTTATCAGCTATCGTCCTAGCAGGGGGTAAGAGTTCTCGCATGGGGCAGGATAAAGCCTTGATTCCTATCAATGGCGTGCCTATGTTGCAGTTGGTTTGTCAAGTTGCCCAAAGTTGTGCTGATACAGTTTATGTTGTTACTCCTTGGCAAGAACGGTATCAACACTTGCTCATGCCTAAGTGCCAGTTTATCCGAGAAGTGTCTTCACCCCCCAACCCCCCTTTACAAGGGGGGCAGGGGGGTGGTCCTTTAGTTGGGTTTGCTCAAGGATTGGTGCATGTGCAAACTGAATGGGTGCTGCTGTTAGCTTGCGATTTGCCTAAGTTGCAAGCTGGTGTGCTGCAAAGATGGGCGGATTTTCTTGATGAGGTGGGGGATGAGGCGATCGCTGCTCTTGCTCACCATAATAAAGGATGGGAGCCTTTGTGTGGTTTTTATCGTCGTCGCTGCTTATCATGTTTGAATGATTTTGTCAATCAGGGGGGGCGGTCTTTTCAAGAGTGGTTGAAGCTGCATCCTGTGCAGGTTTTGCCTTTGGTGGAGTCGGAGATGTTTTTTAATTGTAATACTCCGGAGGATTTGGATATGAATGTTGATTAAAGAAAATAATTGTAATTGTTGTAGGTTTTCAGTTTACAATGTGGGTTTATATTGGCAGTTATGGGTGACTGTGGGTTTATAGCCTTTGTTGGCAGGTATGAAACATACTCTTTCGGTACTTGTAGAAGATGAGGCGGGGGTTCTCTCCCGTATTGCTGGGTTGTTTGCCCGTCGCGGTTTTAATATTGAAAGTCTTGCTGTTGGTCCTGCTGAGCAATCGGGTGTTTCTCGGATTACGATGGTTGTACCGGGTGATGATCGGGTGATTGAGCAATTGACTAAGCAGTTGTATAAGTTGATTAATGTTCTTAAGGTGTTGGATGTGACGGAGACTCCTTGTGTGGAGCGAGAGTTGATGTTGCTGAAGGTACATGCTAATAGTACTACTCGTTCGGAAATTGTTGAATTGGCTCAGATTTTCCGGGCGCGAGTGGTTGATGTGGCGGAAGATTCTCTGACTTTGGAGGTGGTGGGAGATCCGGGGAAGATGGTGGCGATCGTGCAAGTGCTGCAAAAGTTTGGTTTGAAGGAAATAGCTCGCACAGGCAAGATTTCTTTGACTCGCGAGTCGGGTGTGAATACTGAGTTGCTCAAGTTGTTGGAGGCTAAGGTTTAGTTGGGTATTCGAGCAGTTGAAATCATAATGGCAAACTGTTCGAGTACCTCACCACTAGGTAAAATTTACTACTAACCATCTCTACTTCATAAAATCTTTACAGAGTTTAGTAGTATTACTAGTGACTTGAGGTTTTAAATACTTGCTCTGTAAGCTTTTGAGTTAACTTATACGTAAATTCAATAAGCTTTACAGATTCTTCTTCAAAGACAGTGTGAAAATACAGATATTTAATATAATATCAATTATTGATGTAGATTGTGTAAAAGGTTAAAACTTTAGGTTATTACTGACTGAATAAGTAAAAAATTTGTGCTGTAAGCACTAGATTTTAAAGATACTTGAGTTAAATTTAAGGTAAACTGCATAATTTTTACATATTTATCTAAAATACTTGGTTAAAAGATAAAGTTTGATGTAATATTAAGAAGATTAAAAGTTGTCTTAAAGTTTTAAACAAGGGTGTAGGGTAATAGACAACTTAGCTATCTCTGTAGCATAAATGCTGATAGCGCTTTAAATATTACCAAAGATTTACCGACTCTGTTACTTTTAGCAGAGTGAAATTTAACATAATAGAATTCAAGATTTTTGTAAATCAGGTTGCGAAAATCGATGTAACTTATGTGTGGATTGCTCCCTAGACTAGACTGGTGTTTCAGGGCTGAAGTTTTATTTATGTTTGCAGTGAGCAAAGAGGGTTATTCATGGCTTCTCACTGGGTTTTGCCAACATTGGCTAATACTTTATTGAGCAAATTGCTGAAACTGAGAAACCATCATTTATTTATTTGCGATCTTGTTGGTTTTTCAGTCATACCTTTGCTATCTCTGGTTTTGCACTTAGATGGCAATCTGGCGATCAAAAGCTACTTACCGCAGATCAGTCAGGCAACAATCCTGTTTTTATCGGTAAAGGTTGGTGTATTTTGGAGATTTGGTTTTTATAGACGTTATTGGCGGTATGCGAGCATTGAAGAACTGATATTTATCGCTAGGCTGATGGCAGCAGCAGTGTTTATTCAAACCCTATTGTTTTATGTTGCTCAAAAGCTACCATACTTTACTCTTGATAAACTGCCACAATTGCTACCATTTATCGACGGGTTGCTTTCGAGTATTTTGGTTGTGGCGCTGCGTTTCAGTGTTCGGGTGGTGGAAATCAGCAATCTTCGCGCCGAATTAAATGCACGAGAGCGCGTACTGATAGTGGGTGCTGGGAGCGCCGGGGTTTCGCTTGTACAAGAAATGCGCAGAAATCCCCAACAGGGTTTTCATCCGGTGGCTTTCATTGACGATGATCCACAAAAGTTAAACGCACGTATTTGCGGAATTCTGGTAGTAGGCGATCGCAAAGAAATTCCTGAGATAGTGAAATCTCTAGACATTCATAAAGTAATCATTGCCATGCCTTCAGTTGCCGGACAAGTGATTCGGGAAATCGTAGATATTTGTAAAGTAACAGGAATTCAAACTAGCACATTACCAGGGATACATGAAATTCTCAATGGTCGTGTGCGGGTAGACAGCATTCGCGATGTGCGCATTGAGGATTTGCTCAGACGTGAACCTGTACAGACGGATATTGCTCGGGTTTCCCAATTCCTCCAAGGCAAGAAAGTGCTAATTACAGGCGCAGGTGGGTCAATTGGTAGCGAACTTTGCCGTCAAATTTTTAAGTGCCGCCCCTCTTCCATGATGCTAGTGGGACACGGAGAAAATTCTGTGTTCAATATCCAACAAGAACTAGAACAACTGATCCAAGTACTTCAAAACGATGGCACACAAAGATACACTCCCAGTCTGTTTACGTTCATCGGCGATATTCGCTCGGAGGAGAGACTAAAACAAGCTTTTGAACGATTTCAACCTGACGTAATTTTCCATGCAGCAGCTCATAAGCATGTCCCCCTGATGGAATTAAATCCTTCAGAAGCAATTACAAACAATGTGCAGGGAACAAAAAATTTGCTGCAACTGGCGCTGCAATACGATGTGAAAAATTTTGTGATGATTTCGACAGATAAGGCGGTCAATCCCACAAATATCATGGGAGCCAGTAAGAGAGTTGCGGAAATGTTAGTGCTGCAAGCTGCAAAACAAAGTGGCTTGCCTTATGTTGCTGTGCGCTTTGGTAACGTTTTAGGCAGTCGCGGTAGTGTGGTTCCTACTTTCCAAAAACAAATTGCCGCAGGTGGTCCAGTAACAGTTACCCATCCGGATATCTGTCGCTATTTCATGACTATCCCAGAGGCTGTTCAACTGGTTTTGCAAGCTGCTGTACTTGGTCGCGGTGGTGAGGTTTTAATGCTAAATATGGGTAAATCGGTCAAGATTGTTGATTTGGCAAAGGAATTAATTCGCCTTTCGGGATATGAAGTAGACAAAGACATTGACATTGTGTTTACGGGGTTGCGACCTGGGGAAAAGTTATTTGAGGAACTGTTCATTCCTGGTGAGGAGTATGAACCAACTCAACACGAAAAACTGTTTGTTGTCAAAAATGCCAGTCGCATTATTCCGGAAAATTTAGGTGTTACTGTGGAGGCAGTGTGTAAAGCTGCAGCTAAAAATGATGCGAATTATATCCGGTTTTTGTTAAAACAATTGGTAACGGGATACAAACCTAAAAACTTAGAAAATCTTGTGCTAGCTGATGGTTCAACAAATAGTCCTGTCGTGACGACGCCAACGCCCAATGTGAATATTCTTTCCACAAAACTATGAGGGGCATAAATAGGTCGTAAAAAATTCGTACATTGACACAAATAAACGTGGTTTAAAGACAACGCAAAGTAGACGTGATGATAAAAATAAAATACCTCAAGTTATCCTTAGTCATTATCATGAGCGCGGTACTTGCATGTCAAAGTAGCAATCCCACAAATACGAATAGCATTACCACAATGTATGAACGCAGTAATGAAAATTTTCCCAATCCCGAAAGAGGCTTTTTTGTTCGGTTTGAGCCGATTGGTAATCAGCCTTTTTCTCCCTTAGAACTCTCTAAAATACAAAAAGTTAGAAGTCAGAACATGACTTTAATTCGCCGGATTTACTTACTGGCAGAATTTAGAAACAAACCGCTTTCTTCGTCTTTTCTGAAAATGGTTTCAAACGACTGTGAAATAGCCCGAAAAGCCGGAGTAAAAATGATTATCCGGTTCTCATACAATTGGCAGGGAGGTGGTCAAGATGCTCCAGTAGCTAGGATACTTTCTCATCTTGAGCAGTTAAAGCCTATATTTCGAGCTAATTATGATGTGATTAGCTTCTTGGAAGCTGGTTTTATTGGTTTCTGGGGAGAGTGGAATAAATCCTCAAACGGCTTACACAAAAACCCTGAGGCTAGAAAAGCAGTCTTGTTTAAAGCACTTTCGGTGTTACCATCTGAACGAATGGTTGCGCTCAGATATTCACATTATAAAAGGGATGCATTTAATAATGAAAATCCTCTTAGCCCGAAACAAGCTTTCAAGGGTACTTATCGTGCCAGAACAGGTGCTCATAACGATTGTTTCTTAGCTGGTGTTGATGATTGGGGTACGTATAATAGTGTGGACTTGAATGAAATAGATAGGCAAAAGACATTTTTAAATCTTGACAACCGATATGTAGTACAAAGCGGTGAACTTTGTAATAGGAGTGAGTACGATGATTGTCCAAATGCTTTAAAAGAATTAGCACGAATGCGTTGGAGTGCATTAAATTTTAACTCTTCTGATGGGGTAGAAATTATCAAAGATTGGGAAAAGCAAGGCTGTTTGACAGAAATCAAAAGTCGTTTAGGCTACCGCTTCCGCCTTTTAAAGTCAGTAACCTCGTCTAGGGTGAAACCAGGAGGCAAATTTCTGTTGAACTTTGAAGTTATCAATGATGGCTGGGCTAGCCCCTACAACCCACGCAAATTAGAAGTGATTCTGCGTAATCGTAAAAATTCGAGAGAGTACTTTTTGCCAGTAAAGGATGACCCAAGAATGTGGATGCCCGGTACTACAAACGTCGTAAATATTACAGGTGGAATTCCGGCGAACATGCCAAAAGGAGAATATGAGGTGTTATTAAATCTACCCGACCCAACCCCCAAATTATATAATTATCCGGAATATTCAATCAGACTTGCGAATAAAAATATTTGGGAAGCATCTACAGGCTATAACTTTTTATTAAGAAAGGTATTTGTTAATACCAACAAAGGAGAAGACTATTCAGGCAAACAATTCTTTAAGTCTCGTTAAGTACTTACCCAAAATGATTACTAGCTGATGAGGTTACTATGCGACTGACTTTGGTAATCCCCTCTATGACCTCTGGTGGTGCAGAGCGGTCAATGTCAATTATGGCAAATTATTGGGCAGCCAAGGGACGAAAAATTACGCTTTTGACTTTAGATGATGGTTCAGAATCTCCCTTTTACAATCTCGAACCTAGCATTAAACATATACCTTTAGGAATAGCTGCGAATTCTGCCAATATTCTGATTGCTATCCAGAATAACTGGCAAAGAATTCAGGTATTACGGTCTGCTATTATCAAAAGTCAGCCGGATACAGTAATTAGCTCCCTTCCTAGTACTAATGTTCTAACTTTATTGGCAACCAGAGGATTAAATATTCCAGTAGTAGTAAATGAACAAAATTATCCCTTGCTCGACAATACTGGTATCTGGAGAAAGATTTGCCAATTAATCTATCCTCAAGCTAACAGAGTTGTGTTCATAACTGAGAGAGCTTTGAATTGTTTTCCACCTAAAATAAAATCAATTTCAACTGTTATTCCTAATCCAGCAGTAATAGTAAGTAATGAGAATTCATCAGTTAAACTATTAGATAAGCCTTCTCTAATTTCCATTGGGCGTCTTACCTCGCAGAAGGGCTTCGATATATTACTAAAAGCTTTTGCCAAACTAGAAAAAGCTCATCCTCAATGGACTTTGACAATTTTAGGCGAAGGAGAATTGCGTCCTGATTTAGAAGCCTTACGTAATCAATTAGGATTACTTGAGCGAGTTAATTTTATTGGACGAGTAAAAAATCCTTATGATTTTCTTAAACAGGCAGATATCTTTGTTATGTCTTCTCGTTATGAGGGTTTTCCTCTGGCACTTTGTGAAGCAATGGCTTGTGGATTACCTGTGATTTCTACCGACTGTCCTAGCGGACCTGCAGAAATTATTTGTGAAGGTATGAATGGAATCTTAGTACCTAATGAAGACGTGTCAGCTTTAGCTGTAGCTATGGATCGTCTCATATCTGATCCAGCAGAGCGAGCTAATCTAGCTGCTCGTGCTCCAGAAGTAATTGAGCGCTTTAGTTTAGAAAAAATAATGGGTATGTGGGAAAAATTAATTAAAGAAGTAAACACTAACTGTATCAGCTAGTGGAACTAGATATATCTTTGTATAAAGCATTATGGATTAAAAGCGCTGATGTGAAAAAATTGATCCAAGCGCAAGCTGTAGGGAGCAAATATTAATGAAAAATCGGCAAACTCAAAGATTTTTTGATTACTGGAAGAAGCTAACAAGCGGCTCTACCAATCGCCAAATTTTGGGCGCGGCTATTACAGTTGGAATAGCAACCGCATTAGTAAAAGTGGCGGCTGTATTCAAAGAATTGGTAGTCGCTTGGAAGTTTGGTACTGCGGATGCTCTAGATGCGTTTTTAATTGCGTTGCTGGTTCCTGCTTTTATTACTAACGTCGTAGGTGGCTCTTTTAATGCTGCTCTTATCCCTACCTACATTAAAGTGCGAGAGCAGGAAGGTACAAAGGCAGCGCAAAAACTTTTTTCTGGAGTCATAGTCTTGAGTTTGGCACTGCTGTTAATCACAACATTATTCATCGTGATGACAGCATCGCTGTATCTGCCCAGGATTGCTACAGGGTTCAGTGCGGAAAAATTAGGTCTAACTTTTCAGCTACTCTGGGCGATCGCACCAACTGTTGTGCTGTCAGGAATCATCACTTTATGGAGTGCTGTTTTGAATGCCGGAGAGCGTTTCGCTTTAGCTGCTGTTTCTCCAATTATCACTCCAGCTATTAGTATCTTATTTCTCTTACTGGCTAATTCTTGGGGTGTGTTTGCCTTGGTAGCTGGTTTAGTTTGCGGTGCAGTGCTGGAAATGATTGTTGTCGGAGCAGCACTACACCGACAAGGTATTTCATTGCTGCCAAAATGGTATGGATTTGATGCTCACCAGCGTGAAGTAGCTAACCAGTATCTCCCCATGATTGCTGGAGCTTGTTTAATGTGCAGTGCAGGTTTAGTGGATCAATCAATGGCGGCGATGTTGTCACCCGGAAGTGTGGCGGCACTAAACTACGGTAATAGGGTGACGGCATTGCCAATTAATCTAACTACCACAGCTTTAAGTACTGCTGTCATGCCCTATTTTGCCAAAATGGTCGGTCATCAAGATTGGCAAAGTATACGTCATACACTTAAGCGCTACATGGGACTCGTATTTGCAATTACTGTACCACTGACGGTATTATTGGTTGTATTCTCTGAACCTATAATTCAGATACTCTTCCAAAGAGGTTCCTTTACAGCTAACGATACTCAACTAGTAGCTCAAATTCAATCTTGTTTGGCTTTACAAATACCTTTTTATGTAGCAAATATATTAGTAGTTAGATTAATTTCTTCTCTGCAATTTAATCAAATATTAATGTGGGTATCTGGATATAATTTGCTAATAAATGTAGTTTTAAACTATCTATTGATCCAGTGGATAGGAATTAAGGGAATTGCTTTATCTACAAGTTGTGTATATGTCTTTTGTTTTTTCTACTTATTAAGTTTTATTATTAGAAAAATCCCCAAATATAATAATGTTGATTAAAATCAGGTGAAATTAAATGAATTCAAAAACTTGTTTCTCGGCTATTTCTAATCGGTTTGATATCTCTTTAACGATGAATTGTGGGAAAGAATGATGCATTTAACATTAGTAACCCCATCTCTAGCATGTGGTGGTGCCGAGCGATCTGTGGTTTTGCTAGCTGAAGGCTTTGTGAAAAAAGGTTATCAGGTATCTCTAGTAACAATTTCTGGACAAGAAAAGGATTTTTTTAGAGTACCAAGTGGAGTTAACAGATTAGCTCTGAACATAGATAGGATTTCACCAACACTGATTCATTCCTTGTGGAATAACTTGTATCGCCTTTCAATATTAAGACGAACTATTTGCTCAATTCAACCAGATATAATTATCTCTACTTTAGATAGAACTAATATATTAACATTGCTAGCTCTCTTTAAGACCAAATATTCCATAATAGTGAATGAGCAAAATAATCCAATTGCAACTGAAAACTTATGGAAGAAGTTGCGACGTTTAACCTATCCCCTAGCTACTAAAGTGGTTAGCTCAAGTCAAGGAGTTGATAACTATTTTCATTGGTTGCCAAAAACAAAAAGAACAGTAATCTACAACCCATTAGCAGCAGTTGAAGATAACCGAAGCACAATCAACTTACCTAAAGGTGCCGATCCAAACAAAAAGTGGATTATTTCTATAGGACGCTTAACCTATCAAAAAGGTTTTGATATTTTATTAACTGCATTCCAAAGAATTGCTGACAAATATCCAGACTGGCAACTTTTAATCTTAGGAGAAGGGGAACTACGCTTAGAGCTTGAAAATCTTAGAGATAATTTAGGCTTAACTTATCAGGTTTTTCTACCAGGGTTGATCGACAATCCCTTCCCATTTTTAAAACAATCCAAGTTATTTGTCTTGTCTTCTCGTTTTGAAGGTTTTGGAAATGTCTTAATCGAAGCAATGGCATGTGAGCTACCAGTAATCTCTACAGATTGTCCTAGTGGACCACGAGAGATTATTCGTAATAATGTAAATGGAATTTTAGTACCGAATGAAGATATGTCGGCATTAGCCGCAACAATGGATCGTCTTATGTCTGATGGGGAAGAGCGGCAACGTCTAGCTACTCGTGCACCAGAAGGAGCGAAACTTTTCAGTTTAGAAAAGATAGTGGAAATGTGGGAAGCATTATTCAGTGAAGTAACACAAGAGAAATGAATCTGGTTTACTTAAGGGGTAAACACATTTATTACCCTCTCTTTTAAAGTTTAAATACCTTGATTTTTACTTAAAAATTTATGAAACGAATTGCTTTTTTTCTTCCTACTTTAAATGGCGGTGGTGCAGAGAGGGTAACAGTTAATCTTCTCAAAGGAATGTTAGAACGCAATCTATCTTTAGATTTAGTTATAGCTACTGCTAAGGGACCGTTTTTGAAGCAAATACCTAAGCAAGTGCATGTAGTTGATTTGACAGCAGGACGGGTGATCAAGGCTATCCTACCTTTATCACGTTACTTACAACAACACAAACCCTGTGCGCTAGTGTCACATACAAGTGATGCAAACGTGGTGACAGTATTAGCCAAAAAGCTTGCTCGCACAAAAACAAAATTGATGTTGGTAGAACACAATACCTTATCAGTTGATAAGTCAAAGTTATTCCGAGCTAAATTTGTACCACCGTTGATGAAATGGTTTTATCCTAGCGCAGATGATATCGTGGGAGTTTCTCAAGGCGTAGCTCAAGACTTGGAGTTGCAACTTGGTTTTCCAAAAGGAAAGGTTAGTGTAATCTACAATCCAGTTGTTGATCGTGAGTTGATTACTAAAGCAAAAACTCCCCTGAATCATCCTTGGTTTCAAACAGGCACTCCCCCTGTGTTTTTGGCTGTAGGGCGGTTAACGGAACAAAAAGATTTCCCAACTTTAATTAAAGCTTTTGCACTATTAAGAAAACAAAGATTAGCTCGGCTACTAATTTTAGGTGAAGGGGAATGTCGGGCTGAACTTGAGAGGATGATCGATCTTCTGGAAATCGCTAATGATGTCTCCCTACCTGGGTTTGTCGAAAATCCTTATGGATACATGCACAACGCTAGTGCATTCATACTTTCTTCTCTCTGGGAAGGATTGCCAACGGTGTTAATTGAAGCAATGGCTTGCGGTTGCCCTGTAGTTGCTACAGATTGTCCTAGTGGACCAAACGAAATTTTAGCAGGAGGAAAATATGGGCGTTTAGTGCCTGTTGGCAATTCTGAAGCGTTGGCGGCTGCAATGTTTGAAGTGCTTGAGTCTCCTGTAAGTCGCGATGTATTATTGCAACGGGCAATGCATTTTTCTGTTGAGTCTGCAGTTTCTGAATATTTAGCACTATTGGGCTATCCTTAAATTTTCCTGAGCGCACAAACTAATTTAATAAAATTATATATGCTAGCGATAACTTACTTAGGACTAATAATTTTTATAGTTTTTTTTGAGATTACTCGCTCGAAAGAAACCAAAATCGATTTTTTAACTTTGTTTCATCTTAATTTTTGTCTTTTCTATGCTTTGCCTGGAGCTATTTTGGAGGCTTCATTAGGAACATCATCTTCAGCAACTCGGTTTAATAATGAATTTCAGGTAAGTGATTTACAAATTGCTTTGGCAATATTTGGAGGATATTTTTTCATACTACTCGGCTTTCATTCAAAAACTGCTGAAAATTTAGGTAAAAAAATTATTATTAAATCCTCTAGTCCCACAAAAGTTTTTTTATATGCTGTGTGCTTACTCTTATTTGCTTGCTTTTCAATTTATATATACAGCTTGCAGTATGGTGGATTTATGGTTGCCATCTCAAAAGCAAATTTAATCCGAGCGGGGGCAGAAGAACGTGGCATATTTTCCTTTTTTAAAAGGTTTATCTTGTGTTCATTTGTTTCTGCTTATTTATTAGGTTCTTACATATTTTGCCAAAAAATCAAAAAAGGAAAGTGGGCATACATAATTTTTGGTATTTCTGTCATTGCTTCAATTATTGCGTTTTTAATGTCAAGTTCTCGCGCACCCTTAGTCAACTTTATCCTCGTATTTTATTTAGGTTACGTACTGAAAACTGGAAAATTCTCCTGGTTGTTTACTATTTCTTTTACCTGGATTGCTGCTCTTTTTATTTTTTATGGTAAAGCATTCTTTTTTAGTCTTACTGCACTACCGGAAGGATTTACTGCCTTTATTAATAGATTTGTAGAAGCAAATAATTCTCCAGATAGTTTAGGATTTAATGTTTACGAATTATTAAAGCAGAATTTTGCTTATCCTGTTGATTCACTATATGTGGCTTTTCATAAAGTGTATAATCCACGGCTTTTCGTCGATTGGTATTATTCTTTTATTTCTTTAGTTCCCGAAAAATTATCAAATATAGAGAAACCAGAAACTATTAGTGAAATAAATACTAGGTATCTGACACAAGGAAATGAGTATGTCATACAACCCGGTTTACTAGCCTATGGAATTTATGTTATGTCATGGCCCGGAATGATGATTAATTGCATTGTATATGGATGGTTTGGTCGCTACGTTCAAAGTATTTTAAGCAATTATCTTCAAAAAATATTTTGGATGCCATTTATTTATATATTAATAATACAAATATGGATAGATATTCTGCTGGTAGGAGATCCAGTACTTTTGATCCAAATTAATTTTTGGTCTTTGACATCAATTGGTTTATTACTTTTATTAACTACAAAATTATCCATAATTAACCAAATAATTACTTTGCCTAAAAGGCTGAAATAAAAAACATTAGAATACTAACTTAAGAGGAGAAGAGAACACATGAAAAACGCTTATTTTACAACTGGACTTTACACTGGTGGCGCTGAAATGATGCTTTATCATCTCCTATCTAAGATGAATCGAGAGCGGTTCAGTCCGGTTGTGCTTTCTTTAATGGATGGTGGTACGTTGAGCGATCGCATTGCCGCCTTAGGCATACCTGTTTATACCATCGGCATGAAACCAGGATTACCACCTACACCCGCTGCCCTTTGGCGGTTACTCCACATAGTGCATCACCTTAAACCCGATCTCATTCAAGGATGGATGTATCATGGCAATCTTGCGGCACTATTAGTAAGTATTTTTTCTTTCCATAAAATACCTGTTTTATGGGGAATTCATCATTCAATTAATTCCTTACAATCTGAAAAGAAAATGACCGCAATGATTATTAACTTTTCCGCCAGTATTTCTAAGTGGGCAGAGAAAATTATTTATGTATCTCACAATAGTAAAATTCAGCATGAAGCCATTAACTATTGTTGTAAAAATAGTTGTATAATTCCTAATGGGTTTGACACATCGTTATTTAAACCATCGCTTGAAGCTAGATTAAACCTTCGCTCAGAACTAGGTTTGTCCAATGAATCTTTTCTGATTGGTTTGATATGTCGTTATCATCCAATGAAGGATCATGCTAATTTTCTTAGAGCAGCTGCACTGTTATTAAAGAACTTTCCCAATGTACACTTTGTTCTAGCTGGCACAGATGTTAATCAAGAAAATCCTGGTTTGCAGCAGTTAATCAAAGAGTTGGGAATTGTGAATAACATCCACCTACTAGGAGAGCGTAAAGATATGCCTCGTCTCACTGCTGCTCTCGATATTGCTACCTCCTCCTCTGCCTTTGGTGAAGCATTTCCTTTAGTTATAGGAGAAGCAATGTCTTGTGGTGTGCCTTGTGTGGTTACAGATATCGGTGATTCAGCTTGGATTGTCGGCAATACAGGGCGAGTCATACCTCCACAAAACTCCGAGGCTTTAGCTAAAGCTTGGCAAGAGTTGATTCTTCTAGATGCAGAAAGTAAGGAAGCTTTAGGAAAAGCAGCACGCGCCAGAATTATTGAATCCTTTTCTTTAGAAACTGTTGTTACTCAATATGAAAAATTGTATGAAAGTGTGTTAACTAAAAAATTCAACTAAAAGACAAAAGCTTACAAAAAATCAACAAAATTCTGAATTTATGGCTAAAAGTATCGTTACCGGATCTGCCGGGTTTATTGGTTCTAATCTTGTAGAAGCATTGTTGCAACAAGGTGAAGAAGTCATTGGCATTGATGAATTCAATGATTACTACTCCCCGGTATTAAAGCGTAAAAATATTGCGCACTTGCAAAACCATCCTAACTTTCAACTAGTAGAGGGAGACATTCAGTTTTTAGACTGGCAGACACTCCTAACTGATGTTGACGTAGTTTACCATCAAGCAGCACAAGCAGGCGTAAGGGCGAGTTGGGGTCAAAGTTTCCGCGTTTACACTGAACGCAATATTAATGCTACACAAGTATTGCTGGAAGCGGCAAAAGATGCAAAACACCTGAAAAGGTTGGTATTCGCTTCTAGCTCTAGTGTATATGGTGATGCCGAAACCCTGCCCACATCTGAGGAAATATGTCCCCGGCCCGTTTCGCCTTATGGTATTACCAAGCTAGCAGCCGAGCAATTGTGTGGACTATATCATCAAAACTTTGGCGTACCGATTGTAGCCTTGCGTTATTTCACAGTTTATGGTCCCAGACAGCGCCCCGATATGGCATTTCATAAGTTTTTTCAAGCGGTTTTGCTGGGGGAGGCGATTCCTATCTATGGCGATGGTTCCCAAACACGAGACTTTACATTTGTCAGTGATGCTGTCGCTGCTAATTTAGCAGCCGCCACCATACCTGAAGCTGTGGGCGAAATCTTCAATATCGGCGGCGGTAGCAGGGTGGTTTTAACACAAGTTTTAGACACACTTGCAGAAATTGTTGGGCGTACCGTGAAAATCAATCAGATTGAAAAGGCGATGGGAGACGCCCGTCACACTGCGGCAGATGTCTCTAAAGCGCGGAAGATACTCGCTTATCAACCGCAAGTTTCCCTGAGGGAGGGTTTAATTCAAGAGTGGTACTGGGTTAAGGAGTTGTATGCATCCAAATGATTTGAATAAATATAAATAGGTATCAGCATGAAAATTTTACATATTTGTGCAATTGCGCCCACTGCCACAATCCTTTTACAACCTCAGCTTAAATACTTGTTGTCCCGCCAATTAACAGTAGGAATAGCTTGTTCTCCGGCATCGGAATTAGCAGAGCTACAAAAAAATGGCGTCAAAGTACATCCAGTTAAGATTGAGCGGAAGATTTCTGTAAATTCTAATTTACAAACCATCTATCAGCTCACAAAAATTATCCGAGAGCATCAATACGATCTCGTTCATGTCCATACTCCAATTGCTGCTGTCTTAGGACGCATAGCTGCTAAACTCGCTCAAGTTAAACGAATTGTTTATACTTCTCACGGTTTTCCGTTTCACGATTTATCATCTCCCAGCCAATATCTTTTCTACTTTACAGTGGAAAAACTTACTGCTTTAATCACTGATTTGATTCTGAGCCAAAATCATGAAGATATCGCCACTGCTGAAAAATTTGGTCTTTGTCCCCCAGACAAACTACGTTACCTTGGCAACGGTATAGATATTGATCGTTTTCAGCGCTCGCGCCTTAATTCCACTACTCAACAAGAATTACGCAAATCCTTAGGTATCCCTGAAACTGCTAACTTAATAATTGGCACTATTGGACGTTTAACCCGTAAAAAAGGCAGTGGATACCTAATTGAAGCCGCCGCCCAGCTACTTCCTCACTTTCCTAATTTGCATGTTCTATTAATTGGTAGTCAACTTAGTAGCGATCCGGAACCTTTCCAAACAGAACTGATCGAAAGAATTCACACTCTGGGAATTGAGAAACACGTTACTCTTACAGGCGAACGTCAAGACATACCAGAGCTTTTAGGTCTTTTGGACATCTTTACCCTACCTACCTTTACTCATGAAGGATTACCGCGCTCTATTCTCGAAGCCATGTCAATGAGCTTACCAGTTGTTGCCACAGATATTAGAGGTTGTCGAGAAGCAGTAGTGCATGGAAAAACAGGCGTAATTATACCGCCGAAAAACAGTGAAAAGTTAGCTTCTGCTTTGCGAACACTTCTAGTTAACCCTGCATTAAGACAAAGTTATGGAGAAGCAGGGCGTCAGCGCGTTGAAGCTGAATATGATGAACGCTTCGTATTCCAAAGACTAGAGGATTTTTATCAAGAACTGGGGATTTCGTTCTCATAAAATTTTTGGCAAAAATAGTCTCAAAAATTACACACGTTTACTTGAAAGGATATGAACAGATTGCAGAAGCTGATTAAAATAATTGCAGATAAAGTCGTGTCTACCATCGCCTTAATTGTTCTTTCTCCTGTGTTCTTGGTTGTGGCGATCGCTATTTACAAACGCATGGGTTTCCCGATTGTTTTCACCCAACCCCGTCCCGGTAAAGACGCTCGAATTTTCAACTTCTACAAGTTCCGAACAATGACAAATGAACGGGATGCCGAAGGTAATCTTCTTAGTGATGAAAAACGCCTAACTTCCTTTGGTAAATTCCTTCGTAAAACTAGTCTTGACGAACTTCCTCAACTTTGGAACGTCCTCAAAGGTGACATGAGTTTTGTTGGTCCGCGTCCCTTATTGGTAAGGTATCTTGATCGCTACACTCCTGAACAAGCACGCCGCCATAATGTTATACCCGGAATCACGGGTTTGACTCAGGTGAAAGGTCGCAATGCCCTAAGTTGGGAAGAAAAATTCAAACTAGATGTCTGGTATGTCGATAATTGGAGTTTATGGCAAGACTTGAAAATTCTTTTCCTTACGCTGTTCAAAGTATTGCAACAAGAAGGAATCAATCAAGAAGGTTACGCTACAGCCGAAGAATTTAAAGGTCAAGGAATACCAATTCTTGGCGGTAGAGAAATACTGAAGCCCTACGCTATGACTCCGGAAAAACAAGAGCGTCTACAAATCTGCTTGCAAGAACTAGCTACCTTGCTATATGAACAGACAAACAAGAGTGAACTGAAGGACACAGAAAGCATTGAAAAAACCGTGCGGACTCAGATTTTAGAATACGTTAGTCCCCAAATCGCCCTTTTGTATCAAACAAGAACTAAAACAGGTGATGTACATTAGGATCAATATGGCTGGTACAGAGCAAAAAAGATTTTCTGCGCTGAAATATTAGGAAATGGATAATGTTATGAATAGTCAGGTAATTAGTTTGTCAGATAGTGTGTGGATAAATATTTTGCAAGAGTTACGTCATGATATTTATCATTTACCAGAGTATTTAGATGTAGAAGCAAGAAAAACCACTGCCATTCCCGAAGCTATTTTAATATTTGAGGATGATAAATTATTTTGTTTACCTTACTTGTTGCGTTCTTGTGATAACTTATTTGATGAAGGTATAGCAAACCAAGAAGTTTTTGATGTGGTATCTCCTAATGGATATCCGGGAATTTTATTGAATGACGCAGCGGCTAGTACACCTGAGTTTTTAAAGTCGGCGATCGCGCAGTTAATCAATTTATTGCAAGCGAGAAATGTCTGTTCAGCATTCTTACGACTGCATCCCATACTTAACCACGGCTTTCATGAAGTTTTATCTTCTCAATTGTGTGAAGTCAGCGGAGAAACTGTATCTATCGATTTAATGCTTTCTGAAACAGAAATGTGGCATCAAACTCGCTCAGAACATCGCAATCATATCAATCGTTGTAAACGTGCTGGATTTACAGCAAAAATCGTACCATTTAAGGAGTATATAGATGAATTCATTTTGATATATAATCAAACAATGGATCGCGTAGACGCGAAACAATATTTTTATTTTGAGCGTGAATATTTCACAATTCTAGCAAATCTGAATGAAAAAATTCACTTGTGTATTGTAGAGTTAGACGCTCAAATTGCCTGTGCCGGAATCTTTACAGAATGCTGTGAAATTGTTCAATACCACCTGGGCGGAACAAAAAATGAGTTTTTGAAACAAGCTCCCAGCAAGTTAATGTTTGATTACGTTAGATTGTGGGCTAAAGAACGTGGGAACAAAGTTTTGCATTTAGGTGGTGGTGTTGGCTCTGCTAAAGATAGTCTATATCATTTCAAAGCAGGCTTTTCTAAACAGAGGCATCCTTACTTAACAATGCGCCTGATCACAGACAAAGAAAAATATCATTCTTTAGTAGAATTACGGGCAAAATCTTTAAAAACTCAGCCAGAAGTTTTACTTGATGCCAAATTTTTTCCAGCCTATCGTTCTCTTAAATAAGGGAGAACAACGTCAAATAATTTAGGAGTTTATACTGATGGTTAATAATAAGGAAGCTTATCGCACTGTAGATTTTGATTACTGGGCACATAAAGAAACTTTATCAGAACAGGAAAAATTTCTGATCGAAACTTATTTAGATCGGCGTGGTAAAACGGTAGAGGCTGGGACAGCAGGAGGCAGAATAGTATTAGAAATGCAAAAATTAGGGTTTACATCCCTTTACGGCTTTGATTATGTACCAGAATTTGTTGAACAAGCTAAACAGAGAGATTCGACAAATAGCATTTCTTTTGCTGTAGAGGATGCCACGGCATTAAACTACGATGATGGTTTTTTTGATCAACTAGTTTATCTCCAGCAAATCATTTGTTGTATTGAGGATGACTTAGGCAGATTAAGTGCTTTTAAGGAAGCTTATCGCACTTTAAGAAAAGGAGGTACTGCACTATTTTCATTTTTAAATTTTGATTATAGGGCGAGAAAGCCAGCTTATCTGCCATACTTAATATATATACGAATTTTGAGACAGCTTGGTAATTCTCCCTGGTCACTTCAATACATTCCTAGACTAAAACTAGGCGGAAAATTGAATTTTAATGCCCTGACTGATAAACAACCGTATATGTATTGGTATAAACTAGAAGAAGCATACCAAAGTTTAAAAGCAGCAAATTTTGAGATAGTTGGGGTTGGCTCAGATTTTCAGCTTAGTCAAAGAAAAATACTTCCGTCTTGGGAAACTGTCAGGCTTGAACCAATTCAAGGAATGTTGTACTTTATTTGTAAAAAATGAAATGAGCAAACGAATTCTCCTCTCAACACCTCATATGGGCGATCGCGAACTAGAGTTCGTATTGGAAGCCTTTGACACTAACTGGATTGCCCCCGTTGGGCCCCATGTAGATGCTTTCGAGCAAGAATTCGGTGAAGTTACTGGCGCTAGTCATGCAGCAGCTTTGAGTTCTGGCACAGCGGCTCTGCATTTGGCTTTACAATTAATAGGTGTCGAGTCGGGAGATGAAGTTTTTTGTTCTACCCTGACTTTTGTTGCCACCGCTAACCCAATTACTTATTTAGGGGCAAAGCCAGTATTTATTGATAGCGATCGCACTACTTGGAACATGAATCCCGACTTGTTGCGGGAAGCGCTCGAACATCGCGCCCGCATGGGCAAATTGCCCAAAGCCGTTGTGCTTGTACATTTGTATGGTCAAAGTGCGGATATCGACCCCATATTGTCAGCGTGCAATCAATATAATATTCCCTTAATTGAAGATGCTGCCGAATCTTTAGGAGCTACCTACAAAGGGCGTTCCCCAGGAACATTCGGACACATCGGCATTTACTCATTCAATGGTAATAAAATCATCACCACCTCTGGCGGTGGGATGTTAGTTTCCCAAGACTCAGAACTAGTAACCAAAGCCCGTTTTTTAGCAACCCAAGCACGCGATCCCGCTCCCCATTACCAACACAGTGAAATTGGCTACAACTACCGCCTGAGCAACGTTTTAGCTGGTATTGGGCGCGGTCAATTGCGCGTTCTGAGTGACCGAGTAGCCGCGAGAAGACGCAATTTTGAGATTTACGCCTCTGCCTTGGCAATGCCAGGAATAGAATTTATGCCAGAAGCTAGTTTTGGACAAGCTACTCGCTGGCTTACATGTCTAACAATAGATCCTGAGGCTTTTGGTGCAGATCGAGAAAAAATCCGCGTAGCACTAAACGAACAGCAAATTGAAACTCGTCCAGTGTGGAAGCCATTGCATTTACAGCCTGTGTTTGCTGAATGTGAATGTATTGGCGGTGCAGTTGCTGAAGACTTATTTGCACGCGGGCTTTGTTTGCCTTCTGGATCTAATCTTACAACCTCAGACTTAGAGCGAGTTATTGGTGCGATCTCTTCCCACAATAAAACTGGAAAAACTTACACTCCCCTGATGGTTTAGTAAATTTACTTGTGTTCTTTCATCTGCTGGCAAAATTTAATAGTCTACTATAATAGCATCTATATATACTCAACAATTTTAAGTGATTTATGGAATCACGTGAATCTTTTGTCTTTGATAAATACTGGCAAGTTATGAAGCGCCGTTGGCTGCCTGCTTTTGGAATATTTTTGCCAGTTTTCCTGATTTCACTAACAGCTTCATCTTTGAAAAAGCCTTCTTATATAGCAGAAGGAAAACTACTGTTTAAAAGAATAAATACGACGAGTTCCCTCACAGGAGTAGGAACAGAAATAGGTAAGCTAGAGCCACTAGTGCAAGACAAAACTAATCCTCTCAACACAGAGGCAGAAGTTATACGTTCTTTGCCTGTTGTGCAAAAAACCATAGAAACACTCAACTTAAAAGACAAAAATGAAACACTTCTAAAACCAAAGAAATTTCTGGAACGGTTGACTGTAAATGACATTCAAAAAACAGACGTTCTGAAAATTTCCTACACAGACACAAACCCTAAAACAGCCGCACAGGTTGTTGATACCCTAATTGCTGTTTATTTAGAACACAACATATCTTACCACCGCTCCCAAGCGGCGGCTGCCCGTAAGTTTATCGAAAAACAGCTGCCAAATGCTGAATTAGTGGTTCGCAGAGCAGAAGCACAACTAGCGGAGTTTAAAGAAAAGAACAAAGTTGTTTCCTTGCAAGAAGAAACAACTAAGGCAGTGAACGTGATGGCAGATTTGCAAGAGCAAATTAACCAAACTCAATCTAAAATTGCCGATGTCAATTCACAGTCTCTTGAAATCCGCAAGCAATTAAATATGAACTCCCAGCAGGCGGTTACTAATACTTCGCTCAGCCAGTCTGGTGGAGTGCAAGATTTACTCAAAGAAGTTCAGCAGCTAGAGTCGCAACTTGCAGGTAAACGCACTGTTTTGCTCGATACCCATCCGGAAATTATTAATTTAGAAAACAAATTACAAGCTTTAAAAGGGATACTACAACAGCGAATCAAACAAGTTGTGCGATCAAATCAACCACAACTAAATGGTAATCTGCAAATTGGAGCGCTGCAACAACAACTCACCGCAGATCTGATTAAATTAGAATCAACCCGTCAGGGTTTAGCTAGTCAAGCCACCATTTTATCCAACGTCCAAGCTACCTACAAACAACGGCTAAATATTCTGCCCAGATTGGAACAGCAACAGCGCCAGTTAGAACGCCGAGTACAAGCAGCCCAAACTACTTATTCACTTCTGCTCCAAAAGCTAGAAGAGAGCCGAATAGCAGAAAGTCAGAACTTAGGTAACGCTAGCTTGGTATCCAAAGCCGAAGTTCCTGACAAACCGATTTCTTCTCCTACGGTTTCCTACGTAAGTGCAGGTATACTAGGTATATTGGCTGCTTTGGCAACTATCTATGTTTTAGAAGCAAGAGATAAATCAATCAGGACTGTTGATGCGGCGAAGGAATTACTAGGATTGACTTTATTGGGGGTAATTCCCACATTTAACAAGTCGAAAAAATCTAGTCGTGGCAGTGAAGAGCCAGAATTATTTAGCGCTAGGCTTGTTGTTAGGGATACTCCTCGCTCCCCAATTAGTGAAGCTTACCGGATGCTACGGGCAAATTTAAAGTTTTTGAGTGCCGATAAAGAGCTAAAAGTTATTGTTGTCACTAGTTCTGTACCTAAAGAAGGTAAGTCAACAGTAGCTGCTAATTTAGCTTTGGCAATGGCTCAGATGGAGCGTAAAGTTTTACTGGTAGATGGAGATTTACATCGTCCAGTACAGCATAAAATCTGGGAACTGCATAATAGTGAAGGTTTAAGCAATGTGATTGTCGCTCAAGCTGAAATCAAAACAGCTACCAAAAAAGTTACGGATAATTTGTCTGTCCTCACTTCTGGAGTAGTGCCACCTAACCCAGCATCCCTCCTCGATTCAAAACGAATGGCTAATTTAATAGAAAGTTTTGCTGCCAACTACGACTTCGTAATCATTGACGCTCCATCGTTGACAGTTGCCGCTGATGCTGCTACTATCGGTCAAATGGCTGACGGTGTTTTGTTGGTAGTTCGACCAGGGGTTGTTGATTCTGTAAATGCCGCTTTTGCCAAAGAGCTTTTGGAAAAATCTGGTCAGAATGTGCTAGGACAAGTGGTGAATGGAGTTATTCCCAATAATGAGCGCCATAGCTACTACTACTTTGCCAAGGAATACTATCCTCAAGAAAAAGATACTACGGATGAATCGCCAGAATACAATCGTAGAGATGGGATGGTAAATTGACTAACCAGGAGTCAGGAGTCAGGAGTTTTGGATTAAGGTAACAAAACTCAATGCTCAAATTACTAACTACTTTAAATAGATTAACAAGTTCAATCCGGGAATTGTGCGGGAGAGTGTCCACAGAAGTAGGGTGAGGTAAAGTAGTCCAAGTGTCCATTGATACCATGCTAATATGGTGATGATACCAGGGAGGTGTTCGTCGCGCAGGCGAATGTCGTTAAAGCCTAATCGCAGCAGGTTGTTAAGGCTAAAGTCGTAGTAGTTGAGCCAGTTCCAATCGCGATGCCATAATAGGGGCAGGTATCGATCGCGGAATGTATCATATCTGGGGATGACTGGTAAGCGTCCAATTAGTAAGCGTAACTGCCGCATTGTACCATCTTCTGTAAAGTAGGATACGTCCATTAAGTCATGATATCTACCTTGTTGGTACAGTCGGAACAATAGAAATGTTGGGATGGGGATGATGACAATGAAAAGACATAAGAGTGTGAGCCACGGTTTTTCTGCTGTGTGAAAGATGGCAAAGATGCTAAAAAATGATAAACTAGTAAAGCTAGTTAGGATCCAGATTGTTTCGTTAGTGGTGGGAATAATTGCTACTGGACGCAGGCGGCGCATTCGATCAACTAACCAAAATAATAAGCCGAAGTAGGCGATCGCTACTCCCCCTACTCCAAACACCAACCAAAAATTCGTACCATACCCAGAAAGTAGCAGCAGTAGACTCAACGCCAACCAACTCAATGAGTTTAATAACCACCCAGTTGGTGAGACACCAACTACTACACGGGAGTCTATTTTGTGATAAGTTTCTAAATCGATATCTGCTAAAGTAAGTAACTCACTTTGATTGCGAAACGGTTTGATTTGACGGCGCTGAATAATAGCTTTTGCTTGAGTTGGGGAAAAACCTAAATTTCTCAGTTGAGATGGAGAAGCACTATTGATATTCGTACCAACTAGACGACGGCTTAACTCTTCTAGCCGCAACCGTTGCTTTGTGTATTCCAAGTGATTAGCATCAGCAATTTGTTGCAACTGACGGAAATTTTGCCCTAAATTACGCAAGACGTTTTGATTACCTTGCAAAGAAGATACAGCCAGCATTTTGCCAATTTCTCCGGGATTACCTAAAATTTTGGCTTGGTTGGAGTTAAAAGCTAAACCAGATACATTTAAATAAGCTTCCTCGGCAAAATCAGTATCGCTAAAATCTGCTTGGTTGAGAATACTTGCACCTTGCAGATTCACTGGTTGATTAAATTGTGCTTCTCGGAAACTGACAGCTTGCTCAAACGTAGCTTCGCTCAGGAGTAATATCTGATAGAAAATGGATTTAGTAAACTGTGCTTGATGGAAGCGCACCTGGGAAAAATCAGCATTTCCTTGCCACTGCACAAGATTGAATTTAGCCAACTCCTGAAAATTTGCCTCGTTAAAATTAGCAATGTTCTCAAAGGTACTTTCTTGAAAATAAACGCTGTCTTGAAATTGCGTTTGTTTAAAATTCGCCTTATCAAAGAAAACGCTACCATAAAACTTACTTTTTTGGTGAAAAGTAGTACCTGCAAAGCTAGCTGTACGACTAAATCTTGTTTCACTCCAGTTGACTGATTGGTCAAAAATAGCACCTTGAGCATCTACAGGCTGGAGAAAAAATGTATTGGGAAACTCTACATTACCATCGAAGCGCGTTTGCACTAATGTTAACGAACCACGGAAAACACTGATTTCACTAGCTGCAGTTGTTGCCAAAAGTGATTTACAGTCTTTGGAACTAGGTATCGTTACGGCAAGTGACTGTAAACAAACTATACGCAAGCGTTCTAGTTGTTCTTGTTCGCTTGGGGTGAAAATGGGAGCAATGGCTTGCGCGTATAGGGGTGTTCTCAAACCCAAATCACTACCAATAAAATCTCCTTGAATGAGAGAATAGCTCAAGTCTAACCCTAAAGGTTTTGAACCAGCTTTTTGCAGTTCTTTACGTAGAATTTGGTAGAAAGCATCGCGGAAGCTGGCATTTTCTGGTCGCAAATCAATCACCATCTCCCGCAAATCTACTGTCAAGTTACCTTCACGGATTGTAGGTGTATGTATTCTCTCTTGCAATAGTTCTAAAGTCAAGATAGTGCGCTCTGGTTGTGCAGGTGCGCCCCACGCTGGTAGAGGTAGTATTAAAATAAACAGCGTACATATACAAATTAGCGAGACTATCTCGTTACCAGGCTCCTGCCTGGTAATGCACTTCCAGAGGCTCTGCCTCAACTTGAACAACTGGAGGCTCTGCCTCCTAGTTTTCGTTACCAGGCTCAGCCTGGTAACGAGGTGTAAATCAATCATCACCCATCAGCAGAACAATCTTACCCATCGTAGATCCAGTTTCAAGTAACTTGTGCGCCTCTTTTGCATCTTCTAAAGGAAAAGTTTGACTAACGTGAATTTTCAACTTGCCCGCATCCATCCATCTCGCACATTGTTCTAAAATTTCTGCGTGGTGTTGTTGTGCTTCCACCATTCCCAGTAACATCGGTGTGAGCATTAATTCTAAGCCAATGCGGAGATTGCGTTGTCGCGCTACTTTCCAAATTGTATTGGCGTCTGGTTCCAAAATCGTCACTACATCGCCATATACCCTTACTGCCGGAAAAGTTTTATGCAAAATCTCTCCGCCCACGGTATCAAAAGCCAAGTCTACACCTTCGCCATTCGTCCAGTTTAATACTTCTTGCACGAAGTCTGTTTGTTTGTAAAAAATTACGTGGTCAGCACCTAGTTGTTTGACAAAATTAGCTTTTTCTTGAGAACTTACCGTTGTACAGACTTCAGCACCTTTAAGTTTAGCTAATTGAATCGCTACATGCCCCACACCGCCAGCACCTGCATGAATTAATACTCGTTCTCCAGGTTCTAGTCGTCCCCTTTCATACAAAGCCTCCCAAGCAGTGATGAGTACTAAGGGTGCTGCTGCTGTATCGTTAAAGGATACTGAAGCACCTTTGCGGGAAACAAACCGCTCATCTACAGTCGTGTATTCAGCATAATTGCCTTGGTGTGCGCCTAAACCACCATTACAAAAGTATACTTCATCGCCTACGCGAAATTGCTGGACGCGATCGCCTACTGCCTCAACCACACCTGCACCATCACAACCCAGAATAGCAGGCATTTGTTCGGGGTAGAAAGTGCCGCGTTTACGTAGTTTGGTGTCAATTGGGTTAATACCGGCTGCTCTCAATTTTACCAGAAGTTCAGTTGGTTCGAGAGAATCAGGTTTTGGTACGTCCTGCACTTGCAAAACTTCGGGACTTCCGGCTGCTGTCATTAATACTGCTTTCATCATATACACATTATTATGCCAATAAATGATTATAAAGCTGCACTAAGACAGGTAGGAGAATTATTCTATAAAATTAATTAGAGTTAAATCATTTATATATATGTTGGATAACTGCCAATGAAACTATCATTTAAAGACATTCAATTTATCATCGAAGCAATTGATAATTTAATTAAGACATACGAAGAACGCCTTAATAGAGAAGATATAAATGAAGATGATACTTCTGCTCTAGGCAATGATTGTATGTTTTTAGAAGCACTTCGCAACGACTTAGCTAAAAGTTTGGAGAATAATTATTCAAAATAAAAAAATAGACAATTATTCTTGTGGAGGCAGGCATCCCTGCCTGCTTTTATATAGGGGCGGGCAAGGATGCCCACCCCACAAATTGGATAATTTATTTCTTGGTAATCCCTTATTCTTTTTCAGTCTCTGCAAACAAATCGTCAACACCCAAGACTCCACCTACTTCAGAACTCTTGAAAAGGGTTTGCCAGTCATCATAAGTTCTAACTACCCCTGTGCCTGCTCTAACTTGCTCCTGTGTCAAGTAATTTTGGGACTCCCCATTCCTCAAGCTGCTGTGAGTACGCCGTTGCATACGTGCGCGAAAACCCTCCAAGTCCCAAGTCTACAGTATTGTCATTCTCACGTCTAGTGACAACAGGGGAAAAGGTTATAATAGTGTACACTTAAATGTATACTTTTTATATGCCAAAGTACTTAACAATTACGGAAGCACGACGACAACTGCTAGATTTGCCGGATGAGTTGAAGGATGAGCCAGTAATTATTACTAAGCATGGCAAACCTGTGATGGCGGCGCTTAGCTTCGAGCAATGTCAACTACCTACACCAACCGATAGCGGCGGTATGGTGTAGGCTTGGAAGAAACAGCTTGCAACGTAAGAGATGACTAGCCCTTAAGCCATTACCTGGTACGCACTTCCGAATGTTTCTCCTAGTTCGGATTATCTGCAAGCTATCTGATTAATAGCGCCTGAAGAAGGGACATCTTGGTAGCGGTGGGCTAAGGGACTTATTACTTTTACTCGGAGGTTTATCACCATGCAACGAGTACCCGTATTATCACCAGACGGCAAGCCACTTATGCCAACAAAAAGCAGTCGTGCTAGACGTTGGCTCAAGGAGGGTAAAGCCAAAATTGCACATAACGACCTGAATGTTTTTTGCATTCAACTATTAGTAGAGCCATCGGGAACGGATATACAACCAATTGCTTTAGGCTTAGACCCTGGCAAGAAATTTACTGGCGCTGCGGTGCAATCCGCAAAGTTTACATTGTTTATGGCACACCTAATTCTGCCTTTTCCTGAAATTACTAAAAAAATGTCAGTCCGACGTATTTTACGTAGGGCTAGACGAGGTAGACGCATTAACCGTAAAGTACCATTCGAGCAAAGAGCGCACCATCAAAAGCGTTTCAACAACCGTAAACAGAACAAATTGCCACCAAGTATTCGCGCTAACAAAGAGTTGGAACTACGAGTAACTAAGGAATTAGTAAAGTTATTCCCCGTCTCACAAATTACTTATGAATATGTCAAAGCTAAGGGGGATAAAGGGTTTAGTCCTGTTATGGTGGGACAAAAAGTGATGATAGAATGGATTTCTTCACTTGCTCCAACCAATACCCAAGAAGGTTGGCAAACCTCAATCTTAAGGCAGCAATTAGGATTAGCTAAAGACAAGAAAAACAAAGAAAAACAAACCCCAGAGACTCATGCTCATGATGGGATTGCATTGGCAGCAAGTAATTTTATGCAGTTTGAGAAATTCCATACTGCCAACAGTCATGGACACCTTTGGGTAGGAGAAGTCACCATTACCAATTCCCTATTTTGTGTTATTTCTCGTCCTAACTTGTTTCGTCGTCAACTACATTTTGAGAATCCAGTAAAGGATGCAAAGTCTGCCGGACAGAAGTTTCGTGGGAGCGAGCTTTGCACTCCAAATAACAGAAAACGCAAAGGCGGAACGGTAACACCATTTGGTTTTCGTTCTGGTGACTTAGTTAAAGCAGAAAAAGCTGGAAAGACTTATATAGGTTGGATTGGTGGTTACACTCAAACTGAGAAAACCAATAAAGTCTCTGTGTACGATCACAACTGGCACAGGCTAGGACAATTTAGTCCGTCCAAAGTTAAGTTGCTCAAACGTAGTTCACGTCTATGTGTAGCCATCTTGTAGTTGTGAATCATGGGCGCTGTCCGAATTTGACGTATTTTGGAAAGGTCCATAGAATGAGACATCAGTGCATTTTCTTCTAATAATTTCCGCAAACTCTCTATATCAAGCCGAGCCGCAGCTTGGTATGATCGTTCTCGCACATCTTGTCGATCGCCATAGCGGATGGCATCAATTAACAATTGCCGCAGTTTCTCACCATTAATAGCTTCACCTAAAACATCAAAAACCTTACCGCCCAGAGCATCTCGTGCAGTTTCTAGTTTTTCCAGCAGTGTTTTGTAAACCTCTCCCTCTCGTGTATCGTCAGCTACCAAGTTCCAGAGATGACAAACCTCTGTTTGTCCAATCCGGTGAATACGACCAAAACGCTGTTCTAGGCGATTGGGATTCCAAGGCAAATCATAGTTAACCATCAAATGACATGATTGCTGTAGGTTAATACCCTCACTAGCAGCATCAGTAGCCACTAAAACTATCACATTGGGATGTTGATTAAACGCATTCTGTATTCGCTGACGCTCCTCTAATCGCATACTACCGTAAATCGTTACTATGGCTTGAGAACCGATCAGTTTACTCAACCCCCCCTGAGAATGAGGCAGACATCTTGTGAGCCTCATCACAGATGATTAAGTCCCAGTCAATTTGTTTCAAATCTTCTTGGAGTTTTTTATCCTGAGATGATTTGTTCCTTTTTAACTTGTCCACCCTAGCAATCACTAAAGGCATCTTGGTAAAAACATTGCCAGTGTTAGCTGATTGAATATGACTGCGACTTCCTGTGCCACTACTGTATAAATGACACTTACAGCATCTGAACCATATTTTTCTACATCTACTAATGTGACGATGCTGCTTGGCAGGATACCTTTAACTTTAACGCCGCGCTTCAAATCCTCAAGTCGAGCCATGATTGAGATGCTTTCCCTTTGGGTAGTAAATAGTGCTATTGTCAATCAAATATCTTTTAAATACCTATTTACCACCGTAATAGTACGTAAAAAGAGTGAGGGCAAATTCCAGATTGCTATCAAAAATAAGCGTTAACAGCAAGCTTTGGGCGATCGCAATTGTGTTGTGAGCGATCGCTTTTGCTCGGGTTATCTTTACAACTCTATATTGTGCTAAAGCAAAAGTTGATATTTTTCTTGAGCTAAGCGGTAAAGGGGACGCCAAACCAGACGATTGGTAGTCACTACTAGCAAAGACATTACCCCTGTTGCTGCTAGAAGTAACGATAAATTACCTTTAGCTGTAGCTTGAGAAATTGTCGCTCCTAATCCATCTGTAGCAATCACTTGCCCTTGAAAGGTGACGTACTCGCTGACGATGCTAGCATTCCAAGCTCCACCTACAGCAGTGATAATGCCTGTAATTAGGTAGGGGAAAATTGCTGGTAAAATTAAAGTCTGCCACCTTTGCCAACGTGATAATTTATAAACCCAAGCGGCTTCGAGTAAGTCTGAGGGAATTGACTGCGCCCCAGCTATGACATTAAATAGTAGATACCACATTGTCCCCAGCATCATCAAAGCAACGGAACCAATTTCTAAGCCACCAGCGATGCGGGTTAAAGCTAGTAATAGTATGGGAAACAAGGCTGTAGCGGGTACGGAAGCGGCAATTTGTACTATGGGTTGTAATACTTGCGCTAAGCGGGGATTACGACCGATCGCCACTCCTACTGGTACTGTCCATAATAAAGATAATACCAAAGCAATCGTTACTCGCAAAGCTGTGAACACAGCCCCAAATAATACTGTTTGCCAATCAGCCCAATTTAAAACTCGTAGCAGCAAGACTGCTTCCCAAGTTCCCCACAAAACAATAAAAGCAAAGCCACTGACAAACACCCAATTAAATAAACTTGGCAGGTGAATGTTTCTTTGGGCGTTGACTGGTAAGGTGCGCACGGGAAACGCCCGAATTAATCCGTAGTCGAGGGCATTTTGGATGGGCTTGAATGCGCGATCGCTTATGATACGTAAAGTTGGGGATCGCCTTAATATATCCAACACTGATGATTGTGGTGTATTTTGCGCATCAACCATCTGAAACTTAAATTTTTCTGCCCAAGCGATCAGTGGTCGCCACACCAAATAATCAATAATTATAATTACCCCTATCAGTACCACCAAGCCCCAAAAAATTGCATGATAATCTCCTCGACTAGCTGCTGCTCCTAAAAAAGATCCCAACCCTGGTAAGCGAAAATCTTTACCCTCCAAAGTAAACGACTCAATCGCAATTAAAAAAAACCAACCCCCAGCTACTGACATCACACTATTCCATACCAAACCAATCACACCTGCGGGTAATTCCAAAGTCCAAAACCTTTGCCATAAATTCAGCCGATACACTCTTGCTGCTTCCAGCAATTCTGCGGGAATGCTACCCAAAGACTGGTAGAAACTAAATGTCATGTTCCATGTCATACCAGTAAATATCAGTAAAATTGCGGCTATTTCTATGCCAATACGTTGTCCGGGAAATAAAGCAATCAGCGCCAGCACAACACCAGGTAAAAACGATAACACTGGAATTGATTGTAGGATATCTAATAGAGGAATCAAAATGAGGGCGGCAATGCGCGATCGGTAAGCCGTGTAGGCATAAACTAAAGTAAACCCCAAAGATAAAAAATACGCCAAACCTATACGTACCAAAGTTTGAGCCGTATACCCAGGTAAAGCACTTAGTTCAGTAGAAATGACAAAATTAGGGTCAAAATTGCCACGGAAAGTAGCTGCTGTTCTGACAATTGCCACAATCAAGCTGATGATAGCAAGAATCAACAATCCATCTTGCCAAGTCCAATTTACACGACCAATAGTTTGATTTGCTGGAGTAAGAGGGCGAGTCATAATAATTATTTTTCTAACTAACAGCTACGGGTTCACTGGTAACAGGTTGTTCTAGGAAAATTTGTCCTGCTGGTTCGTCGTAGCTGTATATTTCGGCATAACGTCCCCAATCAATGGCGGTTTTTAATTGTCGTTGGGCTTCTTCAGGACTAAAGTGATGTTCGAGAATATCTAAAACTAATTCTTCAGGAACACGTTGATTGCGTTTTGCTTGTAGGAGGCGATAAATTTGTTGGACTATGCGAAGACGTTCGAGTAGTTGTGTGCGCATAATTTGTTTACGCTGATCGATTCCTCCTGCGATAAACTCTTGTCCAAGTGGAGTGAGGCTGATGTCACCTTCAGCAACCTCTACAAAATTCATTAATTTCGCTGCTTCAACAATAGGTAAAATGTCATCTACCTCAAGTTGTAATTCTTGCCCTAAACGATATAAATCTGTCTTGGGACGATCTTCCAATAGTTCGACAAGCCCAGCCATTGAGCCGATGCGGACTTGTGGTAAAGCTTGATATTTTGGTTCTGGTGCTGGTTGTTGGGTAGAAACTGTGGGTGGTGCTTCAATTTGCTCTAGGTCAGGATTGGTGATAATTTTGTAAACTTGATCTACTATGGCTTGGAAACTGGGGTGCTTGCGATCGCGATAATGAGGTAAAGTCACAGCGAAGTCAGAACGTATTCTCCCTGGGTTGCGCCCCAAAACAATAATTCTATCTGCCAGAATTACCGCCTCCTCAATCCCGTGGGTAACTATTAATACAGCTTGCGTAGGTATACGCCTGTCTAACCACAAATCCAACAACTCAAAGCGCAAGTTTTCTGCCGTCAGCACATCCAAAGCAGAAAAAGGCTCATCCATACATAATAATTCTGGTTCCACCGCTAAAGCTCTAGCAAATCCCACCCGTTGACGCATTCCACCAGAAAGTTCTTTAGGATAAGCATTTTCAAACCCGTCCAAACCGATAATATCAATCATCCGTGTCGCTTTTTGTCGGCGGGAATCTGAGGGTTCTCCCTTCGCCTTTAAACCTAGTTCCACATTCTCCAGTACAGTCAACCAAGGATAAAGGGCAAAACTTTGGAAAACGATCGCTACTCCAGGATTAAGTCCTACCATCGGTTGGTTATGATAAAGAATTTGACCTTCAGTTGGTGGAATTAATCCAGCAATCATCCTCATTAAGGTAGATTTTCCCGAACCCGAAGGACCTAGCAAAGCCACTATTTCCCCTGAACGTAATTCCAGGTTAATATTTTCTATGATGACGATTTGCTGACCATTGGGCTGCCGATAAGATTTACTGACACCTTGTAGGGCAATAAGGTGTTCAGTTGCTGTTTTGAGCGCCACGGCTAGTCCCTCTATACTGATAAATACACTCCTATGCAGATGTTATCTTATCAGGGAAAGGGTATTTGGGTATAGAGGATTTGCATAGCTGCCTTTTTTCCTAAACCATCTGCCTTCTGCTGTGTGCTCTTTGCCTTTCTTCCGTCAAGTAATCGCTCACATAGTTAAAACATTTCCTTAACTCAATAGCTGCTTGAGGCGACACTCGCTCTTGTGATTCCCAATCGCTGACTTGTTTCGTAATTAAATCAAATGCTTGCAAATATATTTCTACTGGTGGATGTTGGTGGGTAACTACTTGTTGATACAATAATTTCGGCTCTATACCATTTTCTAAGCAATGTCCCAGCAACTTTAAATATTGACGGATGTTACGGTTAAATTCTTCTGTGTGGGTATCATAGGGATTCAATAAGCTCACAGATAACATCTGCGCTAATTCTGCCCGATGAGCCAATAACCACTTTCCGGCTTCTAAGGATGCTATTCTTTGTAATTCTAGTTGTGGAAGTGATGAAGTTAAACTCTCTAATTGTCTGAGCGTTTGTTGCAGTCTTGATTGAATCTCTGTAGCGCTATGCTCATGTATACCCTGTTGTTTATCTTCTAGTTCGCGCTGCAAAACTTCAACTGTAGGTTTGAGGATTTGACTGATATTAACTGTCTTTTGAATGTCTTCCTCTTGGTTGGGCAGATTAGATTTGATATTTTCTATTTGAGTTTTTGTTTCCTCTTTAAATTGCTCAAGCTGTTGTTGCAATTGTCCAATCATTAACTCCAAACGTTTTTCAACTTTCAGTATATCTTTATACATATACTGTTCAAGTTGGTAGACTTTTTCTTGCAGTGGTTTGGTGTTTTTTCTATATAACCAAGGACCGATGATAAATTCAACAAGTTCTTGCAAAATTCTGTTAATCCTTGGCAACACCCTGATTTTATCGGCTTTCTGCGCCATTAATTTCTTCCCCAAAAATTACTACTTATCTAGCGGTGACATTACAACTGACTTGTCAAAATTTTTTACTTGCCTTTATGGAAAGATGATTATAAGCTAAGTTATATTTAGAGTGTATAATTAAGAATACAGCATTATTTGACTTTTTTTTATCAAATAAATAATAATTTTTGGTCAGTTTTATGAAGCAAGACTAACTGAGAAGATGCTCAAGAACGTTGCACCCTCTGGCGGTAAGTAAATGATGAGTTAAGTGGGAAAACCGTACTTAAGAGGAGCGTTATTTCTACAAGATGAATCTTTGGTAAGGTAGATAAAATCAAATTATAAATCTATTTATCACAGAATCAAAAGGTAAAAAGGCAAGAGTTAGAAGAAAAACACTCATTAGGTAAGGAGAGTTATCTATGACATACGATGCAGGTAATGGCGAAAACTTGGTAGTCGTTCAAGTCAGCCCACAAACTAATGAAGTAGTGGAAAGGGAAATGGCTGGCGAAACTGATGAGGTGAAGCAAGAAACCAAGGCGCTGATTGAAGCAATTAGAAGACGCGCCCAATCGGAGGCAGAATCGGCAGGTACGTTGACTTTGGAAACTTATTTAAATGCGGTACGTCGAGCACGGGAAGCGATTGAAGGCGATAAAATAATAGAGCGCGATCGCTTGGAACGTTCATGGTTAAATATCCAAGAGGAAGCAGAGCGCAACTGGTATCTACTAGTTAAAGAAGTATCACAATTAGGCGATCGCTTTCAAGATGCAGCTAAAGCGGCTTGGGATGCATTCACCGCTCCTCGTCCCAATTCTTAATTTTTGTTGAAATCTAGAGACGTTCCGGCGGAACGTCTCTACGGGCGGGTTTGGATTTATTGTTTTCTTAAAACGGAATTACTATATTAACAGTTGATGCTAGATAATGGGAGAGATTTAAGAGCAGTCTCTAGCATCAACTAGAATTAGTACCTATGCGAACTTACTATTGCGGCGAACTCCGAAAAGAACACATTGGAGAAACTGTCACATTATATGGATGGGTAGACCGTCGCCGTGACCACGGAGGCGTGATATTTTTAGATTTACGCGATCGCTCTGGCATTGTTCAAGTTGTCAGCGATCCCCAGCGTACTCCAGATTCCTACACCCAAGCAAACACTCTGCGGAATGAATACGTTGTGGAAATCATTGGCAGGGTAACGCAGCGCCCGGAAGAATCTCTCAATGCTCGCATCCCTAGCGGGTTTGTGGAAATTTACGCCGATAAAATTGAAATACTCAACGCTGTTAATAAACAGCTACCGTTTCAGGTATCTACTTTTGATCATGAGACAGTCAGAGAAGACTTGCGGTTGAAGTATCGTTATTTGGATTTACGACGCGATCGCATGGCACGTAATTTACAATTACGTCATCAAGTTGTTAAAGCTATCCGCCGCTACTTGGAAGATGTGGAAGGGTTCATGGAAATTGAAACTCCTGTTCTTACTCGTTCGACTCCTGAAGGAGCGCGGGATTACATTCTTCCCAGTCGCGTTAACCCTAGTGAGTGGTTTGCCCTACCACAATCACCTCAGATATTTAAACAGTTGTTGATGGTGTCAGGTTTTGACAGGTACTATCAAATCGCTCGTTGCTTCCGCGATGAAGATTTACGTGCTGACAGACAACCGGAGTTTACTCAGTTGGACATGGAAATGAGCTTCATGTCTCAAGAGGAAATTTTTGCACTGAGTGAACGGTTAGTTTATCACATTTTTAAAACAGTTAAGGGAATTGAGTTAAACCTTCCTTTTCCTCGTCTCACCTACGAGTACGCGATGGAGCGTTATGGGAGTGATAAACCAGATACGCGATTTGGTTTGGAGCTAGTTAATGTTTCAGATGTTGTGAAAGACTGTGGTTTTAAAGTCTTTCGAGAAGCGATTGCTAGTGGTGGGATCGTCAAAATTCTCCCGATCCCCAATGGTAATGATCTCATTTCTAATGTGAGAATTAAACCCGGTGGTGACTTGTTTAAAGAGGCAAGCGAAGGTGGCGCTAAGGGTTTAGCTTATATCAGAGTTAGAGATGATGGTGAAATTGATACCATTGGGGCGATTAAAGATAACTTGAGTGAAGCACAAAAACAGGAGATTCTCAGCCGTACAGGTGCAAAACCCGGTCATTTGTTGTTATTTGGAGCAGCGGATGCAACAACTGTCAATAAGACTTTAGATAGATTGAGGCAGGCGATCGGCAAAGAATTGGGGTTAATTGATGCAGAGAAAGTTAACTTGCTGTGGATTACAGAATTCCCCATGTTTGAGTGGAATGCTACTGAACATCGGTTAGATGCACTCCATCACCCATTTACTGCTCCCCACCCAGATGACATTAATGACCTCAAAACTGCCAGAGCGCAAGCTTATGATTTAGTTTACAACGGGTTTGAGATTGTTAGTGGTAGCCTACGGATTTATCAACCAGAATTACAACGACAAGTGTTTGAGACAATTGGCATCTCTGTTGAGGAAGCTTATAAGAAGTTTGGATTTCTGCTGGAGGCGTTTGAGTACGGTGTTCCTCCCCACGGTGGGCTAGCTTACGGTTTAGATCGATTGGTGATGTTGTTGGCTGGGGAAGAGTCAATTAGAGATGTGATTGCTTTTCCCAAGACACAGCAAGCCCGTTGCTTGTTAACAGATGCACCTTCCAAGGTAGATGACAAGCAGCTCAAAGAGCTACACGTTGCATCTACATATAAGCCAAAGTTGTAGAGACGCAAAATTTCGCGTTTCATGTGTAACACACTCACGGTAGGGGCAGAACAATGTTATGTCCCTACTAAAATTAAATCGTTTTTTAAAATCAATTTTTTAATCTTTTGACAGTTGCCAAAATTGAATTCTTTGACTGCTGTCAACTACCATTAGATTTATTTTTTTACTTTATAAATATTGTTACACGTGTAATTAATTATAAAGCTTATAGTACAGGGATCAAAGCCTTTTTTTTAAAGATAGTATCAAGACAACAGATTTGTTTAAAGTAAATATGAAGACAAAATCTGAGTAGTATTAAGTTATTAATTTGTTACGGATTTAAAGTAATATAATATACACCATTTAATGAAATGGTATATATTATATTACTTTGTTTTTTTATACATGTATGCTTAAATTCTTAACAGGTAATTGTTTTATTAAATTACGTACTTGAAAAATAAGTATATTTGTTTATACATATAAATTATGTATTTATCAAGCACTTATAATGTTATTTTACCAAATTAGATTGCTTATCTACTTATGATTACATAGATAATAAGAAGGTATTACCCAGAAATATAAGCGTAAGTGAAGTAAAGATAACTATATAATTACACAAACAAATACATACAAATTTAAGAATCTATGATAAGCTTTTCGGTATATCCTACAAAAAGAGGATAAGTTTCAGGGAGGGAAAGTATTTCTGTTAGTTTTCATAAAAACTACAAGTAGAGAGCTTAGTTATGACCACAAACGTGAAAGAGATACAAAATCAAGCTAAAGAAGTATTGTTGTTCATGATAGAGATTGTGTTCCTACATAAGTGTAAAGTTCCCAAGAAAAACAACTAATGCTTGATATTGTCGCTAATATAGTTTTGTGGAGTTAACTGACAGCTTTTGCTGTGATTCCAATTTTAAAAATCACATCACAACCAATCATTTGACCAAAACTGAATATTTGATTATATTGGAATATTGTTGATACATGATGGAGTTGGGCTTCGATGGTCTATTTGATCTCAGTCCCTCCAAGGTAACCTTCTGTTGACGGTATTTATTACCAAAAAAAGAAGGTCGAATTGCAGAGAAGGTGTATCTAAAATTAGGAGTTAGGAGTAAGGAGTCAGAAGTCAGAAGTCACCGAATCAGGAGAAATAAGGTTTAAGCTAATCGTCATTCATTTTTCAAAAGTAACTTGTTCGTAGTAAGGGCTAAAGCCTTTTCTTTATGCAACTTAAATGCTCATTAGCTTAGTACTCTTTCCTACCTTCACAATCATCAGGATTTTCAGATAACTTTAAGTGGTGTCAATCCTAAAACCTTCATTAACAATAGTAGGGTGGGCATTGTCCACGAACATTAAACAAGTAATTACTTTAATTAAATAGTTTTTTAGGAATTAGGCTAAGCTTTGTGCTTGGCTCTAATTCCCAATCGCGAAATATTTATTTTGGGTGGCACATTTACCAATGAGGAAAATAGAATTGCAAAAAAGGTGCGATCGCAATCGAAAGCGTTCAAAGCGTCGGGCTATTTACTGTCCAATTCATGGATGCTATCTCCATAGTGTGAGTCAAAAGTATCCATTGTTTGCCAATCACGCAGGGCAACTCCAACAACGAGGAATGAGCCGTCAGAATGCCTTGATTTTAGTAGCAGCAAAAACAGCAGTGCCGATAGAAGGTGAATGGTTAGAAGCTTTTTGGTGTGATGAGTGCGACGAAACGAAGTGGTATCACGTAAAGAAGTATGATACGACTTATAAAGTGTCATTAGCAGCACCAGAACTTTGGCAACAGGCGATTGGGGTAATTGATCCCGACGGTAATCCAACTGTGGGCGAGTTTACTCGTAGACATGCAAGGATGGTGAGTTATAACGGTAGCAAAGATTTTCGGTTTCATGGTTAAGCCAGTTGAGTTGTAATTTAAAGTACAAATACGATCAATATCTGCCATAATGGATAATTTCACAAACGCGGAAGAAATAGATCTTCAAAAATACTTACTTGTTTTACAACGACGCTGGATGCCCGCAGTCGGGGTTTTTGGAGTGGTTTTAGCCTGTGGATTTTTGTATACATTAACTTTAAAGCCCACATACAAGGCAGAAGGAAGTTTGTTGATCAAGTCAAATCATACTTCCGCTTTAACAGGTTTAGGTGAATCTATAGGAAAGATTGAGCCTTTAACTCTGACAAACAATCCGTTAGATACTCAAGCAAAAATAGTGACATCTATTCCTGTAATTCAGGAAACGATCGCAGCGCTTAATCTCAGAGATAAACAAGGTAAACTCCTCGACACCGAAGCATTAATCAGCAAACTTAAGGTTACAAGTACCAAAGGAACTGAAGTTTTGGAAGTTTCTTACACTGACAACAATCCTAAATTAGCAGCAAAAGTTGTCAATAAAGTGATGTCCGCTTATATCAAAAATAATATAGAGGCGAATCGGGCAGAGGCAGTTGCAGCACGTACATTTGTCATGCAACAACTACCTAGAACAGAGTTATCTGTTAAAGAAGCAGAGTTAGCCTTGCGTAAATTTAAAGAAGACAATAACGTAATTGCTCTACAAGAAGAAGCAAATATAGCAGTCAATGAGATTTCAAGACTAGAGCAGCAAGTTTCTCAAGCTCAAACACAATTAAGCGATGCTAATGCGCGATCGCAAAAACTACAAAATCAAGCTGCTGTAAATTCGCAACAAGCTGTAACGTTTGCCTCTTTGAGTCAGATACCTGGAGTTCAGCAAATACTCACTCAACTTCAAGAAGCACAAAGCCAGCTTGCAGTTGCACGCACCATTTTTCAACCACAGCACCCTACTGTTCTGAATTTGGAAGAAAAAGTTACTGCTCTCAACAGCTTGTTACAACAGCGGATAGAGCAGGTAGCTGGGAAGAATCAGCAGATACCTCAAGGAAATTTACAAATTGGGCAACTGCGACAAAAGCTCATAGAAGACTATGCTTTGTCGGAGGCTCAACGAGTCGGTTTAGAACAACAAATCTCTACACTATCTAGTAAGTTATCTGCCTATAGGATACGCGCAAATGTTTTACCTAAGCTAGAACAAACCCAGCGGGAGCTAGAGCGAAAGCTCAAAGCATCTCAAACTACTTATGAATCTCTGTTGACGAAACTGCAAGAAATTCAGGTAGCGGAAAATCAAAATATCGGCAATGCTCGTGTCGTCTCCCCTGCTTTAGTGCCAAATAGTCCAGAAGCTTCTCGAAAGATGTTGGTTTTTGCAGGTGCAGGAGTTCTTGGTATTATACTTGGTATAATTGCTGCTTTCTCTTTAGATTTGACCGATCGCTCGGTTAAAACTGTTAAGGAAGCTAGAGAGTTGTTTGGATACACTTTACTTGGTGTTATTCCTTCTATCGGTAGAAGTAGTAAAAAAAGTTTCGATTTAAGAGGGGTAGATGCATCAGTTCCCAAGGTAATTGGCAGGGATATTCCTCAATTTCCCGTGGGTGATGTATACCAAATGCTACAAGCTAACTTAAAGTTTTTAAGTTCAGATACGGAAATAAAGGCGATCGCTGTGACAAGTTCAGTATCTAAAGAGGGGAAATCTGAAGTTTCGGCAAATTTAGCTGTAGCAATGGCTCAAGTAGGGCGAAAAGTACTGTTAGTAGATGCAGATATGCGTCATCCCATCCAACATCATATCTGGGAAAAAACAAATGCGATCGGTCTAAGTAATGTGTTGATTGATGTGCTTTTACTCGATCAAGCAATACATGAGGTGATGCCCAACCTACACGTTTTGACATCTGGAGTTGTACCTCCTAATCCGGTTGCACTACTGGATTCTAAACGTATGGCTGCATTAGTAGATGCCTTTGCACAGGAGTATGATTTCGTCATCTTTGATACACCTCAACTATCAGGTACGGCAGATGCTGCGGTTTTGGGCAATATGGTTGATGGGATGTTATTGGTGGTTCGTCCTGGTGTAGTTGATGTTGCTAGCGCTAATGCGACTAAAGAATTCCTGCGTCAGTCAGGTCAAAATGTTTTAGGCATGGTAGTTAATGGAGTGAATACTAAAAATGAACCAGATAGCTACTTCTACTACACCAAAGAACAGGCTGAGCCAGATTCTGTGTCTCTAAATTCTTTACTTACTAGACCAGTTTCTTCTAGACGTAGAAACAATAGCAATGTCTCCTAATAGTCATTAGCTATACTTTGTAAGTTTTAGGTAACACATCATGGATATTTCCTCGTCTACTCTTTCATACTAATGCTCAACAAACTCACTGCCACAGGGAAGAAACTTAGCCCCGACCTGCGTAAAATTATCAGTAATCTAGGTTGGTTGCTAGCTGACAAGATTCTACAGATGGGCTTAGGACTATTTGTGGGAATCTGGGTAGCACGATATTTAGGACCTGAGCAGTTTGGTATCTTCAACTACGCAATTTCTCTTGTAGGAATGTTCAGTCCTTTAGTTAGCATGGGGCTGAGTTCAATTGTAGTTCGTGACATAGCTAACGATCCATCACAGAGGGATGAAACTCTTGGAACTACTTTCACGCTCCACCTACTTGGTGGAGTATTAACGCTGTTGCTCTCAGTTACATCGATTTCACTGCTAGAACCTAATAATAATTTGACTCGTTGGCTAGTAGGAATCTTTGCAGCAGGAACATTATTCCAAGCCTTTGATACTATTGACTTTTGGTTTCAATCACAAGTTCAGTCTAGGTACGTTGTATTTTCTAGGCAAGCAGCATATATATTGATGTGCGCTGTGAGGGTTGGATTGATTCAGCTACATGCTCCACTCCTAGCTTTTGCTTGGGCGAGGCTAGTTGAACTAGCTTTAAGTGGAGTAGGAATGGTAATTATTTATAGAGCGCGGGGCAATCGCCTAACCTCATGGAAGCTCAACCTTCAACGAGCAAAAGATTTACTTCGAGAAAGTTTCCCTTTAATTTTGTCAGGATTTGCAATTTATGCTTACTCTAAAATTGATCAAATTATGCTTGGTTCTTTACTGGAGAATAAGTCTCAATTGGGATTTTACTCGGTGGCGGTAAAACTAGCGGAAATATTTGACTTCTTACCAATAATAGTTGCCTCCTCTATTCTTCCTAAGCTAGCAAAGCTCAAAGAAAAAGGTGAGGATTATATGCGGAAGATGCAAATATATTTCGATGTGATGCTTTGGCTATGGTTAATAGTTGCATTACCAGTTTCTTTACTCTCTTCTTTTATAGTCACTAGATTATATGGTGAATATTACGCTCCGGCAGGACTTATATTGTCAATATATGTATGGGGACAATTTTCTTCTAATCTAGGTGTAGCCAGAAATTCTTTCTTAACAGTAGAAAATAAGTTATATTACTCTCTATACTTTAGTGTTGCTGGTGCATTCATAAACATATTTTTAAATAGTTTTCTCATCCCAAAGTATGAAGCATATGGAGCAACAATAGCAACGCTAATAACTTATTTTTCTGTCACCGTAATCCCTAACTTTTTGATTAGTGATTTAAGACCTGTTGGGACTTTTATAATACGTTCTCTTAATCTATATCGTGCCACTTTAAGAGTTTTTGAATTATTCCGATGATTGAAGTCAAACCTTTTATTCAGCATCACTCAAACTGTCCACACTGTGGTGCAGATCTAAAGCCGTTCAATCTAATATGGCAAGGTATGCACATTTGTGTTGAATCTAAGTGCATTCAATGCAATGCCAAAATTATTGAAGATCTGAAGGTTGGTCATGCTACATTATGGAACTACCAAGTTGATTTAGAAAAAAATTTGCTCTTTGGTCCTGAAGGAAATGCAAGAGTATGGTTGGGGGACACGCTTATTCAATCTCTTCGGAATCCCCTGCATGAACAGTTAAAAATAAACAAAGAAATATTGAAACAATGTAAGCGTGTTATCATATTAAATTGCCTTGATTTTCTTTATGGACATTGTTTGTTAAAATTACTTAATGCTCAAGTTTACCTAAGCCCAGTTTCTAATTATGGGCTAATTGTTATAGTGCCAACATTTTTGAGATGGATGGTTCCAGATGGAGTAGCAGAGGTTTGGACAGTCAATATACCTTTAAAACAGGGACAGTCTTATTACTTAAAATTTCATGAATTTGTTTCAACCGAAGTGCATCGTTTTGATGAAGTTTATGTTAGTAAAGCTTACTCACATCCAAGGGATTTTGATATTTCTAAATTCACTAAAGTATCCAAGCATGATTTTGATTCAGAAATATTGAGAATTACCTTTATTTGGCGAGAGGATCGTCTCTGGTTTAACTCTCTTTTCTTTCAGATATTAAGGAAGCTTGGGATGCTGCAAGTAGCCTTGTTATTCCAAAACTGGAAGATAAGGAGGCTATTCAAAAAAATGCAATTTATGCTGCCATCAGCTAAATTCACAGTTGCAGGACTAGGTAAAAAAACTAAATTTCCTGATTGGATTGAAGATACAAGAGTAGATCGGTTTGATGAAGAAACAGAGGGGCAAGCTTGTAAACTCTACAGTGATAGTCGCCTAGTTATTGGAATACATGGTTCAAATATGTTACTGCCCTCTAGTCATGCTGGTATGACAATTGACATCATGCCAAAAGACAGATGGAGTAATTTTGCTCAAGATATCCTGTATCAGGAGAAAGATTCAAGACTTGCTGCTTTCAAATATCAGTATCTACCCATAGAAATTAGTGTTAATCTATTGGCAAATATAGCCTCATCTATGATTATTAAGTATCCAGAATTTATAATGACCATGACAGCAGCAGAAAAACAGCTATGAAAATACCTTTTGCTTTTATCATCTTTAAACGAACATATATAACTGAAAGGGTGTTTTAAGCAATTTGCTAGGCAAAACCACTAAAACTTTTTGTAGCAGATGGACTACAAACCGAGAGTCCTGATGAGGTAGAAAAGTGTGAAGCTGCTTGGGCAATTATTGAGCGAGTTGATTGGGATTGCTGTGTTTTTTCCTAAAAGTCGATAATATATCAATACACTTATGAAAACTTCAATTGCTTTTATAATTTTCAATAGACCACAGACAACTGAAAAGGTGTTTGAAGCGATTCGCCAAGCAAAACCACCAAAGCTTTTTGTAATTGCAGACGGACCGCGTGCTGATCGTCCAGATGAGGCATCTAAGTGTGAAGATACTCGTGCAATTATTGAGCGAGTTGATTGGGATTGCGAAGTAATAAAAAATTACGCTGATACTAATCTGGGCTGCAAGCAACGGGTATCAAGTGGAATAGATTGGGTTTTCAATAATGTTGAAGAAGCGATCATTCTTGAAGATGATTGCTTGCCACATCCTACTTTCTTCACATTTTCTGAAGAACTACTAGAAAAGTACCGATATGATGAACGCATTATGATGATCACCGGTTTCAATATACTGGGTCAATGGAAGTCAGATATTCAAAGTTATCATTTTGCTTATTATGGCTCAATTTGGGGATGGGCTTCTTGGAGAAGGGCATGGCGTTATTACGATGTTAATATGGAACTTTGGTCGAAGCCCGAAACTAGAGAGAGACTCAGGGATATAATTTGTGAAAGTAAGCAATATTTAAACCGTGAGAAAGATTTTGAACATGTTTACTATGGCAGAATTGATACCTGGGATTATCAATGGGATCTTGCTCGTTTCTTGCAATCTGGTTTATCAGTTGTTCCAGCGCATAATTTGATTTATAATATTGGTTTCAATCAAGCAGCAACAAGAACTACAGAGGATGTAAAAGGTTTTTCTAAAATACCTTTATTTCCCATGTCATTTCCCTTAATAGAGCCATATGCTATGACTACAGATCGAGATTATAGTTATTATTTTTATAAAAAAGCATATACCTGTAGCTTAAAACAAAGAATTATTGGGAAAATAAAACGCTTATTTTATAAGAAGACTAATATTTAATAATCATATTCCGGGTCTATCAATTGAGGCTTTATCTTGAGCACTCAATCGATTGAGAAAATAGAGAAGGATTGTGAAGAATAGTTTATGCGAGGGGGAGACATGAAGGTTTTACACCTCAGCACTTTTGACATTAAAGGAGGTGCTGCCCGGGCTGCCTATCGACTACATCAGGGATTACAGGATATTGGTGTAAATTCACAGATGTTAGTGTTAGAAAAATCCAGCGATGACAAGAGCGTAATCGAACCTAGAACTAGGCTCTCTCAGGGCATAGCTCGCTCAAAAATTACATTTGATGCTTTGCCTTTAAAACTTTATCGTCAGCGGCAAAATACACTGTTGTCTCTTCAGTGGCTACCAGATAGAAGTGCACAGAAAATTGCTCAACTGCATCCCGATATCATTAATCTTCACTGGATTAGTTGTGGCTTCATGCAGATAGAAACACTTGCTAAACTTAATCGACCTTTGGTTTTTACACTTCATGATATGTGGGCATTCACCGGAGGTTGCCACTATAGTGGGGACTGCGATCGCTACACAATTTCTTGTGGTGCTTGTCCTCAGCTTGGCAGCAGTAAAGACAAAGATTTATCTCGTTGGGTATGGCAGCGTAAAGCTAAAGCTTGGAGAAATTTGAATCTAACAATTGTTTCACCTAGCTGTTGGTTAGCCAAGTGTGCCAGTTCCAGTTCCCTATTCCGGAATTTGCGAATTGAAGTAATTCCTCATGGGCTTGATACTCAAATGTATAGACCAATTGCTCAGCACCAAGCAAGAGAACTGCTTAAATTACCGCAAGATAAACAACTCATTCTATTTGGAGCGATACAGGCAACTCGTAACCAAAATAAAGGATTTAATCTATTGCAACCAACTCTACAAGAATTAAGCAAATGCGGCTGGAAAGATAAGTTGGAGATAGTTATTTTCGGTGCAGAACAACCTGAAAATCCGCCTGATTTAGCCTTGAGGACACATTACCTGGGACACCTCCATGATGACTTATCCTTAACAGTTGTTTACTCAGCGGCTGATGTGATGATAGTGCCATCTATTCAAGAAGCTTTTGGACAGACTGCTGCTGAGTCCCTAGCTTGTGGCACTCCGGTTGTTGGGTTTAATGCTACTGGGTTAAAAGATATTGTTAATCATCAACAAAATGGCTACTTAGCTAAACCTTATGAAGTTGAGGATTTAACAAAAGGAATTGCTTGGGTACTAGAAAACCCGGACAGACATCAAAAGCTATCTCACTGCGCTCGTAAAAAAGCAGAACAAGAATTTCGCATGGAAATTCAAGCACGTCGTTACTTAACTCTTTGTCAGGAGATTGCGATTGAAAGTAGTTGATAAAAACCAGGTGTCTTAACAATAAAATATCTAAAGAACCGGGTGAATTTTTACTTATTCATTTTTTTGTTTAACTTACTAAATAATTACAATTTTTTCCGAAAATGAGCGAATATTTGAGGTGATAAATTGAAGAATAAATCAGTTAATAAATTACTGAAAAATTTAGAAGTTTTTAGTGTTATCTTATTGCTTTTATTAGCCGAATTTATCAATATCCCAATTCCACCAGGTATTATCAACACAATTACTTATGGAACTGTAATTCTTCTAATTATTGGGCGGTTAAAACGGTTTGCTTATGTTGCAACGAGAGATGTATCTTTACTGCTCTTAGTTGGGGTTGCTGTTGCTTCAGTTTTATGGTCTGCCAGTCTATCTAATACTGTGGCTCAGATCAGAGCAGTAGTACGTTCAATTTTATTTGGCGTATATTTGGCGATGCAATACACGCCTAGTAATCAGATACGCTTGTTATCTTGGATAACTGGTATCGTAACTATTCTTAGTTTTACTCTTGGTTTAGCTCTACCATCTTATGCCATATCTAGTGATGTGAATCTCATTTCTGCTTGGCAAGGTATTTTTCTCCACAAGCAGACTTTAGGGCGCTATATGAGCTTTGCAGCTTCTATTTTTCTCATTACTGCTTTTGACAAAAAAAGTAACCGTTGGTTTGCTCTGGCTGTGCTTTGTTTAGTATTTATTCTTATTCTGCTTTCTCAAAGTAAAACAGGATTAGTAGCTTTCATACTCTTACTTTTGCAAATGCCTTTATACACAATTGCAAAGCAAAAGAGAATGCGAGCCTTACATATGGTTTTTGTGTTGTTACTACTTACCACTGTAGCTATCATATTTTCGCTTAATCTAGAAACTATAGTAGTTGACTTTCTTGGCAAAAATCTTGAATTTAATGGACGCACTCCAGTCTGGGAACTAGCTATCGAGAAGGGAATGGAACGTCCTTTTCTCGGGTATGGATATAACGGATTTTGGACTTCTGAAGCATCTGATTTCATCATTATGAATACTTGGTACGGTCTGTCTGAAGCGGTTGCAAATCGTACTCTAATTTTTCACGCTCATAACTCTTTTATAGACATATTTTTACAACTTGGCTTAATAGGATTAATCTTAGTTACATGGAATTTAATAGCAGTTATAATTAGAGTAGTTAAACTCATTTTAATAACTAGGAAAATAGAGTACTTTTGGATGTTTCAATTTATAGCAGTTTTTTTAGTTTATGGAATGGTAGAGGGTGGGGCAATATTAACTACGAACAGTATATTGTGGATAACATACATATCAATAGTCTTTTCATCAGCTATTGATTACAGTAAAATTAAAACTAAATTTGCCAGTAACTGGCACTAATAAGGAAGCACAAATGCACACATGGACGCAAAGTTATTGTGATAGCGTTTCTAGCAAATCCTTACGTCATATTAAGCTCTGAGCAGGCAAGATAATTTGCTTTTCCAAATCAATTGAGATGTATGACCTGGTGATTGGCTTGTTTATCAACCGTTATGAATTTAGACAGGCGATTTAATTGATACTGATCCACAGGTCTGAGGTACTACCTGTATTAGGTTCTGATTGAGAGTTTATAGTTCACATCTTTACAGTTCAACTTGATAGCCATGAAAAAACTCAACTATTACTTGAGTAAAGCCATAAAAAAGATTCCTGTACTAGGAAGTTACCAGATAGTTCCAAGAGCAGAAAAATTTAATGCTGAAACATTTTACAACAAAACAAGCTCTATTCCGCTTCTTAATACCTATAATTTGACAAAAATTCATTACGCTTGCGGAGAAAATTTTATAGCCGATTGGTTGAATGTAGATTTTACTATTAAACAAGGCATTATACCAAAGCAGGAAAGAAGTAAATATGTATGTTCTGAAGTGAATCTAATTGTAAAACATCCTTTTCCTGATAATTGTTTTTCATTTGGTTTTGCAGAAGATTTCTTGGAGCATCTCCAGCAAGCAGACTCTATAGTTTTTCTAAGTGAATGTTTTCGTACTTTAATAGCAGATGGTGTCCTGAGATTATCTTTTCCTGGTTTGGAAGGTGTACTTAACAAGCATTACAAGGTATACGATTATAGGAATACAATACAGGCAAAACAGGAAGCTTACACGATGTGGGAACATTTACATTTCTACTCTAGGGAGGAATTGAGATTAGTAGCAGAACAAATTGGATACCGGGCAATTAATTTTGTGGATTATGGTGTATCTAATTATCCAGAACTTAATGGTTTGGACACTCGTAAAGAACAAATTGGTTTAAATACATACGTTGAGCTAGTGAAATAAGAGGTGACAACTTTCAAAGACAGATGGCTAATAAAGTTTTGAAATCTATAATTTCCAAACTTTCATTAACGCTGATGAAGGCTAGTAGTTCAATAACTAACAGTACTCAGTAATCCATTATGCAAACCTTGCATTTAGCTGTAATCATGACCTGTCATAATCGGCGGGCAAAGACTTTAACCTGCTTAGAGGCGTTATACAAGCAAGAATTACCATCAGATGTTGAGAGTCAGGTCTACTTGGTGGACGACGGGAGCACTGATGGTACAAAAGAAGCAGTAAGAGCTTGCTACCCAGCAGTTAAAGTACTACTGGGAAATGGAAATTTATTTTGGAATGGAGGGATGCGACTTGCCTTTGCCTCTGCTATCAAGTCCGACTATGATTACTACCTTTGGCTAAATGACGACACACTACTTTACCCCAACGCTCTAAATACTTTGCTGAAAACATCTCGTCTGTTGATCGACCAAGGGTATGAACGAGCGATTGTCATAGGTTCTACCCAAGATCCAGAAACTGGAGTATTTACTTACGGAGGCATGGTCAGAAAGAGTCGGTGGCACCCACTCCAGTTTGCTCCACTAGAGCCAAGTGAAGAAGCAAAACCTTGCTTAACGATGAATGGCAACTGTGTCCTGATTCCTCGATCAGTGGTTAAAGCAGTAAGCAACCTTGACGAAGCTTTTACCCACAGTATAGGAGATATAGATTATGGACTACGATCTCAGCAACAAGGTTGTTCGGTTTGGGTGGCACCTGGGTATGCAGGAACCTGTAAACATAATGTAATGGGAGTCCGGGCTTGGGCTGAGCCAAATATAACTTTGCGTGAGCGATGGAATCAGGTGAATCAACCCAAAGGCTTGCCAATAAAAGAGTGGAAAATGTTTGCTTATCGGTATGCAGGTTTGCTCTGGCCAATCTATTGGCTTTTACCGTACACAAGGTTGTTCTGGAAAGCAACATTCAAAAAGATCAACAGCCAACAGGCGTGAGCATGTTTTTGACAACAAGTATTAGATGGCTGAGTATTTAGCTCTCTTGTAAGAAGAACTTAAATGGATAATAAGAGTAATATCCGGGTCGCTTGGCTGTTCCCAAGCATGAGATTAGGAAGTTATTGGCATCCCGTTTTGTCCAAATTTACTCAAAATTTCAAGAATACGATTGTCTACACTGGTGAATGGCCTGGATTTACTACAGGATATGAAGAGACTTTTACTGTTGAAGTAGTTGGAAAAACGAAACGTATACAAACAAGTCAATCACCTTTAGGTTACAATCCTGGTTTTGACCTTGTGTCTCCAGAAATTATTAGTCACCTATTTAAATTTAAACCCCAAGTTATCTTCGCAAATGCTTTTTCCCTCTGGAGTCTCTTGGCAGTGTTGTTTAAATCTTTTGGTGGTTGGCAAATTGTTATTGCTTATGAAGGCAGTACACCAACAGTTGATGCTTGTAACTCAACACTTCGCATCTTCTTACGACGTATAATTACTCGCTTTGCCGATGCCTTCATTACTAATAATCAAAGAGGAAAGCTTTATCTTACTAATATTTTAAAAGCAAAAGAAAACTTGGTTTTTGTTAGACCATTTGAAGTACCGGATGTAAAAGCGATGTCAGCACGACTGGGAGATTTTGAAATAATCAGACTAAAGTCCCAGCATCCGATTTTTCTTTTTATAGGTCAAGTCATACCTAGAAAAGGTATTCATCTACTCTTAGAGGCATGTGTACTCCTTAAAAAACAGAACTTTTACGATTACACTCTCATAATTATAGGTGATGGAGAACAACGAAATGATCTGGAGTTATTCACTCAACAGCATGGTTTACAGACATGTGTCAAATGGTTGGGATGGTTAGACTATAGTGTTTTGAGTGCTTACTTTCAAATGGCGGACGTTTTTGTTTTTCCAACTTTGGAAGATACCTGGGGTATGGTGGTGCTGGAAGCGATGGCTTTCGGTAAGCCTATTCTCTGCTCTAAATGGGCAGGAGCATGTGAAATGGTTGTTGAGGGAGAAAATGGTTATGTCTTTGATCCTCATAACCCTGAGCATTTAGCGAAGCTGATGAAGTACTTCATCGAGAATCCAAGTTTAGGAACTTCCATGGGTTATCAATCAAAACAACTTATATCTCAACATACACCAGAGGCAGCTGCAACCTTTCTAAGTGAGGTCGTAGATGTTGTATTAGGTTGCCCAAAGGAATTACTTAATCAAGTATAGAGACTTCACCCAACACGTCTTTACACTAACCACTTTGAACTAATTCGATCATTGCCTATACCTGTAAGGAAGCTCAACTTTATGAAGATACTACTTTTACATAATTACTATCAGATCTCTGGGGGTGAGGATGTAGTAGTGCATACAGAGAAACACTTGCTAGAGGCAAATGGTCATGAAGTAGTTCTTTTGGCGGTTAACAACGACAACATCATCAATCCTCTAGAAAAAGCTAAGGCTGCAGTTAATGCTATCTACTCACTTTCATCAAAGAACTTGGTGAGTGAGAAAATTGCTAGCTTTCAACCAGACCTCGTGCACATACATAACTTTTTTCCATTGCTTTCGCCATCAGTTTACTACGCCTGTAGGGAGGCGAATGTACCAGTAGTCCAAACTCTACACAATTACCGCCTGTTTTGCGCCAATTCTTATTTATTTCGCTCAGGTAAAGTTTGTGAAGACTGTCTGGGAAAATTTTTTCCTTTGCATGGCGTTATTCACGGTTGTTATCGGGATAGTAAAACAGGTACGGCTGTTGTTGCAACAATGCAAGTTGTACATCAAGTTCTGCAAACCTGGGAAAAGATGATAGATCAGTACATCACCCTTACAGAATTTGCTCGCCAGAAGTTTATTCAAGGAAATTTGCCCTCCTCAAAAATTGCTGTCAAGCCAAATTTCATCTATCCTAACCCGGGTGTTGGTAATGGGCAAGGTAAATACGCGCTGTTTGTGGGTCGCCTCTCGCCCGAAAAAGGAATAGAGACACTTCTAAAAGCGTGGGAAAAACTTGGGAAACAAATTCCGCTCAAGATTGTTGGGGATGGTCCTTTAGCAGACCAAGTGGTGGAAGCGGTAAAACGACTTGACCAGGTGGAATGGCTTGGACGCAAATCTATGCTAGAAGTGTATGCCCTGATGGGGGAGGCTATGTTTTTAGTCTTCCCGTCACAATGGTATGAAACCTTTGGTCTGGTCGCGGTTGAGGCTTTTTCCAAAGGTACTCCGGTGGTAGCTGCAAATATCGGTGCGATCGCAGAGCTAGTAGATTCTGGTCGAACTGGGCTTTATTTCCATCCTGGTGATGCGGAAGATCTCACAGCCCAGGTGGAATGGATTTTGGCAAATCCAGCAAAGCTTGCTCAAATGCGCCGAGAAGCTAGAGCTGAGTTTGAAGCTAAATACACAGCCCAGAAGAATTATCAGATGTTAATGGAAATTTATGAGCGAGCGAGGAGCCGCAAGAGATAAGTGGGAAGTTAGAAATATCTACAGCCTTCAATCTGCTTGTACTAAAAGATCTGAAATACTTTGACACTAAAGCTGATTGACTGACAAATCTCTTACTGGCGATTAAATTCGCTCGGTAAGGGCTGTTCTGTTATGTGCCTATACATTCGGTAGTTAACAGCCGCTATGGAGATACTAAGAAATGAAACTAACAAGTAGAGAACGTAATCCTATAGCGCACCGCTATATTTTAGGTATGCGAGTGGACGCTACCAGTTACGAAGACGCCACACAGCGGATTTTGGATTTGGCTCAGGCAAGAAAAAATTGCTATATCTGTGTCGCCAACGTCCACATGACTATGGAAGTTTACGACGATCCAGCATTTGCTGATGTAGTTAACAATGCTGCCTTAGTGACACCCGATGGTATGCCCTTAGTGTGGGCATTAACTGCGCTTGGTGTGAAAGATGCGAACAGAGTCTACGGTCCTACACTAACCCTCCACCTATGCTCAACGGCTGCGCAAGCTGGTATACCAATTGGTCTCTATGGTGGCACACCAAAAAGCTTGAGCGCATTTGTAACATTCTTGCACCAGCGTTTTCCTGGCATTCAGATTGTCTGTCAGATTTCGCCACCTTTTCGCCCGTTAACACCTGAAGAAGATCATACCTACACCCAGCAAATTGTAGAGTCAGGCGCACGAATTCTATTTGTGGGCATCGGTTGTCCTAGACAAGAATTGTGGATGGCAGCACACAAAAACCAGATTCCTGCCGTCATGGTCGGTGTCGGTGCCGCCTTCGACTTTCATTCGGGTCGTGTTAAGCAAGCCCCTAGCTGGATGCAGAAAAGGGGTATGGAGTGGATGTTTAGGCTGATCATGGAGCCAAAACGTTTATGGAAACGTTACTTGAAACACAATCCACGGTTTTTGCTGTTTTTTTTGATACAATGGCTAGCAAGCTGGTTTGGTTGGAGACTGTTTAAAACAAACTCTGTAGACTAACTAAACATGAGTTTAATACGGTTATTTTATTGTATTACTTTATGCATTATTGAGTTTACGTTTTTATGCTCAAAAACCGGAAACTATTTAGACGGCGCAATGTTCTGCTAGGCTTGGGAGCTTTGGCGAGTACAGTCACCTTTGCTAGTATCAATAAATTTAGAGAAGATAAACAAGTTCAAGCTCTATCTCAAAGGGATTTCTCTGTGGACGGTAATACTTCTTTACGTGAACGAGCAGCAGCTAAGGGATTAATCTATGGAGCTTTTTCAGAGGGTGGTTACAAAGTATTATCCTCAAATCAACAACTGCGGTCTACTTTCATGGAGCAGTGTGGTCTTGTCGTAGGGGGATTCTATTGGAGTGGTACTCAGCCTAGTGCTGGTACTTTCAATTTTACTGAAACTGACTCTTTTGCCCAATTTGCGTCTGAGCATAAAATGCTCTTCCGAGGACATCCTTTAATTTGGCATGATCTTAATCCTCAGTGGTTAACTGATAAATTCAAAGACCCCAACACTACCTCTAAAGAAATTGAAGGCATTTTAAGAAACCATGTGTCAACTATTGTTAGACGGTATGCTGGACGAATCCATTCGTGGGATGTGGTGAACGAGGCAATTAACCCCGATCACGGAAGAACTGACGGCTTGCAAAACACACCATGGCTAAAGTTTTTAGGTCCAGATTACATTGATCTGGCATTTCGGGTTGCTGCTGAGGCAGATCCTAAAGCGAAGCTAGTTTACAACGATAATGCAGTGGAGTATGACATTCCATCAGAAGAAGCTAAGAGAACCTTCACTCTCAAACTACTAGAACGTTTGAAATCTAAAGGAGTACCAATTCATGCCTTGGGTATTCAATCTCATCTTCGGGGTACACAAACTTATTTTAATCCTAAAAAACTCAGAAAATTTTTAGCAGATGTTGCTAGTTTGGGTCTAAAAATTTTGATTACTGAGCTAGATGTAGCAGACAATGAGTTGCCTCAAGATATAGGTGTTCGCGATCGCAACGTTGCCAGTGTCTACGAAGACTATCTTTCCGTGGTGCTAGATGAACCTGCGGTGATTGCGATCATAAATTGGGGGTTAAGTGATCGCCACACTTGGCTTGCAACTCACACTCCCCGCTCAGATAGTACACCAGTACGTCCTTTGCCATTTGACTCCAACCTCAAACCTAAGTTGGCATGGAATGCTATAGCAAGAGCGTTGGACAAAGCTCCAAAACGTTGAAGGTGGCTTTCCTTTAATTAGAAGTTTATCTTGTAGTGTCCCCACATAGGCTGTAATTCTTGACTGTAATTAAGTACACAGTAATTTTTAATTAATCTACCATGTCTAAATATCAATTTTACCAAAAGTGCATTTAACAGTAGAAATACAGGAGGGATAGGAATTATGGCTGCTAAATCTGTAACAGTAGTCAGCTTAAAGCCAGACTTAAGATCGCCTAAAGGTACAAGGATACAGAGAGGATTATCTACCAGAGTACTGCGGATATTAACACTTATTTTGCTAGATGTTCTTTCTCTCACATTAGCATGGAAGTTGGCAGTATTTTACGGAACTCCTTTAGAGTCTCCTTGGACACACGAAAAGACTTTTTTCCTACTAACACTAGCAGTTGAAATAGGCACGATCGCTGCCAAAGGACTTTACCAAGCTGGCACTCATCGTCGTAACTATTCTAGTTTAATTGTCGCCGTCTCCCTATCAGAAGTTTTCCTGTTGCTCATTGCTTTTTTCTACGAACCAAATTACTACGTTTCACGTTCAACTTTTCTATTGTTTTGGTTGTTTTCTGTAATTTTTATCTGTACTGCTCGCATTTTATTTGATTTGGCTACTAAATTGCTGCGGAACAAAGGAGCAATTCGTTATCCTGTTTTTCTCATCACTGAAAGCCAAGATCAAGAGATTCACACTAAATTAGTAGAAAAAGAGAATTGCTACATTGTCCAAGGAATAGCTGATTGTAGTTGCTTAGATAGAGCTAAAAGAGAAGCAACTTTTGAGTATCTTCGCCACCAGGAGATCGTAGAGGTTTTTGTATCTTGGAATGCCATTAAAAATCGTCTATATGTTTGCTGGAATTTTCATACAGCAGGTATTACCTTGAGAATTCTTCCTACACAAAGTGAACTGCGTCACCCCAAATCCGTAATGTGGATGATGGGTGGAGTTCCCTGTATGACAATTCCAGCCCCAATTATCGCAGGCAGTGATTTTTGGGTAAAGCGGTGTTTTGACCTTTCTTGTTCTGTAGTTTTGTTAATCATATTCTCTCCTCTCTATCTGTCAATTGCCCTCTTAATCAAGCTAGATTCTCCAGGTCCAATCTTCTTTCAACAAAAACGAATTGGCTTACATTGCAAGGAATTTAAGATTTGGAAATTCCGGACAATGGTTGCGGATGCAGAAAAGTTGCAAAAAGCTTTAGAAGCAAAGAATGAAATTAAAGATGGTGTTTTGTTTAAACTTAAAGAAGACCCCCGCATCACAAAAGTTGGCAAATTCCTACGCCTTTACAGTCTTGATGAGTTGCCGCAACTGTTTAATGTTGTACTTGGACAGATGAGTCTAGTTGGTCCGCGCCCTCTTCCACAGAGAGATGTAGAGAAGTTTCAAACAGCGCACTTTATTCGACAAGAAGTTCTACCCGGTATCACTGGATTGTGGCAAGTTTCAGGTCGTTCAAATATTGAGACGTTTGAAGATGCAGTGAAATTAGATCTTTCCTACATTGAAAATTGGTCACTTTGGCTAGATTTGAAAATTTTGCTTATGACGGTGAGGGTTGTGCTGCAAAAAACAGGAGCTTACTAACCAGTTGAGAAGAACATACACAGAACTCAGCTTGGCTTCCCATTGATAAATCCGCTCTATAAAGCTCATGCAAAGAAGCGTATCCTGTAAGAAAACCCGTACTGTCGTAGAACCTAAAGGTTAGGGTGGCGTAGAGTTTTCTTTGTGCCTTTGTGTGAGACACAAAAATAAATTCATATGTAATCAAGGATTAATAACTATGTGTGTTGACTTGATAGAGCTACATCCAGGTACTTTACGTAGTAGTTTATGGATTTCCGATATTTTTCAACACCAAATTAGAAAATTCGATGGTTGTCTCAATAAAAATACATTCCCAGTATTTATAGTACATGGAGACATGGCACTTGGACTGAAAGATAGAAGTTTAAATTTTCGGCTATTTTCCTATCTTAATCAAGAAAGTCATAGTTTTGGTTTAATTCATATATACGATGAAAACTATGACCACGATATATCTAGTTATTATCTAGAAAAATGCGTTTTGGTCTTTAGAAACTTTTTCAGACCACAGGGTGGTATGTTTCAGTTCTTAAAAGATTACAGCAAATCATTCTCTTATCCAATTTATTCTCAAAGTAAACATTCTGGTATCAAGTTGCAAGCTTCAAAATTGCGTACACGTTTTTATGGATTTCAATTCATGAAACGTCAATACTTACCAAGCTTACCTACAAAAAAAATATTTCATTTTCCTCTAGGATATATAGATAGATTTGCTATAGAAAAAAAAAATAATCTTCTTAAGATAACTGATCGAGAGTATAAATGGAGTTTCTGTGGAGATAGTTTTAAAACTGATAGAAAATTAATGGTTGAATATCTAAGCAATTGTCAACCAAATTTTATTCACGAATACAAAGGGTTCACAGGTAAAGGTAGCTTGTCTGGTGAAGATTACTGGATATTTTTAACTAAATCTATATTCATTCCCTGCCCATTTGGTAATGTTAATATTGATAGTTATCGCTTATTTGAGGCACTTGAAGCAGGTGCTATTCCTATTATTTTAAAATCCTATGCGTTTCAGCCTTATGACTACTACAAAAATTTACTAGGCGAACATCCAATTCCAACATTTTATTCCTGGCAAGAAGTAAAATTATTTATAGATAATATAAATATTACTACAATAGAAGAATTATATGAAAAAGTTAGTAAATGGTATGCAAATTTTAAATTTAATCTCAAACAAGAGATACGAGAAACTCTCTTAAAAACTGCTAAAGGTAACTTACTCTCTCATGATGTTAAACAACTTGATAAATATATGTAGCAAAGCAACAACAAATTAAGTTGTGGTAGCTCCAGCAATCCTCTAATAAAAACAAAAAAACCCGCTATAAGCGGGGTTGAACACAACAAAACTATGAACAACAAACTTTTGGTTTAACGAGAATAATTCATCTCAGCTTCTAATTGATGAATTAGTTTTTCATCGCCGTTGGCTCTAGCTACTTGCAGGCGATGCTCTAAAATTCTTTGAATATTCTGACGGTGCAGTTCTCTAGCTTGTTTCACTGCCTCCGCCCTGGTTCTGGACATGACGGTTTCCCTCTCTCAATCTTGGCTCTTTTGTTTTATTTTCCTAACATAACATATGTTTCGTTACTTATGCTACAGAAAATAAAGATAAAATAGACAAAAGCTATTCTGACCCCCCAACCCCCCTTGAAAGGGGGGCAAAAGAGGAGCTTTTGGAGAAATGGTATAAGATATCACGCTTATGTCCGAGCAGCAGAGCAAACCCCTAATCACCTTGCTGAGCGATTTTGGCTCTAGCGATGTGTATGTGGGCGTGATGAAGGGAGTAATTGCCCAAATCAACCCAAGCATAACGGTGGTAGACTTAACGCATCAAATTCCACCGCAAAACATTGCTGCTGCTAGGTTTTGTTTGATGAATGCTTACCCCTATTTCCCAGTAGACACAGTGCATGTGGCGGTAGTAGATCCGGGAGTGGGTGGTTTGAGAAGAGCGATCGCACTACAACTACCCAACGGATTTCTCATCGGACCAGACAATGGTATACTTAGTGGAGTACTCTCTCAAACTCAGGCGATCGCCGCAGTAGAACTGACAAACCCTGAATATTGGCGCACAACAGAACCTAGCAAAACCTTCCACGGTAGAGATATCTTTGCCCCAGTAGCAGCACATCTAGCCAGTGGCATACCGCTTCAACAGCTAGGAAACCCAATTGACCCAGCCACTTTGGTACAATTAGATATCAGCGAATGCCACCAAACAGAAACTGGTGTATCGGGAAGCATACAATATATTGATCATTTCGGCAACTTAGTTACAAATATTCACGGAAGTTATGTACACAGCAAAACATGGTGCGTCAAAGCAAAAGAATTGACAATACCAGGTTGCCAAACTTATAGTGAAGTCCCAGTCGGCGATGCACTTGCCCTAGTAGGCAGTCATGGCTGGGTAGAAATAGCCATCAATAGCGGTAACGCCCAATCACAGTTGCAGATGCAGTTAGGAAATATTGTAAAAATAGAGTAGAGACGCTCCGTCGGAGCGTCTCCACACCCCACCCATACATCCCACATGACTACTACATCCGCACCAGAAATTTATCAAGGACAATTTGGGGAATTTACCATCACAGATAGCGATCGCACAGGCGTTATCATTTACCGTACTGGATTAATGGTAGCCGCCCTCAGCTTTGCCATAGGCAGCGCCTTAGTTTTGTTAGATCCTAACCCAACAACCATCCAAGCAATTACCCCTATATATACCTGTTTCAGCTTAGCACTCGGAGTCAGTTTACTAACCATCCATATATATATGGCAGCGCTGCACCGAGTTTTGCAAATTTTCTGGCTGATTGGTAGCCTCAGCTCATTCATCCTCGCACATTTTGACAGTCAACCTTTTGCTATCACCATTTACACTCAACCCCTCTCCGTACTTGGAATTGGTTTTACCTTCGCCGCTTTAACAGGAATATACTTCAAAGAAGCATTTTGCTTCAACCGCTTAGAAACAAAACTACTAACACCAATCGTACCGTTACTCCTACTCGGACATTTAGTGGGAATATTACCAACTCAATGGGAACAGGTTCTATTAGGAACTTGGGCAATTTTATTTGTAGTATTTGCTCTACGTAAAGCATTGCAAGCAATTCCTCCGGATATTGGAGATAAATCTGTATTTGCCTACTTGAAAGCAAATCATGATTAGCACTGTCATCATCAGCTAATGCCCAGGAAATTTCTTAAATATAAAAAACTACCAAGAGTCCGCCTCATCAAACGTCAACAAATGTGGACTCTCACACTACAGGGATGGGGAATCTTAATTGCCACAACTGCCCTGCTAGTATTTTTTACCTTTACTCATTTATACCCATTCCTGTCAGTTACCTCTCCAGTCAAAGCAGAAGCATTAGTTGTTGAAGGATGGATATCAGACGAAGGAATCAAACAAGCTGTAACAGAACTTAATAAAAGTTCCTATAGCAAAATATTTACTACAGGTGGTAAATTCACCAGAGCATTCTACCTAGTAGAATATAAAAGTATGGCAGAAATTGCCGCCGCAACATTACAAAAATTGGGTGTACCAGAAGAAAAAATAGTAGTTCTTCCTACACCAGATGTCATCAAAGATCGTACTCGCGCATCTGCTGTAAGATTACGTCAATGGCTATCAGATTCAAACTACCCACTAGAGTCCTTAAATTTATTTACTAGTGACGCTCATGCCCGCAGAAGTTGGTTAATATATCAAAAAATATTAGCACCAAAAATCAAAGTAGGCGTAATTGCCGCGACAAACTCTAATTACGATTCAAAGAAATGGTGGGCATCCAGTGAAGGTGTAAGAATAGTCTTGTCTGAAACCATAGCATATGTATATGCATTAATTGCAAATTAGTAGACCCATTGATTGCAAAGTCCTAACATCTGTCTGGAAATCTTCCACATCATAATTGATGCAAAGTCCTCGCTTGGCAAGCTCATGTTGAAACTCAATGACGCTTAATCCAGTCCATGCACGAGCTTTGCCACTACTAATTTTGTCCTGCTTGTAGAGCAAGATAGCGATTTCTAACTTCAGTTCATCTTCGGTCATTTTCGTTGCCTGAAAGATGTCATCAGGAATCACGACGTTCATAGGCGTTCTTTGTTTTATAAGCAGATAATTACAAGGTAGCAATTAATTCCCCAATATGACGCATAATTTTTAACACATTATATAAATCTCCCTCATTTATAATGCTGAATTTACGAGATAATCCATAAACAGGAGCGCAGATAATCTATACAGGTGGTAAATAGCCAAATTTAAAGCATCCTTGTAACTGTCCAGCACGCCAAGCCAACATCGGTAGCCATTTTTGTATTGCAGAGCGATCGCGAATTTTGAGAGATACTGCTTCCAAAACAAAGTCGAGTGGTACTTTAATAAAGCTTCTTGAAGACATTAATATTTTTGGCATACCGTAATGTTTATGTTTTTTATAGAGCAATGCTTCATATAAACCCACACCCCAAGCACGCTGACAAATCGCTGAGAAACTTTTTCGTAGTCTGTAATTAACTATAGCTTCTGGTACTTCGTGTACTTTAAATCCCTTTTCTTGAATACACCACGAATAATCAATATCTTCAATCTTCGCAAAGTTCTCGTCAAAGCCACCAACAGCTTCATGAACTGCACGCTTAACTCCCATATTACAACTAATTACAAAAGGAAGATAGGGGTTCTCAATAATACCAACACTTTCTGGTGAACCGTGGAGTTGAATAACCCATGATTCATTTAGTTTGTGATGAAAGTTGCGACCACTGATAAAATCATATTTAACCAATGCTTCACCCATTGCGGCAACCCAACCTGGAGCAACTTCATCATCTGCATCGCAAAATGCGAGTGCTTCAGCTTGAGCATTCTTAGCACCGCAATTACGAGCATAAGCAGCACCTTTTTTTGCTGATGCATCGACTATCCGCAGCGATGGTATTTTTGCTTGAAATAATTCAGCAACGGCAACTGTATTATCAGTTGAACCATTATCAGCAACTATTACTTCCCAAGGTTGATGCCATTCTTGACTAGCTAGGGCTTCGAGTTGTACTGCAATTGTAGTTGCTGCATTATAGCAGGGAATAATTACACTTAATTTCATAGATTTTTTTGGTTGATAATGTTTTTGACATTCTTAACGACTAGCAAAGTTATCTGCGGTTTCTTTGCGCCAATGTAATGTTCAATTAACTACATTTTTTAATCTGCGTGTTTGCTTCACATTTGACATAAAAGGTTTCTCAAACAAGAGGTAGAAAGGGTAAGCAAACAGTAGTGATGCAATTATGCCTAATAAGTAAGATGCGGTAGCGAACATATGATCTGATAATTGTAGTTGAAATAAGCAGTAACGTACTAAAGAAAGCACTGGTCCATGAGTTAAATATAAACTGTAAGAAATTGTTCCTAGTGCGATCGCCAAAGGATGCTCGAATACCTTGAGTATTAATGGTGTTTTTTTACCATCAATTAGACAAGAAGTGCAGTAAATAAATAAACAAGCACTTGCTAAACCAAAAAAGCTATAACCTATCCATACATGTAATCCCAGCCTTCTCCACTCGGTAATGAAAGCTACTATAGTGAAAATAATACTGAGTACTCCCCACGGTAAGGAGTTTCTCATCGCTACTAATTCTGGTTTTGGAGAGAATCCAATCTCTGCTGCCACCATTCCCAAGGCAAATACGCCAATATACCAAGGTGAGGCTGATGCAAATAATCCGTTCAAAAGGTATATGGGTATCAAACCGATAAAAAAGGCTGTGATTACAGATACTAGTAAGCCAAACCGTCGCCACACTGGCAGTAATATCAGTGGAAAGATAAAGTAAATTTGCCACTCTGTTGCTACACTCCACATTGGTGGGTTAATAGCCATGTAAGAGGTGGGACTAAGATTGTGAAGTAGTAGCAGATATGATAATACATCAATTAATGTAAAGTTTGGAGAAAAAGGACCTTTCCCGGCAATTTCGTCCCACTGAAAACTACTAAATTTTTCTAGTAAAAATATTGTCAGTCCTAGTAATAAACAAAATAATAAAGCTGCGTAATAAGGTGGTAAAATTCGACGCGATCGCCGCTGAATATAATCAGTCAAACTACCAGATAAATGACCACTCGGAGAACGTGATACCGGAAGCATTAAAACATAACCAGACAGCACGATAAAAATAGCCACCGCAAACCCTCCGTATCTGAGAGTATTTTCAAACACAGACCAAAATAGGGGTAGTTGCGCTCCTATTTCTGGCTCGACATGTACAAGTACTACATACAAAGCAGCAAGTCCGCGCAAACCGTCTAAATAATGAAGACGTAGTTTGTTTGAAGAAGATTTTTCTATAGATTTAGTCATTAACTTACTCTCCTACTGTATTAACCGAAGCGAGATGTAGATGTTCTAGATGTGCTTGACACTGCACTCTGAAATTTATTTTGACTAGGATTTTCCTGCCCAAACTTAAATACGTGTGTGAAGTTGCTCAAGTTCATTTGGCAACCTCAAGATACAGCCAAGTAAACATGAAGCACTTTGCAAAAGTATGTAATTTGATAGCTATCTGTATCTGTTTAAATAAACATGATTGATTGAATACTAGCTCGTCAATTTTTCAATATTGACTACTTCCGCGCAGCGGTGCTAGCTATTCCCAGGCGAGAACATGAAGACTAAAATTATATGAAAATGCCATTAAGTTTGAGGTGAAAACTTTAAGCCTACATATGTATGTCAATATAGACCCATCAGACATACATTTTTCGGTACAAAGATTTTCCCAATCATCAATTACTTTAAATACTAAGGTGGAGTGTCGCCTACTTCAGCCATAATGTTGAAGTTTACCATCGGCGCAAACATATAAACGCTTCCCCGATTACTATAGCGGATTTCTTGTATCCAGTTTTCTGTACTTGTAGATATAATCATGTCGAATCCGTGGGTCTACTCTTGGATTTACATTTTTACCCTATAATCTGGGAAGTTTTTTGTTTTACCTTCTAAGGAGAATATCACATCTTTTGTAAAGTATGTGTAAATTAATCATGAAAAATATGATGTTTTCATAAAATTATTATATAGCTAAACCATGTAGCTATGATTACTGATATGGGAATAAGAATATTATCTACCTCTTTGGAACTGCAACCTTCAACCAAAGTGGCGATAAAAGCTAACAGCAAAATTTGGACAATATTCAAGCTGGCTGGTAAGATGAGCCAGACAAAAAACACACTGGCAAGAAAGGCAAAGATAAACATCGAAAGGCTTCCTTCCACGCTTTTTTCGCTGAAAATTTTGTACTTCAACTTACCGTATCGGGAACCAATAATCGATGCCATACCATCACCCCAACCCAGGGTTGCCATGGCGACAATTCCAGGAAAAGTTTTGTAAAAAACTGTGCCACAAATAGTTGCAACAATGACAAAATAAAGTGGACCTTTGAGGAGTTCAAGGCGATCGCCAGTACGAGTCATTGTTTTCACAGCCTCGTCATCTGGTTGGGCAAAAAATCCTTTTTGTACCAACAAAGCTATCCATACCACAAAAATTGCTACATTTAAATACTTTGACCAATCTAAATCGCTAAAAAGTGGTAAAAATCCAATCAGTGAGCCTGCACCGATATGAGTAATTTTGCGGCTAATATCCTGTGGTAGCCCATATTTTGTGACGCAAAAATTCATGAGCGCTACAAGCCCAAAGACATAAACAAAAGTTAGTGCCGTCGCTACCAAATTTCCGGCTAGTGGGTTCAAACCGAAGAAGGCGAAAAACATCAACTTACTTATCTCCTTTCTTGCGGAAAAACTTTTGACTTTTGACTTTTGACTTTTGACTTTCGCGCAGCGGTGCTGGGCTGATTTAGAGCCGACAAAGATGGGAATACCGCAGATTGGGCATAAGGACCTGTGCGCAACACTTGAGCTAAAGTATAATTATCTTCGCGCAAACCTTCGTAAAAGAAAAACACTTCTCCATTTATACCACAAGCTCTGTTATACTCAATTATCTGCACCAAGTAATCTGGGCTAATTCGATAAGAACCAACCTTCATCAAAATCCCTGGTGCTAACTTAGGCAGCGTCACATCTGTAAACTGCTCGTTGACTAACCTATCAACAATATTTTTATAGTCACTGAAGTTGCGACGATATATTTGCGGGTGTATCATATCTACTACTTTGCGCTCTAACCAAGTGGGAGAATCTTGTAAATATTCCTTAAATGCCCAATCATGTATATTTGGAGCAATTGACACGAGCAAGTGAGAATTTACAGCTTTGACTTCGTGATACAAACGTGCCCAGAATTCAGTGAGGATATCAGCACGCCATTGTAACCATTGTGTATCCTTGGGGTTTTGTGGCGGATTTTGCTCAAATTGCTGGCGGTAAAGTTCTATGGTATTTTGATCGTATCCGCCTTCGGATGGTAGTGCAGGTAAGCGATCGTCTCCTTGAATACCATCAACGTCATAATTTTTCACTACTTCTAGTACTAGATTCAACATGAAATCTTGTACTTCTCTATCCAAAGCATTCAGCCACTCAAAGCCATTTTTCTTCAGCAAATTACCTTGACTATCAAGGGCTGCCCACTCTGGTTTTTTTGCCAGCAATATTCCACCATTTGAATTGTAAGAACTAGCGAATCCGTATTCAAACCAAGGAATCACCTTTAGCCCTACTCGCCGCGCTGCTTCTACTACTTCGGCTATTGGATCTCTTCGTGTATACTGTGGATCTATTTCTATCCCAAATGTTTGCTGCATCACTTGACTAGGATACAGCGTCGCTCCCTTTGTCCAAACTACCGGAAAAACAACATTAAATCCTGTCTCGGCAAGGAAATTCATCGCTTGCGCAATATTTTCCTGGGAAAGAAGAACTTGACTATCAGTAGTAGTCAGCCATACGCCGCGTGTTTCTGTGATTGTCACTTTTAGATATTTGTTGCTAACCGACGATAACGCGCTTGAACTACCATGTAAATTCCATAGGCAACCAAACCTAATGATACAATACCTAAAAGCCAAGGACCGTATGGTTGTTGCGCTAGTGTTTGTAATGCCTCGTCTAAACCTCCCGCTCGACTGGCGTCAGAATTAATTGCTGCTTGAATTAAAAACCAGCCGATAATACAAAAGACGATTCCCCGCGCTAGCATACCAAATCGGCAAATACTTATAATCCACTTGCGTTCGCGATCGCTCAACTCTGTTAAACTGAGTTCCCGACGAAACTTACTAGTAAAAGCTTCATAAAACTGATAGAAACCCAAACCAATAGTAAACGCTCCCACTGTCCCAACCAACCATTGACCAAAAGGCTGAGAAAGTAATCTTGCCGTCCAATCTTGCGTAGAATTACTGTTACCACCGCCGGAGCCAAGAACAATTTGTACAGCGCTTAAAGCTAAACCAGCATATATAAAACCATTAATTGCATAACCAATTCGCTGTGCCAAACCTTTAGCATCTGTACCTTTATTTTCTGGATCTTTAATTGCCTGCACAAAACGCCAAATTACGTATCCAATTAAACCAATTGCTACTAAAGCCAACAAAAACTTTCCAAATGGCTGGTTAACAATTGTTTGCAGAGCGCCTTGAGTATCTGTCGTTTTTCCACCACTTCCAAAAGCTGCTTGTGCTGCAAGTAGCCCAACTATCGCGTAAACTACTCCTTTAGAAGCGTAACCAAATCGCGCCAGTCGCTCAACCCATACCGAAGGGTGGTGTATTAGCTGTTGTGTCATGGTAATAGGGTGCAATCATGGATATTTTCTACCAAAATTTCTACACAAAATACATCTTCCTCGAGAATTGTTTTACCAATCTTACAATTATTTATAGCCTGAGTTAGTAGCGATAATTTCTATGAAGATTTATCATTCATATCTTAATAGTTTAATTACTCAGGAATCTTCAGTATGTTCGTCACAGAAAGTTCTGTACAGAACGAGTACATTAATACCAACGGAATTAAGCTGCATTACGTCACCCAAGGGAAAGGTCCCTTAATGCTGATGTTACACGGATTTCCTGAATTTTGGTACTCTTGGCGCTATCAAATACCAGAATTTGCCAAATCTTTTAAAGTCGTCGCTCTTGATTTACGTGGCTACAACGATAGCGATAAGCCAAAAGAAAAATCAGCTTATGTAATGGATGAATTTATTCAAGATGTTGAGGGAGTAATTAGAGGTTTAGGTTATGACAAGTGTGTTTTAGTAGGGCATGATTGGGGAGGTGCTATTGCTTGGAGTTTTGCTTATGCTCATCCGGAGATGGTAGAGCGATTAATTATACTCAATCTTCCTCACCCTGCTAAATTCGCTCAAGGCTTACTCACACCGCAACAGTTGCTACGTAGTTCTTACGCTTTCTTCTTTCAACTTCCTTGGCTACCGGAATTACTCTTACAATTATCAGATTATCAACAGATTGAAACTATTTTCAAAAGTATGGCTGTTGATCAAAGTATTTTCTCTGATGTAGATATTGAAGCTTATAAAAATGCTGTGGCAAAGCGCGGTGCTTTAACAGCAATGTTGAACTATTACCGTAATGCTTTTAAGCAAGGAATGCTGAACAAAAGTTGGGGAATTCTGGAAGTATCAACGTTGCTGATTTGGGGAGAAAAGGATAAGGCGCTGGGTAAGGAACTAACCTATGGTACAGAAGCTTACGTGAAAGACTTTCACATTAAATATATTCCCAATTGTAGTCATTGGGTGCAGCAGGAAAAGCCTGATTTGGTGAATCAGTACATGCGCGAGTTTCTGGAGCTTTGCATTTAAGTGTAAGGCTCATAGCTTTCGGGTACTGGGTACTGGGGATTGGGCAAAGTTGTTTCTTACCCAATCGCCAATCGCCAATCCCCAATCCCTTTTAAGCTAACCACCGTTTCTGTCTTACTGCATACCCTAATCAACGCCCATAGGTATACATAAGCGTTAACTTCAATTGTTACTATTGTACGTAGCGATAGTTAATCAAAGTGCATCAGTGTACAACTAATAGCAGTTGTCCTCATCACTACTAATAATGATTTGTGTCACATCGCATTAGTGGTATCAATCAACTACCACGTCAACAATAGTGGCATAATAAAGGTGTGAGGACAAGAACGGAAGCAGTTTGAGGAAAAAGGGGAAAAACATATGATCCGCAAGATTTTGACTACTCTAGCTTTAATAACTCCCCTGTTATTCGCTAGTTCAGTGAGAGCGGAAAATCCGCAACATGTACAAAAGCTGTTATCTACTGGGGAATGTGCTAAGTGCGATTTATCGGGGGCTAACCTTAAGGGCGCTCACTTAATTGGCGCTGATTTACGCGGAGCTAACTTGCAAGGTGCTAATTTAACTAAGGCAAACCTAGAAGGTGCAGATTTAACTGGTGCTAATTTAACTGGTGCTAATTTAACTGCTGCTTTTGCCACTAACGTTGATTTTAAGAAAGCTGATCTTGATAAGGTGAATTTTACTAACGCTAAGATTCATGATTCTAACGTATATGGAGCGTCAATGACTGACCTCGTGATCACTAATGCCGATATATTTTACACTGGGATCGGGATTGGTGGCGAAGATGGTGCTACTGTTCCTGATTGGAAGTAGAAAAATCATAAACGCGAGGCAGAGCTTCGTGGAAATTAGTGGGGGCGAACAATTTTTTGCCCCTACTGTGTATCTTTGACTAAGACTTGGACTTTGACTGTGACGCCATCGGTGACGTTGACTTTGACTAAGACTTTAACTGTGGAACTAATTTTGACTAAAACGTTGACTTTAACCACAATCTCGGAAATTTTATTATAGCCTGCCCCCAGGTAAGATCAGGCAGGGATGCCTGCTTCCACAATAATAATTGTCTACTTTTTTATTTGGAAGTCTCTTAAAGGATAGTCTTTTATTCAGCAAGGTGGTTGCCAATTTGCCAATAATGCGATCGCATCACAATTCCACCCAGTAGTCAGGTGATCGCATCACAATCCTTTATCACATAACCATTTTCAAGTCAAGGATTTGTGAGCAGATGATAACTTTTATTAAGTATTAATATCAAAATTTACTGTATTAATTGAGAATTGTAGCTTAAGATTACCTAAATATCAGGTAAAATCGGCATTTAGACTTGTATAAAGGAAAGGTGGACTGATTTGACAAGATTTGTACTTGAAGATCAGCAAATTACCCCTGGCTGATCCGCCAAAGCTAGAGAAAATCTAACTAGTTATGCTGATTCCAATTCATCATAACTGCGCCACGAATTGCCATCTTACTACCGAGTTATACCTTGTAGTTGATGAAGTAGTAGTTGAAAGGCAATTATGGTAATAGTCAAATCAGCCCTTTAAATTCCATCGGTTGTGAGTGGTGCACTCGCAAATTGCACTGTTAAAGCAGCCTTTTGGTTGTAATTGTCCGGAATAAAGTAACTCAACTTTGAAAAATATGGAAGCGCAAATGCAAGAACCGGAATACGTAGAAACCAAGTCTCCACAACAAACAATGCCAGATATAAACAACCAAACAGGAACAATAACCAAACTTCAGTCATCCTCTCAGTCGCAAGAACAATGGCTGCAATATGGCGAACAAGTTTCTAGCTTTTTAGCTACACTACCCGACTATCTAGGTAGCTTCTTCAATAGATACAAACAGCCCTTGATTAGCGTTGGTCTAATTGTAGCGGCAATTGTAACAGTCAAGGTAGTGTTGGCAGTACTGGATGCATTGAATGATATTCCCTTAGTAGCACCAACCTTTGAATTGATTGGTATTGGTTATTCTATCTGGTTTGTATATCGCTATTTACTCAAAGCCTCAACCAGGCAAGAGTTGACTGGTGAAATTGCAACGCTCAAAACACAAGTTGTCGGTGAAACTACAGAAGCTTAAGAAAAGCTAAGGCAGTAGGTAGAGGGCAAAAGGAAAGAAAAAAGTCTCCCTTGTGCCTTCTGCCTTGTTGCTTCTGCCTTTAACGAGGTACTTTAACAATATTTTCGGACTGAATTGGTTGTAATCTTCCCATTTTTACCAAAGCTTGATGCACCATTGCCGCAACCTCACCACGAGTAATTTCTCGATTGGGAGCTAAGGTTTTAGTATCTGGGTAATTGACGACAAGATTATTTTCTGTAGCTGCTGCTACTTTGTTGACTGCCCATTGCGGAATTTCTTGAGCATCATTAAATATAGTGACAACTTTTTCTGGGGCAGCAGGAATTCCCAAATTCATGCCACTAGCAAGAGAAACTAAAACTTGTACTCGCGGAATTCTTTGATCTGGTTTAAAGATTTGATTAGGGTATCCTTTTAAATAACCAGTGTTAGTAGCTTTGCCTATTACTGGAATTGCCCAAAAATTTTCAGGTACATCTTTAAAGCCTACTGTAGTACCAGGTTGACTTTTGGCAAATGCTTCTTCGACTATAGCAGCATATTCTGCACGAGTTACAGGTTGATCGGGTTTAAAAGTCTGATCCGCAAAGCCCCCTAATATACCACGAGCAGAAAGAGCATCAACAAAAGGCTTTGCCCAATAGTCAGCAGGCACATCTGTAAATGCAATTGGTGTAGGAATGGTAGGCTTTTGCGTAGATGGAGTTACTACTACCTGTGGAGATGGCTGTACCTGTGGTATTGCTACCGGAGGGACATAAGAATAAGGAGGCAACACCACCTTGGGCGGAACATCAACAGATGACAATGGCGTTTGTGTAAAGATGTCCCAACGAGGCGTCTGTATAGCCCCCGGTATCGACGTCTGTGTAGTTCCCGGTACTGGTGTCTGTACAACAGTCCCCGGTAGTGGTGTTTGTACTACTTTTGGTGACGGTGTTTGTACGGTAGTAGAAGGTAGCAACCCACTTAAATTCCACCCACCATCTTTACGAGAAAATGACCAAAATAGAATCGCTCCGATAGTAGCAAAGGCAACTAAAATACCAATGAAATCGTCAAAATCAAGCGAATTATTCTGGGAATTGGGGTCGGAAGGAGGCATGTTCATCATTTTAAATGTTTTATTTCAATCCCTAGAGGAACAATTGAAAGCGCTCCCGTTCCAAATAATACCTGTATAGGTATTATCCAGATTGTACAATATAACATACCGCTTTACAGCACTCGTAGCAAGCTAGGAATACTATCTACTGCTGCTAAAGTTTCAATTTCTCTCAAAGCTTGTCGAAAATCACCTTCTTTTACATCATGGGTGACAACAACAATCTCTGCTAGTTCTGCTTGAAAGCCAGTTTGGACGATTGACTCTAAGCTAACTCGGTGATTACCAAAGCAAGTACCCAATTTACCAATAACTCCGGGTTGGTCTTTGGTGAGAAAACGGGTGTAAAATTTAGTCACTAATTCTGAATTCGGCACAATTTGACAGTAGTCTTGATGCCTACAAGCTAGTAGGGGATTAATTAAAGAGATTTTGGATTGGTGTTCTTGAGTGCTGAGTTTTTCGGTTTTTAAAGCTGCTACTATGTTAAGAATATCCGATACTACAGCACTAGCGGTTGCACCAGCACCAGCACCAGGACCGAAAAACATTACCTGTCCAATTGGTTCGCCTTCTACTAGAATCGCGTTGTTAACGTTGTTGATGCTAGCTAAGGGATGTGTTTGGGGTACTAAGGTGGGATGAACTCTGACGGAAAGGGTAGTAGAGACGCCCCGTCGGGGCGTCTGTACGGCGATCGCCAGTAATTTGATCACGAATCCCAATTTCTCAGCATAAGCAATATCTGTCTTGCTGACTGAGCGAATGCCTTCACAATAAATGTCTTCTAATTTAATTCGTCCGCCAAATGCTAATGATGCTAAAATAGCAATTTTATCGGCTGCGTCCAACCCATCAACATCAGCCGTTGGATCTGCTTCTGCATATCCTAAGCGTTGAGCATCAGCTAAAACATCATTAAAGCTACTACCTTCTTGGGTCATCCGTGTGAGGATGTAGTTAGTTGTACCATTAACAATGCCAGTAACAGTATGAATCCGATTGACGCTTAAAGACTGCTTCAATGGTTGAATTACTGGTATACCACCACCAACAGCAGCTTCAAGCATTACATATACTCTAGCTAGATTGGCGTTGGTAAATATTTCATCACCAAAGCGCGCGATCGCTGCTTTATTTGCTGTCACTACATGTTTACCCGCTTGTATCGCTTTGAGCATGAGCGATCGCGCTGGTTCCAATCCACCGATAACTTCAACTACAATATCTATCTCTGGGTCAGTGACAATTGCGTCTAAATCTGTAGTAACTACCCCTGAGGCAAATTGTACTGCACGAGGTTTGTCAAGCGATCGTACTCCTACACGATATATTTCGATCTCATCTAGTAACGGATGACGCCCAACAGTATCTTGTAACAACTGCACCGCACCCGTCCCTACAGTACCTAATCCTAGTATTCCTAAGCGTACAGCCACAAACTTTATACTCCTGTTTCCATAAAAACAATTTTAGGGTGAGCTGTAGCAACCCACCCTAATAAAGTGATTATTTTGTTCTTGATCCAAGGTAGAGACGTTCCATAAAACGTCTCTACACGAAATTTCGCGTCTGTACTTAGTAGGTTTCTACGTGCCAACGACCGGCTTTCTTGATTTCCTTTTGGTAATCAATCCAGGTTACTCCTTCCTTAGCAGCAGCAGCAGTTAGCGCAGCATCAATACCATCTTCCATACCCCGCAAACCGCAAATGTAAGTGTGGGTTTTTTCATCCTTAATCAATTGCCACAGTTCATCTGCATGTTCTGCCACACGGTCTTGGATGTACATTCTACCACCTTGGGCGTTTTTCTGTTCGCGGCTGATGGCGTAAGTGAGACGGAAGTTATCTGGATAACGCTGTTGCATTTCTTCCAGTTCTTCTTTATACAGAATGTTTGGAGATGTAGGAATACCAAATATCAACCAAGCAAACCCTTTGTATTGGTAATCTGGGTTAGCTGCTTTTTCATTATCCTTAAACATCCGCCACAGATAAGCCCGCATTGGGGCAATACCTGTACCTGTTGCCATCATAATTACTTTAGCTTCAGGATCTTGGGGTAACAACATTTCTTTACCCACAGGACCGGTAATTTTTACCTCATCACCTGGTTTGAGGAAACACAGGTGAGTTGAACAAACACCGTAGACTGTTTCTCCAGTTTCTGGATGCTTGTACTCTAACTGACGAACGCAAAGTGATACTGTCTTGTCATCTACATCATCACCGTGACGAGTAGAGGCGATCGAGTAAAGCCGGAGTTTTTCTGGCTTGCCGTTTTTGTCAACTCCTGGTGGGATAATACCGATACTTTGACCTTCTATATAGCGTAAATCCCCACCAGAAATGTCGAACTTGAGATGCTGAACAATACCGATTCCGCCGTCTTTGACTAATGCTTCATTGGAAATACATTTTCCAATGTAAGGAGCATTTGGACGGTAAATATTTACAGGAACGTCAGCGTGGGCTTCTTTTTTGGCTTTCGCTTGAGTCATGGTTTTGCCTTCAGTGTCCTTGTTCTTGGGCTTTTGCGAAGTTTGTGATTTTGTCACTTCACTGGTAGCTTGCACAGGTGGTGTGGCTTTACCATTTTCCGCATTGTTAGCAGTCTCTCCAGATTCTACACTTACTTTGGAGTTACCATTAACTTGCTCAATGGGATGGATGCTAACAATTCTGCCGCCTAAGCGAGTGATACGCCGCATTTCCTGATTCATGCGGTTGTAAGGTACTCTGATGAATACACTGCCACTATTACGAATTGGGTAGTTTGTTGTATCTGTTTCTTCGCTCTGACGTAGACCCACCACTTCGTAGACGAAGACGCGGCTACCTGATTCTGTATTGGCAGCACCTTCAACAGCACCTTTTATGTTCATTACTTCTACCACTCCGATGTCTACTTAACCTTTGCTCAAATGCCTTGTCACGTACACTCACCAATAGACACGCAGGCATTGCAAAACACACACCTGTTCACCTTCTAAAGTAGAGGATAAGTCTTTTGGAGAATGTTAATAATGAGTCAATTTAATGTTTTTTTCTTGAAATACCACCTTCCAAAGGGAGAGATTGATTCCAAGTTCCCGCCGGGTAGACCCCCCCATTAGGGAGTTGCTTTTGGATTTTAATCACGGAAACTTTCTTCCGATAACTAAATTATACTACTACCTTTAGTTTTAGCAGCCAATAAATCCACACCCTGAGAAAGAGTACGGAACTTAAATGCGATTCCGATAAGCAACTATAATAAGTTTTACTTGATGTGAAACTTCTGTCAATATTCAAAGCTCAGAGTAAGCCTTGTATGGAATACCCCCTTCTGTTAAAATCAAATATATCACTAGGACTAAATACTTACCAGCAATGCAGTTAGATCAGTGCGACGGGAAAAAGCAAACTCTTTTTGTCTGCCCGTCCAACTAGTCTTATTTATTGCTGAGTGGAAAGAATTCAGGAAAAGCCACTAAGGTCTCCTGGCTTCAAAATGCAGTGAGAAAAATATTGATTGAATCATCTTTAGTATCTATCTTAGAGGAGATTTATGACTAAGCCGGAACGCATAGTACTGATTGGAGTAGCAGGAGACTCGGGATGCGGCAAATCAACATTTTTGCGTCGCTTATCAGATTTATTTGGAGAAGAATTCATGACAGTCATCTGTTTGGATGACTATCATTCTCTAGATAGAAAGCAGCGCAAAGAGACAGGTATAACTGCTCTTGACCCCAGAGCAAACAACTTTGACCTCATGTATGAGCAAATTAAAGCGCTCAAAAATGGTCAAGCAATTGACAAACCAATTTACAATCACGAAACTGGTACAATCGATCCACCAGAGCGAATTGAACCAAATCATATTGTAGTAGTTGAAGGGCTACATCCTTTATATGATGAACGGGTACGTGAACTGATTGACTTCAGCGTCTACTTTGACATTAGCGATGAAGTTAAAATTGCTTGGAAAATCCAGCGAGACATGGCGGAAAGGGGACACCGTTACGAAGATGTCTTAGCTCAAATCAATTCCCGTAAACCTGATTTTACTAAGTACATCGAACCGCAAAGAGAGTTTGCTGACGTAGTTCTCCAGGTATTACCCACTAACTTAATTAAAGAAGACAAAGAACGCAAAGTCCTGCGGGTTCGGATGCTGCAAAGGGAAGGTAAAGATGGCTTTGATCCAGTCTACCTTTTTGATGAAGGATCAACAATTCATTGGACTCCTTGTGGACGCAAGCTTACCTGTTCCTACCCAGGAATGCAATTGTACTACGGGTCTGATGTATACTACGGTCGCTACGTCTCGGTATTAGAGGTAGATGGTCAATTCGATAACCTCGAAGAAGTAATTTACATTGAAACCCACCTCAGTAAAACATCTACTAAATATAAAGGTGAGATGACTCACTTGTTGCTGCAACACCGTGAGTATCCTGGTTCTAACAATGGTACTGGTTTATTCCAAGTATTGACAGGATTGAAAATGCGTGCTACATACGAGCGCTTAACAGCTAAGGAAGCTCAACTGGCTGCGAAGGTGTAGGAAAGAAGGCAGAGGAGCCAGTGCCGTGGGCGGGTTTCCCGACTTGAGGCATCTGGCGTGGCAGAGGGCAGAGGGCAGATGTTTTTTAACACAACTTCTGCTTTGTGCCTTTTAACTTCTGTTTTAATTTTGCCGAGATTTGTGAAGATAACATAATAGCGACGATAAATTATAAAAATATTGTTATGATCTCAGGTTGAAGCGACTGAACTAATTGTGTAAATTTAGTCAGTTTACAACCTACTCAAGGAGGAATTTAATTTGTCACGTCGCTATTTTTTTACCTCCGAGTCTGTGACCGAAGGACATCCAGATAAAATCTGCGATCAGATTTCTGATACTATTATTGATGCCCTACTGACACAAGACCCAAGCAGCCGTGTTGCAGCTGAAGTAGTAGTTAATACTGGTTTAGTATTAATTACTGGTGAAATTACTACCAAAGCTCATGTTAATTACGTCGAGCTTGCTCGCAAGAAAATTGCCGAAATTGGCTACACTGATGCCGATAACGGCTTTTCTGCTAATAGTGCAAGTGTTCTCATTGCTTTGGACGAACAATCTCCTGATATTGCCCAAGGTGTTAATACCGCTCAGGAAACCCGCGTTGAGGATAGTGATGAACTATTCGACAAGGTTGGTGCAGGCGATCAAGGGATTATGTTTGGCTTCGCTTGTAACGAAACGCCAGAATTCATGCCTTTGCCCATCTGTCTCGCGCATAGAATTGCTCGTAGACTAGCAGCAGTACGTAAAACAGGTCAATTACCATACTTACGTCCAGATGGTAAAACTCAGGTAACTGTGGTCTATGAGAACGGTAAACCTGTAGGTATTGATACGATTCTGGTTTCAACTCAGCATACAGCAACAATCGGTGACATCACTGATGAAGCAGCAGTACAAGCCAAAATTAAACAAGACCTCTGGTCTATTGTTGTGGAACCAGTATTCGGCGACATTGATGTGAAGCCAGATGCAGAAACACGCTTTTTAGTCAACCCCACAGGCAAGTTTGTCATTGGTGGACCTCAAGGTGATTCTGGTCTAACTGGGCGCAAAATTATTGTTGACACCTACGGTGGCTACTCACGTCATGGTGGTGGAGCTTTTTCCGGAAAAGATCCCACTAAAGTAGACCGCAGTGCAGCTTATGCTTGTCGCCATGTGGCAAAAAATATTGTCGCTGCAGGTTTGGCAGAAAAATGTGAAGTCCAGCTAAGTTATGCTATTGGGGTAGCAAGACCAGTGAGCATTCTTGTGGAGACTTTTGGTACAGGGAAAGTCGATGATGAGACTTTGTTGGAATTGGTGAAACAGCATTTTGAACTGCGTCCGGCAGGAATTATCCATTCCTTCAATTTACGTAATCTACCAAGTGAAAGAGGCGGACGTTTTTATCAGGACGTCGCGGCTTATGGTCATCTGGGCAGAAACGATCTCGACTTGCCTTGGGAAAAGCTTGACAAAGTAGAATTACTTAAGCAAGCAGCAGACAAGTTACTGTCGGCGGCGATCGCCTAATCCACAAACTTAATTAACTGCGTAGGGCGAACGGTAGTTCGCCCTAAAAATGTGCATATCAAAAATAATTAGCTATAATCAGGACTGTGCAGTTTGGCGTTTATGGTTTCTACACAGAAGTATAAATGTTTGTAGAGTGTCAAGATATGTATTTAGTTAATAATTAATATAATTTGCCACTTTTATGAGTAAGAAATCTAAAATTAGAAAAGTATCAGGTCTTCACCTTAGTCAATGATTTATCAGTGTCAGCCAATCAGCCCTCCACCGATGAACTCCCAACGATAGAATTTCCCTCTAGAGGGAAACTCAAAGCTAGTTCTTGGCGCATCCATCAAAAAATTGGCTATGGGTACTTTTTGGCAATTGGAATCGGTTTTTTTGGTTCACTTACTGGATTAATAATTTCTAACTACTACAGAGCATTGGAAATTAGACAATTAAATCATGCTACTTTTCAAGCTCAAATGTTAGCTGATTATAAGGAAGCATTAATAAGTGCACAAATAAATAGCTTCGGCTTAGTAGCTGTAATCGAAAATCCCGAAAAACTTGCCAGCAAGAAAACAGAATTTGAGAAAAGTGTTAAAAATGCCAAAGAAGTAGAGCGTAGAATTACCAGCTTTCTTAAAGGTAAGCCAGGAAAATTAGCAGCAACTGAATCAACTTTACAAACTTTATTATATGAGTACTCCACAAATATAGATTCATACACAAGACAAATAGAGTCCGCCTTACAACAATTGCAACAGGGACAGACTACAGCTACGCGAAATAGGCTGTTAGCAATTATGGCTGGTGATACAGCAGTAGAAATAGATCAGTTATGTAAAAGATTAAGTAACATTCTACAAAGCGCACAAGAACAAGAACAGGAAAAGAAAAAAGATTTAGATCAAGCAAAAGGAGTAGAAAGATTAATTGTAATTGCGAGTATGCTACTATCAGTGGCGATCGCCGCAATTATAGCATGGCGAACTTCGCGAGCGATCGCAGAGCCAGTAATCACAGTAACTCAAGTTGCTGAACAAGTAGCAAAAAAATCTAATTTCGATTTACGCGCCCCCATCACCACCGAAGATGAAATTGGATTATTAGCCAAATCGCTCAATCGACTGATCGAACAAGTATCTAAACACACAAAAGAATTAGAACAAGCCAAAGAACAAGCAGAATCTGCTAACAAAGCAAAAAGTCAGTTTCTTGCCAACATCAGTCACGAGTTACGTACACCATTAAATGCCATCATCGGCTTAAGCAAACTACTAGAAGATGATGCTGTCGATCTGAATTTAACAGATGACTTTATTGCCGATCTTGAATCCATCAACTCTTCAGGAAGACACTTACTAACCTTAATCAACGATATCCTAGACTTATCAAAAATTGAAGCAGGTAAAATGACATTTTACCCAGAAACATTTGAGTTAGCCGCGTTAATTAATAACGTAGTCTTCACAGTCAAACCTTTAATAGAAATCAATGCCAATGTTTTAGAAGTTGACTTCGAGCAAGAACTAGGTATCATGTATACTGACCAAACAAAGCTACGGCAAGTACTATACAATTTACTGAGTAACGCCGCCAAATTCACCACTAACGGAAAAGTAAAGCTTTTAGTAAAAAAAGAAAAAGTTGAAATAGATAACATCCTCAGTGAAATTATTATCTTTGCTGTTAGAGACACGGGAATTGGTATGTCATATGAGCAACAGCAGCAGTTATTTCAACCCTTTACTCAAGGAGATGCTTCCACTACGAAAAAGTATGGTGGTACAGGGTTAGGCTTAGCAATTAGCCGTCACTTTTGCCATATGATGGGGGGTAATATTTTTGTCGAAAGTGAACCAGGAGTGGGTTCAATTTTCACAGTTAGCTTACCTTTGAAGGTTAAAGACTAGACAATCCGCCTAGCGCCTAGAACCTAGAACTGAAGTTCTAGGCTTATAGCTAAAGTCAGAAGACAGCTGACTAAACTTTTGATTTATTAAAAGGCATCAAAAAAGCCAGTAACTTCTGTCTTCACCACAAAGCCTTCCAAATTACTAGGTATAGATTTTTGCACCCCAGCATCTCGTAAGTAAACCACAATTACTTCCTGCCCAATTTCATTTCTTTGGATACCAACGCCAACCACCCCGTCAATAGATAGTAATCTCTGCTCGTGTTTTTGCTTAACACGCTCAATTTGAGATTGAGGATTCAGCGACATAGTAAAGGGCATAGCTACTTCTTCCACCAGTGGATTCAAATTAGGATTGTCAAAACTGGGATTTTGGTCTATTTCCATTGCCGCAATAGCTCCAGTAAAGTTGAAAAGTAATAACAGTATTGTAGAAAATATTAATCTCAGCATCATGGCAAGTCGTCATTCCCCCAACTCCCCGATCCTCAGGAGGCACAAAAGGATCATGTTAAAAACTCAAGTCCAGCTTCAGCTAACTGCGTAACTCTTGCAGTCAGCTGTCTTCTGACTTGAGCTATTAGCCTTGAACTGAAGTTCAAGGCGTAGTCATCATTTAGGTATAAAGGCTAACATCCAAAGCCCGCAACACAGTACGCATCTTGTTCGCAATAGTTAAGCCGCCACCACCAGCAAATAGCAAACCAACAGGGTTACGTTGATTATCCCAAGTCCAGATGGAAGAACCAGAGTCACCGCCAGCACTAAAGTCGCCGCCAAGACCACGTATAATAATCTGATCGCAGAACAAAGCAACACGACCACTACCGTAGTTCACCCTAACGCTAGCATTGATGTCAGTAATCTGACCTCTAGTTAACTGAGTTGTGCGTCCCGACTTGCCTACAATCATGTTTAATTGAGGATCTCTAATCAGGCTGCTAATGCGGAAAAGTTCAGGCTTTCCGCCACTAAGATAGACTAGCTCACGACGAACGCGATCGGGCCAAGCCCAACCAGTGGCAGCATCAACATAGTTGCATCTGCCATCAAAGTAAATCGGAACGTACCGCTCTAAAATAGCGATGGGGTTTGGACTACAAGCATTCTTGCCACCATCATAAGGTCCAGGTTGGTAAATATGGTCGCCAAAACTAGCATTATTTGTGTTGGCAAGGACATGATTGTTGCTAAGAATCAAGAGCCGATTGGGGCGATAAGCCAGACAGCCTAATGTACCTGCTGTAATCTTGAAATGTCCCACAGAGACACCCCCAGGAGCAGGCCTCATACAGAATCGATGCGGTTGTACATCGATAATTCCAGATACAACCACATTAATAGGAACATTATCGCTGGCAGCTGCTGAAATACCCATAGAGTCAACGAGAACAGATTTGATCTCATCTACGGAAGTTTGTTCTACAACATAGACATTGATTGCCGTAGCACCAGGTGTCAAACCTAAACTCGAAGGTTCATCAGGAACACCTAAACCAACACCAACAATGTTGTTAGCTCCTTGAGGAGCGAATAAGGCTTGTGAGCTTGAAACACCAACTAGTCGAGATAGTTGACTTTCAATCTGTGTTTTAATCTGCACCAGATTTTCATCTACACCAGAATATTGATCTGCACTTGGTACAGGCATAGCTGCCTCTTCGGTATTAACATTTTCAGGTACAGCAGCTTCTTCAAACTCAGATTGCATCTGATACTGATTAGTTGTGCTTTCTGTGGGTATTTCAAATTCTTCGTTTGTTTGTGAGTTTGTCATGATTCACCTTTGTGTAATTGTAATTAAACTCTCTTTTGACCAGAGACAGGGTTTACTGAACCCATATCTATAGGTTCTTCGAGAAAATAAAAAGCGTCGATACTGATAAGTTAATAAGTTTTATTTGCTGAACTTAAGGTGAAAATTGTAGAGCAGGTCAGATAACTTCATAAAAACTCATAAAAATTTATTCAGTTGAGATTAAAAACTAGTTCAGCTTGGCGCTCTTCTCCTGGCGGAGACGCTGCGCGAAGGCGTCTTGGCGGTTCATAACTCAATTAAAATTGCCATAGCGTGACAATTTCTAAATTTAGGAAATAGAATAAGATATTAGAAAAATTTTGATAAAAAACCATCCTGAAACATGGATTTTGAAATAGTTCTACAAGTAACTGATGCCGCAGTTTTTGCCAAGATACGTAGACATTTAAAAGACATCGAAATCGCCATTCTTCGAGGATCTTGGCAAGGTCAAAATTATGATGATATCGCCAAAATTTATGGCTATACTCCCAAATACCTCAAACAATACGTTGGTCCGAGGTTATGGCATCTACTTTCAGAAGTACTGGGAGAAAAGGTAAGTAAAACAAACTTTCAAGCAGCACTGGAGAGGCGGGCAACAGTGAGGGAGTGGGGGAGTACAAGAGTGGGGGAATCTAACCCCCCTCTTCCCCCCGAAGTTCGGGGGGATTAAAGGAGGGTACAGATTGGGGAGAGGCAATTGATGTATCTGTTTTTTTTGGTCGCCATGATGAACTTACTACCCTCACTCAATGGATAATACAAGATCGCTGCCGTTTGGTAACAATATTAGGTATGGGAGGCATTGGTAAAACTACTCTCGCCGTTAAACTGGCACAACAAATCCAAGGTGAGTTTGAATACCTGATTTGGCGAAGTCTCCGTCATGCCCCACCCTTAGTCTCAATCTTGACAGATTTAAACGAATTACTGACAAAAGAGTCACAAACCGTCATACCAGAAACTGTAGATTGTCAAATCTCCTGCCTGCTAAAAATCTTGCGGCGCAAGCGCTGTTTGCTCATCCTTGATGATTGGGAGACGGTTCTAAGTAGTGGAGACATAGCTGGCTACTATCGCCAAGGCTATGAAGGTTATGGAGAGTTGCTCAAGCGTGTAGGAGAAGAACCTCACCAAAGCACATTGGTATTCTTGAGTCGGGAAAAACCAATAGAATTAGCGGAACTTGCGGGTGTTACTTTACCTGTGCGTGTTTTGCTTCTCAAAGGTTTTCCGCGACAAGATGCTATAAAGCTTTTGGCGACAAAAGGTTTTTCTGAGACAGAAAAAGGTTTAGAAGAACTAATTCAACTATACCGAGGTCATCCTACGGCGTTAAAAATTGTTGCCACCACAATTAAAGATTTATTTAATGGTAACATCTGCCAATTTATGCAGCAAAGTTCGTTAGTGATTGGAGATATTTTTTCTCATCTTTTGAACGAACAATTTGCACGTTTATCTTCTTTAGAAGAAAAAATTATGTACTGGTTGGCAATTGAATGTCAGCCAATTTCACTTGAGCAATTAAAAACCAACTTAGGGGTTGGGGTATCTAGTTCTGAGTTACTAGCAGTGCTAGAATCTCTTTCCAGGCGATGTTTGATCGATAAGGCTAGTCTTTTGCTAATGGAACAAGAACAAACCTCGGTTGATAGTACAGCCTTGTTCACCCTCCAACCTGTGATCATGAAATATGTTACTAATTTATTTGTAGAAAAAATCTGCCAGAATATTATTGAAGTAATTAGAACCAAGTCTATTGAAAAACTAGGGTTACTTAGAACCCATGCCCTCGTTAAGCAGGAATCAGATGATGTCCAGCAGTGTCGGCAAGTGCGTCTCATACTTACACGGATTCAGGAGCGTCTACATTTGGTTATGGAAAATACCAATGCTATAAAAGAGCAGCTACAAAATCTGCTTTCACAATTACGTGGGTATCCCGGACGAGGAAATGGATACGCAGAATACAATCTACAAAAGCTGCTGAGAATAACAGAAACAGGGTGGTAACCGCCATGATTTGTCCAGGAGTTATACTTCAAAATCGCTTCCGAGTTGTCCGTCAAATTGGTTGCGGTGGTTTTGGTCAGGTGTTTGAGGTGGATGATGGCGGTACACTAAAAGTACTCAAAGTTCTCAGGTTAGAGCGTTTTTATAACCCAACAGTGAAAAATAAGGCGATCGCCCTATTCCAGCGAGAAGCCCAATTGTTGAGTAAAATTCGGCATCCCGGCATTCCGCTGGTAGAGCCACCTGGATATTTTACTTGGAGTGAAGGTACAAGTGAGCCGTGGCACTGTCTAGTGATGGAGAAAATACCAGGTACTAACTTAGAAGATTGGTTGCAAGCCAGAGGTAATCAACCCATCACCACAGAACAAGCCTGTGAATGGTTAACTCAGTTAGTAAAAATTATTCAAGAATTACATAAACATCAGTATTTTCACAGAGATATTAAACCATCAAACATTATGCTCAGACCAAACGGGCAGCTAGTGCTGATTGATTTTGGTGCTGTGCGAGAAGTGACAACAAGCTACTTACAAAAACAAAAAGGTAACGAAACAGGTACTGTACTTATTTCTGCTGGTTACACACCGTCAGAACAAGCTGAAGGTTATGCTGTGCCACAATCAGATTTTTTTGCTCTAGGACGTAGCTTTGTCTATTTACTTACTGGTAAATCACCATTGGAGTTTCCCAAAAACCCCCAAACAGGAGAATTAATTTGGCGTGACGAGGCAAATGTATCACAGCATTTGGCAGATTTGATCGAGCGCCTCATGGCTCCTTTTCCTGGACAAAGACCGCAAAATTGCCCAGAAATATTACAATACCTACAACAAACTCAACCATACTCCCTTTTGTCATTCGCGCAGACGATACCAGGTATTAGCTCTCTGGTATCGAAGTGCAATGCCAAAGATACACCACGCCACAACAAAGGTTTTTATTTAGCTTTAGCTAGTTTATTGTTGTTAGGGGTTGGTGGCTTGTGGAATTTTTCCCCAACTATTGCTTCCCAATTAAATCGACAAGGGTTTGCTGACTATAAAAACAAACGTTTGAATGCTGCTGAGTTTTACTACAAATTAGCTCTAGTTTTTCAGCCCAAAAATCCCAAAGCTAATTACAACTTGGGAGTGCTTTACGAAGATCGACAAAATATGCCTAAAGCGCGTGCAGCTTACGAGATATCTGTTCAGCAGGGTTTTGATAAAGCTTATAACAACTTAGCGCGATTGTATATTTTGGACAACAAATCGGCACTCGCAATGCCTCTGCTCAATTCAGGTTTGCCACTTGCTCAAGAAACCACAACTAAATATGCAATGTTGAAAAACCTTGGTTGGGCGCAAATGAAATTGGGGCGTTACCAAGAGGCGGAAGTTAATCTGAAAAAGGCGATTGAACTGAGTGGCACGCGCTCTAGTGCTCATTGTCTCCAAGCTATGCTTTTAGAACGTCAAGGTAGTGTTTCTGTCGCTGCTTGGGATAAGTGTGATAAATATTACAAGGACAATGATCCAGATGTAAAGCAGTGGATAGCGTCTCGTACCAAGAAAGATGAAAATTCAAAGGATTACTCTGTTGTATCCTCAGTTGTTAATGAGCGCGAACCGCAAAGACACAAAAAGAAAGGAATAGGGTTATGAGGTATGCTGTAATGGGTGCTAAGGGGAAACAAAGAAGTATTTTTCTCCTATTTTTTGCTGTTTTGTTTTTGCTTTTGATTTTGGTTGTACCTGAGCGAATCGTGGCAGATGGTGGTAGGAGTAATGAGGTACTGGTTGCACAAAATTGTGGCAATGGTGATACCTCTGTAGCTCGTAGTCCTACTGATATTCCTTATGTGATTAGTCCTCGCAATACTTTATTATTATCTAATCAGCCAAAGCTACGCTGGAATTCTCTTTTGGATGCTAAAAGTTATACTGTAAGTCTGGTTAAGGGTGACAAAACTGTTTGGGAAACGACGGTAGGTAAAAATGAAGTTGTGTATCCAGGAAAACCAGTACTTGAGGCTGGGGTAGAGTATTTATTAAGTGTTAAAGCTGATAGTGGTAAGTCATCGGCAGAAGTACAAGAATCTGCACGGGGATTTAGGTTATTGCCTACTTCTGTTGCTCAAGTTGTTAAGGTGGCGATCGCTCAATTGAATAGTCAACAAATACCACAGAAGGTGAGAGGATTGGCGAGTGCTTATATTTATAGTGGTGCTGATTTGAAGTCGGAGGCGATTGAAACGCTTGAGGCAATGGTGGCTGGTGGGGTTAAGGATGTTAGCGTGCATCATCAATTGGGGAATCTTTACTGGCTTACGGGTGTGAGTTTGCTCTCGGAGATTAATTATAAGGAAGCTGTTAAGTTGGCGAAGTCTTCTCAGGATTTGCCAGAATTGGCAGAGATTTCTTCTGCTTTGGGTAGGTTGTATGTGGCGATTGGGGAGAAAGGTGAGGCTGTTAAATGGTTTAGTCAAGCACGTGATGTTTATAAGGCTTTGGGTAATACGCTACGGGTTAGGGAGTTGAATGGGCAGGTGGATTTGATGAAGAGAAGTTTGATTTGATGAACCGCCAAGACGCCTTCGCGCAGCGTCTCCGCCAGGAGAAGAGCGCCAAGGAAAGAGGAAGAGAGGAAGAGAGGGGAGGTGTATCCGGAATGTGGTGATTTGATTTGGTAGCTATGTTTGTGCCAATTAATTTTGAAATCACTCTCGAAGTGGAGCTTTGTTGTATGAGTTACCAAGGTTTATCTCAAGATAAAGATGCGCGTAAAGTTGAAGCGACTCTGTTGGTTGAACATGCTAATCGGCAGTATGAGGAAGCTTTAATAGCTTACCAAAAGGCACGAGATATTTATCAGGAAATTGGTGAGCAGGTTTTTGCTACTCTTATTTCTCATCTGATTCAAGGCAACATTTCTAATGTTTCCAATACACAAGAGTTTGTTTCTCCTGTCAGACATACGAAGAACGATCAAGGCATTTGGGATAATCCCCCAATTATTAATGGTCCTAAGTAATGGAAAAAATCGCTCTCATGCGCTTTATGCTATGCTGGTATAACCGTTAGACTTGTAGTCTACAGCATTTCACAGCAGGGTTGCAGCGGCAGCGCGATTTTTCCCAAAAATTCAAGATATGCAATTTTGAGACGTTATAGCTTATGACTACCAATTTAGTCAAAAATATTACTGATAAGTCAAAATCTGAGCATCCTTGGATGAAATTTGCGGGTAAGTATAAGGATGACCCACAATTCGATGATATGCTGGCGGATATAGAAGTATATCGACGTGAACGAGATGCAGAAATGGCAGAATATTACCGACAACTGGACGCTGAGGAAGAGCAAGCGTGAGTTTAGCTTTAGTATTAGCTTACACACAATTGCAAGAAACATTAGAAGATTTTAAAACTATCAACGTACTCGAATTCAATCCAAATGCTGCTAATTGCTACACAAAATTACTCAAGCAAAAAATTCGTATCGGTACGCAAGATTTACGAATTGCGGCAATTGTAACTTCTCTTAATGGCATTTTAGTAACGCGCAACCAACGAGATTTTTTGCCTGTACCTGGCTTGCACTTTGAAGATTGGACAATCGAGGATTAGTGCGCTCAAAATGACATTGAATAATTAATTACTATGCAGAAAACTGACACAAACGCACTTAAACCTATCTTGGACTATTTACCAGAACGTATTAAACAGGCAATAGAGGAATACTCTCAAGAAACCCAACTTCCCCCGGAATTGGTGATTGAGTTGGCGATAGCTCATTTCTTAGATGTAGACTCTGTGACTTTTGACGATTGTCGGATTGAGTCACCAGGTATTCTTAGAGAACAGAATAAAATCCTCAAGATTCAGTTAGCAGCTATCGAGGGTGCTCGCTCAAGTACGTAGTTCATCATTTTCTCCTAACCTGTCATCAGCGAGATAAAATTAAGGTAAAGCTTTTCTCATGCGTTTACCCGATCTTAACTGGCGCTTGGCGATCGCTGCAATGCTTCTCGGACTGACTTCGCCACTGTATCCACAACCAGTATTAACAACCACTATCTCCCATTCAACCTTTCAACAAGCAAAGCAATTGTATGACTTGGGGGTTGAGCAATATAATCAACGTCAGTTCTCACAAGCTCTCAAAACTTATCAAAAAGTTCTCGAAATTTATCGGCATGGTAAACAAGAGGATATTGCCAAAACTCTCTACGCTATCGGAATCACTTACATCCAACTAGCTCAATATCAAAACGCCAGCGATTTCCTCAATCAAGCATTGGTACTTTACCGTAATATAGGCGAGCGCCACAGAATTTGTGATACTCTCAATAGCTTGGGGGCAGTTTACAATCATCTCGGTAATTATTCACAAGCACTCTCTTACTATCAGCAAGCTTTGGCGATTAGCCCAGAAGTAGGTGTAACTGCTGATATCCTTAATAATATTGGTGGAATCTATCAAGCTACAGGGCAGTATAATAAAGCATTAGAATACTATCAGCGCACTCTTGATATCCACCAGAAAATTGGTAATAAGACAAGTATAGCCCACACTCTTAACAGTATTGGGGGAGTGTATTATGAACAGGGGCAGTATTCCCAAGCACTTAAGCTTTCTCAGCTTGCTTTAGCGAATGCTCAATCTGCTCAAAATTTGCGAGAGCAAGGCAATATTCTTAATAACATTGGATTAATTGAGAGTGAACTCGGTCAATATATTTCAGCTATACAATATTATCAGCAAAGCTTGGCAATCCGCCGCAAAATAGGTGACTATTCAGGCGTTGGTACGACACTGAATAATCTTGGCTTCGCCTACAATCACATGAAGAAGCATTCCCAAGCCTTAGAATTTTATCAGCAAGCTTATTCTGTTTTTAGAAGTATTGGTAATCAGGCAAATGTTGGTAAAACTCTCAATAATATTGGCTTTACTTATCAAGCTTTGGGGCAGTATTCTCTAGCACTCAAGTCTCTTGAAGAAGCGTTGGCTATTCTTCAAAAAGTAGGCACTCGCCCTTCGGTTGGGCGTACTCTCGATAGTATAGGAACTGTTTACAAAAGTTTAGGTAAGTATTCCCAAGCTTTAGAAGCATATCAACAAGCGTTAGTCATTAGTCGGGAAGCAGCGCAACGGCAAACTGTTCGAGTTATCTTAAGTAATATAGGCGATGTGCTAGCAAAACAAAACCAGCCAAAATTAGCCATTATTTTCTACAAGCAATCAGTTAACGTTACCGAAGCCATTCGCAAAGAATTGCGATCGCTTGCACCTAAACAACAGCAATCTTACACAGTAACCATAGCTGATACCTATCGCCGACTTGCAGATTTGCTGTTACAAGAAGACAGAGTGTTAGAAGCACAACAAGTTTTGGATTTACTCAAAGTACAAGAATTAGATGATTATCTACGTAATGTACGGGGAAACGAAAAAACTGCCTTGGGTATTGATGCATTACCACCTGAGAAACAAATTAATGATGGCTTAGATACCATTTTAAATAGACAAATTCAACTAGGTAAAAAACTTGCTGAATTACAAAACATTCCCCTCGACAAACGCAATCAAGAGCAAGTTAACCAGATAGCACAGATTACTAAACAACAGCAGGAAATTAGCCAAGAATTTAACGAATTTCTCAAGAGTGAGGAAGTTGTTGCGGCATTAGCACAGTTAAATTCTACAGCAAGACAGCAAAGTGTGCCTCTTCGGTTACTGAAAACCTTGCCAGATAACTTACAACGGTTGAACCAAAATGCCGTATTGCTGTATCCTTTAATATTAGAAAATCGTTTAGAATTGGTATTAACAACGCCTTACACACCCCCAATTCGTCGTAAAGTTGAGGTGAAAAAGGAAGAACTCAACCGGGCGATTGTTGAGTTACGGCAAGCTTTAGAAAATCCCGATGCAAATGTCAAAGTTGCAGCACAAAAATTGTATAACTGGTTAATTAAACCGATAGAAAAAGAACTTGCTGCCGCCAATGCCAAAACTATCATTTACGCGCCCGATGGGCAGTTACGTTACATTCCTTTATCTGCTTTATATGATGGTAAACAGTGGCTGGTACAACGTTTCCGTACTAACTATATTACTGCTGTGAGTTTAACAGAACTCGACACTAAACCTTTACCAAAAATTCAAATTTTAGCAGGGGCAACTACAGGTCGTCACATTGTTACAGTTGGATCTGCTGCGTTAGCATTTTCTAGTTTACCATATGCAGGAGCGGAAGTAGAAAATTTGGCGGCGATGATGCCGGGAACTAAGAAACTTTTAGATAGTGAATTTAGTCGCGAAAAAACTATCCCTTTTTTGAACAATTATACTTTTGTACATATGGCGACTCATGCCATGTTTGTGACGGGAAAGCCAGAAGATTCTTTTATTTTGTTGGGTGATGGTGATAAGATCACGTTGGCTGAAATTCAAAACTGGTCACTTCCTAATGTAGATTTAGTAGTTTTAAGTGGTTGTCAAACAGCTATAAGTGGTAATGGCGAAGAGATTTTGGGGTTTGGCTATCAGATGCAAGATGCAGGCGCAAGAGCAGCAATCGCTTCTTTATGGAAAGTAAATGATGGTGGTACACAAGCGTTGATGAGTACTTTTTATGCAGCGTTGCGTCAAGGCATTACCAAGGCAGAAGCTTTACGCTACAGCCAAATTGCCATGATTACAGGCAACTACTCAGAAATAGCGCCACAAGACAGAGGAATTCTTCAATCAACACGCGATCGCTTACCGCCGAAGGTGACAGATCGTCTCAGTCACCCCTATTACTGGGCACCTTTTATTTTAATTGGCAATGGTTTGTAAACATGGACATTTTTCGTAGTCAGGGCTTTAGTCCTTATTATCTCTGTAAAATGTAAAATTTGATATATTCTGAAATTTAAATAGCTAATACAAATTATACTTTGGAATAAGTCAGAAAAAAATCTGTTCAAAGGAACACACGTTTTTGTCAAAAAGCAAGTATAAATTCACACAAAATTTGACAACAAAATAAGCAAAATAGAAAAAGAATTTAGCCATGAGCAATGGTAAAAATACGAACCATAGCGGCTTGCCTAAATTAGAATTGGAAGACAATCAAAAGGCAAGTAGGAGCAGGAACCGCTCCGCTCCCCCCTCGATCAATCTGCTGTCAAAACTTCTACAAGTGATTACAAACTTGGCAGCAAAGATAGTAACTGGACTCACCCAGCTATCTTCTCAATTGTCTAGGAGCATGAAAAGAGGCGCGTTGATCACCACGCTCCTGACAGTAACCATTATAGTTGGACACAGTGTCTCAGCGCAGATCACTGCGCTACCTCCACTTAACCAGGTAAAGGTTCCAGAACCAGATAATCTTGGGGACTTTATCCAGAACAAGGTAGCGGCGATCGCACTAGGAAAGTCTCTTTTCTGGGATATGCAGCTGGGCAGCGATGGCATTCAATCTTGTGCCAGTTGTCACTTTCATGCCGGAGCAGACAACAGATCCAAAAACCAGATCAGTCCAGGTTTACGGGATAGAAATTTCACTACTGGAGGTGGTCCGAACTACCAACTGACAGCAGCAGATTACCCCTTCCATAAGCTGGCAGATCCGAATAACATATCCTCAAATGTTGTTTCTGACAGTAATGACGTGACTGGCTCTCAGGGAGTCTTTAGATCAGAATTTGTTGATGTCGTTCCAGGCAGTGACAAAGACAAGGTGACGCCTCTAGAGGATGACGTCTTCAATGTGAATGGTACAAATGTACGCAGAGTAACGCCCCGCAATTCACCGACAGTGATCAACGCAGTGTTCAACTTTCGTAACTTCTGGGACGGACTGGCTCAGAACACTTTTAACGGGGTGAATCCCTTGGGGTTGAGAGATAAAAATGCTTTTGTTTTAAAAGCAACTAGACCAAGGCGGCTAGAAGATGTGGCAATCAGTCTCAATAATTCGTCTCTAGCTTCACAAGCAGTAGGACCGCCACTCAATGCTCTTGAGACTGCGTCTGAAAACTTACCGATCGCGCCATTTAGGGTTGAAGAGTCCGAAACAGAGGATACAGTTAGTGTGTTCAACGCACAAGGTCAGACTGTTAACAATAACGCTGATGCGGAGCGCTCAACGGATGCTAACTCCACAGAGCAACAACTTCAGGCGTCAGATAGTCCGCGTTTTAGAAGGATAGGTAGGAAACTTGGTAAGAAACTACTTTCTGTACAGCCCCTTGCTAAGCAGATTGTGGCTTATGATGACAGCGTTTTGGGTTCTTTAAGCAAATCTACTGCGCGATCGCCTAGACCTGGTTTGAAAAAGTCTTATGAGGCGCTGATCGAAGATGCCTTCAAGCCGGAGTGGTGGCGTTCCAATATCATCATCCGCATCGATCCACAAACTGGCAAGCGAACTTTCTTGCGCAAGCCGCAGCGACGCTTGAGTACCATCGAATACACGCTGATGGAGTACAACTTCTCGCTTTTCTTTGGGCTAGCAGTTCAGGCATACGAGTCAACACTAGTGTCTGCTAATACACCATTTGACCAGTTCTTAGCTGGAAACACTAATGCTCTGACTACCCAGCAACAACAAGGTTGGAACATTTTCCAAAACAAGGGTTTGTGCATTGGCTGCCATGCCGGAGCGGAATTGACGCAAGCGTCAGTAAGCAGCGTCGCTCAAAGGGGACGAATTACTCGTGCGCCCTTTGGTCCAAGACGCCCTGAGGACACTGGCTTCTTCAGTATCGGTGTCAGACCTGCTAGCGAAGACCCCGGTTTGGGTGGTAATGATGGTATAGATGGTAATGATGAGTTCGGAAATCCACAGGGCAATCCACTGTCGGAGGTACGACTAGCTCAGCAAGGGACATTTCAGCAGCTCTTGGGCGAAAACCCTCCTACCCTCAATCCCCCGCTTAGCTCTACTGAACCTGTAACTGCAGACGGAGCCTTCAAAACACCGGGACTCCGCAATGTGGAACTCACTGCTCCCTACTTCCACAATGGTGGTCAGTTGACTCTAGAGCAAGTAGTTGATTTTTACAATCGGGGCGGTGACTTTGGCGGTTTACCTGTGCTGAACCTCACACCAGAGGAAAAACAATCGCTAGTTGCGTTTATGAAAGGGTTGACTGATGAGCGAGTCCGCTTTCAAAGAGCGCCCTTCGATCACCCGCAACTGTTCGTTCCTAACGGACATCCAGGAAACCAAAACTCCGTCACCAACGATCCCAACGTCCAAACCCAAGACGGTGTTCGGCAAGCTACGGATGCTCTGTTAGAAATCCCGGCTGTTGGTCGTAACGGTGGTAATCCTCTGCCAAACTTCCTGGGAGCAACTCCCTAAATAGGAACACTCCCACCCCTTGGGTTGACTTGCTTTAAAACACGTAGTTCCTAACTGATCAAAAGCCTGGTAAACCAGGCTTTTTTAGTGCCAATGAAGCCCAGAGATCTCTTTGACGATCTCAATGATCAACATAGCAAACTAATAAACACGTGTATTCAGGCATGGTGGCGACTGACTCTATTTCGATGCCAGCCACCGATGATGTTAATTGTTTGTATTAGTGGCAACAACAGAGGGAAACAGCACAATGAAAGTTTCTAACTTCACCCAAGAAAACTCGGCTCTGCTTCTGATCGATCATCAAGTTGGCACTATAAAGCTCATCAAAAACTTGCCAAGCCGCGAGGTGGAGAAAAACACTCTTGCACTTGCAATCATTCGCAAAGGTACTCAAGATACCTGTGGTTTTGACAAGTAGCCAGGAGGAGCGGTTTCAAGGTTTGCTAATGACTGCTCTAGCAGAAAGTCTACCCGAAGCCTACTCGGCAAGAGTCAAACGTGCAGGCATCGTAAATGCTTGGGACGATGAGAACTTTGTCAAAGCAGTCAAAGACACAAATCGCACTAATTTAATCATGGCTAGCATTACCACGGACGTTTGCCTGGTTTATCAAGCAAGCTTCTAACCCGTCCTGGTTCAAGGGCGAGCTAGAAGCAGCCTCAAGAACTACAATCGCTTTCATGCTCTTCTATGCTATAGTAGTAAAGCTGTTATGCTTGTATTCTAGCAGGGGTGCAGGAAAAGCGCGGTTTTTACTCAAAATCAAAGATATGTAACCTTTAGGCGCGACAGCTTATGACTACTAATTTAGTAAAAAATAGCTGATTATACTGGGTTATGCTTATGAAGATCGTTACCCACTCGTAGCCCCTAAACTGAAAAAATAGGAGCATGACCGAAACTGAAATTAGGGAGGAAGCCGACAAGATTCTCGAAATCCTCATTTCAAAGCCATTTGCTGAATGCTTCCCTTTAACAAGAGATTTTAAGCAGTTGCCCACATCCCCAGGTATATATGCCCTTAAATCTAGGGATGAGAAAATTCTGTACATTGGCAAATCAGGTGGGATAAGAGCGCGATTCCGAAGTGGGCATAATGCCTTAACCCAGGCTTTTTTTGATAGATTAGATCCAACAGATTTAAGAATTGCGGTTTTTGTTGTAACAATTCAACGGGTAAGGTTGCTATCAGAATTAGAATCATTAATTCTCCAAAAAATTGATAAACCAAGATATAACAGTAGAATCCCATCGAGAGAGTAAGTACTATGCAGAAAACTGACACAAACGCACTTAAAAATATCTTGGACTATTTACCAGAACGTATTAAGCTGGCAATAGAGGAATACTCTAAAGAAACTCAACTCCCCCCTGAATTGGTGATTGAGTTGGCGATCGCTCACTTCTTAGATGTGGACTCGGTGACTTTTGACGATTGCCAGATTGAGTCACCAGGAATACTTAGAGAACAGAATAAAATCCTCAAGATTCAGTTAGCAGCTATTGAGGGCGAGCGCTCAAAAACTCAAGCAATGCCGAGGTAATTAATACCACACAAGCAATTGTTGGGTCTTCAGAATTAATGGTGATGAATTTTTTTAATATAAAACAGGACTGACTAGTTTAAACAAGCTAAAATTTATC
>NZ_JACXAE010000051.1 GCF_014698965.1 Iningainema tapete BLCC-T55
GGTATTCAAGATGACTATTACCGTGCTCATGCCCTGAGTCAACTAGCGCCACACCTACCAGAGGTACTAGAGGAAGCCCTCGCTGCTGCCCGTGGTATTCAAGATGACTATTACCGTGCTGATGCCCTGAGTCAACTAGCGCCACACCTACCAGAGGTACTAGAGGAAGCTCTCGCTGCTGCCCGTGGTATTCAAGATGACTATTACCGTGCTAAAGTTTTTAGTAGTTTGTTATCAGTTATTGACCTAACTTCTATTGAATTTCAGTTATGGTGTGAAATTCTCCACAACTTGTCCTACCACTATCGTTACGAATTATTAGGAGATATTCCTAAATTAAGTGATGCCATTATCGCATTAGGTGGTACTGAAGCCTTAGGTGCAACTGCCCGGGCTATTCAATCTGTGTGTCAACAGTGGCGGTAGTTGTCAATGGATTTTGGATTTTGGATTTTGAATTAACCCTATGCATGAATGCAAGGGCAGAGTAGTTTGAGGGTGAATCCCATCCCACAAAAAGACATGCTTCCCATTGCTTGTGCAAGTTTAATTTCTCGAAAAGTCTAATCAGCATGTAATTCGCAATTGCTAACCTGTATATTTGTTATAGTTTTACTGTTTCTTTGCAGCCTATTTAACCAGGAGAAGACAAATGAGCCACAAAATTTATGCGTTACTTGTTGGTATTGATAATTACCATCCTGATTCAAGAGGAGTGAATTCGCTACAAGGTTGCGTCAACGATATTGAAGCAATAGAGACGTACTTACATCAGCGAATAGCTACTGATAAAAAATGGGAATTAGTTCAAAAGAAGTTAACTAATGATTTAGCAACACGTCAAGCAATTATCGATGGCTTTTTGCAGCATCTATGCCAAGCTGATAGCGAAGATGTTGTATTATTTTATTATTCTGGTCATGGTTCCTATGAAACAGCACCAGAGGCTTTTCGGAACCAAGAACGAGATGGGAAAATTGAAACTTTAGTTTGCTACGATAGCCGTACATCAGAAGGTCGAGATTTAGCAGATAAAGAATTAAGCTATTTAATTGAGCAAGTAGCAAACAAGAATCCCCACATCCTGATTATTTTGGATTCTTGTCACTCTGGTACTGCAACAAGAGATCCAGAAGTTGTGGAAAGGCAAACAAATCCAGATGGAAAGGTAAGAGATTTAAAAGACTTTATTTTTCCACCAGAATGGGTGCATTACCGCCTAAGCAATAGTTATCAGCGTCCTAAACATGTAGCAATTGCTGCTTGTCGTGACATTCAAACTGCAAAAGAGCATACAGGTTCAAATGGTAAACGTCGTGGTGCTTTTTCTTACTTTTTAACTGAAGCTTTACAGCGTACTAATAGTAGTTTATCATATGCAAATTTAGTTCAAGATATTAATGCTTTGATAACTGGTAAAGTTAAAGAGCAGTCACCCCAAATAGAAGCAACATCGGATGATTTAATACAATCTTTCTTGGGAGGTGTAGCAGGGAAACGTATAAGTTATTTTACTTTGACTTATGACGGTGAAACTCATCGCCATTGGGTAATAAATGGTGGTATTTTACATGGTATCCGTCCTACATCTGAAGGGGAGACTAGAATAGCTATTTTCCCTCAAGAAACTGAACTAGAGAAGTTGCAGGAAATTGACAATGCTATTGGTGAAGCTAGGCTTACTCAAGTATTTACAGAAGTAAGTATAGCTGAAATTATTGATGATAGCAGTCAATTATCTCAAGATGAACCTTATTGGGCAGTTGTAACCGAAGTACCATTACCTAAGTTAAAGGTATATTTTCAAAAAGATAATGGATGTGTTGAATTGGCTCGTAAAGCACTTTCAACAGTTAATGCTAGTAAACCTTCTTTATTTGTTCGAGAAACCGAATCCTTAACAGATGCAGATTATTATTTAGAAGCAATAAATGGACAATTTTGGCTTAAACAAGTTGCTGATAAACAACCATTAGTTGCACCAGTTCCAGATGTACCTGATAATCAAGGTTATACTCAACAACGCGCAAACACAATAGTTAAACGTTTAGAGCATATTGCACGTTGGAAGAATATTCTGGAATTAAAAACTCCACCGACTAGTCAAATCAAAGCTGATGATGTGGAAATGGAAGTGATTGTTACTTCTGGGAATAATCAATCTTCATCAAAAACAGAAACTTCTGCTTTACGAGGGGAATATACATTTCAAAGTAATGATTCGGAACCGGAAGCACCAGCAATAAAAATTAAAGTCACCAATAAAAGCGATAAAAATTTGTATTTTCAAGTAATAGAATTAGCAGGAAGTTATGCAATAGAGGTTCCTGAGTTTTTTCCAGAAAGGAGCAGTATAATTTTATCTAGCGCAAATGTTGCAGAAGGTGAAGAATTATATGTAGAAATTCCTAAAGCATATTTAGATAATGGAATTAATGAGTACGACACAATTTTCAAATTGATTACCAGTACTAGAGAATTCAATGCAACTTTACTCCAACAACCTGGTTTAGATTCTCCACCTCCAGTCAACCGTTCACTGGCTTCTGGTACTCTCAATCTTTTGATGGACAAAGTTTATACTCGCGAAACGAGGCGAAAAAAAGACAAGTATATCGATAACTGGATGACTCAGGAAGTTAAAGTTACTTTAGTTAAACCACCAGGTGGAGTGGAAATTAAAGAGTCTGAATCAACTACTTTAAGGACTGGTGTTACACTAAAAGGACATTCAAATTTTCAGGGTAAATTTAGTTTGCAACCCTTACCTCCAAGTAGTCGTGATGTTAACAGTAATTTAATACCACCTATTTTATTACAAAACCAAACTATTGTTCAGCGCAACGGAAGAAGGTTGGTTGAGCCATACGAATTTAACATGACTCGCAGCCCTGGTTCATTTAGCGTTTTGGAAATTGTTGATGTGGAAAATCGCGAAAGTGTAACGCCAGAAAATCCGATAGAATTATTGGTTGAGCAGCGATTATCATCAGGCGAACATATCTTACCTGTTGCTTATGATGGAGAATTCTTTTTACCTTTGGGTAAAGCTAGGACGGTAAATGGTAAGACAGAAATTATATTAGAACGTTTACCGGAACCAACAGTCAATAGTCGCAGTTTGCAAGGTTCAATTAAGATACTTTTTCAAAAACTTTTTTACGAAAGCGCGGGTAAGCAATTGGGCATGAATTTTTCCTATCCACTTTTAAGAATTGCAAACGTCTCCGAAAATGGACGGGTAAAGTATAATGCTAACACTAAGGACATTCAAACACAAGTTGCTACAGCCAAGAAGATTTTGCTTTACATTCATGGTATTATTGGCGATACAGAAAGTTTACTTCCCAGTGTCCTAGCAAAAACTACAGAGAATGGACAACAGACAACTCTACAAGATAAGTATGACTTAGTTCTGGCTTTTGATTACGAAAATCTCAATACGACAATTCCAGAAAACGCCAAACTACTTAAGCAAAGATTAGAGGAGGTTGGTGTAACTGCAAATCACGGGAAACAATTAGATATTGTTGCTCATTCAATGGGCGGTTTAGTCTCTCGTACTTTTATTGAGCTTGAAGGTGGAAATCAAATTGTTCAACATTTAGTGATGTTGGGTACACCTAATGCAGGCTCTCCTTGGGCTAAAATTCAAGATTGGGCTTTTAGTGCTCTTGCTATCGGGTTAAATCACCTTTCTAGCGTCGCTTGGTCTGTAAATATTATTACTGCATTACTCGCATTTTTGGAAGCTAACGATAATGCTTTGGATCAACTTCAACTCCACAGCGATTTTATCCAAAGTCTCGCCAAAAATAATGACCCCAATGTCCAGTATACGATCATTGCTGGCGATCGCTCGATTCTTCCGTCCGCATTACAAGTTGAACCTGGAAAAAACTCTAGTCAAATACAGCGACTAATGCAGAAATTATTTGGCTCTGCTGTAAATAGTGTCGTAGATACGGTGTTTCTTCAACAACCAAACGATATTGCAGTGACTTTGGAAAGCATTAAGAGTGTTAGCCTAGAGCGAACCCCTCAGCCAAGAATTATATTGCCAGATGTTGCTTGCGATCATCTCACATATTTCACCAGTCAAGCTGGTTTAGATGCATTAGTACAAGCACTCGGCAATAATTCGTAAAGTTAAAAGGGTGGGCATCTGACCGGATTGCACCTACCCTAGAAGGGTAGGGCTTTAGATACAAAGCCCAACACGCGGGCTATGAAACCCCTGAAACTGCATTCCCAGGCGGGAGCCTGGGAACGACTTGTGCGGCGCTTTACCGGAATTTATTCGGATTCAGACGGTTGCTGGTTTGCGGTTTAGATTGACGAAGTGCTACTCCGTTACGCAGCCCGGTTGCGGTACCTCTGTCAGCTTTATCAAGGAAAGGTTTAAGATTGATAGGATCTTTAGAAGACGAAGAAACGGGTTTTTTGCCACCATTGAGAATTGAGCGGGTGGTATTATATATTTCGTTTATTCCGTTGCTTGACCTGCTGCTAGTAGTGGTACTAGTATAAGTGTTGACGCCAATAGTTTGCTCTCCATTATCAGCACTAGCCAAGTTTTGGAAAACACTATTGCGTACAGCATAAGGATCTTTTTCCGGCGGTACTGTCAGTACAATTCGGCAAGATGGGTTTGCTTCGGATGTCACGCAGATGATGTTTTCTCTATTTTCTACGGCTGTTTGAAGTTCAATCAAGCCATCTGGACGATATGATTCTAAACGTTGGGCAATTGTTTGACAGCGCTTTTGTGCATTCCAGCCATCGCCCAAACTTCTGGGAGTCGCCCAAGCAAAGTACTGCCCTGGTTGACTTTCTGGTTGATACATGACAGTATATTGACCACCGTAGTACTGGCAGGTAAATCGATTGCCATTATCAACAGTAGTTGTTGAACCTGTGGTTGGGTAAGGGCGTGTATCTGGGTAGGGATTTGTTCTTGTCGTTGATGAGCCGTTTCCTGGCTGTGTCGGCACAACAACGCCATCATTTCTATACTGTGCCATTGCAGCCGAGTTACCTAATAATAGGGATAATCCCAGGCTGCCCAAAAACAAAAGTTTCAGAGTTGGTGATGACATAAAATCATCCTCACACGGGTGGGTATGAACTTAGGGAGTTGATATCTTACCTGACGAAAACTTTTGTGATTTAGTTCATCGATTACGCCTTTTTTTTTCATCCAGCGCTTTTTTCTCTTTGAGAATTTGTTTTACCTTATCTTTAATTTCTGTGTGATGAGCTACTCCTTCATAAGCATAACGGTTGTAGCGACTGCGCGAAATTAACTCCTCTAAGTATCGCACTCGTTCATTACCACCAGGGTGAGAAGATAACCATTTGGGAGGAACAAATTTCTGTTGTTTATCCATCGTCACCATTAAGTTACGCAAGCCATCAGCAGCGTATCCAGAAGCAACAATTAACCGAGTACCAAGAGTATCGGCTTGACGCTCCATATCTCGGCTGTAGCTAAGTGCAAAAAGTTGACCGAGTGTACCGCCATAGGGTATATACTGGGTAAGGTTGCCAATGAGGTTTCCTTGGGTAACTAGTTGAAAGCCGTGGGAGAGAACTACGTGAGATAGTTCATGCCCAATTAAACCAGCTAATTCTGCTTCTGAGTTAGTTTTAGCGATCGCACCTGCATTAATAAATATTTTCCCACCTGGTAGTGCAAAAGCGTTAAGATCCGATTGGGGAATGACAAAAAACTCGTATTTAAACTCTTCTCTTCCTGCCACCTGCACAAGTTTCTGTCCAATTTCATTCACGTATGCCAAAACAGCTTCATCTTTGACTAAATCCATTCGCTTTTTCGCTTGCTTGGCAACCGACTCTCCCACAGCTCCTTCACCTTTAAATAGTAAGATGGTAGAGTCAAGGGCAGAAAAAGGACCAAGCAGACTACCAGTAACAGCGTAACCTAAAACTCCCGTGATCACGTTAGCAATAGTGTTACCTCTAACTTTTGCGCGAATATGTGACTTATAACGTTTAAGATGTTCATCTGCTAGTTGTTTAAATTCAGGTGCTTGCGCATGGTTAGGATTCAGAAGCGCAAATTGACGTGCCGCCAAACTTGCTTCCATCCATTTTTTCGACTCAGCGAGTGCAGCAACTTTAGCTTTAATTAAATCTGGTTGGTTGGGATATTCTGTAGTCGCTTTTTCTAAAACTGCGAGAGCTTCCCTGGTGCGAGCGTCATTTCTGAGAACTTCAGCATACTTAATTCTACCAGGAATAAACTCAGGATACTGCTCAACTAGAAGCTCAAGCGGAACCATCGTCCTCGATTCTAACTTACTTTCTATCCCCGATAAAGCTTCCCGCCAGTATACCCTACCACCAGGAGAAAGTTGTGCCGGATCGACTATTGCTTCTTTACGCTCTTGAATATCAGGTATTTTGGCAAAAGGTTCTTTTGCTTCTCGGTAAAGTTTTTCTGCCGCAGATATTTGTCCCCCCCTGTAAAGCTTATCTGCTTCGATGAGTTTTTGCTGCCGAGCAATTTCTTCAGGAGTAGGAGCAATCTCCGTCACCTCTAGCTTTCGCGAAGCAACTTCAGTAGGTGTTGGAGGTTCTTTGGCAGTTGATAAAATGGGATGTGTCAGAATGATTATAACAAATGTCCCGATAGAGAGTAATACCCAACTAGCGGCTAGCAGTAGTGACTTCCATTTGAGTTTCATGGGCAACGTTCGCTTGTTTAATCTCTGGCTGTAATGATTTATAGTCTAGGCAATTCTTAGTGTTGCTGCGTTGATACTTTGTTAAGACTTAGACAATATTTTTATTGTAAGTATTTACTTCAGTCTATTTTAACTTAGGTAACGTATATTTACGTTAAATTACGTAGTTAATACAAGTTAGACATATTTGAAAGAAATTAATATTAAAACCAAAATCAATAGGAGCCGCGCTTGTGATTGATGAGGTGAAAGATGAGTTAGGTGGTGTAGATGGCATTTTTCATACAGTTAGCGAAACCACAGAAGGTGTCTTAGACGAACAACGCCTACAAACTCTTTACGAGTTGACAATCAATAGCGCTACGGCGCAAGTTACAGAAGAAGCTTGTCGAATTTTTACACAGACATTAATTCAGAGTGCTAGCGATATTGCGTTTGCCCTACTTTATCTGCTTGATGAGAAGAGGATGCACGCGGTTTTGGTAGGAGTAGCAGGGCTAGTACCAGAAATACCCAGCAGTCCCCTAGCTATTGATTTGAGATTACAGGAGGATTCTACTCTCAAGGGGAAGCAAGTATGGCCTTTAGCAGAGGTAGCACATACTGGGCAACCTAAACAAGTGGAAATAGCTCAATTTGGTTTAGTACGTATTGCTTCATCGCCAAAAAAGCCTGATCGGGCAATAGTGATACCAGTATTACAGCCTGGGATCACAGTACCTGTTGGTATTTTAGTCGTTGGCATTAGTCCCGAATTTACTCTTAACGATCGCGAACGTAGATTCTTCACATTAGTAGCGGGGCAAATTGGAACAGCTATTGCCAACACTCGCTTCCGGGAACAGGAACGCAACCGTGCTGAAGCTTTAGCGGAACTCCATCAAGCTAAAAGCTACTTCCTAGCTCAGATGAGTCACCAACTTCGTACTCCAGTTAATGTTGTCTCATTCTCTGCCGACTTACTTAAACGAAACATTGATCAATGGACACAAGAAAAAAACTATTCGTATCTTGACTTGATTCAAGTTTCTGTGCAAAAAATTTATGAGGTTTTGGATGAAATTATGTTATTTTCTCAGGGAGAAGCACAGAAATTAAACTGCCAGCCAAAACAACTTAATATAGTTCAGTTTTGTAGGCACATTATAGCACAGATGCAGTTGACAAGCCAGGAAAAATTAATCAATTTTATTAACAAAAGTAAGTTAACCACTGCTTATTTAGATCCAAAACTGTTAAAGCACATACTCACGAACTTACTCTCAAATGCTATTAAATATTCTCCAACTAACAGCAAGGTTACTTTTCAACTTTGCTGCCAAAAAGAAAATGTAATTTTTCAAATTAAAGATACAGGAATTGGTATTCCCAAAGTAGATATGCAAAAAATATTCGAGCCATTTTATCGGGGCAGCAATGTTAACGATATATCTGGTAATGGATTGGGGCTATCAATTGTGAAAACCCTTGTAGAATTACATCAGGGTGAAATCACCGTAGAAAGCGAAGTTGGTGTTGGCACAACCTTTACTGTCAAATTACCATCAATCAAAACCAAACGCTAATCTTCCCTTTTGCGCTAGGGGGTAGAGCGTGAGACTAAATCAACCAGGCAAAACTGCATCCAACAACAAACCCCCATCATAGCGTACCGGATCTGTACAAGGTAGCCCAGTTTCTGCTTCAGTTTGAGCGATCGCATCTTGTGCCTCTGACTCACTCAAAAGTGCCGTATTCAAAGATATACCCACTACTCTTACGGTCGCAAAAGCACCACCTGCACTGGCGACAGTTTCGTATAAATGTACCACATTTGATAAAGGTGGAATAGGCACACCTTCAACTACCTCAGTTTGTCCGGCACGATGTGCCAATATCAAGTGTGTAGGTTGGCTACCACGAATCAAAGGCAGAGTTGCTGTAGAACCTGGGTGCAGTAGTGAACCTTGTCCTTCTATATGTAATATGTCATAATTTTTACCATATCGCATGACAATTTGTTCCACAGCACCAGCAGCATAGTCTACCCTAACGGCATCCAAAGCTACACCATCTCCTTCCAACATCAAACCAGTTTGTCCTGTTGCTAAAAACTTAGAACGCCAATTGCGTCGTCGTGAAGCCCAGTGTAACTGTAGGCTGGTAGACATTTTCCCCACACTCATGTCAGTTCCCACAGTTAACACCCGCCGACAGGAAAGAGTGCGTGCCATTCCAGTAGCAACATCTAAATTTGGTGGTTCTTTGCGTACATCCCAAATTAATTGTCCTGGTTTTACCAATGTTTTCAACTCTGGTATAGTTGACAGTGGTGTATGTAAACCGTTGACTATTGACATCCCAGCGGACAAAGCATCTTTAAGTTCATGCCAATAATCTTCTGGTAAAGCACCACCTTTAGGCGCTATACCAATTACCAATACCTGGGGTTGATACTCACTGGCAGCGGCTACCGAAGAAACTATTGGTACATCACGCTGAATTCCAGTTAATTCTGGTAAAGATTTCCCCGCACACTCGCGATCAATAGCTGCGACAATGGGAGACTCACTGTAGCGTAACAATGCTAATCCAGTTTTGCCATGACGAGAACGAATTCCCTCATGCAGTAATATAGCGACTCGTTGATTAAGTGGCAAACGCACGTTGTACTCCCAAACCTGGTAAATTATTAGGTAGAATTATTCCTTCATGTGCGATCGCACCAGTAAAGGGGTCATCAACTAAATTGAGATGACTGTCTAAATCAATGTAATCTGCTAGTGGAGCTAAGTGGTACGCAGCAGTATTGGCTAGCGTACTATTAGAGTAGCACCCAAACATCACTTGTAATTGGTGCGCTCGTGCCGTATGTACCATCCGTATCGCCTCACTTAAACCCCCAGACTTCATCAACTTGATATTAATACCATCTACACAATTTGCCAATGATGGGATATCTTTACTATTAAAGCAACTTTCATCAACAAAGATGGGTAGCTCAGTTTGCTTCTTCAGTTCGACTAAATCTTTTTCCTGTCCTCGTGAAAGTGGTTGTTCAACATACTTCACACCACGCTCAGCCAACCAATTGCACATCAATATAGCATCTTTGTGACTCCATCCCCCATTGGCATCAACATAAATTTCCTGTGTAGGTGCTTCTGCTTGCACAGCCAAGAACATTTTTTGATCCGCAGCAATACCCTCTGGACTACCTAACTTTACCTTAAAAATACGGACATCAATAAATTCTAGCCAATCGCGCACCCTTTCTCTGGCTTTTTCAGGTGTATTAATGCCAATCGTCATCGAAGTTGGTACAATCGCATTGCGATCGAGTCCCAAAATTTGCCATAAAGGTAATCCACAGCGCTTGCCCATCCAGTCGTACATTGCCATATCCAACGCCGCCCTTGCCGCAGACGGAGATGAAGACAAAACTTGTTCAACTTCTTGTCGCTGCAAAGGATGCAATGCTTGCAAAGACGGTGCTACTTGTAACAAAGCATCTTTAATGATATCCGTGGATTGACGATAACCAACATTAAAAGGTGACGCTTCCCCCCAACCTTCAATCCCATCTTGCGCAATTCTTACCCAGACATTCGTTGTTTGTGCCGTTGTACCGTAACTAATGGTTAAGGGAAACCGCTTGTTTACAGTAAATAGTTCTACCTGTAGTTGCATGGGTTAATGTGGGTGGATTTTTGCCTCACGCAAAGACGCACTCGTCGCAAAAAGAATTTTGGCGACGGCAGTCGCCTAGTAGCGGGAAACCCGGATGCAGCGCTGCCTCGTCTTGGCGTCTTGGCGTGAGATTTTCTCTTCTGTATCGTCGATTTTAGCGTATAAAAGTTACATTAACACTTCTTATCACCATCAGAATCAGCGATGATAATTTGCTTTGAGCGAGTGGTAAAAATAATCTCATTTCGGCTTTATGCAAGAGTTATGGCTATTTTTAGCTTTGTAAGAATGTAAAAAAATAGATAAGCTTTTGCAAAGAAATAATGTTAAATTATGCCCATAGAGGTAAAAAATTCTCTCACTCTTAACTCAGCCTCTTCAGGTTTGCTTCTACCAACAGGCGCAGCAGAATTGTTATTTCTGCTCTCGTTCATGCAAACAAATCTTTAAGAGGACAGATTCATGGCAACATTTGAGCAACAAGTTCTTGATCTTACCAACCAAGAAAGAGCTAAGAATGGTCTTTCTCCATTGCAAGCAAACGATGAGTTGAACTATACTGCTGAGAAATATGCCAAAGAAATGTCAGACCGTCGTTTTTTCAGTCATACAGGACTGGATGGCTCTAAACCTTGGGACAGAGCAAAGGCAGTCGGTTACGAAGCGCAAACGATGGGAGAGAATATCGCAGCCGGTCAAAAAACACCCCAACAGGTTGTTCAAGATTGGATGAACAGTCCTGGACACCGTGCTAATATCTTAAGATCCCAATACAAAGATCTCGGTGTTGGTTTTGAGAATAACTATTGGGTGCAAAACTTTGGTAGCGGTGATACTAATCCAGCAACCAATATACCTGGTGGTCAATCTAACACAGGAAGTGTATCCAATCCGCCTCCTGCTCAAACGATGGAGCCTATCTCCAATCCCACGGTTGCTAGCCCTGAATCTACTTCCAATCAAGGTGCTAGTCCCGATCCTAATCCAGTAGACTCTCAGCCGACTTTATCTTCAAACTCTTTTGAGCCTACTAACTATGAGCAGTATATGCTCGAGTTAATCAACCGCGCTCGTGCCAATCCTTTAGCGGAGGAACAACGTCAGGGTTCTTCACTAGGAAACGTTTCTTCTGATGCTAAACAGCCCCTCGCTTGGAACACCAACTTATCTAAAGCTGCACAAGATCATAACAATTGGCAAGACAAAAATCGTACTATCTCTCACAACGGTGAGGGTGGATTGCCTTGGGAAAGGGCTTTCAAAGCTGGTTATGATATGAGCGCACCTCAGAGTTCACAGGCGAACGAAAACCTTTCTTTCGGGGGTAGTTCAACACCTAAGAGTGCTACTCAGTACGTTGAAGAAAGACATAATAGCCTGTATGGAAGTTCTGGACACCGTGCTAACTTCTTTGACGGAAACTGGAAAGAAGCTGGGATAGATTTCTTGGGTAAGCAAACTAGTGATGGCAAAAATTTGACACAAGCATCAGTAGTTGAGTTTTTTGGTAAACCAGCTTCAGGTAAAACTTTCTTAACTGGGGTAGCGTATAACGATTTAGTTAGGAAAGATAACTTTTACACCCCAGGAGAAGGGTTAGGAGGCATTAAAGTTGAGGCTGTACGTAAGTCAGACAACAAAACTTTCACAGCTAGAACTACTAGTTCAGGTGGCTATCAAGTTGCACTCGATCCTGGAGAGTATGATGTTACTTTTTCTGAGGGCAAACTCACACAGCCAACTAAGAATACAGTGAAGGTTGACTCAAAAAACGTTAAGCTGGACTTAGTTTCTGACAAACAAGTAGACAGCGTTTTTTATACAAACCCTGATTTAGAGTCTGGAACTAGCGCTCCGATTGAAGGAGCTAATGACACCCTCGCAAGTCAACCAGGCGAACAATTGCAACCAAGCAATACGCTTGAAAGCTCTCCTACAAGCGATTTTCTGCTCTCAACTAACAGAGGAAGTATTGGTTTGATTCAAGATTTCATGACCAATGCTATCAGCAATGAGCTGTCAACGTTCCAATTTGGTAACTATAATCAAGTTGACAATGGTTTACCTAGTAACGATTTGATTGCAGCAGCAGACACCACAATTTCTAAGCCAAATATCATTGATCCTACTCCAAGTCTAGTTTAGGTTGAGGCATATCGGGGGTAGGGTATATGGTGTAATAAGTTACATCATACCCTACAACCCATACCCTCGTAGAGACGCCCCGCCGGGGCGTCTCTACACAATCGTGATTGTTACGTATCAAATGAGCGATCGCACAAATGTGCAACGATTCTTTGTCACATGTTTAAGGACTCTGATATACTTTGTGTGATTTTGACGATACACCTTATTCATGACAGACTTAAAAAAATGGCAACTTCTGGAATCAAAAATGGTCTTGGATCATTACTGGTGCAAAGTCAGGCAAGATGTAATAAAATTACCCAATGGTAAAATTATCGATGATTATTTTGTCAATGTTCGACCAGAAATCGCGGTAATTTTACCCATCACCACTAACAAAGAGATTATTTTTGTCCGGCAATACAGACACGCGGTAGGTGAATTTGTATTAGAACTTCCTGCCGGAAGATTTAACCCAGCACAAGAAAGTACCGAAGTAGCCGCAAAGAGAGAAATGGAAGAAGAAACAGGCTATACTACCCAACTAGTAAGGAAAATCGCCACACAATACGACAATCCTAGTAAAGATACTAATAAAATACATTTATTTTTAGCAGAAAATGTGGTAAAGTTTGCAGAACAAAAATTAGATATAACAGAAGAAATAGAGGTTGTACTAATTCCGATAGAATTAGTTAAAGATAAAATCCGTCAAGGAGAAATTTGTGTTACTGGTAGCATTGCCGCTATCTATTTAGGTTTGGATCTGATTAATTAAAACACCATTTATTTTGGTGCGTTAAAGCGATAACGCACCTGACATCAATCCAAAATTCACCTAGCCCATTGCTGCAAAATATAATCGTAAAAGAGATCTTTATCTACCTGTGCCATAGCAGAAATTTTACGACCTCCAGGCACAATTTTAGTCCTTCCTTGACTCAAACCAGTGGTAATAATTTCTGTTTCCCACTCTTTTAGTAGATAGAATTCTGGATGAGCAAGATAAGCTGTTGCCAGCACATCCCAGAAAAAATAATCTTGGGGAATCACTAAAGCATAACATTGACCTGCCAAATCTGATATGGGATATTGGCGTTGTTGCCCCATTTTTTTCACTATGTCAGATGTTACAGGTACGTTGTTGGTTAAATCTAAAGGGCACATGATAATTTTAATCTGTGTTTGCCAAACTTTGGCGGCAGAAATTGGGTCCCAGTAAACATTCCATTCTGCTGAACCATCTTGCCCCGGTTCCCAGTTTTTTTCCACATTCCCAGGCACATTCAACGCACCCCCCATCCAGACAATCTTTTGAATTTTTGCTTCAATGTCTGGAGCTAAATCTAATGCTGTGGCTACCGTTGTTAAAGGTCCTGTTACCATTAGTGTGACTGGTTCTCGTGCTTCTCGCAACACCTGGATCATAAAATTTTGACCAGGTTGTGCAACTAGCGGCGTTTTAATGGTATCAGTTTGATTAAGTATGGGAAGATGATCAACAATGAACGAGTCACGACGATAAAGTTGGGGGAAGGGATTGATCCCGCGCACAGTACTTTGTGCAACGGGAATATGGGAACATTCCATCAAATCTAAGATTCTGCGTGTGGCGCTAACTGCGGGTTCAGCATAGCAATCAGCAGGTGTGACAACAATGCCAAGGGGTTTGATATGATCCATTGTCATCAACAGCATAGTTGCTAGATAATCGTCTATACCACCATCATGATCCATTAAGACAAGTTGTTTTGGCATAATAGGAGATTATAAAATGGATGAATTTATAGAAGCAGCGATCGCACAAGCAAAGCAAGGCAGAAGTGAAGGCGGAATTCCCATTGGTTCAGTTTTAGTCAAAGATGGCAAAATAATTGGTAAAGGACATAATAAGCGTGTACAAGATGGAGATCCAGTCACCCACGCTGAAATTGATTGTCTTCGCAATGCCGGCAGAATCGGCAGCTATAAAGGTACTACACTCTATTCAACCTTAATGCCGTGCTATTTGTGCGCTGGAGCTGTGGTGCAATTTGGAATTAAAAAAGTTATTGCCGGAGAGTCAAGGACTTTTCCCGGTGCTAAAGATTTTATGGTATCTCACGGCGTAGAAGTAATTGATTTAAATTTAGCTGAATGTGAACAAATGATGAGTGAATTTATTGACGAAAATCCTGAATTGTGGTATGAGGATATAGGTAAGTAATGTATTAATAATTAATGGTACGCCTTGACGAAGGTAAGGGCTAATAGCTCAAGTCCGTTTTAACGGACTGGAGAATTTACTCAGTCTGCCAAAGCAGACTTGAGCTTTGAGCCTAGAAATGAATTTCTTGGGCATTGATTAAGATGTTAAACTAAATAAACTTATCCATCATAATATTGATATTTGGGCAGCAAGCAGATCATGACTGAAATTATTAGTGCTGTTTACGAAAATGGTATTCTGCGTCCTTTGAGTGCTTTGCCTCTGCAAGAGAATCAGACAGTGCAAATTCAAATCTTGCATGAAGAGCCAAAAGATGAAGCAAAAAAGATCCTTCAGACTCTCGTAGCAGCCGGACTAGTCACTCCTCCACCCCATAAAGGTACTGTTAAGCCAGTTTCTGAATCAGAGCGTCGAGAATTAGCCCAAAGATTGGGCCAATGTCCAGGTAAGCCTCTTTCACAAATCATCATTGAAGACCGAGGTTTGTAGTGACTGCTTATTTTTTAGACAGCAGTGTTCTCGTTAAACGTTATGTTTCGGAAACAGGTAGTGCATGGATACAGCAAATTGCAGATCCACAAACCGGAAACTTATTATTTATTGCTAGAATCTCTTGGGTAGAAGTCAATAGCGCTCTAGCACGTCGCCAAAGAGAAGGAAATCTTTCTGTAACAGATGTCAACCAAATTATTCACACATTTCGATACGATCTAGACACTCAGTACCAAGTTGTTGAACTTGATCTGACTTTGGTGGAAACAGCAGGCCAATTGGTTAGACAGTATCCTTTGAAAGCATATGATGCTATCCAACTGGCATCAGTTCTTCGTATTCAATCCATTTTTGCTCAAGCACAGAGTACCCTACTGGTTTTTCTCACTGCAGACGATCGCCTGATTGCAGCTGCTCAAGCTGAAGGTTTGCTGACAGATAATCCTAATTATTACGCCTAATTCTGCCTGTACTTTAGCAGAAATTACCAGTACTGTAAGGATTTTGCAAATTTCAGTGCCTACGGATGGAGCAAAGGTTACGCTTTAGATGCTTACCAGTCGATAATCGCGCCTAAACTGCCAAAAGCTTTTCATCCACTGTAGTACAACCTCAATCCTACTGAATTACTGGTGGGGATGTGTGTTATCCGGAAAAGCTACTACGGGAACTGTATAATTGGTTATCCTTAAATAAGTGTGTTTTATATAATACATAATTAAACACAGCTACTGTGAGGATTGTATCATCAGTTAATGTCTGAGTAGACAATGAAAAAGTTCTTATCAATAGTTGTTGGTACTGCGCTTGTAGTTCTGATTATTTGGCTGGGCTTCCGTGCGGCAAAAGATAGTAATTATGTACTTTGGTTTGGTATAGCCTCAGCAATAGTAGCACCCATACCATTTGCCTTGTTTGGATATGCTTTTTCAGGAAGTGACAGAGAAGTAATAAAGAGATTATCGCGTGTTCCTCAAATAGAAGAACTAATATCTCAAGCTCAAAGTCAGGAAGAAAAAATCCGAATACTGGAGGAGCAACGAACACGTTTAGAAGAATTAGTGCATTATGAAGCGGAACGCTTAGCATTGGAAAATAGAAAAAGCTCCTTAGAACGTGATGCAGTACGTATTTTGGATGAGTTAGAAGCTGTTGACAAAGAGTTAAAACGTTTAGGTATTCTAATTAATCAGAGTGCAGTTGGAGAACAGCTTCAAAAACTTCAAGAACGAATAGAAGCAAGACGCTCTGGCAATATCATCATTCGTTTAGGAAAGAAAGATTTGATTATTGACACACAAATGTTTACAGTAATTCCTGTTTATGGCGAAGGAATTTACAATATGCTAAAGTTTGTACAAAAGCTACAACGCATTTCAAAAGGAAGGTAATATAACCAAGTCGATACCAATACCAAGTCCCTAGTCCCAAGTCAATAACATTATTATTAACTGCAATCTAGTAGTCTGTCAAGAACTAATTGACGGATAGAGGCGCTTTAATTTAATACGGGCATCAGCGGTTGTAAATTGC
>NZ_JACXAE010000052.1 GCF_014698965.1 Iningainema tapete BLCC-T55
AAAAAAAAGTAATAAATACCAAAAGCTTTGTAACTGTAACTTTGGATAAGGGTAAGTACATACGGTTGCAGTTCTCTACTTCGCTATCTCAAAAGTTCTGGAATAAGAAGCAGCACTATTTCTCACTGCGAATACTTAATAATGCAGAAAATATGATTAAGGCTAAAGAGGTAGCTAGTCTTATTGAGAAAGATATATTATTTGGTACTTTTGACCCAACACTAGAAAAATACAAATTAGAAAATTTAGCTGCTAGTAAAATACAGGCAGAAGGATTAGCCTTAAAGGAAAAATACAAGCCTAAACTGATAGATTTGTATAATGATTATTGTGAGTTTAGAAAGACAAGATTAGCTGAAACTACGTACCGTCGGCATTATAGAGGTGCATTTTATAGAGCATTGCTAGAATGCCCTCAAGATATTGAGAAAGCTTTAGATATATATAACAAATTGATTGAGATACGTAGTAAGGATACTGTTAGAAGAGTTATGGGTATACTAGCTGAGGTTGTAGATTGGGCTAGAGAACATGACAAAATACCTGTTGAAGTTAGAAATGGCTACAAGTCTTTACAGGAAAACATTTTACCTAATAATTCTTGTAGGAAAAAGCCTAAGCAAATTAGGTGCTTATCAATACCAGATGACGATTACAGAGCTTTCACTAAAGAAGAGAGAGATGCAATAATAGAAGCATTTGAGAAACGCGGGAATCAAAATGGAAGAAGTAGTAAGAAATGGACTAATATTATTAAATTTCTTTTCATGACTGGATGTAGGCATGGAGAATTAGCAGCTCTAAGATGGAAAGATATAAGTCCAGATTGTACACGAATTAAATTTCAACGTTCTTATGACGGAGAATATAAAGTAGAGAAAGATTTAAAAACTGCATCCAAAGGTATAAAAAGCCGAATTTTCCCTTGTAATGAAAACTTACAGCATTTTTTAATGAGCATAAGACCTGAAAATTATAATCTTGAAGATTTTGTATTTCAGTGGCAAGGTAAACCAGTCATCATGAAAAGTATACGAAATATTTGGTCAGGTCACGAAGATCGTTCTGGAAAAAACATTACCAAGTCATTAATAGCTGAGTTAATTACTTCTGGAAAGTTAAAGCAGTATCTAACTCCGTATGCAACAAGGCACACATTTATAACACTGCAATTAGAAGCAGGAGTCCCTATTCAAAATGTCGCAAAATGGGTAGGTAATTCACCTGCAACAATTATTAAGCATTATCAAAGCGTTTGCCGTAACTATGACTTGCCGCTTGAAATTTAGCTTTGGAACCCTAAAAAAGGCATTTTTACTAGAAAATTCTAGTACTGGCTTGTTTGTTGCGATCGCTCTTCACTCCAAATCTTTCGCTTTAAAGATAGCGCGATCGCCATGACTTACCCTACTCCCCTACTCCCCACGCCCATATCCGCCGCTCAAGAGTCAGTAATTCTTTTGTAAACCTCTGGGCGCTTCCACGGGTTAGTTTCTACTTGCTGCAACGATTGCACAGTGATTGGATAGATCCGCAATTGCCATGTTGAATCACCATCCACACTAGTAATGTTAATCAACTCCAGTAGCTCAACAGGTTTCATAGTAGGATTTTCTCGAATGCAGTCGATCAAAGTTCCAGGGTAAGTTTTCTCACGCCGCCAATCTTCCGGATAAGCTCGGTCTAAAAACCATTCCCATCGGTCAGTGTGGGTCAGCATGTGTTGGGCAATCTCTAGCTCAGACTCTGCCTCCACAACAATGAATGAGCCTTTGTCTACCCCTTCATCGATTACGCAGGTAATCAGAAACAACATGACTTTTACCTCGAAGAGCGCCTACAAGCTTGGACCATGCTTACTTCCTTTGGTTGCAGATTTATTTTAGGCGATCGCCACAATTCGTGATAAATAGCTAGCCAGCTACTGGTCTAAGGCTACCTCGCTTAACATACTTTCGCGTTCCAGATTTAAACTCAATTTGAAATTCCGCACCCCGATTCCAAAAACCAACAACTTCCACAGCTTCATTACCGTAGATCGCTGACTGCCCAACAATAGGTGTCCATTGCTGGGACTTGGCAGTTGGGGTCGTGCTTGTTGCGATCGCATTTGTGCCAGTGCCTTCTCCTATCGGAGACGCTGCGCCAACTGCGATCGCATCTTTATTAGAGGTGTCAACCGCAGCTTTTGAGGTATCAATTGTCCCAAAGCCTTGATTTTGCGTTGTTTCTGTTTGGTTGACACCTTGGGGGTTGACACCTGTTTTTAAGTTTTGGTTTGTAGATGGTGGATCTACATTAATGTTTTGTTGTTGTTCAAAGTTTGGGGTATTTTCGTTAAAAGGTGTCAACCTATTGTCTGAAAAGTCTACTGCGTCTGGGTTTGAGTTGGTTGACACCTTGGTTGACACCTCTAAGATATCTGGTTGACACCCACTAAAATCGGGTTGACACCTCCAAACTGGGGTAGACTTGCCATTAATCTTCTTCTTCTCGCCCTTGACCCAACCCAACCGCTTGAGGCACTCCGCAACACGCATCTGTGATTGACGGTCATGTCTACCAATTTCAATTTTTAGGCAATGAGTTAAAATCTCTGTAACCGTTGTCTGCTGTAGGTTTTCTAGATAAAGCTCTATGACTTCGGTCCAACTGTCTTCCACTTCAAACCGCTTGTTTAACAAGGCATTCCGTTTCTCTTCCTCTGGTGTCAACCAATGCTGATCACCAGAACGGTAGGCATGGACAGCTGCTGCCCAAAGTTGATCTAATTCATCTTTCAGCATCTGCACTGGAATACGATCAACCAGAACTGGAATAACCCAAAATCTTCTATGCCCCTCTGGATCGACAAGAAATTCTGCCGGGTTGACACTGGCGACAAAGCAGGATGTACGGGGGAAAGACTCAACGGATCGACCATAGGGAACCCGCAAGTTATCACACTTAGTTGTCAAAAAACCACGTAAGCCAGCAATCTCCTTACGCCGGAAAACCGATTCAATCTCAGCCATCTCCAAAATCCAAAAACGTCTGAGCTTTAACCGTTCGTCTTTATCATTGCTACCACTGGTGGCTGTATCATCGAACCAATCTGGGTTTACAGCTAAAGTGCGCCAAAAACTTGATTTTTGTACACCCTGCAACCCCTGCAAAACCACTACGGTATCGTGCTGGCATCCTGGTTCAAACACCCGCCTCACCTGACCAATTAGGTGTTTACGCATGAATACATTATGTAATGGCTCTGTAGTGCCAAAATACCGAGTAGCAATGTTTTCTATAATACTCAAATCATTGATTGGATACTGTTCGGCTACACGTTCAAGGTATTCTCGTACTGGGTGATAGCTATTGGCTTTTGAAATTATCAGCACCGCTTCAACTGCTTTCGATGAGCTTATATCAATGTCAAAATCCCTTGCTATCTGCATTGAGATCGTATCCAGGTCTACGGGTTGACCATCTAATTCTGGCTTCAAGGTCATCTCGTTGAAACGCAATCTGGAGCGCCAACGCGATTCTAGGAAGTTAAGTATCTGTTTATTCTTGCTTCTTGCTCCTTTCGGTTCCGGGGTAGAATCAGATCGAAATGCCTTTTCTAACTTGGCGATCGCTTTTTGGTATGCCGCATCAAAAGCACCGCTACCATTGTTGACCATAAAATCATCAAGTCCCTTGCCGTCAGAGGATGTCCACTTTATATCTACTGTGGTACATCCAGCGGCGTTTAGGGCAAGCCGTAATTTTTTCTTACCACTTGCTACGGCCAGCTTGGCTTTCTGCTTTTCATCCCGGTCGAACGCGAAAAGCCATCTACTATCCTCTTGTGCAAAGCGTTCCAAGTCATTAATGAGGTATGGGTCTACGTATCTGTCTCGCTCATCCTTGTTTTTTGCACCACAAGTACAACCGTACAACGCGATCGCAACGTACCCTTGAGACAAGGCACTCAAGCCCTTTTTCCCACCCTCAGTAACAATTCGCGGGATATCCATTTCTTGCAGCCACTCCCAAAAGCTACCGGACATCGGCACTTCGATGCCGTGCTTTTCAGCTATCCGCTTTCTTATGCTTGGTGGTATTGGGGGAAGGAATGCGCGATCGCCTATTCCCTTGGGCGCCATATACCTGTAAGGACGTTGTTTGTCATCATCCCAAAGAGATACTATGACTTGCCAAATTGTACCATCTTCATTTTTGAGGAATGCTGCATACAGGTTTTCACTTGCCTGATGCCCGAAGCGCTTGAAATCCCAGCCTAGTGCGTCATGGATGGGGGTGCTGACATCCCCACCGTCGCTAAATTCCTGATCTCCGTGGAATTCTACACAAGCATCAAATAGTTCTGGGTCGATGGCGCTGCCTTCGATAAAAACTTGCCGGACAAATGACTTAAACTCGTCAAAGCTCTCAAATCTGTTGCGGATCGGAGTTAGACCTGAGAAATTTTTAGCTTTGATTTCCGAGTTTTTTGCAACAACCATTTTTTACCCCTGTTTGTAAGTACAGGAGGTGTCGCCACTATTTATTCGTGTTCGTGAACGTCATTAGTTTACCCGTGTTCCTGATTAATCGTCCTCTTCATCCTCTTAGTGAAAGATGGCTATATTACAAGATACGAAGTATCTGATCAATAGCCGCTACTCGGAGATATGTACAAATCCTTTGATTGTTTACTCTAAGACCTTTATGGCGTGCCGTGAACAACTACGGTACTATAATCTTAGATTGTTTAATTAAAATACTTAGGACGGGTGTCGTTTACTTTTGACGTTGACGTAATAGTAGTGGCGATGCCCCCTTTTTTTTAATTAAAAACTTAAATTTAGCAACGGCTCTCCCTTTCGGGCGTTTCCCTTATAAAATCCGTAAAGTCGATTGTACCAATTTTCGGGGTTAGGTCATGATACCTGCTCCTCATTTGTAAGAAGTCTTGGAGGCGCGTTTGATTTCACTCAGTCGTTTATTGGCGATTGAGTTACATGCACCTCATGCTGGTGAACCGCTGCCGCCGTTGCGATTGCGTAAGTATTCCCAGATCTGACGTATCTCCTGTCGAAACTCTTGGCGGTCTTGGTCTGCTTGCCGTCGAAATTCTTGACGGTCAATGGCTGCTTGCTGCCTATCTTGTGCTGCTTGCTCTGCCAAGTTATTGATGTTGCGGTTGGTTTGTTCGGTTAGATTATTGAGATTTTCAGTAAGCTGCTGAATATTCGCTACCAGTACATCAATAGTGGCGTCATGTTGCACAACTGTTTCGCCAACGTTGGCGAAGAGATTTTCTAGGCGGCTTAAGCGTTCCTCAATGGTTGGTGGTTGGCTTGTAGTCATTTGCTCTCCTTGTTTATATTTTTTCGCTCAATTAATGCTTTTTTAACAATTACTGTAATAAGCTGCGGAACCGACCTGAACTCTGATTCTGCCCATTCTTCCAACTCTTTGTAGTCGTTAGGGTCGAAACTAATTGTTGTCCGTGGGCGTTTTGTGGGCATGAGAGAGTAGGCATAAGAAAAAAATACACTTGATGCCATTATCCGCAAGAATGCCCCAGATGTGTGCTTGTACATTATTCTATGTACTATTTGCAAAGTGATGTACCTGATGCTATCCTATCACCATAACCAAATTTAGACGCAATAAGGAAATCAAAGCCGCAAAGAATCACCTATCGTTGCGGACGATTTAACGTTGCAAACTCCCAAAACCCTTACTAGGTCTGAACTTTAAAGCTTTATAAGGAGAATTTTCTCATGACAGTTAGCTTGACGCAGACAGTTATAACTAATCGTGCTGAGTCAAATTTGGTAAAGCGTAAAATCTTAGCACTAGATGCTGGCAACAGAACTACTCAATGGATCAACCCCGACGGAGAAGTAATCACAATCCCCAGTGTTATTAAGCACTTTGATGATTGGGAAGATATTCCAGAAGGAAATGTTGAATCACCAGTTATTGAGTTACTAAATGAAGATTTTCAAGTTAGTGAAAGCTACGTGATTGGCACAGAAGCTAAGTTACAAAAAGGCAAAGCAGCATTTGCATACGACAAAATCAAACTAGCTTCCAAGCTGATGTTTGCAGCATTAGAGCCACATCCAAGTACAGATATGCTCGTGGTCGAAACTTTGCGGGTAGCATTACCAGATTCCAGGAACCAAGACTACGCCAAGACCTTAAAAAATCTGGAAGGAACTTTCAGTTTTATTCGCAATGGTCAACGAGTAACTGCCAGCATCCGCAAGGTGCAATTGGTTGATGAAACTAAACCAGCTTTCGACTATGCCACGCAACGTGGTTTATTTCATCGTCCTGACAAGATTAACGGGATTCTTGATTTAGGTGGTGGAACTGCTATTGGTCGCCTGTATTCGCCTTCTGGGCAGCCTATGCGTACCCAAGATGTGATAGCAGATGGCACTTACAAGCTAGCCAACTTAGTTAGTGCCGCTATGCAACGAACTACTAATAAGAGTTTGGATTTGTCACAAATCATGGACGCGATCGCCAACGGAACTTACACAACTGAATCAGGTGTAACGTTCACTAGTGTTTTTCCCAAATGTAGAGATGCTTGGCTTGATGAAATTCGAGCAGAAATCCGGACACGCTGGGCAGATTTTTTCAAAGAGATTGGTGAAGTTTTGATTATTGGTGGTTCCGCACCACTAGCGAAACAGTTAGAAGCTGACACAAATAAACGATTCAAAATTGCTGAAAACTTTCAAACAATTTCAATAGAGGGAATGATTCTGTGACTATGGCACAAGCACGAATTGTTGTGAGGGATGAAGCATTAGAAAGAGGACAAGAACTGTTAAAAGCTACAAAACTTGGCAGTTTGACAGAGCTTTTTAATGTACTGGTTTCCAGATACGGAACACATTTGCAAACAACTTGGGTAATACCAGCAGCTAGCTGTTTGTGTTCTTCTAATCAACCAATAATTTTGCCGTCAGATTTAACCCTAAAGGTTAACGAGATTGAATCAAATTTTGACAGTGAACTAACAGGAGTTTGAAGTAAAAAGCGCATACGAATACATGGAATTGTATGGAAGGGATTGAGGTGAAAGTAATGTTTAATGTTGCCAACTTAACCACTAAAGGACGTTATCTCATTGAAGGCGAACGCGGTGAATGGCACTACTCAGGATGCACCGGAAGCAAATATAACTTTTGGCGTAAAGCAGTAGGAAGCACTCGTAGGGTAAACCTTACACTTTCTGCAATTCAAGTAAAACGTAGGCTTTGGCAAGAGGTACAGACACTCAATCTAGGGAATTTGGAGGCTTTCAGAGGTGAATGATTTACAACTGGTCAACTGTGTGACGCTTTTAACACAAAGCAAGACTTATTCAATTGAAGGCACACTATACCGCTACCGCTATGAAGTTGGCAGTATCAAGCACACAGCTTATATTTTTACCCCTCTGCCCAGACAGCGTAAGACAGCCGACCTTAGACTTACCCGCGATAAAGTTTTACGCAAGTGCTATGAGGTTCCCAGTTTGTACCGACAACACAACGCGGTAATGACCACGGAAGCAATACAGCAAAGTTTGTTTTGAGGAGAGAGCGATCGCGCTGCCTGAGAAACAAGCGATCGCCTCCAACAGAATGTATCTCCGTTGATGAAGATAACAACATAGAGGATCAAATCATGTCGAAACCAATCGGATATTTTTGCAACTACACACCAGGAGACGGTGGACTACTGGGAGATATCGAAGCAGAGTGCGGTAGTACTTTCGAGAATCTAAACCAATCTCAAAAGCTGTGGATTTTAGCTTACTGCGCTGGTGCAATGACAGCAACGGAAACAGAGAACTACGACCCTAACGAGGTTGGAGATGATATTACGCCATTGTGTGAACGTTTACACGAGTTGACCTTGTTTGATCAACTTGGGTTGATTAAATGTTTAACTGAAAATATTTAACTTTAATTACTTTGGAGTAATAAGTCATGTCTCAACTAATTGAAGAAATGTCCGAAATGTGGGGTCAACAGTTTCAGGAATTGAACCACTTGGAAAGATTGTGGATGATTCAACAAATTGCAAATAATTTGTGCGAGAGCAGTGATGGGGATGACGTTGTTTGTTATCAGGTTGAAGATGCACTCTTGAGAATTAATGAATTGAACACGCGGGATAAATTGAATTTGATTCAAGCATTGATTAATCAGGTGATTAATCCTAGCTAGTAAATCAGGTAGGTGAAATTCCTACCTTCTAACCATGACCAAATCAAGAGCGGACAAATATCTTTTCCCTACTGGAATCTCTTTATTTGGAGGACTATTAATTGCTGCACCGCTTTTTCTAAAAGTACCTTCCGACTATACTACTTTCGCAGTAAAAGATAGTCTCCAACAAAGTGAAGAAATTAACCGTGAACGCATTAATCAGAGAAAAGAGACAGCAGATTTAATTCGCAAAACGGGACTACTTCCAGAAGGGCGAACACTCAGAATAGTTGACTATGATGACGGAATAAAACCTCCTAAATTAAAGAGACAGATTCTGCAAAGTTACCTAGCAGACCAGGTTCTCTTTGTTTACGACCGTTCCAACATATGCATTGGAAAGATAGAGAATCGCCGATTTATTTGGAAGAGAAAAACAAACGCAGCTTGTAATAATGCCCCAGTAATTAATGAAGATAGTTAACAAAGGAGAAAACAAATGGAATCTAATAAACCACCCTTAACAACTTCAGATGGAAAGACACCTTTAGTCTCAAAACCTCAACAACAACAACCCAAATCGGATATTTTCAGTACTCTAGCCAAGTGGGTAGTAGTAATAATTTCAATTATTCCCCGGTTCCTTGCCAGCATAATGGAGCATTTCACGGAGGCTGGAAGCGTTGGTGCAGTTGCATTAGGTAGTCTAGTTTTTGTTGTGGGAGTACTGTTCACTGCTGATAGCTACTGGCAATCCTTATTCCAAGGAGCCGCTTTGTTTCCATTCTTTGAACAGACATGGGCGGGTTGGTCTTGGCTACCAGGGATTGCTTTATTCCCTCCTAGTTTTCGTGCCGGAATCATTTTCAATCCTGCCTTTGTATTTGCAATTGCTCTTAGTTTCGTAATTCAAATTATTCAAAGCGCCACTGTACGAAATGCAGCATTTAAAGCGAAAACTGTAGCAGGAATTTCACCAAGAACAATCGGATTGATTGCGATAGCTAGTTGGACATTCGATTTAATTCAAACTTTCAGTAGCAGAAATCCACTGCAATATAGTGACCCTGGAGATATTTTCAAGTGCCTAATGTACAACTTGTTTTCAATAGTTGCTGCTGAACTTGGATATGTAGTTTACCGAATGCTAAAAGGCTAGTCAAACGCGGTCGCAAAAAGCGTGATGCTCCTCATCGAATGAGGTGCGACCGTCTAAACTCTCAGGAGTTGCTATGGAAAACAATAAACCACAAATACCACGACTCGAAACACCACGACTCGAAACACCACAGACCGCGCATATCCGTGCATCCTATCCAATGATTGAATATTTGGAGGATGGCTATGTTGCGGATTGGTTGAAGGAAAGAAAAGACCAACTTTTAGAATTAGCCAGAGAAGAACGTTCAGGCATCAATGCAAATAAGTTAGTTAGTGGTGCAGTACTGGCTGCTGGTTTTTTCTTTCATGCGTTATCACCTTTAGCACCTGTAGGTGTGGTTTTGGGGATAATTGGGTACGTACACGGCTGTTTCATTGATGCTAGCGCTACTGGTTCATTTTCTCCATTCCCTTTTATTCGCGGGAATGTTTTAGATTTGGCAGGTACTTTGGGTAATGCAGAACTTAGGGAGAAATTGAATGGTGATGTTGATGAATTCGAGCAACTACAACACTATCTATCCCCAGTAGAAAGGAAAGAATATGCCCTAATAGATAAGCATTTTGCATTATTAACCGACTACATAACCCAAATAGAACCACTAAAAAGGTTTCACGCCTACAGATGGATATTTGATTGCTTTGCTCGATTCAATGGAGCGCTACCCTCACCTCAACAAGTTAACGCTCACATGGCAAATGTGAAACCAGACCTTAGAGTTGATTACACTCACTTAGATGCCCTTGAACAACAGCGCTCATATTTGGATACGAGAAATCGCGAAACTAGAACCATTGAGCAAATGAACGAATACACTCCGATGCCAGAGGTGCAAGTAAAGTTCATTTCTGATGAGCAGTTGCGCCCTAACCTTCCCCCAACTGATAGTAATGCTGTAGAGGAAATACCAATTAAGATTACTCCAATTGATGAGATTTTGCCAGTAGAGGATAAGCTAACTGAACTTGTAGAATTCAAAACAGAAACACCAAACTTACCCCGGCTATTAGCACAAAGCTTAAAACTGACATTGATTGTAGGCGTTCCTGGTAGTGGTAAAGGAATTTTCGTAACTAACGCTTTAGAAGCGGTCAAGCAATACCACTCAAACACAACAATCTTTTATATTGACCCCAAGAATGATCCAAAGGAAACTGCTTACTTTTCTAGAAGAGTTGACCGTCTTTTTAGGAAGAAATTAAGTACCAGTTCTCCTGAAGATGCGGAAGAATGGGTAAGAAACTGCTTGCAAGAATATGACAATTTTGATTGTGGTCTTGGTCGTAAGCTATTAGTATTTGACGAACTAAGTTTAACACTTAAAACACTTGGCGCTGTCAAAGTAGAAAAAGGTGTAGAAAGTCCATTAACATGGCTGAAACGGAAGTTATCTGGATACTCTACTTCCGGTGATTCAGAAGGCATTACACTCTGGGGGATTTCACAAAATGCACATGTTTCTGGTCTGGGTATGGACGGTGGTGACAGAACAATGTTTGTTCCCATATTTATCATTGACGCTCAGAATGTTTCAGCCTCAGAGGGTATTCTTAAAGCTCAAATGATTCCAGGGGACAAGAGATTGAATTCCGTTGAAATACAAAAACTTTGCAAAAAATCCGAAATTGGTCGGGCTGTTTATTTTGGTGGGACTAACCAATGGTACCCTATGCCCAAACTCGAAAACTATTCTGGTTTTGACCGGGACAATAGAAAATTTCTACCTGGTTTTAGTCCTCCACCTAGTACCGATAAGCTGGCTAGTAATTATGAGGCAATAAATAGGTTGGAAGATAGTTTTAAGTTAGACATTGATAAAACACCAGAGTTACCAGAAGTGGAACAAGTAGAACAAGAACAAAATACAGTAAGTACTAGCTTTGACTTTAATAAAGGGCTTGAGGCATTGCGTACCTTTAAGGGTAAGGACTGGATTAAGTTTGGCGATGCTAGAGCTAATAATAGAGCGTTACGTAGTGTGACCCGTGATGCTGATGACGTGCGCTTGCTTGTTAGCTTTTTACATAAAGATGGAGATGCTGAGATTAAAGATGATGGTTTTTTCAGAATAATTAATCGTGACTCCTGACACTCCTGACAGTTCCAAAAATATGCTGTTTTTGGGGTGCCAGCATCGTCAGTCAGCACTGTCAGTCAGGGGTCAGTCAACGAAGTAATGCTTGTGCAGCGCATGTCAGGGCGCGTCAGCACTCTTGTCAGCCCTGACAGCCATAGCTTACCCCTGACAGAAGGCTGACATCACCGCAAAAGAGCGCTAACAATCAAAAGTCAGCACTACAAATACTAAATTAATATTAGGAGAAGCTATGACATGGCGTGAAGAATTCAATGAACTACCACCAGGCTATAAACTATCACTATGCGCATCTTGGCTTTTAGCTTTCTCTTTATGCTTGTTTGTATTGTCTAGTCTCATAGTTATTGGTAATTGGTTCATTCGTTCTGATGTACCAGAGCAGATCAAGAAGAGTTTTGTATTAGGATTAGGTGGCTCTGTTGGTTCATTAGTGTTTGGTTGTGGTGCAGCAATGATGGGTGACAGAGCAACACAATCTGAATTAGAAAGATTAGACAGCCAGCGCCAAAAAGTAGAGCATCACCACTGTAAAAGCTGCAAGTTCTACTCTTCAAATATTAACTTGCACTGTGCTGTTAATCCAAACCTTGTGCTAACAGATGAAGCGGTGAATTGTAGTGATTGGCAAGAAATTGATTAATCGACTTACAAATTTGATGTACAAAATAATTACCCCTCGGTTATCAGCCGGGGGGTTTAATTATGCTGGATTATTTTCAGCATTCAGTTTAATTTTGATGTACTGTCGTACAAACTTAGAATCACCACGATTGGGGTAAGGTTTTGATTTTTCAAGAATTGTGATTAGCTGCCTTTTTTCGCACTCCCCCAGGAACCAAGCCCATTTATTCAAATCTTCCTCTGTTCCCATTAACCTCATATCTATTGAATCACCCATTCCACTTGACCTCATCTAGAAAAGATTCAGCTTCTGATTCCCAGGTCTGTGATTCCGGCGTATTTTGCTCAGGTGTAGAAACTGGTGTAGATTTTTGCAATTCCTCAATAAAGCGATTCAAAGATCTAGCAGCAGTTTTGTACTGGGGGGAAGTCGTGGCGACTTTGCCTTTACCAGAGGTGAGGGTTTTAAGAACGCGATCGCGTACTAATTGAAGATCCGGCAGTGAGATTGCAGGAGATTGAGAAAGATTGTTCAATTCCTGCTGTAGCTCTTGATTTTCAAGCCTCTTGCTCCCAATTTCTTTCTGTACCTCATCCAAAGACTGCTGCAAACTCTCTACTTGCGCCCCTAACTGCTCGTTTTCCCGCTGGGCGTTATGCAGTTTTTCAAGAGATTCATCCATACTCTGCTGTTGCCTGAGTGCGTCTACATTGTTTACGGTTTTGTCAACAGCGCTCAGGCTGGCAACTTTTCCAGCGCTACTTCCAACTGGTTTAATTTCTCTTGGATAGGTTCTAGTCGCTCAGCAATTCGTTTGTCTACGTAATCTGTAGAAGATGTAGACCTTGTGGGCAAAGCTAACGATTCCTTGAGCAAGCGCTGTGCCGTTTGGCTTAAACTCTCCCCTGGCTGCTGTTGATTTTTTAAAGCCTCCAATTCCATCTCGCTGAACCGGAATGAAATGACCTGGCTAGTTTTAGTCATTGCCGACCCTTGTATACATCTGTAGACAAAACGAGTATATCTCAGTTTTTGTTTACAATGTCTACTAAAATACAAATACCTAATGCTCATCACCGTGTTCGATGGTTCCGGGCGATCGCCCTTCAACCAACCGACGCAGCATTACCTTAGTGTGGTTGCCATGCTTCTCAATTTGGCACTCAAAGCCGAAAGCTTCAAAATCCATTGGAGTACGCAGTTTTCTGAAAGATTGAAACCCAATCATTCGTGAACCATCGACGCTTTTAACCTTCGACAATGGGTCATCAGGATTTCCGCCCAGTATTTCATAAGCTTGCTTTGGGGTTAGCCATTCGTTTTGTTCAACAATCTGTTGAACGTTAATATGTTCTGCTGGTTGGACGTTTTGTGACTCTTGTTTAACAAGTAACTCCGAGTTGTTAAGCGTTGTTAAATCAGATTCAACAGCATTATCTAACGCTGTTAAATCTTGTTTAATAACCGTGTTAAAAGTTGTTGAACTATGTTCAATATTACTATCTGATACTGTTGAATTTTGTTCAACAAATTTGTTTAACAACGTAGAATGCTGTTTAACAATCTCCGATAATTCCTCCAGCTTTGACGAGAGCGACTCCACTTGTGTTTGTAAGTCAGGTTTTGTCTCCGGATTATCTAAGCCAAAACCACGTCTGAGAGCAGCTATAACCACATCAGTTTTATTGCCCTCCCCGGCAGCAACACGGTTCGCGATGCAGGCGAGAATATCATCTGGCAGGCGGAATCCTTCGAGTTTTGGCACTTTTGGTTAGACGACTGTTCAACAACGTTATATACAAATAAATTGTATGCGGGTGTAGACGTGCGTGTACACGATAAAATGAAAGCGACATTTGTCCGCTAAAGTCGTTTTGAAAGGGTAAAAATAATGACTCCTATTGCCCTCGTACACCACCGAGAAGAACGCAAAAAGCTAGCTCATCTTGCCCCAGCCGACGCCACCGCGAAGTTGATCGAAATGTGGGTGTATAGTAAAGCTGAAAATACTAAGGCGACCTACAAAGATTACATCACGAGGTTTTTGGCGTTTGTTGCTAAACCACTGCCCCTGGTGTCGTTGGAAGATTTGTACGATTTCGCGGCGCACCTCAATGAGCAGGGATTGGCTCAAAGTAGCCAGAAGACAATCCTTTATGCTGTTAAATCGCTACTAACATTTGCCCATAAGTTGGGGGTGACGCCTGTTAATGTTGGGGCGGCGCTGGCACTGGGCAAAACTCCAGATACTTTAAATGAGCGGCTTTTAAGCGAGTCCGAGGTGACACGGCTGATCTGGAATGGGGAAGAAAACCCGCGTAATCGGGCAATTCTACGGCTGTTGTATGGGGCGGGGCTGAGGGTGAGCGAACTGTGCGCGTTGAAGTGGAAGGATTGTACACCACGAGGTGACAGCGGTCAAGTAACTGTGATGGGTAAAGGGGGAAAGGTACGCTCTGTGCTGCTGCCAAAGTCGATCTGGTCGGAATTAGTGCAGCTGCGGAGTAATTGTAGTGATGGCGATCCGGTTTTTTGTAGTCGCAAAGGGAAGGGAAAAGGGCATTTGGATCGCAAGACTATCAACAAAATCATTGCGGCGGCGACGAAACGGGCGGGGTTGACTCAGAAGGTTAGCCCTCACTGGCTGCGTCACGCCCATGCTAGCCACGCCCTGGAGCGTGGTGCAAATGTTGGACTAGTCAAAGAAACGCTTGGACACTCCAACGTTTCCGTAACTTCCCGGTATCTTCATGCTAGACCCAACGACAGCAGCGCAATGTATCTACCATTGTAATTAGATGCACTGGCTCGTTTACATTGTCTACAATATGTCTACAGCACCACTATCGATCCGGGTTCCCGTTGACCTACTAGAAGCTTTGGACGTGAAAGCGACTGAACTCAATTGCACTCGCACCGATTACGTATTAAGCATTCTAGCTCACGCTGCTGAGGTGACGCTAAAGCCGAGAGGGTGTGTAGACGAATTTGTATACAATCGTATACAGGCGCTAGAGCAACGGGTCGCGGCGCTGGAAAAGCAAGTGCAGTCTGCTAGGGATTTGTAAACTTTGTTTACTTTTGTATGCAAGCTAAACTCTTGCCCAATTTCCACTTAATCATATCTAAATAAAAAAAGCCGTACACATACTAAGGTTTACCAAGCCTATCTCGCTCTAAATTGGACGAAAGAATAAAAGTTTCGCTCAAAGGGAAAAAATATGGTAATGGAGCCAGAGGATTGGAAGTGTCAATTAGCTAAGTTATTGTTGAAAATCGGGTGGAAAGCCGGATCTAGCATTGCTTCTGGAATTGTAGTTGGAGTTGCAGTTACCGCAATCACGTCTAATCCAGCTTTTGGAGCGCTAGCTGGCAAGGCTACTGCCGGGATTGTTGGTGGTAGCAGTTTGACATCCTAGTTTTTTATCAAAAGCTCTCTAAGTGGCAGATGTTGCCTTGTATGTAATTAGTAATACTACTTTAAGGAATAAAATCATGGATCTTCTAGAAGCTGGTATAGCTGTTCTTTCGACTTTTGGCGGAGCCGCAGCAGGTTATGGAGCGATCGCCGCATCTGGATTTACTGCTGCTGGAATGGTTGGCGGTGGTGCGGGTATTGGAGCAGCAGCCGGTCCTGTTGGCGCTGCCGTTGGCGCATTAGCTGGTTTGGCTGCTTACGGTGCTTACCGTGCGATCGGTGGCTAAAAAGTCCGTTGAATACTGATTTAACCAAAGCATAAGCCCAAGCTCAACATTGGGCTTATGCTTTGGTTGTTTATCATTGGCTACGAGTACGAGAAGAATTGGCTTGAGTCAACGCCGCAACATCAGTAAAGTATTCTTACGGTACTTTGTAATAAGTTTTTTTTGATCACGACATAAACCCAAAACTTCAGCTAGTTGAAGTTCTAGTCAGCGATTTCCAAGCGCTTCAGGACTTTTTGCATCTGCTGCTCAAGCACTTCAATGCGGCGCATTGTCTCTACCAAAGGGCTATACTCAGTATCTAATCCTAATGCTTGTCGTAAAGCATTGATAGCAAAGTCATTTAAGCTGCTTCCCTGCTCCCTAGCCCTAGTCTTCAAGCGTTCATATAGATCAGAATGTTTGTCAAGTCTTAGATTAAGTTGGATACGCTGACTCATATATTTATCAACTAGAATTTGCTAACTTTTGTTAATCGACAACTCTCAATATAGCTTACTTACTAGCGAACTACTAGAAAGTACTAGTACTTATTTTTTCCGAATTAAGCTAGTAACAACTAGCAATAGCTAGTATAACTCGCTCAAATACTAGCTAAATACTAGAAAATAATAAATAATAAAACGGAAATCTTATTATTACAACTCTTAAAATGCCTATGAATTAAGCCTTTCAAAAGGTTATAAAAAAAATATTCTCTACTCTCAAATGCGTTGCATAAGATTCAGGGTTGGAGGGATTAGTTAGTTGACTTATGTTCATAGCAAGTGCTAGTATGTGCTAGTGTTTTATTATAAACTCTATAACTATTATGCCTAAAAAAAAAGTAATAAATACCAAAAGCTTTGTAACTGTAACTTTGGATAAGGGTAAGTACATACGGTTGCAGTTCTCT
>NZ_JACXAE010000053.1 GCF_014698965.1 Iningainema tapete BLCC-T55
TAGGGATGCTTCAGCCGAAGTGATAACAATACCAAATGCCATCAAAAGCGACAAAAAAGGGGAAGAAAAGCGACGGTAAAAGTGAAATTTAGAAAAAATATTTGACATAAATTAAAACCAATTTATATTTTGTTTATTGATTTTTTTGGTTCGTGACCACTATATTAGATTGAGTTGCTGCTGCAACATTCTTCACTGCATATTGTGTAATCTTGTTAGCATCAACGTAAGTATTGGTAACAATGAATGATGCTGGACGGTTGAGATTTGCTGCTTGATTATCTGTTATTTATACAGTGTGTTGATAGCAGTCATAAATTATAACCTAATACTGGGTAAAATTAATCAAGCTTTACAAGAGCAATTTGCATCAATTTCTATTGAATATTAAATTTCCTTTCGTTTTAGATGGCTCTTTGATTAATTCACTTTTATTTTGAAGTATTATTTTCTAGTTATCTTCACGCTATTCTTCCGTTAAACGATAGAAATATATTCTCATCCCAAGTTTAAAAAATTAGAAACCTGCAAGTTACCATTTCTTTAATTTAATAATCAAATAGTGGAAAACTCGTGGAGAATTGATATAGTTATTCAGAGTTTCCAGATCTTTTGACATACCCGTCAGTGCAACAGCCGGAATATGTCCACCTAGATGCGCTTGAATCCTGCACGACTTTTCCACTATTAAAGCTTATCTTTTGTAAATAGTTCCTCATTAATCTTATTCAGTTGAGCGGCTCAACTTTTTCCTAAACTTCGGCGTGGTCACAGGTGGTGCGACAGGAGGTTTAGTAGGTTTATTTGAAGAGCTTGTCAGTGTTTTGAATTGAAAATCGTGACTTGATGTTTTATTATTTACTACTTTTAAAGAAAAATGCGTAATCAACAATCTAGTTCAACTGCTCAATCCGTAGCTATTAACGCAGTGCTTTTATTGTACGAGTCAGCTTTCGGCAAGCTCGTGCCTTCAGATACCGTTCCTCCCACAAGGTGGTTTCTTCAAGGTGTTCCAGGATTAACCGCCAACTCAAGCACTCTCTCAAACTGTGCTTCTATGTGCCCATGTATGCAGCGCATTGAGCAATGGAAGTTACCAGGTATAACGATTCACAATCTCTTGCGGAAACTTTGGTTTGAAGATAAAGTCCGTGATGCGTTGGATTCTGGCTGTTCACAAATAGTGGTCATTGGTCCGGGGTTTGATACCTTAGCATATCGTCTTCATCAAGAATTTCCCGCAGTCCGTTGGTGGGAGATAGACCACCCTGCTACGCAGCAAATCAAACGCATAGTTTTGGAACGACATGGAGGTATAAAAGCTAACTTAAAATTGTTGCCTGTGGATTTTACGCAGCAGACACTAGCTGATGTACTTACATCCACCGCGCATTACAATCGCCATGCAGTTTCTCTGTTTGTAGTGGAAGGTCTTTTCATGTACTTAACTGAAGCTAAGGTACGCGAGTTCTTGCAGACCATTCACAAGTATAGTGGTTCGGGCAGTGGTTTAATTGGGACTGTACTTGCTGAGCAAAAAGATGGGCAAAAAGATAGTCAACTCGCGATTCCAGAAGCCAAAAGGACTAGTAAATTGGCTTGTCAACATGGAACTCTGGCTTATAGGCGAGCCTTTTCAATGGCAAGTATTTTCCGATGAGCTTCCTACCTTTTTAGAAATGAATTCTTTTAGGACGGTTGAGGTAGCCTGCGTCAAAAATTTAATCCCACAAGATATCCCTACCGAACAGGCGCAAGTATTGCTACCTGAATCTGGAGAATATTTGTTCTGTGCGGAGCGAATCAATTAGGTAACTCGAAATGAGTAGTAGAAAGTACTTTGCTGGTTGTGATCAAATTGGGTGCGACGATCAATCTTCAAGCAGACCATGCTTGGCGAAAGTCTGCAAACAGTGTCAGTCCCCCATCTATAAACAGTGTTTGTCCGGTGATGTATGCTGCTTCATCTAAAGTTAATGGCGATATTGCAGCCTTCTTGAGCGAGGCGGATAGCAATTGCCTGCCCAATACCACAACTTGCACCCGTAACCAGGGCATTCTTGCCTTTTAATCCTTTCATTAAATTTTTCCTCTCCTCTCAAATAACTTCTACTAATAAAGGCATGGAGGTAATTTTACAAACATCTTTGGCTCAAAAGTAGCAAGCCATATATCATAGTACATGTAGTAAATCAGTTTTGAGAATTAGTGATTTTTTCAGCTGAATTTGCCAATCGATCCAGTGCTTTTGTTTGTTGTTCAATTTGTTCGGTTTGCTTCTGAAGTTCTTTCAATTGCTTTGTTTGAGAAAGTGCATCACTAGTATGAGGGATAAAGTACTCACAACCTGACAATAAGATGCAGATTAACATAGTGAAAATTAGGACATATCGCATTTGATCTTTCCTCGTGAAGTATTCGCAATCGTGTAGTTCTTATCAAACTTAAACTCAACTAGTGGAAAACTGGTGGAGTTCTCCTCTGCTTTCTTAAAATTTTACTAAAGAAATAGTGCCATCTGTTCAACGGCAGGTTGGTTGGTATCACTACATTCAACTTAGTATAATACTGAAGAATTAAGGAACTGCGCTCATCGAAGTTCACCTTTAGCGCAGAGCGCGATCGCCAGAATCTTTTTCGCTGTATTTGCGATTATTTATTTCTACCAGTTACTTTTTATTCAAAAGAAGTTGAAAAAGCAGGGAGAAATTGGGGAAAAATCGGGTAGAATCAAAGCTGCTTGAGACGATAACCCAGTCCGTGAACCGTCTCAATGAAGGCATCGGGCGCACCAACTTCCCTAAGTTTTTGTCGCAAACTTTTGATGTGGGACTTGACAGTATCCTCACTAGGTGGATCTTCTAGTGACCAGATCCGTTCAATAATTCCCGGTCTACTCAACACTCGACGACCGCTAGAAACCAGTAGCTCTAGAATTGCATACTCCTTCGGGGTCAGATTCACAAACTGGTCTTCATAGGTCACTTCATAGGTACTGGGATTGATGCACAAATTTCCCCAAAAAAGTTTTGCTCCTGCTACAGAACTCCCCCGGCGCAATAATGCTCGCACGCGAGCCATCAGTTCTCCTAAGTCAAAAGGCTTGACCATATAGTCATCCGCCCCGGCATCCAGCCCGACAATTTTATCAGCGATGGTATCGCGGGCAGTCAGCATTAGGATGGGGATGGAGACGTTGTAAGCACGCAGTTGTTGACACAACCCAATCCCATCTAGTTTGGGTAAAGTAATATCTAGCAGAATTAAATCATAATCTAGCGTTTGAACATAATTCAATGCCGCTTCGCCATCTTGCACCACGTCCACTACATACTGCCGATTGGTCAGCGCCTCCGCTAGCATATCCGCAATTTGGACATCATCTTCAACGACCAAGATACGCATTAGAATTTTGGATTTTAAACTTTAGATTTTAGATTACCAGGCACAAAACATGATGAAATGGTCTTTTGAGAAAAAGTGGATTGCCGGTGGGTTTGGTCTTGCAGTGGCGGTTATGGCTATTATTAGTGGCATTTCTTACCAAAATGCAACCAGTTTAAAGAAAAGTACACAAAAAGTAAAACAAAGCCATGAAGTCCTTGAAACACTCATCGGTGTTACTGCTACCTTGAACGATGCTGACTCTGGGCGACGCGGTTACATCCTTTTAGGAGATAAGTCAGAGTTAAAGCGTTATAATCAGGCAATTCAAGCGATCGCTCCACAACTTAACAAATTACGGAGATTGTTAGATAAAAACTCAAAGGAGCATCATCAACACTTGGCAAAGCTAGAATCCCTTCTTGCTCAAAGGCTTGTTTTATCTCAGCAGTCCATTAACTTGTATCAAAAAGGCACGTATTCTCCATCGAATCAAACAACTCTCGCAGTTGAGAGCAAGCGTAACTGGGCTGAACTTCAACAAATTATTGACCAAATGCGACTTGAAGAAGAACAGGCACTATTCGTCTGGGTTAAACAATCCCAGTCTAGCATTCAATCTAGAATGCTTATAGAAATATTAGGAACTTTTTTTACTTTTGCTATCCTCTTTGAGGTATACGCTCAACTCTATCGCCAAATGATTAAGCGCCAGCAAGCAGAAACTCTTCAAAGCAAGCTTGCTCAAGAAAAAGAACTAGGCGAACTCAAGCTTCAGTTTTTCTCAATGGTTTCTCATGAATTTCGTACTCCTTTGAGCGTTATTTTAGGATCGGCTCAACTCTTAGAAGAAAGTCTTCAATCTCTCGTTGAAAAACAAAAACTCAAAAATCTATACCGCATCCAGTCTTCGGCTCGGTTAATGACTCAACTGCTTTCAGATATCCTAACATTAGCAAGAGCAGAAGCGGGGAAGCTGGAATATAAACCCGAATTCGTTGAAATGCAAACTTTTTGTCTTAATTTAATTGAAGATATCCAAACTATGAGCAACTCTCAGCATTTCATTAGCTTTGACAAACAAGGTAGTTGCACTCATGCTTGGGTAGATGAGAAGTTGCTGTACTCTATTCTTAGTAACTTACTTTCCAATGCAATCAAGTATTCGCCCCAAAGCAAAGATATTTGTTTCACTTTCAAATGTGAACCTGAAGCTATTACATTTCAAGTCAAGGACTTTGGCATTGGCATTCCAAAAGAAATTCAACAGGAATTGTATGAGCCTTTTAAGCGAGGCAACAATGTGAAGGGAATTCTTGGCACAGGATTGGGATTAGCTGTGGTGAAAAAGTGTCTGGATTTGCATCGGGGAGAAATTTCTGTAGAAAGTGATGTGGGAGTTGGAACTCATTTTACTGTCAAAATTCCACAAAATCAAATAAAAGTTTAAGGTCTAGCAATAGCCAAAATTTAACGCGCTCATCATCCCTCCCCGATTTCTACCCGATTTCTACCCAATTTTTCGACTTCTTTTAGGTAAATTGAGAGCATTGGTGATTTTGACCGCATATTAAAAGAAGAGCCGTACCAACACATTTAGGCGATTTAAAAGCACAAAGCATCAATACTAAGTACAAATGCAAAGACGAGGATAAATGTTCAAATGGTAAAAAACACTCAGAATAACTACAATTCTCTTCCAAGGTTTCGGGGAAATGCCCCTTGGTTATGGCGTTCAAATTTTCGGGATGTAGCTTCAGCGCTTTCAGCTTTATTTTTACTAGAAGATGAAATGAATTATCGCTACACAATGCTTGAACGTGCAAAGGTTTTAAATCTCGACAACTACAACAAAGTAGCTGGTGAGCCTTTACGTCGCATTGCTGTAGTCTTTAATAACAGCGCTAATTTGATGGAATCCAAAGAGCTTAAATCCATATTTGAATCTACCTGTGAGCGGATAGGAGAAATGGGTAAGGCTGTCGGAATTCATTTAATTTTAGGGCGTTTGTAAAGTTTCATTAAGTTAAAAGTTTTTAGTTAGGAGAGTTTATGAATCAACTCAATCACCTAAGCCAAAAAAGTATTGAGCTAGTGGAAACAATTTGGGCAAAAGTTTGGGCGAGGCTACTTATTGTTCTTTTAGCTACTCTTTTATCTGCATTTACAGGTCCTGGTTCTACGCTCAATCCCTGTATCTATCCTAGCATTTTGTATAGAGAGCCTTACAACCATAGGGTCTTGGTTCCTCAGCTATGGCTACCTAATGCCATAATCCAACGACAATTTGCGCAAGCACAATCTCCTAATCAGTTCGAGGAATGTAAATACACTAAGGGCTTATCCTATTCAATCGCTTCTGTTGGACAAGCGACAAATGACAAATGACAGCCACGAGCGGAAAATTTCCCGAATCATTTAGGATTACTATATGGTTTGAAGATAACTCTAAATAGTGGAAAAGTGGTGGATAAGCAGTTGATTTTTCTAATAAAATTATAAGAATGAAAATTTGGCTTTTTTAGTTTTTTATCATCAATATCTCCCCTTCGATAGAAAAATGTTTAGGAAAATTTTGTTAAAACAAAAATAATTATGGACATGATTATTTCGAGATTCATAAAAATATTTCTAATAATTTGTCTTGAATAATCATGTTTACTATCAAGTCGTCAAGTAAGGAGGTTTTAACTCTGATGAGACCTCAATTTTTAACCAAAGTAATGGTTGCTAGCTGTGTGTTAGCTTCTTCTTTCGTCACTCCTGTTGTTGCTCAAGCTGAGACTGTCCAGCTAGCACAACAGCCTTCAATTTATCCCCGAAGCCTGGACAATGATTTACCTAGACCGATCGCTATCGCTGTGATCAAAGATGCATCTCAACGTACAAAACAGCCAGTGAGAGCTTTCCGTATTGTTCAAGCAGAATCGCACATTTGGTCTGATAGTTGTCTTGGTTTGGCTGAACCTGGCACTTACTGTACCCAAAGTACAGTACCTGGTTGGCAGGTGCTGGTTACTAATGGTTCGCAAAACTGGATCTATCGCACAAATGCTTCCGGTAATCTGATCAGACTCGCTAGCGTACCCAGTTTACCAAGTCAAGTAGGTTCAAATATAGACTTTTCTCCAGAGGACAGACAACGTCAACAGGGTTGGGATACCGTATTAAAACTGGGGCGAATCGAGAAAGCTGACACAGACAACTCTGCTCTAGTCACACAGCTTGCTATTCTTGACAAGCCAGTCACGACTTATGCAAATGCTGTCTATCAAGTACAAGCACGTCGAAACGGTCGTTGGATTCCAGTTTATACCAACACAGGAGCGCGACTTATTCCCAACAGTGCTGGCAGGGTCATACTACCACCGGAAGTCATACCTGTCAAGCAGTTAAACTTGAGGCGCTTGAATTCTAACGTGAATCTGGAGGATTTAGACCTAAGAACCATTGTACGTGTACGCTACGACCTCCCAAGTGGTGCACGGGATCTTAGACTGCAATTGGAAAAAACTCAAGAGTATGATGACATCGTCCAAACATCAACTCCACAGCTAATTAGCACTAATGGTATATACGTTCAATAGAAAAACCGCGACGTGTTGATTTTCTACTAGCTAGCTGCACTTGAAAACTTATCTTATCGCTCTTGTCACCACTTCTAACTTCCAACGTCCACTTACCAGGGTGCAGAGTCCAAAATAAAGAATTAGACGATTCTGTAGCTAGCTTTTTACCATTCAGCCACCACTCAACAGGTGCTGTACTGATTCCTGCTACCTTAAACTCCAGTTTTTGTTGCTCTTGTTGTGGATATAGCAAGAATGTATCACCATTTTGAGGAGATAAAATCTTCAACTTGCTAGAAGCAACACTAGATTGATACTCTTGAGGCACTCTTGATTTGTCTTCTGCGTAAAAATATTCCTGTACTACTGAAGAACAATCAGGTGTAGGTTGTAACCCAGAAGTTGCACAGATAGGTAGTTGTACCATATCTACTGGAGGTGGAAAACTAGCAGGTTCTTCTAAGGAGTGCAGGTGTAACATAATCCGATTCCACAAGGGTGCTGCTCCCGTAACTCCTGATACCTGTCGCATCGGCTCACCATCGAAATTACCTACCCAGGTAGCGACAGTGTAATCGGTGGTAAACCCAACTGTCCAAGTATCGCGAAAATTAGAAGAAGTGCCAGTTTTAACAGCAGCAGGAAATGGTAAACTTAGTACAGAGTCTACACCAAATGCTGCTGCACGCGCATGGCGATCGCTCAACATATCGGTAATCAATTGCCACGTTGTCGGATTTTGGCTCCTTCCCTGGCTCCTGCCTGGGAATGCAGATTCGTTCCCTGGCTCCTGCCTGGGAATGCGGATTTTGGATTGGGAAGTAGTTATCAACGGCGTAGGTTGTCCTTGTCGTGCCATAGTGACATAAGCTCTAGCTAGTTCCCATAAACTGACTTCGCCACTACCGAGAGTCAAACCTAGCCCATAGTATTCTACGCTTTGATTTAGGTGTTCAAACCCTAAATCGTGGAGATGATTCAGAAAAGACTGCACACCCACCTTGGACAAAACTCGCACAGCCGGAGTATTAAGAGAATTTGCCAAAGCCACACGTACCCGTACTGGACCGAGAAAACTTTGGCTATAATCTGTAGGACTATAGAGTTTTCCCCCTGGAATCGCATAGTGTGCAGGCTCATCAGCTAAAATTGTATTCGGACGAATCACACCTTTTGCCAAAGCCAACTCATACAAAAACGGCTTGAGGGTAGAGCCAGGTTGACGCAACGCCTGTACACCATCATTTCGCCCCAATTCTTCATCAAAGTAGTCAGGTGAACCTACATAAGCCAAAACTTCCCCTGTATGGTTATCAATTACCAAAGCAGCTGCGTCATGGACATTATTTGCAGCGAGAGAATAAATTACCTGCCGCACCTGCGCTTCGACAAATTGCTGTAACGAAAGATCTATAGTAGTACCGATGGGGTTCGATAAAACTTGATCCCCCCTTGCCCCCCTTAAAAAGGGGGGAACTTTGCCCACCCCCCCTTGCCCCCCCTTCATAAGGGGGGGTTGGGGGGGTGGGTTATAACTAGCTAGCCAAAACAAAAAGTGTGGTGCAGCAATAATACCTTCCTTGCGAGACTGGAACAAAACTTCTTCAGCAAATGCTCGTTCCGCCAAAGAGCCAGTGATATACCCGTCTTGTACCATACGATTGAGGACATATTTCTGCCGCTGCTTCAAACGTTGATAATGCTCATAGGGATTAAAGTAAGTAGGATTATTAGGAATAGCCGCCAAAAGACTAGCTTGAGCAAGATTCACATCGCTAGCTGGTATGGAAAAATAAGTACGAGCAGCAGCTTCCACACCGTAAATATTCCCCCCCATTGGTAAACGATTAATATACGCCGAGAGAATTTCCTGTTTACTCATCCCAGCAGTTAAGCGCCAAGATAACCAAACTTCCTGAACTTTACCTAACACATTGCGGGGAACAGGATCTAACATCCGCGCCAACTGCATTGTAATCGTAGAAGCACCAGAAACAATCCTTTTGAAATGAATTGTATCTTTGATTGCGCGAGCAGCTGCTTTCATATCCAACGCACCATGCTCGTAAAAGCCCCCATCTTCAGCAGCCAAAATAGCCTGAACAAACTGAGGAGAAACCTGCTCCAATGGTACTACTGCTGTATGCTCTTGGTCGCGAGTCAGCAATGTTCCCAATCGTAGCCCATTGCGGTCTACAAATTCAAGTGCCAACTGCTCCTGTACAATATCTAAAGCATGAATAGGTGCTAAGTAGGGAAGTAAGCGCACTGTCACGCATATCAAAAGCAAAACGAGGATAACTTTGCTGGTTTTGCGATTTAGCTGATGCTTAAGTTTTTGCTTGATGAGGATTAGCAACGGTGAAGCTCGTCTCATAGCGCGAATCCTGTTTTTATTTGAACCACAGAGACGCAGAGTACACAGAGGAAGAGAAATAATTTCTGCGCTCTCTGTGCCTCTGCGGTTCGTTAATAATTCCACACATCAAATTTCCGGAACAATCCATCTAAATTGGGTATCAATATAATACATATTATATATAGTAAAGGTCATGCTTGGCATGGTCATAAGAATTTTGCTGCGCTCCCTGCTTGTTCTTACACTTATGTTAGGAATAGCAGGGTGTAATTGGGTTGGTTTAGTGAATATTGAGCCAGGTAAAGAAAAACTTCCTGCGGTTTCACCTTTAAGTGCACCACCGTTACCAGATTGGATTGAACAAATTAGTCCGGTTGGTGATGCTACACCTCTGAATCAAATTCGCATCCGGTTTAAGGAGGCTTTAATTCCTGTTGAAAGTCTGGATAGTTTAGAACAGCAGAGTTTGTTACAAAAGTTTGAACTTGTGCCATTAATACCTGGTAGATTTCGATTTTTGACGCCGCGTATGGTGGGATTTCAAGCTGATAAAGCATTACCAAAAGCAACGCGATTTCAAGTTACTCTCAAAGCTGGTTTGGCAGATTTGCAAAATCACCGTCTTGCTCAAGATTTGGCTTGGACTTTTGAAACTGAGCCAATCAAGTTGACTAATTTACCAGGTAAGAATTCTCTTGAGGATTCTCAAGGTGAACCAATTGATTTAAAGCAAAGGTTAAAAGTTACCTCGAATGTGGAACTTGATTTAGCTTCTGTGCAAGAGCATTTACAATTGATTCCAGAGGGGAAAAATAAGGGTGTACATTTTAAGGTAGAATTGGCTAAGGAAGAACAGTCTCAAAAAAGTGATGACCCTTTGGAGAAGTTTGACCCTTCTGCACGCAATTGGATTTATAATCTGATTCCTCAGGAAATTAAAAAGGCTACAAATTATCGCTTGGAGTTTTCTCCCGGTATACTTCCTGCTTATGGTAATCTTAAGAGTGCGCAAGCTTTTGTCAGTAAGGTAAATACTTATTTTCCTTTGGCGTTTAAGGAAATTAAATTTTACGGACAGCCAGATGCTGGGGGAAGCTATGGGCGATTTGTTAAAGGTAGTCCTCAATTAGAGTTTAATAATGGCTTAGTCGCAAGTTCAGTTATTGAAAATGTTAAAATTAATCCTGCACCAAAATCTATTCCGCGCATTTTCCAAGTAAGCGATCGCGATAAATTTATCAGTATCAATCCTTATGCTCTAGAACCTAACACTAATTATACAATTACTCTTGGTGCAAATCTCAAAGACCAGTTTGGACAAACTTTAGGTAAACCTGTTACAGTCAAGTATGAAACTGGTGATTTGGCTGGGAATATTTGGGTTCCTGAAGGATTGAATATTTTCCCTGCTGGTAACAATTTACAACTAAATATCAATACAGTAAATTTACCTGAATCAAATTATAAAGCAGCTTACCAAGTAATTAAACCAACAGATTTAGTTTATAGCAATTCTGCTTACGATTTATTGCCTAAACCAACTGAGTGGCAAAGTTTTAAATTAGCTGTTAAGAAAAATAAGTCAGTTGACGTTACTGTACCTGTACGGGAAAAACTTGGTGCTGCTACTGGTATGTTGGCTTATGGAGTGCAAGCACGCACTAATACTTATCAAGAGAATGGTAAGGAACTATGGCGGGAACCTACTAGTTATGGTTTGGTTCAACTAACAAATTTGGGCTTATTTACTCAATGGTTTCCCGAATCGGGGTTAATACGAGTACATCATCTTAATAATGGTTCACCAGTAAAAGCAGCGGTGGAAATTTATGCCTCAAAGTTAGATGTGAAAACTCGTACTCAACCTGTACCTTGTGCATCGGGTAAAACTGATGAAAATGGTGTTTTCCAAGTTAGTCGTGAGAATTTACAACAATGTTTTGGCGGTAATCAAAGGTTTGTCAAAGAACCAAAATTGTTAGTAATTGCTCGTGAAAATCAAGATTGGGCGTTTGCACGTACAGAGGAATATAGTGGTGCTTATGGTTATGGAATTGATGCTGGTTGGGAAGATGGTAAGCCAGTATCACGCGGGGTAATCTTCTCGGATAGGCAGTTGTATCAACCAGGAGAAAAAGCTTGGTTTACTGGTTTTGCTGACTATTTGCAAAATGGTATCCTTCAGCAGGATAAAAATTCTGTTTATCAGTTAACTCTTGTCAACCCAGATGGACAAAAGACTGATTTAGGTACGCAAACAACGAATGAGTTTGCCACGTTTTCTCTAGAATTACCAATTAAAAGTAATCAAAAATTAGGTTTTTATACAATTATAGCTAAAGGTAAGAATGGGCAAGAGCTTTCTGGGGAATTTCGGGTAGCTGACTTTAAGCCTCCTAATTTCAAAGTGGAACTTGCTTTAGATAAAGAATTTGCTCTAATTGATGGTAAAGTTGAGGCAAAAGCTACAAGTAATTATTTATTTGGTTCTCCTGTGGAAGGAGGAAATGCTAAATATTTTGTGACTCGTCAGCAAAGTAATTTTAAGCCTAAGGGTTGGGAGGAATTTACTTTTGGTAGACAATGGTTTTTCCCTGAGGAACCTCCTTCTGTACCCAATGATGTTTTACAAGCTGGTGTACAACTTGATGGAAATGGTAAAAGTAGTCAAACGGTGACAGTGGGGAAGGATTTACCTTATCCGATGACTTACCGTGTGGATGTTCAAGTCGCAGATGTTTCTAATCTATCGGTGGCAAATTCTCAGACTTTTATAGCATTACCAAGCGATCGCTTCATCGGGTTAAAGAGCAATTTTGTTGCTGCGTCTGGTAAAGCTTTTCCCATTGAAGTTATCGTTACTGATTTTACAGGAAAACCACTCTTAGGTCAACGGGTGGCTGTGGAATTGCAACAGATGAAATATAGTAGTGTGACTCAGGTGGTGGAAGGTAGTCAGACGCCAAAAAATCAAGTTGAATACAAAACAGTTGCACAAGCACAGGTAATTTCTGCAAATAGTCCTCAATCTGTGACGCTGACACCACCTGAATCTGGCTCTTACCGCATTAGAGCAAATTTTAGCGACGATGGTAGAGACGCGCCATGGCGCGTCTCTACAGCAACAGATTTACAAATTTGGGCGACAGGGGAAAATCCAGTGTTTTGGGGTTCAGGAGAACGAGAACGTCTAGAAGTTAAACTTGATAAAACAACGCTTAAACTAGGTGAAACTGCTACTGCACTGATTCAATCTCCTTTTTCCGAAGGGGAATTATACTTTGCTGTAGTTAAGGACAAACCCCTTTATCAACAGATTACCAAAGTTAAGGGAGGAGCGCCGCAAATTCAGTTCAAAGTCACACCAGAAATGTTACCCAATGCAGCGGTACAAGCTGTGTTGGTAAGACAAGGTGCGAGTCTCAATCAAGTGGAGCCTGGAAGTTTAGATAGTTTGGTGCGAATTGGTTTTGCAACCTTTAAAGTTAACTTGGATGATAAACGTCTCAAATTGCAAGTTACCCCTGTACAACCGTCCTTGGAACCTGGTGCAGAACAAACGGTACAATTGGAACTTAAAGACAGCCAGGGACACCCCAGTAAAGGACAGTTTACAGTAATGGTGGTGAATGAGGCGGTGTTACAGCTTTCTGGATATCGTCCACCGGATCTGGTAAATACTGTTTATGCTGAACAACCGATATCTACCCGCTTTAGTGATAATCGCGGGAATGTTGTGATAAAACAACAAGCTTTAGCTGAACCTAAAGGTTGGGGTTATGGTGGTGGGTTATCTGCTAGTGCAGCAAGTACCCGCATCCGTAAAGATTTTCAAGCACTAGCTTACTATAATGGTTCTGTTCTTACTGATGCTAGTGGTAAGGCACAAGTTAAGTTTAAATTACCACATGATTTGACTACATGGCGGGTGATGGCGATCGCCAGTAATGAAAATTTACGTTTTGGTAATGGCGAAGCAACGTTTATCACGACAAAGCCGTTGATCACCAATGCCATATTACCACAGTTTGCTCGGAGTGGCGATCGATTTCAAGCTGGTTTGTCTGTGACTAATAACACTGGTAAAACTGGTAATTTAGCAGTTAATGGTGAAGTTGGCGGCGCTGTTAAATTTGAAGGCAATAAATCTCAAACTGCTTTGCAAACGGAATTGTGTAAAGACGGTACATGTAACGTCTCTACAGCTTATCGTTTTGGGATGGTAGCAAGTAGTGTTGGGGTGGGTAAGGTTCGCTTTACTACTCAACTAAATCGTACAGCAACTGACGCTTTTGAAGTGCCTTTGGAAATTAAGCCACTAGAAATTACAGAACAAGTAGTGGATACAGGTGCGATCCCCCACCCCCCTCAATCCCCCCTTTTTAAGGGGGGATTGAGGGGGGTTCAAGTCAAGATTCCTCTCAATATAGATCAAAATGTTGTCCCTGATGGGGGAGGTTTAGATATTCAACTAGCGAGTACCTTGATACCAGAAATTAAAGCACCAGCACAGCAGGTTTGGGAAGATGATTTACCTTTTACAGAACCTGTGGCGAGTCAGTTAATCATCGCTGCTCATCTACAAACTCTGTCGGAATTGGGAATAGCGAGTGATTCTTCCACGCGCCAAGCCTTGATGAAACGATTGCAAAAGCTTCAACTAGCCGACGGTGGCTTTGCGGCTTTTGGGGGACAACAAAAATCTGATCCTTGGGTTTCTGCTTATACAGCGGAGTCTCTGGCTAAAGCAAGTCAGGTGTTTCCTGGGTTAGTAGATTCTGGGATGGTGTCTCGCCTTAAGGTATATTTGCAGAAAGTTCTGGCGAATCCGGGACAATACGAGTTTTGCAAACAGCAGTTGTGTAAAAATCAACTGCAACTAAATGCTTTGGTAAGTTTAGCAGAATTGGGAGACAAGCGCAATAGTTTTCTTGCAGATATATATCGTCAGCGCAAAGCTTTTGATTTAGTTACTCAAATTAAACTAGCGCGATACTTATCCCAGTTTTCCGAATGGCAAGATGAGTCTAAACAAATGTTGAATCAGTTACAACAGAGTATATATGAAACTGGTCGCACAGCAGTTGTGAGTATACCCCGTAGCTGGGGATGGATGAGTTCACCTACCACAGCGCAAGCCCAAGCTTTGCGATTGTTTATGGCTTCGTCTGCAAAACCAGAAGTTGTGGATAAATTATTGCAAAGTTTGCTGGCACTGCGCCGAGATGGTACATGGCAGACTAGCTATGATAATGCCCAAGCGTTGACAGCTTTGGTGGAGTATGCTAAAATGCAGCCCAAACCAGAAAATATTGTGGCGAAAGTGCAATTAGCTGGTAAAAAGTTGGGAGAAAAGCGTTTTGAAGGTTTGCGCAATCCTAGCTTTGAGGTGAAAGTACCAATGGCGGAATTACCGCGTGGGCGTCATGATTTGCTGTTGCAAAAATCAGGTAAAGGTAGGTTGCATTATCTAGTCGCGTACCGCTACCGTTTACAAGGAAATCAACCAGGAAGGTTTAACGGTTTACGGGTAACAAGGGAAATCCGTAGAGTAGGGCAGGAGAAAGTATTGCAAAAATTGGGACTTTATGCTAGTGATAAGCCATTAACTTTAGAAAGCGGGCAAGTATTTGATATTGGTTTGGAAGTTATTGCCGATCGCCCTGTGGAGCATGTGGTAATTAAAGATCCGCTACCTGCTGGATTTGAGGCAGTGGATGCTAGTTTTCAAACCTCCACTGCTGCTAACATAGCTTCATCAGATAGTTGGGAAATTGGGTTCAAGACTATTTATCGCGATCGCATCGTCGCTTACGCCAATCATCTCGAACCAGGAGTTTATAGTTTCCACTACTTAGTTCGTTCTGTTACTCCTGGTACATTTCTCTATCCTGGTACTGAAGTACACCTGCAATACGCGCCTGAAGAATTTGGGCGTACCGCTGATTCTACACTGGTGCTTGAGGAGCATTAGTTACAAATTATGCCATTTTTACTGACAACAGCAGGTTATCTGAGACTGTTGAGGCAAGAATCCATAATTGTGGAAGTTCAGCTTCTTTGATGCGTTCCGAATCTTGTCTAGCTTGACGTTGAAAGTCGGCTTGTACCAACAATAGAACGAACACACTACTGTTGCCTATGCGATCGCTCACTTAATCAATAACTTCCAGTTTGAAGAAATTGTTACTTTAACTGAGCCAGAAAAAAACCGACATTAAATTGGTTTCTCAATAATCGGGCAAATTGTTTGCTCTGAAGTTTGAGGTACAGTTTCCCAACCCGAAAGTAGTCCCTCCAACTCTAACTTAAAGACAAGTAGTTGCTGAATTTGTTCATCAATAGCTATTAACTTATCTTGCAACTTAGCTTTAATCTGCTCGCAAGGCAAATTCCCCTGATCGTGAACACTCAAAAATTCCTTAATCTCAGAAAGGCTCATTCCCAAACTTTGGGCGCGTTTAATAAAGTTTAGGCGAACCAAAACATCAGAATTAAACAATCTAAAACCACCCTCAGTTCGACCTGATGCCTTGAGTAGCCCTAACTCCTCATAATAGCGAATGGTTTTAATAGGCACACCAGTTTCTTTTGCAACTGAACCAATTAGCTTTGCTTCTTCTTGCATTAACATATAAAACTTATTGCCTTAACTGAACTTCCGGTAAATTTAGCTGATTGAAAAGGAACCACCATAATTCATTCTAATCCAATTAAAGCCAACCCACCAACTTGTATCGCATGAGGCATCCGATGCGATTGTGGAGAGCGCAGTGGTTTAAAGCCCAATCGCCTTAGGTTTAAAATTACGCAAACGCAGAGCATTACTGACAACAGAAACCGAGCTAAAAGCCATTGCCGCACCTGCAATCATCGGATTAAGCAACCAACCAAAGATGGGAAAAAGAATCCCTGCTGCTATCGGTATTCCCGCCACATTGTAAACAAAGGCAAAAAAGAGATTTTGACGAATATTACCAATGGTAGCACGAGAGAGTTGAATAGCAGTGACAATAAACCGCAAATCCCCAGAGATTAGAGTAATATCACTAGCGGCGATCGCCACATCTGTTCCTGTACCAATCGCAATCCCCACATCTGCAACCGCCAGTGCAGGCGCATCATTAATCCCATCTCCAACCATTGCCACAATTCTAGACTTTGAATTGCGGTTTCTCCCCTGCTCCCCTACTCCCCTGCTCTTCTGCTCTTCTTTCTGGAGAGACTTGACAACTGCGGCTTTTTGATCAGGTCTGACTTCGGCAAATACTTGCTTGATACCGACTTCACGGGCGATCGCTTCAGCTGTAGGGCGATTATCCCCTGTTAACATGACAACCTCTAAACCCAGTCTCTCCAGAGCTCGGATAGCCTGAACAGAAGAAGGTTTCAAGGCATCAGAAATCCCCATAATTCCCTGAACTTGCCCATCTACCGCGATCAAAATTGTAGTTTTGCTTAAATATTCTAATCGCTCTCGACACGATTGCAAAACTTGAGTATCAATCCCCAATTCGCTCATCCAGCGTTGCGTGCCGATTTGTACTAGATTATCATCGACAATTCCTTGCACACCGCTACCTGCGATTGCCTCAAAATTCTTGGCATCAACTAACTCAACTTGTTGAGAGGAAGCATAGCGAACCACTGCCTCTGCCAGAGGATGTTCAGAGTTGCGTTCCACAGAAGCAGCTAACTTGAGCAGCTTGAGTTCATTACCATTTTCTGTACCATTAACTGTGACAAAATCTGTAACAGTTGGTTTGCCTTGCGTAATCGTCCCCGTTTTATCTAACACAATCGTTTGTATTTTGTGTGCCAGTTCCAAACTCTGGGCGTCTTTAATTAGAATACCGTTTTCTGCACCCTTCCCAGTACCCACCATTACAGATGTAGGAGTTGCCAAACCTAACGCACAGGGACAAGCAATAATTAACACTCCAACAGTCGCGTTAAGAGCGAGAGTGAGGTTGCTCGTAATGGTGAACCAGATGATGAAAGTGAGGAAGGCGATCGCAATTACCGCAGGCACAAACCATCCAGTTACTTTGTCAGCTAATCGCTGAATCGGTGCTTTGCTTCCTTGAGCCTGCTGCACGAGTTGGACAATTTGCGCCAATACTGTATCTTTTCCTACCCGTGTTGCTCGAAACTTAAAACTTCCTGTTTTGTTAATGGTAGCTCCAATCACTTCATCACCTGGGTGCTTTTTCACTGACACACTTTCTCCAGTCACCATTGCCTCGTCGATTGTCGATGTTCCTTCTATCACTTCCCCATCTACGGGAATACTCTCACCCGGACGCACCAACACCACATCCTCAATCTGGACTTCTTCAATCGGGACATCGACTTCTCGCCCACCCCGAACCAGACGAGCCGTCTTAGCTTGTAAAGCAATCAGCTTGCGAATCGCTTCTGAAGTCTGTCTCCTAGCACGATTTTCGAGAACCCTACCCAGCAAAATCAGGGTAATGATTATTGCTGCTGCCTCATAATACACATCAGGTTTCAAACCTTGAGCGATGAAGTAGTCTGGAAAGAAAGTAGGGAAAAGGGAATATAGATAGGCTGTACTAGTACCTAAAACAACTAGTGTATCCATAGTTGCAGTATGACGCTTGAGAGCTTTCCAAGCATTTACGTAGAAAGATGCTCCACACCAGAACTGTACCGGAGCAGTTAATACCAGCTGCACCCAAGGATTATGCAGCCACATGGGAATCAAGGGCAGGTGTAACCCAGTCATAGCAGGAAGTGAGCCTATCACCAGTACAGCGCTCAAAATTCCACCAGCCACCAACTTGCGCAGCAAATTTCGGGTTTCTTTCAACCGGACCTGTTTTTCCGCATCATCTTCTCCAGTCATTATGTCCCGTTCTTGGAGGGGATAGGCAGAGTAACCTGCTGCATCTACAGCATCTTGAATGGCTTTTAAATCAGTTTCTTTAGGATCGTACTTTACTGTTGCTTGCTCTGCACCAAAATTAACCTGACATTCATTCACACCAGGTACAGAACGAATCGCCTTTTCAACACTGTTAGCACAAGAGGCGCAACTCATACCGTGTAACTTGAGTGTGGTTTTTTCCATTGGACGACAAAAAGTTGAATTAAACCTATGTTAAAACCTCTAGTAGAGTGGAGAGTCAAGTCTTGAGCAAACCAGATCCCCTACTTCTCAAAGAAGTCGGGGATCTGAAAAAATTTCATCTTAATTTCATTTTGCTTTGAAACAATAAACGTTTAGTAGGGGCGAACGACTACGCTCCTGCTAACAAAAAATGGAAGTTGACACTACAGCTAACTGGAGATTTTATAATAACAGCAGCTATGTAATTTGTAGTGAAAGCTATAGAGGAATAACAAATTTATGCAAAATATTTCTTGGAAAACTGGGTTTTTTGCGTTCAGCTTTTTCGCAATCGCTTCTCTAACAGGTGGAGTGCTTACAGCTTGTTCGACAAATGCTTCTCAAAACCAAACCGAGGCCACAAATACCACAGCAACCGAAGCTAGCAATAAGCAACACATGAATCATGGAGGGATGAATCATGGTGGTATGAACCATAGCATGGATTTAGGTCGGAGTAATGCTAACTATGATTTGCGGTTCATTGATGCCATGACAATTCACCATCAAGGGGCAACAGAAATGGCGCAAGAAGCACAGCAAAAGTCAAAACGTCCCCAAATCAAACAGCTAGCAGCCGATATTATTAAAGCGCAAAACTTAGAAATCCGCCAGATGAAGCAGTGGCGACAATCTTGGTATGCCAATGCAGGAAATCAACCAATGGCTTACGATTCGGCATCGGGAAAGTTAAAACAGATGTCATCTGAGCAAATGCAAGCGATGAAAATGAGTATGAATTTGGGTGCAGCCGATGCAGAGTTTGACTTGCGCTTCCTCAATGGGATGATTCCTCACCATGAAGGTGCTGTAGTGATGGCTCAAGATGCCTTGAAAAAGTCTAAACGTCCTGAAGTGAAAAAATTAGCTCAAGAGATTATTACTTCACAACAGAAAGAAATTGACCAAATGAAGCAGTGGCGAAAAGCTTGGTACAACAAGTGAGCTTGGTGTATGCATTTTCAATACTCTTGAAGCTTGCGATCAATGCTTCAATTTTCACCAAGTAACAAGACGTAGGACTCATCGCGGCTTGGTTGCTATCCCTTTATAGAGGTAATCGGTAATCTTTGGTAATTTGGGTGCGTAAAACTCTTCTAATGAAACTGTGTCAAATTGATTCTCAACTATTTGTTTAATATTACGGTTCAAGTGGCAACCATCCGCAATTACTTTTTGTAATGGTGTCAATCGGTTTTGCCAAACTTGAACTTTAGGTTCGTAGGAAAGTCCATGTTCGACAAAAAAGAAACGTCCTCCTGGCTTTAGGACTCGGTAAATTTCCTTGAGCGCCTGTTCAACGTTCTTCATGCTACATAAAGTCCAAGTGCTTACCACGCTGTCAAATGTATTGTCTGCCATTGGCAAGTTTTCACCATTTAACACTTGGTAATTGACAATAATGGATGATGTCTGAATGCGTTTTTGCGCTAATTTGCGAGTACCACTGTTGGCATCGATCGCCACAATCTTATGGACATGTTCAGGATAGTAGGGGAGATTCAAGCCTGTGCCAAAACCTATTTCCAAAATTTCTCCTTTCACTCCTGCTAAAATCTCTTGACGGTAGTTAGCAAGAATTGGATCGGATAGTGACAAATCAAAAAGATAGGGAAGGATTTTCTGTGAGTAAAAACCCATTTGTTCCTCCTGCTGAATTAACTCATCTTAAGTTTAGCAATACTTTAGTGGCGACGTTACCTACGATAAACGAATAAAAATATACACTCTCTAATTTCATCTAGTTCTGTCAATCTAAGTCTAGAAGTGAACCTGAAACATAGTTAGGTGTGAAGTAACACTATATGAGAGTGCTGCTAGTTGAAGATGAACCAGATTTGGGCGCGGCGATTAAGCGCACTCTTACCCAGCAGAAGTATTTGGTAGACTGGGTAATAGACATAGCAGTGAAAAACAATGTAGAGACTTTGTCCCATCGCGTCTATACAAGGGTTGTAGACAACGCATAATTAATTTTTGGAGATGTCTAATGGAGACTACGCTACCATAAAAGCGGATTTTTGATCGCTTCTATCGGGTGAATAGCGATCGCTCTCGTAGGACTGGCGGTTCTGGTTTAGGATTGGCAATTGCGATGGCGTAGACGCGGAGCGGCTTGTCGTCAGACATCGTTCTTGCACATCACGGCAGTTTAAATGTACAAAGTGAATTAGGTAAAGGCAGTACATTTACGATTCTATTACCCAAAAAAAGCCCCAGCACAAAGCTGGGCTGAAAATCGTCAAATTATAGTTGTATTGAACACGATAGTCTTGCCTAATTCAAGTTGTTGCCAAATTGGCAAGTAAAAAGCTTCTTGTTATTGAGTAGTGACATTTGCCTAATTTTATAGTACAATTGTACCAAATAAAGCAGACATCAGAGCATCAGGGATTGCATCTATCTCACAAATCCTCATGCGTAGGTAGGGTTGAAGAGGAATTAAATTTCCTCTTTAACCTTTTTCGCGTTTTGAAATACCAAGATCCCCGACAACTTTTACGAAGTCGGGGATCTTCGGAGATATTTCAGTCCGTTTTAACTGAATGCACGCTATTAGCCATGAACTTCAGTTCATGGCGTACCATGCACATTTGCTAGCAATTAACCAGCAGCTTGCTCCAAGTTGACTTTGACAACTTTGTTCTTTTCAGGTTCAGTCTTTGGTAGTGTCAAATTCAAAATACCGTCTTTGTATTCTGCAGTAACATTGCTATTCTGAACTTGCGCAGGTAGAGGAATCACGCGCTGGAATTTACCGTAGTGGAATTCGCTACGGGTTACACCGTTTTCTTCAGTCTTGTTTTCAGACTTGCGCTCACCACTAATGGAAACAGCACGAGAAGTGACTTGCACATCCAAGTCTTTAGCTTCTATTCCTGGAAGTTCTAGCTTCAAATGAATTACATCTTCAGTCTCTTGCAATTCAGCAGCCGGAACGCTGACAAAGCCTTTTTCAAATACTTCTGGTGATACTCTAGTATCTTCAAACAAACGGTTGATTTGACGTTGCAAAGAGTTGAATTCTTGCCAGCGGTTGTAACGAACTAACATCTTGGTTATGCCTCTTCTCAATCTGATTTACAACTTAATTTTTAGCTTTGATTATCATGTTATTCATAAATAATTAAGTTATAAATTCGGTTTTTATCACTAAATAAATGATGATTGCCGAACCATAAAATAGCTGTATTTAAAGGTAGAGAAAATTGTAATATACTGGTACGGTAAACCAAACAAATTCTCATGATTTTAACTAGCGGGATAAAAGTAGAATGTTAAACCCAACACAGTATAAGTCGCTAAGAGCAAGATCCCTTCTAGCCAGTTAGACTAGGGTTAACACCAGATCGCCGCTTCGGCTAAGAACCAGTGCAAAGAGCGGGTTTCTGCCAAGGACTATGAGGCGTAGTGGGTGTATTAGCTGTAAGAACCACTTCTCCTTTTTCATTAATCACCCACCCAGTAGCTTCTACGATGCGTTCTGGTGTAGTGCTAGTTGGTTTGGCGCTGACAAACGATGGGGAGCGGTTGTCACTGTTAGGGTTGAGAGTAATTAAATCCACTAGCACTGCATCAGGTGTCAATATATTATCGGGACTGGGAGCTAATCCACCGCGTCCGGTGATAGTAAATGAAGTGCCTCTTTGCTTACTACCAACAGCGCAGCTTGTGTCAATTTGATTTGAAGCATCAGCTAGATTCGTGGGCAGTTCTACTAAGCCAAAGTTAGCATCAATATATGGTATGTTGAGTTCTATAATACCGCTAAAATTTGGGCTCGTTTGCGAAATGGCGGTGATGTCATTTGTTAATAACTGACTTGGTTCTAAATCTTTAGGGCGTAACCGCTCTAGCTCCTTTTGACTCAGTGGCGTAATTCCAAATATATCAGCAGCCCTAATGGTGATTCTCCCTCCCTTACCACTGAATGCATTGGCTGTAATGTCACTGTTTTCATCTGGTACTGCGACGATAAAGCCATTGCGAGCATTGATGGCAATGTTGCCACCATCACCACCTGTCTGGTCATTACCCGCACTAGTAGAGATGGAACTCTCACGACGCAATAAAAGTAAGTTTCCGATGTGAGCTTCAATATCTCCACCCCTACCCGATGTGGAGGTCGCATTAATCAGACTTTTATTGTCAAGTGTAATGGTATCTGCCACAATGCTAATTTTTCCAGCATCGCCCGTGCCCTCAGAGTTGGTACTTACATTTGCCTTGTTCGGTAAGTTGATGCGGTCTGCCACTGTAATGTTGATGCCTCCTGCGTTACCTGTGCTACTTTTACCCGTAATGCTATTGACTGATGAATTTTCAATCCGCAAAGAATTTGCACTGATATTGATTTTTCCAGCGTCACCCGTGTCATATGTGCTACTGTTTATATCTGTGTACCGTAGTATCTCCAACGAGCCTGCAACATTAAAGTTGATTTCTCCGGCGTTACCTTTGTTGAACGCACGGTTCTTGATCCCCGAATTTTCAATTTGCAAAGAATTTGCACTCAGGTTGATATTTCCAGCGTTAACCTTCCTAAAGGAATCGGTAATTATACCAACTCCGTTTAGCACTAATGAACCTGCGACATTAATGTTGATTTCTCCGGCGTTACCTATGTCGCTGTACGTCTGACTACCTATGCCTACATTATTTTCGCTCAGCAAAGAATTTGCAGTAATGTTGATTTTTCCAGCGTCACCATTGCCATAAATGTTAGTATTTATACCAATTATGTCCTGAAATTTGATTGGACCTGCGATATTAATGTTGATTTCTCCGGCGTTACCTGTGCTATTTCCCGCCGCATCGCTTCTGAGCTGCACCGAATTTTTGAGCGCAAGAGAATTCGCATTAATGCTGATTGTTCCCGCGTTACCTGTGCCTAATCTCTGAGTACTCACGCCACTGTTATTCTCAAAGGTGATGTTGTTGGCAATCAGCTTAATTTGTCCGCCATTCCCCGAACTGTAGGCGATAGAGCTGATGATGGACTCATTGACATTTACCTGTTTGCCCACAATGCTGATTTCTCCCCCGTGAAGATCGCCTTGGGTATCAGTGACTATAATTGACTGTCCACCCAGACGAATGAAATCACCAGCAAGAGCAATTCCCCCACCACCAACTCCTGTTGTACTCACGAACGATTTACCAGAAAACTGAACGTCGCCAAAACTGGGAGCGCCAGAATAAGAAAGCTTCCACCCCTCTAGTACCGGGACGAGATTCACAGTCCCATTGTTCACACTGCCGATTTCAATACGTCCTGCTGGTGCCTTGAGAATACCACCCTCAACCGACACATTCTCTGACACTAATGCTAAGGTTTGCCCAAATTTGACTTGCAATTGAGTAACGCTAGTGTCAAACTGGGGAAACAGTCTTGTGCTAGTAATATTCTCAGGATAGACGATTGAGTGCCCTGGTCCTGTTACCTTAATTGTTCCTGGATTTGAACCGAATTGCAACCCCAAAGGAACGCTAACCGTTAATAGAGGGGGGGTGTTTGAAGCAGTGGCACTAAAGAAGGTGTCATCGGCAAAATTTATACGAATAGCAGTACTACCAATAAATGAACCGCCAATATTCAAACTGGCTTTTGGCCCAAATATAATCCCATTGGGATTGATCAGAAATAGGTTAGCATTGCCTGACGCTTTAATTAACCCATCAATATTAGAAACTGACCCACCCGTTACTCTACTAATAATGTTCTCAATGTCAACAGCATTGTTAAATATTGCTTCGCTATCAGTGAGAACAGAAAACTCAGAGAAACTGTGGAACAGATTACCGCCTGCTTGCGTTCCGCCTGTGATATTGAGGGTGCTGCCATCTGGCGTGACGATGGAATTATTTGGAAGAGTACCATCCGGGGTAATTTGGGCGATCGCACAATTTGCAGCCAAGACAAATGTACTACTTAGAATTCCCCCGAAAACTTGTTCCAAGTTCAAACGCATAGATACCCCCGGTCGTAAACCCGAACCCACCCCCATACATACCACTCTTAGTTGGTTGTAGCTACTGTATGATACTAGTTTTTATTTAACAAAAGCCGTTCGGTACTGTTTGTCGAGAGAGAATTTTGATGTAAGCTAAAGCTCACTTGAAATATATTTCAGTCCGTTAAAACGGACGAGGGCTATGAAGCCTTGAACTTGAGTTCTGGGCTTCATAGCCATGTACTAATAAATCATTCTTTACTACCAATTAACCAGCAGCTTAAGCTAAGTTCACTTTGACAACTTTGTTCTTTTCTTGTTCAGTCTTTGGTAGTGTCAAATTCAAAATACCATTTTTGTATTCTGCTGCAACGTTGGTGTTTTGAATGCGAGTAGGTAGAGGAATCACGCGCTGGAATTTGCCGTAGTGGAATTCGCTCTTAAACACACCGTTTTCTTCAGTCTTGTTTTCAGACTTGCGCTCGCCACTAATAGCAACAGCATTCTCTGTTACTTGAATATCTAAGTCTTTGGCTTCCATTCCTGGAAGTTCTATTTTCAGGTGAATTGCATTTTCTGTTTCTTTGATTTCCGCTGCTGGAACTCGTGCAACAGAGCTTTCAATTGATGTTGGTGATATGTTATCTTCAAACAAGCGGTTAATTTGACGTTGGAGAGTGTTGAATTCTTGCCAAGGGTTGTGACGAGATAGCATATCGATTTATCCTCCTTTCAGTTTGTTTTGCAACTTAATTGCTTGCTTTGATTCTTATGTTATGGCTTAAAAAATAAGTTGTAAATTCGGTTGTTATCACTTGGGGATGATGATTACCGAACAAGAAGATGAGGTATTTTGAGGTGTGGAAAATTGCCAGATATTGGTACGGTAAACCCAACCAAGTATAATTATTTAAGTAGCAAGAGAAAAGTAAAATATTTAAAGTTTGTAGTCAGCACAAGAGCTTTGACTGCGGGTTGCTAACTCTAAAAAGGTGCGCCATGACTGAATACTTTCGCGCTAATGTAGAGGCAATGGCTGGCTACGTTCCTGGTGAACAGCCTAAACCTGGTATCCAAATTATCAAACTCAACAGCAACGAAAACCCCTATCCTCCAACACCTGCAGTGATGGCAGTGCTGCGCAATTTTGACGGGGAGTTGTTGCGACGATATCCCAATGCATTCGCACAAGAGTTTCAGCAAGCAGCTAGTAAAGTCTTGGGAGTTCCCAGTGACTGGATTATAGTCGGGAATGGCAGTGATGATTTGTTGAATTTGATGATTCGCGCTTGTGCAGAACCAGGGCGCAAGGTAGTATACCCTGTACCCACCTATGTGTTGTATAAAACTTTAACACAAGTTCAGGCAGCGGAGATTATGGAAATTCCTTACGGTGAGGATTACCGCTTACCTTTAGAGGAACTGATTGCTGTCAATGGTTCTGTGACATTTATTGCATCACCCAATAGTCCTTCAGGGCATGTCGTACCAACTGATGAAATGCGGGTGCTAGCAAGCAAGTTATCTGGAGTGTTGGTAATTGACGAAGCTTATGTAGATTTTGCTGAGGAGGATGCACTGGCGTTAGTTAAGGAATACGAGAATGTAATTGTGATTCGCACGCTTTCTAAAGGTTACTCGTTGGCAGGAATACGACTGGGTTTTAGCATAGGAAATCCACATCTATTAAGTGGACTTTATAAGGTGAAAGATAGCTATAATATAGATGCGATCGCCTGTAAGGTTGGAGCAGCGGCAATCACCGATCAAGCTTATAAAAATGCTTGTGTTGCCAAGGTAAAAACATCGCGGACTAAACTAGCCACAGACTTAAAAAAATTAGGTTTCCGAGTGTGGGATTCCCAAACTAACTTCTTACTAGTGCAGCCTCCCCAAGGAAATGCATCCTATCTCTATCAAAAGCTTAAGGAACAAGGTATTCTGGTGCGCTACTTCCAGCAACCAGGATTGGAAGATAAACTCCGCATCACTGTAGGTACTGATGATCAAAATCAAGCCCTAGTAGAGGCACTAATTGATTTAAAGTAACCTTTTTTCTTCTATAGCCTTCCTAGCTTCTTCTATCTGAGAAGCAAGCTTTTCTTCGTCGGGTAGTTGTAGTTGATATTCTGCGGCTAGAATATTTGGTAAATTAGTTAATGCATAGCGTGCAACAGCTTCATCTTTCTCGCTACACAGTATTAGCCCAACTGGAGGATTTTCTCCTGGGTATGTCCAATGTTCTCTGGCATAGTTAACATAAAAATTCATTTGTCCAGTATCAGCAGGTGTTAGTTTACCTAGCTTCAAATCAATTACTATAAGACATTTCAATACACGATGGAAGAATAATAAATCTACCCTATACCATTCATCGCCAATACGCAAACGTTTCTGACGAGCAACAAAAGCAAATTCACTTCCTAATTCTAGTAAAAAGTTTTCCAGATTATCAATTAATGCTTGTTCTAAATCACTTTCTGAATATTCATCCTTCAAACCTAAAAATTCTAATACAAATGAGTCTTTAATTTCCTGCTCTGGTGTTACAATATCTTCTTGTAACTGCTCTGCGCTATTTTTCAGTAATGAAGCTTTGTTTTGCGAAAGTGCTATTCTTTCGTAAAATTGACTTTCTATTTGTCTTTTGAGTTGTCTTTCGCTCCAGCCTGCCCGTAGTGCTTCACTTTCATAAAATTTTCTAGCTTCTGTGTTCTTAACTGATAGCAGGCGAACATAATGCGACCAAGGCAACGGGAATTCTTTTGCTACAGTGGATATATTAAATTCCGCAGACAGCGTCTGCGGAATTTGCCATTCTAGGTAAAAACGCCGCATCTGTTCTAAATTACGCTCAGAAAAACCTTTCCCAAATCTCGCTGTCAAATCTCCTGAAAGCCTTTTTAATACTGCCGCTCCGTACTCTGCTCTTTTCTCTCCACCCTGCTCAAGTTCTACAATCCGCCGCCCGATTTCCCAATAAGTGGCTGTCATGATTGCATTGATTGAACGAGCGGCAGCACGACGAGATGCTTCAAGAAGTTTGATTAAATCAGTTAGAGTGTTTTCGTATCCGTTAATCACAATTACGCACTTTATTGTGTATAAAAGCCTATTGTACTACTTACACCCTCGCAATTAACTGTTGAAAGCGTCGCTCGCCTGCAATTTCATCAAAATCTATGTCAGTTTCTGCTTCTTCTTTATAACTTGGATTTAGCTCGATCGCTGCTTGCAAATTCTCTACGGCTAACTCAACTTTTCTTTGCAAAGCGTAACAAGCTGCTTTGTTATAAAAAGCACTGGCATAATCTGGTTTAATTTCTAACGCTTTGTCAAAACTTTCAATCGCTTCATCATCATTTCCTAGTCTAACTAAAGCATAACCTCGGTTGTTCCAAGCTTTGAAGGAGTCTGGCTTTAATTCAATCGCTTTGTCAAAAGAAGCGATCGCTTCTTCATATTCCTCTAACTCATCAAGAACAAGACCTCTATTAAACCATGCTACCCCATCATCTGGTTTTATTTGCGTCGCTTTATTAAAAGCGGCAAAAGCATCTTTATTGCGCTGCAAAAATCCCAAAGCTACACCCAAATCACACCATGCTTGATGGTAATCTGGTTTCAATCGAATTGCCTTATTGTAGCAGGCGATCGCTTCTTTATACCGTTTCAACCTTGCCAAAGCGATCCCTTGATTTAACCAAGCAACATAGTTTTCTGGCTGAATTTCTAATGTTTTTGTGTAAGTTGCGATCGCCTCTTCATAACGCTTTTGAGATAACAAATCATCTCCCTGTTGTAGATAATTCTCTGTTGGTACAGGTATTACCTCCTCTACTTCTGTTACTTCTTGGGGTTCTTCTTGTTTTATTTCTACAACTTCCGGAGCCGCATTGAGCATAGGTGGAGATGCAACTGACGAAAATTGCTTAATAATTAAGTCTTTTCTATTTTGTGCATCTCTCTGCAATTTAGATAATTGAGATGTAAACTCCGACTCTAATTTTATTAATCTTTGCTTGATAATTTCTTTTTGTTGTTGTGCGTTTAATCGTAATTCGGAAAACTGCTGGGTAACCTCCTCTCTAGATTTTTCTAATTCCTCGATAATTAACTCTTTTTCTTCTTGAGCGTCTTCTTGCAAATCTGCTATTTTCTCTATAAATTCTGATTGTAATTTCTCTAATTTGAGAATAACTTTGTCCCTTTGTATTTGCGCATCTGCTTGTAATTCTGATAATTGACTTGCAACTTCAGCCCTAGATTGTTCTAAATCCTCTATGAGTAACTCCTTTCGTCTTTGAGCATCCTCCTGCAATTCAGATATTTTCGATGTAAATTCTGGCTGCCATTGCTCTAAATTATCAATTAATTTATTCTTCTTTTGCTGTGCGTCTAACTGGATTTCCGATAATTGAGATGTAAATTGAGATTCTAATTTGCCTAAATTATCAACAGTTACATCTTTCTTTTGTTGAGCATCTTCCTGAAATTCTGTTATCTGTGATACAAATTCTGATTGTAATTGTTGTAAATTGTTCAGGATTTGATTTTTTTGTTGCTCAGTCTCCAACGTATATTGTTGTAAACTTTCCAGAACTTTACTCTTTTGTCTCTCAGTTTCTAATGATAATTCTTTAATTATATTCTCCAAAACTTTACTTTTTTCTTGCTCAGTTTCCGACTGTAATTGCTGTAACTTATTGAATATTTTACTCTTTTCTTGCTCAGTTTCCGACTGCAATTGTTGTAAATTATTTATAACTTTACTCTTTTCTTGCTCAGTTTCCAACTGTAATTCTCGTAAATTGTTGAGAGTTGTATTCTTTTGTTGCTCAGTTTCTGACTGCAATTCTAATATTTGAGAACCGAACTCAGACTTTGATTTATCTATAGTCTCTATAGCTTCATCTTTATGGTGTTGAATACCTTGCTGTAATTCCGACACTTGGTCTGAAAACTCAGATTGGAGCTTTTGTAAACTTTCAATAGTTTTGTGTCTTTGTTGTTGAGTAGCCAACTGTAAATCAGACACTTGAGAAGCAAATTCTGACTCTAGAGTTTCAACCTCTTGCTTAGAGTTCTTGATTAATTGCTCTAATTGTGCTATTGCTTGTTCCTGTGATTGAGATATAACAGAGGGAAGTCGAGATAAACTTTCTTTTTCGAGATTTATCTTTTGTTGAAGAGCTTCTGCTTCTTTTTCTAATTGATTTGTGATACTTTTAGCTTGCTGTATAGTTTTTTCCGCTTCCAGTTTAACACTTCTTAACTGATTTTGTAACTCTCCGAGTCCATTTAGCTGTTCCATCGCTTGTTTAGCCAAATCACGAGCGATCGCCTTACGCAAAAACCACAACGCAACAATCACCGCAACCGGGAGTAGAGTAAGTATAACAAGCCAGATATTAAGCGAGTTACTTCGACGCTGCAAAGCGTTATCTACTTCAGACTCTACTTGTTCGCGAAGGCGATTTGCGGGAACTTGTGCTAATTGGTGGTATTGGGATGCGGGGGTTAGCCCAACAGAGGCAGATGGGATAGATTGAGAACGGGCAAAACCAACAGACAGCAGGAATGGTGAAAAGACAATAGCGCTTCTCAAAAAGGAGTAGACTACTTGATTCTTTTTCTTCATATCAAACACACAATCCGTTGGTAAGTTTTACTAGCTACGGGCATAACTCCAATCTAGCAGTCCAGCAGAAAATTTTCGCTTTTTCACCCAGCCTCGCTTGCTCAACCCAATTGTTAAACTCTCACACCCTCAATCTCCTCATCTGTTAACTCATACAAATCGCGTAACTTGTGTAACTTCTGCTCACCAGGTTGCCAAAAACCGCGTCCGTGAGCTTCTAGCATTCTTCCCACAATATTCCTAAAAGCTTCAGGATTTGCCTGACGCAACTTTTCTGCCATTTCGGAATCAAAAGCATAAGTATCCGCCGCTTGATCGTATACCCAATCATCAGTAAAATCTGCAGTACCGCCCCAACCAATCAAAGCAGTCATCCGTTGAGAAATTTCAAAAGCACCACCCGAACCTTGATTTACCATCGCCTCCGCCCACTTAGGATTGAGCAACTTAGTGCGATACTCCATCCGCAGCAAATCATCCAAATTACGTAGAGTCGTATCCTGAGAAAAACTCTCCACAAAACTAGTGGTAACTTTCTCACCACGTTGTTTTTCTGCAGCCTTCTTCAAACCACCCGTATTAGCGTAATACTCTTGAATATCAGTCAAACCGTACTCAACCGAATCAATTTCCTGAACAATTCGACTAGTACTTTGCAATAACTGAGTCAGCACCTCAGGTCTAGCTTCACCCTTATCCTTTCTACCATAACTAAAAACATTACGACCTTGCCAAGTATCACCCAACTCATCTCCAGACTCCCAACCACCATCAACCACACGCTCATTCACCAAAGAGCCAAAATCACCCGCCGGATTAGAAAACAACCGCGCAGAAACATTCTCCACACCTTGCGCCCGCAACGCCAAACCATGTTTCCGAATAAAATTCTCCTCCTCCGGCTCATCCACATCCGCCGCCCGCGCAAACAAATCATCCAACAACTCAATCACATTCACAAAACTATCACGAAAAATCCCCGACAAATTCGCCAAAACATCAACACGAGGATGCCCCACCTCAGCCAAAGGCAAAAGCTCATAACGAACAATCCGCCCAGTACCCTCATTTACAGGGAAAGCACCCACCAACTCCAAAACAATACCCAAAGACTCACCCTTAGTCTTAATCGCATCCAAACCCCATAACATCACCGCCACAGTCTCCGGATAACACCCAAACTCCTGCAAATGCCCAGCAATAATCTTTTTACCAACCTCCCTTCCTCTCGCATAAGCACCAGCCGAAGGCATCCGATAAGGATCCAAAGCATGAATATTCCTTCCCGTAGGCAAAACCCCCGCACCATCCCGCAACAAATCACCCCCAGGAGCAGGCAAAATATACTCCCCACTCAACCCCCGCAACAAACTCCGCAACTCATCACCACCCTGCCCCAACAACTCCCTCACTTCTCTTTCTTCCTCTTCGCGCCCTTCGCGCCTTTGCGGTTCATTTCCTCCAAAATACCCATCCAAATACCCCGCCATCTCCTCCTCCCCCGGCACATCCCCTAGCGTATGCAACCCAGAAGAAAACAACCTACCCTCCAAAACCTGCAAATACTCGTACAACCGCACCAAATACTCATCAAAAACGCGATCGCTAAACAACCGCACATTCTCCACACTAAACCCAATCCCCAACCTTTTCCCATCCGCAAAAGCACAATCAGCATCCAAACCAGAATCCAAAATCTTCTGACAAATTGGCTCCTTAAGCGCATAATTCTTCACAGGATCTTCACGATACTCCGAAATCAAATCCCGCAAAACCACCAACTCCTTATACAAACCAGCCCTACCATAAGGAGGAACATTATGAGAAATCAAAACCCCATAACCGCGACGCTTTGCCAAAATCGACTCCGAAGGATTATTCGCCGCATATATATATAGATTAGGCAAATCTCCCAACAAAATATCAGACCAAGAATAACCAGTATTACCCAAAGGAGATCCCGGCAACCATTCCACAGTACCATGCATTCCAAAATGAACCACAGCATCAGCAGCAAATCCTAACTGCAACCACTTATAAAAAGCAGCATACTGAGGATGAGGAGTTAAATCACGCTCAAACATCAACCGCATCGGATCACCTTGTATACCCAAAGGAGGTTGTACACCGATCCAAATGTTACCTAACTGAATACCACCAATATGGAATTCATCGCCATAGGTTTTAATTCCTGTACCAGTAAGCGACTTCCATTGCTTTTCAATGCGGGATGTACGGAGATAGCCCAACCATTTTTCTAGAGTTCTCACATTAACAGTAGAACCCCCCCTAACCCCCCCGTAAACGGGGGGGAATTGAACTCCCTCCCCATTGACGCGGGGGAAATTAACTCCCTCCCCGTAGACGGGGAGGGTTGGGGAGGGGTTTTCATCCGCTTCCTTCACCCTACGAATCAACTCCTCCCCATCCGCAGGTAAATCCCCCACAGTATAACCTTGCTCTTTAAGAGCCTGAAGAAATTTGAGTAAACTGCGGGGTACATTCAACAAAGCTGCAGTTCCCACAGCACCGTAACCAGGTGGAAAACCATACAAAATAATTGCAATCTTCTTTTCGGATACAGGTTTTTGTCTGAGAGATATCCAGTTTTTTACTCTACCTATTAATCTTTGTACTCGTTCGGGAATCAAATAAATATTTTCTCCAACCAAACCACCAAGAGGAATGGTGTCTATTGCTCCATCTAATTCTGGTAATGCATATAAAACAACACTTTGCAAGCCGCCGATACCTTGGCGTGTCCAAGAATGAATGTCTTGTATTAGTAGTGGTGCAGCTACGATATATGGTACATTCTTAGCGGAGAGAATTTTTACAGCAACTTGCGTTTGTCGCCCTGCTTCCATTGAACCTGCTGGTCCTCCTACTAAGGGAAAGCCAATCGTAGAGACGATCGCATCAACTTTGACTGCAACAGGAGAAAGAGAGGGAGTTTCTACTTTACCAAGTTGTCTTTGCTGTTGTTCGTAGTCAGTTGTCATCCAATCGCGCACTGCTACATGCCCTTCCACACCGTTGATGAAGATGGGTAAGGGAATTAAACCAGCTTCTTCAAAACGACGAATTAGTTGGGGAATGTATGGTTGTTTGGTAACTACGTGTTTGCGGTAGAGGAGAATACCGACTACTGGGCATTGGGCATTGCTTATTTTCCCCATTACCCTGTTTTGATACCATTCTAGGTATGCTTGTGGTGATTCAAAATAACCTTGGAAATCTGGATGTAATAGCCCTATGTTGGGGGTTTCGATGGGGGAGGGGATGTCACCTACCTTTACACCCAAGTATTTCTCTGCTATTGTCCAGAATAATGCGGCAACGTTTTCTGGTCCGCCTGCATTCCAGTAACCATATATAATTAGCCAGTTGCGTAAGTCTTGTACTTTTTGCACTGGCACGTATTTCAACAGTTTTGGTCCTACTTTTAAAAAGCTAATATAACCTGCAAGTTTATCTTCTTCTCGTCCATTGCTAAATTTGTCGAGGATGAATTTAACTGGTTTGGGCATTCCTTTGGGTTTGTCGCCAATGGCAAATGCACCTAGTTTGGTAACAGCCATCAATTCTAAGGCTGACTCAAATACGAGGCGGATGGGGATATGAGAAATGCGATCGCGTAACCACAATACCTGATCATAGTCAAATAGCAAGCTACCAAAAAACACATCGGCGTTTTGGAGTGCTGCTTCCACCTCTGGGCGCTTGGTGGTAATATCGCGATCGCTAAATACCCGAATGTCTAACTCCTGACAACGAGAGTTAGCCAAAAAAGCTGCCTTCCGGTACAAGTCAGCATTGAAAGATTCAAACCCGGCAATTAAGACGATGCGTTTCATGCCACTCATCGACAAAATGTGTATTTTAGATCAATTTTAGAGGCGATCGCTCTAAATTGCCCTACCGCATCAACCTCAGTTCTTGCCGACAGGACGAGTGACGTTCAGAGGACACAACTATAGCAAGTGGTGCGTAGTGATACTCAATCCCGTGAGGTGATAAAGCTGCTGGTTCGCCGTGTAAATTTTGTTTCCACAGTATATCTCCTGTAGCAGTACGTGCTGGAATTAACCAGTAATCACCAGTACGGTAAGTAGCCCCTGGTTGAAACTGGATTTGTATGCCATTTTCTAGGGTTAACCAACGCTGGTCACCTTCGCCCTCAACAATACTAAGCGCGTTGTCATCACTTAGAGGTAATAATTCTGCTGTTTTTTGAGTAGTATCTTTTTTACCTTGATAATCCCAACGACGTACTTTGGGATTACGCGGGAAATCGCTCAGATTAATGGAACTGTCGATAGTCAAGACGTTACCTTCAACTTTGACGACTTTGACGAGCGTTCCTGGTTTTCCTAAAAGTTCATGAGTGTCGTCGGTTAACTCAATCCATTGTCCACAGCTAATCCCCGTGATGGAATCTCGTCCTGTGCTACTCAAGGTGAGGTTGTTACCATTTTGCTTCAACAAGCGAAAAGCAATGGAACTGTTTTCCCGTGACCATTTGAAGGTAGCTTCCCCATCAGCCTTTCCACCTTTATGAATTTCTACTCGATATAGTTGGTTTTCTACACCATGGTAGCGGGCATCAGGATGAATCATACAATTGTTAGTGTTAGTGTCTACTTTTTTATGAACTCTAGCTTTTAACATACCCCGGTTCTTGGGTTGCCATTTTTCTACTAACTCTCCCCAAGCTGGTTTGATCTCATCACAACTAGTAGCACTTTCTAACTTCTCTGTTTTAACTTGCCAAACAATTTTGGCGCGTGTTGCAGTATCAACACCATTTAGAGCAATTTCACGGATAGTATTATCTTCAATGTAGCTAATGTGACGCTCCCAAACATTGAGGTAAACAAGAATTGGAAATTCAAGTTTGTGAGTATCTTTCTTGATTGGATAGTCTTCCTGATTGTAGTAGGAAAGCTCGTTTTCATTTTCGCATAAGATACCATCTACGTAGTAGTGTCCCACGCCAATGGTAAAGCCCGTGTCATTCTCAGCTACTGGTGTGATGACAAACCCTTGTCCTGCATGAGGACCAATTAAGTCGGCGGCGAGAGTTCGCAAGTAGTGCATTATAATTGCAGCTTGTTCATTCCAGTCTGCATCCAGTTGTACTCGACCCTGTTGCATCAGCACGCGACTAAAGTGCTTATGGGGGTCAAAACTATTGCGGCTAAAATCTCCTCTAAATTCACCTTGCATATTTGTTCTCCTCAAAAATCTTGAATTGCTTAAATCTTCATCACTAGGACAGATCGTGTCTCTAAAACTGTGTGAGATAATTTTGAATACTGTCTAATTTAACTAGCATAAATAATGCTAACCTCCATACCTGCTGGTGTATATTCATTGAGACGCGCTTGCAGATTTGCAGCCCGTTGGGGTTGATATAAATCATGAAAAACACCCATTTCTGACTGATCGTCTGCACCGTGCTTAATTTCTTCCGCACAGGTTGCCGCTAACTGACAGTAAGTTGGCGTACCGTAGCGTGTACTGTTGTATTGGGGGCGAACACGATCGCGTTCCTGTTCTTGAACTGTTTGTAAATCTTCTTTAACAAATTCTCCTTGGTTGACTTTCTCTACCACTGCAGCTTCTACCAAGTCTGGTTGGCAGTTATACCGTCTGGGCGTGCGAGAATATGGAGGTACGTAGCAAAAGCGTATGCAACCTTGTTGGCGACGGGCGACTTTAACCAAACCATTAAAGAGGCTGTTTTCTGCCAAAGCGATCGCATGGGTATAAATTTTTCCAAATACGGTACTCCGCCGGACAGTCAAGACACTGTGGGCAATTACACAGCCAGGTCCGCTGAGCGCTTCTCGTTCATTGCTGGTAGCATCTAGAATGCTATCACTAATGGTAATAGGTAACGGGTCTAAATTAACCTGATCGTGGTTAACTTCAATTGAACCAATAATGCTGTGTTCAATCAAGAGGCGAGCTTGGGTGTTGAACAGTTCAAGACTTGGTTCCGCAGGACGGTGCGGTTCGCAGTCGCAAGCCAAACCCCATCCCGGTACAAGGGTAGAATGACGAATGGTAATGCTCAACAAATTGCCTTCTATCTGCACACCTCGACCGACAATTGTTAATCCGTCCAAGGTCAAGCGGCTACCTTGACAACCATTTATATTTAACCCATCTGGCATGTCAGTATGCCAGTTTAACAAGCGAATTACCGGGCGTTTACGGTTGGCAGCACGTAATTGCAAACTTTGGTTTTCGCTGAGGGTGATATCGATTGGCTCTACATATACACCACTATCAGTAATTTCAATGATAGCATGGAGTGGACGATCTCGTTCCCATTGCTCTAGGGCAGAGTTGATGGATTTGTGTGCTTGTAACTCTCCTACCTGATATAGTTTGTATTCTCTGGGTTGGTAAAGAGGGCGATCATATTCACCGCCGCCAATATCAGCGCTAAAGCCGTAGTGATAAGATACCCACACGCCTTTTTTAGGCAGATGACCAGGAGGAAAGACGATGCGACCAAGTTCAGGGTCAACCGCAACTTTATCTGGAAGTGGTCGGTAGTACCAGTTTGTTAAATTTGCTACTACAATTTTATCTGGGGGTATTGGTTCTCGGGAGTTCCCAACCAAAATTTGCAGACTTTTCCCTTCACCGTAAAAGTCAGTTATGAGTGATTTAAAAGAGCGGCGCTGGATGGGTACAGGCAGATTTAATTCCTCAGCAATATGGGTTGGCTCTAATTCCGGTTGGGGGTGGTTGTACAAGGGTGTATCGTTCCCTAAAACACTGAATGTGTAGCAATTAGAACCAATTTCTTCTACGCAGTAAGCAGGGGTTAGGGTTACAGAATAAGCTTGCAGCCGCCAGATAAAAAGACCTATATTAAGAATATTGTATTTCCGTACACTTCGTTGTGAAGTAAGACGGCGTAACTCTATACTATGACCAAATTCATTGAATGCGGTGTCTAAATAGTCTAATGCTTGGCGTAAGTTCACAGTTTGACCGCGAGATAGACGCTGATGCTTCAGATGTTGCGTCCAGCTAAGCAGGGTATAAAACTCTACTGCTCGTCCATGCCAATTAGTCACGTCATGAGCTAAGAGTTCTAATAATGCTAGAGTACCCTTACGACGACGGTAACGGATAGTATTGGCAACATCTCGGCGCGGAACCAAGATTTTGTTACGTTGTTGTGCTTGTAAAGTATTGACATCTCCTGGTTCGCCAGTCTCACGTACCGGAGTATAACCAATCAAGTCAGCGATGTAAGGAACTACCCAATCTTCACAAGTTTCAATAAACCAGTTGTCGTAAAGCTGGGTGATGTTTTCTTCAACAACATCTACCTGTTCGGCAATAACTTGTAATAATGACTGGAGTGGGAAACCTTGCTCGGCGTCCCGTTGGTGATAAAAGGCTGGGAGTAATTGGTAAAGGCGGTCTGAGGAATCGCTCATGATAATATTTGGTTGAGAAATAGAGTATCTGGTACTAAAGGAGTGAGGTAAGCAAGTTGAGCTGGTTGGGTAACACCTTTGTCAGAAGTTGCCAAGCTGACTTCTACCGTTCGGGAAGGGTTCTTTTGTTTGATAAGTTTTTGAATTTCTTCTTTAATTTCAGTGGGTGTCAAAACTCGACGCTTACCAGCTTCTAAATCTGTGGTTTTCTCTGGAATAGCGCCAAAGGTATCCACGTCCACATAAGCAATCCCAGGAGTATTTGCGATCGCCGAAATCACTTCACTCAGAAAGACGTTTTGTCCCAGTTCACGCTTTTGGAAGCTGAAAGTCTCTAGCAAGGCGGTACGTACTTTGGTGGCGACGCTTTCCCATTGATAATCGGGTAGAATTTGCAAATTGGCATTGATGATCAATAACAGGAGTTCGCGTTTTTCTACCAATAGGGGTTGGTTGGGAGCGCCGGACTGGCGCAATGCTTGTACAAAGTTACGGTATAGGTCAGAGTTCTCGTCTATGGGAATATCGTCAGCACCAGCAATTGTCAAATGTACGATTTGCTGCTGTCCATCCCAAAGGCGAGTCGCGCTAGCTTTACCAATTCCAGCAAAGGTGCGAGCAAAGTCAATATAATCTTGTACTGATACTAGTCGGTCTAACGCCATCACCGCAAGGGGAGCATTACGACGGGCTTGGTCGCGGCTTTCTGGGTCTGCACCGCCAGTGGCTGGTAGCGGATTTATCACACTTCTAACGCCTAAAGGTCGAGTTGCCAATAGACTAACTTGCTCAGCTTTGACGTTCCCTCGTTTACCAATACCAGTGCGGTAAACCGCCTTGATATTTTCTATACCGCTAGGCGGTCGCGCTCCCTGCTCGCCGTTCCCAAAAATAACTGTGGTTTTGCCTTCGTCATCAGTTAAAGTAATGAAGTTGCGGTCTTGCGGTTTGAGTTCGGCAAGGCTTTCGGTTTCATGCCAGCGAATATCATTAACGCGGATTTCTAGAGTACTTGCAGCCCCAGCAGCAGTAGGAACACTTAAATAGGTAAGCGGTAGGGATTGGAGTGTAAAAGACTGCAATGATTGACTACCATCTCCGCTGCCCAGAACTTCCGTGCGGGTTTCCCCGTGGGTAGCTTTAACAACATTACCATAGATGGTAACTGTATCGCGGTTGTAGGAGTATGCCAAGGAATTAGCCAGTTGCAGAATAGTATGTGTCTTATCTCCAGGTAAATCGGGGTCGTAACTTTGTTCGACTCCAGCTAACATCACTAATTCACTGGCTTTGACACCACCTATATTACCAGGTAAATCTGCGCGATCGCCAGAAACCACTATCCAGCGTCCAGCTTCCAACCCATCGTATAAATCGCCTAGCTCAATCTCCGCCCCATTCTTAGTCTGAGAGCCAATGGGTTCGAGAATTGGTTCTTCAACTAGTTCCAGTTCTTCATTTTGAGCAAATACCGCTGTTTCCCGAATGACAGTAAAGTTATCTTCAGCAGGATTAATCCAAGGTTCGCTCAGTTCCAAGCGCGTACTCTTGAAGGAAACACCGTATTCATAGCGGGAGCGGTTACTAACATCTGTAACTTGGGCAATTATTCTTTTGTCTGGTCGTTCGACCACCACCCAACTACCTGGTAGTATTTGTTCATAAGGTGCATCCAACCAAACAACTTTTTCTTCTTCAGTTGCAACAGAATGGCTCTTAACTCTGCCACTGGCTGTGAGATTGAAGCGGGTCTGTACTTGACCTAGTGTAGGATTTATGACTGGAGGCGGTTCAGCGCTAGTCTTAGTAATGGTCACAGCGCTAGGGTCACTACCAGCACTCGATACGCTGTAATGATTCTCACCGTCAATACCCATTTTTACCACCAAGGGGCGCTGGCTAAACTGAAATTCCAGGTTAAAAGGTGTTAGCCGATTATTCGCAGCAATCGAGTAAGTGACTGTGATGGTTTCACGAACTGCGGGATGGTCTATTGTGAAAGTAGTATCCTGTGTGAGCTGGCGTGGGTTTTCGCTGGGAGGGTCATTTATTTGTTGACCTGCAATTGTAATCTTTGTTCGCATAAACCAGCCTGTAAGAGCAAGGGAACCCATAGCTCTAGGAGGAGTGGGCATACTCACAATAGGTGAAAGTTCAACTTCAATCTCAAAGTTCTCTGGTACTGCGGTTGTGGAGATTTTTTCTAAAGTCCATTCTTCATCTGTTGGTGGTTCGCCTCTGTTTTGGGAAGAGATGCGTCTAGGGGGTGCATTATGACCAAATACGGAAGCACGAGTGCGTAAGGCGTAAACTTTTACTTCCGATGGTTCGGTAACGGGGAGATTTCTCCATGCTGCATACAGCGTTGAACTTAATTGCGGTTGGAAGGTCGTTAAAATCTGGAAATTATTGTCTGATTTATTACTAAATGCTTTAGTGATATTACGCTGTAAACGCAACTCATTTGCGGGTTGTCGTGAGGGAGGTTTGGTCAGAGGTGCAGTTAAATCGTCTAGTTGCGGTAACTTCTTGTGTGAAGGAACGGAGATGGATGTTGATGCTACCGCCTGAGTGGATGTATCTTGTGAGATAATGCGCGTGCGGTTCTCAGCAGATTGAACTTCTACGTTGCGAACCCGCCGCAAAACTTGCTCGTTGCTTGAAACAAAAAGCAATGGATCATTAGGTTTGAGGTTTGTCGCTACTCCCTGCAAGTAAAGTTTATCGGTGGCTAGACTCAGCTTTTGTGGGCGAGTCAAACGAGGTTTGAGATTGTTCCACGCGCTTTTTGCTATTAATTTTTGTGAGGTTTCAAAAGACTGGGGGAGTTCACCTGGTTCTGGTAAACTCTGAGCGCGGTTTCCGGCAACAATTTCTACATTTTGGTTATTTTCTAAGGTATAGGCAAGGTAGACACTAGCAGCCACGCCAGGACGTAGTTCATAACCGACAAGTCTTGCCAGTTCTAGGATAGAACGGCGTTCGGTAGCGGTGCGAAGATAGCCTTCGTTGGCAATGCGCTCTTGATAAAACGTCAGCACATCCGCTACTATTGCCCAAGCATCCAAAAAAGCAATTGCTGGATCAGATGAAAGCCGTGTTTTTAACCCTAGTAAAGGGTAAAGTTTTTGGGTTTTACTGCTATCATTTGGCGATGGAACCTCTAAATAGAAGTTAGACAGCCTAGCTTGCATAGTTTCCAAGAAACTACCATGAGTTCCCACTCGATAGGCGATCGCACTCAAGCCTGGTCGATTTATTGTTGGTGTGGGGGTCAATTGTTCTATCCCCTCACAGCAGCCACAAGTATTGTTCATCTTCCACCTCTTAAATTTAAAGTGAATTTGCCATGTTCAGGGAAACTGGAGTCATTATCTACCTGGGCGATTTCCTCCACTCCTAAAGGGATAATGCCGTTTTCCAGTTCGTGATTTGGCTCTTCGTTCAAACGTTGTAGTTTGGTAACAGTAACGCTTTCCACACCCGGAACTGCTAAAGCGATCGCTACCAACTTACTCATGGTGATACTGTCACCAAAACTGAGATTATCTGGGTGGAAAAAGCCCAAGCTACCATCTGGTAACTTGCGGTTGCTAAAGCGCTCAAGTAATTGAGCTTTAACATAACCACGCAGGGAATGGGGTAACACGCATACAGTCATCTCAATATCCAGAGGTACATAGCGTGCCGCCACAACTTTCAAATCATGTCCAATCCGGCGATAGCGGTATAAATAAGCAGTTATAGCTTGTAAAAAATCTTCATCCGCCGTTTTCTTACCCAGAGGGTCAACAGCCACAAGTACTGCATACCAACTACCCATCCAGTGCAAGCTTGCCGCAGCCCTTTGTACTCGCCGCCCTTGCTCATCAGTATAATTTTGTGCAAGTCTTGCATAGTCATCTGCGGTAATTGCTCGTTGCAAAGATTTGCGAAATGACTGAGGAGCAAAAAGTTTTACCTCAGATATGGATTCTGGATCTTTACCACCCCTTGCTGGTAGAGGGTTACGCACATTACGAATAGCACCACTGAGTTTTGTTTTACGGTAGACTACGTGAGTAATGGCTTCTGCGCCAATGTTGCCAGAGGTACTTTTACCGACTCGATATGTTGCCCAAAATTCTGTTTCAGCCGCAGGTAACCTTCCCAACTCACCATTCCCAAAACGTAAGTACGCCCGTCGATCATTGTCCATTTCCACAACAAAGTGAAGGTTTTGGCTGTTGCTAGCGAGTAAATCAAATTGGGGTGTCCATACCTGACCTTGTGAATCTCTAAGTATAATTTGTGGCAATGCTTGATGTGGTTCTTGCACAAGTAAACGTGAAACCGAAACCTGAGCAGGTAGTGGCTGACGGAAAGTTAGGGGTATTTTCTGTAACTTCGGTGAGAACCGACCAGATAAAATTGCACCATCTGAGGGTTGGTTTTCTGCTTCACAGTAAATAGGCGCAGGTTTTTGGGGTACTTTTCCCAAAACTTCATCACGGATGGTTTGACCGTGATCTACTAAAATAACATTAGCTCTAACAACACTGATATTTTCCAATAACTTACATTCAGGTGGCTGACCAATAGCAGAAATACATAAAGAAAATGGTAGCGCTTCCTCCTCTGCCCAAGCGATTTCTACAATTGGTTGGTTGTAGAGGGCGTCAGTACCACGTTCTACCTTAGTTAACCGCACAGCATGGCGATGAGTGGGATCTGCATCAGCAGAATTTCCAGTTTTTGCACCCAGCACTTCTTCAAAAATCACAATGTCGTCCACTTTCAGATTCAAGCGACGTTCTGGGGATGACGGTTCCGGTTGCGGTTTTGGTAAGCAAATACTTTGTTCGTTGCGTTCACCTGTTTTAGAAATCCATTCATCTTTAAGTGTTGCGGTTGTAGCACCTTTTAACAGACAGCATTCTGTATCACCCCAAGTATAAAAGTAAATCTTATTATGTGCGGTGTAAAGTTGGATTATCCCCGTTGCCATCGGTTCAAAGACCTCATAGGTATGAGTGAGGATGTTATTTAAATCAGAAGACGGAAGGACTCTCTCATTTTCATTTAGGATATTATTGCTACCTGTAACAAAGTAAATATCCTGAGAATCAAGGGGAAGATTGCTATCAGTTTCCACACATACCAAAGTACGAGCGTTGCAACCCTCGTGCATCTGGTAATCAATTAAGCGAGCGTGACGCCGCACTGAAATACGCTGACGAGCAGTTTCTAGATAAGCTTCTGTAGCAACCGCATCTTGATAGTAACTGAGATGGTCACCTACATAAGCCAGCAGTTCTACCAAAGTCATGCCCAAATCAGGGACATGGCGTTCTTTCCACTCAGGTAGAGTTAATGCCAAGCGATCTAGAATTAATTTTTGAAAACTAGCATAATCCTTTGCCAGGTAGTTAATTTCTGGGGCGGGATGTTTTTCCTGTGGACAAATATTGCTCTGCTGGCAGTCTAATTCGTTTGGACAGTTGACTTTAAAATTGAATTGAAGTTGGGCATATCTAGGGTCAAAGCCACGCATGGGATCGTTTGTTGGACGACCGTAGTTATCCAATTCTACAACACGCAGCAGGTAAGGAGAAAAATCCCCTGGTTTGTCTACGATGACTTGTATATAATCATCTAATTCTGGGTCTTCTTCACGGCAGATCTCTAGGTCAATAACGTGAATATCTGTGATGCGTCTACCACCTTCAATGCGAATATTTTCTTTAGCAATTTCTGTAGGTGCTTTGCCTAAGAAATAAACTGTCAGCATTTGTTGGTTGTCGCTCACTTCGAGATAATCCAAGCCATTTAGGTTTGGGGTAGCGCGTACTTTTCGGCGGCGTCGTTCGTTTTTACAAGTGAGTGTGGGGTTGTTCATATAAGAAGAATGTGTAGGATTTTGATTTATGTTGGATGAAGGTGTTTTTTTGGAATGAACCGCAGAGGCGCAGAGAACACAGAGGAGGAAAAAGAAGAGGAGGAAGAAGAGAAGATAGTTAATGAATAATGTTAGATTGTCGGACATTTGATTTGCATAAAGCTTTTTAGCAAAATGCTTTTTATTATTGAACCGCCAAGACGCCAAGAGCGCCAAGGTAAAGAGGAGTTTGAATCACTTATGGTAGGGTTTTACGTTCTATGGTTTCTGTACGTTGTTCACCTGTACGTCTGATTGCATACTGGATATTGATACGTAGTGTGGAGTCTTCTAGAGTTACTGAAAGAGCACGGACTTCGATTAAGTCACCAAGCCAGCGTTGCAAAGCAGCTTGGAGGCTAAATTCTAAGGCTGTGGCTATTTCAGGGCTACTAGCAGCAAATACCATAGAAAGTAAGCCACTGCCAAAGTCAGGTCGGTTAACGCGATCGCCTGGATTAGTGAATAGTAGTTGCTCAATCAAGTCGCGGATGTGGTTGTTATCATCGGTGGTGGCGGTACTACCCCTGCTATTAAAGTGAAAAGGAAAATCTATGTTCATAAGTTTGTTTAAATTCCTTTGACTCGAATTTGTGTAGCAACTACGTTTAAAGGTGTACTAGTGGGAGCGCAAATTGACCGACTGTCCTGTAACAATACGGGCATTCCTCCTGCTTTTACTCTTACTGCTGCGGACACCCACTGAGCAGTCGCACATGGCGGTGCACCAGCAGTGAGGCTGGGTAAGGTACAACCAGTAATGGTATAATTATTAACTTGTGTTACAATTGACTGACCGCTGACTTTCACACGGGGATTTGATGCAATTGGTTGTCCTTGTCCTGCGTGGGCGCAGAGGACACTTGCTCCAAAATGAAGTACATAACCGGGCATTAAGTTACCTCCAAAGCACCGTTGTTAATACTTACTTTGCTACCAGAAATCTCAATAGTTCCTAAACCACCGCTAATTTCAATACCTGTGGTCTTATAAACTATCTTCATGCCTGTCTTCGTTTCAATAGTGATACCACCTACGGGTCCTGGTAAGTCACTCAATTTGATGGTGGCAGTATCAGTTTTCAGTACTTTTATCTCAGGGAATGGGGGAGTAGCAGGTACTTCTAAGGGTGTACCCCAAAAACAGCCTGTCCAAATTGGATAATCTGGGTTTCCATGTTCAAACTCAATCCAAACCCAAGCATCTTTTGGTGGGACAAGAAATAAACCAACCCCGTTTCCAGCATAAGGTACACTTGGCATTGCCCAACCGCTGTCTTCGGTTCCCAGTACATCCTGCACCTTCGCCCGCACTCTACCCAAACCTTTTGGGTCGCGGTTGTCAGTGACGACGCCTCGGTATTTACCGTAAAAAGGAGATCCTTGTCCATTCATAGTTGTTTTGCTCCAAATGCTGGTTTTGAGTCTTCAGTTAGTTGGTTCTTCACTTCCCCACTCCCCATCACGGCACGACTGCTGGAGTTAAAGCTCCGCGTCCTTCACGAGTTAGGGTAAAGCTTTGTTTGTATTTACCGCGTTCAATCCGGTGGGTTACTTGTTTAACGTAGTAGATGCCGTCATAATTGAAGCCTACACCCCGCACCCCTACCAGACGACGCGATCGCAATGCCCGACCATAACGTACTGTATCTACTTCCCCAGTCGCAGTCAAAGCATCCGATGATTGACTTGCGCTGGACACCGCCCGTAAAGCCGCTTGGGTAGGATTGAGGTTAGCAGTATTCCGGGGTAAGGTTTTGCGTAATGGCATAGCAGGTTTGCTAGCTAGGGGGGGACGCAAGCCACTAGGCACGGGAATGGGAATTGCCAGCTTGGTGAAGGGTTCAACAATCGTTACCTGTGGTTGTGCTGGTCCCAAGGCATTGAAGTTGAACGTAATTGGCGTGTCTACGTTGGTATTTGCTCCCATGTTCATTGTCAGTGCAGGTTGGGGTAAACCTAAGCGGTTATCTATTCCCCAATAAGCGGTATTAACACCAGGAGCAATTGGTTCAATGTAAAAAACAAAACTATTGTGCCTCGCTAATTGCTGAATATAATTTAAATCCGTGCCTTGCTGAGTTGGAATCCGGTCTATCTGAATAGGAATATCGGTAGTAGGCGTTACCTTAGGTATTAAACCTAAAGTAGCATAACTAGCAACTAATCTAGTTATAATCACTGAATCTGGTTGATTGGGATAAGTAGCGTTTTTCTCCTCCAAATCTAGCTTGAGGCTGATATCTTCTCCTGTGACAATCAACCGTGATTCCCCTGGTTGATTGCTGGGTAGAAACTGATGGTTGGTAATAATACCATCAATTAACACTTGGGGTAAAACACCAATAATCACCGTGATAATAACGCGGTTAGGTGGGTCAAGAATGCCACTAAATAGCAATCCATAATCCAGAAGTGAATCTTTGCCCAAACTGAAAGTCATCTGAAACCCATCCCGCTCCTCATCCCGATTGGTAACTTCAATGCTTACCAACGCATCTACAACCGCATACGGAGCAGGTAAAGGTATAGTAGCACCAATCATTAACTGGAGGCGAACGCTATTTACAACCATACCTCAACCTCCTTGAATCAAAGGAATTACCAACCGCCGACCAACTTCTGTGGTAAGTTCATCAGGGTGCATAGCATTGTTGGCATCGCACACACGCCAAAACTGCTCAGGATCACCCAAGTAACGAGCGGTGATATTATCCAAGCGATCGCCCTCAGTGACAGCGTGTTCAGCCAGTACAGCAGTAGTGGCATTAGGTAAAAAACGACGGCGCAAATACGCAATTTCCCGTCCATCTGGACTTACCCATTTTGCAGTTTCAATACTGAAATAACGACTTGTGACAGAAAACATAACAATTTTGGATTTTAGATTTTGGATTTTGGATTACTAGAGTCAAGCAATGACAACCTGTTTCTTCTCTTGGCGCTCTTGGCGTCTTGGCGGTTCATTAAAAATCACAGCTTCAAAGAAAAACCAATATTAAAAGCACTATTAACCACATTAGTTGTAGCCGTGATTTCCTTAGCAATTTGATGCGCCAAAAACAGGTGATAACCTGGATTAGTCAACTTCAAATCTACATAGCTCAAAACCTGTAAAGTCAAATCAGCCTTAGCGCGAATAGGATTAAGCAAAGTATCATAAGACTCTTCAGTAATACTAAAGCTAGTCAGCCGCACGGGAAGCACTCGTTGGGGACCCCAAACAAACAAAGTCAGCGGTGCTTCTGGAGGAATCACTTCCAAAATGCCCACTTGGGCTAAGGCTGTATTCGCAATCACCGTTGCACTCTTGGGATAAAGCAGCATTTCCATTGCCGCCAAGGCTGGATAGACTCCCGCCACTACCGCTATAGGATTCGTGGTTTCTAGCTGGTCAGTTGCGTCTACTTCCACACTCAAGGTGATAGTTTCTTTGGGCGGTCCTGTTAAGCGAAATGCTTCTGAGCGATCGCTGTTCTCACCACCTCCTGTAGAACGTGCTTCCAATCGGCGCGTCATTGTATCCGGGTTGTATTGGAAGATGATAACGCTGGAAATTGGATTGACTGGGTCAAGTCCGATAATTGCCCCTTTAAGCAGGCGGGGTGAGCCGGGGAAGGTAGTCATGGGTGTGAAGAATAGTGATGGTGGCTGATAGCAGTCAAGGAAAGATTTGGCTATTTTCCAATGTCTTTAAGAGTGAATGCAGCTTACTTTGGTCCAAAGCAACAAGGACATCCTTTTTTGTGATTGAACAGAATTGATGCTAGTGCTCCGCTAAATTGGGTTGGTCCCGGATCGGTGTAATAGTTACCCATAATGTCATTCTCGAATCCTGGCAATGTGTATTTGCCAAAATACAGGTCGTATAACCCCATCAGATGCCCAGTTTCGTGGACGACTGTCAGTTCATCCGCATCCTCTGCCCAGTGAACGTAGAGGGGAGCAGAAATATCGCGATATCCCGGTGCTTCCACATATACGGCGTTGCTCTCAGGCACTTGCCACCGCCAGTTTTTAGAGGGATAGGCATTGACCTTCGATTTCATTGTCACAGGGCATCGCTTGCTATTGCTGGCGCAGACGATATCGGTACTCCAGCGACTGTTAATTCGACTTTGCCAGGTTGTCGCAAGAGTGGAATTAGCGCGAGGTCCATAGATGCCGATGCCGATTTCAAACGTGAAGTTGCAACCCGATTGGGTAATTTTATCCAGTTTACGCTGGAGAACTGGGTGAACAACGCTTTGCTGTTGGACAACATGAGTTAACTCATGGGCTAAAAGCGTTTTTCCCACTGCACTTTGAGGCGCATATTGCCCTGACGCAAAAACAATGTGATTCCCCATCGTATACGCCAATGCATTCAATGCCAGTGCCGATTTCGCAGCTTTCGCATCAGTATGAATTCGGACACCGCTAAAATCCTTCCGAGATTGCGTTTGCGGTTCAGACTGCTGAACAATTTTATCTGCTGTTCTATCTGCTTCCTGCTCAAATTGCTCTCCCACTGCACCAATAGTTAACCGAGGCTGAATTTGAGGCAACATTTGACTCACTCGCACTTGGCTTAAGTCCTGGGCAAAGCGCGATTCCATAAAAGTCCGAGTTTCTGCATCCAAAGGTTGACCGGGCGATCGCAGCACTTCATGTACAATTGGTGGTACTTCCGACACTTCAGCTTGGTTGCTAGCACGCCGTTGTAGAAGGGATTTGTTTTTTTGACACTCAGTACACTCACCACCTGCTAAAGTGTGTTGATTGCAGGATGTGCATTTGCGTTGCAATAAACCAGTCCTCAAAGGCGTAAAGGATGATTTGGCTTTGGTTTGGTTGGGCGATCGCATGTTCATTATCTCGATCCCTCAAAACTTGATTGGTGGAAGCGGAAGCAAGAATTCGCGTGGTGCTCTTGGGGGCTGTGGTATGTTAGACGGGGGCTGTTCTCTGGATGGCGGTATGGGCACTTGGAACTTCTCACCCTTTAAAGTACGCAGTAGGGCTTTTGCCGCAGCTTTGAGGGCTTTTTTCGTTTCCCCATCTACAGGCAAAAAGTCTAAAGCTTTATCCACTGCTATTTCATCTACCCGCATGGCACCATCAACTACCGCATCGAAAGCAGGTTTCGATAGTCCGCGTAACTGACGCAGAATTGGGTCTCCTTCCAAAAGCTGCTCAATTTCATGTCGGTAGGTTGGTGGTTTATATGGTGGGATTGATGGCAGTTTTGGTGCCCCGAAGGGTCCAGGAGGTATTGGAGATGGAATCTCGATTTTAGGACCTGTTCCAATAGGTGGTTGCGAGGGTGAGAGGGTGGGTAAATCGCGGTAGCTGTAGCGGCGTGCTGTAAACGAGACTTCAACCCGGCGATTGCGCGATTCGCGGTTTTTGGTCTGCACTTTCAGTGATGTTTTGCCCAAGCTGTAAGCACGCATAATGGACTGAGGGATAGCAAGGTCGCCCTCACCTAGTGCTTTCATGACGGTCTCAGCGCGTTGCTGACCCAACATTTGATTGTGCTGTTCGGTATCTGTGGCGTCAGTGTGACCGACGATGGTGATGTAAGAGTCGGGATACAATTTCATTAGTTGGGCAACCCGCTTTTTGTAAGCGGCAATTTTGCTGCTGTGTGCTTCTGTAAGTTCTGCACTGTCAGAGGTAAAAGCATCTAGCGTCAGTAAGGCGAATATCGAGTCGATGTAGGGCAAACCCGTCGGTTTTCGCTCATCGGTAGCAAGGTTAGTTTGACGTTGAATCTGCGGACTATCGACTACAGCAACATTCTTGCTTATGGAGGTCACTTGACTTTGTTGCATTACTCTATCTGCACTGGCACTAGCTTCTTGCTCTGATATGCTCGTTGGGTGATCGAACTGCAATGATGCACTAGTATTGAACGAGCGATCGCCTTGCTGGATGACATGGGTTAATTCATGTGCCAGCAACTGCTTACCTTCATTTATTGTCGGTGAATACTGTCCCGCCCCAAACACTATATTCTGTCCTACTGTATAAGCTAAGGCATTTACCACCTGCGCCGACTCCGCAGCTTTAGCATCTACGTGTACCCTGACGCTGCTAAAGTCATGTCCAAAGCGTGACTCCATAAAAGTACGGGTGTTAGCATCTAGGGGTTGACCAGGCGAATTCAATACTTCATATACAATTGGTGGCGGCACTTCTAACGTTTCTGCTTGACCTGTGGCACGCCGTTGCAGGAGCGATTTGTTTTTCTGACACTCAGTACGCTCACTACCTCCTAAGGTGTGTTGGTTGTAAGAAGTGCATTTGCGTTGTAAAAGACCACCGCTAAAAGGCGTAAAGGATTGTTTAGCTTTAGTTTGAGTGGGTGCGCGGGTATTCATAGATTTAGTCCTCTGTATACTGCGGTTGCATTCGTACACTACAAACAGTAATCATTTTGCTGTTCATTCCAAACTGCATCCAGATTTTGGAATGTATTAATGCATTGCTGCCAAATTTCAGGAACTTTCAAATAACAGAAAAAGCCAGGTTCATTTATTCCAGGCAATGTGTAAACTGTTTGTACTAGACGCAATAACTGAGCTTGCAATACTGCAATTTCAGTTTCACTTTCCCATCGCTGTAATAACTCATAAAGCAACAATGGATTGTCAGGAGGATGCAGAGGAGTTGTTCGTAGCTGGCAATAATGCTCGCAGAAATCAATCTGTGCTAGGGGGTTTTCTGGCAAACCTCCTAAGATAAATTCTCCAACAATAAGTAAAGGTACATCCTCTAATAAAACCAAAGGATAAATAGGAAAATCATGATTTGTCAACATTTGACTGCTGGCAGATATCCCCAGTTTTATCCTGGGAAAATAGATGTTATGTTCTTTAGGAACAAAAAGTATTCTTAGCAAAAAAAATACTTTTGTAGCTTCGATAATCCAATCTCCATTGTCAATCAGTAAATGGCAATAATCACGCAAGGCGGAAATCACCCAAGACTTACCTTCTGGATAAATTGTATTGACAGCAAGAATATAGCTTCTTGGGTCAAAAGTGTACCCATTCCAACCCGAACAGCTATGCACTATAGCAAAAAGTTCTTCTCTATTCATAACTTCACCCATTATGCTGGTGTATGTGCGTTCTTGCCGTTACAACAATCCCATGTACCTCCGGCTTTGCGAGTTAATAAAGATGAAGCCAGATTGGTGGGGCGAGTTGTAGTTGATAGTAAAATACCAGCATCTGCCACATTGCCACCACTAAAGTGGGCTGCCGGATCTAAACTGTTAGCCCAATACACGTTAGCTGTCATTGACCAATTACCTCTAGTGTTGGGACGGTTGGGACGCCTCCATATATCATTAGTCGATCCCACATTGGGTGTTACTGTCCCAGAGCCATCTACCAGCCATGCTTCCCAATAACGAGGAGTTGCACGCACAGTATTGTTGGGCGTGCCATTGCAATTTTGCGTATTGTAAACGTTGTTAATTTCTTGAACTATGAAGCCATTCCGACCAGTTGTATTCCAGCCAACGTCCCAAGTAAATTGACCACAAGGGTTAAAGGTTGGACTTGTGATGCCGTTTTCTAATATGACAATAGCCGACCGCGTTAATGTATTCGGTGGCAATTGGGATACTGCATCACGACAGAAAGCCGCATTGTCTGCGCCCATAATCCGAATGCATTCTAGTAATTCATTCGCTTCTTGGTACGGCAAGGTTGTGCCATTTCCTTCTTGGCTTCCCCCTAGGAGGTCTGTTTCTGTTAGGCTCAAACCAGCAATTGTTTTAAAGGCAGCCTTAACTTGCATCGGCGCTGCTCTTGACACTTCCGAATGCACCCGCACACTACTAAAGTCATGCCCAAACCGTGGCTCCATGATAGTGCGCGTTCCTACATCCAGAGATTGTCCGGAAGATCGCAATACTTCATGCACCATTGGCGGCACTTCCGACACTTCAGATTGACTACTAGCACGTCGTTGCAAAAGCGATTTCTTTTTCTGGCACTGAGCACACTCACCACCTGCAACCGTCTTCTGTCCGCAGGCAGTACATTTGCGTTGCAATATACCGCTACTTAGTACTGATGCAGTTGGGCTTTGTTGTTTTGTTTGCGTTGCACTTTGACGAGTCATTGCCCTAAACCTCCGTAAACTGCTTGGGCTATCTGTTGTCCCAATAAGGTCGAATTGCTGTCTTGAGTGAGTTGGATGTTGCTAGCTAATATTTTGGGTACTGCACCGCCTGCTAACAAACTGGTTGCTAGTCCATCATTTGTAACTAGGCGTGCAAGTTCTGCTTCTACGGCTGCCTGTAGAAGTGGGCGTTGACTGTGGGGAATGGGTAAGTCGTGGAGAATTAATTTTTCGATGTGTATGTTGATGTTCATATAGTTATTTTTTTATTGAACCGCCAAGACGCCAAGGACGCTAAGAGAAGAAATACAAGATTGTTAATTAGTGAGTGGTGAGTATCGAAAATCTGCTTCGTTGATGGGTTTTTCTAACTTGCGTAACTCGGTACGGGCAGCATTTAGTATCAGTGGCATGGTGACGGGAGTTCCTTCTCTGGCTGCTAGAAAGGCGGCGTTCAGGGCTATATTGTGAATGCTACCTCCTGTTAAATTGAGACGTGCTAGGCGATCGCAATCTAAGTCTGTTGTGGGTGTTTCTGGGGGAAACACGCGCTGCCATATGCCCTTGCGTTCGGCAATACTGGGGAAGGGGAAGTCAATAATGAACCGCAGCCGTCGCATGAAGGCTGTATCAAGGGCGCTTTTCATATTAGTAGCCAGTATAGCAAGACCGCGATAGGCTTCCATACGTTGTAATAAATAGTTAATTTCTATATTGGCGTAGCGATCGTGACTATCTTTAACTTCGCTGCGTTTGCCAAATAAGGCGTCAGCTTCATCAAAAAATAGGATGGCTCCTCCATCTTCTGCAGCATCAAATAAACGCCGCAAGTTTTTCTCGGTTTCACCAATATATTTGCTAACTACCGCTGACAGGTCGATCCGGTAAAGGTTAAGCTGTAAGTCATTGGCAATCACTTCCGCAGCCATTGTTTTACCAGTGCCGCTTTCGCCTGCAAACAGGGCACTGATACCCAAACCCCGGTTCATCTGGCGGTGGAATCCCCAGTTTTCATAGACGATACTGCGTTGCTGTACTTGGTTGGCAGTTTGCCGCAGTAAGTCCATTGCTTCTTGTGGTAGCACTATATCATCCCAAGTGGCTTTAGATTCGACTCGGCGTGCGAGTGCATCTAACTGGGGACGGGTGTAAACCAAACAAGCTTCCCAAACTCGCTTGTGCAGGCTACCTGAATCATTGGATGTTTTTTGTAGTTCGTTGAGAGCGATTTGCTCAATGGCTGTCAAACTCAGGTTAAATTGTCCTGCTAAAAGTGCTGAACTTTTGGAAGATGCTGTACCTAAAAATTGTAACCAAGCAGCTTGCTGTTCTGTTGGTTTGGGTTTGGCAATGTCAACAGGTAGGGTAGGACGATTTAGTTCTAATTGTATATCACGGGTGTCAAGGAAAATTACTCCTTGACTACGGAGAATAAAGCGGTATAAAGTCGATGTTTGTCCTCCTTCAAGTTCGCGAGCATCTATATAGAGAGCAATGGGTAACAGCAAACTTTCTCTTTGCCACAAGCGGACAAATGTTTCTAAGTCGGCTGTTTGAGCAGGTAGCAACTGTACGGGAATGCGGTATAGGTATAAGCCGAGTGCCTGGGCGCAGTGGCTTGCTACCAATTGCTTGCTGGCTACGTCTGAACCCAATAACTGAATTACGGGGGGATTGTGTCTTGCTGCTGGTTTTTGTAAGTTATTAATTATACTATTTACTAGTGACTGTTGGGAGGGTGGTAATTGCTCTTGACTTGAGGCAGCTTCTAACGGTATGAGTAAAGGTGCTAACCTGTCATCTAAGTAATTCAACCCTTTGAGGAAATTGACAATCCGTTCGTCAGCCCGCAAAGCACTGGTAGTTAGGGGTTGAGCAGCAGGTTGGTTAATTTCAATTAGCCGCCAATAGCGCAGAGGTCGTTCTGGAGAAAGTACGTCCCAACTAGCTTCTTCAAATAGTGTCAAAGCCAAGGCAAAGGTAGGATAAGGACGATGGAGGTCTTCCTGGACACGGGCGCAAAGACTGGCAATACGTATATCTAATTCTATTGCAGTACATAGTAATAATACTTGCTGCTCAAAGTGAGAAAGCCCCAATCGCTGACCTAAAATTACCATAGCCGGAGGTGGATTAGTTGCTTCTGCTACAGCCATTGTTGCCGCAGCTTTTTTCAAATCTTCCTCTGCTGAGGGTGAGACATTCTCAGGTTCCGCGAACTGCAATAAAGATAGCCGCAACCAAGTTAAGGCTGCTTTCAGGTATTGTTCGTTGCTTTTGTGCCAGTGTTCCAGGTCGTTCATTGGATAGTCACCTTTTGAGTGGGATCAAAAATGGGCGGTGTCACCTCACGATTGATTAACAAACTGTCAACTCCATCTACCCGCAAGCGTAAAAAGTATTCACCAGCAGTAATATTGTTGACTTCAAATGCCAGTGGATCTGACTGGTTCGTTCGTGGTAAGGGAAGAATTTCGCGATCGCCTATCAACAAAGCTGCTCTTTGGTCAAGTCTGACTTCCGGACTACTATTCACTGTTAATGTCACCTCACTGCTAGCATTACGAGTTGCTGGGTTCGGGTTAACATTGAGAATGCGGGGTGCGAGGGAAAAAGAAATTTCGTTTGTTGTTCTATCGGGTTGATTAGTTTGCTTAATAAAAGCTACTAAGTTATAGAAACCCGCAGGTAATTGGGCGGGATTGTTGGGTAGTTGCACCTTGATTTCACTTGCAGTTCTTCCTGGTGGTATCAGTTCAACTGCTGTAGCTAAACGGGGATTGGTTAATTTAATCACCACATTTTCCCCATTTAAATGGTGTCCCTTGATAGTCAACTCTTCGCCCAAGCGAACACTGAGTTGCTTGTTGGGAGGAATAACAGTTTCCAAGGTTGGAAATGGTGGAATCAAGTTTGCTTGGGAGTTAATCCCACTATCGTCAGCACCGCGTGTGAGTACAGGTAAAGGAGTCTTTACTGGCAACTGACTTTCAATCAGTACAACCGCAACTTGGTAAGCAGCAGAAATTCGGTACTGAGTTTGAAACATCGTCCACAGTTTGGACATATCCTCTATCGACATGGGCTGGGGAGTGATGCGTACTCGTTCTACCTGCTGATGTAAATCGTTATTAGGCAAGGCATCCCTAATCTCAGTAGCATCAAGTACGGGAAAGTCATGTAAAATACTCATTGCTCTACCTAAAAGGCGATGGCTTTTGATATCATCTTCATCCTCCCCATAAGCAGTAATCAGGTAATATAGGTTTAACGCCAAAGGTGGTTGACCTGTCTCTCCAGGCTTTACCTGAGAAGCCATATCCATATTGCGCCATGCCGCATTGGGCATAGTTTGGTATAAAAACAGATTTAACTGGTTGTTTCTGCCATTGCGTGCTTTTTCTGGCGGTTTTGCGGTCACGATTGCACCCGGTAGATCAAGAATGATACCATCATGCAGTAGGTGAGTGAGGGTGGCAGTAACGGCGGCAATTGCCAAGGAGTTGCTCATCGATAATCTCCTTTAGCACGTTGGTGCAGGTATTGTTCTAAACCCATTACGGGTGTTGCAGGTTGCTGCTTAGTTGGTGGTGACACTGTTGGGGGAGTGGCGCGAACTTCGATCCGCCCAATACTGATATTAATGGTTGGTGTTGGTGGTGATACTTCAGTGGTAACACTTTTAGTGCTAGTAGATGGCTGCACTTGCGGTTGCAAAATGTTTGCTGGTTTTGTTGGTTGCTCTCTTGAAATAGGGTTTCTTACTAAAGGTTTTAGGGGTAATATATCACTAGATACTTTCTTTTGCTGAAGCTGATCTTTTGCCTCAACAGATCGTTCCTCTTTTAGTTGAAAGGTGTTTGCATTTGCTTGGTATGTGGCGGCTAATTTATTAATAGATATCTGCTCTGGTTTAAGCGAAGTTAAATCTTGTTGGCTACCAAAAACTGGTTGATGCTGAGAAAAATTCTGGTCAAATTCCTCACTCTTAAATTGCGCTGCTTCTATTTCTACAGTATGGTGTTGTTCAGATTTAGGATTGGGAATTGGGTTAAGTACAGTATTACGAGAAATTTTTGATTCGTCTTGCGGTGAATCAATTGCAAATGACTCTGTTTGTTCAACCAGCGTCAAATCATCTTCTGTATTTGTTTGTTGAAGTAACTGGTTACGGTGTGTATTGGGTGCTGGTATTTTTGCCGGAGACACAGATGCACTTTTGTTAATAATGGGTAGTTCTATTTCTGTCTGTGAAACCTCTGGAGATTTTAAGGCTTGAAATCCTTGTTTCTCCACATCTATTAGTGTCTCCCAGTCAAACATCATAGCCGATTCATCACTATCATCAATGGAAATATTTCTTTTTACTTGACTTAGTTCCCGTTTCCCCCTATCTCTATTCATATTGGGTTGCTCCCAACTTATATCGGGTGTTGCATCCAATCCAGCATGACTCGATAACGGTTCAAACAGTGATGCGAGTCGCGGTTGAATAACTTCTACCTGGTTAAAACTTCTGGCTATTAAATTGTTGAGATAGTCGCTCATAGGTAGCAGGTGGGAAAAACAACTAACGTACAGATGCGCCATAATGCTTTTGGGCAACTAATTGCAGATAAAACTGACGACGATGGGGACTCAGAGCCAAAATCTCTGCTTCGCCCCAACCATAGATACAAGCCAGTGTATGCACTTCCCGCAAAATGCGATATGCCCAAGCATCAATTTCTTTCCAGAAAAAGGAGAGGATGTCAAAAACAACTTGCCACTGATGTTTACAGACAGGGCATACCAATTTAAACTGTACGTCTGCTTGCGGATCTACTTCAGCCATTCGCTGTACAACCGCATCCCAAAGATTAGGTGGCAATTGATCGTTTGTTTGTTGTTCGCTGTGACAATGAACTGCTAAAACACAGCGGTTAAGCAGGTATTGCTGGCTGTCAGCAATATGATCTTGGCTGGCAAGAGCGGCAATATCTAGGCTGTTAGGTAAGCGAAACTGCACTTGGCAATCAGCAATATCTACAGTGAACGTCTCCTGGGGTTTTGTTTCTGGAAGCGAAAGCTCTGCCCCTACCTTAATATCTGCACTATTCAAAGTCAGTTCCAAACACTCACTACAGTGGGGACAAGTTGCCAGACTGATCAATTGAGAACCAAACACCAACTCCCGTAGTGTCAACAGGTAGGCATCCCGCTGTCCAATACTAAGTTGTGCCAAGGTTTTGAGAGGAGTTTGGGGAAAAGCTACAGCCAACAGCTTTAAAGCTCGCTGTATGGGATGCTGTGAAAGTCCCCACTCCCACGCATTTAAAAGTTCTAAGGCAGAGGGAGATCGCATAGAGAAATACAAAAATGAAGAATTCTTTAAGTTGCAGGTCTGGTAAAGCTTTCTTCTGTGGGTTCGATCACAGATTCATCCCGCTCCCAACCCTCATTTTCTAGCTTGATGTGCTGGATAGCAACAGCATTGGCGTTGGCATCAAGGTCGGGTAGAGCTTGGTATTCCGATACCCAACAACGGTAGACTCTGTATGCGATCGCAGGCTGACCAGCTTCGTTATAGACTTCGATGATGATCTCTTTGCGAAAATCTTTGAGCGAAACTTCTGAACCCAAACCCGCACCAAAGTTCCAAACTTTGTTTGCCCACTTTTCAAATTCCGTGTCGTGGGTGACGCCCCGTTCTAGCGTGATCGCTTCATACTCTGTCCTACCTGGAGACTTGCGACTGCTGCTAGGATCTCCTCCCTCTCTGTGTTTGACTACCTCAGTTGTCCGTTTGAACATACTGACCTTACTAACCCCAGCGACATACTTACCATCCCACTTGACGCGGAACTTAAAATTTTTGTAGGGGTCGAAACGTTGTGGATTGACACTAAACTGAGCCATAATTTACTCCTTATACTACGATTTGACCTGCCATCTGCTGTAGCTTGATAAATACAAACTCAGCTGGTTTGAGTGGAGCAAAGCCAACAACAATATTGACAATGCCAAGGTTAATGTCGTTCTGAGTCGTTGTTTCTTTATCACACTTCACAAAATAGGCTTCCTGCGGTGTTTTGCCTTGAAAAGCTCCTTGGCGAAACAGGTTTTGCATGAATGCCCCAAGATTCAAGCGAATCTGCGACCACAAAGGTTCATCATTGGGTTCAAAGACTACCCATTGCGTACCACGATAAAGACTCTCTTCGATGTACAATGCCAACCGACGGACAGGAATATACTTCCACTCAGATGCAAGACGATCATTACCTTGCAAAGTGCGCGCACCCCAAACTACACGCCCAACTGCGGGGAAAGTACGCAGACAGTTAATACCTAAAGGATTGAGTTCTCCATTCTCTGCGTCGTTAAGCGCTACGCTCAGTTGAGGAACGCCCACTAAAGTTGCTTCCAACCCTGCGGGAGCTTTCCACACACCACGTTGAGCATCAGTACGCGCAAAAATACCAGCTACAGCACCGCAAGGCGCAAACTCTTCCATTTGATTGTCACGCAATGGGTTTGGTTGCTTTAGTCTAGGGAAAAACAGCGCTGCATTCTTGCTAGTAGTACCGACATTATCTTTATTTGGGTCGGTAAACTTCTCCTTAGCTGTAGCTTTATCCTTCCAATTACTAGGTGGATCTACTATCAGCATGGCGCGACGCTTCTCACAGTAAGTAGCAGCCTTTGAGATTAAGTTTACATCCACATCATTGGTGGCTAAGTAGGGCGGAATGCAAAGGAGATTGAACAGGTCAACTTTTTCTAAGGCGTAAAGACCCTTTTTGTTTGCCTCTGCTTGAGGTGGGGTAAAGTCATCATTTTGAGTTAACCACTCACCATCCGAAACTGCGTCAGCGATCGCTTTCTTTGCATCTGCCAGTGCTTTCTTAGCGGTATCAATAGCGGCAGAGTCTTGTGGAATGGCATTCTTGAGGAACTCAAGATGTTTCTCTGCTTTAGTCACAGGGTCTTGTAGCTCATTTTGTGCGTCTACCAATGCTTTGTAAGCATTTTCCACCGCCTTCTTTGCAGCATCGATAGCAGCAGAGTCTGGTGGATTAGCACTTTGCAAATCTGCAAGTTTCTTCTGCTCTTCAGCAAGCTTCTTGTGCGCCTCATGAGCAGCCGCAATTTTAGGTAGAGTCGGTACAGTAGCAGGCCATTTATCCTCCCAACGCATCAACTGTGATTCCGCCTCTAACACCTTATCAATACGCCGTGGACTACTATTTTCCACCGAGATATTGAGAAAACGTTCTGTGAAGCCACCAGGGCTAGCATCTTGAATAGTGAGATTGAACAAGTCAGTCTTTTTCAATCCCATACGTGCTGCCACATCCTCTGAAACATCAGTATCTATGATGGCTCGCAAGTTCATTCCCCATTTTCCTTCGTATGCTGCCTCCAGTTTGATGGCATCGATACTCAGCTTGGTTTTGGTTTGGGTATCTTTTTTTGCATGGTATAGGCGTACAATAATCGCTTGGCTACCGCCGTTCAGAAAAAAGTCACGTACAGCATAGCCAAGGGTACTTTCTACCCAAAGACCGCCAAAAATACGCTCAAAGTCACCGTAACTGTTAATAGTAATTGGATCATCTGTTGGTCCGCGCAGGGCGCGACCAATGAAAGCAGTAATGGAAGTTGCAACTCCAGTTATTGTGCGTACACCGCTAGGAATTTCTTCGATGTAAACGCCTGGATATGTAGGTGTGATGGGCATGAAAATTTCTCCCTTTCAATACTTAAACCTGCTGTATCACTATATATTTGAGTTTCTGACACAGCGCGATCGCCGCCGACTAAACTAGTAATAAAACAGAACTCATTTGTGAGCTACCATCATAAGCTCTGCTTGATAGAAAACTGTTATTACAGCTAACTAGTATGAGTTTCTTTAATTATGACAGTTCAATTACTGGCGAATAGTACCCACAAGGGTACTTTTTTTTGATTTTGTAGAAAGTTGAATTTAAATCAGAATGTCCCCCCAAGGATCAGAGAGTTGGGGGGATATGCAAAAACTAATAACACTAACCGAAACCGACTTTCTTTACCAAAGTGGCATCAAAATTCCAAATCTACAATCGTTAATAGCTTCTTTTTAACATCTGACTCATGATATTAAAATACTTGTCAATTCCCCCAATTAAATCGAGAATACTGGCAACATTGCGGGGAGGGTTTTTAATTAAGGTATCTTCAGCAATTAAACGGTGAAAATCTACTTTTATTTCTCCTGTACGCTCATTTTGACTTTCATCATAAAATTTCACCCCGGCTAATTGCATAATCTTAATAATCTCTTGAGCAATAATGCCATAGCCAATAGTCGAAGGATGAATGCCATCTAGGGAAAATAAACCGCCTTGTGTGCGCCCCTGTGGCTCGGCTCGATAAAAACGAGAGTCAGGTACTGGTGTTAGAGCTTGTAATTCTGGTGGTAACTTGTAGGCTCCGCCAACTTCTTCCCACCAATTTGGTTGGGCGGTAGGATCTTCTATGTACCGTCTTGAAGCTAATCGATCCAGTAATCCAGCAGTTTCAAATAAATACCAATCTCTACCTTCACTACGCGCTTGTCGTACAGCATCAGTTATGTAGTCATTGTACTGGTCAATGGCACTATCAATCGATCTTGCTTCCAGTTCTGTGAGGTGCGCGTGTTTATCTGGGTTAAAGTCTTCATCTTTAATCCAAGGTAAAGTATAGTAAGGAAAAAATCGAGAACCCTGTCTCACCTTACTACGTACACCACGGGCAAATGGAACGATAGTAATGTGAGGCACTGTACCGAAAATTACATGACGAGCGCGGATTTTCTTCACTTCCGCAACGAGCAAGTCTAGTTCCGCTTTAAAATGAATGGGACGCCAAACAGTGTAGCGATCATTTACGTTCATATCATCATAACCAACATCGCTCCAAGAGACATTAAATGTGAGAATACTACCTAAAGCATTATTCGCACCAATCAGTACAATGAGCGTTTCAATTCCTTCTGCTCCTAATGCTGCGGCTGCTTGTAATGGAGTCAGAGCCTTACCATTAGCATCCCTAGCTGAATTTAAAGCTCTAATTGCCGATCGCTCATTATGATATTCAACCACTTGTCTGAGAAAATCATCTTTGGACGGATTCTGCCTAATCACATCTAGACAAATATCTGCATTGCGTGACAGAGTATTACGCAAATCCCAACCATATACTGCCAAGTTATGATTTATCTCTCTTTGCGTTGCATAGAAAGATTCACTCCGCTCCCAATAATCCTCAATTGTGTCCAAATGGTTACGTAAATACAGCAAAGCTGGCAGTAGATTTAATAAGTTTATACTATCCCCAAACTCCTCTTGTAAGTCCAAAGCCAAACGCTCTATATTTAGAGGTAATCCATCTTTTGGTCCATTATAAGTGGGATAACGCAGTCCATCCCAACCCAAGGTGCGAGCGATGATGGCTGGATATGATAGTCGTGTATTAAAAATTGCTCCACTTTGGTAACCATGTGTAATGGAATCACCAATGGTAACTAGACGATTTGGGGGATTTCCTTCCTTGACAATGTTTACAGGAATACCCAGAGTAGGATCTGTAACTGGTTTTCGTGCTTCTGTGTGGACTTCTACATCTGATGGTGTCTTGCGATCGCGTAAAGAAGCCGGAGCCTGATTAGTCATAGTATACCTTTTTTAGCGTAAGTGATGCTCTATATACTTTACAACTAGAAGCTCTGCATTAACTTTGGGTGATTGCCATAAAATCGACGTGATGTATCGCGTCGATTCTCGCCAATTTTTATTAATAATATTTTTTTAATATTTTTTGACTCTGGACACTTAATCAACCATATTCTATCATAGAAAAACTGCAAAGTTGATTTGTCCAGATACTGATATTGTGGACGTGAGCAGTCCTAAATGATTGAGCTTGATTTAGGACAGTTGACAGCCCAAACAAACTGTTGACAGTGCCATAGAGTTTCTACAATATCAATAAATTGAGGTGCATCACATGAGATTTGGTATTGACATCGGACATAATTGTCCTCCTGACACTGGAGCACCAGGTTTAAAACTAGAGGATGAACTAACTCTAGATGTGGGAAATAGAGTGATATCAAAGTTGACGCAATTGAAACATGAAGTAATAGAATGTAAACCAAAAAATGCAAATTCAGTACGTGAATCTTTGTCAAAAAGATGCTTCAATGCTAATGCTGCTAAAGTAGATATTTATGTATCCATTCATTTTAACGCCTTCAATTGGCAGGCGAATGGTACAGAAATATATGCGGTTAGTGATGAAGGTAGAAAAATAGCATCTCCGGTATTAGATGAAATTGTCAAGCTAGGATTCTTCAACCGTGGTGTGAAGAGTGGAACTCATTTATATGTGCTTAGAAACACAGACATGCCAGCGATTCTAATTGAATGTTGTTTCTGTGATTCGCAAAAAGATATGAATATTTTGGATCATGAAGCAATGGCAAATGCTATTGTTAAAGGACTAACAGGTGAAATACCATCTCCTGGAGTTAATCCTGTACCAGACGAAGAACAGAATGTAGATACTACTATTCTTAGATTGCAAAAGGCTTTAAATCAACTGAGAATAACAGACCAAGATGGTAAAACCTTAGAAGAAGATAACAAAATTGATGCAGTGACACAATCTGTACTCTTAAAATTTCAGAAAATTGTGGGAATTCAACCAACTGGAATTATCGGTGACAGTACTTGGAAGGTGATAAACTTAATTTTAGCTAAACGCATTATAAGACCAAACCACGCGGGTGGGCCAGTAGTCAGATACATACAACATCGTGTAGGTACTGAGATAGATGGTGTTTACGGTACGCAGACAGAAAAGGCGATTAAGAATTTTCAAAGGCAAAATAATTTAGTTGATGATGGAATTATCGGTCCTCTTGCTTGGGAAAAATTAATTGGTTAGCATTTATTATCTTCTCAGGAGGGTTTAGCTCTAAACAGAGCTACCCTCATGTTTCCTCAAATGGGGTGCAGAAGTGTTAAATGAAATCTGTGCCGTGTTTCATGATTCATATAGCGCTGCTGCAAAGGTTGCCACTGCTGCCACGACTCGTAACGATTGGATGCTAATAAAGTAGCCAAAGTAGGAAGCTGAGAGTGAATGTTGGAATCAAGCGCATCTGCAAGCCACTGTGTTAAAACAGCACTATCTTGTATCGAACCCAAAATTTCTTGGATATTTTTCACTTCTGTAACATAAGCTTTGAAAGACTCGGCGTAGGAGTCAGTAAATAACTCCATTTGATAGCGTAGGCGTTTGGCTTGTTTACGCAAATCATGCAGAGTTTCTCCAGTTTCTGTCAATTCATGCTCAATCTTGTGAGCTTCCCAATCTGTGGGAATCACAATTTCTGAATCTTCTATTAGGGTTCCCACTAACCAACCTGGATGTAATAAGAAGCTACTTACTTCAGGCAAAAGTAAATCTGGTAGCACTTCTTGAATTGGCACAGATGCTAGAGGTTGATAACTTGGTTCCTCTAACCATTCCTTAAATTCCTGTTTTAAAGATTTGTAACGTTCCTCTTTGAATATTTCCCTCACACGTAAGAGCGCATCTTCACGTTGTTTATCCAAAACATCCAAAGCTTTTTGCAACAGTTTCTGTTCTTTACCTGGTAAATTTGGTTGATATCGGTTTTGTAAAGTTTCTTGAAGAACATCTAAATCGCGGAGATTACCTAAACAACGGGCAATTTTACCGATATTTTTCTCGCTTACTGACTTAGGTAAATCTATAGCTGGAGCAAACCTGCTGACAGCAGTGCGTAGACGACGCAACCCTACCCGCATTTGATGCAACGCTTCTGGATCTTTATCTTTCTTTACATCTGTTTCCCATTTCAGGGTTTTCTTAAAATGTTTTTGTAACGCTTGGTGAGCGTAGTTGCCTAAGGTTTCCACCGTGTAAACTCGCGGTTTTGTTGCTAACGTCATGATATTTGACACACCTGAATTCTAATGTTTATTTCTTTGTAGTTATTGAATATTAGCATTAGATAAAAATTATCATCTCTATTTTAAATATTTTTTTTTGTTATATTTATGTCAAGAAAATATTCTTATTACTAATGATTGATTAAATTTTCTATACAATCAATAGAAATAAAAATTGAATGTTTTTACCTTTAGAAAATTGATTGACGACTATCGCAAGTTTATTTGATGTAAGCTCATGAGCTAAGAAATCAATAGTTAACAATTTTAACTAGATATTTACAAATTTTTCAAGACTGCGATATAACTCTAAATAGCATAATTAACTTTTTCTGGTGGTGATTTATCATACACAATTCTGACTTGCTTAATCAAATTTTACTTAATTTTGCCGATAGTTTTCATAAACACAGGCAAGATTTATCAACTGTGCTACTAACTGCTCATGGGCAGTTGTGGTTGGGTTCAGATGAAACTTCAACGATTGAAAATCTTTCTTTTACGGAAGAAAAATCTTTTTTAGAACATCGTCAATATAGGGTAGCAGAATTTATCAGTTTACCAGCGCCAGAAGATCAAGAGATTGATATTGAAGGGCTAGCTTATGCTGATCATTACTTGTGGTTAGTGGGTTCTCATAGTTACAAACGGAAAAAACCTAAAGCAAAAAAAAGTGATGAAGAAAATTTTCAAAGACTAACTGAAATTAGCTCGGAACCAAATAGGTATATTTTAGGACGTATTCCTTTAGTTGAAGGTAAATTACTATCTTCTTGTCCACATCCTGATGATTCTAGTATACACCTAACTGCTGCTAAACTGGAGATAACTCAACAAGGTAATTTGTTAACGGCAGCTTTAGCAAGCGATCGCCACTTGGGCTTGTTTGTCAAAGCAGGAATCCCAGGTAAAGAGAATGGCTTTGATATTGAAGGGTTAGCGATCAACCAAAAACGCATTTTTTTAGGTTTGCGCGGTCCGGTGTTACGCGGTTGGGCTATAATGCTGGAAATAGAGTTAGAAGATTCTACTACCGGATTGCAACTGCGGGAACTAGGACAAGAGGGACTATACAAAAAGCATTTTATCTTCTTAAATGGGTTGGGTATTCGGGATTTATGCTTTGATGGTGAAGATTTGTTAATTCTGGCTGGACCGACAATGGATTTAGATGGTCCTGTACAAGTTTATCGTTTGCAAGGGGGTGTGACAGCAAAGAATTTCCATTACCCTGAACTTGTGCTGGATATTCCTTTTGGAAATAGAGAGGAACATGCGGAGGGAATTACTTTATTTAATGACATAGCTGGAATACCTTCTGTATTGGTAGTTTACGACTCTCCGGCAAAGACTAGGTTGGTTGGTGATGCTGGTGTGTTAGCAGATGTATTTAGACTCTAACTAAAGATTAGTGGAGATTGCTTGTAAGGGGCAGGTGGGGATACACTGTTCGCAGACTATACATCGTGAACGGTTGAATGTTAACTTGTAAGTTTGCGCGTCAAGATTTAAAGCTTCTGTAGGACAAACTCCAGTACACAAACCACAGTGAACACACAAGTCTTCATCTATAATTATCTCTCCTAAAGCTTGGGAGACAGTAATGTTTTGCTCGCGCATCCACTCTACTGCTGCTTCCAACTCATCTATATCCCCCGACAATTCTAGTACTAGCTTGCCGATTTGATTTGGGGCGACTTGGGCGCGGATAATATTTGCTGCCACATTAAAGTCTCTTGCCAATCGGTAGGTGACTGGCATTTGTACGGTACGTTTGGGGAAAGTTAGGGTTACTCTTTTTTTCACGTCTCCATTGTAGCTTCGCTTTCCCAAAAAATGCTACTTATAAAAGCATCACGTCGTGTTACACATAATCTTCGCTATGGATACCAATTCACCTGAATCACAGGTTACATCTGTTGAATCAAATTTAGGGAAGCGATGGAGAAACTTCTTAATTGTAATGGTAGCAATTGTTTTGAGCGTTGCTTTAGTCTTCGGACTGCGTACTGAAACAACAGACGTATCCCTGGCTCAGTTAGATCAAGAGTCTACACCGCTAGAAGTAGCATTGAGCAACGGTAAACCATCGTTAATGGAATTCTATGCTAACTGGTGTACTGTCTGCCAGAAAATGGCACCAGATATTGCTGAGTTAGAAAAACAGTACACTGACAAAGTTAATTTTGTCATGCTCAACGTAGATAATACCAAGTGGCTGCCAGAAATGCTCAGGTATCGAGTAGACGGCATTCCCCATTTTGTGTTTTTAGATAAAGATGGGAAATCTCTAGCACAGGCGATCGGCGATCAACCTCGTACTATTATGGCAAATAATCTAGAAGCCTTAGTTGCGGGTGCATCTTTGCCTTATGCCCAAGCTAGTGGACAAGTTTCTAAATTCTCTGCACCAGTTGCACCAACGAATAATCAAGACGATCCCCGCAGTCATGGTAGTCAGGTTGTGAATTAAATAGTACAGACGCCCCGGCGGAGCGTCTGTACAAAAAATGGGAACAATATATTTTGAACCACTATTAATCTTGAACATATGGTAGCTTCTTTCAGCAGCATTCCCGGTTATAGTTGTAGCGAGTTGCTTTACGAAGGTTTGAGAACTCTTGTCTATCGAGGACATCGCTTGAGCGATCGCTTGAGCGTAGCAATCAAGCTGCTGAAAAATCCCTACCCTAGTTTTACCGAATTAGTGCAGTTTCGTAATCAGTACACCATTGCCAAAAATTTAGACATACCAGGGGTTATCCGCCCTTACTGTTTGGAACCCTACCACAATGGTTATGCTTTGGTAATGGAAGATTTTGGCGGTATCTCACTGCGTGAGTATATTCATACATATAGTTTTGATGTATGGCAATTTTTACATGTCGCCCTTCAACTCACAAATATTTTGGATGGACTTTACCGTCAAAAAGTTATCCATAAAGATATCAAACCCGCAAATATTCTCATACACCCAGAAAGCCTGCAAGTAAAACTCATTGACTTTAGTATTTCTTCGTTGTTACCCAGAGAAACCCAAGAAATACATCATCTTAATGTTTTGGAAGGTACATTAGCTTACTTATCACCAGAACAAACGGGTAGGATGAATCGCTTAATTGATTACCGTACAGATTTTTACTCGGTGGGTGTAACTTTCTACGAGTTATTAACGAGAAGATTACCCTTTGAAGTTGATGAGCCGATGGAACTAGTACATTGTCATATTGCCCAATATCCACTTTTAGTGAATGAAATCAACTCAGAAATTCCCCCAGTACTGTCGCAAATTGTGGAAAAATTGATGGCAAAGAACGCAGAAGATCGCTATCAAAGTGCTTTGGGGTTAAAGTATGATTTGGAGCAGTGTTTAGCTCAGTTGCAACAAACTGGTAAAATTGAACTGTGGAAAATTGGACAAAGAGATATATGCGATCGCTTCTCGATCCCAGAAAAACTTTACGGGCGGCAAGCGGAAGTGGAAACTTTACTCGCCGCTTTTGAACGAGTAAGTGTTGGTGCGAGGGAATTAATTTTAGTAGCCGGATTTTCGGGCATTGGAAAAACAGCAGTAGTTAACGAACTCCACAAACCAATTGTCCGTCAAAGAGGTTATTTTATTAAAGGTAAATTTGATCAATTAGGGCGTAATATTCCTTTATCAGCATTTGTTCAAGCTTTTCGGGATTTGATTGGGCAATTACTCACCCAAAGCGATTACCAACTGTCACAGTGGAAAACAAAAATACTTGATGCTTTGGGTGAAAACGCTCAAGTAATTATTGAAGTAATTCCCGAATTAGAGTCTATCATTGGACAACAACCTTCAGTCTTAGAACTTTCTGGTAATTCAGCGCAAAATCGCTTTAATTTGTTATTCCAAAAGTTTATTCAAGTTTTTGCCACTATTGAGCATCCGTTAGTTATTTTTGTGGATGATTTGCAGTGGGCTGATTTAGCGTCGTTAAATTTGATGCAATTTCTACTTAGTGAATCATCTACGAGTTATCTATTAATCATTGGTGCTTATCGAGATAACGAAGTAGAGACGTTCCATGATACGTCTCTACATCCGCTGAAGGTAACACTAAATGAATTTCAGAAAAATCAAATCATCTTTAACAAAATTACTCTGTCACCGTTAAATGAAAATCATCTTAATCAGTTAATTGCCGATACGCTCAGTTGTACAACTGACATTGCATTACCTTTAACACAGTTAGTATATCAAAAAACTCAGGGAAATCCTTTCTTTAGTAACCAATTTCTCAAAGCTTTGTATGATGATGGGTTAATTACTTTTAATTCCACCTCCCTGATAAAGGGGGAACAGAGGGGGGTGGGATGGCAGTGTGATATCGCTCAAGTTAAAGTGCAAGCTTTAACTGATGATGTTGTTGAGTTTATGGCGCTACAATTGCAGAAGTTGCCTGACTCAACTCAAAATGTGTTGAAGTTAGCGGCTTGTATTGGCAATCAGTTTGATTTAGTAACATTGGCTGTTGTTTGTGAAGAATCGCCAACAGAAACTGCTGCTTCTTTATGGAAGGCATTGGAAGAAGGTTTGATTTTACCTAGTAGTGAAGTTTATAAGTTTTATCAAGAAGATGGGGGGCAATGGGGAATCGGAGTAATTAACAATGCCCAATACCCAAATTACAAATTCCTTCATGACAGAGTGCAACAAGCTGCATATTCATTAATTTTAAGTGAACATAAGCCAGCAGTTCATTTAAAAATTGGTAGATTGCTGCTGAAAGCTGCTACCAATCGTGATGATAGTATATTTGAAATTGTCGGGCATTTAAATCGGGGAATTAACTTAATTTTTCAACCACAAGAACGAGAACAACTTGCTCAACTTAACCTTTTATCAGGGCAGAAAGCTAAAGCGGCGATCGCTTATACATCAGCATTAGAATATCTTCAGATTGCCGTGAGTTTACTCAAGCCAAATGCATGGGAAAGTCAGTACATTTTGACTTTGAATATTTATGAGGAGTTAGTAAATTTAGCTTATTTAAATGGAAATTTTGAACAGATGGAAATGTTTTCAAGCATTGTTTTACAACAAGCTAAAACTCTGCTTGAGCGCATTAAAGTATATGAATTAAAAATTCAAGCCTATGCAATTGGGCAGAAATTTGCCCAGGCTATACAAGTGGCGCGAGAGGTATTGCAGCTATTAGAAATTAATCTTCCTCATACACTGACGCCAAAAGATAATCATCAAGCTATACAAGAAATCACCTCAATTTTTCACAGTAAAAACTTGGTAGAACTAACCAATCTACCAGTAATGACACAACCAGAAAAACTAGCAGCAGTAAGAATATTATCGAGTGTGGCAACTTCCGTATATCTTGGACAGCAGGATTTATATCCATTCATTGTTTTACAGCAGATTAAACTGTCATTTGATTATGGCTTCACACCTAGTTCTGCATATGCATACTCATGCTATGGACTAATTATGATTGGTTGTACAAATGATTACAATAATGGCTTCATAGCTGCTAATTTAGCTCTAAATTTGCTGGAAAAGTTTCCTACTAAAGAATTTACAGCTAAAGTCATAACAATAGCATATGTTTCCAGTAAATGTTGGAAACAACATATTAGAGATGGAATGAAACCTTTATTACATGGTTATCAAGTTGGTAGAGAAACAGGAGATTTAGAATTTGCAGCTTACTGTGTTTTTCACTATGGCGCTACATCATATTTGTGTGGGCTAGAACTAAATAATCTCTACAAAGAAATGAAATTATATTATGATGCAAGCAGAGAGCTAAAACAACAGACATCTCTCAACTATCAACAACTTTATCTTCAAGCTGTTATACATTTATTAGGAAAAGAATATAATAGGGATGTGAATGAAGTAAACCAAGAGGCAATACATTCTCTTTTCCTCAAAGCTAACGATCAATTTGGTCTTTGTATCTTATATACTCTGAAGCTAATAGAAGCTTATACCTTTGCCAATTTTGCATTAGCCCTAAGATATGCGCAGGAAGTAGAAAAATATCCCGATGGTATGTCAGGGTACTATCTACTTGCCATCTTTAATTTTTATAGCTCTTTAACTTATTTAGCTAACGCTCAAAAAGATACCAGCTTACTTCATGTCAAAGCTAATCAAGAACAAATGAAAATCTGGGCAAATCATGCGCCAATGAATTTTCTACATAAATTTTACCTGGTTGAAGCAGAAAAGCATCGCGTATTGGGACAAAGAGCCGAGGCAATCGAATTATATGATCGCGCTATTACTCTGGCTAAAGAAAATGAATATATCAATGAACAAGCCCTCGCCAATGAGTTAGCTGCTAGATTTTATCTAGAGTGGGGTAAAGAAAAAATTGCCCAAGTTTACATAATTGAAGCATATTACTGCTACGCCCGTTGGAGTGCAAAAGCTAAAACCTCGGAGCTAGAAAAACGTTACCCGCAATTACTACAACCTATACTGCAACAACAAGTACTGACTTTTAATAGCTTAGAAACTATCTCTACCCAATCTACCCAAACAACGCACACTACCTCCACTAACGTTGAACTAAAAGAAGCTTTGGATTTTGCTACCATCCTGAAAGCATCTCAAGCTCTTTCTGGGGAAATTTATTTAGATAAGCTGTTGATTAGTTTACTCAATGTTGCGATCGTTAATGCTGGAGCTAGTAAATGTGTTTTGATGTTGTTATGGGATAATAACTTACGGGTAGAAGCAGTTGCTCAACTAGGGCAAGAGCCAATTGTTTTACAAGCCCTGCCTGTTGATGACTGTTTGGATGTTCCTGTCAACTTAATTTACACCGTTAAACGCAGTTGGCAACCAGTAGTCATCAACGATGCCAGAAAAGAGGTAATGGTAACTGATTACATCATCCAAAACCAACCCAAAAGCTTATTATGTATCCCCATTATTAATCAGGGTAAACTACTGGGAATTTTGTATCTAGAAAATAACTTGACTACCGGAGCGTTTACAAAGGAGCGGGTTGAAGTGCTTAATCTTCTTTGTACTCAAGCTGCTATTTCTCTAGAAAACGCTAAACTATATCAAAAAACACACAGTTACGCGCAACAGCTAGAACAATCTCTACAAAACTTGCAACAAGCACAAACTCAGTTAGTACAAAGCGAGAAAATGTCCTCCCTGGGTAACTTAGTTGCAGGTGTTGCCCATGAAGTTAATAACCCCATCGCATTTCTCAAAGGAAGCTTAAACAACGTCGAAGATTACGTCAAAGATTTACTGGGTTATCTACAATGCGTGGAGCATCACCATCCCCAGCTAGCATCGGCTGTCACTGACTACGCCGAAGAGATTGATTTAAAGTTCCTTACAGACGACTTACCCAAATTAATTACTTCCATGAAAGGTGCAACGGAACGCATTAAAGATATTAGCACCAGCCTGCGCACTTTTTCTCGAGCAGACACATCGGAAAAAGTTACTGGCAATATCCATGAAGGTATTGATAGTACCCTGCTGATTCTCAAGTATCGTCTCAAAGCTAACGAATATCGTCCCGCAATTGAAGTAGTCAAAGCTTACGGAAAACTACCATTAGTAAAATGCTTTTTAGGACAACTTAATCAGGTATTTATGAATATTTTAGCCAATGCTATTGATGCCATTGATGAAGAATCTCAAAAGTACTCTTTTGATGAATTAAAAGCAAATCCCAAGCAAATCACTATTCAAACAGAGGTTTTGCCATCATCTCATACCGCTGTGATTAAAATTAAAGATAATGGTCCTGGTATGTCACAAGCAGTTCTCGCAAAAATTTTTAACCACTTATTTACTACCAAAAGTGTTGGTAAAGGAACAGGATTAGGGCTAGCGATCGCTCGTCAAATTGTCGAGGAAACCCACGGTGGTAAACTGAGTTGCAATTCTATATTAACACAAGGAACCGAATTTACGATCCACCTACCCCTGTTGTAGAGACGCCCCACCGGGGCGTCTCTACACATTTATTGCGAATCGTAAGAATCTAAAACACCACTACGCACAATCAGTTGAGGCCAAATTAACAAGAAAAAGCCCATCCACGTTAATATAGGTATAGAGACAAGAATAGTTAACCAAACAATTTTAAATATTAACCAGCTACCAGTAATTATAGTAACACCAGTGAGTAGAATAGACCAAGGTTGACACCACCAAGGTTTATACTTCCAAGGACTTGTGGGTTTTTGTTCAGACATTTTTTAATCCTTTGACAAACGTTGGCGCAACTCTCGCACAGCAATTCCAGTCCCCTTTTCGCTTGCGGCTTCCAAACATTGAAATGCGAGCGTTTGCAAATCAATACCTGGAAAGTACCGACTGACAGTTTGTGGTTGGTATTCAGTTTCTTGTAAGCCGTAGATTTTTAGCTGGTTTCTTTTCAACAACCAAACCTCTGGCACTTTATAAGGAAAGTAATCGTTTACATCTGTGTAGGTTGTCACATCGATTTCAATCACTAAATCGGGGGATGCATCGATGCCCCATTGTAATCTATCTCGCCCAACAACCGATCGCCAGTTATCGATGTAGAAGCAGTAGTCTGGCTCAATTCCCCCGAATTCTGGTAAATCCATCGTGATGGGTGTGAATGCTTCGTAGTTGCGATTTTGAGAATCGAGCAATGCTTTCACTACATCAGCTAGAATATTGGCATCTCGTCCGTGTTTAGGCAGAGGAGACATTAGTAGAATTTCTCCTAAACGGTACTTAATTCTGGGAATGGAGGAATCTCCCCGGCTTTTACATAAGATTTGATAATTTTGCCAGGAACTTGGCATCCGCACAACAGTTCCCGGTGGTAGCTGAATTTTTTCTGGCGAGATAAGGGCATACATGGAAATAAATTTATACTCTCAGCTTGCTGGGATGAGAAGGGAATTTAAGTTACCTTAAACTGAATTATATGTCAAGATTTTCAGCCCTGCACTATTGTAAGATGGAAAGCAGTGCGTCAGTCTAAAAGATATAACATACAAGCTCAGTAAATTTCCGAAACTAGGGATTACAATCTTGTTGTCCTATATGTCCTAATACACGAGGGTGTATGCGGTTATTTAGACTTAAACGCCGCTGGTTTCTTCTATCGTTATGTGTCATTTCAGTTATTGTCGCTTGTCAGGCAGCTCCTGAAAGACGTACACAGCAAATTACGCAACACAATGCTATTATCTTTGTGGCAGATGGGTTGCGTCCAACTTCGATTAATCCGAAAGATACTCCAGCTTTGAACGAGATTCGCGAACGGGGAGTAAAATTTTCCAATAGTCACTCTCTGTTTCCTACCTTCACTACCGCCAATGCATCTGCGATCGCTACCGGTCATTATTTAGGAGATACTGGTGACTTTAGTAATACTATCAAAGTTAATGCTCCTGTTAAAACTGCTAAAAACAGCTTAGTTCCCTACTTAGAGAACAATTTAGTTCTTCGAGAAGTAAACCGACAGTTTGGTGCTAACTATCTCAATGAAGAAAGTCTACTGGCAATTGCCCGAAAAGCAGGTTTCAGCACGGCGGCTGTGGGAAAAATTGGTCCTGTCTTCATTCAAGATATTACTCAAGACAAGGGTGAAGCAAGCATTATTTTTGATGACTCCACTGGTACAGATAAAGGAATTCCCTTGAGTCAAGAAGTTACTGAGCTACTTAGTAAGAATTCTCTCCCAAAAGCTACTCCATCACGGGGAGACAATGGCAAAGCAGGCGATAGCAAAACACCAGGTACTAAAGTTGCCAATGTTGAACAGCAACAGTATTTTGCTGATGCCACTACTAAAGTAATTTTGCCCCTATTTCAAAAACGGCAAAAACCTTTTGTCTTAGTATACTGGTCCCGCGATCCAGATGGAACTCAGCACAGCCACGGCGATAGCCTCAACCAACTAGTTCCTGGTATTAACGGTCCTACTACTCTAGCAGCACGCAAGAATGTAGACAAGAACTTGGCGCAAATTCGCACTGCACTTTCAGATTTGGGCTTACAAGAGACTACCAATATCTTTGTTGTCTCGGATCACGGTTTCTCAACTATCAGTAAAGAAAGCAAAACTAGTTATGCGGCAACGCTTTCTTACCCAGATGTACCCAAAGGTTTCCTCCCAGTTGGGTTTGTGGCAATTGATATAGCACAGGAATTGCAACTGCCTCTGTTCGATCCAGATAACAACAATGTTTTAATTGATCCAACTAAGGGGCAATCTTCTCGAAATAATATCATTGCCAAAGACCCCAAAAACCCAGATATAACCGTAGCTGGTAATGGCGGTTCTGATTTGATTTATTTGCGTAACGCCGTAAATAAAAAAGAAATTGCCAACAGAATAGTAGATTTGCTGCTGAAGCAGGATTATGTAAGTGGTATATTTGTGGATGAGTCTTTGGGTAAAATTCCTGGGACTTTACCTATAGAGGCGATCGCACTTCGGGGAGCTGCACGTACTCCCACACCCTCAATTATGGTTAACTTTCGCTCCTTTGACACGGGTTGCGGTATTCCTACAGCATGTGGTGTAGAAATATCGGATACGACTTTACAGCAAGGGCAAGGTATGCATGGTAGCTTTAGTCGTGCTGACACCTACAATACAATGGCAGCAATTGGTCCCGATTTTAAACAGGACTATGAAGATTTAATGCCTGCAAGTAATGCTGATGTTCCAAGAACTATAGCAAAGATACTCAATCTCAAGTTATCGCCTCGGGGTAAACTAGTAGGTCGAGTCTTAGATGAAGCGCTTAAAGGTGGACCCGATAGCTTCAATCATAAATCTTTTACGCTTAAGTCTCCTCCTGCTGATAACGGTTTAACCACAGTTCTCAAGTATCAAACAGTAGGCAAAACGCGCTACTTTGATACTGCTGGGTTTCCTGGTCGTACTCTAGGATTATCTACATAAAAATCAACAGTTTAGTCGGTTTTAACCTACTTGAGCTATAAGCCTAGAACTAAAGTTCTAGGCTGCTTGCGGAAGAACGAAAGATACCTGCCCAAGGCATTGATATTTTCTACTGTGCCTTGTTTGTTGCTGGAGCTACTTTTACAGCAACCTTTACTCCTTTAACTCCTTTAATCTCTTGAGCTAAAGTAGGAATCTTATTAAGTTGCTCTTGTGTGGGTACTGTTCCACCGATAGTCACAGTACCTTCTTTTGACGCAACTGTTAACTGACTAGCTGGTAAATTTGCTTCTAACTTCGAGCGAACTTCACTTTGCAAATCAGCATCAGCTCGATCAGTATCACCACCAGTAGCATCGTTACGTTGCTCACGAGCGCGAATATCAGAATTTAATTGATCTCTACGAACTTCGCTGGTAGCATCGCTTTGTGATTTTTCCGCAGTTTCTTTTGTTGGTGCGTTAACGGTTTCAGTTGTACTGCTGGGAGCGTCACTACTGGTTTTCGATTCGGTTTGGCAACCAGCCGCACCTACAACCAAAACACCACTAATTAGTAAGGGAATAAGCTTTTTCATTTTCATTCTCCAGTAGAATATTTGTTGAAAACGGTTAATTTGTGTGTAAGGTTGAGGAGCGAATGTTGAATGCTGCTATCTATTGACAAACAAAACTTTATATGGTGTGTGTACGCCGATCTACAACAACAACCTGATCTTTGGGAATAGTTTCAGGAGCGGAACTGACAGGTTCTACATAATCGGTTTGATTTGAAGCTACACCAGGTGCGTTGTAGATACCAAATTCTTGGATACCCCTGCCTGTGAGAATATTTTCGGCACGACGGATATCGTCATCGGTTCCATCGACAATCACTAGATAATCACCACTAGAGACGCGATCGCTGTAAACTCTAGCTCTTTCTTCAGGAATACCCAAACCAACTAGCCCGCCTAACAAACCACCAGTGGCAGCTCCAATGCCAGCACCAACTGCGGCTGTAGCTAGAGTAGATGCTACCTCACCTGCGAGCAAAATGGGTCCCACACCAGGAATTGCTAAAGTACCTAAACCTACTAGTAATCCTGTGAGTCCGCCTAAAACAGTACCTGTAACTGCTCCTTTGGCAGCTCCTTCATCTGCTTTATTCCCTACATGTTCCTGTGTTTGCGCACCGGCAATATCACCATAGTGATCGCCATCTTTGGCTATTACAGAAACCTTATTCATATTGAATCCTGCATCTCTAAGTTCAGTAAGTGCATACTCTGCATCACTGCGGCTAGAGAACACACCTACTGCTCGTTGATGTCCACGTAGCTCATTTAAAGGTTTGCTGAAAGCCATTGTTTATCCTCCATAAACAATCAAAAAGCACAGAAATAATTTTTTTTAGTGCTTTTTGCTTTATTTGCGCTTATATATATGTTTTCCCTTATTTTTCTGTTTTTTCCATCATCCAGAGGTTTAAACTATTTATCTGCCAATGGATGGGTTATTAGATGTATGAACGATGATGTAACGTCTCCATAGCAGAGGAAATTGCGCTTTTTGTTGTTCGGTTCTACGACTTTCATAAAACCACAAATACCGATAACCTCATAGGTAGTAGTTCAATGCTTGCATAAAGCGAATTTAAGGGGTGGAAACTTGTGTACGAATGGATATTACCTAGTGTCTGGGAAATTTTAGCTTTTCATCAGTCTACTGTGGCTGAGTGTTCATCTGCTAAAGCGGAACAGCAATGGCGTGTGAGCGTCGCAGCAATAGAACAACTGTTACTAAATACTTTAGCAGATGCATCTCCTGACGCCACACAAGGATTAGTTTTAGCAGCCCCAGCACCAGTATTGAGCAATTTCAACCTGACGCAAAGCTTGCAGACAGTAACTTTTACAAATCAGCCATTTAATCCTTTGGCGCTGATGCCATTTGAGATGCCAACTGATGTGACTGTCGCAAATCAATGCGCCGCTTCTGAGTTAGTATTACCGTTATTGAAACAAGATCCGTTGGTAAGAGAGCAGTTTTGCTTAATTTTTACTACGAAATTTAGATTAGTGCTAGTTTTAGCAGAAGACAACAATGGTCATAAAAAGTTTTCTTTTTCCTTTGAGCCAGAAGTAGTTGAACAGACGTGGCGATCGCTCGGTGCGCGAGTCATACTAAGTAATCCAGATTTATTTACCAAACTGGAACAATCAGTACAAAAGTATGCTCCCGTAACACCAGATTACCGCATAGTCATGAAATTTAGCCAGTTGTTGCTTCAGGAATTACCAGAAGAAGCATCAGAAGGACAAAGTGATGCGGTACATAAGACTGAGAATCCCCAATCCCCAATTCCCAATCCCCAATCTCCAATCCCCGATGTAGAATTGCTGCAAGCCTTTGCTCATGAAGTGCGCACTCCTCTTTCCACAATTCGCACCATCACTCGTTTATTACTCAAGCGGCGCGACTTACCTGCAAACGTAATTAAGCGCTTGGAGATGATCGATCATGAGTGTACAGAGCAAATTGATCGTATGGAATTGCTATTTAGAGCCGCAGAACTGGAAACATCCCGTGCTGTAAAATGTACAAGCACTCAATTAACAGCAATGTCTCTTGATCAAGTCTTACAGCAAAGCATTCCACGTTGGCAACAAGCCGCAACTCGGCGTAATTTAAATCTAGATGTTGTTTTACCTCAACAATTACCAACAGTTGTGAGTAATCCTAACATGTTAGACCGAGCGCTCACTGGTTTAATTGAGAACTTTACCCGTAGTTTGCCCTCAGGTAGCCATATTCAAGTCAAGGTCATACCTGCGGGCAGTCAACTCAAGTTACAATTACTGACTAAACTCCAATCTCAAGGTGAAACACATGCTACAACAGCACAATGTTATCCACCTATTCGTAAAGCTCTTGGCCATTTGCTCACATTTCAACCAGAAACGGGTACGATTGGTTTAAATTTTGCTGCCACCAAGCATCTGTTTCAAGCAATTGGCGGCAAACTTACTGTCAAAGAACGTCCTTTAAGTGGGGAAATTTTAACAATTTACCTACCATTGGAAGTTAATCATCAACCAATCGGAGTAACTACTTGATTGACTCGCGGTTTGCCAAAACGTTCCCAAGCATTGCCACCCCGCAGAAATAGTTCCATCCAACGAACTGACTTAGAACCATCAGCTCTCGACCAACCGGAACTGCCAGGAGAAAAAGCTAAAGTTCCTTCTGGAACTCTAAAACTACCATCTGAGTATACAGCATCGCTGACAACATCCCCAACGCGAATCACAATCTTTTCTTCGGGTTTCAAGTTCACAGTATCTGCCGGAATGGTTGTTTTGATATTACCGTACCCATCAATCCAAGCGACTCGGTCGTAAGGTGGATTGGGAATATCGCTATCTTCTAAAACTTCACCTAACAAGCTCAAATCACCCTGAGCAATCTGAATCGCCGCACTAGGAAAAACATCACGAGAGCGAAATTGCGATCCGCCCCTAGATACCTTGACAATATGCATAATTTGTGCATATTCTTTGATAAAAGAAAGAGTATAACCAGCGTTAACACCTACCACCTTAACGTTACCAGGTAGCAAAGCGTATGTTAATCCTTCACCTTCATTATCCTTTCGCGGTTTTTTGTCATCTTGACGGGGTGCGCAGTTATGATAAATTAAATACTCTTTTGGTCCAGGGTTAAGACCAAGTTGAGCAATCCAAAAACCTGTAGCTAAGGTGCTAAAGGCTGGTACTGAAAGTGAATTGATTTGCGCATTGGGCAATCCCATCAATAAACGTTGTTGAACCTCAGCAAAAGCCGCGTCCGCATTACCGTAGTCTGCAATTAGATTGATAAACATTGTTTGTTGCTAATTGTTAATTTCTCAATTGCTAATTGTGAGATTGCTAATTGTTAACTGTCAACTGATTGATTTTAATTTTCTCGGGCTATAGCCAACTGTACTGTAAAGGTAGAACCTTCAAATTGCTTACTTTTAACAGAAATAGAGCCGCCACTACGCCCAAGTAACTGCTGTATAATAGTTAAACCCAAACCCGCACCACCGGGATCAACCTTGGCGACAGGACGTACACGGTAAAAACGCTCAAAAATTTTGGTAATTTCGCTTTCCGCTATACCAATACCAGTGTCACGGAATTCCAGTTGGACATAATCACTTTGAACACTAGCACGTACCCACACTTGTCCACCATTTTCGGTAAACTTAATGCTATTGGAAAGCAAATGAATGACAATCTGCTTGATCCCGCCACTGACACACCATACAGCAGGGAGTTCCGTGGGTACAGTGTAAGCTAACATGATGCCTTTTTCTTGCGCTAGAGGTTGGTAGGTACTCACTACTCCAGGTACAATATCACATAAGTGTACTGACTCTAAACTCATCTTTTCTAGATTACTTTCTAATTGGACTAACTCCAATACCCCATTAATCAAAGAATTTTGGCGAGCGCACTCTAGTTTGATCATCTGGAGATAACGTTGGCGTTGAGGAATTTTTAAATTAGGGGAGTCCAGTATACTCAAAGCTGTCTTAATATGAGTCAGAGGGATACGCACTTCTTGACACAGATTGTTCAGGTATTCATCTTTAAGTTGCAAAAAGTTTTGTAATTTTTGATTTTGCTGTTGTACTTTAGCCAAACGATTTGCTACCTTTTGGCGATTAATTTCATCTTGTCGTTGCAGTTGTGTGAGCAAAAGATGACTTAATGTTTTTGATTCTGGTGCTGGGGGACAAATAAAATTAACAGGTAACGAGGATAATTGAGGTAAGATAGACTGTTTAATGCCATCAAACACTCGTTGAATGACTCTGCCCTCAAAAGTAGTAATCAAGAATAGAGATTTATTTTGCTTTTGAGTACTTGACAAATCACGTTTTTTTTGCTTTCTTTGCGGTTTATAAGCCAATATTAAACTGCAAAACTGCGGTGACAAAATCATCACAAAGTATTCCCGTCGTAGCAGGCTATCTGGTGGGAATTGTACTTGGATAGAAGTGGGAGTGTGAGGGAGTGTCCCGACTCCCATCGCTTCAAAGTAGCAGGTATAGGTAGCATCAGATACTCCTAGTAAGGTTTGATACCGTTGGATTTCTGATTGCCAAATTTTGCCTGGAGGAAGTTTTACCCATAAACTAGCTAAAATCTGCTGTTCGATGAGTAAGTCGATTTGCGCCCGAAGTTGCGACAGCAAAGCAGCACAACTGAGTGGCAATGAAGAAGGAGGTGCTTGTACACCCATTGCCAACTGGTAAACTGACAGTTCCCGAGCCAAAGAAAAATGCATGAGTTAGGCGTTCTGAGGCAAAATAAAAAGGAATTTTGAATTGCTAATCGCTAATGGTTAATTGTTAATTGTTCTATTAACCATAAACCATTAGCCATTAGCCAGTCTTCCATTAACTTGTTTTTTTAACTCTTTGTTTTAAAGCATCTTGTGCATGTTCTCGGTCATCAAAATGAATTTTTTCTGTGCCGAGAATTTGGTAGTCTTCGTGACCTTTGCCAGCTAGCAAGACACCATCTCCTGGTTGTGCTTGCAAAATAGCGGTACGAATAGCAGTAGCCCTATCACATATTACTACTGGACTTGCCGTTTCTGGAATTCCTGTTAAAATATCTTGTAAAATTCTTTGTGGGTCTTCAGTGCGCGGATTATCAGATGTCACAAAAGCTGTATCTGATAACTCAGCCGCTATTTTACCCATTTTCGGACGCTTAGTGCGATCGCGATCGCCACCGCAGCCAAAAACACAAATCATCTTCCCAGGAATAAACGGACGTGCAGCTTTGAGTAAATTTTCTAAACTATCTGGCGTGTGAGCATAATCCACAATCACACTAATATCTTGCTCAGGACTAACTTGTACCCGTTCCATCCGTCCAGGTACTCCTGTAAAATCACTTAAAGTCTTTGTTACCAAATGTAAATCTAATCCTAAATGTAAAACCGCTCCCACAGCAGCCAACAAATTTTCCAGATTATATTGACCAACTAAAGGCGATCGAAAAGCAACATCACCCTTTGGTGTATGCAACATCCCACTAACACCATTAGGCTCATAATTCAAATCACTCATCCACAAATCAGCCGTGGAATCATGAACACTATAACTCCAAACCCGTTCTGAATCTACCAGAGCAATTAATCGCTGACCGTAAGAATCATCTAAATTAACAATCGCACGTCCCCTAAGATAATTAGAACCAAACAACAAAGCCTTAGCCGCAAAATAATCTTCCATATCGTGATGGAAATCGAGATGATCTTGGGTAAGATTAGTAAACACAGCCACCTCAAACTGACAACCCAAAACTCGTCCCTGAGCCAAAGCGTGAGAACTAACTTCCATCACCCCAAACTCATTACCAGCATCCACAGCAGCAGCCAACTGCTGTTGTAACTCCACAGCAAAAGGCGTAGTATGGACAGCAGTTTGCACAAAACCCTGCCAACGAGTATAAAGCGTACCCATTAAAAGCGTAGGCAAATGAGCTTGAACAAGAAAATACTCAATCAAATGAGTAGTAGTAGTCTTCCCATTCGTACCAGTCACACCCACCAACTTGAGCTTTCGTCCGGGATAGCCATAAAAACAAGCAGCTAATTGCCCACAAGCCTCAACCATATTAGCAGCAGTGATAAGATAGGGAACCCCCCCAGACGACGGGGGATGTTTTTGCGCCGCACTAGGAGAAACAATTGCCGCAATCGCACCAAGAGCGATCGCACTCTCCCAAAAATCCCCACCATCAACCCTTGTTCCCGGCATCCCAATAAACAAATCACCCGCACCGCACGCATGAGAATTAGTCTTCAAACCCAAAACATCAGCATCCAGAGCCGGATGCTCAGACAAACCCCCAACACCATCAACCACCGCCAACAAATCCCGCAACTTCATCTTAATTCACCCACAAACTATCTTCGGCTTATTCTGCACCATGTATCTTGTTTTTACAAACAGCTAAACATACTTCCGGAGCATTTGCTCCAACTGTTGCACAGTAGCACGAGGAGACGGACGAGGCAAAAGCTCCTCTCTTACCTTGGCGTCTTCTCTTCGAGACGCTGCGCGTTCGCGAAGCGTCCCGAAGGGAAGGCGGTCCAAAAAAACCACCGGCACCTCATACTGATAAACCTCAAACCAATCCGCCCTAGTCGTAATATCCCGAACCTCCAACTCCAAACCAGCAAAAACCCCCCTCTCCACAATCTCCATCAACTTCTCCTGCAAACCCTCACACAAATGACAACCAGGCTTACTGTATAAAACCAATCGCATAGAACATCCAAATAGACTTAACAAATATTAAACCTCCTTAATAGAAATTTCCATTAAGGAGGCAGTACAGCAGCAAAAAATTAAACTCTGGTTTCCTTAGAAATCATCCAGATACTGACTAAGGCGACTAATAACGGGATCATCTTCAACAGGATAGCTAGCAGTCGCATTCACAAAAGTAGGAGTAGTATTAACCACTTCTCTTGTTGGTACTGATGGCGTTGGAGACTGACTGACAGAGGACTGATTGACAATAATAGCCAACTGTGCTACCTGTTGACTTAGTTGTAGCAGATGACTTTCAATCGTCTCCAACCGATGAGATTCTTTAGCAAAAAAACGTTCCTCAAGGTCAGTGATTTGACTTTTTAGTGCGGCAATTTGTTGTTCCATCCCTGATGTTGCTGCTGGTTTTGGGGTAGGTTTTACAGATTCCGGTACGCACAAAGACTGCCACAAGGCTTCTTTACACAGATCGCTAAAAGTCTTGTCTGGATCTTTCTCCAAATAGCTCTCGACGAGAGCTAACAAGCTTTCATCAGCAACACCTGGATCGAACGTAACGGATTTCACTACCTTTTTTGACCATTGGAACATTTGCTTTATGACCTAGCAGAGCGACTGGCAGATAACTGTGCCTCTCCATAAATATACTGCCCTAAGGCGTTAGCTTGGCGAGATGGTGCAGCTAAGTGAGCGTTAATCTTCGCCTCTTTGAGTAGACGTTGAACATCTTCCCAAAAGAACTCTCCACCGCCTCCAGTAAGAATTACGTCAGTGACACGTTCTGGCAGCCATGCTAGCACACGGCTACAAATTTCACGAGAAAACATTTCTATGAGGTTGGGGAGAAAATCATCTAGGTTGGTGGGTTTGGAAGCGCCTTTGGGACGGTAGTAGCGATCGCCTTTAGCTCTGTTTACAGTTGCAATCAAAGACAGAGACTGACTATCTGCGCCCTCAATTTCGGCTGCCACTAGTTCATAGAACTTGCTCATACCAAAGTCATCACTCTTAGAAGCACCTCGTGCAAAGCGGAAGTTATCCACCATGAGGCAATCAGTAGTTTGGTGTCCGATATCGACAATTGCCACCGACACTTTAGTAAAATCGGGCATCACCGCGCCTTTTTTTGGTTGGGCTTCACACCACAGTAAGCTGCCATAGCCTTCTGGCATCACCCAAACCTTGCTAATGTTAATTGTCACAGGTTCGCCACGAAAGTTCATAACGTGGGGACCACTTAATTGGCTAATTAGTTGTGCTTTTTCTTTTTCAAATTGTTCTTGAGAAAGATAAGGCAGCCCGAGAATTACGGATATTTCATCTTTTAGCTTAAAGTAGCCGGCACAAGCTAACGTTTTTACTAGTGCCGACTCTACTTTTGATTGCCCCACTCCTAAGTTTGCCCCAAAATCTGCAGCTAGTTGACCAACTGCATAGCCACTGCCTTGATACTCTAGCCACAAATCCATTAATGGATCGGTTGCGCGGGCTTCAAAAACACCTCCCCGCACTTTTTCCATTGACATTTGCTGGACGTTTGCCGAAATGAACATCACGTTATTCGGTTCGCGGCTAACGCAAGTCTTTGTCGAAGTTCTACCTAAGTCAACACTGAGAATCTTCTTCCCGGATACGTTACTACTAGGCTGAGTAGGAGGAGTAGCATTAATTGGAGTAGATGCCGAAACTCTATTCATTGGTATAGCTGCGGCATTCATGGGGGTAGCGGCGGTAGGTTGGTCTGTCATTTAAGCTCCTAGTACAAGCAATCGCTTTTACAAGTTATCATGCTCATCTTACAAAAATGCGTGTATCAGAAATTATTAGTTACGTCAACTGCATTCATAAATTTAGCTAAGATTACTTAATACTTCAGATAGAGCGATAACACAGTTGACTCTACTATTTAACATCTTTAAGCAAAGATTACACGAGAGTTACTCTAATTTAAAGTTTGTTTTTACACAAATTTTTTTATCTTCGCTTGTTTTGTTGTTTACGCTTGACCACCCAGACGACAAATGCTATCACTAATGTGACTATGACAATTTTGGACACAGGGGCAAGGTACTTGTCCACCAGTTCATACTGGCTACCTAATGCATATCCTGAATAGGTTAGCAAACCTACCCAAGCTGCACTACCTAAAGTAGTATAAAATAAGAAAGGTACTAAGTGCATACTGCTGATACCCGCAGGCACAGAAATTAATGTGCGAATTCCCGGCACTAACCTACCAATTAAAACAGCTCTGCTACCTTGTCTGTCAAACCAGCGCTTGGCTTTATCAATATCTTTACTAGATACACTCAACCACTTGCCATATTTATCAGCCCAATCTTTGAGACGCCTTTCGCCAACAAATTTACCTGGGTAATACCAAACTAGTGCGCCTAATGTTGAACCTACCAAACCTGCCAGAAATACACCAAACACATTCAGTTTTTCTGGAGTCGCCCTGGCGGTAAAGCCTGCTAAGGGCATAATTAGTTCTGAAGGTATGGGAGGGAAGAGGTTTTCTAGGAACATAAGCATTGCGATGCCGATGTAGCCTAAGGAGTTGATGGTATTAGTGATCCATTCGAGCATAGAATTGATTACCTAAGATTTTAGATTTTAGGGATTACCAACAGAGAAATTATCCATCTTGTGGATTGGGCATCATCTTGTGGGGTGGAGAGCAGCGCCGTGCTCTGGTTCCCAGAGTTGAGGCGACTGCGGAGCATCCTTGCCCGCCCCTAAAAGCAGGCAGGGATGCTTACTTCCACAATTCGTAATTGTATACTTTTTTATTTGGTAGTCCCGGAGATTAGGAATTGCTAAACAGTTAATTGTCAACTGTCAACTATAATCCATAATCCCAAATCCAAAATTAAATTGTTGGTGTCAATGATTGCACTCTAGATTCAGGTTGCCATTCTAACGGATTCCAAACCTTATCTTCCAGAGCCATCTGCTCAATTAAGCTTGCTAATCGTAGAGCCTTCAGCGCTTGTTCTCCCCCTACTGAGGGTTCATTGCCACCACGCACACAATTAACAAAATGTTCTAGTTCTGCTCTTAGGGGTTCTATGTTACCAGTATATACTTTTTCGATCACTCCATCTTGTTTATAAAGGGTTTGCCGATAGTCACCTGAATTAGTGGTGTGTCTGTGAATCAAAATTTCATTTCTGAGAAAATCTGTCTCTGTGAATGAGTTTTTACAATGAGCTACTATGCGGCGAATTTTACGGTGAGTAACTTTGCTGGCTGTTAAGGTAGCAACGATCCCATTGGCAAAACCCAAGGTAGCTGTTACATAATCTAAATAACCAGAATCCAAGGCACGAGTACCACTAGCTGTTAATTTCACTACGTTCGACGCGGCTAATTCTAATAGTAGGTCGATATCGTGAATCATTAAATCCAGCACAACGGAAACATCGTTGGCTCGATTTGAATAAGGACTTAAACGGTGAGATTCTAACGCCAGCAATTCTTCTGTTTTTAGCACTTTGCTCAATTCCCCAAATGCTGGATTGAAGCGCTCAATATGACCTACTTGTAGAATACATTGAGATTCGGCTGCCGCATTCACCAGGAATTCAGCTTCAGAAATACTTGCGGCAATCGGCTTTTCAATTAAAACGTGAATTCCTGCCAATAAGCAGTTAATTCCTACAGCGTAATGCATCCGGGTGGGAACAGCGATACAAACAGCGTCTACATGAGGTAGTAGTTCTGCGTAATCCTCAAAAAAACGTACCTTGTATTTGCTGGCGGTTTCTAGCCCTCTCTCGACGTTAATATCTGCTACGCCTACCAGTTCAACATCTTTCATTGAACTCAGTACACGAGCGTGGTTTTGTCCCATATTACCCACGCCGATTACACCTATGCGGATCGGGCGGTGTTGATTACGATGTCCATACCCATTTTGTTCTCCTGCTAACATAGTATTATTATTTTGCACTCTCATTCTCTCCTCAACCACCAAATTTAGAGACGCTACAATCATTGGCTTTGTTACTTAAAAGCCAATGATGAGTCATCTAAAACCATCCAGATGGTAACATAGAGGTTCTCTCTATGAAGAATTTCAAAGTTTGTTATGAGTTCCCGCCATTTAAGTTTCTTTTTTCTAGTTAGTTATCTTTGATGCTATGTGGCGCTTTACACCAAGTAAGATTTGTAGTTTTTTTGACGGGAAAAACTATGAGAGCTAATTGTAGGGCAACCAAGAATAATGGAAGATCAACAAATTAATTAAATATTAACATTAAATTGATGAAAGCTGTAATTCTATTGTCAGGAGGATTGGACTCTTCCACTATTTTATACCAAGCTCTAGCTGATGGATGTGTGTGTTACTCAATCTCGTTTGATTATCAGCAAAGACACAGAAAAGAACTACACTGCTCAGCAGCGCTCGCCAAACGTGCTGGTGTCGCTCAGCACAAAGTGGTAAATTTTGATTTACGGCAGTGGGGTGGTTCAGCGCTAACTGACAACTCCATCGAAATACCTGTGTTGCGATCGCTTGATGAAATGGCACAAAATATTCCCGTTACCTACGTTCCTGCGCGTAACACCATCTTCTTAAGCTTTGCTCTAGCTTATGCCGAAACACTTGCTGCCCAACGAGTATACATTGGTGTCAATGCCTTAGATTACTCAGGATACCCCGATTGTCGTCCCGATTATATTCAAGCAATGCAGGAGGTTTTCCGTTTAGGAACAAAACTTGGTCGTGAAGGACAACCCATTACAATTGTTACACCTCTAATTAACTTGAAAAAAACCGAAATTATCCAATTAGGAAATCAACTAGGAGTTCCTTGGGAGTTAACGTGGTCTTGCTATACTGGTGACGAAATCGCTTGTGGTGTTTGCGATGCCTGTCGCTTGCGTCTAGCGGCTTTTGCTGAACTAGGACAAGTTGATCCGGTGGCTTACAAACGTCGTAACTGAATTTGGTGCAGGCGTGGACCCATCACAGATACAATAGTGAATTCTAGATTTTGATAACGGAAAGTTTCACCCAGTGAAGGCATTTTCTGCCATTGGTACAGCAGAAAGCCGCCCAGTGTCTGATAGTCCTTTTTTAAGGGTAAGCTAGTATGTAAAAATTCATTGAGGTCTTCTAAGTTTATTTGTGCCTGTACCAGTAAAGTCTGTTCGTCTAAAGTCTGAATCAGCAACTTATTAGTCTTTTCTGGTTCAGTTGTATCACCAATAATTTGATCAACTATATCTTGAATAGTCAGCAGTCCCACGATGGAGCCAAATTCATTTACTACCATCATCATACTTGGCTCACCTTGCTGCATTAAAGGCAACAATTCATGTAAAGGTGTATGTTCTGGCACAAACCGTGCTGGGCGCATCCAAAGCTGAATTTGTGTTTCTAGAGATATTTTCTCCATCGCCAATGGTTTTGCCAAGTCTTTAAAGTAAATTATACCGCGAATATCATCTAAAGACTCCCCAATTACTGGGTAGCAAGAGTGACCATTTGCTACCATGGTTTTCAAAAAAGTCTGTAAGGTAGCATTTTTGGGTAGGGAGACAATACTGGTACGAGGAACCATGACTGATTGTGCCTTCGCATCCCCAAACTCAAAAATGTTTTTTAGCAGTTCTCGTTCCTCTGCTTGCAACCCAGTAGATTCTCGCTCCGTAGAAATAATGAGTTGCAATTCTTCAGATGTAACGGGTGGACGCCAGCTTCTAGCTGTGTACTCAATGCCAAAAAGACGCAACAGCCAACGAGTGGATTGGTTCAAAATCCAAATGAAGGGGTTAAAGAATCGTACAATTGCTTTAACAAAAGGTCCCAAAAATCGTGCTAACTGTTCTGAGTACAGTAAAGCTACTGATTTGGGACATAATTCCCCTAGAACAATTTGTAGGTAAGCTAAGAAAAAAAATGTGAGCGGAATTGACAAAGAATGAGCCAAGAACAAACTAATTCTGCTCGGTAAGGGAGAAGATAATAGCCATGTATTGACTAGCACAACTATTGTACTTTCGCCAATCCAACCCAGCGCCAAACTAGAGAGGGTAATACCTAGCTGGGTTGTAGATAGCAGTCTATCAATACTACGTTGCAACAACTGAACGGCGATCGCTTGAGAGTCACCTGTTTCTACTAATTGGAGGATACGCGATCGCCGCACCGTTACCATAGAAAACTCTGCTGTCACAAAAAAAGCATTGATAGTAATCAGTAGCGTTACTGACAACAATCTTAGCCCCACATCTACCCAATTCAAGTTACTCCAAGCACTCACTACCAAAGCACATGTAAAATGGACACACCCAAAACAAGAAAGAGAGTAGGGGAGTAAGGGAGTTTAATCGACTCTCACAAACTCCCTTTCTCCCCCACTACCTTTCTACCGGAATATCTGATACTACAAGCCGCAGTCTTTGTGCGGGATAATCTGTCAGAGAGAGTGAAATCCGCTTAACATCATCAAGTAAAGGCGTGGGAACGCTAACTGTACCAGAAAATGCAGGTCCATTTGCTGGTAATTCTGCTGGTAAGCCGTCTGTACTAGCACTTAGCGTTCGTCCTTTATCATCAGTGACATCCAAAAAACTATACAGAAAACGTACAGAATCTTTACCTTGATTTTGCATTTTTACTTTTAGCAGCAAAGCACCACCAGAAAAGCGAGCAGATTGCACAGCCAGAGAAACGCCTTCATTCTGAGCTGCGAGCGGAAATCCTGCTTGGGGTTTTTCAACTTCTTCTGGAGATTTTTGGGCTTCTAGCTTTTTCTGATTGTTATTGCTTTCTTCCTCATCTTCGTCTTTTTGGCGTGTTTTAGCAATTTTAGCTTTGCCTTCAATTCGTGCCTTGACAACTTTGAGGATTTCCTGCTCACTCAGTAAATCTAGCCCCCCATGTTGGGTGTTAGACTTACTGCTAGCAAACTTGGTAGCGGGACGAGCATCTGGTGCTGTCACACCTTTAAGCGCTTTACTCCCGATATCAAATCCTAAAAATGCGCTGATAAACCCAGATCCCAACATCAGGGTTAACAAACTTAACGTTAAAACTACAGTGGAATTTAGTTTCATAGCTGACGAGCTACTGCTACTATATTGCTAATTTATTCATAAGTATTAAAGCTTTTTACTTCAATACATAGGGACTTAATCAATATTAGTCGGCGCTATCCTCTTGTCAAATTATAAATTTCCGTGTTTACAACCTACTCGCTCATGATATAATGGATTAATGTTGACCACAATGTTTACTAATATCTTAGTTATGCTAAAGTAAGGATATAGCATAAACTAAGCTAGTTAAGTAAAAAAACTGGAAAAACGCAAAAACAAAACGAGCGCCTTTGGCCGATTGGGGAGGCAGCGAACTCATAATTCGCCTTCAGACTGGTTCGATTCCAGTAGGGCGCATTTGTAGAGACGCGAAATTTCGCGTCTCTACGTTTTATCTAGGTAAAGAAGTTTCAAAACGGAATTCAGTTCCCATTCTGAGTTTATGGGCATTCAATTGGGGAGAAGCTAATAATGAGGTGTTGTAAGGATTAGGTAAATCTGGAGTCCGAAGATAGGGATCGTTGCTCACCTGTTGGGTAAGCACATCACGATAGACAATATTCACCAACTCAGCATCTCGTGCAATCTCACTTTCTGGGAAGGAGTTGCGAAAAAAAGAGCCAGGTCCAATGATCCAGTTTACCTGACGCTGGAAAGTTTGATTCTCATAAAAATCGGGATCATTTTGAAAATAAGCCCGGTTAAACACGTCATTAGTTTCTTCATAATTAATTGTTTTTGTTTGCGCTACTGCCACAGACGAAAAAGCAATAGTAGCAATTAGCACTATAACTGCACTGAGTGATTTACACTGGAAACCCATATATATTACACCTGTATGTTTTTTGCGAATCTTAACTTATGCTGGAAACACATGAACTTTTGTAAGTTCATCCATTGGTGTAACATAAATTTAAACGTGTTGTAATGCTCGATCAAGCCAAAACCTTTACTGAGTCAAATGTTTGGGCAACTACTGCTGATTTGACTACTGTACGCAAAAAATTACTAGATTTATTTTGTCACCTCGCATATCAAGAGGGTAATTTTGTCCTCTCCTCCGGGCAGCAAAGTTCTTATTATATTAATGGTAAGCAGGTAACGTTACATCCGCAAGGTGCTGTGGCGATCGCACGCACTCTCTTATCCCTACTACCCCTAGATACCCAAGCCGTCGCTGGTTTAACATTAGGAGCAGATCCTATCGTCAGTGCTGTGAGTGTAGTTTCCGTGTATGAAAATCGCTCAATCCCAGCCCTAATTATTCGTAAAGAAGCCAAAGGACATGGTACAAAAGCATACATTGAAGGTCCTAACTTGCCAGAAAATGCAAAAGTCGTAGTTTTAGAAGATGTTGTCACCACTGGACAATCTGCCATGAAAGCCGTTGAACGGCTAACAGCAGCAGATTATACAGTTGAGCAAGTAATTTCACTAGTAGATAGACAGCAAGGGGGAGCAGAGTTTTACCAGTCAGTAGGGTTAAAGTTTGAGGCGGTATTTACCATTGAGGAAATTCAACAGCGGTATCGGGAAATGTAGAGACGCCCCAACGGGACGTCTCTACAAACAATACCTAACTAGTTACTACTTGCTTGTCTTTCGCCAAAAACTTCTCCAGTTCCGTGAGAGCATCAGCATCAACTTTAGTTTGCATTGGGCAGAATTTAGGTCCACACATGGAGCAAAACTCAGCTGTTTTGTAAATGTCAGCAGGTAAAGTTTCGTCGTGATATTCCTTAGCGCGTTCAGGATCGAGTGCTAATTCAAACTGACGGTTCCAGTCAAAGTTGTAACGAGCGCGAGATAGTTCATCGTCTCTGTCTCTTGCACCTGGGCGATGCCTAGCAATATCGGCTGCGTGAGCTGCAATTTTGTAAGCAATTAAACCATTGCGCACATCTTCAGCATTTGGTAAACCTAAGTGTTCTTTAGGTGTTACATAGCACAACATTGCAGTACCGTACCATCCTGCCAACGCTGCGCCAATTGCTGAAGTAATGTGATCGTAACCGGGAGCAATATCAGTTACCAATGGTCCTAGCACGTAGAAAGGTGCTTCCGAACATTCTTCCATTTGCTTCTTGACATTGAACTCAATTTGATCCATTGGCACATGTCCAGGACCTTCTACCATCACTTGTACATTATGCTCCCAAGCTTTACGAGTCAATTGTCCAAGAGTTTTAAGTTCTGCTAATTGTGCATCATCAGAAGCATCATGAGTACAACCAGGACGCAGTGAATCACCTAAACTAAAAGATACATCGTATTTCTTAAAAATTTCGATAATGTCTTGGTAGTGGGTGTAAAGCGGATTTTGTTTGTGGTGATGTAGCATCCACCGTGCTAAAATACCCCCACCGCGAGAGACAATGCCAGTAAGGCGGCTTCTTACTAGGGGCAAATGCTCAATTAATATTCCCGCGTGGATGGTTTGATAGCTGACTCCCTGCTGAGCGTGTTTCTCGATAATGTGAAGAAAGTCATCTGGTGTGAGTTTCTCAATATTCCCGTGGACACTTTCTAGAGCTTGGTAGACTGGTACAGTCCCAATGGGAACAGGTGAAGCTTTGATGATGGCAGAGCGAATTTCATCTAAGTTTCCACCACCAGTGGAAAGATCCATCACTGTATCAGCACCATACTTCACCGCTAAGTTTAGCTTAGCAACTTCTTCCTCAAGGTCAGAAGAGTTGGGGGAAGCACCGATATTGGCATTTACCTTACATTTGGAGGCTACACCAATGCACATCGGCTCTAGATTGGTGTGGTTAATATTCGCCGGGATAATCATTCTTCCCCGCGCCACTTCTGCTTGAATTAGCTCAACAGGTAAATTCTCCCGTTGGGCGACGTAGTGCATTTCTTCGGTAATGACACCCTGACGTGCGTAGTGCATTTGGGTTACATTATTCTGTCCACGCCGCTTGGCAACCCATTCTGTCCGCATATTTGCTTTCCTCAATATACAGCTTCCCTCCGCCGGTATTACCCGGATTCAGGTGTTAAGGGTGTGATCTCAGCCTGGTTTTACAGGCACCCCTAGCATGAGAATTGATTCTATCATTGTGGATGGGGGTAAGCGCAATAGAGATGGCATTATGGAAATATGGCTCAATATCGATACATAATATTTTACAAACCTTATGGTGTTCTGAGTCAGTTTACCCAGGACTCGCCGACACGTAGTACTTTAAAAGATTACATTGATGTTCCCGATGTATATCCTGTAGGGCGTTTGGATTGGGACAGTGAGGGTTTACTTTTGTTAACAAATCATGGACAATTGCAACATCGTTTGTCTCATCCTCGGTTTGCTCATGAACGTACTTATTGGGTACAAGTGGAGCGAATACCGGATGAGGATGCGATCGCCAACCTGAAAAAAGGTGTAAAAATCCAAGATTACCTAACTCGTCCGGCAAAAGTAAAATTGTTACCTGAAGAACCACCGTTACCTCCGAGAGATCCACCAATTAGATTTCGCCTCAACGTGCCAACAGCTTGGTTAGAAATGACTTTAACAGAGGGAAAAAACCGCCAGGTAAGAAGAATGACGGCAGCGGTGGGATTTCCGACTTTACGACTAGTAAGAATTAGTATCAATAATTTACAATTAGATGGTTTACAACCAGGTCAATGGCGCGAGCTTACCGCCAGTGAACAGAAATTGTTACACAAATCGGTTTTTTAACTGTAGAGACGTTCCGGCGGAACGTCTTTCCATCTAAATTTTTTCGCTATTTTGCCAAAATTATAGTAAAATAATTTTTTCCTACCACCTTTTCAAACTCAGTATTTAGGTGCAAGCTGAAGTTTGATGATTCCCAATCAGCAATTTAACTTGCCCCATGCTTGCCGAAAATCAAGATATTGTGTTAACGCCTGCACACTTGGAACTTGTGCCTGAAAAAGCTTGCGATTTAGAAATTTGTTCAGCAGAAACCCTACGTCGTACCCAAGACGAACTGCTGTGGTATCGGAAAATCTACGACAATACCCCCTGTGTATACTTCAATTTGGATGCGTTGGGGACAATTTTGTTAGTAAATCAATTTGGTGCAGACTGTTTGGGGTATGCGCCACAAGAATTAATCAAAAAGCCAATTTTTGATTTGTTTGCTTTGTCAGAGCAGCAAAAGTTAGCTGACGAATTGATGAAGTTGTGTTCATCACCTATTGACATCGTTAAGGAGGAATTTCGCTTGAACTGCCCTGCAAGTAAAATTGTGTGGGTAAAGGTTGTAGCGCGGATAGTACCTGATGAGAATGTGCCGACAATAATTATGGTTTGTGAGGATATTACAGCTCACAAGCAAGCAGAAGACGAAAAAGTTAGTCTCAATCGCCTGAAAGAAGAGTTTCTCAGTACGGTTTCCCACGAATTACGTACACCACTGACAAATATGAAAATGGCAATTCAGATGCTGTTGATTGCACTGAATCAGGAAAAAAATTTATCCGAGTCAGCAGCAGAACGAGCTAGAGCGACTCGCTACTTAGATATACTGAATAATGAGTGCGATCGCGAAATCAACCTCATTAACAACTTTCTCGATTTACAGCGCTTGGAAACCAACCCTAAACCACTGGTATTGGAAACAATACAGGTAGAGGAATGGCTTATGAGGGTAATGGAACTATTTAAAGCACGTAACCGCCACTGTTCTCATCACCAGATGGGACTCTTTGTAGACGCTGAGCTTCCAGCATTGATTATTGATCAATTTAGCTTAGAACGAATTTTACTAGAATTGCTTGCCAACGCCTGTAAATTCAGTCCTGAGGGTGAAAAAATTACCGTCACCGCTCAATTAAAATCAGATTATATCCAATTACAGGTGCTCAATACGGGTGTAGAAATTCCTCAAGGGGAAATACCACGTATATTTGAAAAATTTTACCGCATACCAAGTAACGATCCCTGGAAACAGGGTGGTACAGGGTTAGGATTGGCACTGGTAGAAAAACTCACATCTGCCTTGGGGGGAACAATTGAGGTGAAAAGTGAGTCAAATAATACCTGCTTTAGTATTCAACTTCCGGTAGCGCGTCAAAATTAAAATTGCCACAAAAATTCACATGTGAAACCACAATATTGTAATATTTACTGTAGGCAAGTGCTGCCAATTGTGGCACTCTGGATCTAAGTGGCTACAAGCACTTTGGAACTGGAATCAAGGAACTTCCACAATAATGCTGATTTGCCCTCGGTGTAGCTTTGAAAATTCTGACAATAACAAATTTTGTCAAAATTGCGGAAACTCCCTGACTCACAGGGATTGTCCTCAATGTACAACCCTTGTGCCTGTAAATGTCCAACTTTGTCACAACTGCGGTGCAGAATGTGGAAAATTTTGGTGGGCAATTATTACAGGAAATCCCTCACGCACAAACTCCCCCACTCAAGAATGCTATTTAGACAACAATCAACGTTATCAACTGCTCCAAGCATTACCACCTGTAGACGAAGCGAGTGGTGAGATAGAGGTGAGGGTATTAGACTGCTTACCATATCAAGTGTCGCCACTGAAAACAATCTTGGCACAGCAACAAAGTTTGATGCCGCAATCAATTGAAGCAAATGGAATTCCTCACACTGCTAAACCTTACATTGGTTTACAAACTCAGTGTCATCAGGGAATACCACCATTACATGATGCATGGGAACAAGATCGTGTACAAGTGGTTTTAATTGAAGATCGATCCGATTGGCAGTATTTAATTGACTTGTGGCAAGAAGACAAAACAACTTCGTTGCAGATCGTACATTGTTTGTACCAGATGACTCAACTGTGGATAGTGCTGGAGAAAGTTAATTGTTGTCAGAGTTTATTGGAGTTGTCGAATCTACGATTGGATGAAGACGGGGCAGTTGCTCTACAAAGGTTGTATGTGGATAGTGCGCCCATGCCACAAAGCCAGGAAGATGAACCACCTTTAACGATTAAAACTTTGGGAAGAATATGGCAAGCTTTATTTCGACAATCCCAACGCACACAATTTGGCTCAATAGTGCAATTATTGGGAGAAATCGAAATGGATAAGATTCAGACGATCGCTCAGTTACAATCGAGTTTACAATTGATCGCTTCTGAACTACAAGGTATCCCAAAAAGTACAAAAGCCGACACTCCACTAGAAATCACTACTAGCGCACCAACGATCTTACAATTGGAAGATACAGAGGGAAGTGGTGTAAAAAACGATGATATGCCAACAGTTGTCTTGCCCATGCAGCTAATTAGTTTGGAAAATGCTGGACTTACTGATGTAGGAAGACAAAGAAATCACAATGAGGACTATTTTGGCATTGAAAATCAAATTAATAAGTTAGAGTTGCCTAATAGCCGCTCTGTACAAGCCCGTGGTTTATTTATTTTATGTGACGGAATGGGAGGGCATGCAGGTGGGGAAGTGGCAAGTGCTTTGGCAGTCAATAACTTACGACAATTCTTCCAAACACGTTGGATTAGTAATCAACTACCAACTGAAGCGGAAATTCGTGAAGCAGTAAAGCAAGCAAACAAAGCTATTTACGATCTTAATCAAAAAGATGCCCGTTCTGGTGTTGGACGGATGGGTACAACTTTGGTAATGTTACTGCTCCAAGATACTCATGTCGCAGTCGCCCATGTAGGAGATAGCCGTTTGTACCGTTTTACTCGCAAGCGAGGATTAGATCAACTTACAGTAGATCATGAAGTTGGGCAACGAGAGATTTTACGGGGTGTAGAACCTAGTGAGGCTTATGCCCGTCAAGATGCTTACCAGCTGACTCAAGCCCTTGGACCGCGTGATGAGAATTTTATCATTCCTGATGTACAATTTTTTGAGATTAATGAAGATACTTTGTTTATTCTTGCCTCAGATGGTTTATCAGATAATGATTTACTAGAAACTAACGTCCAAACTCACTTAGAACCTCTGTTGAATAAGAATACTCATTTAGAAAGTGGTGTTAAAGATTTAATTGATTTAGCTAACACTTACAATGGTCATGACAATATCACAGCCGTGTTAATTCGAGCAAAAGTGCGTCCAAATTTGGAACAACAAGCTAGGGGTTAGGGGATATGGTAATGCTAACCCTGTTAGAAACGCAAAAAAAAACGCCTCTCCAGCAGTGGAGCTTTGAGAACGAAACTGTGATTCGAGTTGGTCGTTCGGGGGATAATGATGTTGTTTTAACTAATAGTTTAGTTTCTCGGCATCATTTAGAAATTAGGAAGATTGGTTCTGATGATGGTTTGTGGCAGGTAACTAGTCAAGGTACTAATGGTACTTTTATTGACGGCGTTTTAGTGACGCAAAGAATTTTACCAAATGATGCTTTGCTACAACTAGCCCAAGGAGGACCAATTTTAAAATTCCAGGTTCAAGAGCAGACAATACCACAAAATACAACCCCTAATGGTTGCACCCACGAAGGTAATTCTCCTGATAATTTGTTTTGTATCCATTGCGGTCAACCCCTCAATGTGCAACAGACTATTCGTAATTATCAGGTGTTACGGACTTTAGGACAAGGTGGTATGGGTACTACTTTTCTCGCTTGGGATGGAGTAGGGAATATGTCTGGACACCCGCAGTTGTTGGTGTTAAAACAAATGAATGCTGATATGGCAAAGGTTGCTAAAGCAAGAGAGTTATTTGAGCGAGAAGCAAATACGCTCAAATCTCTTCACCATGCTGGGATACCTAAATATTACGACTTCTTTGTCGAAGGTGGGAAGAAGTATTTGGCAATGGAATTAGTTCATGGGCAGGATTTAGAAAAACTTATTTATCTTAAAGGTCCTGTGACGCCAAATCAAGCGATCGCTTGGATGATTCAAACTTGTGACATTTTAAGTTATTTGCATAATCAGGAGCCGCCACTAATTCATCGTGACATCAAACCAGCTAATCTGATGGTGCGAAATGCCAATAATCAGATCGTGGTTTTGGATTTTGGCGCTGTGAAGGAGATAGGCACAACCCCTGGTACTCGTATTGGTGCAGAAGGTTACTGCGCACCAGAACAAGAAAGAGGACAACCTTTGACTCAATCAGATTTGTATGCTATCGGACCTACGTTAATTTTCTTAGTCACTGGCGAACACCCCTTCAAATTTTATCGCCAGCGAGGACGAAATTTTCGTTTTGATGTCACAAAAGTGCCGACAATTACACCTGATTTAAGGGATGTGATTGATCATGTGACAGAACCGTTGCCACGCGATCGTTTTCAAACTGCCCAGGAATTAGCCGCTGCATTAGCTATGTGCAAGGTATCCTAGTTTTCATCATCCCAAGTTTCTACTTCAATCAACTCGCTCAGTGGATCTTGCATACTAAATCCAAAGTCCAACAATTCCTTTTTCCAGTGCTGCCAATCATCGCCATAGAGCAAGGCGATTTTCCAGATACTATCACTTGGCTTGATAATTTTCGATTCTACAAGTGATTGCACATTACGTTGCAATTTCACCATCGGGTGAATTACTTGCTGAGTCATAACCTCGATTAATTTGTTAATTTGGTTTGGGTAATACTTAATTAAAACCGCATCCCTCAAGAGAGGTATTGCCTATGCGTAGAGGGGTATACTTTAGCAATGCGAGTTCTAACTTCTTCAATATAGCATAGCATACTTTACTAAATTACTCAAAAATTCGGTTTTGTACGGTAATTACCACTGAGAAGGAGTCAGGAGACAGGAGACAGGAGTCAGGAGAATTTTTTACTCTCATCCTGAGTGCCAAGCCACCTGATTTAAAGCTTGTACGGCATTAAATATAGCTCAGTTTACCGTTTATACAAATAGCTCTTTTGGAGGATGAATTGCTAAATTTTCTGCTCAATGTGTTGTTAAAACCTATAATAACTGTAGAGACATTACATGTAACGTCTCTACAATTAGGTATCGTCTTTCATTCACAGATATTTTATTCCATATGCGATCGCCATGTACTCAAGTACATGGCTAATAGCTCAAGTCCGTTAAACCGGACTAAAAATCAACACCCTAGTCGGCTTTAGCCGACTTAAGCTATAAGCCTAGAACTGAAGTTCTAGGTAGGCAGATTGCAGAAGAATGAAATAGCCTTAATCTTTCATTCGTGATTGTAAAAACTAAATTTTGTTTTGTCTGAGTCGAAACTTTGTAGCTTTTTGAGAAGATTTTAAGTTACAACAACTGTGCAGTAAAGTGTAAATATTTACTGTAATTAGTGGAACTTCCTCTAGAGTATAGCAAACATCAATAGTTCTACTAACTTCTACAAAACTTTATAATCTTTTAATTATTGTCTTATCCCAATTCTTCTTATAGTTGGCAGACGTTTTTACCCCCCAACCCCCCTTTGAAGGGGGGCAGGAGGGATCTTGTCTTGGCTTGTTTCGCCGTATTACCTCGTACTCCTCGTTCCCAGTCTCTGACTGGGAATGCCTACTTGGAGGCTCCGCCTCCCTTATACCTCGTTCCCAATCTCACCCCTTCACCAAGCAAAAAATTCTAAATATGATGATAGTTTTTGTAAAAGCCGTGGGTATCCTGATAACGAGAGGCTAGAGCATATCTCAGTAATTACCACAAGAAGGAGCAAAACATGGCTAGTTCGGGGGAAGAGTACGTAATAGCCCATCGCAAAAAAATTGAACGGAGGCAAAAATTCTTAACATGGGTATCCATTATATCTTTCCTTGGTTCCACAGTATTTGCCGCAGTTCCTGCATTGCAACATGCTCTTAACAATCCACAGCCAGCAACAGCCTCAAGTAGTAGTGCTGAATCTCGATTACAGCAACAAGCGCGAGGTTTCGAGCAGGTTTTACAACGGGAACCAGAAAACCAAATCGCCTTAGAGGGGTTGGTAAACGTGCGCCTCCAATTGAAAGACACTAAAGGTGCTAAGGAACCTTTGGAGAAGTTGGTGAAGCTGCACCCCCAACGCCAAGATTACAAAGTGATGTTGGCGCGGGTGAGGAAAGAAGTGGGTAAGGGCGATCGCTCTCACTAATTGCTAAACATACTTATAATTTTATAATATGTCACTATTTTTACCAAGATTTAAGAAAAGTGGTCATTTAGATCAAATTCATATAACAGTATGCGTTGTTGGCTCACGTAAGATAGCAAGCCAGGACGATTATGGGTATCAAGGTTGGAATATTTTTGCGCCTAATCTTACTATCTATGGTTTTGATGCCGATACAGATACATGTGAACAGGCAAATGCCGATCTCAAAGCCAGACAAATTAATTGGACTGAAAAACATATACCTCAAGCTCTGTGGGATTGTGCAGGTAAATCTACACTTTATGTGACAAAATATCCCGGCTGTAGTTCATTATATCCTCCCAGCCAATCATACATTGAGCGGTTTGCTGGGAATTCAGAACTGATAAAATTAGCTTACACTGTGGAAGTTGAGACAACAACTTTAGATGCCTTTTGTCACTCACAAGAAATAGATGAAATTGATTTCATCCAACTTGACGTTCAAGGTGCAGAACTGCCTGTTTTACAAGGAGCATCTTCCATTTTAGAACGCAGTACATTGGGCATTGTTACCGAAGTAGAATTCACAGAATTATATACAGGACAACCTTTATTTGGTGATATAGATGTTTATTTAAGAAATCTTGGGTTTACTCTATTTGATTTGAGTAATATGCATCGTGATATTCGTAGAATGCCTTTAGCATCAACAAAACATAAAGGCTCGCTAATTTGGTCTGATGCTTTTTACTTTCGTGATTTGATTCGAGAAGATTTAAATACCCTCAAGACACCTGAAAAAATTTTCAAATTAGCTTGTATTGCTGATGTTCTTAGCTTTCCTGATTATGCTCTAGAACTTCTAGCATATTTAACCGTGCAATATGGCAAAGACGAAAAATACAACTTTGCCGATGACATTATTGAAAGTTTAGCTCACGTTCCAGGTATGATGATGCCAGGAGAAAAACTAGCTTCTTTACCTATTGTTGAAAAAATTCGCGAGTACAGCAGTAGTTACCACGCTAAGACTATTACTGTAAGTTCTAATTTGACATCAAATAATCTATCTTTTTTGCACAAACAAGCATACCAATGTTTACTTTTGGGTGAGTACAGTCAAGCTGTCAACCTTTATGAACAAGCAATTGAGCTTGAACCTAATATCAAATCTAACTACTGGTATTTAGGATTATTGCTGCTACTTCAAGAGGAAGAAGCAGAAGCACAAGCAACTTGGTTTTTAGGAATTGCAGAAAGCGAACCGGAAGAAACTGATATGTGGATAGCCGAACTAGTACAAGTTCTGCACACAGAAGCAGAACGTCGGGATGCTATAGAAGATCTGGTTGTAGCTTCGGCGATTCGAGAAAGTATCAAAGCGATCGCACCCGAATATATTGTGAATAATAATAGAGTTAAATATTCTTCTTTGGATGAAGAGAGTGTTATTGAAAATTATATAAACACAATCGATTTAAAAAATAAATACTGTGTAGACATAGCCGCTAGTGATGGAGTAACTATGTCAAATACCTATTTTCTTTTCCAAAGAGGATGGTCAGGATTAGCTGTTGAATATGATAACGCAAAGTTTGCTGCTCTGGCTGCTCACTATATTAATTTTCCCAACGTTAGTCTCAGCAGATCAATGGTGACGCCAGACAATGTAGTTAATTTATTAGAAGCTAATCATGTGCCGAAATATTTTGGGTTATTAAGTCTTGATATCGACGGTTATGATTACTTTGTCTTAGATAAGATTTTAACTTCATTTCGCCCATCTATAATTTGTGCTGAAATCAATGAAAAAATTCCGCCTCCATTAAAATTTACTGTTAAATGGGACTCAGAATATGTATGGGAAAATAATCATTTTTTTGGTCAAAGTATCTGTCAATTAAATATTTTATGCGAAAAATATGAATATGCCTTGGTAGAATTACACTATAATAATGCTTTTCTGATTCCCAAAGAACTTAGTCCCTATCCTTCACTTACACCGGAAGAAGCTTATAGAAAAGGCTATCTTGAACAACCAGATAGAAAGCAAAAATTTCCTTGGAACGCCAATATAGAGGAAATTCATAGCCTATCACCAGAGAAGGCGTTAAATTATGTCAACAATTTTTTTGCACAATATCAAGGCAAGTATATTTGTTCTTTGTAAAGAATATTCAATATTGCTGTTCAAGAGTATTAGGTTTGGTTAGATTTTTGTAATTTTACCCAGCATAGATTTAGAGTATTTATACAAAATTTAAAATTACGTGCCTAGCAGAAATAGGATTTTTCCACCAATGACAATACCAATTAACTATCAAACTATTCAAACTGCGATCGCCTTCATGTCAAAGCCAGAATTACCTATTCACTTCTTTACTATAGTCCTGAATGGACAACCATTTATCCGCTACCACATAGAAATATTCAAACAACTACCTTTTCAATGGCATTGGCACATTATTGAAGGTGTGGCGGACTTAAAGCACGATACTGCTTGGAGTATTCAATTAGGTGGATGTATTAGTGATAAACTTCATCACAATGGTCGTAGTAATGACAGCACAGAGGAATATCTAGACGAACTGGCGCGACTTTACCCCGATAATGTCACAATTTACCGCAAGCCAGAGGGCGTTTTCTGGGAAGGAAAACGCGAAATGGTAAATGCACCACTTGTGAATATTCAGGAAGAATGTTTGCTGTGGCAGGTGGATGTAGATGAGTTGTGGACAGTTGAGCAACTGTGTGCTGCACGACAAATGTTTATTGACAACCCTGATAAGACAGCTGCTTTCTATTGGTGTTGGTATTTTGTTGGGGAAAATTTGGTGATTAGCACTCGTAACTGTTATGCTCAGAATCCTCAACAAGAGTGGTTACGAACTTGGAGATTTAAACCAGGAGCATTCTGGGCAGCACATGAGCCTCCCGTATTAGTAGAACCATGGTCAGATGGTAGAAATAGAAATGTGGCAGCAGTTAATCCTTTTGTGCATGAACAGACAGAACAGCTTGGTTTAATTTTTCAACATTTTGCTTATGTAACAGAAGAACAATTGCAATTTAAAGAGCAATACTACGGTTATACAAACGCCGTATCGCAATGGTTAAAGTTGCAACAACAAGCTAAATTTCCAGTTTTTCTAAGTGAATATTTTGCTTGGGTTGGAGATCGGACTCTAGTAGATACTGCAAGTTCATGCGGTATTATACCAATTGCACAAAGAGAAATTAATAGCAATGTTTGGAAATTCTTACAACCAGATGAAGTGCAACAACATGCACAAATTCAGAAACCAGCACCGATAATCGTGGTAGACGGTGTATTTTTCCAACTTTATCAAACTGGCATTGCTCGTGTTTGGAAATCTTTGCTAAAAGAATGGGTAGATAATGGCTTTGCTCAGCATATTATTTTGCTCGATAGAGCCGGAACTGCTCCTACAATTCCTGGTATTAGGTATCGCCAAATTCCAGCTTATGATTATGGTCATACCGATGCTGACCGGGAAATGCTACAGCAAGTGTGCGATGAAGAAGGCGCTGAAATATTTATATCCACTTACTACACAACGCCGACTACAACGCCTTCTGTTTTCATGGCACATGACATGATTCCTGAACTGATGGGATGGGATTTAAGAAATCCCATGTGGCGAGAAAAGCATTATGGAATTAAGCACGCAGCAGCGTATATTGCAGTTTCAGAAAATACAGCGCGTGACTTGGTTAAATGTTTCCCTCATATTACTTTAGATTCTGTTATAGTTGCTCAGAATGGCGTTGACCATAAAACTTTTGCGGTAGCTACCCAAGAAAAAATTAATCAGTTTAAAACCAAATATGGTATTGTCAAACCCTACTTTATTTTGGTAGGTGCTGGCAGTGGTTATAAAAATAGCATTCTTTTCTTCAAGGCTTTCACTCAACTAGCAACTAAACAAGGATTTGATATTGTCTGTACAGGAAGTGGGGGTGTATTAGCACCTGAGTGGAGAGTCTACACATCAGGTAGTACTGTACACATGTTGCAACTTAGTGATGAAGAGTTAGCAACAGCTTACTCCGGTGCTGTAGCACTTGTTTATCCATCTAAATATGAAGGTTTTGGATTGCCTGTACTGGAGGCAATGGCATGTAGTTGTCCTGTAATCACTTGTCAGGTTGCTTCAATCCCAGAAGTGGCAGGAGAAGCAGCGATATATGTGAAAGATAATGATGTAGATGGACTGGCAAATGCATTGTGCGAGGTGCAAAAACCCCATGTTCGCAACTCATTAATTTCTCAGGGTTTAGAACAAGCAAAACAGTTTTATTGGTCAAAAATGGCGAAAACTGTCAGTTCTGCTTTGATTGATGCTACTCTCTTACCTTTAAAGTTGAAGGAAATTAATTTAATTATTTTTCCCGATTGGTCGCAGTCAGAAGATATACTCGGTTTAGAGTTGCAACAAGTAGTCAGAACCCTCGCTACACATCCTGATAGTCAATACATTACTCTACTGGTTGAGACTAGCAACAGTACCGACGACTATGCTGAATTTTTATTATCTGCTGTGAGTATGAATCTTCTTATGCAAGAAGATTTAGATAGCGCTGAAGAATTAGAAATTTCTTTTGTTAGACAGTTTGATGATATGCAGTGGCAGGCTTTGCTACCTCACATCAAAGCAAGAATTATTTTGGAGCATGAAAATAAACAAGCTTTAGCAAAAGCAGAAACTCTTCCTTCCTGTATAGTAGAAAACTTCACTGACACACAAACTGGAAAGTTTTTTTTTCACCTAAGTCAGAAACTTTTTCAGGAAGAAAGGTGGCAAGAGGTGATCGCACAATATCACAAGCTGCTAAAAGTTCAAGTATGTGAGCCAGATATTTATTGGCAATTAAGTGAGTGTTATCGACAGTTAAATCGGCTAGACGAATCTTTTAGCATTCTCCAAGAAGGGATTAAACTTTACCCATCAGATGGAAATTTGCATTTTTCGTTAATTATAAGCTTACGTCGCAATGGACGAACTCAAGAAGCAATCGAGAGTGCGAGCGCTGCCTCTAACTCATTACCTGATGATTACACTTTTAAGCTGCTCAAACATTTAATTGTCCCGACAATCTACAATCATCAAGATGAAATCAGTTTTTATCGTGAGCAGTTTACTCATGGACTACGAGATTTAATCCAAGAGACATCCCTAAAAACTGCAGAAGAGAAACAGAATGCTTTGGCAGGGATAAGTCGCCTCACAAACTTTTATTTGTCTTATCAAGCTCAAAATGATGTAGAGTTGCAACGTAAATATGGAAAGTTAGTGCATGAAATTATGGCGGCTAACTATTCTAACTGGGTTGTACCTTTATCAATGCCGAGTCTCAAGCCTAATAACAAAATTCGTGTAGGATACGTTTCGCATTACCTGCACTCTTACAGTGGAACACTGTGGTTAACTGGCTGGCTGCGTCACTGCGATCGCGCAAGCTTTGAAATCTACTCTTACTATACAGGAAACTCTCCAGACCCAATTACACAACAATTTCAAGATTATAGTGATGTTTTTTACCATATCCCTCATAATTTGGCAGCAACTTGTGAACAGATAATAGCCGATCAACTACACATCCTCATCTATCCTGAAATCGGGATGGACTCACAAACAATGCAAATGGCTGGTTTGCGACTTGCGCCTGTACAATGTGCTGCTTGGGGACATCCGGTAACAACTGGCTTACCAACAATTGATTACTTTTTATCTAGTGAGTTAATGGAACCAGATAATGCACAAGAACATTACTCAGAAAAACTGATTCGCTTACCTAACATCGGTGTTTCTTACCCCAAACCATATATTCCGCCAGTAATCAAGACTCGCTCAGATTACAACCTACTAGATGATGCAGTCATCTATTTATGTTGCCAAGCTCCTTTTAAGTACCTGCCACAATATGATTTTATTTTTGCGGAAATCGCTCGTCGTGTTCCTCAAGCTAAATTCGTGTTTTTGCGTGGCACTATATTGCAAGAGCGTCTGAACCGTGCTTTTGCCGCAGTAAATCTTAAAAGTGAGGATTACTGCGTGTTCCTCACCATTCCAGAACGGTTTGACTATCTGATGATCAACTTACTTTCAGATGTTTACTTAGACACTTTCACTTGGTCTGGTGGTAATACTACCCTAGAGGCGATCGCTTGCAACCTACCAATCGTCACCTCTGGTGGAGAATTTATGCGAGGGCGTCACTCTTACAGCTTCCTGAAAATGATAGGAGTGACAGACACCATTGCGGAAAATGAAGCAGAATATATCGAAATTGCTGCCAAACTAGGACTAAACCCAACTTTGCGACAAGACATAGCAGAAAGAATCAAACAGCGTCACGATTATCTCTTTGACGACAAAACCTGTGTCATCGGTTTAGAAACCTTCTACAAACAAGTTATTCATAGTTCGTAGTAAGCACTTCAGTGGTTAAAAAATTTAGTTCGTAGTAAGCACTTCAGTGCTTAAAAAATTCATGTACGAATATCGCAAACTCACACCAGAACAAAAAGCTGAATTAGTTAAACACCGCTTAAGTCGCGGCTACCCACCCCACTCGCCACCCCATCCAGTGCAAGATCGTCCATTTTACCTATTGACAGCAGCTTGTTACGAACATAAGAGCCATATGCACTCTGAATCTCGCCGTCAGCAACTGCTAAATACGATCTTCGAGAAATTCATTACAGATGACGTCACAGTATGTGCTTGGGCTATCTTGCCTAATCACTATCATCTACTAGTGCATATTGTAAACTTTGATGTATTAAGTGACTTATTTCGCAGAATTCATGGCGCAACTTATCGTCAATGGAATCTTGAGGAAAATGTAACTAAGCGAAAAGTTTGGTATAGTTGGAGCGAGTCGCTAACGCGATAGCTTCGCTTCACGTGCTATTCGCTCTGAACAACATTACTATACAACTCTTAACTATATCCATTACAACCCAGTTAAACATGGTTTAGTGAAATCTCCTTATGACTGGGTTGAAAGTAGTGTTCATTGGTATTTACAAACTTATGAGCGGCAATGGCTACGTGATTGTTGGACTCAGTATCCAGTGAGAGAGTATGGTAATGATTGGGATGATTTTGATTATGAGCGCTGAAGCGCTCACTACGAACAGGTCACTTCTTGATAAACCATTTTAAATTAATATTATTTGATGGGTAAATGAACAATTTGGTCTTGATATTCGTTCTCAAAAGAATATTCTGCAAGCAAAATTAGTTCTTCAATATTATCACCTGCGCTTAAATTAGAATTAAGAATAAAAATACCAGGCATATGACGCCCTTCAGCAATATGGTCATTTAGGTGTACAGGCATAGATTTACGATTATTTGTTACTAGTACAAAGTTATATTCTTCACACCAATAAAGAATTTCTGGGTCTAAAGTACCTTTTGCAGGAGTATCTGGTTCTCCCACGGCCCAAACAACCAATTCAGGTTTCTGCCGCCGCAGTTGATTAAAATATATTGGGTCAACATTTTCATCCATTAGATATTTGAGCATTATTCCCCTGTTTCATTGCCTCTCTTTCCTGTTTAATTTTGCGTAAACGAATAATAGCTGGAGATGGGTTCATTGCTTGAGCTTTGCGTTGCTGGTGTCCCCACTCTAACCAGTCTGCAATATAATTACTTACAGCATCTTTGTTGTGTAAGTAGTAAAGAATTGTTGCATATACTTGTTCTAGCGTAATAGATGTGTATGTCTGGGCGATTTCTTCGGGAGTACGAGAACGGTAAATATACTCATAAAGAATTGTTTCGATCCCAATACGCGAACCTTTGATACGAATGTCGTCGGGTGCGAGAAAGCTAAAATAATCTTCAAGTTGCATTGCTTAACAATGATAGAAGCCTATTAAAGTATACAATAAAAAGTTTAACGGAAAATGAAAATAGAGATGAAATAATTCGATTGATAAAAAAATTAGATTTGGGAATTAATGATGTAAAAGTTAAAGAACCGGAAATAAATATAAAAATCTTAACTCAAGAACTACCACCTGATATTAGAAAGGTACTGGACAAAAGCACAATACTAGTAGTTGATGAATTTAATGCTAGGCTCCACCCTCTGATCAGCCGTGCGATAGTTGAATTATTTAACTCTAATGAAATCAATCCTAATAATGCACAACTGATATTTATGACACATGATACAAATCTACTTAGTAACCAACTCTTTCGTAGAGATCAAATTTGGTTCACAGAGAAAAACCGATACGGAGCTACAGATTTATATTCTTTAGTGGAATATAAGGTACGTAATGATGCTTCATTTGAAAGTGACTACATTAAAGGTAGATATGGTGCTATTCCTTTTATTGGTAAATTGATTCACTTAATTAGTGAGTGAATCTAATGTCCATAAAGCAATTTTCCTTCTTCTACTATTTTTCTAGTGAGAGAAGCCGGGACGGTTTTGAATGTTTCTACATCAGAGAGGGTTTTGACGACAACATCTACGTCTACCATCAAATCGTCCAAAGCATTTAACGCCCGAACTCCCCATTCAATCCGGTCAAACCCTGGAATATCATCGGGTACAATGACGCATAAATCTAGGTCACTGTATTTATTCGGTGTTCCCCAAGCATAAGACCCAAATAGGATTATTTCTTTAGGGTTTAGCTCAGCAACTAAACGCTGGGTTACTTCAGCAATCAGTTTGTCTGTGATGGGTATCATATCGCATTCGCTGTTAATTTTTACAATGTTTTACACGCTCAGTGGTTGAGTGAAGTCCAATTCGCTTACTAGTTTACAATGAGAAACAGGAGGTGATTGTTCAATGGCTGTAGAGCAATATCGTCAAATCATCCAACAGTTAATTTTAGAAAGGGCTTCTCGGCGATCGCCGATAGAGGAAATTGAGACACAAGCCATTCTGGATACCGAGCGCGATCACTACCTCTTACTACATACAGGCTGGCGCGGTAATCGTAGGACTCATGGATGCAGTATGCATCTAGATATCAAAGACGGTAAAATCTGGATTCAGCATGATGGAACCGAGGTCGGCATTGCTACAAAACTGCTCGAATTAGGTGTGCCGAAAAATGATATTGTTTTGGCGTTTCACTCTCCCTATATGCGTCAATTTACCGAGTTTGCCACCAATTGAGCGTAGATTTTACGAATCTCCTTCCATATACCGTTGCCACATTTGCTCATAAGCCTTTTCCATCTCGCGAGTAAACTGCTTAGCGTTCCACAAAGGAGCAGTTTGTCGCGATGATTTCAGCTTACAGGCAATTTTGTCTCGCAAACCCTGATCTTTGCCCAAACGTACACCCCACTCGACATATTCTTCATCACTCCAAGCAATGCCTTCAGTTATACCAGCATTCATCATCATTGTGTAGCTGTTACGAGCCGCGAATTGCTCACCTACTCTGGTTACTAAGGGAATACACATCCATAGAGTTTCTAAGGTTGTCGTCGCTCCATTGTAAGGGTAAGTATCCAGTACTACATCAGCAATGCCTAGATTTGCGCGATGAACTGATTCTGAAGGAACATCAGGGATAAATCGCAGCTTGGCGCAATCTACACCCTCTTCTTCGGCTATTTGATAAAAAAAGTTTTTCAGGGATTCTTCCTCAGCAGTACCTTTAATCAAAAAGTAACTATTAGGCACTGCTTTAATAATTTGCATTTGCAGCCGTACTGTATCAGCATTGCGTTTGTAACTTTTTTGGGCACTAAGATATACAATTGCATCGCTGGGTATATCTAGATGTTCGCGTCGGAGATTAGGTACACCCACTTCAAAACCATCCACAGCTATATAGGTTGTGGGCAAGCGCCAGATTTTTTCGCTGTAATATTCTTGAGCGTATTCTGGCAAAACGTAGCGATCGGCGATAAAATAATCAACACCTGGAATTCCAGTAGCATCCCAACCCAACCATGTCACTTGTATCGGAGCAGGTTTTATCGCTAAAACCTCACAGCTCACATCCAGGGTAATGCTATCTAAATCGATCAGAATATCGATTTCATCGTTGTAAATTTGCTCCACAATTTCATAGCTGTTGCTTGCTTTATGAACTTTATCCACCTGACCGAGAAACCATTGATGCAATGGTTCGGTTATGTTGTAATTATTAATAAAGTAGCCATGAAGTTGAAAGCGATCGCGGTCATGATGCTGAAACAACCATCGCGCTAACCAGCCAACAGAATGTCCCCTAAGACAGTAAGACAGGTATCCAATTTTTAATTTTTTCGGAACCACGCCCGGCCGTTGGCGCTCTTGATGCCTTTGACTGTATTTCTCTACTTCTTCATTGGCATAAATTTTAGTATTGGCTTGGCACAACTGAGCAAGTTGATTCTGAATCTGTCTATCATTTCTGGGGTTATCTCGAAAGTATGGGGCGAAAAAATATGAATTGAATAATCGTGAAACCTTGACTGAACTTAGATCAGTTGGTTGTTCTTCAATCAGCTTAAGTAGCAGTGATTCATGTCGTTGAAAGACTGAGCGTGCTTCTTCCCAATATCCACCAGCCGTCATCAAACCTCGAAGAACCAGTTGGTTTACCGACACTGTGTCTGCTAATTGTGTTACTAGAGAATAGCATAATTTAGCAGTCTCTATGCCTTGATCGTATTGTTTGGCATTTTGATAAAAACAAGCTAAATGACGCAAAACTTCTGTATTCTTTCCATCCAATTGTAAATATGATTCAGCAAAACGTGCTGCTATTACTGGTTGCCACTGAATGTGACCAATGTTAACCATTGCTGGCAACAAGATACTTAAGAAAGTTAAAGTCTGATTGCGAGCGCGAACATGAGTTAAACAAGCTTCTACTAATTCTTGTGTCGAAGGGTGCAAAGGTGCATACTCTAAAACACTCTGCAACATTTGCATTAATAGCTCAAAATCTACTACTACCTGTTGCTCTGATCGAAGTATTTCAATTACTTCTAAAAGAGTCGTTAACCCTTCATCTAAATTATTTTGAAGCTTGATAGTAAGCAGAATCAGGTGTAATAAATTATTAATATCTGTTGGGCAAATTTCCTTGATTTGCTGCCGAATTCTCCAAACTGCTACATAATCTGCTTGCTCTTTGAGCCGTTGTGCTTCTGTTTGCAGTACTTGTACCAACTCGGCATTCCACAGTTCGACTTCTTCTGGCTCACCCTCCACCATTGTCATAAACCAAGTCGTCTGAGCCTCTACTTGTTGCCCTTGTAAGAGTAACATTAAGCCCAAACGCCAATAATACAACTTCACATCTGGCTCAGCATCAATTGCTAGCTCGTAAAGTCTAGCAGCCTGCAAGTAATTACCTTCGATCTGGTATTTTTCAGCTTGCTGCTGCCATTTTTGCGGAGTAATTAAAGAAGATTGAGTATTCATAAAAACTTGTGTTTACAAAGAAGCGAGTAGTGCTAATTCACACTACCCACTTCAACAAACTTTCAATTCAAAAAGGTTAGAGCCTTCAACAAAATGCTTCTGTTTTCTTACTTACCCATATTTTTGTAAGTAGCGTCGATGGTAGGGCAATCCACTGTCGAAGTTGGTGGACCTGATGGTGTTGCTTGAACAGGATCGATGGATTCACAAGCAAAAGCTACGGTAAGTACTTCAGTACCACTACCAGTTCCACCTAATGTTGTACCTACAACTCCAAAGTAGGATCTAAGTGCAGGTTTGATCGAAGATCCCCAATTACCTACCAACGCACTATCTGCGTCAGTAAAAGCTTCGTACTTGAAATTCTCGGTTTGAGTTTTAACACCAATGCCCACAGCTTGGACGCTAGTTGTGAATACGCTATTTTCCAAGAAGTATGCTTGTTGGGCACGGTTGATCGCGCCGACATTCTGTTTAGCTTCAGACTGCTTTGCTTTAGAAATCTGACCGAGGAGAGAGGGCAAGGCAATGGCTGCTAAAACACCGATAATGATCACAACGACGAGCAATTCAATCAGGGTAAAACCTTCATCGCCTTTTTTCTTTCGATTGAGATGTTGTAGAAATTTAACTTGGAGTTCCGGCTTGATTACTGGCTTCATTTTCAGGGTTTCCTTGAGGGGGGGTATAGGATTGATTGGTTCTAGATGTAACTTACCCACTTGGGCTTCTATTCACATCACTTTCTGTCAAAAAAATTGCACTTCTACTACAGTGATTGTTCAAGCCGATCGCTCCAAAAGCACGTACAAAAATACTTCTAGCTTACATAAAAGTTTTTTGACTTCATTCCATGCTGCCTCCTCGCTCACAGGCTCTAGGGTGACAGGATGCAGCGGTCTAATCTTAGACCAGCGTTCCACTAGGGAGGTAATCGGCTGTACTCCCTCCCAAAGCGGTAGTATGCAAGCTGCAATCGTACTTTCGATTTCTACAGGTCTATTAGTTGGCACCCTGATATAATCGCTTAGTCGAAATGATCGCTGCTCGGTAATGCACTCTATCAAGTCTTCTTTTACTTTGGGCTTTTGCAACACCGGATGTAGATGCACCCGCCCATTAAGCCAGTCAGATTCGCTCCACTCAGCAACTGGTACAACAGGTTCCTCTGGGTTTGGATAACCACACCAAAAATCAAGTAGACGATGACAGGGATGCAACAATTCAAACAGATGTAATCGCTGTTCCACATTTATTTCCGGTAAAGTCATGCCGAGAAATACCGGTAAATTGTCTGGCTCTTTAAACAAATCCGTTAATTCCCAATGACGCCAATTTACCATGCTAGTAAATTCCAAGTCGGATGCTCGCAACATGGCAAACATCTCAGGAATTGTAAAGCCGTTGTCACTCTGAAGCAGGTAATTCATGAAAACTGATTGTTTGCCTTCTTCTCCTTCAAAACCCGGATGCCAAGTTCTGGATTTGATGTCAACTCCATCTTTCAAAGATTTCATTGTTTCCAAGATAATTTCTGCTTCTAAATCTCCAGGATTGCTCTCCGTCAATCCCATAGCACCAAAGAGTTTTTGTGCCCGGAAATATCCCGCTCTTTGCAGGGCGCTATGTAAATTAGTGCGAATCATCCCGAACGGCTTGAGCACAGATTTCATCGTCTTTAATGCGGCGATCGGATCGGGAAGCAGGTAAAGCGTTTCATCATTATTGATATAGTCAAATTCCATGCCCAAGCTTGGTAAATCATAAATTGAGAGGACGTGGAATTCTGCGTTCTCAAACCCATGATGCTCTAAGCGATGCCGAGCTAATTTAACAGATTCTTCAGAAATATCAATACCAACAATTTTGGCTTCTGGATTCGCTTCTGCCAACATTAAAGATTTATAGCCACTACCGCATCCTGCATCTAAAATGACTTTTCCTTTTGTTTCTGTAAACTTTTGGTATCTTAAATAGTAAGAAGTTACCAAGTTATGAATAAACAGGGCATTCAAGTCATCTTTGGGCGACTTCTCTAGTGGAATTCGCGGATAAGGACAACTTTCATATTGCTGACGAATTTTCTCTAGTATCTCAGATGCTTGATTTGTCATAACTCGTCTCTAAAGTTTGTGGGCAACCTTTAGTATTCCCACTTGAATTTGCTATCTCATCAGCTAGCGGCGAACTTCGTTTTAATATTCCCAAATCTTTAGACTTCTATCACAGCTTAATTTATTTTCGATAAAATTGTAGTCGTTATGAGTTTATATATGTAGTGATGCTAACGCGATGTGCTACTTATTGTTTTGTAACAATTGAGTAGGTATATAAACTCTTGAAAAGAAAAAACCCAAAATCCACTGATTTTAGGGATAATCTGACCGATTGAGCGGTTCGGGGGAATTATGTTTTCTATTGAATATTTTATAATTGCAGTATTCTGCTGTATAGATGATTTACATCTGCGTCCGACATGACGGATTTTAATATTCTGGTTACGGAATATGATGAATTTCTAGAAACTGGAGGTGAACATGACTCAAGCCTTACCAAAACTAGTAACCTTTGAAAAATTTGCCGCCTGGTATCCAGAAAATTCAGAACGTCGCTATGAACTACACAATGGAGTAATTGTTGAGATGTCACAACCGCTAGGAGATCATGAGGAGGTTACAGGTTTTTTAGCTTCCCAGCTTACGGTTGAATTTATCAGATTAAAGTTTCCTTATTTCATACCCAAAACAGCGCTGGTAAAACCACCTGAGAGCGAGTCTGGTTATTCGCCTGACGTGTTGATAGTAAATCGCTCTAATTTAGCTTTTGAACCGCTATGGAAAAAGGAATCAACTGTGACACTCGGCGCATCAATTCCTGTGGTGATTGAAGTTATTGGTACTAACTGGCGTACTGATTATCACAAAAAATATGCCGATTATGAAGAAATGGGAATTCCTGAATACTGGATTGTTGATTATGCTGGCTTGGGAGGCAGAGAATTCATTGGCGATCCTAAACAGCCTACTATCTTAGTTTGCTCTTTGGATGAGGGTGAGTATCGGGTTCAAAAGTTTAGGGGTAGCGATCGCATCCAATCACCAACCTTTCCAGAGCTTACCTTAACTGCTCAACAGATTTTTAGCGCTGGGATTTAGAGCAGTGCATCCGGCAAGGTATCGGGCGATCGCATAAACTAAAGCCAAGTTGCTACCAACTGCGCTACGATTGAACATATGAGAGAGGATAGAAGTGTTTTGAGGATTGAATTTCAAGCCAAAATTTAAGCAGGGGTTATCTAAATTCCTGATGAGTACAAACAAGAACTTAGAGAAGGTGATGATATTAAAGTTATTATTATGGTGAAAAAGAACTCACCAAGACAAAAAGATATTATTGATGAGTTGACTGAGAATCCTATTCAAGTGGATGGAATTCTTAACCGTGAGGAGATTTACATCGGTTAAAACCGACTAAATTGTTGGTTTCAGTCCGTTAAAGTGCTTCAGGCTCTATAATAACTTTGTACTTATTACTCATCCGCAATCCCAAGTTTTTGGCGTAGTTCTGCGAATACTTCTTCAGCCGGACGCCCTTGTCCTTGTTTCATTTGTTCCAGCCCTCGCCTAATGCCCTCAATGGTTTCTCTAAACTCTGCTGCCTCAACGAGTTTCTGGTATGATTCGGCGTCTTGAACTACAAGTTCTGCCTTTCCATTGACAGTTAGCACCAGCGGATGCTTAGTCTCCTTTATTTGCTCTACAAACTCACTAGTGCGTCTTTTGAAGTCAGTTAGGGAATGAATGTCTTTAGAGATGTCAATCATACTTTTCGCACATAATTCAATGCTAATTTAATGATATTTTATTTCTGTGTCATCTTGAATAAAAATTCATCACCAATGTAGAGACGTTCCCTCATCGTTCATACAAGAGTTGCTTTCTTGTCAAATGGGTTATTATAATAAATAAAGTGAAGTCGTTATGAGTTTGTATATATTGCCATGACCAACCAAGTAGAAAACGTAGTAATTATAGGTTCCGGTCCCGCCGGCTACACAGCAGCTATCTACGCAGCAAGGGCTAACCTCAAACCTATTGTATTTGAAGGTTTCCAAGCTGGTGGGCTACCTGGTGGGCAGTTGATGACAACGACGGAAGTGGAGAACTTTCCTGGGTTTCCCCAAGGAATTACCGGTCCACAATTGATGGACAAAATGAAAGCTCAAGCGGAACGTTGGGGGGCTGAGTTATACACTGAGGACGTAATTGAAGTAGACTTGAGTCAGCGTCCTTACACTGTCCGCTCAGAGGAACAGGAATTTAAAACCAATAGTATCATCATCGCCACTGGTGCAACAGCAAAGCGTCTCAATCTACCCAGCGAACATCAATTCTGGAGCCGGGGTATCTCAGCTTGTGCTATTTGTGACGGTGCTACTCCGATATTTCACGGATCTGAATTAGCGGTAATTGGTGGTGGCGACTCGGCAGCAGAAGAGTCAATTTACCTAACTAAATACGGCTCCAAGGTAAACATGCTGGTACGTACAGAGAAGATGCGGGCTTCTAAAGCTATGCAAGACCGCGTTTTGAGTAACCCCAAAATTCATGTACACTGGAACACAGAAGTAATTGATGTGGTTGGTGACGAAAAGCACATGAATGGGGTGAAAATCCGTAACTCCAAAACAGGCGAAGAACGCCTACTGCAGGTTAAGGGTTTATTCTACGCTATTGGTCACAATCCCAATACTTCTTTATTTAAGGGAAAACTCGAACTGGATGAAGTAGGTTATATTGTTACTAAACCCGGTTCACCAGAAACTAGTGTCGAAGGTGTATTTGCGGCTGGTGACGTGCAAGATCATGAATATCGTCAAGCAATTACAGCAGCAGGTAGCGGCTGTATGGCGGCGATGTTGGCTGAGCGTTGGTTGTCTTCTACTGGTTTAATTCAAGAATTCCATCAAAAGCAGGAAACTCCAAGTAATGAGTTAGAGCATCAACCAGAAGAGCAGAAAACTGATGAACAACTGGCGGCTGAGTTTGATTTAAATGCTACTCGCCATCAAGGTGGCTATGCTTTACGTAAGCTTTTTCATGAGAGCGATCGCCCGCTCATTGTCAAATACGTTTCTCCAGGTTGCGGTCCTTGTCATACCCTCAAACCTATTTTAAACAAAGTTGTCGATGAGTTTGACGGTAAAATTCACTTTGTCGAGATTGATATTGACAAAGACCGCGATATTGCGGAGAATGCTGGTGTTGTGGGAACGCCTACAGTTCAGTTTTTCAAGAATAGGGAATTGTTAACTGAACTTAAAGGTGTGAAGCCTAAGAGTGAGTACCGCCGATTGGTTGAGAGTAATTTGTAATGGGATGTATTGATACCCCCCAACCCCCCTTGGCAAGGGGGGCTATTGGAAAGCCAGAGCTACGGCAGGCTTTGTACGTGTAGCCGCACCCTTGAGGGTGCGATCGCCTATTCAAATTTTCTGTAGGTGAGTTACACTGCGTTAACGCACCCTATTGTTTCTATATGACGGTTACTAAAAGTTCGCTACCGAGATTTTTACGTTTTGGGGAGAGTCGCAGTCTTTCTCAGCAGTTGATGATGATTGGGATAGTGATTACGTTATTTTTTATATTTATCACTTTCTTTGCTCCTGTATTTCAGGGGTGGGGATGGATAAAAGATCCTTTAGATTCTTTGAGCCATGATATTCACAAACCACCTTCTGGCGAATATTGGTTTGGTACTAGTCGCCAAGGTTATGATGTGTTTTCGCGTACTTTGTTTGGTGCGCAGGCTGCGCTGCAAGTAGTTTTGCTGGCAACAGCTTTGAGTATGATTATCGGTGTACCTTTGGGTATGGTGAGTGGGTATGTAGGTGGTAGATTGGATCAGATGTTGATATTCTTAATGGATAGCATCTACACTCTTCCCGGACTTCTACTTTCTGTTACACTAGCATTTGTGGTGGGACGTGGAATATTAAATGCTGCTCTCGCTATTAGTATTGCTTACATTCCCCAATATTACCGTGTTGTCCGTAACCACACGGTGAGCGTAAAAACAGAAGTATTTATTGAAGCTGCACAAGCATTGGGTGCTAATACTTGGCAAGTTCTTTCCCGGTATCTATTTTTCAACGTAATTCAAAGCGTACCCGTACTCTTCACTCTCAACGCTGCCGATGCAATTTTGATTTTGGGTAGTTTGGGTTTTTTAGGGTTAGGACTTCCTGAAGAAGTGCCAGAATGGGGACGTGATTTAAAACAAGCTTTAGAAGCCCTACCTACAGGCATTTGGTGGACTACACTTTTCCCAGGATTAGCTATGACATTGATGGTGGTAGGGTTGTCGCTACTTGGTGAGGGATTAAATGAATTTGTTAACCCTCGTTTACGCAAACAAATCCGGAATTAGTCAAAGAACGTATGTTAATAATGGGAGAAACCCGTCTCCTATTTATTTATTGTAATTTTTACTGAGAGATTATTGTGAAAGATAACATTTCCTTAGTTGCCGCCGCTGCTGGTGGATTTATGCTTTCCGTTGCCCTTTCTGGTATCTTACATGGTACTCCCGTAGTGTCGTGGCATCCACAGAAAGTGAGTTCAACCCAATTAGCTATAGAATTCGCTTTTGTTTCCAACGAGCGGAGCAATACTCAAGAAAAACAACAGTGAGTTATCTCCTCCTAGTGAGCGATCGCCACTTATCATTTGTGGTTCCATAATCATTAATATACAGGACTACATATGCAAAACTTTCAAATAATTGGCATTGACTTAGGAGGAACAGCAATTAAGCTAGGGCGTTTCACCCAAGATGGCACTTGTTTACAATCCTTAACTGTACCAACACCCCAACCACCCATACCAGAAGCAGTTTTACCAGTAATAGTAGATGCAATTACTCAAATTGACCCAGAACAAAGTACTATTGCTATAGGTGTTGGTACTCCAGGTCCATCTGATGCTCAAGGACGTATAGCCAAAATCGCGATTAACTTACCAAGATGGCTTGATGTTCCCGTAGCAGATTACCTAGAAGCGAAAACAGGCAAACCCACAGTTGTTGCCAACGATGCCAACTGTGCTGGTTTGGGAGAAGCTTGGCTAGGGGCAGGGCGACAGTACAAAAATCTCATTATGCTCACTCTGGGAACTGGTGTGGGTGGAGCAATTATTTTAAATGGTAATCTGTTTATTGGGCATCATGGAGCAGCAGGAGAATTAGGATTAATTACTCTCAATCCAGATGGTCCAATATGTAATAGTGGTAATCAAGGTTCTTTGGAACAGTATGTTTCCGTCACAGCCATCCGCCGTCGCACCGGGAAAGAACCAGAGGAGTTAGGCATACTCGCCCAATCTGGAGATGCTGAAGCATTGACATTTTGGCAAGAATATGGTAGATATTTAGGCGCAGGGTTAGCAAGTTTGATTTACGTGCTGACACCAGAAGTGATCGTTATTGGTGGTGGCGTTAGCGCGAGTGCAGAATTTTTCTTACCTTCAGTTAAAGCAGAAATTGAGCGCCGAGTTGTACCTATATCTCGCTTGGGTTTACAGATATTACCAGCACAATTGGGCAACTCGGCTGGGATTGTTGGGGCGGCGAAGTTGGCACTGTTAGGAGTCAGGAGTCAGGAGTCAGGAGCCAAAATTAGTTAGCTTGGATAGACTTTCCTCCTTCTGCCCTCAGCATAGCTGTCTTCTTCACAAAGAATATCCTGTTGTTTTGTGAATGTAATCCATAACTTTTTTGTAGGAGTCTGGATTACTCACAGGGTTGATAATGATTGGGATGGTACTATCTGGGAGCCAAAACGTTATTCTGCCATTGGGTTCTTGACAAAATGAGCTAATACATTTGAGATTAATTACGTATTCATTTCGCTCGTAAATAATTTTTACCCAATGAGCGTGATCAATTCCCAACTCTTGTACCTGACGCATATACTTTAAAATGCTTTGATAGTCTTTCTGGTTACTTTGCGGGTTGATGACTATGGGGATGGCACAATCTGGTAACCAAAATGTCACCCTGCCATTCTGTTCCGAACAAAAAGCAGTAACACGCTCCAAGTTAACTATATATCTATTTCTTTCATAATGGATTTTCATCCAGTACGCCACAAAATACCCTCAACTCCCAAGTTTTACAGTAATCAATCGCGGTGTCACATCTGCCACTAAATAGTTGTCAGATGTTTAAAGTACCACTAACCAATCTCTTATAACCTAAAATCCAAAACTGTCATACTTCTACAGGCTTTTTGGTAGAAGTAGTTTGAGTATGGGCTACTGCTGCTTCGATAAAACCTTTAAATAAAGGATGAGGTTCACTCGGAGTCGATTGAAACTCTGGATGGAATTGGCAAGCAATAAAGAAGGGGTGGTTGGGTAATTCTACCATTTCTACTAAACGTCCATCGGGAGATGTGCCACTGATTGCATAGCCCGATTCTAAAAACATGTGCCGATAGGCGTTGTTAAATTCGTAGCGATGCCGATGTCGTTCATAAATCACTTCTTCTTGATAAAGCTGGAAAGCTAGAGTGTTGGGAAGAACACGACAAGGATACAGACCTAAGCGCATTGTACCGCCTAAGTCGATCACATCTTGCTGTTCTGGTAATAAGTTTATCACTGGATGTTTGGTATGAGGAGCAAATTCGGCACTATTAGCATCGGTTAATCCCATGACGTTTCTTGCCCATTCAATCACGGCGCATTGCATTCCCAAGCATAAACCTAAGAAGGGAGTTTGAAGATTGCGCATGTAATGAATTGCCGCAATCTTGCCATCTACTCCTCTGACGCCGAAACCTCCTGGTACTACTACGCCATTTACTCCATTTAAATGGGTTTCGACTCCTTCTACCTCTAATTTTTCTGAGTTTACCCAACGTAATTTTAGTTCACAATTCATGGCGATCGCTGCATGCCGTAGTGCTTCTACTACCGAAAGATACGCATCGCTTAATTGTACATATTTACCGACAATGGCTATCTCAACTTTATGTGTTGGACTATACATTCTTTCTACCAGAGTTTGCCATTGTGCAAGATCTGGTTTACGTTGTTCCATGTTCAACAATTCTAGTGTTTGCTGCGCCAAGCCTTCCCTTTCCGCAATCAATGGTACTTCATAAATACTTTTGGCATCAATTGATGGGATCACACATTCTACAGGTACGTCACAAAATTCTGACAATTTCTGTTTTAAACCTGCTGCTAGCGGGCGATCGCATCGACATATTAAAATATCTGGTTGAATGCCTATCGAGCGCAATTCTTTCACCGAGTGCTGTGTTGGCTTTGTTTTCATTTCTCCTGCTGAGGCAATCCACGGTATCAAAGTTACGTGCATGTACAGCACATTTTGCCGTCCCACATCTTTACGAAATTGGCGAATTGCTTCTAAAAAAGGTAGTGATTCTATATCCCCCACCGTGCCACCTATTTCTGTAATTACTACATCCGGCATAGTGTCGTTGGCAACTCTCAAAATTCGTTCTTTGATTTCATTAGTAATGTGGGGAATCACCTGCACTGTACCGCCATTATAATCACCGCGTCGCTCTTTATTAATTACAGCTTGGTAAATAGAACCAGTTGTCACACTGTTGAGGCGCGACATGGAAGTATCGGTAAAACGTTCATAATGCCCCAAATCTAAATCTGTTTCCGCACCATCTTGGGTAACAAATACCTCCCCGTGCTGAAAAGGACTCATTGTCCCCGGATCAACGTTAATATAAGGGTCAAGTTTCAGAATTGACACCGAATAATCTCGTGACTTGAGCAAACGTCCCAGACTTGCTGCTACAATTCCCTTACCAATACTAGAAACTACGCCGCCAGTGACAAATACAAACTTACTCATAGTATTCTCAATTTCTAGCAACTTCACAAAATATATCTAGCTATTGTGCCACAGTTGTACAGACGCTCCGCCGGAGCGTCTCTACTGAATAACCTTATAAACTATTCTTTCATTTTGACGTGAGAATTATTGTAGGATTATTATTAACTTCTATAGTCACTACCGACCCTTTGGCAAATGAGCGATCGCTCAAGGTAGTTTATCCGCCGACAAACCACCGCACAAGCGCACAAAAAATTTTCTTTATCGGTACAGCACCACCAACTGGACAGGTTGTTATTAATGGTAAGCTAATTGACCGCAGTAAAGCAGGTCATTTTGCTCCCAGTTTTCCTCTACAGTTGGGAGAAAATGTTTTTACTGTACAATACCAGAAACAGGAAAAGATAATTAAGGTGACGCGGGTTTCTTCTGTACCAGAGACACCTCAAGGCGTGGGATTTGCTCCTAACTCGCTCACTCCCGCAGTAGATATTGCCAAACAACCCGGAGAATTAATTTGTTTTGGAGCGATCGCCACTCCAAATGCTAGTGTATCTGTAAAATTAGGCAATAGCACCGTTGCCCTGACTCAACTGCAACAAACGCAATTACCTGCCAATTCTGCTGCCCTCACAGGCACAAATCAGTCTTCCACTCAATCTGCAGCAGGCAAATACGAGGGTTGTACAACAGTAGAAACAGTAGCTTCGTTAGGAAAACCCCAGTTTGAATTAACTTTTAATGGTCAAACTATAACTCAACCAGGTACTGGCTCAATTCAAATCCTTTCCCCGAATCAGTTACAAGTTGCTCAAGTGACGGTAGAATCAGGTGTAGCTCGCACTGGTCCGAGTACAGATTATTCTCGACTTACACCTCTACCCAAAGGTACCAAGGCAACAGTTACAGGTAGAGAAGGTGAGTGGTTACGTTTAGACTACGGTGGTTGGATTAATAGTAAAGAAACCACAATCATACCCTTCCCTAACCCTCCCCGCACGATTATTCGTTCTGTTGGCTATCGTAAACGCCCCGATGCGACAGAAATGATATTTCCGCTACAAGAACCTGTACCTCTGAGTGTACAACAAGGTACTCGCACTTTCACTCTTACCCTTTATAACACCACTGCCCAAACCGACATTATTCGCTTGGATAATAACCCCTTAATTTCTCGCCTAGATTGGCAGCAGGTGGCTCCAGGACAGGTACAATACACGTTTAACCTCAAAAAAGACCAACAGTGGGGATATCAGCTAAGATACGAAGGTACAAACTTAATCTTATCTTTACGTCATGCGCCGACAATTACACGTAAAAAGCCTTTATCTGGTGTGAAGATCTTACTCGATCCCGGACATGGTGGTGCTGAATCTGGTGCAAGTGGACCTACAGGCGATCTGGAAAAAGATGTAAATTTAATAGTGTCTAAGTTATTGCGCGATGAGTTAGTGAAGCGAGGGGCGACAGTGGTGATGACGCGGGAGGATGACAAAGAACTTTCCCTCGTGGAAAGACAGGCAATCATTGATAAAGAACAACCATCCATAGCTCTTTCGATTCATCACAACTCTTTGCCTGATGAAGGTGATGCACAGAAAATTCAGGGTTTTGGGACTTTTTGGTATCAACCCCCAGCCCATAGTTTAGCTGTTTCTATCCACGATTACGTTGTGAAAAAGCTGAAACGTCCTTCTTATGGGGTGTTTTGGAATAACTTGGCATTGACTCGCCCAAGCGTTGCCCCCTCGGTGTTGCTGGAGTTGGGCTTTATGAGTAATCCTAATGAGTTTGAGTTAGTGATGAATCCGGTGGAGCAGAAAAAGATGGCAGTGGCGATCGCTGATGGTGTTGTAGAGTGGTTCAAAGTCCGTATCTAGCTCTCAAAATTTTTTTTGGGCTATTAATGTTTACCTGTGCAAATGTTAAGTATCAAAGAAAGCACTTTTTTTGATATGTTGTCAGTATTTAAACTGCATAACTCTGATCAATACTAGCTTTTTCTTCATAATCTCTAGAGCGTAATCTTGAGAATAAATGCTTTTTTGATACCAATATCATGAATGTATTTACAAGTTTTCAACTTAGTGTAAGTATTTCTACCAAAACTTTACATATTCTTTAAAGATTTGTTTTTCTTTCCACATACTAACTTTATAGTTCTGCTTGGAAATTAGTGAAAATGTAGCTATATTTATTTCTGGGAATAAATAAATAAAGACGGAAACAAATATTCAAATAATCTGTCTAACGTAACAAACCAGAAAAAGGATCAACTTCTAATTTAATTATTTTTATGATCTTCACCACTTAACTGTGTCAGCTGCTCATACTAGCAGTAAAGTATAACACGTCCGTAACAGGGTATAAAAACTATGTAATCGATGGGTTAGTGCATTTATTACTATTGGTAGAAACGCTGAATCGGTAATAAACATATCTTTGTTCTAAATGCACTAAGTAGTTTTCGCATTTACTTGTAAAATTGATTCCAAAAAAATAACAATGCTTAAAACTCACAATATCACTTATTTGAATAGTGATAGTAAGTTTATTGATTTACTGAATGTAACAGTAAACAATATCACATTAATGGAGTTATTAGATAAGCTAAAGTATGGTGGTGTTGTATTTACCCCTAATGTAGACCATTTGATGAAACTGCAAAAAAGTCAAGAGTTTTACAAAGTCTACCAACAGGCAGATTACAGGGTATGCGATAGTAAGGTCTTAATGTACGTAGCCAGTTTTTTAGGTACACCCGTCTTAGAAAAAATATCTGGTTCAGATTTATTTCCGGCTTTTTATAGCTACTATCAGCATGATGAAAACATGAAAGTATTTTTGCTTGGCGGTGAAGAAAGAGCAGTTAAAAGAGCGCAGAAGAATATTAATACTAAAGTAGGTAGGAATATTATCGTTGCAGCTCATTCCCCCTCTTATGGATTTGAAAAGCGTGAAGATGAATGTCAACAAATCGTGAAAATGATTAATTCTTCGGGGGCAACAGTCCTAGCAATTGGAGTAGGAGCGCCCAAACAAGAATTATGGATAGCCAAATATAAAAATCAGTTGAAGAATGTTAAGATATTCTTGGCTATAGGAGCAACAATTAACTTTGAAGCTGGGAATGTCAAGCGATCGCCAAAGTGGATGAGTGAAGTTGGACTTGAATGGCTATATAGATTATTAATGGAACCAAAACGACTTTGGAAGCGATATTTATTGGACGCAATCCCATTCTTATGGCTAATTATCCAACAAAAGTTTCAGCTATACGAAAATCCTTGGAAAAAAGTCCAACATCAAACGATACAAATTCAGCCATCAGGAAGAGGTAAAAGGAAGTAGATAAATTAGCTTATTTCTAATTCAAGCTGATTGAGATACGTGCAATCTACAAATAAGGAAACTGTATGGAAAATAAAGGTAATACAGAGGATATAAATTTACAGAAATACTGGCTAGTTCTCAAACGTCGTTGGCTGGTAGGCTCGTCGGTATTCGTAGCCTGCTCAACTTTAGCCGGGTTTAGTTTATTTTTAGAAAAACCGTCTTACGAAGCGAGTGGAAAGCTTCTATTCTTAACCAATAGAACCTCCTCTTTGACTGGAGTAGGAGAAAAAATCGGGCATTTAGAGTCGATTAAGCGAGAATCCAACCCCTTAGACACGCAAGCTTTGATAGTGCAGTCTGAGCCTGTTATTCAAAAAGTAATAAATAATCTAGAACTTAAAGATAAGAATGGTGCGCCTTTACGCCCAGAGGCAATTTCCATCAAGGCAGAAGCATTAACTGGTACAGATGTTCTGAAGGTTTCTTTCATATCTACAGATGCTGAATTAGCTAAATCAGTAGTTAATCAGGTGATGAAAGTTTACATCGATAAAAACATTTTAACCAATCGATCAGAAGCCATATCAGCGGGTGAGTTTGTCACCACACAATTGCAACCAGCGAAAAGACAAGTAGACAAAGCAGCAGAAGAACTACGTCGGTTTAAAACGAAGAATCAAGTAATTGATTTACAAGAAGAAACAGAAGGCACAGTTAAAACAATTACTAGTATAGATGAAGAATTAAATAATGCTAAATCTCAATTAGCAGATTTGGGCGCTCAGGAAATACAAATAACTAGGCAAATAAATTTGCCTACACAAAACGCTGTAGATATAACTTCTCTAAGTCAAATACCTGGAGTACAAGAAGCATTAGCTGAACTACAAAAGGTACAAAATCAGCTAGCAGCAATGAGAACTCGCTACAGTGATGCCCATCCATCAGTAATCGATCTGCAAGAGAAAGAAGCAGCTTTAAATTCCATATTACAACAAAGAACTGCTCAATCTTTAGGCAGCGAAACTCAAGTAGCTCCAGGAAAGTTACAAATAGGTAAAATCAAACAAGATTTGACTGCAGAGTTCGTCAAGTTGCAGTCACAACGTTCAGGTTTAGAGCAGAAAATCAACACTTTGTCTGAACTCAGAAATGCTTATAAGCAAAGAGCTGATATTCTACCCACATTAGAGAAAAAGCAAGGAGAACTAGAGCGCAGTTTGTCAGTAGCACAAAAAAGCTACGAGAATCTGTTAACTAGACTACAAGAAATCAAAGTCGCAGAAAATCAAACTGTAGGTAACGCTCGCGTGCTTCAAGACGCCAATGTGGAAAGTAACCCAGCGGCAATGAAGAAGAAACTAGGAATTTCTGTCGGTGGAGTATTTGCTGGGTTACTACTTGGTGTAGCAGCAGCATTTATAGTAGACTTAATTGATAGAAGGTTGAAAACAGCTAAAGAAGCAGAGGAACTTTTTGGTCATACTTTGCTAGGACTAATCCCTCAGTTTGAAACTAGCGACACATCAATTACAGATAAAAACTTTGAAGGATCTTCTCCCCGAATTATTGTCGCCACGTCTCCTCGCTCTGTAGTTCATGAAGCATACCAAATGCTAGTAGCAAATCTTAAGTTTACAAGCTTGGATAAAAAAGTTCGCACAATTGTGGTGACAAGTTCCCAAGCAGGAGAGGGGAAATCAGAAGTTTCTGCTAATTTAGCTGCGGTGATGGCTCAGGCGGGAAGAAGAGTTCTGCTCGTTGATGCAGATATGCGTCAACCCACTCAACACCACCTTTGGGATAGAATTAACGCTGTGGGTTTGAGCAACGTGATGGTTGGTCAAGATGAGTTTTCATTTGCTGTACAAAAAGTTACATCTTACTTATCAGTGCTTACTGCTGGTGTGATGCCACCCAACCCTATGGCATTAATAGACTCAGAACGTATGAGTTCTCTACTGGACATGTTGTCTCAGAAGTATGATTATGTTATAATAGATACTCCACCATTAGTAGGAACTCCTGATGCAGCAGTTTTAGGTAAAATGGCAGATGGAGTCTTGATTGTAGTCAGACCAAGTGTTTTAAATTCTAACAGTGCAGTAGCCGCAAAATCTCTATTAGCACGTTCTGAGGCTAATATTTTGGGAATAGTCGCCAACGGTGTGGATGTTAAACAAGAGCCTGAAAGTTTCTTTTATTACCCCAGTAACCGTAACGACTATAGCGTTGAGAAAGTAAGTAATAGAACACGTACAGTGTCTGTTGGTAATACGCATAAAAGTGAGAGAACCAGGGTTGAAGAAGAATAAGCAATATCCGTGATGTCGCACTTGTTCTCTAAAATCGTCAAGGGTTATTTGTCAATTGTCAACACAAATGACAAATGACAAATGACAATCCTTCCAAGTCAATGTGCAACATGAAGTACCGCTTATGAATAGAAAAACCCAGTTCCTGGGAAAATTTATGAATTGGAAACTGGAATAGCAATAAAATTATGGCTGCACAAATGTCCGCAACTACCATTGCTAGCCAAACAGAATCTACTTTAAGTTTATGGCAGCAAATCAAAGAAGATTGGATTGCTCACGGAAAAGATTGGACTAAACCTGGTTTCCGAGCAGTAGCAGTGCTGCGTTTCGGAGTTTGGCGAATGAAAATTCAACCCAAATTTCTGCGTGCACCTTTGAGTATCCTCTATCGCATGCTGTATCGCAAAGTTCGCAATAACTATGGAATTGAACTTCCTTATAGTGTACAACTAGGTCGCCGCGTTGTGATCGAACACCAAGGCGCAATTGTCATTCATGGGGATTGTGCGATCGGTGATGATAGTATTATTCGCCAAGGTGTTACCTTGGGAAACCGCTATCTAAATCGTCCTTTTGATGCACCAAAATTAGGTAAATCTGTCAATGTCGGTGCTGGGGCAAAAATATTTGGCAATGTCACTATTGGTGATGGTGCAAATATTGGTGCCAATGCTGTAGTTCTTTGCGATGTTCCCCCAGGCGCGACAGCAGTTGGTGTACCCGCAAAAATTATTTTAAGCTAATGCACTGACATATTGCACTTTTTTCGTTAAGACTGTCATTTGTCATTTGTCAACCTTAACGTCAAACGGTATATAGCAATCCTAAATGATTCACGAACACCAAGAAACCCGGTTTCTTGGAGAAACCGGGTTTCTAATGGCTAGCATTTGCAACTCGAATAGGACTGCTATAGCTTCATTCAACTTATTAGCAAATTCGATTTTTTCATCTCAGTTTAAACAGTGTTTGTGAGAACACTTACTTTGTCTTGTTCATTTATTTAAATTACCAAGGGTAGCTCTATGAAAAAAGTATCTGTTATCATCCCGGTTTACAAAGTTGAGAACTATATTGCGGCAACAGTACAATCTGTTCTTGCGCAAACCTATACAAATTTTGAACTTCTAATTATAGATGATGGTTCTCCCGATCGCAGTATCGAAATCTGTCAACAATTTAGCGATCCCAGAATTAAAATTATTCATCAACCAAATCGAGGAGTTGCTGCTGCAAGGAACACTGGTATACGGCATGCCCAAGGAGAATATTTAGCTTTTCTAGATGCAGATGACTTATGGGAACCAACGAAGTTAGCAAAACATGTTGAGCATTTAGAGCAAACACCAACGGTTGGAGTTAGTTTTTGTCGCTCTGCTTTCATTGATGAGAAAGATAAACCTCTGGGAATATATCAGATTAGTAAACTAAAGGAAATTACCCCATTAGATTTACTTTGTCGTACTCCTATTGGTAACGGCTCTGTACCAGTTATTCGCCGCGAGGTTTTGGAAGATATTAAGTTTCAAGATAATCTTTATGGTGTTGTAGAAGATTTTTATTTTGATGATGATCGACAATTGCACCCATCAGAAGATGTTGAATGTTGGTTACGCATTGCGATTAAAACAAAATGGAAAATTGAGGGTGTTCCTGAAGCTTTGACACTTTATCGAGTTAATCCCACAGGGCATTCAGCGCAACTGCTGAAAAAGTTAAATTCTTGGCAAAGGTTAATAGAAAAAGCTGGCTCTTACTCTCCCGATTTGATGGCTTCGTTGGAAGATATAGCTATGGCTTACCAATTTAGACATTTAGCGCGAAGGGCAGTAACTTTGCGCAATGGTTCAACCGCTGTACAACTTATTAACAAAGCTATACTTACCTACTGGCGCATTTTATTTGAAGAACCACGGCGCACACTCATGACTTTAGGCGCTGCTTATTTTCTCTTGATTTTACCCCAGTCATTTTATCATAAAATTGAAAGCCTTGCTTTAAAAATTACCGGAGCTAATCAAAAACGTCACATTCTTCAACAACAAGTTGTACGTTCAACGTAGAGACGCTTCGCCGGAGCGTCTGTACAATCCAATGTAAAGACGTTCCGGCGGAACGTCTCTACTAAAAATATAATTTGTATAAATAAAAATACATATAAAAATTTTATGTCTAAACCCCTGCGGATTTTATATGCAGTTGGTCCGGAAGATGTGATAGAAGCTTATAATTACTGGATTAAAGGTTTAGATGCTCCTTCACAAGTATCAGTTACTTTTTCCAGTCAATTTTATGAAGTTTGCAAAACTTTAGATGCTCAAGGTTACGTAATTGCCCAGTCTAACAAGTTTGAAAAAGTGCAAGACGATCGCTTTATTATTGAGCGTCGCCCAGTGCCTTGGTCTCCTGGGGCATTGTATCATTTAAGACAAATTTACTGTGGATTAAGCTTACTCGCTTCTGCACTTCGCTTTAGAGCCAACGTTGTCGTTGCAGATAGTGGTACTACCTATTGGTTCGTTTTATCTTTATTTAGCTGGTTAGGGATCACAGTAATTCCATCACTGCATTGTATGTTGTGGTGTAAATATTTACCTCTGCGTTTAGTAGATAAACTGAATTTATCTCTCTCGCGTAATTTGTTTGCTTCAGATTGCAAGGCAATACTTGTAGCATCGCAAGATATAGCAAAACAAATTTCCCAATTGACATGTGGTAAACACCAACCAATTTTAGAATTCTTTTCTTCTTATCGTCGCTCAGACTTTGCCAATATACCTGAACCATCACCCCCATCACCTATGCGAGTTCTATTTGCAGGTAGAGTTGAGCAAAATAAAGGTGTGTTTGATTTACTAGAAATTGCCAAGGGTTTTGCTACAGAGGGTAAAGATATAATTTTTGACATCTGTGGTGAAGGTTCAGCATTAGAGCCTTTGCGTCAAGCAGCTATACAAGCAGGAGTTGAGCGATCATTTATCTGTCACGGGTACTGTAGTAAGCCGCAAATGCGATCCATGTTTGCTCAGTGCCATGTTGTGATTGTACCCACACGTACAGATTTTATTGAGGGTTTTAATCGAGTTGTCTGTGAAAGTATTTTATCAGGGCGTCCAGTTGTTACCTCAGCAGTTTGTCCGGCATTGTCTTATGTTGCAGATGCTGTAGTTGAGGTTCCTCCCAATGATGTTCAAGCTTACGGTGATGCATTGGTGAAGTTATTGTGCGATCGCCAACTTTACGAACAAAAAAGACTTGCTTGCCAAGTAGTACAAGAGCAGTTTTACGATCCTACCAAAAGTTGGGGTGCTGCGCTCAAATCTATCCTGCTTACTTAATAGATCCCCGACTTCGTAAAAGTTGTCGGGGATCTTGGAATGCGCGATTTTCATGCCCGGTATAGCGGATTGCTATACTAGAGTAAACTTGGAAGATAACCGCCATGAATATTTCCCTTACACCAAAACAAGAACAGTTCATTCAAGAACAACTCAAAAGTGGCAGATACAGCACTAGTGATGAGGTGATCGCGCAAGCATTACAATTGCTAGAAGAAGACGAGCGTAATTATCTGCATTGGGTAGAGGAAAACCGTGAAAAAGTAGCAGTGGGTATTGAGCAAGCAGATAAAGGACAACTCACCAATGGCAAAGTTGCTATTGCTAGAGTGCTTGAGAATATTCTTGATAAAACCCATCAGTCTCAAGCATGAGCACCTACAGCTTAACGGATGAAGCAATCCGAGATTTAGAAGATATTTCTAAATATAATTAATCAAAATTATGGTTAACTTCACACCAGCGGGAATGCCACAACCTAAAGTTGTCGATAATGCAACTCCGCCTTTAGAAAATGGCGCTCGCCTCACGCGCCAAGAATTCGAGCTGCTACTGTTGTAAGTTACCTTAGTATTGGAATTACAATGATGTAGGCATTCCCAGCCGGAGGCTGGGAACGAGGGGGCTAGGCTAGGCAGGGTTGAATGGTTGCTACTACTGATTGTCCGAGTGCTGATAAGTCGTAGCCGCCTTCTAAGCCAAACAGAATTTTGCGCGTGATGCCCAGGCAATATTCGGTGAATAAACCAAAGTCTTGTGGTTGTAAATTTATGCTGGCTAGGGGATCGTCGGCGTTGGCGTCGTAACCAGCACTGATAATTAGTAAATCTGGTTGAAATTTTGATAAAAAGGGTACTACTTTTTTTTCAAACGCTGGTTGGTAAATGCTAATGTCGCTGCCGGGAGGAAAGGGCAAGTTTAATACATTATTATGAAAGCCGCGTTCTGTGGCTCTACCAGTACCTGGATAGGAGGGGTACTGATGTAGGGAACAGTAAGCAATTTGCGGGTTAGTTTCGACTATTGCTTGAGTGCCATTACCATGATGCACATCCCAGTCAAGAATGGCGACGCGGTTAACTCCTGGTTGTTTGAGGGCATAGAAGGCAGCGATCGCCGCATTGGAAAATAAGCAAAATCCCATCCCCACAGTACTTTCAGCATGATGTCCCGGTGGACGAGCTAGCACAAAAGCCGGATTACTAGTTGCGATTACAGTATCAACACCATCCAACCAAGCACTTACTGCTAATAAAGCTACATCATAACTGCGTGGAGAAACTAGCGTATCTCCATCTAGATAACCACCCCCCGAAAGAGCGATTTGTTGAATTTTGTAGATATAACGCTGAGTGTGGATTTTTTCCAACAGAGGCATCAGCGTTTGTTCTTGGGGTGGGGTTGGCACGCGCCACTCTATATCACTTGCAAATGGCGCTTCTTTGAGGGCTGTGACAATCGCTGTTAAGCGTTCTGGCTTTTCTGGATGGAGGTATCCAGTCTTGTGATCCAGAAACTCATCTGAATAGATGACTGGGAACATAGGACGAAAAAGTAAGGCAGCGGGACACTGATTGAAATTGTATCCTGACTATAACTAGTCTTTGCCGAATCCGGTCATTTCATCACTTGGTTCATCAAGCATTTCTGGTACTATAGCTGGGTTATTCCTGACTTCTTCCGGAGGTAAGTCCCGCATTACATCATCAATGCTCGGAGGGTGCTTAATCATGTCTAGCACTTCTGGGCTTAATTGTGAAGCATCTGCTTCTGGATTTGTCTTTTCTGCTTGATTTGGAGTTGTTTCCTTACTACTCATAACAATTGCTTTTGTGTACTTGCCTCAGCTTAAACTCTCATATCGTCAAGCACACACTATCTTGGGGCTTAAATCCAGTACATACACGCTCTTAGGCTCAGATCCCCGACTTCTTTAAGAAGTCGGGGATCTGTTTGTTTACGTCTGAATTCTTTCTTAAAGGGGATGTTTTATATTTTAAAAAAGGTAAAGTTTTTGTATCTTTTGTTTCCTTTTGTTCAGGAATAAGCAGTGCTACCAAATCAGCATCCTCCTCAAGAGCCAACTCAACGCAGAACATTGCTTCAGCTGTTTGGATTAGCTAGGCGCAATCCTTTCATGATTTCACGTTGGGTTTTATGCTGGGCGCTTGTTGGGACTGTTTGTGGTCTATTTGCTGGGTTATACTGGAATGTTCTAGAACTAATAACTCATAGACTGCAACAATTTCACTCTTCTAGTCTCCTCTGGGTGATGCCAGTAGCTGGTTTGGTAATTGGACTGGTGATTTATTTCCTTGGCAATCCTGGAGAAATCGCCGTAATTGTCGATAATATCCATTTTCGCGGTGGACGTCTCGATGCTCGCAAAAATCCTTCAATGATTTTGGCTTCCCTAGTTAGTATATCGGCTGGTGGTAGCGCTGGTCCAGAAGCACCGCTGGTACAGGTGACGGGATCTTTTGGTACTTGGGTTGGTGATCGCCTGAAACTCCAAGGCGAAGATCTACGCTCTATGAGTTTAGCAGCAATGGCAGCGGGGTTCACTGCACTATTTGGCGCACCTCTTGGCGGTGCTATGTTCGCTCTAGAAATTTTGCACCACCAGCATATTGTCGAGTACTACGAAGCCCTAATGCCAGCTATTGTTTCGAGTTGTGCTAGTTATCTGGTGTTTGCCACAATTACGCACTTAGGAATTGCCCCTACCTGGCATTTCCCTAGCTACCGCCTAGAAAACATTGATGACTTTGCTAGTGCTATCATCTTTGGTATTCTGGGAGCGGTGGCTGGATGGGTGTTCATCGGCATTTTTCGCTTTTGCGATGCCGTCTTTGCCCAGATTCGCTTACCAATTTATGTCCGCACAACATTGGCGGGGTTATTTTTGGCGATTTTAGCTTCTTTGCTGCCCCTAACTCGTTACTTTGGACATGAGGAGTTAGATTCCGTTGTCAATCATAACTTTGGTGCTGTTTTCTTATTGGCGCTTGCCTTTGGTAAAATGGTGGCGATCGCCGTTACCGTTACAGGTGGGTGGCGCGGTGGATTTATCATCCCCTTATTTTTTACTGGAGCTTGTTTGGGTAAAGCAGTAGCAATCTTAGTTCCTGGACTTAATCCTACCCTTGCCATGATTTGTACAATGGCGGCTATTAATGCAGCCGTGACGCGCACACCTGTAAGTACAACTTTGCTGCTGTCGAAATTAACCAACTTCAGTCCCTTCACTCCCATCCTGTTTGCCAGTTTGATGGGATTTTTTCTCGCTCCCAAAGTTCCCCTGATTGCTTCTCAACTTAAGACTCCATCAATTAACAGTTAACTGTGTCCAAGCTAGTAAAAAGCAAAATGTGCTAGAATTGTATCAAAATACGGCAATTATTCAACAGTTGTTGGGAATAATTTTGCTTTTTTTTCAGTATAAAGGCAAAAATCTGCATTTTTGGAGTAATTTAGGTTATGACATTCTCTCAGGAGAGGATTATCCCGACTGATCTGGGGAATGAAATGTCCCGGTCTTATTTAGAATACGCCATGAGCGTAATTGTAGGTCGGGCGCTGCCAGATGCCAGGGATGGTCTGAAACCTGTGCATCGTCGGATTCTTTACGCAATGCATGAACTAGGGCTAACCCACGATCGCCCGTTTCGTAAATGCGCCCGTGTAGTAGGGGAAGTATTGGGTAAATATCACCCTCACGGCGACACAGCAGTATATGACGCCTTGGTGCGGATGGCACAGGATTTTTCCATGCGATCGCCTTTAATCGAAGGACATGGTAACTTCGGTTCAGTAGACAACGATCCTCCAGCGGCAATGCGATACACCGAATGCCGTTTGCAAGCTTTAACAGGTGCAGCCCTACTGCAAGATATAGAATCGGAAACAGTAGATTTTGTTGATAACTTCGACGCTTCCCAGCAAGAACCCACAGTCTTACCAGCACGTATCCCCCAGTTACTGCTCAATGGTTCCTCTGGGATTGCTGTGGGGATGGCAACTAATATCCCCCCCCACAATTTAGGAGAATTGATTGATGGATTAGTAGCACTAATTCACAATCCAGAAATTACCGATATTCAGTTAATGCAGTATGTACACGGACCTGATTTTCCCACAGGGGGACAGATTCTCGGTACAGCAGCAATTAAAGAAGCTTTCACCACTGGGCGCGGTTCAATTACCATGCGCGGTGTAGCTACTATTGAAACCGTAGAACAACGGGGACGCCCAGATAGAGAAGCAATTATTGTTACCGAATTGCCATATCAAACCAACAAAGCAGCGCTGATTGAAAAAATAGCTGAGTTGGTAAATGAAAAGCGCATCGAGGGAATTGCAGATATTAGAGATGAAAGCGATCGCGACGGAATGCGCATTGTCATCGAACTCAAGCGTGACGCCTATCCGCGCGTAGTATTAAACAACCTTTACAAACTAACGCCAATACAAGCAAACTTTGGAGCAAATATGCTGGCGTTAGTCAACGGCGAACCCCAAATACTCACCCTCAAGCAATTCTTAAACGTATTCCTAGACTTCCGCATCGAAGCAATTACCAGACGTACACAGTACGAACTGCGTAAAGCTGAGGAACGAGATCACATACTTCAAGGATTACTCATTGCCTTAGCAAATTTAGATGCAATTATCAGCCTAATTCGCAATGCACCAGATGCACCCACAGCTAAAGGTGAGTTAATTACAACACACGGTCTTAGCGAAGCGCAAGCAGATGCAATTTTGCAGATGCAACTGCGACGTTTAACCGCCCTAGAAGCAGATAAAATCCGTTCCGAACACGAAGAATTACAAACACTAATTGCTGACTTACAGGATATTTTGGCACGGCGAGAACGAGTGCTAGAAATCATCGAAACTGAAGTTACGCAAATCAAAAATACCCACGCCACACCACGGCGCACAGTAATTTCACCCAGCGAAGGAGAATTAGAAGACCTTGACCTAATTGCCAATGAAAAAGTTGTCATTCTGCTGACAGAACAAGGATACATCAAACGAATGCAGGTAAATACCTTTGAAGCGCAAAGCCGCGCTACCAGAGGTAAAGCAGCAGCAAAAATGAAAGAAGACGATGGAGTTGAACATTTCTTCACTTGCTGCGACCACAACAGTGTTTTATTCTTTAGCGAACGCGGTGTAGTTTACTGCCTCAAAGCCTATCAAATTCCCATCAGTTCTCGCACCAGTCGTGGCACACCAATCGTGCAAATGCTGCCAATACCTAAAGAAGAAAAAATCACCTCCATAGTACCAGTAAGCGAGTTTACCAGCGATGAGTATTTAGTCATGCTCACCAAAGGCGGTAACATCAAGAAAACAGAATTAGCAGCATTTAGCAACATTCGTGCCAATGGCTTAATTGCGATTTCTTTAGAAGAAGGCGATCAACTTCGCTGGGTGCGCCGCGCTAGAGTAGAAGACAGCATTCTCATTGGTTCTCGTCAAGGCATGGCAATTCACTTTAGATGTACCCATGAACAATTGCGTCCCTTGGGTAGGGCAACTCGTGGAGTAAAATCCATGAAGCTGCGCGATAAAGATGAATTGGTAGGTATGGATATACTGCCTGCAGCAATTCTAGACACATTAAATACAGAAGTAGAAGCCGAGGTAATTGAGGAGATCGAACCAGAAGAAAATGAAAATGAAGAGTCCACAGAAATCCTCAGCAACGGAAGTCCTGGTCCATGGGTATTAGTTATTACAACCGGAGGATATGGCAAGCGCGTTCCAGTATCCCAGTTTCGCTTGCAAAATCGTGCCGGTCAAGGTTTGATGGCAACCAAATTCAAAAACCGGAAAACTAAAGACCAACTGGCAACCTTACACATCGTCAACAACGACGAAGAGATTATGATGGTGACAAGTCGCGGTATCATCATCCGTCAAGCAGTGAATGCGATTTCCATACAATCGCGCTCGGCAACTGGAGTGCGAGTACAGCGCCTAGATGAAGATGACGCTATTACCGGAGTAGCAATTATTCCCCCAGATACAGGTGATGTGGCAGAAGCAGAATAAGAAGCAGGGGAAGCAGGGGAAGCAGGGGAGGCAGGGGAAGAATTTTACCCGTTTACTGCCTTACCTAATTGCTTTTAGCAGTGGTATTCTCATGGGGCTTACCGTAGCACCTGTGGGAGCATGGTTCTTAGCTTGGTTCGCCCTAGCCCCTCTGTGGGTGTTAGTTATTACTCGCTCCTCCCCCACTCTCCCTTACTCCCCCACTCCCCCACTCCCCCACTCCCCCACTCCCCCTTACTCCCCCACTCTCCCTTACTCCCCCACTCCCCCACTCCCCCACTCCCCCACTCCCCCTTACTCCCCCACTCCCCCTTACTCCCCCACTCCCCCACTCCCCCACTCCCCCACTCCCCCACTCCCCCACTCCCCCACTCCCCCACTCCCCCTAGCTCTCCTATGGGGTATCGGTTATCACGGTGTCGCCCTATCTTGGATTACGGGGATTCATCCTATGACTTGGATGGGGGTTCCTTGGTTGACAAGTTTGGCGATCGCCTTATTTTGTTGGGCATTCATCACCCTCTGGGGAGCTGCATTAGTTGCCATCTGGGCAACTCTCATGAGGGTGATTTTCATCCAAAATCCTTTGCTCCGTGTTCTCATTGGCACAGCTCTATGGTGTGGCTTAGAAGCACTGTGGAGTTCCGGAGCTTTGTGGTGGAGTTCTTTATCTTACACTCAAAGCCCGTATAATTTGGTAATTTTACACTTGGGACAAGTTTCTGGTCCTAGTGCGGTGACGGGGGCGATCATTGCTGTAAATGGCTTGATTGCAGAAGGATTTATAAACCGCAGAGACACAGAGGGCGCAGAGAGAAGAATTTTTTCCTCTGTGTCCTCTGTGCCTCTGCGGTTTTTTTATTTCAAAATCGCCGCAGTAATATTAATTACTCTCAATCTCGTCGGTTTTTACTTATACACTCAACCCCTGAGCCAAACACCGGATACTGCGCTAAGAGTGGGGATTGTTCAGGGTAATGTACCTAATGAAATTAAGCTTTATCCTGAAGGTTTTCGTCGCGCTATTGAAGGTTACACTAATGGGTATCTGACTTTGGCTAATCTTGGTGTAGAGGCGGTGTTAACTCCGGAAGGTGCTTTGCCTTTTCGTCAGGGTGATATTGTACGTAGCTCTTTGGTGGCAGGGGTGCGGGAAAAAGGTGTGGTTGCTTGGATTGGGGGTTTTGGTGACAGGGGACGCAGTTACACTAATAGTTTGTTTACTTTTTCGGGTGATGGAGAGATTAAAAGCCGTTATGATAAAACTAAGCTTGTGCCTATTGGTGAGTATGTTCCTTTTGAGGAAATTTTAGGTGCGATCGTTCAGCGATTGTCGCCTTTGGATGAACATCAAGTGGCGGGTTCACCAAATCAGGTGTTTGATACGCCTTTTGGTCGTGCTATTGTTGGTATTTGTTACGAGTCAGCTTTTTCTATTCATTTTCGCAATCAAGCGGCTAAAGGTGGGCAATTTATTCTTAGCCCTTCTAATGATGCTCATTATAGTGCGGCTATGCCTGCTCAGCACCATGCTCAAGATGTTATGCGGGCAATTGAAACTGATAGATGGGCTGTACGGGCTACGAATACTGGGTATTCTGCTTTTGTTAATCCTCATGGTAGAACTTTGTGGATTTCTAGGCATAATACTTATGAGGTTCATGCAGAAACAATTTATCGACGACAAAGCCAGACTTTATATGTGCGCTGGGGTGATTGGTTGACTCCGTTGTTGTTAGGGTTGGGTGTTTTAGGGTGGTTTCTGGATAGAGGTATTTTTTCACGACGAAATTAATAGATATCTCCGAAAATGAATGTAGAGACGCGAAATTTCGCGTCTCTACAAGCATGGCAGAAAACTACAGTAAACGGAATACAACAGGACAATTGATAATTGCACCAGTTGAACCGAACTTACCACCGTTAGGACCAGTTAGAAAGCCTGCTTCAACAAGTCCCAAAATTTGGAACTCTTCCCTCAATTGTGAGCGATAATTCTTATCAATCGCCTCTTGAGTCCACTCATAAAGATTAGCATCCCAAAGTGGGCTGTAGTCTGTAGCTAGAGTTGGGATACCGCCAAAGGTGTTATTTGGGCGGTATCCATCAGTCAAAGCTGCAAACAAACCTTGGCGTTGCGGGTTGGTGCAGCCGTCTTGAGAAGGTCCATTCACGGCGATGAAGATTCGCTCAACGGCACTGGAGAAACTGTCATCGTTACCTACTTCTACTCTCTGTAAGGCAGGGGCAAAAGTCGCACCTTCAATAGCAGCTACTGTTGGATCGTTAGCGTCCATTGAGATATACCAAACAGGACGCCCGAAGCTAAAGCCGTTGACTAGGTTCAAGGTAACTGTCATTGCTTTAGTGTCGATCGCCACTACTTCATCATGAACTAATTTGTAGTCGGGGTTGCCGTTAGGGGCATTAATTTGGGAGGCATCTACATTGAAAGCAATCATCGGCGCGTTGTAGACGTGACCTCCTGAATTACGAATACGAACCAGGGGGCTGTAAGCTTTATCACCTACCGAGCCTGGTTGTGCCGCTGTAGGTGGAAACGGACGATTGCTTGGACCTGGTTGTACTTGCCGTTCTGGCGTGAAATCAACTTTACCCTCGTTGAAGATAATATCTCCTTTTGAATTGAAGTTCCCAACACGTACCCCAGATGCCGAATAAGATAGCTTAGACGACAAGTTTAAACCGAGGGCTTTGGCATTCTGTGCATCGTCAGTATCAGTGAGAATATACCAGACAGTTTCTCCTGTTCTCATCTGACCTTTATACAAGGGAATTGTGATTGTGCCTTTTTGGAAATCAACTCTTCCTGTATTTAGAAGTTGAACTGGACCAACCAGACTAGTATTGACAGTGGATGGAGGTGGACCAAAGTAAGATGCAGCTGCATTTGCACCCACTGCAGCCGATGGGGGAAAAAAGTTGCAACCAAGTCCAGGTCCTAATGGTCCAGGTCCAGGTCCAGATTCGGCAAGAGCCATTAAGGGTAAAACAGTAACCGTTGCTATTGTGGTCAAAATTGCTTTTAGCACATTAACTGTGGAGCGGAACTGCAACAGGTTCATCATCTTTAATTCCTCAAATTAATATTGGCGTTTAGCTATTAAACATCTCCGCTATTTAATTGCGTGTTCGTCAAAACTCTTCTTAGAGAAGCAATTAATTACGTCTCTAAGTTTTTTCTAGAGATGTTTATTCGCTTTAACTTGTCTTTATTTCCACAAAGATATTACTTGAGCTATCTAGTTAAATATGAGTTTTTCCTGAGAATAAAACTAGTTTTTTCTGAGAATTTTCATAGGTAAAGATATGTCTTAAGAAGGATTGTATTTTGTTTTTTTGTATTGTTTTCAACATAAATGGTCAGATTTAAGGCAATGCCCACCACATGTAGTTTTGGTGGGCATTGCTACGTGTATTTCAAAAATTAAATAGTAGCTCTATGCTAGATGAGAATAAACTGAGATTTGGCTAAGAATATGCTTAATAAAAAATAAGTTTTTAGTAAAATTTTACGGACTTGACAACAATTTAAAATCTAGTATTCTAATCATCATAGTCTTAATTTCTTACCTTGTAATTCATTCAAAAAATATGATTTATACTGATGCAAGCTCTGAACAATCTGGTATTATTAACGGTAGTTTTGAAACTGGCAATTTTACTGGTTGGTCTACAATCGGTACTTCCTTTGTTGATACGTCAGAATTTGGAAACGATCCATCTTCCGGAAACTACAGTGCTTTACTGACAACTGGAGCAGCCGAAGATGGAGAATTGAATGTATTTTCTGACGAAGCGATAGAATCTTTCTTGGGCTTAGTTCCTGGTAGTTTAGATAGTCTGATTGTTAATAACGCAATAGAAGGATCGGCAATTCAGCAAACCTTCACAGCAAAAGCAGGCGATCGCTTAAGTTTTGATTGGAATTTTCTCACTAATGAAGCTACACCAAACTCAGATGGTTTCAATGATTTTGCTTTTGTATTAATCAACGGAGAAGTTTATAAACTGGCTGACACTTTTTCATCGTTTTTTAGTTCTTCTGCCAACGAATTTGATACAGAAACTGGATTTAACACTTTTTCTTATGATGTAACCACTGATAGCATCACGTTAGGATTTGGAGTATTAGATACAGGTGACAAAATGATGGGTTCTGGACTAATAATTGACAATGTAAAATTGGAAAATAGTGTCCTGGGAACAGTTTCAGTGTTGGATATATAATCATCTAGATTGGTATGATTGCAAAACAGTTGCCAAGAAGAGAAAATTAGCGTGCGATCGCACTACACTGTATTATCCATTAGAGCAGGTCAGTTTTGTAGAAATACAATTTTCTTGTGGGGTGGGCTTCTAGCCTGCCCACTAAACTCTGGGCGGGCAGGATGCCCACCCCACGCTCGGCAAATTCCTTTCGTCCCCTCGTTGCCTTTCAAGAGGCTCCGCCTCTAGTCATAACAACAATTGTCGATCTTATACGAAGTTGCTAAAGATAGTATCATTTGATGGAAGATAAAAGAAGACCATCAACTATGCCACGCTTGAGAATT
>NZ_JACXAE010000054.1 GCF_014698965.1 Iningainema tapete BLCC-T55
TTTCTTGCACTTAACAAGACGTATAAGGTTTACAATCCGCACAGTGTTACCTTTTTCTACTTTGTCAGCAAGCCCTAATTATACTATAATCAACAACTTACCCCTTATTCTTTTTTATATTACATTTGTACTATAAAAAGTCATAGCAGATGCTTGAATTTAAGCAAGGTCAGCTTTTGGAAGAAAATGTCGAATATCCTCAAGGTGAATACTGTAGTTTAGCAAGAAGTGCCTATTTCAGCTAGTGCTTCAGGAAGCACATCATCACTGACACCTCGCCGTTTCAAACTTGCAATTAAAGCTGTTACCGTACTGAACTCTTGCCGTTCTAAGTCTACTCGCATTCCCTGCCCTATATAGGCACGGATCAATGGCTGATAACCGGGAAAACCAAGCATTGGTGCAATTCGCTTCAAATCTTCTACTACGTCTTCCGGTATGCGAATAGTAACCGCTATCATCGGGCGATTCTTGTCCAAACGTTGTTTCAAAGTTTCAACTTTCATAGTACTCTCGCTCTTTTCATGTGGCTTTACGGGCTGAAATGATTCGGATTACATCATTTTCACTCATCAATGTGAACAACAAATCATTTATAACTAGTAAATAATTCCAGAACTGTGTTTGGAATTTATTTCACTGATAGATTATAAATTATGCTAAACCTAGCTTAAAGAGTTTGGAGTAGGGATAAAGTGCTATCTGTATCTAAACACTGTATTTTATTACCACGTGTGTTTTGAAATAGCTTATCTAAGTTAAGTATGTCTTCATCAGATGAAACTATTAAGTCTACGTCTTCGGTTAAGGCAGTAACTACATGAATAGAGTCTCCAGCTTCAATTGCTCTTTTTTGAAGTTCTATTTCTGCCACCACCTTTTCAAATGTAGTTTTCGTAAGGTCAATAACCTGTATATTATAAAACCACACTACAGAGAGAACCTGCATTGTGAGAGAACGTGCTGAGGTAATTAAGTATCTATTACGATCTGATAACCCGCTTGATAAACTCTTAATGCTTCCGTACATTACATTTTCAGCTTCATAAAGTGTCAAACTTGATGTACAACCGTCATGATGCGAGTTTATTAGTTTAAGACACTCTGCGGCATCTGTTGAAAGTTGTTGAACTGTTCTTCCCCGTCGGCCTGCTGTTCTTACATAACCACCTGCATGACCACGAAGAGCGAGATAATCAAGAAAAACTCCAGTGTCAATATACACTTTCATATTCAGTTATTCAATCATACTCAAAAACTCTTCTGGAGGCATAGCTTTGTATTTTTTATCTGCTGATTCTTTTATTAGTATTTGATCATAAGTTAATAGATAATCACTATTAACTTCCCTTACCGTTGACATGATTAACACATCGTTACTATGTGCTACACGATTTCGGAAATTTTGCAGTTCTTTTTGAAAGGATTTATCAAAAATATTCGGATTGACGATATCTACATATGGTATGATGCTATCTAAATCAACCTGTTTATTGGTGCGCGATGCGGCAAGAATTAACTCTTGAAAAACAATTGGACTAGTTACATAAGTTACTTGGCTCAAAATTTTTTCCGAAAATAATTTCAATAATTCTTTATGTCCAGATAACAACCTGACAAAGACGGAAGTGTCAAGAAAAACCTTTAGTTTAGTGATTGAAGATAATGTACTTTTGTTATTCATTGATGATTTTTTATTCAAAATTATACATTAAACGTAACAGAAGTAAGGTCAACGGTATCAGTAGAAGTAGATGTAGTAACTAGATTATAACAATTACCAGAAATATTCATATTCTGTGGAAACAGAAACCTAAGCTTATGAGCATTTAGATTGCACGTTGGGAAAGGGCTAAAGCCCTTACTACGAACGAGTTACCTTTGAAAAATGAATGATGACTAGCTTAGTTCACCCGACAATTAAACCATCCTGAACGCGGATAGTTCTTTTTGTTTGCTCAGCGATATCTGGTTCGTGAGTAACAATCACAATTGTGATGCCTTGCTCGTTTAATTCTGTGAGCAGATTCATTACTTCTTCGGAAGTTTGAGTGTCTAAAGCTCCTGTTGGCTCGTCTGCCAAAACTAATGCCGGTCGATTTACCAAAGCACGAGCGATCGCCACACGTTGTTGTTGCCCACCGGAAAGTTGACTGGGACGGTTGAAGATGCGATCGCCTAAACCTACCCTCCTCAAAGCTTCAATCGCTCGTTGGCGGCGTTGTGATTTAGGCACATTGGCATAAACCATTGGCAACATCACATTATCCACTGCTGAAGCGCGAGGTAATAGATTAAATTGTTGGAAAACAAAACCTATCCTTTGATTGCGAATATAAGCCAATTCATCATCATCAAAGGTAGTCAAGTTTCTGCCTTCCAAGATATAGTGTCCATCTGTAGGACGGTCGAGGCAACCGATAATATTCATGAGTGTGGATTTACCAGAACCAGACATACCCATGATGGCGACGTATTCCCCTTCCTCAATTGACAGGTTAATCCCCTTGAGTACTGGGACATTGACTTCGCCCAAACGGTAGGTTTTGGTGATCGATTCCATCCAAATCATTGTAGGCATATTAGTCACTCCGTAAAGCAGCGATGGGATCTAACTTGGCGGCGTTACGTGCAGGAATCACCCCAGCAATTAACCCAACTGTAAACGCCAGTCCAAAACCGACGATGATTGACAAGGGAGAAATTACAAATGGAAACTTGAAAATAGACGCCGCCGCCGCCGCAATCAAAACGCCACTTCCTATCCCAATTCCTCCACCAAGAGTGGAAATGACGATCGCTTCTGCTAAAAATTGATTGAGGATAGCTGAATATGTAGCTCCTACTGCTTTGCGAATTCCAATTTCTCTTGTCCGCTCCACAACAGAAACTAACATGATATTGGCAATGCCTATACCGCCAACTAATAATGAAATTCCGGCGATCGCCACTACCATCACCGTAAATAAACCCACTACATTAGTAAAAGTACTAATAATATCAGCAGAGTTGCTAATGCGGAAATCATCAACCTGAGGCGGATAAATGTTGTGACGCAGGCGCAAGATGTTGGTTACTTGAAACTGAGCCGCATCTAACTGCTCTTGATTGCTCGTCTTGATCAAAATTACACTAACAGAAACACCTGACAAGGCATTATTACCAACTAATCGCGCCGACATACTGGTAAGGGGGATGTATATTTGGTCATCTCTGTCTACCCCGCCTTGAGAACCTTTAGATTCCGTTATGCCAATTACTTCGTAGGCTTCTCCACGAATCCGAATTCTCTCACCGATGGGATTGACTCCCCGTTCAAAGAGTGTGCTTCTAACTGTCGGTCCAATCACTGCCACCGACTGCGCCGTATTTAATTCTTCTGTGTTAAAATATCTACCCCTACTAACTTGGACATCTCTCACTTCTGGGTAGTTTAAATCCGTGCCGAAAATTGATGTGGAAGTATTCTGTCCGCCGTATACTACTTGTGCAGAACGTTGTAAATAGGCTGAAACAAATTGTGCCGAGGGAGCTTGTTTAGCGATCGCCTTAGCATCATCCCAAGTCAACGTACTAGCAGAACCAAGCCCTTGACGCACATTCCCGCTTCTTGCCGCACCTGCAAAAACCGAAAGAACGTTTGTACCTAAAGCCTGGATTTGTTGTTCTGTAGCTTTTTGCACACCTTGTCCAACAGAGGTAATCGCAATTACCGAAGAAATACCAATAATTACACCTAGCATAGTTAATCCTGTGCGTAATTTGTTACTCCACAGTGCATCGAGCGCCATTGATAATATTTCTGCTAATGATACTGTGCGACTACTTTTCTTATGGAAAAACCCCTTAAACATAATGTAATAATTTTTTACTAAAAAGGAGCGCCACCACCAGAACGACCACCCCTACCACCAGAAGAACCTCCTGCACCAGGAAAGATTCCGCCTCGCGGTGTAGATTGCGGTCGTAACCCAGGTGGAAAGCTGAGCAATACTTTATCTTTTTCTTTTAATCCTGAGCGTACTTCAGTAAAGTTATTTACCGTCACCCCAGTTTCAATCGGAGTGAAAACAGGTTTGTTATCTGCCCCCATCAAATACACACCAGTTGCTCGCTGTTGGCGTACAACTGCGGCTGTAGGTACAACCAGGGCATTTTCCAATTTACCAACTTGGAAATCTACTTGCACATTCATCCCCGAACGCAGCAACTTTTCGGGATCGTTGACTATTGCTACTTTGACTTGAAAACTAGTAACATTTTGATCTACTACTGCTTGTGCCGCAATTTCACTGACTCGACCTTCAAAGGTTTTGCCGGGAAAAGCATCTGCCTTGATGCTCACGTTCTGACCAATCTTGATTTTGGCAATATTTACCTCAGCTAAATTTGCCACAACTTGATTGTTAGAAGCTAGGGACAAAATAGAAGAAGAAGTAGCACTAGAAACAGCACTACCAGAGGTTGTCGGTGTGACAAATGCGCCGGGGTCAGAAAATTTTTGCGTAACAACACCATCAAAAGGTGCGCGAAGTATAGTATCGTTGATCTGAGTTTGAATAGTTTGAAGCGAACCACGAGCAGAAGTTACTTGGGCACGCGCTGCGTCAATCTCTTCTTTTCTTGTTCCTGCTTTGAGCAGTGATAAAGCTTGTTGTCTTTGTCTTACAGCAGCTTGTACTTGCTCAATGTCTTCTGTACGTGAACCGGCTTTTTGTAAAGACAGTGCTTGCTGTGCTAGGGCTACTTCGGCAGCGGCACTATCTCGATCTGCGCGTTTTTGGTTGACAACTTGCAGGGCAATGGCTCCCGATCTGTAAAGTTCTTGGTTGCGGCGAAAATCATCTTCGGCTTTTCTTAAGGTAGCTTGAGCGCTGTTTAACCGTGCTTGTGCTTGACCGATATCTTGGGGTCGATTGCCTGCGATCGCCTTTTGTAGAGTTGCCTGAGCTTCATCCAATTGTGCTTGGGCAGAAGCAATGTCCTGAGGGCGATTTCCGGCAATTAACTTACGTAAATTTGCCTCTTGTTGTGCTAGTTGTCCTTGTGCAGAGGTTAGCTGTCCGCGTAGGTTAGAGTCATCCATGTAAGCGAGGATTTGCCCAAGCTTAACTGTATCGCCTTCTTTAACTAGTAGTTTTTTCAGTACACCCGAATTTTTCGGACTGACGTTGATTGATCGTATGGGCTTAATTGTTCCGTTGGCGGAAACCGTGATGGGTAGAGTTTGCCTTTCTACAGGATTTGTCAGTACTCTGCTTGCTGCTTTTTGAGTGGGAACAATGACTAATTGATGGTATACTACGTATCCTACTCCACTTAAAAGTAAAAGAGTGATTAACCAAGGTAGCCACCCAGTCCTGTTTTTTTTCTTTACTTCTTTAAATAAATTCGTAGAATCTACAGTCTGTGTTGTATCAATTTTCATGTTCCCATGGTGACTAGTATAACTGACAAGCATAAACCCATCTTATACACTACTCTGTTGCCATCACATGAGTCAAAAGTCCCAAACTCATACATGACGAAAGTCACAAGTTTAGCAATATTTTTTGCTCACAAAATTATTGCTAGGTATCGATTCATTTACCAGTGTAGTTGAAAGAAGCGAAATTTTGCTGTCGTCGATAGCTGAGATCGTTTAAGCTAGCTGAAAGATTCTATGATTAGCGGGCCCGAGGTGGAGTGTGCCAAAACGAATTGGTTTAATTTCAATTTTGGTTATTTGTGGTTTATTGAGTACTCCTAGAGATGTTTATGCACAAGCTTTGATCCCTCATACACTGCAACTGGATGTAACGAAGTTGGAACAGCAGGGGTTGAGTTTGGCACAAGAGGCGGCTCAACTAGCTCAGTTTCAACAGTATGAAATAGCTTTACCAAGAGCGCGGTTGGCTTCTCAACTAGCGCCCAAGAACGATAAAGTATGGTTGCTCCTGGGCGGGTTGTATTTGCAAACTAAAAATTTGGATAATGCAATCACAGCTTTGAAACAAGCACAATCTCTTAATCCCAAGAACGGTGATATCCACTTTGCTTTGGGTTCTGCTCACTTTCAGCAGCAAAAGTACTCTGAGGCAATTGGATATTTTCAAACTGGTTTGAATCTCAAGCCTAATGATCCAGAAGGACTATTTGATTTAGGCAACGCTTACTATATGGTGGGTAAAAAGCCTGAAGCACTTGTACAATACAAAAAAGCTGTCTCTTTTAACAAAAAATTCTGGCCTGCTATTAACAATGTGGGCTTAATTTTGTACGAGCAGGGAGATCTTCAGGGAGCGATGAAGCAATGGCAACAAGCAATTCCCATTGCCAAAGCTCTTAAACAGCCAGAATCGGAACCCCTACTGGCATTAGCTGTGGCAATGTATACTAGAGGAAATCAGCAACAAGCGTTAGCAATGGGAGAAGCCGCACTCCGGATTGATGAGCGTTACGGCGATTTGGATTTCCTCAAGCAGAATCTCTGGGGCGAACGTCTACTATCGGATACGAAGAAATTCTTGTCATTACCTCGGATTCAAGCGGCGTTAGGGCAAAGAGAAAACTCTTCTCAACCTAGAAGAACACGGACGCAATAAGTGGGTTTCGGGTAATGGGCATTTTTTCTCTGCCCAATATCCAATAACTATTGCTAAAAAGTACCATTCAGTAGTACATATATATTAGAAAAAGACGCCTAGAGTGCGGCTACCTAAAAAAGGTTTTCGCCGCTCTACAGTGTCTTAGTTGTCGTCTTTGGGAAGCAGTGACAAAATTTGATCGACAAACTGTTGATGATCGATCACTGGTTTGGAGATGTAGCCATCTGCACCGCTTTGCTTGAGAAAGTTCTCGCGATCGCCTTCCATGGCGTGAGCTGTGACCAAAATAATTGGTAATTTGGCTGTTTGTGGATCAGATTTCAACATTTGTGTAATCTTAATACCATCAACAGACTTACCCTGGTAAACACTTCGTGACAGAGAAACATCCATCAAAATAATGTCAACTTCTCCCGCTTGGGCAATTGTCATTACCTCTTCCACGTTTTCAGTGTGCTTCACTGACACACCACCCCGCTTGGTCAAAATCTTGGAAAAAACGCGAGCATTAATCAGATCGTCTTCGACAATCAAAACTGTTTTCATGAGAATTTGACTTTTAATCACCTATGTTAAAGGTTGAAGGTGTACGCGAATCAATCGGGAGTTACCACCCAATAGGAAACACACTTGTACATCCTTTGAATTAATCCATGTGCATCCCCGTCATTCAGGATAATACTACTGCTTTTTATCCAATGACTATCAAGATTTTGTAATGATCAGCATTTCATTCGTTATGCTGTGGTTGCTATAGTCTTCAATTACAACAACATTTGTATAGTTAAAATTCAGGGAAAAAACTCATGGCAAAACAGTTAAACCTTCTCTCAACGGGACAGGTCATTACTACAGCCCTGCATACTGAGATGCAACGGTCTTACCTAGAATATGCCATGAGTGTGATCGTCGGGAGAGCTTTACCAGACGTGCGCGATGGCTTAAAACCAGTTCATCGGCGGATTTTATACGCCATGCACGAACTAGGTTTAGTTCCAGATCGACCTTATCGTAAATGCGCTCGTGTTGTGGGGGATGTGTTGGGTAAATACCATCCCCACGGCGATCAAGCGGTTTACGATGCCTTAGTAAGGTTAGTGCAAGACTTTTCTAGCCGCTACCCCTTACTAGCAGGACATGGTAACTTTGGCAGTGTAGATAATGACCCACCAGCAGCGATGCGCTACACGGAAACGCGCCTCGCGCCCATCAGTCACGAAGGGATGTTGGCGGAAATTGGTGAAGAAACTGTAGAATTTATCGGCAACTTTGATAATTCTCAGCAAGAACCAACTGTACTACCAGCACAGCTACCGTTCATATTGTTGAATGGCTGTACGGGTATTGCTGTAGGAATGGCGACTAATATTCCACCTCATAATTTGGGGGAAGTGGTGGATGGGTTAATCGCACTAATTGACAACCCAGATTTAAGTAATGAAAAGTTATTTGAGCTAATTCCTGGACCTGATTTTCCCACTGGTGGAGAAATTGTCGGTAATGCGGGGATTCGTGAAGCTTACACTACAGGTAAAGGTGGGATCGTACTCAGAGGTGTTGCTACTTTTGAGGAGATTAATCCGGGACGAGGTAGCAAGCGGCGCACAGCAATTGTGGTGACGGAGTTGCCTTATCAAGTGAATAAGGCAGGTTGGATTGAGAAAATTGCTGAACTAGTGAATCAAGGGCGTCTGGTGGGAATTGCCGATCTTCGTGATGAAAGCGATCGCACTGGGATGCGGGTAGTAATTGAACTTAAACGTGACACTAACCCGAATGAAGTTCTCCAGCAATTGTATCATCTGACTGCTTTACAAACTAATTTTGGCGCGATCCTCCTGAGTATAGTAAATGGTCAACCGCGTCAGTTGAGTTTACGTCAACTATTGCAGGAGTTCTTGAATTTCCGCGAACAAACTCTCTCTCGCCGCTATTCTCACGAGTTAGAAAAAGCCGAAAGTCGGTTGCTTTTGGTGTCCGGTTTGCTGATTGCACTTTCTCAACTAGATGAAGTCATCGATATTTTGCGCCATGCTGCAGATGGTACAACAGCAAAAATAGAACTGCAAAATCGACTCTCTTTAAGTGAAGTGCAGGCAGATGCGATCTTAGCTATGCCACTGCGACGGTTAACAAGTTTAGAACAGCAAAATTTACAAAAGGAATCAGAGCAACTCACAGAGCAAATTCAGTTGCTGCGGACTTTACTGAGCGATCGCCGCGAATTATTGAAGTCACTGAAAAAAGATTTGCGCACTCTCAAGCGCAAGTACAATGACTCTCGTCGGACTAAGTTAGTAGAGGAGCACAGGAGCACAGGAGCACAGGAGCAGGGGAGTAGGGGAGTAGGGGAGGAAAATCCAAAATTGGAGGTTCCACCAGAAGAAGTAGTTTTAGAAATTACCCAAAAGGGGTATGTGCGACGTCTGAGTTCCGCCGCTAAAAAGTCAAAATCTGACAATGGTGCTTCAGATAATGACTTCACAATTCAAACCGCTGCGACTGATACAGAAAAAGAGTTGTTGGTACTAACTAATGGTGGTAAAGTCTACCCGATTAAAGTTGGAGATATACCACCCACCACTGGACGTTCTCCACGCGGAACACCTTTAATTACTTTACTGACTACTACTGCTCAGGGTACACAAGAAGCTGTTGTTGATCGCTTTTTACTCCCAGATAATCCTGATGCAGAAATGATTTTGCTCACTAAGCAGGGAAGAATTAAGCGCTTACCGTTACTAGAATTTACTAACTTGACTCGGCGTGGTATTACCATCTTGAAATTAAAAGACGACGACGAATTGTTATTTAGCCAGTTCACAACTACAGGTGAACATTTAGTTTTGGCTAGTTCAGGTGGGCGACTTTTGAAGTTTAAAGTGGACGACGAACAATTACCTGTGATGGGACGTACTGCGATGGGGTTGCAAGCTTTACGCCTGCGTCTACAGGAAAAGATGGTTGGTTGTGTTACTTTCCACAAAGACCAACAGCTGTTATTGGTAACTGAATTAGGATACGCCAAGCGTATCGGAGCAAGCAGTATACGACTGGCTAGCCGAGGTGAACTCGGCACTCAGTTCTTCAAATTTACTCATAAGAGTGACAACTTAGCTGGTGTGGTACTGGCAAATCCAGGAACTGAAGTGGCGATCGTGACTAATCAGCAGCGAATTGTCCGTACAAGCGTAGAAACGGTATCTGTATCTGGTAGAGACACTATAGGTGAAAGTGTTCTCCAACTTAACCGTGATGAAAAAATCATTACCGTTACCGAGTTGCGCTCTTAGATATACCTGGGCTACGGATTTAAAAAGATCCCCTCATGCCCCCCTTGCCAAGGGGGGGTCTAATTTCTGTTATAGCTTTTCTTTATCATCAGTTATTTTCCCATAAGTCAATTTGATACAATAAATATATAAATAAATATGACATTTTTTACAAAACTTGTTATAGTAGTTTACAAAAGGTAACACAAACATAAAAGTTCAAGCTTGGAGCCAAAATCATGACAAACGCAACAAAAGTTACAACCCCCGTAATGGAAGATCGCAATGCTTGGCGTTGGGGTTTTACTCCCCAAGCAGAAATTTGGAATGGTCGTTTGGCAATGATCGGCTTCTTAGCCGCAGCTTTGATTGAACTGTTTACTGGTCAGGGCTTCTTACATTTCTGGGGTATCCTGTAATTAAGATTACAGATTTCTCTTAAATAAAATCAATAAAAAACGATGTAGGGACACGGCATTGCCATGTCCCTACAATGTATTGCACCCCATAGAGAAAAGCTATATTCCCAAGCGATCGCCTGGGAACTAGGGACGTCGATTCCCCTTAGCGGATGTACTCTTTGAGAACGCTGTTACGGTTGGGATGACGTAACTTACGTAAAGCTTTCGCTTCAATTTGACGAATACGTTCTCTGGTGACATTGAAAATTTGACCAATTTCTTCCAAAGTCTTCATGCGCCCATCATCCAATCCATAGCGCAGTCTAAGAACATCTCTTTCGCGAGGACTAAGGCTATCAAGGACTTTTTCTAGGTCTTCGCGCAGAAGATTTTTGGAAACTTGGTCTTCTGGTGTTTCACCATCTGACTCAATGAAATCGCCTAGTCGAGAGTCTTCTTCTTTACCTATAGGAGTTTCTAGTGAAATTGGTAGCTGAGCAGATTTAGCAATAAACCGCAGCTTTTCAATAGTCATTTCCATTCTCGTTGCAATTTCTTCTTCAGTGGGTTTGCGTCCCATTTCTTGAGAAAGCAACTTGGTGGTTTTCTTAATCCGAGAGATAGTTTCGTAGAGGTGAACAGGAAGGCGAATTGTCCGGGATTGATCGGCGATCGCCCTCGTTATTGCCTGCCTAATCCACCAAGTCGCGTATGTAGAGAACTTGTAGCCTTTCTCATGATCGAATTTTTCTGCAGCACGAATCAAACCGAGACTGCCTTCTTGAATTAAATCTTGGAAAGACAAACCGCGATTCATATACTTTTTCGCGATCGAGACTACTAAGCGCAAGTTAGATTGCACCATTTTGTCTTTTGCCCTGCGACCGATGTGCAGGCGATAACGAAACTGTGGTAGTGGTAATTGTACTGCTTCTGCCCACTCACTATGCTGTGGTTCTCGATCCAACTGCTGTGAAAGTCTTTCGTACACTCGTTCTAATTCGAGTAAATCAGCAATCTTTCGTGCCAATTCAATTTCTTCATCAGCCCGTAGTAGACGAATGCGACCGATTTCTTGTAAGTAAAGCCGAATCGAATCTTCTGTATAATGCTTTTTCTTAGTTTGTGAGCGACGACGCGACTTAGCGGCTTTTCCAGACTTTGCGTCGTCCTCATCAGACTGAGGCTCTAAAAATTCATCAATTTCGCCTTCATCGGTAATCAATAAGTCCTCTTCTTCATCTATTACCAAGAGTTCCTCTAACTCGATCTCAGGCTGATTTGTTATTTCTAGGTCAGGCTGATAAATGTTTTCGAGTACGTTGTTAGCCTGGTTCATGCCGCGTTCCTCATGCTCCTTGCAGAATCAATTACTCAGGATATATGTTGACTGCTCTTAGAAAGAGCTTTGTTGTTTGCCTTGAAAAATTTTAGCTACTTCGCCGCCATTTTTATGTTGCGTCATAGCCAAATGTGTTGCATCGCAAGACGATGCGTGAATCTTTATGTCTAAAAAGATTTTAGACTACGAACAAAACTCATCAATCCATACAAACTAATATAACCGTTGGGGGATTTTTTTTGTAAATTCTGTTCCGATTGTAGCCTGTTTCACAGAAATTGCACTTTTTTTATGTGGTATTCATAAACTCATTAAGTAAAGTGAAAGCTGCTCTATCAAAAACACATCGTCGCCTGTACCCTTGTTCTGAATTGTCAGCAAAACTTAAATGAATTTGCCGTCGTATTTTTTTCCAATTCAAAGTTTGGTACATATCTCCGTGTTAACTTAAGTATTATGCACAACACATGTTACTTAGATACTGTGCCTTTCTGGTTGAGGAATTTGGTTTTGACCATAACTTGTCTTCATCCAACTTAGCGCACAATGCATAAATCTCAACCCTATGAAACTTGACAAACTGTTTTTATTGTATACAACGATATTTTAATCAATTCAAAAAGGATTTGACAGCTAAATTATGAATATTAGCTAATAAAAGCGTAAAAATGCATAGAATCGATGCCACATATACGACTTACACCATCATAGTCAACACAAGCTGACCATAGCGAGTTTACTGTCACAACTTATTATCATCACTCTAAGCGCGTATACGTTTAAATCAATCATTTGGTAAAGAGGCAGCTACTTGCTGCATAATATATCAACTACCTCATAGACATAGTGACGAATAAACACTTTAGTTAAAGTTTAGGTTAATAAGTACTCATGTGGAGACTACTGCGCTGACATCATAGATACCATTAAAGCGTCCACAACAATCTACAGACAGATCCTGCTTTGAGACAAGCTGATATGATTGTCATCTTTCATACTTTTATATTAATTAAGTTATTGCCATGTTGTAAATTAAAAATCGTAAATAAACTTACAATTCGTACATTGTAGATCCTACTAAGCACGGACAGAGTGCCAACCAAAGATTTGCGGCTCCCTATGCGGATTACTTTATATTTCTGTGCAGTTGGTAAATACCCCTCAATTACTTCTTGTAAAGAATAGCTTGACAATATACAAGTTTTGTGCATTTAGGAATATTCTTTACATCCCTTCCTTTCCAATATTAAAAGAGGTTATTCCTTCAGAAACCCGGTTACTTAAAGAAACCGGGTTTCTTGGCGTCAGACCGGAGTTGTTAAGTAAAAAACTGCTATAAGCAATAATAGGAAATAACAGTATAGCGATTTACCGACAAATTTAGTTAAACAGATATTAAAATTTTGTGTATTTTTTAACTCAGATGATATCAGGTGCCAAAGAATGAATTCCAGTGAGTCTAACGAACCCAAATCCACCGATCAAGAAGAAACAGTCGAGGAGCAGCTGGAAAAAAATCAAGAATTATTTCCGATCGTTGGGATTGGAGCTTCTGCTGGTGGATTGGCGGCATTCACGGAGTTACTTGGGCATCTACCGACTGATATCGGTATGGGATTTGTGCTAATTCAGCATTTAGACCCCGAAAACAAGAGCTTGTTGACCGAGATTCTGGCAAGGATTACCCAAATGCTAGTGATTGAAGTGGTAGATGGCATGACTGTGGAACCCAACCACGTCTACGTTATTCCGCCCAACACGAAAATGATCCTTGCCCAAGGCAGGCTGAGACTCTCGCCCCGCGAGAAAACCGGTGGGACGTATATGCCAGTTGATGTTTTCTTTCGTTCATCGGCGGTGGAACTAGGGAGCAAAACGATTGGAATCGTTCTGTCGGGAGCGGATGGAGACGGTGCACAAGGACTAAAGGCACTTCCCAGCGGCAGGCGGAATTACCTTTGCTCAGTGTGAAGCAACGGCAAAATTCACTCTTTATGCCGAACACGGCGGCAGCTACAGGTGATGTGGACTTTATCTTGCCCCCAGAGGCGATCGCCGAGAAACTAGCTAGTATCAGCCGCCATCCCTATGTCAAGGAGCCTCACCCAGTAGAAACGGTTGAGGGACTCTCTAAAAGCGAGAATGCTCTGCAAAACATCTTCAAGTTGCTGCAGGCAGCCACGGGAATTGACTTTACCTATTACAAGCACACCACCCTCAAGCGGCGAATTATGCGGCGGATGGTTCTGTACAGGTTGGAAAAACTGGAGGATTACGTTACGTATCTTCAGAACAACCCTGCGGAAGTGGAAGCTTTGTTCCAAGATTTTTTGATCCATGTCACCAGTTTTTTCCGAGACGCTAATGCTTTTGTTGCCTTAAAAAATCAGGTATTTCCCAGCATTATGCAGAATAGATCGCCCGAGTCGCCAATCCGCATCTGGGTGGCGGGGTGTTCAACAGGCGAGGAAGTTTACTCCATTGCCATCTGCTTGCTGGAGTTTTTGGACAATCAGCACTTGCCCACAATTCAGATTTTTGGCACAGACATCAGCGATTTTGCCATTGAGAAAGCCCGATTAGCTACATACATACCGGGCGTAGTCGCTCAGATTTCACCAGAACGTCTACGACGCTTCTTTGACAAAGTGGAGGGCGGATACCAGGTGAGCAAGTTTGTCCGCCAGATGTGTGTCTTTGCTAAGCAAAACCTGATCGCTGATCCACCTTTTTCCCATCTGGATCTAATTAGTTGTCGGAATGTACTGATTTATTTGGGACCCGCTTTGCAGAAGAAGGTGATACCATTGTTCCATTACAGCCTCAAACCAACAGGCTTTCTCCTGCTTGGAACCTCGGAAAGTACGGGCGAGTACTCAGATCTGTTTACTTTAGTAGACAAAAAGCAGAAAATTTATTCCCGAAAGTTGACACCCACTCGGCTAAACTTTGACTTCTTTAGCAACGATTATTTAGGACAGAAAATGAAGGCTCCGGACACGAACTCGGATGGTGGGGAAGGTCTTGATTTGCAGCAAGAAGCTGACCGGATTGTCTGGAATAAATATGCCCCCCCTGGTGTAATTATCAATAGCGAGTTGGAAATCTTACAATTTCGGGGAGAAACCAGTCCCTACCTTGCACCAGCACCCGGAACGCCAAGCTTTAATTTGCTCAAAATGGCTCAAGCAAGCTTGCGGTTAGAGCTGCGCACAGCGATCAACCAGGCGAAACGCTTAGAGATCCCGGTAAGAAAGGAAGGCATCCAACTCACTACTAAAGAGCAATTGAGGGAACTCAATTTTGAGGTGATTCCTTTCAAGGCAACCCCAACAGAAGAACGCTACTTTTTAGTTTTGTTTGAGGAAGTTTCCGCGTCAGCTATTGGTCAGTCAGCTGATGACAACCGTAGCGTGAAGCCTATTCGGGGGAAGCAGACAGCCACAAAGCAGGAAATCCAGCTAAAACAAGAACTTGCTGCCACTAAACAGGAGCTTACTGCTACTAAAGAGTATCTGCAATCGATTATTCAGGAGCAGGAGGCAACTAACCAAGAACTCATGACCGCCAATGAGGAGATCCTCTCCAACAACGAAGAGTTACAAAGCACAAATGAGGAACTACAAACCGCCAAAGAAGAGATTCAATCGACAAATGAAGAACTGAACACCACTAACGAGGAATTGCACAGTCGGATTCAAGAATCAAACAAGGTCAACAGCGATTTGCGCAATTTACTCACTAGTGTCAATATTCCCATTGTTATATTAGCAAACGATCTGAGCATCCGACGTTTCACGCCGAGCGCAGAAAAAGTCTTCAACCTGATTGCGACTGATGTGGGGCGACCAATCAATCATATTAAACCCAATCTTAACGTCCCAAACTTAGAGCAAATGATCTTAGAGGTGATTGATAACCTCATTATTAATGAACTTGAGGTTCAAGACACCTCCGGTCATTGGTACGATCTACGGATACGCCCTTACAAAACTCTAGAAAATCAAATTGATGGCGTGGTGATCGTGTTGGTCGATATTGACGCCTTAAAACGCAGCACTGAGCTGCTCAAAGAATCCCGTGACTACGCCCAAGCGATCGTGGAGACAATACAGCAACCTATAATAGTGCTGGATACGAACTTAATAGTGGTTACAGCGAATCAGTGTTTCTATGAGACTTTCCACGTTTCAAATGTAGAAACAGAACACTGTAGTATCTTCGCTCTTGGCAATGGTCAGTGGAACATTCCTCAGTTGCGATCGCTGCTTGAAGAAGTTCTTCCTCACAACACCCAGATCCATAATTATGAGGTTGAGCATACATTTGAGCAAATCGGACACAAAACAATGCTGCTGAATGCTTGTAAAATACAGCGAGCAGACAATCATCAAATGATCCTCCTTGCCATCTCTGACATCACTGAACGTAAGCTGTTTGAGTCACAACGCAACCAGCTACTGATGCAGGAGCAGTCGGCGAGGGCTGCTGCCGAGACAGCCAACCGTGCTAAGGATCAGTTCTTATCAATCGTCTCTCACGAACTACGGAATCCTCTCAACTCCATACTAGGCTGGGCTGAAATGCTCCGTAATCGCTCTTTTGACGCCCAAAAGACCGCTCAGGCGCTGGAGATCATCGAGCGTAGCGCCAAGTCGCAAGCTAAGCTGATTGAAGATCTCCTCGACATCTCACGCATTACCACAGGCAAACTCCAACTTAATATCAGTTTGATTGATCTCGTAGCTGTGATTGAGGCAGCCATTTATGTTATCCGTCCATCAGCTGAGGCTAAAAATATTCAAATAGAAACCTTGCTCGGATCGCCGGACACCCTATGGGTGTCCGGCGATCCGGAGCGTTTACAGCAGGTACTGTGGAATTTACTCTCTAACTCCATCAAGTTCACCCCAGTGGGGGGACGGGTAACAGTCAAACTTGAGCGTGTTGGCTCTTTTGCCCAGATTCAAGTTATTGATACAGGTCAGGGCATCAGTGCGGAGTTTCTACCCCATGTCTTCGAGCGTTTTAGTCAAGCAGATACCAGTATCTCTCGATTTCATGGTGGACTCGGAATCGGACTTTCAATTGTGTATCATTTGGTAAATTTACACAATGGCACGGTTCAAGCTGAAAGTCCGGGTGAGGGGCAAGGCACAACTATGACATTGATATTGCCATTATCGCACACAGACACTTCTGTGTCAACTAATTTGTCGCAGAGATTGAGGAATCGGCAGGAAGTGCCACGGGCTACCATGCCAACGCTCTTAGGTGTGCGGGTACTTGTGGTTGATGACGAAGCGGGTTTACTAGAGTTACTGAAGACAATTCTTGAAGAGGTAGGAGCGCAAGTGACGGCGGTAGGCGGGGCAAAAGAGGCGATCGCCATTCTCAGAGCGAATAGGAGTGAATATGATGTTCTGTTGTCAGACATTGGGATGCCAGATGTTGACGGCTATGAGCTAATCCGTCAGGTGAGGGCGCTTGATGCTGAGTTAGGGGGAATTCCGGCGATCGCCTTAACGGCATACGTGAGGGAAGAAGAGCAAAGTTCGGCTCTTGCTGCTGGTTTTCAAAGGCATATTGCTAAACCAGTCGAACCAAATCAATTGGTATCAATGATTGCCGAACTTGTTCAACTGAATCAGTCTTAAGCTGGTGGCTTGATTGCGACAGGTCGTTCCAGTTCTTCCCGCAATGCTACAATAAGTTTACAGAGATGCTCAACATCTTGACTCTGCTTGACTCCAGCCCCAAAAATCTGTTCAATTGCGCGTGCGAGACGCGAGGCTTCAGCAAAACCAAAGCTAGCTAACGATCCAATGAGTAGGTGGGCTTCTTGCTGTGCCTTTTGCCGCAGTTCTTCAGTTAGTTTACCCGCACCCAGAGTGGTAATAGCGTTTTCTAAGACGCTAACGTGAGCGCTGTACTTGGGTTTAAATCGCTCCCAAATCCCAGCCTGTGCCGACGACATGTGTAGTTCGGGCTGTTCTACTGTAGTTTGGGGAACCGTTGCTTGTGCATGCTTAACTTCTTCTCCTAATCTGAGCCGATATCCTAGTCCGTATACTGTCTCAATGCTTCGATCCGCCCCAGCTTTCTTAAGTTTCTGCCGTAAAGCCTTGATGTGTGCTCTAACAGTATTCTCAGAAGGGATTTCTTCCGATGACCAGAGATAATCGAGCAGCTGTTTTTGGCTATACATCCGGTGGCTATTACGCATAAGCATTTCTATTATAGCATATTCCTTAGCAGTCAAATGCAAAAGTTGCCCATCGCAAGTCACCCTACAGCTACCGGAGTCAAGCTTGATATTTCCCACCTCTATTACTGAGGAGACAGCCGGAGTTCCGCGCCGGAGCAGAGCACGTATGCGAGCCAATAACTCATTGGTGTCAAAAGGCTTGACAACATAATCATCAGCTCCTGCATCTAATCCAATAACTTTGGTAGTGCTACTGTCCAAAGCTGTCAAAAGCAGAACTGAGGTGCTATCTCCGCGATCGCGTAGCTTTCTGCAAAAGTTTAAACCATCCAGCTTTGGCAACATGATATCTAATAAAATCAGGTCATAAGTAAACACTTCGACAAGGGACAGTCCAGCTTGACCATCCATTGCCAACTCTACTACGTAATGCTGTTTCGTAAGTGTATTCTTCAATACTTCAGCAGTCCCTTCATCATCCTCTACTAGCAGAATTTTCATAGATAAGTATTGATCATTGCTAGATGCACATCACGTTTAAAGAAACATCTATCGTTGGAATTATGATTTCATACTTAATAGATAATATCACTCCGTTTAATTACTTATAAATAAAATATTAACTCTTAGTTGCGATCACAGCGCTTTTAAGAGTGTTTGAGCGCGGTCATCGCAACTACAATCTTTTATATTCTTAATATTATCTACTAACTCATTCACAAAATCTTCACTTTCTTTTTTTATATTTATAGTTATGCCCAGCTATTCCCTGAGTTAGCCAAGAGCTTTTACTGTAAATAAGATGAAAAGTTTTAAAAATAGTCAAGGAATTAGAAGTTAGAGATTCAATATGACTTACCAAATACGCGACCAAGAGAGCCATCTTCAAGTACCAAGAGGTATTGACGCCGATAAAATTCTGGAACTTGAGGAGAAAGTAGAGTTTTTATTAGAACAAATAGAGAGCTTAAAACAATATCTGTGTCACAAGAATTACGAACTGCAACAGATAGAGCAAGAGTTGGGTTATACAAATAAAGAGTTGCGCGATGCACTTAATGCAAAGTTACTAAATATTAATGAGGCGATGGAATTAGCTAAAAACTTATTGGCAAGCAATAAGCCTACGAAGGATATTCTAGCTGAATTACTCATCGCTATCTATAGCTCTTGGTAATTAGCATTTAACGCTTTTTTCAAGCATTAGAATAGGTCGCTAGTAATAGCAATCACTAACTTGGAGGTTAAATTTAAAATGCTAAATCGTAGTATGCCAAATAGTTTTTGCGACTTGCATCCTCAAAAAGATAGAGAGCCGATCAACCATTACCAAAATGCACAAAGTAATTCTCCATCTCCTGCCCTTGATGGCTTGCGCGTATTTGTGGTAGATGACAATGCAGATAATCTGAAGTTGGTGAAGATCATTTTTGAAGAGTACCAGGCTGAGGTGGAGACGGCAACTTCAGTGGATGAAGCTATTGAAGTGATAGAAGAGTGGAAACCAGACATTCTGATCAGCGATATCAGTATGCCACACAAGGATGGCTATTCGCTAATTCGCTCAATCAGAATCAAAGAAGCAGAGGTTGGTGGGTTTCTTCCCGCTGTTGCTCTTACAGGTTGTGTGTTTCCAGAAAACAGTCGTCTAGTTTTCAATGCCGGGTTTCAGATGTTTATTCTTAAGCCATTTGAGGCTTTGGAGCTAGTTGCAGTTGTGGCAAAACTTACTGGAAGAACCTGAACGTGTAGAGACGTTACATGTAACGTCTCTACGTGATCGGTGTACCCCCACCCGTACTAAATATCTAAATCCGTAAGGTTGAGTTTAGAACCGTAGGTTTCGATAAATTCGCGACGGGGTGCAACCCTATCGCCCATCAAAATCGTGAAAATGCGATCAGCTTCTGCTGCATCCTCAATTTCCACTAGCTTGAAGGTGCGGGTTTCTGGGTTCATAGTAGTATCCCAGAGTTGTTGTGGCATCATTTCACCCAACCCTTTAAATCGTTGGATGGTGTAGTTAGCATTGTCGGGGAATTCAGCAATACGTTGTTGTAGTTCCCTGTCACTATAACAATAGTAATGATTCCGTCCCCGCTCAAGTTTGTAAAGTGGTGGACAAGCAATGTAGATGTAGCCCTGCTCAATTAACGCTCGCTGATACCGATAGAAGAAAGTTAACAACAGAGTACGGATATGCGCTCCATCTACGTCAGCGTCGGTATTATGCGCACACAAACCCCCAGTACCACAGACAAAGTTTTCGTCATCCTGCACTGAGAAGTCATAAACGTACTCCCCAACTGGTTCGATCTCAGAGGCACTAATCACCTGCAATCCCATTAAATCATCGCTGATTGGCACATAATCTTGCGCCTTGCGAGTCGGACTTAAAAGAAGTGCTTCCAACTTATGGGCATTAGCATGACGTTGCCAAATTTGACGACACAGGTCGATTTGCTCTTTGCCACAAATTGTGATGCTGTAATAAGGATGTCTTGTTTGAATGGGAGCATCAGGAAGTGTTGACGGCTGATGATGACTGTTAGCAGCAATTATACCCAATTGCCCCAACAGGTATAGTAGCCCATCTTTAAGAGCAACAGAGTTAGTGGTAAAAGACAGGTGTTTACCCACTGTAGTGCCATCACCAAGGAAATAGCCTTCCAAGAAAGCCAGTTGTAGTTCTTCAGATAAACTAAATAGGATATCCGGCAACTTCTTGAGGTGCGCCCGCTCAGCTAAACCCCATACTCGCAATAATCTAGCGGCGGCGACACTGTGGAAGTAGAGTTTAATACCATCGCTGTTTGGATCGTTATACTGGCGTGGAGTTTCCCCAAACACCGCTTCAATTGCCGCTTTAATTTCTGGAATAAACCGCTCATCTTTCTTACCCAAGTTGAGGCTAACTTGGTGTTGACTCAAAGTTCCTTCAGCAACGTACCAGCCCAAGAACCACATTAATTCAGAAGTGATGGGTAAGTAACGCCCAAATGCCTTTTCTTCATGGGCTTGTGGGACAATTTGTACATCCTCTCCCAGTTGTGCCAGTTCAGTGAATGTAAATTCGTCTAGGGGTTTGTAGCAACTTACCTCACGCCAACGAGCGTTTTTGCTGGTATCATCTTGGGCTAGTCGTTCATCAATTTTAGATGGCAACTGCTCATATACAACGTGATCATTCCAGGCGATCGCATCTAAGTAACTGAGGAATTGAGATAAAATCGGTTTGTTGACACCGCGTTCCCAGTGACTAATGGTAATTGGCTGCTTAACACCGCAGACGGTTGCCACTTGCATCTGGCTGATTCCTGCTGTAGTACGCGCTTGTACAAGCTGCTGCCATGCATCTTCGTTAAGTAGAATTCGTGGTTCACTCCACAAATCTGGGCGTTCTACCTTTGCCAACACCCGTTTTGCTGCTACTTGCCGTACATCTTCACCTTTGACATACAGTCCTTTGGTTAATTCTGCACTGTAGAAAGTTTCCAGTAAGTCAATGCGTGTAGGGCTGTTAGATGGACGAGGTAAACGACGACTAGCTACTAATATATCACCGGGCTTGACTTCATTACCCTTCTTCAGTCGCACCTGCCCATCTTCAAAGACAAAGACACTGTGAGAAGATGTTACCTTGACCGAGCGGTTGTAACGGGTTTTGATCTTGTACATCGGCTCCTCATGTCCGTGGCGAATCACGGCTTTGAGGGGTCGGAAGCGGGTATCATGGGTTACTTGGTCAAAACAGATGACTTGGTATTCTTCGGCGCTGCGACGCCCTTCTACACAATCATCAATAAAACCACCTATGGTGACAAACTCTGTACGCCCAGTATTATCCATCACTAGAGTTGGTTCATCACCTGCAACGCTCATAATGACGATGCGGTGATAACGCAGTTGGGAAGCATCGAATTCCTCACCCTTGACACCCAAGCCCAGTGCTGTAATCAAAGACTGGATTTCAGTGTTTTTGTAGATTTTGGCATCGTCAGTTTTCTCGATGTTGAGGATTTTACCACGTAAGGGGAGAATTGCTTGGAAACGGCGATCGCGTCCTTGTTTTGCACTATTGTGAACAAATACGCCACTTGCCAAAGCAAAGTTATGGGTATGGGGAACTTCGATGTCGTAAACATCTACCCGTTCTTCCAAACGTTCGATGGAAACAACACGGTGGTTGTAATTGGTGACTGCTTCAACAGCAAAAACCTGATTACCATCAAAGTAGCGTTCACAGAAAGTGTCAAACCGTAATAAAGACTTGTCTCTTGTTTGGAGACGGTATGCTTGATAAGCATCCAAATCCAGCTTGCCAAGATCAACTTCTATTTGCTTAAGAGCAGCAATAGTTTTGCGATAGTAAGTTTGCTGCAACGCCGCCTTACGCTTTGCGCGAAACTCTGGAGTCCATTGTTCCTGAGTCTTTTCTCTTCGCCACTCCAACAACGCCTCGTCTTGCCATTGTTGTTTTGCTAGCAATGAATGAGCCTCTCGTGCTTGAGGGTTATTAGCAAAATGATTGCGAACTCGTTCAGCTTGAGCTAAGCAGTTTGCTGCATCGCTCCAGTATTCTTGCTGCGCGACTTTGAGTTGCTGGCAATTTTGCTGACGGTAAGTGTCGTTGCTGTTGTAAAATTCTCGCCACTTGCTAACCATATAAGCTTTGTAGGCTTCATCTTCCCATTGCTCGCTAGCTTGTTGTGAGAGAATCTGCCGCGTTTGCTCCTGCTGCATTCTTTTGCTCATCTTAGCTCGGTATTCTTGGCTTTGACGAGTTTTGCGACTCTTTTCAATCACATCTTGCCGATGCAATGTTTGTTCAATATGAGCGCGGTGTAGCGCCAGATGTTCAGCAGCAGATAAACGCTTTAGGTTTGTAGGGTTGTTATTACGCTTGTTGAAATCAATATGATGGCAATGATCGCCGTCGGCAAGCTGATAAACCCCCTGCCATCGATTATACCAATCTGCTACCAGGTGGGTAAATAGCCAGGAATCAGAACGTGGATTCCAAACCATTTCGTAACCATCAATGGTAATACCTGGTTCACTCGTATCTGATAGCTTGCGATACAACGGCATGAGCGAATCATCCGGTGTTAACAATGCAGCAGGCTTGTAAGTGCCATCTCGCAACATGAAGCGGTGATCTGGTGTACAGATCAGGGTTTCTCCGTTATCTAACGTCACCTTGATTACTTCAGCGTTGGCTTTTGTCATCCGGGGGTTGATAATGCGTTCTATGCCAAGAGTGCCGTCATTACGGATGGTATAGCAAAAATGCTCTTTCCCTATTGCTTGCTCAGCGACAATTTGTTTGAAACTGAGCGTTCGCCCATCAGCTAATGCTACAAGTGTATCTCCATCAAAGCACCCGCCTGCAGAATCTCCTTCCACGAGGAATATTTCTGATTCTTTGGGATCTCTTGTACTGCAATCTGCTAACTTACCAGGTAAAGGTGAAGACTCTAGTACCGATTTACGCCGCACTAATTCTCGTGCATGACGGGCTGCTTCTGCGGCTTTGAAGGCTTGGATGGCTTTATCTAAAACCGAATCGGCAATACCGGGGCGAAATTCTAGGTATTCTGTGAGAACTTCTCCCACCAAAGTATCGACAATTCCCCGCACTTCGGTGTTACCAAGTTTAGTTTTGGTTTGTCCTTCAAACTCTGGTTCTGGTACTTTAACAGAAATAACGCCAGTAAGTCCTTCACGAACGTGTTCGCCACTGAGGTTGGGATCTGCGTCTTTCAGTTTGTTGCGCTTGCGAGCGATCGTATTTAAGGTACGAGTTAGTACTGCCTTCAAACCTTCCAAGTGCGTACCGCCATCAACGGTACGAATATTATTGGCAAAACCCAGTACATTATCTGTATAAGCATCAGTACACCACTGCAATGCTACTTCTACTTGTACGTTGTTGCGTTCACCCTGAACAAAAATAATTTCTTCATGTAGCGGCTGCTTGTCGCTGTTCATGTAGGCGATGTATTCCCGAATCCCGCCTTTATATTCGTAGGTTTCTACCTTGGGTGTACCACTTTTGAGTAGTTCTAGGCGGTTATCGGTAAATGTAATTCTGACTCCTGCATTAAGATATGCTAACTCCCGCAGGCGACTTGATAAAGTAGTGTAATCAAACTCAGTATCAGTAGTGAAGATTTGGGGATCTGGCTTGAAGGTGACAGAAGTTCCTGTACGATTTTCTTTGTAAGGCTTGGCTTCCAGTTCCGTAACGGGAATACCACGTTCATAACGCTGGGTATGAACCTTTTTATCTCGCCAAACTGTAACTTCTATTCTCTCAGACAGGGCGTTGACAACAGAAACACCTACCCCGTGCAATCCTCCGGAAACTTTGTAGCCACCACTACCAAATTTTCCTCCGGCGTGTAGTACGGTTAACACTGTTTCCAAAGCTGATTTGCCAGTTTGTGGGTGGATATCGGTGGGAATACCCCGACCATCATCTGTTACCGTAACAGAACCATCGGCGTTGAGATCCACCTCCACATGGGTACAGTAACCCGCCAAAGCCTCATCAATAGAGTTGTCCACCACCTCATAAACTAAATGGTGGAGTCCTCGCGGACCAGTAGTACCAATGTACATACCCGGTCTTTTGCGGACGGGTTCCAGCCCTTCCAGAACTTGAATCTGAGCGGCACTGTAACTGCTCGTCATGAAAATTCTCCTGAGTAGTGGGGGTGAATTCGCCCAAAGGCGAAAAATACAAAAACATACCAAAATTATAGCACAAAAGCCTTGATGGCGACTGTGGGTCAATTTGAAGAGAAGTTTATTATAGGGATGTACCCTTTATAAGAAGGCTAATAGCTAATGGCTAATGGTTAATAGCTAAAAACAATTAACAATTAGCAATTAGCAATTAACAATTAGCAATTAACAATGACTAAATTAATTGTGATTTGTGGCGCAACAGCAACAGGTAAGTCGGGGTTAGCCTTGACTTTAGCTACGCGACTGGGTTCTATAATTCTCAGCGCCGATTCCCGTCAAGTATACAGGGAATTTAATATTGGTACAGCTAAGCCAACTTTAGCTGAACAAAAATTAGTACCGCATTATTTAATTAATATCTGCGCACCAACAGACACAATGACGGTAGCAGACTACCAAGAACAAGCTCAAGCCCTCATTTCTTCTCCCCCACTCCCCCACTCCCCTACTCCCCTCCTCCTCGTTGGTGGTACTGGTTTATACATACGTTCTATCACCCAAGGGATGAAGATTCCTAGAGTAGCACCGCAGCCGGAATTGCGATCGCAACTCGAATCTCTCGGTCAAACACAACTTTACGCTATGCTACAACAAGTTGACCCTGTTGCAGCACAGAAAATATATCCTAACGATATGGTGCGGACTTTAAGAGCATTGGAAGTATTTTATGTTACTGGTATGCCAATTTCTGCTCAGCAAGGCGAAAATCCGCCCAACTATCCCATACTGCAAATTGGTTTAGATTGTGATTCTGCTCACCTCACTACCCGGATTGCACAACGGACAGAAAACATGATAGCAGATGGCTTAGTTGGGGAAGTTGAATACCTTTGTCAGAAATATGGTGTTGACTTACCGTTGCTGAATACTTTAGGTTATCAAGAAATCAAGCAATACTTAGCTGGAGATATTTCTTTGGATAAAGCTAAAGAATTAACTGTTTTGCATACTAGGCAATTTGCCAAGCGACAACGTACTTGGTTTAGAGCATATCCTCAAATAGAATGGTTTGATGCCAACAGTTCTGATTTAATCGAGCAAGTTTGGCAGCGGGTGCAGAATTTTATTGCTAATTAATCTATCATAACCATGAACAATAAAATTAATATCATATTCAATATTTCGCTCATATTCAATATTTTGCTACTATTGCTTTGCAACTTATTTATATCGAAAATGGGTGGACTGCCCTATTTATTAAACAAATTTTTGCAGAAGTATTATTATAAAGTCAATGAATACCATTCTACATACCTCCATAAAAAAAGCCAGTTTGAAATACTGCCTAAATCAGAGTCAGCAATCATTTTTTTGGGAGATAGCTTAACTGAAGAATGTCAATGGGCAGAGTTACTAGAAAATCCTCAGATTAAAAACCGTGGTATTAGCGGTGATACAACAGAAAGAATATTGTATCGCCTAAACGCGATCGTAGAGTCAAAACCCAGAAAAATCTTCTTTATGATCGGTATCAATGACTTAGTTAATGAAGGCAAATCTGTAGAAAAGACTTTGGCAGGATACGAAAATATTTTAACTAGATTTAGTAATGAAATACCCAATACGAAAGTATTTATTCAAAGCGTTTTACCTGTAAACAACAAATTTCGCTACTGGCAAAACAATAACAATATATTGCAAATGAATCAGAAATTAAAAGAATTAGCTCAAAAATTTAACTATGAATATATAGATGTGTTTTCTCTTTTATTAGATTCTCAAAATCAATTAGATGCTAAATATACTTTAGATGGACTGCATTTAAATGGTCAAGGATATTTAGTTTGGAAACAAGCTATTGAAAAATATGTGATTGATTGATCATCCCAAGATACCCGACTTCGTAAAAGTTGTCGGGTATCTATGATTTGTAAGAGTTTTAGGTTATGGCTACCACTTTAACTCTAATTCTTGCCACAATAAGTAGGTAGGCGTAAATAAATGCTCGTTGGTAGTAAGGGCTTCAGCCCTTATAACTTACTCGCTGAGCGCTCTCACGGTACTACGAACGTAGAATTTATTTTATATTTAATTTTACCTACTTACTTATAAACATCTACCTTAACTACAAAAACCCATGCTCATCCAAGATAAACAACAACGTAACTGGAAACCCATCATCAAACAATTTGAAGCTGTAGTTGGCAAAAATGGTGTTGTGCAACGTCGAGAAGAACTCATTACCTATGAGTGTGATGGACTAACTAGTTATCGTCAACGCCCCGCTGTGGTAGTATTGCCCAGAACTACAGAACAAGTAGCGGAGGTGGTGAAGATATGCGATCGCAACTCCATCCCCTTCATTGCACGCGGTGCTGGTACTGGTTTATCTGGTGGTGCATTGGCTGTAGAAAACTGCGTTTTAATTGTCACATCTTTAATGCGGCAAATACTAAATGTAGACTTAGATAATCAGCGTGTAGTTGTTCAACCAGGAGTAATTAACAACTGGGTAACACAAGCAGTGAGTGGTGCTGGATTTTACTACGCTCCCGATCCTTCTAGCCAAATTATCTGCTCCATTGGTGGTAATGTAGCAGAAAACTCAGGTGGAGTACATTGCTTGAAGTATGGTGTTACAACTAACCACGTTTTAGGATTAAAACTAGTCCTCCCCGATGGTTCAATTGTAGACGTGGGCGGACAAATTCCCGAAATGCCCGGTTATGATTTAACAGGTATATTTGTGGGTTCCGAAGGTACATTGGGTATTGCCACAGAAATCACACTGCGAATTCTCAAAAGTGCCGAATCAATCTGTGTGCTTTTAGCAGATTTTACCAACATAGAAGCTGCTGGGGCGAGTGTTTCCGATATTATCAGCGCGGGGATCATTCCAGGGGGCATGGAAATCATGGATAACCTCAGCATCAACGCTGTGGAAGATGTAGCTTGCACTAATTGTTACCCCCGTGATGCTGTTGCTATTTTGTTAGTCGAAATTGATGGTTTGGCTGTAGAAGTTGCCGCAAACAAACAGCGTATTGCGGAAATCTGTAAAAATAATGGTGCGCGTAATATTACAATTGCAAGCGATCCAGAGCAGCGCTTAAAATTATGGAAAGGACGTAAAGCCGCTTTTGCCGCAGCCGGACATGTAAGTCCAGATTATTACGTACAAGATGGTGTCATTCCTCGTACTCAATTACCCTACGTACTAGGAGAAATAGAAGCATTAAGTCAGAAATACGGTTATCGCATTGCCAACGTGTTTCATGCTGGCGATGGTAATCTTCACCCACTAATTCTCTACGATAATTCCATCCCCGGAGCATTAGAAGAAGTGGAAGAAGTCGGCGGAGAAATTCTCAAGCTTTGTGTTAGGGTAGGTGGAAGTATTTCTGGTGAACATGGAATTGGCGCAGATAAAAAATGCTACATGCCAGATATGTTTACAGATGTTGATTTAGAAACCATGCAATTGGTGCGTCAAGCCTATAATCCCAAAGGTTTAGCGAATCCTGGCAAGATTTTTCCTACACCGCGCACTTGTGGTGAAGCTGCTAAGGCTATGAGTGATGCTAAGAAGTTTGAGGAAGTGTCCAGGTTTTAGAAATACGTAGAGACGCGATTAATCGCGTCTTTACAGGAGTACGGGAGAATTGTACAGATGCCCCGCCGGGACGTCTCTACGATTTCTTACTTATTAAGAATTGTAAAAGTTAATGAGGAGGCTTTTCTTATACCTAAGGATATGCAAAAATCTAGAAAGAGTATAATTTTGTCTCTACATTAGTAAATAAGCAATTACCTGCAAGTGTATATTCGCCATCCACAAGCAAGATTTGTAGGGATCGCATGAATATAGATCCATCGCAATCTACCACAGAGTTAATACAAAGTAATTCGGATATTCTTCAACTAGATTTAGCTAAGCACTATTATCGTAATTTTGAAGCGTTAGTGCGACGTATAACTGAGCTAATTCGCGACAGTCTCGAAGAAAGTCAGGTTTTGCAAACGGTTATTCAGGAATTAGCTCAGGTTTTAAAGGCAACTTCATGTCAAATTGAACTTTACAGCACTTGTCGCACAACAGCAACTGTTACCTATGAGTACACAACTACCTCAGCTCAGCGCTTGGGATCGATAAGGCAGATAGCAGACTTTCCAGAATATCAGCCACTTTTGCAAAAACAAGCTCTACACTCGGTGGAAATTGTTCCAGGATGGAACCCTCAGTTAAATGTAGTGACGCATTTGGCTTATCCGATTTTCGATGCTTGTGGGATACTGGGAAATGTTTGGGTGACAAGACTAACAAAAGAAGTTTTTGATGAATTTGAACTTATGTTAGTGGAGCAGGTAGCAAGTCAATGTGCGATCGCTATTCGCCAATTTAGACTTTACCAATTAGCACAAACACAGGTGATCGAACTAGAAAAACTTGAGCATTTGAAAAAAGAATTCCTCAGAAGCCTTTCGCGTGAATTACGCACACCAATTACTAGCATCAACCTCGCCGCCCAAACTCTAGAAAGTCTACTCCAACAAATAGGAGTAACAGAAATAGAGCTAGTTCCTCAGCTATTGCAGATTCTACATAACGAATGTCATCGAGAAAGCAAATTAATTGACGATTTACTCACACTCACCTATTTAGAAGCCGACGCCGAACCTCTGACTCCCATTGTAATTGAATTGCAAACCTGGCTTCCCGCGATTGTTGAGTCTTTTCGAGAACGTGCTAGTTGTCAAAGGCTCAAGTTAAACTTGAAAATGCAGAGTGAACTTCCTCCATTAGAGACAGATGTCACAGATTTAGAACGTATTATCACTGAATTACTCAACAACGCCTGTAAATTTACACCAGCAGGTGGAGCGATCGCAATTTCTGTTTCCCAAAAGGTAGACACAGTACTTCTGAGTATCAGTAATTCCGGAGTTGAAATTGCCCAAAATGAACTGTCACGCATTTTTGAACCCTTCTACCGCATCCCCAACAACGATCCTTGGAGATATGGTGGCAGTGGATTAGGTTTAGCATTAGTTCGTAAACTTGTCAAGCACTTGGGAGGCTCAATTTCTGTAGAGAGTGCAGCAGGTTCCACCACCTTCACTCTAGAATTTCCCCAGTTCCCTCCCTAGATCCCCGACTTCGTAAAAGTTGTCGGGGATCTAAGAAGACGAAATTCATTCCTAAAGCAGTAATTTCAGAAGTCAGAAAAAACTACTATATAAGAAAAGGCTTTACGAATCTTCATAATGAGTGTAACTACACAGCAGCTACAAACACAATACTCTTTTGAGAAACACATTTGGACTTGGCAGGGGTATAAAATTCAGTATACCGTTATGGGTACTGGATGTCCGTTGGTACTAGTTCATGGTTTCGGTGCTTCCATCGGACATTGGCGGAAAAACATTCCCGTTTTAGCCGCCGCAGGCTACCGGGTATATGCCATTGATCTGTTGGGATTTGGCGGTTCCGATAAACCACCATTGAAATACACTGTAGATGTGTGGGTAGAACTGCTAAAAGATTTTTGGACAGCACACATTCAAGAAAGAGCCGTATTTATCGGTAACTCCATCGGCGCACTCTTAAGTTTGATAGTAGTGACAGAACATCCAGAAATTGTCGCAGGCGGTGTTTTAATTAATAGTGCAGGTGGATTAAGCCATCGCCCCCACGAACTAAACCCACCACTACGAGTTGCTATGGCAGGTTTTAACAGGCTCGTTGGTCATCCCATCACGGGTAAATTGGTATTCAACCGTGTTCGACAAAAATCTCAAATTCGCCGTACCTTATACCAAGTTTATCGCGATCGCTCAGCCGTCACCGATGAACTAGTCGATTTGCTATATGCCCCTTCTTGCGATCCTGGTGCGCAGCAAGTATTTGCTTCTATTCTCACAGCACCCCCAGGTCCAAGTCCAGTAGAACTATTGCCCAAAGTTGAACGTCCATTATTAGTAATATGGGGTGCAAATGATCCTTGGACACCAATTACTGGCGCTAAAATTTATCAAAAAGCACGGGAAAATGGTAAAGAGATCAAAATTGTTCCCATTCCCGGTGCAGGGCATTGTCCCCACGATGAAGTACCAGATGTTGTGAATCGCGAAATTGTGGAGTGGTTGGCATCTTTATAAAAAAGAACGCGGATAAACACAGATGGTTATTATCTGTGTTTATCTGTGTACAGATTACTCCCTGCAAACAACCAATCCAAATTCTGCTGAATTACGACAATCCAACGAAATTGCTTGGTGTTATTTGCCACTGGTTGTCCATCACTATCTGGGTAGAAAATCTCTGACTGGGTTGGCGATTGGATTTGAGAAACCATACCGAACCTTGAACAATCTTGTTAATACAATATATCTAAAATAGCAAGTATTAGGCTATGTCTGGCTTAACAAGCGTGCCTGGTAGTAGAGGTTCGCGATCGCGTTTGAATGTTAATGATATCTATGGCAAATATTCCAGACAGCAGATATTCTTTGAGTATCAAGATTTTGAAAGGCTAGTTTCTATCATTTACTAAGCACTAAAATAAGTTGAAAAGTTAGCGATTAAGTAGGTGAACTTTGTGCGCGTAATTATGATTAATGTAGATGCACTCTAGATGCTGGGTATATAAAAGCGATTGGCTCTAAGATTGAATAATAATATTCTCATTTTCTGCAAGTGCCTTACTGCAGATAGTCGAAGATTGCTCGGGCGATCGCTGTGGACGGTTGAGCGGCGGGGGCTGCTGTATCAATTGTTGTATGAGGGCTAATACCTGCTAGCAGGTGGAGTAAAAAAGTGATGATGGCGGCTTGCATCAGTTTTTCTAGCATGGCAGACTCCTATCTTAGGGTGGATGTTTCTATAGTAGGTATTGAATATTACGTCATGCACCTCTTACTATTGATATACCCATCCGAGGGATGCGAATCCGGAAATATCGTCAGTAAAATTGCTGACCAAGTTATGGTAGCTTGACAAACCAGGGTTCTGAGCAAAACCTGGTTAGGGAATCCGAACAGCACTTCCCCTGTTGCAATCGTTAAAATGTACATAAATTAGTTACACCAGCACCTACGATGATTCCTGTCGTTATCGAACAATCAGGTCGAGGCGAACGCGCCTTTGACATCTACTCGCGGCTGTTACGTGAGCGCATTATTTTTCTGGGAGAGGCGATTGATAGCAACGTAGCTAATTTAATTGTCGCTCAACTGCTATTTTTAGATTCTGAAGACTCGGAGAAAGACATTTATATGTATGTAAATTCTCCTGGTGGATCAGTGACAGCAGGAATGGGCATCTTTAACACAATGAAGCAAATCCGCCCGGATGTTTGTACCATTTGTACCGGATTAGCAGCAAGTATGGGCGCTTTTCTCCTTAGCGCTGGTACTAAGGGTAAGCGCATGAGTTTACCCAACTCGCGGATCATGATTCACCAACCTTTGGGTGGTGCTCAGGGACAAGCTACTGATATTGAAATTCAAGCTAGAGAAATTCTTTATCACAAGCGGCGGCTAAACGAATACTTAGCCGAACATACCGGGCAACCTTTAGAAAAGATTGCTGAAGATACTGAGAGAGACTTTTTTATGTCTCCTGAAGAAGCTAAGGAATATGGCTTGGTTGATTCTGTAATCGATCGCCACGCTGCAGGTAGCCGTCCGATGGCGGTTGTTTAAACATGTAGAGACGTTCCGGCGGAACGTCTCTACGATTTCAAAATCCCGCTAACGGATCTGGCGGTGTTGGTTGGGCTTCGAGATATCTGAGAAAGTCGAGTAATTCTTCTTCGGTAAGCAAAGTACGTCCAATTTTACCGTAGGTTTTTTTGAGATGATCTCGTCCTTGTTCCTTTGTCCAGCCTAAGCGCTCGATTTCCACATCGGTTTTCGCAATCACATCTGATAAATCTATCGGTTCGCTCTTCTTCTTTTTCTTTGTTGTCTCTTTGGTAACTCCATTTTCTGGAGGATTATAACTGCGTGGTGTAAACGGTGTAACGTTACTATTCAACGTGCGATCGCTTGTGTCTGTTATTTTAGAAGATTTCTCCACGTAATTGAAAGGCGATAAGCTTTTGTCTTCTGGAGCGGACAACTGTGGTGCTGGCTCACTAATGACAGGATCTGGATTCACCTCAGGACTATTGAAGTTACTTTCGGTTGCAAATGAGGTAGGTGGTTCGAGTGTAAGAGAGTTGATTGTGGAGGAATAAACTCTTTGATTCAATCCCACTTCTAGCTCAGAAGTTGGCTTTGGCATTGGGCTAGGATGAAACTGCGTTACTGGTTCAGTAGACAATGGTACTGATTCTGAGGATGTAGTGCTGATTCCTAAAACCATCAACGCCCTGTTTCTTGCTTGATCTTCTGCTTCTTCAAGCTTGGACTCACAAGCCATTCCTGTAGCGCGGATGACGCCTTCTATTTGCACGCTGGCGCGAACAATATATTTACCATGATAAATTTGTACTAATTCAGTCAAGAGATTGCCTTGAGGATAAGAGCTCCGAAATTGAGCCAACATAATATTACCACCAACATAATTCTTTACTCACAGAACGCTACACGCGGCACACGCCCGTATTTCGATGGTAGCATGAGGTTACCAATCGCAAGATTAATGGCTACTATCTACCAATTCTACGTGAGCGGACTAGTGAATGCTATACTGATTACCTTATTATATATTCAGATCTATTTTCTATAAGTACGGTCTAAATCTACAATAATGTAGTAATGGTTCGTCCTCACACCTTGCTTGTGCTGCTGACCTAATCGTAACCAATTCTACATCTAGGTCAGTTAGGTTTATCAGCAGTTTCGCTTAGTTAAACACTAGAGTTTCATGGCGTAAAAGTACCCTCGCATCTCAATTGAACACCTGTTCCCCAAACAGCTTCGGCGCGGCAAATGTTGAGAGTAATCCTCTCAAAGCCTCTAATTAAACCCGTGGCAGAACAAACATATGGGAAAAATTATATACCAGGCGTGCGATGTTCGATTGGCTTTTCGTCGGGACTTAGACCCAAGTAAACTCACCAACTGCTTATGTCTTCCCTGCTCTTGAGTGGAAATTCGTTTCCTATTAATGTCTGTGGGTCGTGAGGATAGATCACTAAGGAACCAGATGCAACAACAAATGATGTTTTGACCAAAGGTCGGTTCACCGCATGGAATTTTCAATCGCTACACTCCTGACCAATTTCACCGATGATAAATTGGTAGCTCGTAAACTGTTAGAAAAAAAACTTGGCTGTGAAGATGAAGATTGTTTACAAAAACTTCACATAACCTTGGAAGTGCTGGAAAAAATCGGGATTTTGGCGAAAGACCGGGGTAAATATCGCCGGATTTCAGAAGAAGGACTGATTGAAGCAAAACTGCGCTGCTCTAGCAAAGGCTTTTGCTTTGCAATTCAAGATGTGGAAGGAACTGAGGATATTTACATCCGTGAAAGCCATCTGAGTAATGCTTGGAATGGCGATCGCGTTTTGGTCAAGGTTCTCAAAGAAGGTAGCCGTCGCCGTTCTCCAGAAGGAGAAGTGAAGTTGATTCTAGAACGCTCCAATCACACTTTACTCGCACGGATTAAACAAGTAGATGGGGGCTTTCGCGCTGTACCGCTAGATGATAGATTGTTGTTCGAGCTGAAACTTCTCGCCAATGGTCTTTCTTTAGAAGGGGCTGTTGACCATTTGGCGCATGTTGAAGTGCTGCGTTACCCCCTTGCACAATATCCGCCAGTAGGTAGGGTGGTGCAAATCTTGGGTAGTGATGCAGAAGCGGCTGCTGATATTGATTTGGTTACTTGTAAGCACGACTTATCTCGTACTTTCCCGGATGGAGTACAAGAAGCAGCAACAAAAGTGCCAAAGAGATTATTGAAAGCAGATTTAAAAAATCGGTTGGATTTACGTCAAAAGTATACCTTGACCATTAACAGCAACAAGAATGATACATCGGTCGAAAACGCCTTAAGTTTAGACAGAACAGATGCTGGACATTGGCAGTTAGGGTTTCACATCGCTGATTTAACTCACTATATTCAACCAGATGAAGCGCTTGACAGAGAAGCGCTCAAGCGGGGTAAGTCAGTATATCTGGGTGAATTAGTCCTGCCCATGTTACCAGAAACTGTGATCGAAAGAAGTTCATTATCACCAGGATCTGATCGCTTAACTATTTCTTTTCTAATTACAATTGATGCTCAATCAGGAGAAGTCATAGAATGGGAGATTATACCTAGCGTAATTAACGTTAAAGAGTGTGTCAGTGCTAAGGACGTAGAAACAATTCTGAACACCAACACTACAGATTATGCTCCAGAAGTAGTCGAAATCATACGACAACTCGAAATCTTACGGGTAGCCCTAAAACAAGTGCGCTTGAGTCGTGGTTGCTTGCAGTTGAATTTACCACCAAACCAAAACCCCTACTACGATGAAGGAATTCTTGGCTGTGTGGTAGTAAATGATTTACCAGTACAGTCGCTGATGAGTGAGTTTGTACTACTAGTAAATCAACTGATGGCTACTCATTTAAGCGCCTTGGGTGTTCCGGCAATTTGGCGAGTTCAAGGCGCACCCGATCCAGAAGATGTCCAGGAGATGCTAAAATTAGCAATCAATTTAGGGGTTGAACTGGTACTAGAGCCAGAAGACGAAATCCAACCTTTAGATTATCAACATTTGACCAGGGTATTTGCTGAGTCAGCATCTGAGCAAGTTCTTACTTACTTGTTGCAAGACACGCTCAAGCCATCTGTGTACACCACAAATAAAGGACCTCATTTTGGTTTAGCACTCCTTGGTGGGTACACTCACTGTACATCTCCAATGCGCCGTTACCCAGATTTGCTCATGCAAAGGGTCTTTTATGCTCTACTAGAACATGGACGCGATCGCCGTAATACTCGTGTGAAAGAGCGTGTCAATCTGCGCCACTCCTCTTCACACGGAGAAATTAACTGGAATGTTCTACCTCCAGAATTGCAAAGCGAATTGCAAAGTGATTTAACCAGGGTAATTGTTCAGCTTAACGACCGAGAAAAAGAAGTTCAAGAAGCTGAAGCTGATTTAGCAGGGTTACAAAAAGCTTCATTGATGAAACAGCGCATCGGTGAAGTGTTTATGGGTGTGATTACTGGTGTCCAATCTTACGGATTCTTTGTCGAAATTGAAGTACCACCAGCAACCGTAGGTACAGAAATTAATAGCCGTGTACCGTTACGGGTAGAAGGATTGGTACATGTCAGTTCGCTCAAAGACGATTGGTATGAGTACCGCGCTAGACAACAAGCTCTATTTGGACGCAAAAATCGTGCTTCTTACCGATTAGGCGATCGCGTTGCTGTTCAGGTGAAAAGTGTAGATTACTACCGCCAACAAATTGATTTGGTTACGGTTGGTAGCGATGGTTTAGCGCATAAGAGTATTAACCTCTCCAACGGCGAAGTTCCAGATTTGTATTTACACAACGATATGGAGCCAGATGACTTAGAGCCATATGGCGACGACGATTGACGGGGAAATGGTTAATAGTTAATGGTTAATGGTTAATTGCAATTAACCATTAACATTTTTTTCAGGTAAATTCCACATTGTGCAAAGTGTCAAATAACACTAACTCATTGATAATTGGTGTCACGGGTGCATCTGGTTTGATTTATGCAGTTCGCACTCTCAAATATCTGTTAGAAGCAGATTATACTATTGAATTAGTGGCATCTAAATCAACTTATATGGTTTGGCAATCTGAACAGAATACTCGGATGCCAGTAGAATCAGTTCAACAAGAACTATTTTGGCGACAGCAAGCGAACGTTGAACAAGCAGGTAAATTACAGTGTCATCCTTGGGGTGATATTGGAGCTAATATTGCCAGCGGTTCCTTTCGGACTTTAGGAATGATTATTATTCCATGCAGTATGAGTACGGTAGCGAAGCTAGCTGTGGGTTTAAGCTCTGACTTACTCGAACGGGCAGCTGATGTTCAACTCAAAGAAGGACGAAAGCTAGTTTTGGTTCCTCGAGAAACTCCTTTGAGCTTGATTCACCTACGTAACTTAACTACGTTAGCAGAAGTTGGAGCCAGAATAGTCCCGGCGATTCCTGCTTGGTATCACAATCCCCAAACCATTGAGGATTTAGTTGATTTTGTGATCGCCCGCGCTTTAGATCAACTGGACATTGATTGTATCCCCCTACAAAGGTGGCAAGGTCGTCGTTAAGATTAATGCAGAGGAGTAAGGGAGTAGGAGAGTTTGTGAGAATAATAACTCCTGTCTCCTGTCTCCTGAACGCCAGACACCTCTGTCGGGAAACCCTCCTGCATGGCGCTTCGCTCCTCCTGTCTCCTGTCTCCTGTCTTCAAAATCCCTATGAATGTAATTCGTTTATTCTTATTACTGGCGGTACTAGGAGGACTAACACTTTTGTTAGTGCAAAACTTGTCGCCAGTGATATCTTTGACTTTTTTGGGTGTCAAGACTTCAGCATTACCGCTAGCTAGTTGGATTTTGTTCAGTACTGGTGCTGGTATTTTTACATCTTTGTTGATTACTAGCTTGTTTAATTTATCAAACTACTTTACTAGACAAACACAAAATACCCCACGTAAAGCAGCAACAACTTATACGAGTGCTACGTCTGGTAGAAAAGAAACAAAGCGTCCAGAACCTCCACCATCTAATGTTGCGGATGATGATTGGGATCAAGATAGCAGCAAGGATGACTGGGATGTTGAGGAGAAAGACGAACCGATTAAGGATAGAGCAACTATTTATGAACGACAACAAGAACCAAAAAGTGTTTCTCAGTCAGGTTCTGTTTACTCTTACAGCTACCAAGAACCAAAAAATTCAGGAGTAAGAAAAACTGAATCAGTTTACGACGCTGATTACCGTGTAATTGTCCCTCCACATCAACCATCGACTACCAATAAGGCAGACGATGATGATTGGGGATTTTTGGATGAAGATTTGGACGACTTGGAGCCGCGCGATCGCTCGAAGTCTACTTGATCCCGCAGCGCTCTCGTGATTCTTGCTTAACTGTACCACTCATAGCCGCTTCCTGTAACTTCATAAAAGCGTTAAAATCTTCTAAATCATACCTAGTTGCTAGCAGCTGTCGCAGCTGGTTTTCTGCTTCAACCGTCAGATAGCCTGTTAATAAAGCTTTTTGTACAACATCACGAATCCGAATCATGGTTGAAACCTCTAACGACCATACATACTTTATTCAGACTTAATTGCATATGATACGCAGCAGTTTTTGTCTCTTTACCATTAAGTTGTTTAAAGCTTGCTTGCAACATTTGCCAGAGTAAGTCATAATTTACACCTTGAGCCAATTTTGTCTTAATAAGTGAAATTTTATGGCAATAAAGCTAAATATCCAGTAACCAACCGTCGGTAGAAACACAGAGCTTCCCTGAGTCAGAATGCCTCCATGCCAATAGAGAATTGTCCTTGTTTATGTAGACTGTCCTTGCTTGAATAAAGTTTCAAAAAAATTATATAAAATTTCTGTTAAGACTTAAGATACATAAGCTACAACTGTCAAGTCACCTAACGACCGTTATTAATTTCGTTAGAAATTTAATCTTTATTTATTTTGGCTTTACATAAAAATCGTTAAAATCATGCCAATGTAACCTTTATTACACAACGCTTATGACAGCAGGTGGTTCAAAACCAATAGAAGAGGATTTTACAGAGGCTAAAAATAATTGGGAGTTAGAAAAATTATACGTAAATTTAGCATCCGCAAAGGGAAAAGCCCTTACTCCTGTAGAGAAGAAATTTTTACGAGGCTTACTCTGTGGCTTTAGCCCTGCGGAAATAGCTAGTACTGTATATCAAAGTCGTAGCAGTAGTACAGTTAGGGTTTACCTCTCTAATGGATTGTATAAGTACATAGAAGAAATGCTGAGTCATCTATCTGGATACTCAGTAAAAGTAAAAAACTGGAGCCGCGTTACCTATTTGCTAGAAAAAGCCGGGTATAAAAAAGTAGATGCGCCCATCAGTACGTCTCAATCACAAACTTCGGATGAAGATTTTGTCAACACGAAACTAAATGGTGCTGCTATTTCCAATGCAGTGCTTCCTTTTGTTGAGGATTGGGGTGAAGCAATTGATGCTAGTGTTTTTTATGGTAGGAAAACAGAACTAGCTCAAGTTAATAAATGGATTGTTGAAGAATATAGTCGGCTAGTAGTAATCTTAGGAATGGGAGGAATCGGTAAAACAGCTTTTTCGGTGAGGTTAGCTGAACAAATCAAAGATAAATTTGAATACGTGATTTGGCGATCGCTCTTACTTGCTCCCAATTTAGAACTTTTTTTAACCCAATTAATTCAAATTTTTACCCAACAAGAAATTTCCTTAAATCAAAGTGTAGAGAGTAGTATTTCACAACTAATTGATTGTTTGCGTTCTTCACGTTGTTTACTTGTGTTAGATAATTTTGATGCAATTTTATGCCAGCAGTACGAAGAAAATTTAATATCAAGAAATGTTCCTAAAATTGAGTATAAACGAGGTTATGAAGTTTATGGTGAATTAATTAGACGTATAGGAGAAGCTCAACATCAAAGCTGTGTCATATTAACAAGTAGAGAAAAACCTCAAGAAATTTCTGCTTTTCAAGGGGAAAAATTGCCCGTTCGCTGCATAAAATTAGCTGGGATCAGTAATGTAGAAGTTAGGGAAATATTGCAAGCTAAAGGACTGACAAACTTAACAGAAGAAGAGTGTAATACATTATTTGAATTGTATGCAGGTAATCCGTTATTTATTAAATTAATTGCTACAGCTATTCAAGAGTTATTTGGTGGTAATATCAATGAGTTTTTAGAGCAGGGTATTAGGGTTTTTGGAGATATTAAAGCAGTGTTAGATCAGCAATTTAATCGCTTATCTAGCTTAGAAAAGCAGATTATGTACTGGTTGGCTCTGCATCCAGAACCAGTGTCAATGCAGAATATACAGAAACAAATTGTACCACGTCTGTCGCCAGGATTAGTATTAGAGGCTGTAGAGTTATTGCAAAGGCGTTCTTTAATTGAAAGACAAGCATCTCACTTTTTTATAACTCCAGTATTAGTAGAGTATATAGCTGAGCAATTAGTAGTACAATTTTAAATTATGAAAAATCAGGAGTCAGGAGAATTGATTCTGTCTCCTGTATTCTGTCTGCTCATATACTTTGTACTTAATTCATGAACAGTTTATTAAAAGGTGTTAATTTATACTTAATAGCAATGCCAGGCTCTGGTAAAACTACAGTAGGAAGGGAACTGGCAAAGCAGCTAAACTACGGATTTGTCGATACCGATGTCGTAATTGAAAAAACCGCAGGCGATAAACCGATTACCCAACTGTTTGCAGAATTTGGCGAAGCAGCGTTTCGTGAATTGGAAAGTAATGTGTTAGCACAAGTTTGTGGATTCACTCAGCTGGTTATTGCCACTGGTGGCGGTATTATATTAAAGCGTGAAAACTGGAGTTACCTTCACCACGGCTTAATTGTCTGGTTGGATGTACCAGTGGAACTAATTTACTCCCGTTTAGCAGAGGATACCACAAGACCACTATTACAAGATGTTGACCCAAGAGCAAAACTGCGCGAGCTCTTGGAAACAAGACAACCACTTTACGCCCAAGCCGACTTACGTATTACTATCACTGAGGAGGAAACACCAGAACAAATTGCTACGCGAGTAATTGAGGAAATTCCTACCGTTTTAAAACAAAATATTCATCCACCAGAAGATAGATCATTAGACAAAAGAAATTAAGTTGGTGATATCCCAAGATTTTTTACCAGATTCTTATGATGACCGACGAAAATGAGTACATAAAGCAGGATGTAGCAACTCGCGTACAGATACTGAGCGAGGCTTTACCTTACATTCAAAAATTTGCAGGTCGAAGAATTGTTGTTAAATATGGTGGTGCAGCAATGAAAGATAGCACCCTCAAAGACAAGGTAATTCGTGACCTGGTATTCTTATCTTGTGTAGGTTTGCGACCAATTTTAGTACATGGTGGCGGACCAGAAATTAACAGTTGGCTAGATAAACTGGGAATTGAACCTCAATTTAAAAATGGTCTGCGCGTGACGGATGCTCCGACAATGGATGTGGTAGAAATGGTGTTAGTCGGACGAGTTAATAAAGAAATTGTCGCGCTGATTAACCAAGCGGGTGGTTCTGCGGTGGGATTGTGCGGTAAAGATGGTAACTTAATTACTGCCCGCCCTCAAGGGCAAGAAGGGATCGGCTTTGTCGGTGAAGTTTGCAGCGTGAATATCAAGATTTTGGAAACACTGGTTAACAGTGGTTATATTCCTGTAGTGTCTAGCGTTGCAGCCGATGAGACAGGACAAGCTTACAATATTAACGCCGATACTGTAGCAGGAGAAATCGCCGCAGCGCTAGGAGCAGAAAAGTTAATTTTGCTCACCGATACTAGGGGTATTTTAAAAGATTACAAAGACCCTTCGACGCTGATTCCTAAAGTAGATATTCAAGAAGCCCGTGGTTTGATTGCAACTGGTGTCGTCGGTGGTGGGATGATCCCCAAAGTAAATTGTTGTGTGCGATCGCTTGCTCAAGGTGTAGACGCAGCACATATTATTGATGGTCGCATACCCCACGCCTTGCTTCTAGAAATCTTTACCGACGTTGGTATTGGTACGATGATCGTCGGTTCTCAGTTTACACATTAGAGAGGGGACGGGCAAGATGCCCATCCCACAAGAGATGCCCATATACCTCGTTCCTAGTCTCCGACTAGGAATGCCCGTCGGGAGGCTCCGCCTCCGGTTCTGGCGGCATCGCAATGTCTGTGCAAATTTTTTGTGGGGTAGGTTTCAAGCGAAAGCCCCCTTGTTTCAATTTTGGTATTCTTCATATAGTTCAAAAAACCTTTCTAGGGCTTCAGGCTCATCTACTGAGAAGAAAAGAATTACAGCAAATTGCAAGTTAATGGCGTACACCCCGAACGAACCCTCCCCTTGTTCAGGGGAGAACTGGGTGGGGTAGTGTACCTCACTAAGATGAAAAGCGCTATATTTTAGCCCATAATTGACCTGATTTAATTTCATATTTTTCTTCAATCCACGGTTGAAACCCTTCAAATTCCCTTTCTTGTTCAATTGGAGGTATGCCAACTTCTCTTCGCGCCAAACTGTATCCTCTCAATAGCATATCAAGTCTAGTAATTGAGGCAGTTGCTAAGTACATACCTGGTCTTTTCCTAATACTACTTAGAAGCTCATAGAGAGCGCGTGGGCTGGGTTTAAAATCATTCCCTGTCGAGTTAAAAGTTTTTTCATTTTCCTCTTTTTTTAAACTCTCATTCCATTTTAAAAATTCGTCAAATAGTTCAAAAAAGTTATAAAATTTACTTTTTTCACTCCCACTGATAAAGAGAATTGTTCCCGACCATGATTGAGATACTGTAGTTTTTACTCTTTCTTGTATCCACTGTTGAAATCCTTCAATTCCAGATCCCTCTCGCTCTAATCCCAGATCCATTCGAGTATCTAGATATCCGTTTAAGAATAAATGGTGACACGTAACAGAGGGCTTATCTAAATACAAACTGGGGTTTTCCTTAATCTTTTGGATAAGCTTGTAGAGGTTACTCATCTTAATTACCTGCACTTAAATTAAGAATGTTCAATGCGTAAGCCTGTTTAGGAAAAATTACTTTAAATATTAAAAGTAAAATAAACGTTCAAATTCCTACTAAACTAGATACAGTTGTCTTTGCACGCAGTGATATAACTCCTAATAATGCTATTGTAACTATCTCTAATTATTTCTATTATCAAATCTTTGGTCTAAAAGTGTACCAATTACAAGTTAATGCCCAAAATCATAATCGATTATTTCTGAAGTTAAACGAAAGCAAATCGCAGTTATGATTGAAGGTTTAGAAAAGAAAATATGTTTAGATTAAGTAGTCATTGTAAAGATTAATTGTTGAAAAAATTAGTGTGTTATTGTATTATTTTGCTCAAGTCTCATCAAGCAAGGTTTTGCGCTCCCAAGATCCCCGACTTCTTTAAGAAGTGGGGGATCTAATTCTGCAAGTACTGGCAAAATAAAAGCAGTGCTGTATTGGTATTAAACGTGAGTAGCGAAAGTTTAGAAATTGCTAAAGTTAGATATCAAGCTGGGAGAGCCGCTTTTGAAAAGGGGCAATACAAGCAAGCAATTGAACAACTCGAAAAGGCTAGCGCTCTTTTGGCTCGTAATTCCCGTCTTGGTGGTGAGGTACAAATTTGGCTGGTAACAGCTTATGAAGCGGCTGGGCGTACTGATGAAGCGATCGCCCTTTGCGAACAATTAAAACGCCACCCCCACTTAGAAACGAGTAAAGAGGCAAGCAGGTTGCATTATATCCTGAAAGCTCCTAGATTACAACGACCTCAAGAATGGATGACGGAAATTCCCGATTTAGGTGGAGTGTCGGATAATGAAAGTCAAATTCGGTATGCGGGTAAAGATACTAAGGGTTCGGCAAAGAAGCCTGATGAACTGAAGTTTGATGATTTGAGTCAGATTAATACTAAAGATAATCGCTTTGTTTGGGTGGCGTTGTTGGCGATCGCTTTAACTGTGGCTGGTTTGATTTGGTATAGTCTGTAACGAACCACCTCTAATACTTCTCACTAACAGGTAAAAAAGAAAAATTTTCAACTACTGAATTTCTGTACTTATGACAAAATTAATCACTTCCCCTGCTCCCCCTGCTCCCCCTGCTCCCCCTGCTCCCCCTGCTTTTGTATGGCTTGTGCTGTTGGTATCGCTGCTGCTTTCTGGTTGTGTGCAGTATGATGTGGGCGTGAATTTTGATCACCAGAATAGTGGCGAGTTTGTGCAGCATATTAAGTTGGGAGAACGGTTGACTAGTTTTAGTGGTGATTCTGTATATGAATGGTTGAACAGCATTGAGCGTCGCGCTCGGAAGTTGGAAGGTAAAACGCGGCGGGTATCCAAAGAAGAAATGTTTGTAACAATTCCTTTCAGTAATAGTCAGGAGTTACAAGCAAAGTATAATGAATTTTTTCATCCCAATGGTGAGCAAAAGTTAGATGCACTAAGGAGTGCTGAAACAGAACTGCCGAAAATTGAATCTAATTTACTGTTGTTTCAGAATAATTTTTTACTGGTAGTACGGAATCGGTTGATTTATGATTTGGATTTGCGATCACTTGCACTTATTTCTAGCCAAGGTAATGTTCTGGCTAATCCTGGTTCAATTCTAGATTTGGATTTTAGCTTGAAGACACCTTGGGGAGCAAAGAATATTCCAGGAAATGTTGCTCTCTCACCGCAAAAGAATAATAATCAGTTGGTGTGGAAGCTGCAGCCAGGAGAGTTAAACCATATAGAAGCAGTTTTTTGGCTTCCCAGCCCTCTGGGTATTGGTACGTTGTTAATTATCCTATTTGTCTTTTTAGGACTTTATCTCAGGTACAGCTTTATGCCAGATCCCAGAATTCAATTTACCCCCAAAAGTACAGACGCTCCGGCGGAGCGTCTCTACGACTGACTCCTTTACGGAGATAACCGCTGTATTTTCCAACTACCATCATTTAAGCGGGTGTAGAGTAAGCGATCGTGTAAGCGACTAGAGCGCCCTTGCCAAAATTCAATTTCTGTGGGAATTACTCGCAAGCCACCCCAATGAGGGGGACGTGGAATTTCCTGATTTTGATATTTTAGTTGAAGTTCGTGCAACTTTTGCTCCAAGGCTTCTCTAGTTTCAATCACTTCGCTTTGATTCGATGCCCAAGCACCCAACTGACTGTTGACAGGACGACTGTGGAAATACGTATCTGATTCAGTAGCAGATACTTTCTCTACCAGCCCAGAAATACGGACTTGACGTTCGAGTTCAGCCCACCAAAAAACTAGATAAGCTTGAGGATTTTTTGCTAGTTCTTGTCCTTTATGACTGTTATAGTTGGTGAAAAAGACAAAGCCTCGCTCGTCAAAATCTTTGAGCAGCACCATTCTTGCCGAAGGTTTACCATCTGGGGTAGCAGTAGCAATAGTCATGGCATTGGGTTCTGTCAGTTGCGCTGCTAGTGCTTGATCGAACCATTGTTTAAATTGTATGACAGGATTGGGATCGACTTCAGTTTCACTCAAACCTTGTAAGGTATAGTCTTTGCGCAGATCGGCTATAGTTTTTTCCATTACACAATGCATTGAGTAAATCGGATGAACTAGACAAGTACTTGATCAAAATATTTATCATGGATATTAACCCCAATCGAGCTATATTGATTCTGTCTTTGGAGTATCTAACACATATTGCATTGCAATGCGCCGTTCAGCCTCCCTTCAACGTTTGTTAATATATGGTCTGAGCGGTCCGATTATCGCTCTTAACATTTGGCTGCTGTCTGTACTGTTTTATTATTTTCGTCATCCAATTACTATCCTTAGCATTGCGGCACTTCTGGCTTTTCTACTCAATTACCCGGTTAAGTTTTTTGAACGCGCTCCGATGACTCGCTCTGGAGCAGTAATTATTGTTTTGCTGTTAGCGTTAACGCTGTTTATAATTATGGGTGTAACGCTAGTGCCAATGCTGATTGACCAAACAATCCAATTGTTAAATAAGATTCCTGATTGGTTGAGCGCTAGTCAAGCAAATCTACAAAATGTTGAAGCGATCGCCAGACAACGACGTTTACCACTTGATTTTAGCGTTGTGAGTAAACAAATTAATGCTAACATTCAAAGTTTGGTACAACAGCTGGCTACCAGTGCTGTAGGCATTGCCGGGACGCTGCTGACAGGATTACTGGATATGATGTTAGTAATTGTACTAGCGTTTTATATGCTTTTGTATGGCGATCGCGTTTGGCTTGGTTTATTCAGCCTTTTACCAGCTCATATTCGAGTTCCTTTAATTACATCCTTGCAACTAAATTTCCAAAATTTCTTTTTGAGCCAACTATTGCTAGGATTATTTATGGTCATTGCCCTGACCCCAATTTTCTTGCTTCTGGGTGTGCCATTTGCATTGTTGTTTGCTATAGTCATTGGCTTGTCTGAACTTATACCTTTTGTGGGGGCAACTTTAGGTATTGGGTTAGTCACAATTTTGGTGCTGCTACAAAACTGGTGGTTGGCAGTTCAAGTGGCTGTAGCCGCAATCTTCATGCAGCAAGTTAAAGATAACCTGTTAGCTCCCAGGTTACTCGGTCAAATCATCGGACTCAATCCCATTTGGATTTTTGTATCAATTTTGATGGGATTTGAGATTGCGGGATTGCTAGGTACGATTCTTGCTGTTCCGATTGCTGGTACGATTAAAGGTACTTTTGATGCCATTAGGAGCAAATCAGGAAATTCTATATCAACTGTTATTTTTGCTGATGATTCACCACCCAACTAACATAGCAATGTTGTGTATAATTATAACCATTGAGTGATATATATTATACAACTATATCTCAATGTTGAAAACATATTTTTTTGCAAAAGTATCAAAATTCAGACTTGCAGAATTTTAAATCACAATTCAAAATGGTATTAAATGCAGATGTCAGGGAAGTAATCAACGAGATAAATTACTAGCGTGTTGGGTTTTCAATGAGACAATTTAACTTTGTAATAATTTTTATCCTGTGTCTGGCTTTTGCTCTATTTGCCATCGAGAACACAGAGCCAGGGACAATTCACATAATTCCTGGTTATCAAGTACAAGCACCAATTGCTGTAGAGTTACTATTGGCTAGCGGCTTGGGTGCAGTTTTTGCTTGGTTATTTAGTATCTGGACACACTTAGGGCGGCTTTTGGTGTCTGGAAAACAAGTTCGCCAAAAAAATGTGCAGCTTAAAGAATTAGAAACCAAGATTGAACAGTACCAAGCGGAAATTCAGTCTTTACAACTAGCGCTACCACCAGCAGGTGATTCATTGAAAGAAGCACAAGCTGCTCAATAAAGGAACTGGTTAATAGCTAATGGCTAATGGCTAATTGCACTATTAGCTATTAACCATTAACAATTCTTAATCCACTCATCCAAAATCTAAAATCTTATTGATGGATGCATCCTTACTATTAGAAACAATTACCAAGCTGATTCACCAGGCAGAGCAAGGAGAAATTGATCCTTGGGATGTTCAGGTGATTGAAGTAATTGATAAATACATAGAACTAATGGTACCGGAGGCGACACGAGGGTATGAGGCAGACTTATCCCAATCAGGGCAAGCTTTTTTGTCGGCATCAATGCTTGTGTTATTTAAAGCAAACACTTTGATGCAGTTACAATCAGCAGCAGAGCAACAAGTTGCCGAAGCGGAATTACTACCTTTAGATGAAGAAACAGTACACCAAGCTCATCGCTTGCAACTGGAGAAACATCTACGTCGTCGCCCAACGGCAATGCCTCCACCAAAACGGCGTGTGACTTTGCAAGAGTTGATAGAGCAATTGCAAGTAATGGCGCAACAGTTGCAACTGGTGCAAAAAAGCCATAAACCAGCTCGTAAGAGCCGTCAACCTAGTCTTCAGTCTATGCGAGCTGCCCTAGAGTTAGCTCATCAGGAAAATTTGACTGAAGTGGCTTTAGAATTAGAGCAGCTATTGTATCAAATTTCACAAGAGCATCAGGTGCAAAAAAGTTGGTTTAATTTAGAGCAGCTTGTAGATTTGTGGAAACAGACGAAGCAAAAGCCGTCAAAACAGCATATTTCTGCTCCCCATGAATCGCTTAATAGTCATAAAGTAAGTGTCTTTTGGGCATTATTACTTTTGTCGGCTCAATCTAAAGTGGAACTATTACAAGAGGAGTTCTACCAAGAAATTAAAATTAGGTTAATTACATAACCAGCGAATGTTAGTGATACAGTAGATATACTAAGTATATAAGTAAGTGTAAACAAATAATACACTGAAGAAAGCAAAATGCATACTTTTGTAAATTGTAAAATCCAGGTAAATTGAATCATATGACCAATCATCTGTTATGTTTCGATGCCTATGGTTGCACACTTGTCAAATGATTTCCGTAATCAGTGCTTTTTGGGATGACGAAGAAGCGGAAATAAACCGATGATGAAATATAAGTTGATAAAGCGTAAACTGGCTTGTGGTTGAGGAATAAAAATTTATGAAAGCGATGATTCTCGCAGCAGGTAAAGGTACTCGTGTACGTCCTATTACCTACACAACTCCTAAACCGATGATTCCCATCCTGCAAAAGCCAGTGATGGAATTTTTACTCGAACTCCTACGCCAGCATGGATTTGACCAAATTATGGTCAATGTCAGCCATTTGGCAGAAGAAATTGAAAACTATTTTCGAGATGGTCAAAGATTTGGCGTACAAATAGCCTATTCTTTTGAAGGTCGCATTGTTGAAGGCACATTAGTAGGGGAAGCGATTGGTTCTGCCGGAGGGATGCGGAAAATACAAGACTTTTACCCGTTTTTTGATGACACTTTTGTCGTGTTGTGCGGTGATGCTCTAATTGACTTAGACTTGACGGCAGCTGTAAAGTGGCATAAATCTAAAGGTTCGATCGCTACCATTGTGATGAAATCTGTCCCACGGGAAGAGGTTTCTAGCTATGGTGTGGTTGTTACCGACGAAGAAGGTAGGATCAAAGCCTTCCAAGAAAAACCCAAGGTAGAAGAAGCTCTCAGCACCAATATCAACACAGGTATTTACATCTTTGAACCAGAAGTATTGAAATACATACCTTCTGGTGTAGAGTACGATATCGGTGGTCAATTATTCCCCAAACTAGTAGAAATTGGTGCGCCCTTTTATGCCATTCCAATGGACTTTGAATGGGTAGATATAGGTAAAGTGCCAGATTATTGGCGGGCAATTCGCGGTGTGCTATCCAGAGAAATCAAAAATGTACAAATCCCAGGACGTGAAGTTGCTCCTGGTATTTACACTGGCTTAAATGTTGCCGTGAATTGGGACAAAGTAGATATCACAGGTCCAGTTTACATTGGTGCTATGACCAGAATTGAAGACGGCGCGAAAATCGTCGGTCCTACAATGATTGGTCCTAACTGCTGGGTATGTAGTGGCGCAACTGTAGAAAACAGCGTGATTTTTGAATGGTCACGACTCGGACCTGGAGTCAGACTTGTTGATAAGCTGGTGTTTGGACGTTACTGCGTAGATAAAACTGGGGCAACAATAGATGTCCAAGCAGCGGCTTTAGATTGGTTAATTACCGATGCCCGTCAAGATCCGCCATCTCATACCCCAGTTGAACGTCAAGCGATCGCTGAATTGTTGGGAACAAACTCAATTTAGAGAATGGCTAATAGTAACTATTAACAATTAGCCAGTCTTCTATTCCCTAAGAAGTCAAGTACGTATATCTTCTGAGACTCTGCTCATAAGTTTGTAACAACCTTTGAGATTCCGCCAGGGTAATGCGATTTTCTGCTAAAGCTTGTTCGCAACGCTGGCGGATATTTTCTACCATATCCTCAGAGTCATACTGTACGTAGCTTACCACTTCGCTCATGGTATCACCTTTGACAACATGTTGAATTTGATAGCCTTTGGGTGTCAGTTGGATGTGAACTGCATTCGTGTCGCCAAATAGGTTGTGCAAATTACCCATGATTTCTTGGTAAGCTCCATTGAGGAACATCCCTAGATAGTAAGGTTCTCCTGATTTTAAGGAGTGCAGTTCTAAAACTGACTTCACATCACGCAAGTCAATAAAACGGTCAATTTTGCCATCACTGTCGCAGGTAAGATCTGCTAAAATAGCGCGTTGTGTCGGTTCTTCATCCAAACGGTGTAAGGGCATGATGGGAAATAACTGATCGATCGCCCAACAATCAGGTGCTGATTGAAACACAGAAATATTTACGTAGTAAATGCTCGCCATGATCTTTTCTAGATCTTCGAGTTCGTCGGGTACGTAATCTTGCTGCCTAGTTATACCCAAAAGTTTCTGACAACAAGCCCAGTAGAGTCGTTCAGCTTTGGCTCGTTCTGTCAAACTCAAAATACCCAAATTGAAGCGACTGATGGCTTCTTCTTTAAATTGGGTAGCATCGTGGTAAAATTCTTGGAAATTTTCGTTGTTGATTGATTGGTAAGTTTCCCAAAGGTAAGTGATTACAGGTGATTCTCCTTCTACTGGGGGTTCTGGTGAATCAGTAGGAATCTCGCTACTACTGAGAACGTCGAAAATTAGTACAGACTGATGAGAAGCGATCGCCCTTCCGCTTTCACTAATTAACGTTGGTACGGGAATATTGCGCTCCGCACAGGTATCTTTTAACTCGGCAACAATATCGTTGGCATAGTTTTGCATGTTGTAATTTTTTGAGGCGTAGAAGTTAGTTTGGGAACCGTCATAATCTACACCCAAACCGCCACCAACATCCAGATATTTCATATCAGCCCCTAAAGATGCCAATTCCACATAAATGCGGCTGGCTTCACCAATAGCATCTTTAATTACATTAATGGCAGAAATTTGTGAGCCAATATGGAAGTGTAGCAATTGCAAGGAATCCAAGATATTGGCTGCGCGTAATTTGTCAACTGCCTGGATTATTTCTGGGATTGTCAAACCAAATTTAGCGCGATCTCCGGATGATGTTCCCCAACGTCCCATTCCTTGGGTACTAAGTTTAGCTCTCACACCGACAATGGGTTTAATGCCCAAAGAGCGGTTTGCTTCAATCACTAAATCGACTTCTTCAATCTGCTCTAAGACAATAATCGGCGTCTGACCTAGTCTTTGTGCCAACATCGCCGTTTCAATGTATTCCTTGTCTTTGTAGCCATTGCAAATCAGTAGCGCTCCTGGTGTATCCAACAATGCCAGCGCAATCATTAATTCTGGCTTGGAACCGGCTTCTAAGCCAAATTGATGCGGTTTACCAAATCGCACCAAGTCCTCAATTAAGTGCCGCTGCTGGTTACATTTGACAGGAAACACGCCCCGGTAAACACCAGGGTAGTTATAACGGGCAATTGCTTTGGCAAAACAAGCGTTTAATCGCTCAATTCGGTCTTCTAAAATATCAGAAAAGCGAATTAACAGCGGTAGCCCCAAGCTACGCTGCTTGAGCGCGTTGACTAACTCAAACAAATCCAGAGAACCGCCGCGATCGCCTTTAGGGGAAACAGTGACATGACCTGCCGCATTGATGGAAAAATAAGGCTGTCCCCAGCCCTCAATGCGGTACAATTCTTCACTATCCTCTATTTTCCAGCTTCCGCGCGGCACTTCTGTAGTAGTGCTGGGAGGCAGTAATTTTTTCACCTTACGCTCATTAACCTCAGTTTTTTGTCCATTAGATGGTGATTTGACCATCTCGGTAGATGTAGCAGTTGACTCAACACCCATTTCTTCCTGACCTTGTGTGTTACACCCACGAATTAACAATTTAACGCATTCACAGAGGACTGCAATATGTCCTTTAACATACTTTGTGATATAAACTCTGATTGTCACGAGTTATAAATCCTTTGTCATTTTTTCATGACAAAAGACTGGGACTCAAAGGACAACATCAATGAACGTTTGAGGAGATAGCTTTTGGAACGCACATTTTTAGCAATTAAACCCGATGGCGTGCAGCGGGGACTAGTAGGCGAAATTATTCGTCGCTATGAAACTAAAGGCTTTACCCTCGTTGGCTTAAAATTTGTTAAAGTCAGCCGGGAATTAGCTGAAAAGCACTACGATGTACACCGAGAAAGACCTTTTTTTGCTGGCTTAGTAGAGTTTATTACTTCTGGTCCAGTTGTAGCAATGGTTTGGGAAGGTGAGGGCGTCGTTGCTGCCGCCAGAAAGTTGATTGGTGCAACTAACCCTTTGACAGCAGAACCAGGTACAATTCGGGGTGATTTTGGCATCAACATCGGTCGCAATATTATCCACGGTTCCGATGCTATTGAAACAGCACAGCGGGAAATTTCTCTCTGGTTTACAGAAGAGGAATTAGTTGGTTGGCAACCGCATTTAGCACCTTGGTTGCACGAGTAATTTAGGTAGTAGAGACGCCCCGGTGGGGCGTCTCTACTATCCCCGATCAACAACTTCAGTTTTGGACACTTCAACTGATTCTTCAGTTTTTGCATCTCTACGCTTGGAAAATCCCCAAGTTAAAATCAAGGCAATGGCAGTAATCATTACCCATTGTGGTGGCACGAAGGAATCGTTAACTACTTTCAAAAGCAAGCGCAAACCCACCAATGCCACGGTGACATAACCTGCGTCTTCCAAGTAGACAAATTCATCTAACCACTGGATAAATAAACCAGCCATAAAGCGCAGGGTGATAATGCCTATGGTTGTACCTGTAATTACCAGCCATTTTTCATTAGAAACAGCAATAGCAGTAGTGACGCTATCGAGAGAAAATGCTAAATCTGTAAAGGCTATTACGGGTATGACTTGCCACAAAGAATTGAAACGGGGACCGTGGTGGAGATTGTCTTCGCCTTCTTCTGAAGTAAAATGTTGGAATACTAGCCACAATAGATAAAGCGCACCTAGCAACTCAAATTGCCAGTACTGTTGCACCCAAGTAGCAGTTAAAAGTAGGGTGATTCGTAGGACATAAGCAACCACCAAGCCAATATTGAGGGCTTGCTTTTCCAGCTTTTTGTCCCCTAGCCCCAAAGCGATCGCCGCTAAGGCGATGGCGTTGTCAGCAGATAGCACCGCCTCTAGAAAGATCAAGATCAGCAGGACTATGGAGGCTTCAATACTGAAGTGTAAATTGAGGTAATCAAAGATTTGGTCTAGCATTCCTTTCTTCTGAAGTAGCAAAAATTAAAAATTTCCAGCAAAAGTGTATTTAATATGAACAGCGCAACAATATGCTACCTTAATAAAGCTTAACTTGTAGAAGAATAATTCTTGTTCGGTTTGCCCCATCCCTTTGTCTGGTGAAAGGCGATCGCTTCAGTTCCACTCTACTTTGCCTTTGTCCGTGTCTGCTTCACCATGGCAATCAGCGTGTGGTGAGCATCTTCTGCATCTGCTAAAACATGGTCAAATTGAATACGCACTGGTACAGATTCCCCATTTACCTGTGCTGTTAAATCCATACCTTGAGCATCAATAGAATCCATCCGTGCTGCTGTTGTCTCAGTTAAATTACCGTATACTTGAGCGTAAATAGCTACAGCATCACTATGGTCTTCGTTCATGTGATTGCAGATGCGATCGCTCACTTGAGCAGAAAATGTTTCAGACATCACAAAATTCCCAGATTTGAATACGTACATCCATAGTACAACGTCTTCATGATTACTTCATACGTCAAGCGTGACTAAAGTTTTAATCTATACTTGAATGCTTGATAGATCAATTCTGACGACGTTTAAAGATGAGCGAACCAAATGCTGATTATGATAATCCCTGGAAAGAAGCACTAAGTGAATATTTTGAACCATTTTTACAGTTCTTTTTCCCTCAAGTTCATGCTTTAATAGACTGGAGTAAATCCCCACAATCCCTTGATAAGGAACTACAACAAATTACACCTTCATCAGACTCAGGGCTACGCATTGTAGATAAGTTGTTTCAGGTGTGGCGAAAGGATAATCAAGAAGCGTGGATATTAATTCATATTGAGGTGCAAAGTCAAGAGCAGTCAAACTTTGCTCAACGGATGTATATTTATAATTACAGAGCATTTGATCTGTTCCTTAAACCTGTAATTAGCTTAGCAATATTGGGAGATGAGCAATCCTCTTGGCGACCTTCATCTTATGGTTATGCTTTAGGGGGGTGTGAAGTAAGCTTGAAGTTTCCTGTTGCCAAGCTATTGGATTATCAGACAGAGTGGGAGAATTTACAGCAAAGTAATAATCCATTTGCGAGCGTGGTAATGGCACATTTAAAAACCAAAGCGACAACAGGCAAACCCCAAGAAAGGGAGCAATTGAAGTGGAGTTTAGTTCGGGGACTATATGAGCGGGGATACGAGCGACATGATATTATCAAACTCTTCCAAGTCATTGATCAGATGATGACTTTACCGAAAGAGTTACAGCAAAGCTTTGAAGAAAAATTAACTCGTTACGAGGAGGAAAGAAAAATGCCTTTACTTAGCAATATGGAATTGAGGGGAACTAGACAAACCTTTAAATCGAACATAATTAGTCTTTTGCAGAAACGGTTTGAAACAGTACCATCTGAGTTAATTGAAGCTATCAATAGCATTGATGATATCTCAGAATTGCAAAGGCTACTTCTAGAAACAGTGAGTGTCAACTCAGTAGCTGATTTTCAGCAATTACTCTCACAAAACCCTTACAGTTAGGGCAATGCTTAAAAAGGGATTGACTTGTTCTGACGCGGGAATTACTGATAGTGGTTTTTGGTTGTTATGTGAAGAATAGGCGATGTTTAATGACCGAAAAAAGAGTAATTATGGGTCTTTAGATAAAGCTAAACCTATAATTACTGTTTTTTTATTCAGATTCAGTTAAAACTGGCTAAAAAACTAGGTTAACGTCAAAGTTTTCTGAAAAGAGTAATATAAATGACATAGAGGAACAAGCATCGTGCCACGCGGAACAAAGAAAAACAGCAAGAAGCAACCTACAGAAAATAACGGTTCTGGACAATTGTCTTTACAGCTAACTGACAAAGGTGAGGAACGCTTAGACATTCCCACGATGGAGACATGGCTGTGGGATGCGGCTTGTAAAATACGTGGTGCGACAGATGCCCCGAAATTCAAGGATTTTATTCTGCCTTTAATCTTCTACAAACGCCTTTCCGATGTCTTTGATGACGAGTATGAAAAGTGCGCCCAGAAGTTTTGTGGTGGAGAATTAGCCCGTTACTTCATTGAAGCAGATCATCAGGATGCCCTAAAGAATAACCGTCAGCCGATTGTCCGTTACTATATTCCTCATGATTACCGTTGGGATGCAATTCGTTTTCATCCTAAAGATGGGTTGGGGGAATTTGTCACGACGGCGATGCGGGAAGTAGCAAAGCTCAATCCTGGGTTATCGGGAACGCTGACACTAAAAGACTACAATGAAAAGCAAAGCAATCAGCGCGTGCTGGATGACGATCGCTTATCAGACTTGATTGAAGTGATTAGTCGGCATCGGTTGGGGCTAAAGAATACCAATGCTGATGTCTTGGGGGAAGCGTATGAGTATTTGCTACGGAAGTTTGCTGAAGGGCAGGGGCAAAGTGCGGGGGAGTTTCTTACACCATCTGAAGTGGGTTGGTTAATTGCAGAAATTATTGATCCTGAACCCTACACGAAAATTTGCGATCCCACTTGCGGTTCGGGACGGTTATTGATTAAGCCGCGTTTGGTGTTCAACCGTAAGCATCCAGGAGAGGAAAGCAAAGCCCCTCGGTTGTTTGGGCAGGAGTTGAACCCGACAACGTTTGCGATCGCCAAAATGAATATGTTTTTGCAAGATTTTACTGATACTCAAATTGAGATTGGCGATACATTTAGGCAACCTAAATTTACAGTTGAAAAAAAACTAATGCGCTTTGATTATGTAGTTGCTAATCCCATGTGGAATCAGGATAACTACGGCGCAGATGCTTATGAAGCCGATTCCTTTGAACGGTTTCAAGATGGAATTGCAGCCAAATCTTCAGCCGATTGGGGCTGGGTGCAGCATATTTGGGCATCGCTGAAAGATAACGGAAGGGCAGCGGTTGTTTTAGATACAGGGGCAGTGTCTCGCGGTTCGGGGAGTCAGCAAACGAATAAGGAAAGGGACATTCGTAAGGAATTTGTAGAAAAGGACAGAGTTGAAGGAGTGATTTTGCTTCCGGAAAACCTGTTTTATAACACGACTGCACCAGGGGTGGTGATTTTGTTAAATCGCCTAAAGCCTTTGGATCGTAAAGGCGAGTTTTTGCTGATTAATGCTGCTGATTATTTTGTTAAAGGCGATCCCAAGAATATTTTGACCCAGGAAGGGATTAAGGCGGTAACAGAAGTTTATCGCAATTGGGAGACGCGGGAGAAGCTGAGTAAAGTTGTTAAATTGGAAGAGTTAAGGGCAGCAGATTATAATCTTAGTCCTTCCCAATTTGTGGATGTAAGCGAAAAAGTTGTCCATCGTCCCCTTACGGATATCGTGGCAGATTTAGCAGCAGCGAAACAAGAGCGGGAATGGGCTGATAAGGATTTAGCAGAGGTATTGGCGAAGTTGAATTTTACTGTAAGTTAGGAGCTAGCAATGAAAGTTTCTTTAACACCTGAAGTAGAGCAGTTAATTCAAGAAAAGATTAACAGTGGTCAATATACATCTGTTAGTGAGATGATTGCTGAAGGACTGCGATTATTAGATGAAAGGGATAAACTGAGAGCAGCGCGTTTTGCTGAATTAAAGCAGAAAATCCGAGAGGGAATTGAAGCAGCAGATCGGGGCGAGTTGATTGATGGTGAGGAGGTATTTGCTGAAATAGAGGAGGATATTCGTCGCGCTGAAGCAAGAATGCAGGAAAAGGAGGAAGTTAGTTAAGTTAAAAGAAATTACCTTGACTGATGAACTCTTCCACGCCACGCTGGAACAACTGATGATAGGTAAAATTTCCACCCAACCCTTAATCAACAAGGAGAATTAAACCATGCTACTAGAAGATTACTTTGAATTTCTTGCTCCCGATGACATTCGAGTAAAAGGCACAAGAGTAGGAATAGAAAGTATTCTCTATGAATATATCTATCGCCAGCGTTCACCAGAGGAAATTATTAAACACTTTTCTACCCTTACCCTCGATCAAGTTTATGCTACTATCCTTTATTACTTAAATAATAAAGAAACCTTAGATGAATATATAGCAGACTGGTTAGAATGGTCGCACCAGCAACGAAAAGCCCAAATTTTAAACCCTCATCCAGCTTCAATTAGACTGCAAAAAATTAAAGAAGAAAGACAGCAAAAACATGATTATCAAGTACCTCATGGATGAGAACATCGATCCCATTTATCCCAGTCAAATTCGTAGCAAACAACCACAGTTAACCATACGGGTTATTGGAGAACCTTCTACACCTTCTAAAGGAACTAAAGATCCAGAGATTTTAGTATGGTGTGAAGAATATAACTTTATCCTAGTCACTAATAACCGTAAATCTATGCCTGTTCACTTAAACGACCATCTTCAAGCTAATCATCATATACCTGGGATATTTATTTTAAATACAAATTTAAGTATTGGACAAAACATAGATGAACTAATTTTGATTGCTGAATGTTCCTTTACTAATGAATACCAAGACCAAATTATTCATCTACCTCTAACTAAAATTCAAGAATAGTTAACTCTTAAACACAAAAACAAACTCATGACAATTGAATATCTTATTGATGAAAATGTCAATCCTATTTATGCTCAACAACTGCGAAGACGACAACCAGATATAGTCGTTCAAGTGGTGGGAGAACCTGCAACTCCTCCCAAAGGAACTTTAGATCCAGAAATATTAATGATGCCGTTCAAAAATGGAGCGATATCATTAATAGTATACAAAAATATCGTTGCTGGGCAAACGGACTGATGAAAAAGAAGTTAGAAGAAATTTTGGCAGAACTGCGTCGTTATTTTGAAGTAATGTACGGCGAAAGACTTGTGCAGTTAATACTCTATGGTTCCCAAGCGCGAGGAGATGCCAAACCTGACTCTGATATTGATGTTTTAGTTGTTTTGGAAGAACCAGTTGATACTTGGAAGGAAATTGATAATACGGGGGAATTTATTGCTGATTTATGCTTAGAGTATGATGTCGTTATTTCCAGTGCTTTCGTATCAATTGTACGTTTCCAGCAAGAAAATAGTCCCTTCTTTATCAATGTGCGTAGAGAAGGAGTACCAATTTGACGCCAGAACAGATTTTTCTACTGAGGAAAGCTGACAACACCCTAAGAGCAGCTAAGTTACTAGTAACTAATTCTTTTCCTGACTCAGCCGCATCACGGGCTTATTACACAATGTTTTATGTTGTTGAAGCTTTTTTACTGGGCGAAGGTTTAACTTTTTCTAGTCATGCTGCTGTTATTTCAGCCTTTGGTCGAGAATTTGTTCGTACAGGGCGCGTTTCAGTAGAGTTTCATCGTTACCTAATTGAAGCTCAAAATAAACGAATTCAGGCTGATTACAACATTGATTCTAGCATTACAGAGTCTCAGGCTACTGAATTAATTAGTCGCGCTGAAGAATTTTTACAGTTAGCACAAAGTATGCTTGGTTTGCCACCAACTTAATGATGGTAGCTCAATATAGCACTTATGCTGGGGAGTAATTTAACTTATCGGCGCGATGGAGCGATCGCTCCTTCATAGTTCGTTCGTCATTGTTCACGAACTGGTACATTTACTCGTTCCCAATCAAGGCAAGCGATTTAAGTGCTTTATGTATGTTTATTTGCCTGACTGGGAGGAACGGGAGCAACGGTTACAAGCAAGTGTTAAATAGAGGTGTGCAGAACACTGGTATTGCATCATCTACAATAGTTTACAAAAATATCCTTGCTGGGCAAACGGACTGATGAAAAAGAAGTTAGAAGAAATTTTGGCAGAACTGCGGCGTTATTTTGAAGCAATGTACGGCGAAAGACTTGTGCAGTTAATACTCTATGGTTCCCAAGCGCTTCGGTGATGCCAAACCTGACTCTGATATTGATGTTTTAGTTGTTCTCGAAGAACCAGTTGATGCCTGGAAGGAGATTGATGATACTGGGGAATTTATTGCAGCTTTATGCTTAGAGCATGATGTTGTTATTTCTCGTAATTTTGTATCGTTAGCACGGTTCCAGCAAGAGAATAGTCCTTTCTTTATCAACGTGCGTAGAGAAGGAGTACCAATTTGAGGACTAAAGTTGTCAAATCTTGTTAAATAAGGACTGAAGTCCTTACTACAAACAAAGCGATCGCTCTACCAACGTCTGTGCAGCGCTTTCAATCCGTGTTCGTTGTTGCGCATAGTACAATGTTTGTATAATTACTTCCTGCGCCACAGCTTTGACTACATTCACACTCACCGAATTGCCAAGTTGATGATAAGCCTTATCATCATTGGGATGAAGAATAAAGTTGTCAGGAAAACCTTGTAGTCGTGCTGCTTCACGAGGAGTGAGTCGCCGCACTCTATGATTGTGGTATACTCCCAACCTATTGGCATCACTAGCAACAAGTGTCACCGAAATTTTACTTGGATCTACAAACTTATAAACCTCAAAGGAAAAGTTGCCAGCTACAGGTTTATATTTGCCATCGATAACTTTAAGATATTTCTTAGCTACTAAAGAATCGAGAATTTTTTCCAAACTGGGATGCTTAAAAAAACTAGCTATCTGCTCCTGAGTTAATAATTTACCATCTTGTTCCTGCCCAAATACTTTATTTCTTCTCTTTAAAATAAAACGGTTCATCAATTCTATTTCATCTGCACTACACTTACCACGCAATCCTAATTCCCATGAATGAATTGAGTTGCCGCCACGATAGTCTATGAGCCGCACTCCATGTAAGCGATTTAAATCATTATTGAATATTCTTTTTAAAGCTTCAACAAATTCTGGTGAACAATCATACTTATCATCTGGATTATCTTCTAAAATATCAGCAATTACAGTATTTTGAAGTGGATGAAACAAAGATAGTTGCTGCGGGTTATAAGAATGTGAATCTTTTGGTCCTATATCAGAAATCAATCCAAAGGTAGGAGAAGCATTTAAAATACCTACTAAATATATCCTAACGCGATTTTGTGGTAAACCAAAGTTAGCACTGTTGAGTAAAAAAGCGTTAAAACTGTAACCTCTTGCTTGAATTTCATGCTTAATCGTTGCTAGGGTTCTTCCTTGCTCGTGACTGTAAAGTCCTAGAACATTTTCAAAAATAAAAGCTTGTGGTTTATAAGTATCAAGTAATCTCGTAATTTCAAAGAACAGTGTTCCTCTAGTATCTCCAAAGCCTTCTTTTTTACCTGCATGAGAAAAAGCCTGACAAGGAAACCCAGCTAATAAAATCTCATGTTCTGGTAGTTGCTCTATGAGTTTAATATCACCGTCGGGCTTGTGACCAAAGTTTTTTTCATAAACTAATTGCGCATCAGCATTTATTTCGCTACTTAATACGCATTCAGCATCTATTTCCAAGGAATGAGCAGCTTGTTCAAAGGCTAATCTAATTCCGCCTATTCCTGCAAATAAATCAACAAACCTAATTTTTGGCATAATTTTACCCGCGCATACTACTTAGTACCCACTTTTGGAACAAGCAGCTACTGTCAGTACACTGGCAGAAAGAATTTCAGCAATTGTTAGAGCCGCAAGCCAATTAGGTTAAGTTTACGGCAGTGTTGTACTGCCTCTATGCCGCACCGCTAACTCATCCAAAAAGGCTAGCTTTAGGCGAAAGCGAGAGTCTACCTCGCCTTTGTTGGCGCTGATGCTATTGCCATCAGCATTAATTGAATTAAAATAAACTATTTATAGTTATTTTACCTTGATTTACGAAATCTCGTTAGAAGAAACTGTAGCACAAGTACGAGACATTGTTGAAGCAAAGAGCCGATGAGCGCAAACAGCCACCGTCGAATTGTCATTGGGGATGTACATGGTCACTACGAAGGTTTGATGACCTTGTTGTCGGCGATCGCCCCCATGAAAGAAGATCAAGTCTATTTTCTGGGAGACTTAATTGATCGCGGACCACAGAGCGCACAGGTAGTGAATTTTGTCAAGGAAAGTTCATATCACTGTCTGCTAGGTAATCACGAGCAGATGTTATTAAACATTCTGACTAACCCACAAATCGCCGCCTCAATCGTACAATCATGGCTGTACAGTGGAGGGCAAGCGACGGTAACCAGTTACCAACAAGCGACAATCTCCCCCGAAGAGCATCTAGAATGGTTTAAAACCCTGCCTACTCATTTAGACTTGGGTGACATTTGGTTAACTCACGCTGGTGTTGATCCCTCAATTCCCTTGCCAGAACAAACAGCGGAGCAATTTTGCTGGGTGCGGGACAAATTCCACAGTATGAAAGCGCCCTACTTTCCTGATAAGCTGATCATTGTTGGTCATACCATTACCTTTACCCTTCCTGACGTTGTTCCTGGGAAACTGGCGCAAGGAAAGGGATGGTTAGACATAGATACTGGCGCTTATCATCCTCGCAGTGGCTGGTTGACAGCAATTGATGTCACTAATTGGCTAGTTTATCAAATCAACGTTGTCACACGCCGCCTTCGCACTTTGCCGTTAAAAGAAGCAGTTACTAAGGTGGAGCCTACCAAAATCGGCATTGGTAGAAATAGGGGAAGATGAAAAACAAGTCAAAAGTCAAAAGAAAGTAGCTTCTTTGTTTTACCTTTTTACTTTTTACTTCAATGGTCGGATATTTGCTTGATAAGCAGCACTATCTAACCCAGTACGACTACTACTTGGTTGAGCGTTGATTGCACTTTGGAGTGCTTGTATGCGATCGCCCGTTGCCGGGTGAGTACTCAAAAATGCTGGAACACTAGAACTCTTCTTGAGTAGCTTTTGCATAAAAGAAACCATCCCCGACTGAGCATAACCACTACGTGTCAAAGTCCTTAAACCTCTTTTATCAGCATCATATTCATCCCCACGACTACGAGGACGGTTGACAGCAAGATCTACACCAATAGCTACCGCTGTATTGCGATCTAACCCAGCGGCTGTTGCCAACCCGCCAGCAATAGCTCTTTGCCGCATTTGTTTTAACAAATGTTTTCCACCAATATGCCCAATTTCATGCGCCATCACACCAGCTAGTTCCGCTTCATTTTCGGCAGCTTTGAGCAAACCAGTGTTGACATAAACAAATCCACCCAACGTAGCAAATGCGTTGAGGCTATCATCCTCAACTACTTGAAAAGTATAAGGGATATCGGGGCGATCGCTATTAGCCGACAAACGTCTACCAATTTGCTCTACATAGCTATTAACTTGAGAATTGCGGTAAAGCTTAACTTGACTGTTTGCCAACTGTTGATTTATCTGCTTGCCGATGTCTACTTCTTGACGTTCTGATACATTAGAAAGCTGGATTACCTGCGCTCCCTGCAAAATTAGATCAAACCAGGAAACCGCATAAGATGGCAGGGAAGTCAAGCAGATACTCAAGCCCACTGCGAAGGAAATCAACGGATAGAACCAGCGTTTTCTGGAAAAAAGGAAATTTACAGTCAAGCGTTGCCAATTCATAATTAATCCGGTTTCAAAGGATGTGTTTGGGAAAACATATAATAATGAGACGGCTTTGATGCTTTGAGAGTTGCACTATTGGGTACAGACGTTCCGGCGGAACGTCTCTACTCCCATTTTGAAGAAGTTGTGATAAACTGTCGCATGACGGAAACCCTTACCCCTTCAATCAGTTACTTTGCTCTAATTCGGTAAAAATTGTTATGGCTATTTTAGATTCTAAAGGTCGGTTGTTCGGTAAAATCAACTTTCTTGATTTGGGTGCTGCGTTAGTAATTCTACTAGTGATATTTAGTATCTTTTTCTTCCCTGGTGGTTCTGGCTCTGTTGCCCAAGTAGGTGCGACAACAAAACCTGTCGAGGTAGATTTAGTTGTACGGGGTTTAAATGTACGCAATCCCGAAGAGTTATTCAAACAAGGGTTAACAAAAGGTGGCAAAACTAATGTAATTATCCGTAATCAACCCCACGGTAAGATAGATATTAAATCTGTAAAGGTGCTACCGAGAACTATATTAGTTACCCAACCTGATGGTTCTGTCAAAGAGATAGCCGATCCGAAATCAAATAATTTCAGTACAGACATGCTTTTGACTTTAGAGGGCAAAGCACAGATTACTGATAACGGTCCAGTTATTGGACCAAGTAAACTCAAAATTGGCGTACCGTTTGAATTAGACGGATTTAATTACAACTTTAACGCTACTGTGATTGATGTACGTGTTAAAGAGTAGTGAACAGTTAGCAGTTAACTGTTAGTTGTTAACTGTTAACAAAGGCAAATATTGTCTAATTAAACCGATTGTTACTGCTGGTAATTCTAGCTGTGGCGTCAATCCTACATTTTCCAACTGTTGAAAAATCCGAATGGCTTGCGGATTCATTTGGGCTAAACGACGACCAATTTCGGGACCTGTAAATTCCGACTTTTGCCCCCAAATAATAGCTGTGGGAGTTTTCAGTTGTTGAATGTACAAGGATAAATCAAAACATAAGTCGCCGCGTACAAAAGACAGAGCCGCATATTCTGCATTTGGTTGCCGTGCAGATTCTAGGTAAGCTTCGACAATCTCTTCATACACTCGGTTCGGCTGGGCAAATTGTCTTTGTTCTAAGAAGCTGCGAATACCCCCCTTTGTGGCAATTCCGGTACTGTAGAGTAATCTGTCCACAATGGGTACGCTCACGATTTGAGCAAACAGACTTGTGGAGTAATTTTCCCCAAAGTCAGAAAGTCCTGCGGGTGTAGTGACAATCAGCGATTTGAATAATTCTGGGTGGGCGATCGCCACTCTGATTGTAAACGCTGCTGTCAAAGAAGAAGCAATTACTGTGACTGGTTGTTGACAAGTCTGTTGCAAAAATTCCCGAATAGTCGTGAGGTAATCTTCTATACTGTAATTTCTGGCTGGATGTTCGGATCTACCCCAACCTAACATATCTGGCGCGATGACATGATACTCAGCGGCAAATGCTGGATACACTTTTGACCATTCATACGCAGAAGATCCACCACCAAAACCGTGCAAGAACACTAAAGTTTCTTTTTCTAAGCTTTTGCTCACCGACTCCTGCCAAGGTACACCAGCCGCAGTATAATAAATTATTCTTCCTAATGACGTAATTACGGAGCGTTGCTCAAATCCTAGTGGCTGAAACATAGCTAACCTCCAACAAAAAGATTTGTGCTTTTAGTATCTCTAATTTAAAAGTAAATGTAAAATACCCCAACGGCTGATGAAGTTTTAGTAATTTTTTGCGGCATTTTCCAGCGATTTTCGCCTCAAAGTACTTTTGTATATAGCTTTATACTAGTAGCATGTATTACTTTAGACTGAAGTTTAGAGCCAATTTTTTATGCTATTTTATCAGAAATATCACTGATAGCACTAAGCGTTTAAAAATACGGAAACTACACAGACTTTGCTTTGTAAGCAGCGCAAATTCACCAGCTTTTCCATAAATAAAGCGAACAAAAAGTATATTTTTTTACTTTTTGTAAACAAGTATTAATTAATTTTTTACATTTAAGCCATTATTAGGCGGGGTGTCATGGTAAATAACGCTACTCTTGAGTCACATCAAAAGTCAAAGTTGGAAGACCATAAATTTGCATTTTTAGACTTTGAGCACCAAAATCAAGCGATCGCTTCATGTGAGCAAGTTCAAATGCCAGAAGCTTTCAACCCTGAAGAGGAGCCACCACCTACCAAAACTGTTTTAAATTTAGAAGATTTGAGATGTTTTGAGGTAATAGAGCGTCAGTTTGAGCAGTTAGGTGTTGTGTTCAATAATTGTATAGCGATACAGCCATCTAACCCAGCATTTCCTACCCGCAGAAACGCTTTCGTCTTAATGGGAGCGCCTAAAAACGGATTTTTAGAAGTCAGTTTCCTGCATCCTGTTCAATTTGTGAGCGCTTTGATCACAAGTTCACAGCGGTTAGTGCTTTCCGCATACAACAGCGATCGTCAACTACTGACACAAACGGTACTAAGAGAAGCTAATCTTGCCAATTCTGACTCTACCTTATCTCCTAATACTTTATTATCTGTATCAGCCAATGACATATGCTGTGTTATTTTCAGTGCTTTTGATGGTCAATTTACAGTTGACGATTTTACCTTTTTGTAAAGATGCGCCATGACACGTCTCTACTAGATTCTTCGACATACTCGTCCATTACTAACTTGCACAACTGGATAATTGTAGCGCCGCACTAATTGTTCATCGTGGGTGGTAACAATTACTGTTGCACCAAAGGAGTTTAGCTTTTGAAAAATCTGCATTACTTGCTTTGCGTTATCTGGATCGAGATTTCCAGTTGGCTCGTCAGCTAAAAGTAGGGGTGGCGTGCCAATGATTGCTCTGGCAATGCTTACCCGTTGTTGCTCTCCGCCAGAAAGTTGATTGGGAAAACACTCAGCTTTATTCAGCAAACCCACTAGCTTTAAAGTAGGTTCTAGACGACGTTGAATTTCTTTGCGAGTATATCCTTGAACTTGTAGCCCTACAGTTACATTTTCTGCTACCGTGCGCTCTTGAATTAATCTATAGTCTTGAAACACAACACCTATGCGCCGTCGTAATAATGATAAGCGATCGCCTGTTGTTTCTTTGAGGTTGTAAGAATCTACCATTACCTCACCTTGTGTTGGTGATTCCTCACCAAACAGTAGCTTTAAGAGCGTAGATTTACCAGAACCGCTAGGACCTGCCACTAACAGGAAATTTCCCTGTTCCACCTCTAGGTTTACATCTAACAGGGCATTTTGTCCATTGGCATAAGTTTTTGTTACTGACTTCAATTTTACCACAGCACCATTGTTACTGTCCGAACTTTTGCCAGCTTGATTTTGAATCGGTTTGTCAGTCGCCCGTGAAGTTGTTGATATCGGCATCGCTTAATTGAGAGAAATTGAGGTTTTGGATTTAAAATGCATTACAAAATAGGATGCCCAAACTGCACTCTCAAAATCTCAAATCTCTCACTGTTTTAAAGACGTTCTGGCGGAACGTCTCTACTGCAATTGCTCACCGATTGATGGCTTTTGAAACAAACGGTAAACCAGGGCTTTAAGAGCAAATTCAGGTAAAGCCAACATCCGCCGCCAGCGCCAAGGTTCTTGATAGAGACGGTACAACCATTCTAAATGATTGTTGCCTAACCAAGCAGGAGCGCGAGTTTTAGTTCCCGACCAAATATCAAAACTACCACCAACACCAATCCAAATTGCTTGGGGACACAAATGGCGATTTTGGGCAATCCACAACTCTTGACGTGGAACTCCTAAACCAACCAAAATCACTTTTGGTTGTAGTTGAGCAAGATTTTGGTGCAAAAGTTGTTCTTGTGGTTGTGAATGATAGCCGGAGTGAGTACCTGCTATACGCAATCCGGGAACTTGAGAACGCCAAAACTCTGCTGCTGCTGTAGCTACTCCTGGCGCTCCGCCATAAAAAAAGACATCCGCGTTTGTGCCTTTTTCCCCTAGTTCTCGTAATAAACTTTCTGCTAGTTCAATCCCTGGCGTTCTTTGTACTTTTTGCCAAAAGAGTAAACGGAGATAGAGAACAACTCCTGCTCCGTCTGGAATGATTAGTTCTGCATGTTGAATCACAGCCGCGAGTTTTGCATTTCGCTCTGCCTGCATAGTCATTTCTGCATTCAGCGTTACTACATGAGTCCCCATGCTTTTTTGCAACCGTTCTCGCAACCAGTCTGAATAGTTAACCATTACATGAACTGGTAGCCCTAAAACCGAAAATGCTTTCTTGCGTTGAGACATAGTCTGCTATTGGTGAGCCTCACACTACCTATATTATATAGACGATCGCTCTTGAAGATTGTTTCCCAGTTTGTTTATTCTCTTTAAGTTATGAGCAGTTCGTTTACGCTATTGACTCTCAACTGTCAGACTTTCCCAAATTAAGCATAGAATATCTTGAGTAAACTGATCGCTATTCTTCACTGACTGCAAATTGGTTGCCTAATGATCTCACAAGCGCATAAACTTTTTTCCAAGCTCCGGTTCTTGTAGTTGTTCACTACACTTTGAATCGATTTACTTAAATTTACACGTTAATTGTGTAACGGGGAATAAACTATGAATAAAATTCGCGTTGCTCTCATAGAAGACCATGATTTAACCCGTGTGGGTATTCGGACAGCACTAATGCAAAACGATGAAATAGAAGTTGTTGGGGAAGCTGCCAATGCTGATGAAGGGGTAAAAATGTTAACTAAGTTACATCCGGATGTGGCGATTATTGATATCGGCTTACCGGATCGGGATGGCATTGACCTGACACGGGAGATAAAATCTGCTAATACAGTAGAAGAATCACAAATAAAGGTGTTAATTTTGACGTTACAAGATAACAAACAAGCGGTACTAGCAGCGTTTGCAGCTGGGGCAGATTCGTACTGTATGAAAGATATCAGGTTCGATAATTTGCTAGAAGCCGTGCGTGTAACTTACAATGGCAACGCTTGGATAGATCCGGCGATCGCTCGGATAGTACTACAACAGGCACAGCAAAATCCTGCCAAACCAGAAGTAGTACCACAAGACACCAAGATAGTTACTAATGACGAAGAATTAAGCGAAGATCAGGAGGTAATTGACGCTTACACCTTGACACAAAGAGAATTAGAGGTATTGCAGTTAATTGTAGAAGGTTGTAGCAATGCAGTAATTGCAGAAAGACTTTACATCACAGTCGGGACTGTGAAAACTCATGTGCGAAATATTTTAAACAAGCTGTGCGCCGATGATCGTACCCAAGCCGCAGTACGTGCTTTACGTTCGGGGTTAGTGGGATAAGGTCAAGGTCGCAGGTGTAGTAAGAGTGTAAGGAGACGATCACAATATTTACAACTGTGATTTGAAAAAATTATGACAGATCAGCACAATTTTTATTTTTCGTTGACTTCCCGGTGCCAGCTACATCGCACCATCTCGCCATTAAAGTACACAGATGGGATATGACTGAAACAGAGGCAAGCACTCTTAAGCTCATGGTGGTAGACGATGAGCCAGATAATTTAGACTTACTCTACCGCACTTTTCGGCGAGATTTTTATGTATATAAAGCAAGTGATGCTAAAAGCGCATTAAAAATCTTGGAGAACGTTGGAGAGATGGCTGTAATTATCTCTGACCAAAGAATGCCAGAGATGAATGGCACTGAATTTCTCAGTCGGACTGTGGAGCATTTCCCTGATACTATTAGGATCTTGTTGACTGGCTTTACTGATGTAGAAGACTTGGTAGACGCCATTAACTCTGGTCAAGTGTTCAAGTACATCACTAAACCTTGGAAGCCAGATCGACTCAAGGTGATAGTCGAGCAAGCTGCTGATACATATCGTGTCGTTAAGAAACGTACGCAGGAATTACGTCGCGCTCTGCGACGAGAATCTTTATTTAATGCTGTAACAACTGCAATTAGGGAGTCCCTTGACTACCACAGTATGCTGCACAAGATTGTGGCAACAATTGGACAAGCATTTGAAACAAGTTGTTGTTTACTTAGACCAGTAGAGGGCAATAGTCTCAGCTTAGATGTATTCTCTTATCAAGATCCAAAACTCCCACATTACCAGTGTTCTTTTGACCCAAGTCCTTTAATTGAAAAAGTTTTAGCAACTCAACACTATCAACTTGCTCAAACTTCAGTTGACGGTAAATCTTGCCATCAACTGGTTGTACCGCTGACTTATCAGCAACATCTACAAGCCGTTCTGACTTTGCACGCCTCTGGACAAAATAGTGTTTGGCAAGAGGAAGACATTCAATTAATTACAGGTGTCGCCGATCAAGCAGCCTTAGCTTTATCTCAAGCAAAGCTTTACCAAAGCCTTCAAGAAAAGCAAGCCCAGATCCGCACAGAATTGGAGGTAGCTAGGCAAATTCAGAACAACCTCTTACGTCAAAGTTTACCAGATATCAAAGGAGCAAAAGTACAAGCCTGTTGCTATCCTGCTCGTGAAGTAGGAGGAGATTTTTTTGAAGTTTTTGTTCATCCTAAAGGTGATTTGTGGATCGCAGTAGGTGATGTTTCTGGTAAGGGTGTCCCAGCTGCTTTGTTCATGGCTAGTGCTATTTCGGTATTGCGGCGCGAATTATCCCAAGAAACCCCCGCTATGCCCAATGTGGTTATGCAAAATCTCAATCATGCTTTGGGCGATGACTTGATTGGCAACAATTGCTTTATCACTCTTTTCTTAGCCCGTTATATTCCTACCTCTAAGGAATTGGTTTATGCCAATGCTGGTCACATCTACCCTATTTTGTGGTCACCACAGGCAACTGTCTGCCAACCTCATTATCTCAAAGTTCGTGGTATTCCCTTAGGTATTTTACCTCAATGGCAGGCGAATACCGGTCATTTAGTTCTTGCCACTGGAGATATTTTACTACTAGCTAGTGATGGTATTACAGAAGCACGGGTTTCAAAACATGTGGATTCATTGTTAAAATCCGTGAGTGGTACACAGTTCAGTACTAATTCTATGCTCAATCTAGAAGGTCTTTGGCAACTATTAGTTCAAGAAGCTCAACCACTTTCTCTTGACCATTTAATAGCTCGTATCCAGGCAGATAACCAAGTTCAAGAGGATGACCAAACTATACTCTCACTGGAGGTTTTGTAAGTCATGAAAAGTGAGCTTCATGTGCCAAGTGACTTGAAGTTTTTAACCATTGTGGAAAACTGGTTACTGGGCTGCTTGGAAGTCCATCTTAAAGAATCTGTTGATTGGTCACGACAATCAAATCGTTTGCGTCTAGCTTTGGTAGAAGCTTACTCTAACGTAGTTCGTCATGCTCATAAAGATCAACCACTAAAGCCTATTTTAATTCGTTTGGAACTTAAAGAGCACGATATTGCTTTGGAACTTTGGGACTCGGGCGACGGTTTTGATTTATCTAACTACTTAGCTCCTAACCCCGATGATAAACAAGAGGGTGGCTATGGTTGGTTAATTATACATCGTTTGATGGATAAGGTTGAGTATCAGTTGCAAGTTGATGGTTGTAACTGTCTCAAATTAGAAGTTACCCTGCCACAAGCAGCCAATTGCTAAGAATCTCTTTGTCCACAAAATCTCAAATTATTGTCATGCCAGGGGTGCGTTACTCCGCGTTAACGCATCCACAAAATTATCACTGAGAAAATTATTAAGAATTGTAAAATAAATTCATAAGTTTTACTACATTTATTTGATAAATAAGGAAAAATCATCAAAAATGAAGAATTGAACACGAGCAAAGACATGATTCGGGCAAGTGAAAGCCTATGTATTGTTTGTCACCACGCTATCGTCTTGATGATGAATTACCTTGGCTAGTGGGAATTGACCCTAGTCGTCATTATTGGATAGCGGTAAATGGAGACAAGAGTCTAACAGTAGCGATTCCAGGTTTAACAGTAACTGCAGTGAGTGAAATACGCCAAGTTATCCATCAGTGGCGATCGCTACAACCAGGAGAACAAATGACTTTGGCTAGAATTGCCAAAAATTATACGATTCACTGCATTAGTTATGACTGCTATGCCATAGCATCCCATATTAATGGCGCACCAGTTTGGCATCTATTTGACGAAGAAACTTTATACAGTCTTTTCATGACAGCACACCCAGATTGGCAATGTGCGCCATCAGACGTTGATTTGGGAAGAAAAATATTAATGCGCTCTTTTGCACAAGCAGCAGTAAGCAAGTAGAGACGCTCCGCCGGAGCGTCTGTACAATCCTGTTCTATCGTCGCAAAGCCAGTAACTCTTGAGGAGAAGCCAGTAATTTAATTCTTGTATATTGAATCTTCTGTTCTTGGTTGAGAATAAAAGTCCACAAAACGTTGACGCCGCACCAAGAAGTTTGTGCTTTACCATTTACCTGAATGTGGATTTGTTCCGATTCTATTTCGGTAATACCTTGCCGGGGAAAAACTTTGATCCCCGAAGCTTCTTGTTTGAGGTAAAGCGCGATCGCTTCCCCGCCTTCGATCCCAGATTCAAATGGGGGTTGCATCACACCATCTGCAGCAAATAACTCAGCCGTAGCTTCAAACTCTCCCGCGTTCAAAGTTTGAAAATAACGCAGAATAGTTGGCTCTGTAATACCCTCTATTGTTATAGTTGATAGCTCCGATTCACCTGCTGTCATATCTTCCCCTCTATCATGTCGATTCATCTTTATTGGAATTAAAAATAGAGGTATTAGCAAACTGCTATAGAGGTATTTTACCCAACACCATACTACTTCTTGTGGATGCAGTAGAGACGCTCCGCCGGCGCGTCTCTACATTATTTTCACTCCAATGGATCAACACCCATATCAATTACTATTTTACGCAGTAAGGCAATTTGCTCACCAAAATCTAACTGCTTGATTGCTTCCAGTATCTGCGCACCATCGCGAGAGATTTGATAGCCCGCTGGCATCGGAACGACATAACCTTTAACCATTAATTCTGATAATTCATACCAGAAAGCTAACTTAGTATTAGCGCTGAGTGTACCATAAGAACGAGAAAATTCAGTATTTTTCTGCGCAGCCAAGTCACGTATTACCTGTAACTGCTTGTCATGAGACATCTGTTTAATTTGATTCAGTAGACCATTAGCTAACTGCAAACGCGCAGCGCCTGTGGCAGCTGGTGCGATTGAACGTCCCATTTCAGTATACGCAAACCAAAGTACTGTCAACTGGTCATCTACCAAAAGGCTCTTGAACACAGTGGCGATAGAAGTTACGCCATCACCAGTCGGAATGCGATGATGAAAAGCTTTGTTCAAACGGCTTTGTGCTGGATCTGTTGTGAAAGTCATGATAGCACCACAGTCAATTAGTTAAATACGCTCTTGACAATTGAGAGGTTGGTATCATTTCTAGTTGCTTTACCTCTTGAATTACATTCTGCATACTTTCTTAATAAATGACAAATAAAATTTATAAATACATTAAGTAATAAAATGAAACATGGGTATTGACTACAGTGTGTACAATAGAGAAGCAATATGCTGGGCAAATTTACGATAAGATAAATGAATCAATTATCCCCACTTAGTAGCAGTGAGGTAAAACAAAAAGCACTCTTGTTAGGATTTCATAAAGTTGGGATCGCTGCTGTAGAAGGATTAGAGGCAAAGGTATCCCAAAGGCTACAAACATGGTTATCAATGGGGTATCATGCTGATATGGCATGGATGGCAAATCCCAAACGTCAAGATTTGAAGATGGTGATGCCAGAAGTGCGATCGCTCATTTGTGTCGCCCTCAACTACTACACTCCGAAACTTCGTCCTACCGATAACTCATACGCCAAAATCTCTCGATATGCTTGGGGAAGAGATTATCACAAAGTCCTGCACAAAAAACTCAAGGCTCTCAGTAATTGGCTACAAGGATTTGGTCAAGGCATTCAAGCACGGTACTATGCAGATACTGGTCCAGTGCAAGATAAAGCATGGGCGCAAACAGCCGGAATTGGTTGGATTGCCAAAAATGGGAACGTAATTACCAGAGAGTATGGCTCTTGGGTATTTTTGGGAGAAATTTTGACAAATCTAGAATTGACAAGCGATCGCCCACATACAGAACATTGTGGTAGTTGTACTCGTTGTATTGAAGCTTGTCCGACAAATGCAATTACCAGTCCATTTGTCGTTGATGCCAATCGGTGTATTGCTTATCATACAATTGAAAATCGGGCAGAAAAATTGCCACCCACAATCACACCTCATATGCAAGGCTGGGTAGCAGGTTGCGACATTTGCCAAGATGTTTGTCCTTGGAATCAGCGTTTTGCCCAAGAAACTGATGTTGATGAATTTCAACCTTACCCTGGGAATATTGCACCATTACTGGTAGAATTAGCGGAAATCTCAAATGAAGAGTGGGAGCAAAGATTTCCAGCTTCGGCATTACGGCGGATCAAACCGGAAATGTTACGACGGAATGCTCGTGCGAATCTTGACGTATTTCACGCGGAAGAATGAGCAAAAAAGCAATTATTTTTGACTTTGATGGCACAATCGCAGATACAGTAGATGCTCTCGTCAGTATTGCTAACCGTTTGGCTAAAGAGTTTGGGTATACACCCATTTCTTCAGAGGAACTTGCTATACTGAAAAATCTTAGTGCTAGAGAAATTATTAAACAATCAAAAATTCCTCTTTTTAAAATACCCTTTTTGGTCAAAAAAGTAAAAGCGGAATTGAAAAATAAGATCAAAGAACTCAAGCCAATAGCAGGAATTCAAGATGCATTAATAGAACTTAAGAGTGACGGACATAAACTGGGAATTATAACTTCTAATTCTAAAGATAATGTAACAGCATTTTTCCAGGTAAATAACTTAGATAATTTATTTGACTTTGTTTATTCAGGAGTAACAATTTTTGGTAAAAATACGATAATTAATAATGCTTTAAAGCAACAGCAAATCAAATCTCAAGACGTTATTTATGTTGGTGATGAAACTAGAGATGTAGAGGCATCAAAAAAGGCAAATATTAAAGTAGTTGCGGTAACTTGGGGATTTAATTCAAAGGAAGTGCTAGCTAGGCAAAATCCAGATTTCTTGATTCAAGAGCCTATGGAATTACTGAAGGTGATTGAGGGGTTGAGTGTTAATGGAATTGAAAATTAATCATGTCGAAATCTGAGCGGAAGAAAGGGGCATCTGTGAGATTTTCCCGTCGGGGATTTTTGCAGGGAGCGACGATTGGTGCTGCTGCTGCTAGCAGTGGTAATTTGTTGAAGGGAGAGAAAGCGGCGGCAACTAGTGATGGTTTTTATCCAGCAACAAGTACTCCATCAACAGAGTTTGATTTCACTCGGCAATCAGGTGCGCTACAACCAGATGCGGTTGTAGATAGTGCTTGTCAGTTTTGCAATTCGCTTTGTCGGTTGAAGGTGCATGTTAAAAATGGCAGAATTATTGATGTGTTGGGTGAACCGGATGATCCAGTACAGGCAGGTGGTTTGTGTATTAAGGGTCCAATGATGACCCAATTGGTGTATAATCGCTTCCGGTTGACTCGTCCGATGAAGCGGGTGGCTGGTGAGAAGGGTTCACCAGATTCTCAGTTTGAACCAATTTCTTGGGATGAGGCACTGCAAACTATTGCGAGTAAATTTTTAGCATTGCGCGATGCAGGGGAAGTGAGGGCGATCGCCAACAAAACTTCTGGTAGAATGCCACGAGGTACGGGTTCTTTGATCGGACGCTTTTTTACACTTCTTGGTAGTCCTAATGATACAGATGTGGGACCGGTGTGTAATGATGCAGGTGGGAATGCACTGGCATGGACTTTTGGATTAGGCAATTTTACTAATGGTTATGGTTTGGATGGCGCAACTGGTAAAGAGGATTTGGGTTCTGCTAAGTACTTTCTATTTTTAGGTACTAATCAAGCAGAAACTCACCCAGTTACTTTTGCCTATTTGCTACGTAGTCGGGCAAAGACTAAGGCTAAGTTAGTTGTTGTCGATCCCCGATTAACTCCGACAGGCGCACAAGCAGACGAGTGGATTGCACCAAAGCCGCATACCGATCAAGCGCTTGTTCTGGCGATGCTACATCATATATTAATGAATAACCTACACGATGCTGCTTTTGTGCAAAACTGGGTGTTGGGTTTTGACGAGTTGAAAGCTCATGTGAGTAAGTTTGGTTATACTCCTGAATGGGCAGAGAAAGTAACAGGAGTGCCAGCTAGTAAAATTAAACAAATTGCCCAAGAGTATGCAAGGGCAAAACCTGCTGCTATTTTTTGCAATGCGGGGATTTCTCACCAGCTAAACGCTTTCGACACCTATCGCACGCTGGCATTCTTAGCTGCCGTGACTGGAAACATTGGTGTCAACGGCGGAGGATGCAATTTTATGCACAATACTTGGCCTGGTGGCTTGAATTTACCACCTCTTGAGGGAACTGTGCCGAAAAAGGATACGGCGTTACCTGTTGGACCAGACTACTTTGCTGAGTCAATTTTAACACAGAAGCCTTATCAACTCAAGGCGATCATTACTGCAGGGAATCCCCTCATCGGTAGTGCCAACACGGCTAAGGTTAAAGAAGCTTTCCGCCAGTTGGAGTTTTACGCCTACACTGGTTTGTTTATGGAAGAAGCAGCTTATTACGCTGATATCATTTTACCTGTGTGTAGCGGCTTTGAGATGGAAACAGTGTACATGCGTCGGGACGATCGCGCAATTCGCTGGCAAAATCAGGTGATTCCTCGCGTAGGTGAGTCTAAACCAGACTGGGAAATCTGGATTGATTTAGCTCACACCATTGCTAAGTTGGACAAAAAGAATCCACCAACCTACTGGACAGCGAATTTTCCCTTGGAGTGGAAAGACTACCGCAACCTGTGGGCAACCTTTGTCAAGTATACTTTAGGAATGGGCGGTATGACTCAAGAGCGTTTGTCCAAGCGAGCAGAACCCTTACGTTGGCCATGTCCTTCTTTAAATCATCCTGGTGTTAGCACTCTATATTTGGATCATCCCTCTTGGTATGAGGTAGTTCAAGCGCTTACTCCCAAGAATACTGTCGGTGGGAGTCAAAAGGCGCAAAAGAATCAGGGCAAACGGTTCCTCACTCCCAGTGGCAAAGTTGAAATCTATACCCCAGACTTAGAGAAAAAATTAGCTACAGCCGGACACACAGCTTTACCCATATTTTACACCCATCCTGAGGTGACTGGTAAAAATCCTACCATTGAGTATACAAAGGAGTTGATCCAAAATCCAATCAATCCCCAAGCGGTGACTCAAAAAGTAAAACTAGGAAAAATCTCTTCTGGCGAAGTACACAAGGATTACCCATTAATGGGTATGAGTGGCAGACCGAGTGTGGTACATTTCCATTCGGTGACACACTGGACATATACTGGAAAGCAAATGAACGGCGTTCGTTTGGTACAGATTCACCCTAAGGTAGCACAGAAGGCGGGTATTCAGAATGGGGATACCATTGCTGTAGAAAGCCCCAGAGGCTCTATTACCGGAACAGCACAAATTTGGGAGGGTATTCGGGAGGATACAATCTTTGTACCGCATACATTTGGACCGATGCAAAAAATGGCTACAGAGCTAGGTACTCCTTACTATGAGCCTACCAATGTGTTGCTTAACGACCAGTTTTACGATAATCTCTCTGGTCAGCAGGCTTATAAGTGCTTTGCTTGCCGAGTCAGGAAAGTTTGATCGCATCTACTTCATAGTTTGTTATTTCTTCAGTTTCAACTTTGTTTGACTCTTTAGTGGTTTCTAGAAGTTGCATTTATCAGTTTGGGTAAGCGATTTTGCAGAAGTTCTAGACGTTGAGCCAGTTCATTTTTAAGTGTAAACTACTAATGATTATAGCTTTTAAAATTAAATTATACACACAATAGCGCCTCCTTGTAGATGAGCAAGAAAGCGCGAATTCCTCTAGGGCTTTGCTTCAGGCAGATTTTCAGTTGAGCGAGGCTCCTGAGAAATCGGGCATTGATCTGTAGCCTCAGATTCATTTGTAGCCGGCTCGTCTTCCGTCTCATTCTCGTCCTTGAGCAAGTCGTACACAACCCCCAAAGCAACGATAACTGCTAGCATTGGAGCATACTGTGGAAATGTGATAAAAATCACGATAATTTCCAGCAGTGTTTTGATAGCCTCTAAACTTTCCATGATTGGTTTCATGTGTGATGTGGACAATTTCATCCTCAAATACTGCTGTCAAAGTGAGTGTCAGAGGTTTGCCTGAGATGTTTTCCGACATAAGTCCGACAAAAAACCGACATCAAGAAAACTACTGCCTTGATTAGGAGTTATGCCGCGATCGCTTAAGGTTGCCTCACAATACATTAAAAAAGTTAAAGCTGCCCTTCACCGTAATGGCTTTCCACGCCAGCAGAATTTGGCTGAAGACTTGGGAATGTCTAGAGATACCGTCAGCAGGTTTCTCAATGGCAAGCCCATTAGTTATTTGAATTTTGAGGAAATTTGCCAGAAGTTAGGGTTGAACCTGCAAGAAATTGCTGATTTTGAGACTGAGGACAATGAGATTTTAGAATTAGTTAGTAGCGTTGAATTTATCTCAGAGCAGCTGCTTAGTTATGGGGAACTCTCGGATACTCAGTCCACTACTAATGAGGTAGAAGCGTTACCACCAAAACCTCATTTACTCTTTGACTTACTGCTGCAAATGGACTTTAAGCAACAGGTGAGCTTAGTAAAAAAAGTCATGGAATTGCACCGCATAGCAGGCTTCCTGGTTCATGGTGAACCTTACTGCGGACAACAACTTTTGGTTACTCGGTTATTCAGGTTGAAGCCAAAGTGGAAGAATATATCACCAATCAAGATTGACGTTAGTCACAACGGTGTAGGTAGGAGTATCCCTCACTTATGGCGACAACTTACGTCTTGGTTTGGTTTGCCGAAAGATGCTGAACCAAACCAGATTATCGAAAAGGTTTGCGATCGCCTTTTGACTCAAGATGTGATTTTTATTTTTTACACCGTAGATTATATGCAGCCGAAGGTTCTGACAGAGTGGCTTCAAGCATTCTGGGAACAGCTAGTGGCAACAGTAGAACCATCCCCTTCGACTCAAAGGGATACACACCTGTTAATGTTTCTAGTAGATAATAGCGGCAGCGTTTGTCAATCAAACATTCTGCTAGCACAACAATTCAATGAACCAGATTATCCCCGGATTCCCTTGCACTTGCCACCAGTTGCTCCGTTTCCACTAGATGTCTTGGATGATTGGATTGATACGGTGACGGCAATGCAAACGGTACAGATACCTGCTGGGTTAACCTCCCAAATATTGTTAGAGAAGTCCAATAACGGTATTCCCCAAGATGTATATGAAGAAATTTGCTGCCACTGCGGTCATAATTGGGAAGGAGAATTGGCAAAATGGCTGATTTAGCAAGTGTACTCGCCGCCAGTGGCAAGCTGTTCTACAGTGGCAAGCCAATCTCACCACAGGAGCGCCAACGGTACAAATCCCCTTACTTGCCATCGCCAGAACTAATCAACGCCGTTAACCTTGCCATATTTCTAGAAAAACGTCCCTTGTTGCTCAAAGGTGAGCCTGGATGTGGTAAAACTAGCTTGGCGCAGGCGGTAGCTCACGAACTGGGCTTACCTTATGAGTCTTGGTATATTAAGTCTACAACTAGGGCGAGAGATGGACTATATACCTACGATGCCGTAGGTCGTTTGCACGATGCTCAACTTGTTGGTACGGGGAAACAGAGTAATTCCAAAGTCGATAATTTAGATAATTACATTAAACTGGGACCGCTAGGACGTGCCTTTAAAAATGAACAGCGCACAGTAGTGCTGATTGATGAAATTGATAAAGCTGATATTGACTTTCCTAATGATTTGTTGCGAGAGTTAGATGAGCAGCAATTCAGCATTGATGAAACAGGAGAAGTGGTAAAGGCTTCTGCTTCCCCCATCCTGTTCATTACCAGTAACGACGAGAAAGATTTACCGGATGCGTTTTTGCGGCGTTGTCTGTTTCATTACATTCAATTTCCATATGCACAGTTAACTGATATTGTCAAGGCTCACTTTCTTGAATCGTCCCCTAATTTAGTGGAGGCAGCAGTGAAGCGTTTTAAGGAATTGCGGCAGAAAATGGAGAAGGGCAAATCGGGGAAAAAGGTAAGTACCAGCGAGTTGCTTGATTGGTTTGCGGTGTTGCGTCAATTTCCTCAAGATGAGGTGTTGCGGCTGCTTGAGGGAGAACTGCCTTTCCCTGAAGTTCTGCTTAAGAAATGGGAGGATCATCTGCGGTATCTGAAGTATGAAACTTGAAGAACTACCACTGCTAGATATTTTTAACAGCCTGCGCCAAAGGCATGGTTTGCCGTTGGGGGTTGATGAATATCTGGTGGTATTGCGTAGCTTGCAAGTTGGTTTTGGTATCGGTAGTCGTCAGGAATTAGAGCAGTTGTGCTGTTTGGTATGGGCAAAGTCTGAAGAAGAAAGTCGTTTGATTCGACGGTTGTTTGAGCAGATGTGGAAGCAACTCGAATCGCACTTTGTTAATTCCACCTCATCTTCACATAAACAGGAAAATTGGCAGGGTTTCTCTGCTGACACACTAACATCTGAAACATCTTTACCTGATGAGCCGTTGCCTGAGTTAGAGACACATCCCAGTCTCACCCCAGAACCAGTGCAAACTGTCCAAGCTGTGCGCAGCAGTCGGCGGGATAGAGAACTGAAACGTCCCCGCTATAGCTTGTTAACTGAGTATTTTCCCGTTACCAAACGGCAGATGAAGCAAAGCTGGCGTTATCTACGTCGTCCGGTGCGCCAAGGAGTACCGATAGAGTTGGATGTAGAAGCGACGGTGGCAAAGATAGGGCGTGAAGGCATTTTACTCGAACCCGTGCTAGTGCCGCCCCGTACCAATCGCACTGACTTGGTGCTGCTGATCGACAAAGAAGGCTCAATGGTTCCCTTTCACGGGCTTTCACGGCAGTTGGTGGAAACAGCGGAGCGGGGTGGAAGGCTAAGAAACACCCGTGTATTTTACTTTCATGACTATGCTGATGAATACCTGTATCGTCATCCCGCGTTGCTAGATGCCCAACCCCTGACTGAAGTGTTGGAGGAGATTGGAGAAAGGGCGGCGGTGCTAATTGTCAGTGATGGGGGAGCAGCACGGGGAAATTTTGACCCTGAGCGGGTTGAACGTACACAGGAATGGATTGAGCAGTTGCAGCAGTCGGTGGGTTATTGTGCATGGTTAAACCCAATGCCTAGTGAATGCTGGCGTCATACCACGGCTGGGGAAATTGCCCGTTTGCTGCCGATGTTTGAGATGAGTCGTCCAGGTATGAATGCGGCGATTAGCTTGTTGCGGGGCAAATATATCGCATGGGAGATGATGTACTCATGGCTGATGTAACGGCTAACATTAACCAAGCCCGTGCAATGCGAGTTGCTGTTAATCGGATCGAAGGGTTTGCCAAGCAATTTGGGGAAGCACACCGCAACCTAGCTCGTCACGCGGCATTTCCCTTGGTACTTACCCCTGATTTGCTCTACCAAATTTGGGCAAATTTTGTCCCCGAAGCTCCTTGGACAGCGGTAGCTCATGTACTGCTGTCGCGCCTATGTCGTCAAGTGGGCTATGAGATGTATGAGATGGATATTACAGATCGCAATCTGTTGCTGAGGGAATTGAAGAAGCAGTTTGGGCAGGAGCGATTTGACGAACTGGGTGAGTTTCTGCTGGATTATGTGGCGCAGCGGCTCACTGATGACGATCCGGATACACAGGATTTAGCACAAGCTCAGGAGTGGACGGCGTTGGTTTATACCAAGCCTGTAGAGGCAGCGCGGGAGTTGGCACAGGCGTTAAGTGCGAGGGTGAAGCAGGAGGATATGGCTGAGGTGTTGCGCTTAGCCTCTTTGGTAGAAACCCTTGCGGAGCCGTTGGTGGAGATGGGATTTGAACCTTTACTGGTTTACAGTCGTGGGATGAAGAGCTTTGTTAGCGATGATTTGGATAGAGCTGCAAAGCAATTCCGTCAGCTGCCTCAACAGGGACGTAGAGTACAGGTTGCCGGAGTAAGTTTAGATATCCCATCAGCAGCACCCATCCCTCCCATGCCAGTAGCAGAACCAGAATTACCAGAAGGACAGGTGGATTTAACTTCGGCGTTTTATGTGGAGCGATCGCCAATCGAATCTCGCTGCTACGAGGAAATTTTGAAGCCAGGAGGTTTCATCCGAATCAAAGCGCCCCGGCAAATGGGTAAAACATCTCTCATGATGCGGATTCTTGATAAAGCTTCACAACAAGGTTTCCTAGCTGTACATTTGAACTTTCAACTGGCAGATAGGAAGGTTTTTGCCAATTTGGAGCAATTCCTCCACTGGTTTTGTGCCAGTGTGGGACAGAAACTGGGGTTACCCAACAAGTTAGCGGATTACTGGGACGAGATTTTGGGTAGTAAACTTAACTGCACCGTTTATTTCCAGGAGTATCTCCTAGCACAAATCAACCAACCTCTGGTTTTGGGATTGGATGAAGTCGATTTAGCCTTCCAACATCTGGAAATTGTCGCTGACTTTTTTGGACTGTTACGCGCTTGGCATGAGGAGGCAAAAAATCTAGATATTTGGAAGAAACTGCGGTTGATTTTGGTGCATTCTACAGAAGTTTATATCCCCCTGAACATTACTCAATCACCAATGAATGTGGGCTTGGCGATTGAGTTACCGGAGTTCAACGCCGAACAGGTGCTTTCTTTAGCACAAAGACATGGACTCAATTGGAGTTCTACCCAAGTTGAACAGCTGATGGCGATGGTAGGAGGGCATCCATATCTAGTGCGGGTGGCGCTGTATCAAATTGCGCGGAGTGAGATGACGCTGGAACAACTACTGCAAATTGCCCATACAGCAGAATTTCCGTATAGCGACCATCTGCACCGCCATTTGTTAAACCTGGAGGAAAATCAAGAACTGCTGGCAGCAATGAAGCAAGTAGTTGCCGCAATTAATCCAGTAAGGATAGACTCAAGGGCAGCGTTTAAGTTACGCAGTATGGGGCTAGTGAAATTCAGGGGCAATAATGTCCAACCTTTGTGTGACTTGTATCGGCATTATTTTCGTAATAGGCTAGACTACAAACACTTAAATGAAGAAGTTTACGAAAATTATTTCCAAGTCGGGGGTAGTCTACGGTTTGATACCCCAAGCTATGTAACACGGCAGGCAGATCAAGACTTGTACGAAGCGTTGAAGGCAAGAGAGTTTTGTTATCAACTAGGCTCGCGGCAGATGGGAAGATCTAGCTTACGGGTGCGAACTAGGGAAAGGTTGCAAGCTGAAGGAATTGTTTGTGCTGTAATTAACTTAACAACAATTGGTAGTCAGCAGCTTACACCAGAACAGTGGTATGGGGGTGTAGTGAGAAGTTTGGTGAGTCGTTTTAAGCTTTCAGAAAAGTTTAATTTGCGGAGTTGGTGGCGCGATCGCGATCGCATTTCTCCTGTACAGCGATTGAGTGAATTTATCGAAGAAGTTCTGCTTGTTGAGATTTCTCAACAGATTGTCATTTTTGTAGATGAAATTGATAGTGTTTTCAGCTTGAATTTTTCGATTGACGATTTTTTTGCTTTGATTCGTGATTGCTATGATCAGCGTGCTAATAAGCCAGAATATAATCGCCTCACTTTTGCAGTACTGGGAGTAGCTACTCTCGCCGATTTGATTCAAGACAAAAAACGCACGCCGTTTGATATTGGTCGAGCGATTAAACTCAATGGCTTTACTCTGCATGAGGTTCAACCTTTAGCTCAGGGATTGGTGGAAAAGGTAGACAATCCCCAGGCTGTGCTTAGAGAGGTGTTGTCCTGGACAGGTGGGCAACCTTTTCTCACCCAAAAGCTTTGTAAACTTGTCAGCAATTCCGAATATCCCATTTCCGCAGGAAGTGAAGCACAGAGGGTGGAGCTGCTCGTGCAAACACAGGTGATTGAGAATTGGGAATCCCAAGATGAGCCAGAGCATCTGAAGACAATATGTGATCGCCTTCTGCGGAGTGGGCGCAGCAGCCAGATGCTGATACTCTATCAGCAAATTTTACAACAGGGCGAAGTAGTAACTGATGACAGTCCCGAACAAACGAAATTGTTGCTGTCAGGATTAGTTGTCGAGCAGCGTGGCAAGCTAAGAGTTTATAACCGCATTTATAAGAGTGTATTTAACGCGGCTTGGGTTGACTTGGTGATGGCGACAACAGGTATGGCATGAACTCAACAATCGCACTAGCGGTCAAGTATAGTATCACGGATTTAACAACAACAGTTCAACTAACCACTAAAGTTTGATCGCTACCACCTCTCAATAACTAGCGATCGCTCCCTCAAGTTTTTACGGATACCGTTTTTGACTAATCAATACTTGACGCTCAAGTATGCGATTGGGAGCATTCAACTTAAGTAACCTTACAGTAGCTTGACCTATCTGAGTTATGCTTTCAATTCTGGCATCATGAAGAGAAAAATGCTCATCCCAAACCTGGCGACGGGGATTAAACAATGGAGTAATTTCTTCACTTACTGGGTCTATTGTAGCGAAATCAGAACCTTTATGACGGTTACAAGATAAACAGGAAAGAGCCAAATTATCAGCACTGGTTTGACCTCCGTGTTTTAGGGCAATAATATGATCCACTTCATGACTGTAAATAGAAACATCTTGATGAATCAAGCAATATTCACAGCGCCCCGAAGCCCTTTCAACAACTAATCGCCGGAGTTCGGCTGGAATTTAACTAGAAGTCATTTATTGAATAGCAGAATAAGCTTTTGCTTTGAGTAAAATCATCAGATGTTCTAGCTGCTCGTAAACATCTAATTCTGCCACTTCCATATGAGTCAACTTTACTTCACGATTTTTTTCTAGTAAGGTTTGTAGGCGAGTTTGAGCAGAAGTTGAAACTTTAAAAGCAGTAATTTCTTCTGGAGTTGGACCCTTAATTAAGAAGTCAAGAACTTCTTGATAAACAGTAGGAATATCTGTATAATTTGATATTACCTCACTTTCAATTTTGTTTGACTCTTTAGTTGTTTCTAGAAGTTGCAAAAGCAGTTCGGGTAAGCGATTTTGCAGAGGTTCTAGACGTTGAGCCAGTTCATCAGGAATTTGAATTGTTACTTCTGCCATTATTGTTCGTCATTGACTTTCTAGTTGCACCTTAGCATGTTTCTTAGCGTGAGTACAAAGTGTGCCGTAGGTATTCACCCACAATCGACCCTCCCTCTCCACAAAAAGCGATCGCCCACAGTCAAAACCACCTCTTTACAACCAACTATCGCCTATCTTAAAAACTACCGCTGATAAAAAGAACGGGCAAAATTTAATACTTCCCACTGACGTTCCTCAGATAAATTGGAGAGCGCAGCCACAAGCTGTTGCGATACTGATAACCAACTTTTAGTTTTTGCCTTCCACACGACAATAAATTTGTCAGGCGATAGCGTACATAGTGCTAAAGTTTCTCCGTTTTCATTGGTAAACTCTACTTCATAATGATTATCGTCGTAACACTCTACGATTGTTCCTTGAACTCCTGCACGGAGATTATCTTCAGGCATATCCACCAGCAATTCAATTACATCATATAGTTCTGGTTCACTCATTGTCTCCTCCGTATATAAAGCGTTACCAACCTGGCTGTATCACTTTGATGTTCTACTATCCATGCTGTACGCACTATTTCGCTACTGTGCCGAAGTGCGATCGCACTCGCCTACCAAAATGCGCTCATACTTGGGTGTAAATTATAAAATTGTAGTAGACTCAAATCCGTTAGGAGATTCGTCATGTCTCTCAATATTGAGGATTTAGAAAAACTGCAAGCTCAATTAACTGAAGCCCATCTTGACTACCAGATGGAGCTAGTCGATGGGAAGATAATCATAATGGGACTATCAGACTACCTTTCAGAAGAAGTAATTGCCAGATTAATGTTTTTCCTGCAAAGCTGGGTACTGAGCCGTAATCTGGGGCGTATCACAGGTTCAAGTGCAGGATTTAGGCTACCTGATGGCAACTTACGTGGTCCTGATGTGTCTTTTGTTTCAGCACAACGCCTGCGTCAAAGCCCCCGTACTTTTGCGCAGATAGTTCCTGATTTGATGGTAGAAGTAAAATCATCCACAGACCGAATCAAACCTCTTCAAGAGAAAATCCAAGAATTCCTCAAACTGGGGACACAAGTAGGGATTCTAATTGATCCAGATAAAAAGACTGCTACTATTTATCATTCTACAGGAGAACCCACTGTACTAGGAAATGATGATATTTTGACTATACCAGAATTACTACCAGGTTGGGAACTACCAATTTCTCAATTGTGGCCTCCCGTATTTGAATAAGTAAGTGAAATTAAATATAAAATAAACTTTACGTTCGTAGTACCCGACTAGAGCGTAGGGGTGTTGGTTATAAGCACTAAAGTGCTTACTACAAACTTCAGAATTGTCTTCACCTGCGCTACTTAGATCGGGATAATTAGATTGAGGATGTGCTATTAGGTAAAAGTACAATGAAGTTTAGGTTAAACAATCGGATTTGGGCAAGTGTAGTGTGCGTATTGCTTGGGGTAGTGATTTGGATTGCTTCTCCTGTTGGTTTGATACCACAAGCTTTAGCACTTGACTACAACAAAGAAAGCTTGATTGAGGGCGATTTTTCGGGGCGTGACTTAACAGATTCCAGCTTTTCCCACGCTAATCTACGCTACAGCAACTTTAGTCACGCCAATTTGAGCGGTGTTAGTTTCTTCGCTGCTAACCTTGAATCGGCAAATTTTGAAGGAGCCAATCTGACTAATGCTACTTTAGACTCGGCTCGGATTATCAAAGCTAACCTCAAAGACGCAGTGTTAGAGGGCGCTTTTGCTGCTAACGCCAAGTTTGATGGTGCGATTATTGAAGGGGCAGATTTTACTGATGTGCTGCTGCGTAAAGATGAGCAAAACAAATTGTGCAAGGTAGCAAAAGGCACTAACCCAGTTACTGGGCGCGACACCCGCGATACTTTGTTTTGTCCGTAGTTAAAGATTTTTGAAAATATAACCACAGATACACACAGACAGAAGTGTATTATTTGTGTGTATCTATGTTCATTTGTGGTTTAATTAATCTACCTCGAAAAAGTTTCGGGAAGTAGTAAAATTTTATATAATTCTCATATTATGAGTACTTCCCACCTAAAAAAATCTGCTAAATCCTACCGTCGGCGCGAAAATGACTGGCGGCTATTTTTGCGTCTTGTACCTTATGCTCGTCGTAGTGGAAGAGTACTGGCGCTATCAATGTTTTTACTTATACCAATTGCTGTGGCTAACGCGGCGCAACCTCTACTGATTGGACAAGTGATATCCTTGGTACGTAATGAACCAAGTACATACACGTTTCTTGTCAATCGTCCACTATCACAGGGGCTAAATATCCTCGAAGTATTGTTACTATTCACGGTGGTGATACAACTGACTTTGACTGGCACTCAAGGTTATTTGGTACAGAGGGTAGGACAACAAATCACGGCGGCAATTCGTCAAGATTTATTTCATCATGTCACATCTTTAAGTGTAAGATTTTTTGACCGCACACCTGTAGGTAAGTTAATCACTAGACTTACTAGTGATGTGGAAGTGTTGGGAGATGTTTTTTCTACGGGAGCGATCGGCATTGTATCAGATTTATTGTCGATGCTGGTGATTGTCGGCTTTATGCTGTACACAAAATGGGAACTGGCTTTGTTACTGCTATTAATTTTGGTTCCTGTCACCAGCTTGATTGTTTTGTTTCAGCAGCGATACCGTCAAGCTAATTACAAAGCTAGGGAAGAACTTTCTGGGCTGAACTCTCAGCTACAAGAAAATATTGTTGGCATTAATATAGTACAATTGTTCCGGCGAGAAAAGTTCAATGCCGAGTTGTTTCGAGTTACTAACCAACGTTATGTTAAAGAGGTAGATGAGACAATTTTTTTTGATTCGGCAGTTTCGGCAACACTAGAATGGGTTGCTCTCGTTGCAGTGGCAGGTGTTCTTTGGATTGGTGGCTATTTTATTTTAAAAAAAGAATTGACTTTTGGGATATTATCTGCATTTATATTGTATGCCCAAAAATTCTTTGACCCTTTACGGCAGTTTGCAGAAAAATTTACCACAATTCAAGCAGGTTTTACCGCGATTGAGCGTGTGAGCGAAATTTTAGATGAACCAATCGAGATAAGCGATCGCAGTAATCCCAGGTTCTCAATTTTTGATTTGAAATTAGGATACATTGACGAGCTAACTGATAATCCTGCCCATATCAACAATACCAGACCGGCATTGGGAGAAATTAAATTTGAACACGTCTGGTTTGCCTATAAAGATGACGACTACGTAATTAAAGACTTAGACTTCACCATTCACCCAGGTGAGAAAGTAGCATTAGTTGGTCCTACTGGTGCAGGTAAGAGTTCTATTATCCGTCTTTTGTGCCGCCTTTATGAACCTAGTAGAGGACGTATTCTTGTCGATGGCGTAGATATCCGAGAAGTACCCCAAGCAGAATTACGAAGATACATGGCAGTAATTTTGCAAGAAGGTTTTTTGTTTGCTGGTGATGTGAAAAGTAACATAACTCTGGGCGATAGCTACGAAGAAGAAGAAATTACTGCCGCCGCCGAGAAAACCAATGTTGCTCAGTTGATTGAACAACTACCACAAGGCTATGAGACTCAACTTAGGGAGAGGGGTACAAATCTTTCGAGCGGACAAAAGCAACTTTTAGCATTTGCCCGTGCAGCAATTCGCAATCCACAAATCTTAGTACTAGATGAAGCGACGGCTAGCTTGGATGTGGGGACAGAAGCTTTAATTCAAGATGCTTTAGATGAGCTTTTAGTCGAACGTACAGCTATTATTATCGCTCACCGCTTATCGACAATTCGCGATGTGGATCGAATTTTCGTACTCAAGCGCGGAGAATTAATCGAACAGGGAAGTCATGAACAGTTGCTGCAGCAAGGGGGACTTTATGCGACGCTACACAATTTACAAATGTTGGGAACTTAGATTGTGGTAGAAGTACGCCTTGTAAAACATGAAGAATTAAATGATATGTTTTACCAAAGGTGGCTGGTGTTGAGAGCACCTTTGGCAATGCCGTTGGGAACTGAGAAAGACTTGTATGAAGATAGTGCCTTTCATCTAGTTGCCCTTAACGGCACACAAATTATTGGCTCGGCAAGACTGCGATTACTTTCTTCTGAGTTGGGCAGCATTGCCTATGTTGCTGTACTACCAGAATTCCGCAACCAAGGTATTGGCTCTCAACTCGTAAGAAAATCGCTCTTCATCGCTCAGCAAAAAAATCTGTCGGCTGTAAGATTGATGTCGCGCCCTAATGCCATTAACTTTTATCAGCGATTAGGATTTGTTTCTGAGGGAAAAGTCTTCGAGTATCTGGGCTTGAGTCACGTTTTCATGTACTACAAGTTTCTGGTTGGCGCTTGAGAGACTAGCTACAGCGTATTTAGGAAAAACATATTCTTGTTTTGCCTTGCAAGAACCCTTGATTTGTAGCTTTTTCGTGTCATATTTGATCAAGCTAGCTTGGTAGGTGTACAATTCACCATCTGGTTTTTCTAAAGTTAGTTCAGCTTGAATGGTATCGTTATCTAAGTTTTCTTCGATGATTCTTGCTGCAACTTTGTAGTCAAACCAATCCCATCCGTGCTGTAACATGATTTCTCGTTCTAAAACTTGTAGCTCAGATGACAGAATTCCCCAACCTCGATAAACTTTATTCAAGCATGTGATGTTGCCAGTACGGGTTAATATTGAATTGAATGAATCTGCATCCAATACGCCGTAGTATCTTCCTTCTGGCAAGTCGATGGCTGTTGGTGCAAATCTATGTCCCCCAAAGTGGCTGGATTTCCAAATTCTGACGTTATTTATGCCTAAATTAGCAACAGCGTTTGCTGCTTGGTGGTAAAAGGGAGTACCGTATCTGGCACAGCACATGTCAACACTGCCGTGGGTACATATTAATATGTCTCTGGAAGCTTTTGTCTCTACTTGCTCGTCAGAATTTCCATTCTTTAACCATCTTCTCACTACTGTTGCTACTTGCTCAATATTTTTTAGCTTGAATTCCAGCTTGCGATAGCCGTTTCCTAATCCATCTTTTCGATGGTAAATTAACAGGGTTGTACTGTCTGCTTTGTGTGATACACTATTAGCAATAAGTAAAAATCTTATTGGTAGTTTAGCTTGTTTTACTTCCTCTACCAATGTCCGCAAGTTCTCAGAAACCCATTTGGAGTTGAAAGTTTCACCTAGCCACGGTTGAGGACACTCAACTAATATATAAGTTTGATGATTGCTGGCACTGCCAATAATATCTTCTCCTGCTTGTTTTGAATGGTCGGAACAAAAGAATGTGTTCATTTATGGTATACTGAGTAGGTTGAATTGAATACAAAAGGATATTACAAACAGAGTTGTGCTAATTGTTAATTGCTATAAACCATTAACAATTAACTATCAACAAAAATGATGCCCTCGACTACCAAACGAGATAACAAAGGAAGAATGTCTATTTCCCAGTCATAATCTGGTAGCCACTTGAGCACATCATTTCCAGTAAACGTCTGTGTGGTGAAGATTTTCTCCACAACAGAAATTGGTATCCCTTTAAGAGATACTTCCTTCCCGGCAACGGTAATTTTGTACCCACTACCATCTGACAGTTGGGAAAATCTTACTCGCTGAAATTTAGGATTAGTGAACTTTGTTTCAGCGCCGTTGGTAAAAATATTAAACCCTGCTTGAAACGGTAGAGAGTAGCGGGCTATAGGTTGGCATAAGCTATCCAAATAGCTTATATACTCATCATAAATATCGTTGGCAGCAAGATGTTTATTTAATTTATCTACCAAACAATATAAACTTTTTGCTGTATCCTTCTCTACACCTATAGGCAGACTTTTTCGCCAATCTTCTTGTTGGCGTAATTGACTAACTACCCATTCGAGAAAATCAATTCCCGTTCGGCAATGCACTCCTAAAGTTAAATGTAAAGAAGGTTCATTTTGTGCGATCGCATAATGCCAATGTCCGCGTGGAATGTAAAGAACATCACCTTTATTTAGAGTACAAGTTAAATAAGGTTCTCCTTCTGGCGGCGGCAAAGAAGATGATTTTTGCTCAACTAAAGGATACTTAAATGTATCTGGAAAAACATACCATTTCTTTGTGCCATCTATTTGTAAGATAAACACTTCATGAGTGTCGTAGTGAGAAGAAAAACCTTGTTTGTGTGGCCATGAACAGTAGGCATTTACTTGTACACCACAACCTAAATCATATTTTATCTCAGAAGCAAACGTAGCTAATTCGGGAATTAGTTTATGTACCCCGTTAAGGATGAGAGTCGCACCTTCTTGGCAGTGCTTGATGGGATTTTCATTTGCGCTTTCATCTAAAACTTTTTCATCTAACGCCAATCGCATCTCTGGGTATTTGAAATGGTGAAAGTTCACCAAGTATGTGAGTTTTTCCCAGGAAAACAGATCGGCAAATTTATTTCCTCCTTCATTAGGTATAAATACTGCAAGGTTTGTCCAGTTCTTGGTTAAGAATTCCTCGACACTATATGGTTTTAATATATCTCTTAAAGAGCGCATGTTGCCAATTATTATCAATAATTACCGAAAAAATAAAATCAACTAAGAATGAGGAGTAAGGGTGAATTGTTTAATACCCCTTTACTCCTCAGTTATAACCTAGATGCTATAGATTGGCAATTACTCGTTGGTAAGATCGCCACCATCAGCATCAGAATTTAACTGAGCGGTAGTATTTTTACTCAATGATTGCAGGGTCAGTTCCTTAACTTGTACTTGAATTTTGCTGGTACGCAACTGTTTTTGGGTAGATTGTGCAAATTGCTTTGACATATTTTGACTCCGATAGTAAGCACCCAACTACCAACTAAATCCTTGACTAGGATATCAGGGTTTAGTCTGGTTGTCTGCATTGACTGTAGCTGAAGTCAATAACAAAAGCAACCATTTGATAATAATTGTTGTTTATGATAAAATTGCAAATCCATAGAAATTACTGGTAGCTATGGCGATCGCGTCTTTCCATTTTCATGCAGAATTGAATGATTTTTTACCACCCCACAAACGGCTTGGGAGAATAGAGCATTTTTTCGCAGAGAAAGCTTCAATCAAGGACATGATCGAATCCTTGGGTATCCCCCATCCCGAAGTTGATTGTATTGAAGTCAACGGGGAAGCAGTAGATTTTTCCTACATCGTGCAAGATAGCGATATCATTAAAGTCTATCCAAGCTCGTTTCGGGCAGTCACTACATCTACTATATCTGTCCGACCAAAACCGTTAAGTGTAATTCGCTTCGTTTTGGATATTCATTTAGGTAAGCTGGCAACATCTTTGCGCCTGTTGGGCTTTGATACGTTGTACCGCAACGACTACGAAGACGAGGAATTAGCCCGCATCTCCAGCACCCAAGAACGAATTCTGCTCACCCGTGATAAAGGTTTATTGATGCGGAGTGTGGTGCAACATGGCTATTACGTTAGACATACAGATCCTCAGTTACAAGTGCCAGAAGTAATGCGACGCTTCGATTTGGTTAAGTTAGCATCGCCTTTTAAACGGTGTTTGCGCTGTAATGGGTTGCTAGAAGCTGTGGCGAAGGAATCTGTGATTGACAAACTACCGGAAACGGTTAAATCTCAGAATAATGATTTTCATCGCTGCTGTGACTGTGAGCAGGTTTATTGGAAAGGTTCCCATTATGAACGATTGCAACAGTTTATTGACACGCTAATGGATAATGGCTAATAGCTAATCGCAATTAACAAGCTCGCATTCTGACTATGACGTTAATATTAGCACTCGATTTTGGTGGAACTAAACTGGCGGCGGCGCTGGTTAATGCTGGCTCTAGGGAATGGTTGGGTTATGAACGTCGCCTTTCTCCTGTGAAGGCAAATGCTGAAACTGATTTGGAAATGATGCGATCGCTCATCCATTCTTTGCTGGGAGGAAGGAAACCAGGGGCGATCGGTGTGAGCTTTGGGGGACCAGTAGATGCAATGATAGGGAAGGTGAGATTATCACATCATGTTCCGGGTTGGGAAAATATTCCTTTACGGGATTTGTTGGCACAAGAGTTTGGTGTTCCGGTTAGTGTGGATAACGATGCTAATGTTGCTGCTTTGGGTGAGCATCGTTTTGGTGCTGGTGAGCGGTTTGATAGTTTATTTTATATTACTGTGAGTACTGGGGTAGGGGGTGGTTGGATTCTTAATGGTCAGCCGTGGCGGGGTGCTGGGGGTATGGCTGGTGAGATTGGGCACATGGTTGTCGATCATAAGGGACCAATGTGTTTGTGTGGGAAGCGGGGTTGTGTGGAACGTTTGGCTTCGGGACCTTATATGGCGCGAGATGTGAGGGAGGTTTTGGAGAATGAACCGCCGCTTAGCCCCAGGTTTCAACCTGGGGGTAGCCAAGAGGGAAGAGGGGAGGTTTTGCGGGGGTTGGTGGGGGGTGATTTGGGTTTGATTACGGGGAAGGTGGTGAGTGAGGCTGCTGCTGCTGGGGATGAGTTGGCTGTTGAGTTTTTGGCGCGGGCTGGTTGGGCGCTTGGTATGGGCATTGGGAATGTGGCGAATCTGGTGAATCCGCAGCGGTTTGTTTTGGGTGGTAGTGTGATGAAGGCGGGTGAGCGTTTGTGGGATGTGGTGAGGAAGGTGGCGCGGGAGACTGCTTTGCCTGAGGTATCTTATGAGATTGTTCCTGCAGCGTTGGGTGATGATGCGCCGCTTTGGGGTGCGGTGGCGTTGGCCCTAGATACGATTTCATGTTAATTATGATACATATTAATATTGTAGAGACGCGATATATCGCGTTTCTACATCGTTGCTTTGTACTGTTGACCGTTGACAGTTAACAGTCTAACCCTTGTTAATGTGCAAGTTAAATGTGTAACAGCTTAGCAAACGCTTATAATGTTTGGAGTTAGAATTGTAATGTTCAGCGTTTTGCTTTCTTTAAATATCGCTAAAACTGCTTAATTTTTTTTATAAGCCCATAATCACAAATAGTAAAAATCAAAGCAGGTGAAAGATGGCTACCCAAAAACTGATGTTAGAAATCCCAGAATCGCTCTTTGAGCAACTGCATCACCTCGCTGAGTTGACTGGTCAATCTGTTGAATCCTTGGCACTACAAAGCATCACGAGTAATTTACCTCGCTTTACAGAAAAAGTACATGACCTCGATGAACTACTGTCACGAGTAACAGCCGATAATTTACATGGTGAAATTGACAGTGGAGAACTAGTAGGTCGTGAAGTCTTCTAATTTTGAATTATACATCCCTCAACAAGGCGATATTATTTGGATCAACTTCACCCCTCAAACTGGGCGTGAGCAAGCAGGTCGCCGTCCTGCTCTTGTCATCTCACCAACTAGATATAATCGCAAAGTAGGACTGGCTTTGGTATGTCCGATTACTACGAAAGTAAAAGGATATCCTTTTGAAGTACCTATTCCGGAAGGCTTAGTAGTATCAGGGGTAGTGCTGGCAGATCAGGTGAAGTCATTTGACTGGCAAGCAAGACAAGCCGAATTTGCCTGTAAAGCACCATCTGAATTTACAGTTGACGTAATTACCCTACTGAGAACTTTAATGCCTTTGTGACAAGTAGTTTTATCAAATTATGCCGTGCATCTTCGACAGGCGAATTGTTGATAGTTTCGCCTAAGCCTGGAGCTTCAACCATTTTTCGATCAGATTTATGTAGTGAATATGACCAGCTTGGGCGATCGCTACTTCTCTAAAATCGTACAACGTGCAGCCAAACTCATCTGCACCACCCTTGAATTTAATGAAAGACGAATTAATTCCGCCTGACGATATCTATCTTGGAATAGTATTGGGGTTCCGCCTACAAAGTAGTAAATAACCTGAAACCATTTTAAGATATAAATGCTAACTCTGTTCATTAATAGGTAAAGATTTAATTTGTTCAATTAAGTTGGAGTAATCTCTCAAAATATTATCTTTTTCTGGGGAATCTAAGTTATGATTTTGGCAATACAAAATAAACCAACCCAGATTAAATATGTTTTTTTGCTCACGAGTTGGTAGTTTATTAAAGTTATTAATCATCTGGGTATAGTCAGAAAATTTTTCCGTATACTCATGACGAAATTCTTTAGGAGCATTGTCAATTTGTTTTTCATAGTAGTCTAAAGTTATTTGCTTAATTACATTTCCATAACAGTCCATAAGTAACTGGTAATCTTTTTGAGATTGAACAGTAATAGAAGAGTAATAGCAGCTTAGATAATTAACAAGATAAAACAAATTCAAGTTGTTTTCAGAGTTTAGCCGATGCATCAAAGATGTTATAGTTTCTCCAGTCAGCGATAAAGCCATGTCTTTGACAACATTGCCTATAGATTTGAGTGAATCTAAGACTGAATTTGTGGAGTTTGGGTTGATTGTGGTTGCGGTTCCAAAATTTGCTTCGCTTGAAGTTCTGAAGTCTGTTGTTGTATGGTTTGAGGTTGTGATGTCTGCTGGGGTTGTGGTTGAAACAGGAGTTTTAGGCTGACAACTATCAACACGATTGTGATTGCTGTTATTAGCAACATTATCATTAGGCGAATTTTCTGGTTTGGCTGAGAAGGAACTTGAGTTTCTTCCACTTCTGGAGAGTCCATGAAGGGTATCGCGTTCGTTTTTTTTTCCTGTGATTTAACTTCTCTCACTGGTTCCTCTACACGAGATGCAAAACCTCTCCAAACACCAGCTTTGTGCAGAATAGTTCGTTTCTCTAAATTTTCTGTTACAACGACTAAGACACCATCGTTTTTTTCTCCATCCCAACTAGTCCACTTTTTAGGTAGAGGATTATTTAGTATTTCTTCTGCTAGTTTTTTTAAATTATCAGTTGATTTATTTTCTATTTGATATAGTTCATAAGATTCTATATCATTAGAATACTGGGTATTAATTTGCTCAATTTTCTGAATAAATTGATGAACTTTTTGCAGGGATACTCTAAACTCTTCCAACTCAAAAAAGTCAATCGATTCTTCAATCATCTTACTAAAAGATGAATTTTGATGTAAAATGTTTTGAATAGCACTATAGGCAATCTTCCGTAAGACTTCTTCATTTTCTTCTAAATTGTCAGCTATCCAAACTATAGAATTTAAAACTGTTCGCCCTAATTGAATAGATCGTTGTGGTGATTCAATGCCTGTTACTTCCAATAAAAGTTTGTTCTCCTCTTTATCTCTAAAGATAATTAGGGAAGGTTTAACCTCATCAATTAAATCGTTAACAATAACTATTTTACCGTTTTCTTCTATAACTTGACGTTTAATCAAACTAGGAACTTCTACAGGTTGATGTTCTTCGCTCTCAATACTACGCCAGTGAATACCCGTCTTACCTAGCGCAGAAGTTTTTACATAAATTTTAAAGTTATTCATAAATTAATTATCCTTGTTATTAATTAGAAAATAGACTGAGGAAATTCCAACCATTTATGCCCTTGAATAATTGCAAAACCATCACTATTTTTAGAGCCGAACGCAAATCTCAACAAGGCATTGTTGAATGCGTTAATTTGTTCTTGAGTTGCCTGAACTTTAAACAAACTTGATTGAAAACTTGTTTGGATCTCTTGGATACCAGCTTGTTTTTGCTCGACTTGTTCTTTTACTGTATAGTAAGGGGATTCTCTATCATCAAACAGATTAGCTATTGTTCTAAATACCCACCACATGTTATTACGTTCATTTAAGAGTCTTTGTTTTTCTTCAAACTCTTTTTTAGCATTTTCTAATTTATCTTTCTCTGTACATAGCTCTAATTCAAGCCTTTCCAAGCTCTCTTTCTCTTTATGTAAAATCTGCTTCTTATTTTCTAAAAAAACATTAATTAGAAACAATAGGATATATCGAAGCGGTTGTTCGCCATCTTTTGGTTGGTAAGGAGCGTTAATTGGAGTTTTATGGTAGTAAAATTTTGTAAAGTTATTTTCATCAGTTTTGTAATGAGAAAAGGTTACATTTCCAATAGTTTGCACTGGAGTTATTACTACAGCTACCTTATTAATTAAAGAATCTGATTTAAAAAAATCGAGCAATTCACCATAACTTATTTTGACTTGGTATAGTAAGCTTTCAGCATCTCTTGATGTTCTAGTGTAAGTTTCGCACTTAATAGGAGCTAAAATCACTAACCGAGGCGATTCTACATGAGAATAAGCATCCTTTAATAGCTGAGTAATACGCTGGGAATTATTTTTTTCCTCATGCCATGTTCCAATTTCTCCATGACTGACTCTTCCTGTCTTTTTTTGCATGAGTGCGGTAGCATCAATAGGAATAACTACCGCATCGCATTCATTTAGCTGTCGTTTGATATATTCTTTTTGTTCTGGTGCTGCATCTGGATTAAAGTACTCACCGGAGGGGTCAGTAAACCTCAATTGCATAAATTTTTTACCGCTACTCCCAATCTCAAAGTAAAAACCTTGGTCGTTCCAAGGATTTTCTTTAGGTTGCGTCGGAGTAACTTGCTTCTGTAAGCGTGGGTCTATATTTTTTATGATAGACTTACATTCTTCTATTGCGCGTAAGGTATTGGTATCATCAATCCAAGTTTGAAGATTAGCACGCTCAAATGTTTTGTTAAACTCTTCGTGCATAGCTGCTAAAAGACTAGTTTTACCAATTCCTCTTAAAGCAACCATAAGAATTTTTAATTCTTCAGTTCCATTCATAATATTTCCTACTTATTTACTATTAAGCAAAATAAAAAGACTCAAGTTGATTTACTAAGTTAACTTGATTAACTGCTTTCACCCATTCCTCTCGCATCTGTCTATCCTGTTCTTTTTTTCCAAATACGTCAAACCATATTTTTCCACGAACTCCCCTTAAAAAGTTTCTCCATTCCTTCTGGATATCCTTTTGAAGGATAACGTTATCGATAAATTCTTCTACCATTGCATAGACAGCTTCATTCGGTTCGTATAGCAATTCTTCCAAGGCAGGTTTGATAGTATTAATCGCTTTGTCATAGTCAATTTCTAAAGCAGTTAGAATATCTTCAGCACTGGTATCTTTAGAAACAGCAAGCGTTTTATCTAACTGTTCTGATTGTCCAAATTGTCCAGTCATAGGACTAATATTGGTAAGTCCATCTAAATGCTGACGAATACGAGGAAGAATTAAGCCACGGTAGGATAACTGAAAGTTTGCTATTATTTGAAATCCTGCTTTTAACTTTGCTAAACGTTCAGGAATAATATTAGCGATCGCTGCAAAAAATTCTGACCCTTCAGCCTCGCTTAGAACGCTTAAACTTCCTTTTGATTTTAAAACCTCAACTACTTGATTCTTAACTAACTCAACTATCCGTTTGAGGTTTTCATCTAAAGATAAAAACCTATGAGAAATTAATACTCTTAGTTCGTCTTGATAATCAGGATAAGCCCTAAAAGCACTACTAATCATGATGCGATTATTAATTTCTCTTAAGGCATCTTCTGATGAGAGAATACCTTTATCCTGTTCGCAAGTTTGAATAGCTGCGATCACTCCTTCGTGTAATTCTTCATCAGGTACTTGCCGTTGATGCCAAAGTTGTACTCTTAATTCTTGAAGTCCTAGAGCAATAGACTTCCACCAACCGCTATCATTATTTCCAAATAGCTCGCTAAAGAGTTCTTCAGTTTCTTGATAATTGTCCTCTAAATCTTTAGGTAAAACTATTTTTGCTTTGCTCAATTCAGCATTAACTGTTTCATAAATATCTACTAAACGCTTTTGACAAGCACTAGAATATTTTTGATCAAGAGCATCAATATTCTTAGTTAAGTAATCCAAAATTGTATTTAAGAGTTGGTTAGTCTCTTGACTGCTAGCACAGTTAGTAATTAAACATTTTTCGACTGTTATATATTTTTCTTCAATTGTCTCCAATAAATCTTTGCAGTTTTTTAGATTATCCCCATTATTAGATTCAGGATGAGTTTGATTAAGTACCAGAAATGACCATAAATTAATGGGTAAATCTACTAAGGCTGAACGAGCAGCATCATATAATTTAACATCCACATCCGCCCAATAATCTCCAGCAGATTTAGGCATTCTGACAAATAAAACAAAATCAATGTCCTTTCCTAATGCTTTAATTAATCTATCCTCATCCCCAAGTCCTGTATCGCCTAATCCTGGCATATCTACTAAGGCAATTTTACCGACATCAGCATTTGGAAATGTACAGGTAATTTTAACCTCTTTAACCGCTAAGTAGTTGAAGAAAATGCGTTGACCATCAGGAGTGTCTTGCGCTACATATTCTCGAATTTGATGTTTCTTAATAGTTCGAGGGGAAGTTTCCTTTAAAAGATGACGATATTGATGGAACTGAGTATGATACCGCTTTAAATGTTCATACATTGCTCCCGGTTCTGCATAACCAGGAATATCTTGAGATAATGGTGGTAAGGGTTTATTAGCAAACTCTTCTACAGTGAGAGGTTTTGCACCTAAACGAAGTTTCTCGTAATAAGGAGCAATCACTTCATCTAAAAATGAATGCTCAGTGTGAAACCACACCTCTCCATAAGTATCTACATTAGGATTGTGATGAATCGTACTCCGAACCCCTGTACAATGCTGTCTATCCCCATCAGGGATTTCTGCTGCACTTAATCCAGTTAAACTTTGCAGAAGACGGCTTTTCCCTTGTCTTGCACGTCCTACAACTCCGATGTTGAGGGTATCGCGAGAAAAACGGTTTTTCAGCTTAATTAAAGCTTGTAACTCAGACGTGATAGTTAATTGAATATTAGAAAAATCAATTTCCTTAAGTTTGCCAGTGACAGCTGAATCATTAACTTGGGTTAAAAGATTGTTGCGATGTTCCTCAAGTTGGTGTAGGGCTACAGAAAGAGTTTTTAAATTCCCTTCTACCCCTTCAATTCTCTTAGCTAGGGGTTTACGCTTTTCAATAATGTTGGTGATGCGCGTGGTTACGTCCATCTGATAACATGGTTAATGAGGCAATTCAACAAGTATATTTTGCCACCTTTATTTCTGCCATTAGTGTTTATACTTACATTGCACACTCAGAGGAATGCGATCGCATTCCTCTATCTCACCCGCAACTTACCTTGACTACCTGCGGCAGCGATCGCACCTATATTAGCTGTAAAGACTTTTATTCCAGGAACAGTAACATAATCACCATCATCAGTAATTATTTTTACTATTCCTGCTTTGTCTTCTTTTTTCGGAGAGTCAGACCGGATATCAACAACCTCAGCCTGAACTGTATAGTTAACTGGCATTAAATGGTATTAGCCTGTTCGCTGATAACTTGGTCTACTCTACTACGAAAATCAGGGTCAGAGTAATACCGCTTTGAATTTTCAATTCCCGTGCTTGAGTATTTGCTTGCCAACTTGGTTTAGGTTAGACACCTTCAAAAGACGGCTCTTCATCTGGTTCAAAGTCCAAGGCATAATATGACTCGTCGCACAAGAGTGTAATGTTTACCAGTGTTCCTCCAAAGAAAGTTTGTCTATTTTCGTAAATTTCTTGTTTTTCATCTATTGTCGCACATCCATCATGACTTAGAATTTGAAGTTTTCCCTTATTTATGTGAACAAATTGTTTTAAATAGTCAAGACCGATACCACCCGTCACATCTCCAGTTCTCGTAGTTGTCCCCGGTTGGAAAGCCCATTTTAAGGCTTCGGCTGCCGGTAGACGGAAGTTGTTTTGAAAATCACGGACATTGTGAGGGATTCCTACCCCAAAGTCAACAACAGTCAGCTTGAGTTCGCCTAGCTTGGGGTAGTGCTGTCCGCAGCTAAACACGCCGATATCAGTTCGCCCATGCTCAAAAGCATTGGCATAGATTTCCAAAGTAGTTCCGACAATCACTCCTCGTAACAAATTACTGATGTGAACCCAGCCTCTACCAAACCACTGTTCAGCAAGATAGTAAACCAAATCATCTCTATTTTGGCATCGATCTTCTCTGTAGGGAATGGAATTACCTTGCCAAGGTTCCTCATCACCGTTAAATGCGTACATAAATCCATTTTGTTTTAGGTTCATGCTGATATGATTTTTTACTGTGTCCCAGTTAAAGATAGCTTTACCGCCTCGTGACTCAACCAGTCTGGCTAAACCACCTAAAAATGCCACGGCGTTTTGTTGTAAAAAGTAACACTCTGAAAAATCAAAAATTACTTCTTTTGTACATTCTTGGACTTGCTGCCATAGTTGGAACAAGCAGTCAAAGTCCTTTGGTTTGTCATTGATAGTAGGAACTTTCAGAATCAGACTCACAATGCTGCTTGCAAGATTTTAAATACATAATACTAGGTAAAAATTGCTGGTAAATCTGTTTTTAGCTGAGTATCAATATTAACTTGCAATTACTACCGATTCTGCGAGATACTCTCAAAGTCTCTTATTGAGCGATTTTTGCGTCGGCTATTTCACTCTTAGAGGTAGGCGGAAGATTGACGATTTAATTGAGCAGTATGTTGGTGGTGGGTGTTGCGATCGCGCTTTATACTAGGCAAAACTCCATTGAGCAGGTTGGCTTACCGAAGTACCCGTAAAAGTTGATTCCCACCTTTTTGAAACTCATAGGGAACTTGTCTAATCTCAACTAAATAACCTTGAGACTCTAATTCTTGGAGTACAGGTTGCAACCAAGGTGAAACTTCTCCCGTCATGTTTACTAACAATGGAAAGATCCGAACTTCACATGCAACTCGGCACATCTCTATAATTGCTGTAAGATGAAATTCCATTGATAGTTGATCTGAATAGGTAAACAATAGGTGAGAACATAGCGCTAAGTCAAACTGTTCTGGATTAAATGACAAGGAAGGTAGTTCCTCTATGACGTAACGCCCCTGTTGTAATCCTGGGGGAAAGTCTACTAGGAACTTGTCCATTGCCTGCTTGCGAACCTGACACAAATTTTCAGGAGACTCAATTGTTGTCCAGACAAAATTTTGCTGATTGGTTTGTACGCCCTTTAAAATTACTGGAAAGGTTTCTTCAATACGTTGGGATATTTCACTTGCAGAAAACTGGTATATGGGATCGCAAGAAATGACGCTATGTCCAAGAGCCGTCACTTCCGCATTGAAACTAGCAGGTCCACCAGCACAATCAAGAATTTTACCACTTAGGTCATTAGTAGTGAGGTCAAACATCTGAATATATTCCTGTAGAGAACGTCCCCAAGGAACAACAGAGTCAAGCCTTAATCCCATATGCAGTAGCCTCGCGTTTCTACTGCATCATACCAAATTCAGTTTTTACAACAAAACAACATTTAATGTAGAGACGCCCTGTTTGAAGCGTCTCTACAGGAATTGTGGGTTTTAGACGCGCCCTCAACAACCACCCCATTAAAGTGTTTCTGGGCGAGAAATATCGGCTCCAACAGACACACCAGCAGTACTAGATTGTAGCCCTGGTTTAGTAATTGGTTCTTTTTTATCTTGCAACGACTGGGTGACAGAAGAAGGTGGCATGGCAGCTTCTGGATGTAGTTTATTCGCATTTGCTTGCTGAGATAAAACTGACAATCCACCTACCGAGCCAGCGACAAGGGCTGTGTAGCCTACATACAAATATGCCGGATGTATTGAAGGTAATTGAAGTTCAAAATTGCGTCCTTTAGGCTGATACTTGTAAGGCAAAATATTTTTTTTCACCTGTTCTGGTGTTGCTGGTAAACAAGACGCTAGATGTGTACCATTTAATCCCAACGCATTTCCCATCACCCGAATAAAGCCACGTACAAAGACATCTTCTGGTAATAAATCCCAGTTACCGTTTTCTACTGCTTCCATTGAAGAAATTGGTACGTGAGTGTAAACGTTGAGTTGGGTGAGCGAAAGATTTTGAGACTCACGGGCTTGGCGAAGTTTTTCACCAATTTGACGCAAACTGTCTCGACGTTTATCTGCTGCTTTTTGAGCTAATTCAGCTTGTCTTGGTTTTTTATCGAGCCACCTAGTCAGTACCTTCTTGTTGGGGCTGTTTTCTTTTAGGTTAGAATTGATCCCCTCTTGCCCCCCGATATTCGCGGGGTTGCTGGGTAAAGACTTTTGTTGTGGTTTAACATTTGTTAAGCAATGTGACAATTCAGTGTAATCTGCTTCTTCTACAACTGGTGTTTCAACTTGAGTTTCTGATGGTTGGTTATCTTCTGTAACTTTCTCATGCTGCGTAAATTTCTCAAATGCTAAACCAATTGCTTCTCTACCCACAGCTTTAAACAAAAGATGGGCTTGTTCAGCAGAAGTGCCTAACAATTTTTGTAAAGTCGCTACCGCACGACGATATACCTTACTTTGGTGGAGATCGTTTTCTATTTCACCAAGAAGCGATCGCAATTCATCACGAGAAATTTCCATAGGAGAATTTCCAGGGACTGTTAACAAGTACGCAGATGTCATAGTCATTATTAAAAGCCTATATGAGCAATTGAGCAAAAAAGAATATTCTTACCTGTGTAATTTATTCTGCCATTTCCAAGCTTTTCCGGAACAATAAGTAACAATTTTGTATTTTTTTAGTAAAAATTGTTAAAACTTTCACTAATGAAATAATGTGCTAATTTTTCCCCATCCAACTTACTGAAATACAGTAATTTTTTAACTCAGTATTTATCAATTACTTCCCATAAAATTGGTTGATAAAAGACCTTACCGCTGGTAAATAAATATCAGGCGCAACGTCTGCTACATTATTATGTCCTGCACCCGGAACTAAAATCAATTGCTTCGGTTCAGAAGCAGCATCATACAGGTTTTGGCTCATGAAAGCTGGTACAGTTTCATCAGCAGTGCCGTGAATGAATAACACGGGCATTTTTAATTTTGCTACTTTATTCAACGAGTCAAACCGCTGCGTCAGGATAAAACTGACAGGAAATATCCGAAAAAGTTTCCGAGCAGCAATCACCCCTTGGATAGAAGTGAAAGAACTTTCCACAATTAAGCCTGCAGCATCGGGATGTTGAACCGCCAAATCAATAGCAATCGCTCCTCCCAGAGAATGCCCATAAATAAAAATGTTTTTGGGATCAATCCCTTTGTGTTCTACTAAATAATTCCAAGCTGTGGCTGCATCTTGGTAAACCCGCGCTTCATTGGGAAAAGCGCCCTCACTACGTCCGTAGCCACGGTAATCTATGAGTAAAATCGAAAACCCTAACTTCTGTAACCGATTGGCGTGGGCAACATTTGCGCCAATGTTGATTCCATTTCCGTGTAGATACAGTAACACGCGATCGCTCTTGTGATTTGCTTTAATCCACCAACCATGAATACGTTCCAGCTTCGATGCAACTGGCACGGGCAACCAAACCTCCTCATAATCTAGCTTCCAAGCTTTTGGTGTAGTTTCGATCTCAGCAGAGGGAAAAAATAAAAATCGCGGTTGCTGAAAAAAAAGAAATATGCATACAGCACAATAACCGACAAAAGTCGCCACTCCCACCCAAAATAGTAGCCAGATTAACAACTGTACTATATATTGCACCTTGGTTGTTTTCATGTACGTATTTTTAAATACAATAATCTTAAGCTTATATAAGCTGACTAAAGTTTTTAAAGTTATCAATAAGTAATCAATAAATGGGTGATAGGGTGTAGTCAAAAAAATCACAATTATTTAAGTAATTTCTAAGCGTGAAAATTAAACATTTAGTGCTGACTAGGAGAGAATCGTGAAGTTGTCAAGTGACGCTCAAGAAGAGCAATTAAAGGAAATATCTGTACTTTTACGACAAGCAAGAGAAGAAAAATCGCTACGTATAGAAGAAGTAGCTGCTCTAACACATATTAGACCAACTTTTTTACAAGCTTTAGATGATGGGCGATTTGAGGTATTGCCTGAACCAATCTATGTTCAAGGATTCATCCGTCATTACGGAGACGCAGTCGGGTTAGATGGTACTACTCTGGCAAAAAAGTTTGCCACTACTTTCCCTCCGGCTGAGCTCACAAACGATTCTGTTGAGGTTGCAGCACAAAAACCAAACATATATGTACCTCTTGCTGTCCCCTACATTTTATTAGTAGTAGCTGCCTCCGTGGGACTCTTTTACCTGCTCAATCCACAACGTAGTGCAGAATCTTTCTCTCAGAGCAAATCAGAACTGAAAGTCGGGGACAAGAAAAAAGCATCACAATCAGCTTCATCACCAAAAGCATCTTCAAAAAGTAAACCCTTACCAAGTGTCTTAGCAACACCTGTAGCCGCCCAGCTATCAACACCATCCCCCACGGCAAAGGAATCAAGCGTGGAAGTTTCTCTGGAACTACAAGACAAATCATGGCTACGAGTCAAAGTAGATGGTAAAACTGAATTTGAGGGAATATTGAACAAAGGCGATCGCAAAACCTGGAAAGCCAAAAAAGAGCTGAGTATACGTTCTGGTAATGCTGGTGCGGTGATTGTTTCGCAAAACAATCAGCAACCAAAACAATTAGGAGCAGTTGGTAGTATCAAAGAAATTACGTTTACGCCAGAAAAAGTCAATTAACTTAGATCCCCGACTTTTTCAAAAAGTCGGGGATCTAGAACTAAGTATTCATTTGTGGTGTACGTAGATGCCAATCAGTTGATTGCTCATAAGCGTAAGCCACTTGAAATAATTGATCTTCCCGCAGCACCTTACCAATGAGCTGCAAACCTATCGGTAAACCATCAGAATCAAAACCACAAGGTACACTTATACCAGGTAACCCAGCCAAGTTGACGGGAATAGTCATTAAATCAACTAAATACATGCTGAGGGGATCAGTAGTTTTTTCCCCAGCTTTAAATGCTGTGGTGGGAGCAGTAGGACAAGCTAATACATCTACTTGTTCAAAAGCTGCTTCAAAATCTTGCTTAATCAGAGTGCGAACTTTTTGTGCTTTCAGATAGTAGGCATCGTAATAACCAGCAGAAAGAGCGTAGGTTCCAATCATGATCCGCCGCTTGACTTCTGCACCAAAACCCGATGAGCGGGTACGAGTGTACATGGAAATCAAATTATCAGCATCAGCAGCGCGGAAGCCATACTTCACACCATCATAACGAGCCAAATTTGCCGATGCTTCTGATGGCGCAATTACATAATAACTAGGTACACCAGAACGGAACCGAGGACAAGAAACGATATGAACTTCTGCGCCTAAACTTTGTAGTTGATCTATGGCTTTAGTCACAGCTTGTTCAACTACAGAATCTAAACCATCTCCAAAAGTTTCTTTGATTATACCAATTCTCAGTTTTCCTCTAGGTTTGAGGTCTGGTTTTAAGCTCAGGGTATAGTCAGGGATTTCCACTTTTAGACTAGTGGAATCTTTGGGATCGTAACCAGCGATCGCCTGAAGCAATATCGCGGCATCTTCTACTGAGCGTGCAAAAGGACCTATTTGATCCAAAGACGAAGCGAAAGCCACCAAACCGTAACGAGAAACCAGTCCATAAGTTGGTTTCATTCCTACCACACCGCAGAAAGAAGCAGGTTGACGAATCGAACCACCAGTATCAGAACCGATTGCCACCTGACATTCTTCTGCTGCCACCGCTGCCGCCGAACCACCAGAAGAACCACCAGGAACCCGCGATAAATCCCAAGGATTGGCAGTACCTTGGAAGGCTGAGTTTTCTGTAGAGCCGCCCATCGCAAACTCATCTAAATTAGTTTTGCCTACCATCACCGCACCTGCATCCAGCAGTTTTTGTGTCACCGTTGATTCATAGGGCGGCACAAAATTTTCCAACATCTTCGAGGCGCAGGTAGTACGAATTCCCTTGGTACACATATTATCTTTGATACCAATAGGAATCCCAGCTAGTATTCCAATTTCATCACCTGCGGCAATTTTGGCATCCACGTTTTGTGCTTGTTGTAATGCTATGTCGGCTGTCACAGACAAGAAACTGTGTAATTTCGGCTCTAGTGCTTGAATGCGCTCTAAAGCTTCTTGAGTAATTTCAACTGCAGAACGTTCTTTGTTTATTAGCTGTTTGTGTAACTCTCGTATGGATGCCATGATTGCTCCGTTAGTGGCTCAAATCCTTCATCTTAGTACAGTTTAGGAATTTTTATTCCAGTTTGCTTGAGAGCTGCTCTACATTAGTATGTAATCTACGGCTCATTATTGACTGCACAAGTTAATTTTACTAATTTTTTGATTCTATCTATGGTTAAAATTATTACACGTAAATCGTTAGAAACGCAAAATGTATATGATATCGGCGTGGAACACGACCACAATTTCTTAATTAGAAACGGTTTGATAGCTTCCAATTGTTTTAATAAATCTCACTCTACAGCGTATGGTTATGTAACATATCAAACTGCGTATTTAAAAGCGAATTATCCGTTAGAATATATGGCGGCGCTGTTAACGGCTAACAGTGGCGATACAGAGAAGGTGCAAAAATACATTTCCACCTGTTTGAGTATGGATATTCAAATAGAGCCACCTGATATTAATCGTTCTGGTGTGGATTTTACACCATCAGGAGACAAAATTTTATTTGGATTGTCAGCAGTTCGTAACGTAGGGCAAAATGCGATCGCCTGTATTTTAGCAGCTAGAAACGAGGGCGGCGAGTTTAAATCACTCTCAGATTTTTGCGATCGCGTGGACTTGCGTACTGTTAACCGCCGTACACTAGAAGCACTAATTAACTGTGGAGCCTTTGACAAAATTGATTCTAACCGTAACCAATTAATCAAAGACTTAGAGCTAGTCTATGAATGGGCGCAATCCCGTGCTAGAGATAGAGCTAGCGGACAAGGTAATCTGTTTGATTTACTAGGTGGCGGATTTTCTACTAATCATAATACAACCCAAAATAGCTTTGACACTGCGCCTAAAGCAAAACCAGTGCCTGATTTACCTCCACAGGAAAAGCTGCGCATGGAAAAAGAAATTTTGGGCTTTTATGTATCAGATCATCCACTTAAATCTATTCGCACTTCAGCGCGAGTGCTAGCTCCCATCAACCTGTCACAACTAAGCGAACAAAGAGAAGAAGCCAATATTTGTGCGGTTGTCATGCTGAATGGTGTGAAAAAAGTGATGACTAAAAAGGGAGATCCAATGGCAATATTGCAAATAGAAGACTTAACAACACAATCAGAAGCAGTGGTATTTCCCAAAATTTACGAGCGCATTCATTTAGTACTTCAAGTTGATTCCAGAATGATCATTTGGGGTAAAGTAGATAGAAGAGATGAGCAAGCTCAATTAATTGTTGAAGATGCAGAGCCAGTCGAAACAGTACAGATGGTGATGGTAGAACTAGATCTTCAACAAGCAGCCACCATAGAAGAGCACCATCGCTTAAGAACAATTTTACAAGAATACTCAGGTGATAGAGAAAAAGCAAAAGTACCTATCATTGGAATTGTACGTGCCAATGATACTCGTCATCTTGTCCGGTTTGGACGGCAATTTTGGGTACAAGATACCAGAACAACTGTTCAAGCTCTGCAAAACGCTAGGTTTACAGCATACATTCAACCGTTGATTGGGGTATAGGGCATGGCGCATCAGTAAATAAGCGTACACCTTCCCACGGTTGCCCGTTTTTTTAGTCACTTCTGCGGATGGGAAATTACCGCAGAAAATGGTATCTTTTTATGCCATGAGTAACTATGAGGCAATCAGGGGAAGGAGCAAAATTTTGATGACCGTAGATAGGCTAGATAAGCTAGGTCAATTCGTTTCATATTGCAAAAAAAATCAACCTCAAAGTCAAGAAGACATTAAAAGGTTTTTTGAGGGGGTTGTTGGGTTTCCTTATGACAAGGAACTCCTATTGCAAGCTTATCTATTTTTAAACATCAAACAGATATTTCCTTTATGTACAGAATTACTATTGTTTGAGAAATCGCCAATAGCTGATTATACAGATTTAGGAAAATGCGACTTTGTGTATCTAACATCAAATATGAAACTTTTTATCATTGAAACTAAATTTATAGATACAGAGGCAACAGGAGCAACAGAAAGAAAAAGAAGAAATAAGCATCGAAATAAAGTATTTGAGCAGGTGATAACTTTAAAAAGTCGATTTAGTGAGTATTGGAATATTAAATTAGAGCAGTTGGAGTGTGGCGTATTTACAACAGATCCTGAAATTCATTGGCGAGGAAATGATGTCAACGTTGTAACCAAATCAATATCTATTGAGCAACTCGAACAATGGCGTAGGAAGTATATAAAAAACTAAAGATACCTCCTGAAGATACCCGACTTCTTTAAGAAGTCGGGTATCTTGTTAGCTTTTATAGTACAAATGTACTGTAAACGTGCTAAAATGCCTTACGAGCCAGATAGCCTTCCATAAAAATAGAAGGAAAATAGCTACGGGAAACAAATCTTAAATTACTAGTATTCAATCGCAACTCACTATTAGGGTTGTAGCGGTTATGCTGGAATTATTGCACTTCGAGCAAAATCGAGAATGCAATATCTAGAAACTGTGAGCGCATAATTGAGGTGTATTGAAAGTGTTAAAGACACTTCTGGTGATTGTCATTGGTTTCTTACCCTCCCTGTTCTCGCTATGGTTGATGCGTAAAACCCAGGCTAGAACACGCTCACAGTTTAGGCGAGCAGCTATGACCTTTCCTACGGGACAGGTACGCCAATATACTAGGCCAGAAGTTGGCGATCGCTACTACCTAGATGGAGTAGGCTACCTCATTGGCGACATCACCTGTAAATTTAATGCTCGTTCCGGTTATCTGCGTTGTGCAGTCAATCCCAGTGGCCCATGCGAAGGTTGTCGTTACTATGAATCACGGGAAGCAGATAGTGAAACGTCTAAAATTTGAGATGATACACATAAATGTAAGTAATTGCAAATCCGAATACCTTCTTAAGGTTAGTTACCGTAACTACTGCATATTTTATAATGGTAAATAAATTTACTGTAATTTTAAAGTAGTTTCACTGAATTAAAACTTTACTTTTATAAAACATTTGCCCATTTATAGTTTGTACATAACTAGGACTTACGCACTTTACAAAAAGACTGGAATATGCATAACGTGCGCGATCGCGCTCTGGAAACATTGTCTATATCTGCGGCTCAATTACACTGCGGTTGCAGAATGCTTCTGCTATCTACAATCTATATTCCATCTTCAGCCAGTGCATAAGTTGATTTCACTTACACCTAGATAAAAAGTAAAACGAGGGCTGATGTCCTCACAAGGTAAAAACCCCAACTTTATTGAGGTGATTGATGTCTACTATGGTTAAAAACACACAATCAAAATTTTGTCAATGCGTAAATTCTAGTTACCAATATGGTAAGTTAAGCCAACCTACAGCTTTTGCTTTGATCAGTGATTGTCTCAAAACTTTTAAGTCAATCACAGCACCACTCGCTAAAAGCAGACTAGCTACATCAGTTTTAGTAACATTTTTGGGTACAACTGTTGCCACCTTTGTAGGTTTTGGGTCTAGTACAAAAAGTGCAACAGCACAGATTGTCTATCCATTTGATGTAACATATGATGTAGAAGATACATTGACACCTATTCCTGGATCGGATGTTTTTGAGGCACTTATCTCTGGCTTTAATCCTGACGCTCAGTAAGGTCTGACCAACTATACAGTTAGGAGTTATTTTCGATTTAATCCCATGACTGGTGTGGGTACATTTGATACAGATCCAACACTGTTTGGTCTAGAAGGATTCCCAATAGGAAGTGTGATATATTTTGGCAGCAGTAATAATCAGCTATTTGCATATGGTGGCGGTATCGGTACACTTGACTTCGCAACAGGCTTAATAACGGGTTCTACCACTGAGATTATCACTGTACGCTATTCATTATGGGTATAATCGGGGCTGGTTTTCTGCAGCGACAACGCCTTCTCAAATCCAATTTGTGACTATTTATACCATTCTCACCAAGCTGGCTACACACGATCCCTTCGTGCCCACCCCCCCTTGCGCCCCCTTATTAAGGGGGGTTGGGGGGTAAAGATGTGTGGCAACTACAAAGAGAATTGGTATTAGATATTTTTTCTACCACCACAACTTTTTCATTAGTATTCCAGGATATATATGGACAAGCAAAAATTTTCTCCCGCTGTTGCCTTCTCGACGTTTATCGCTGTTGGAACAGCAGCCTTAGCGCCAGCTCAAGCTGCTCTACTTGACTTCAGCTTTACTACCACAAACGGCGGAACAGGGACATTTACTCTCAACACGGGTACTTCACCCTCTGCTGAGCCTGCTATATTTGCGCAAGGGGTTACAGGAATTTCATACCCAAATGCTATCTCTAACTTCTCTATTTCAGCACCCTATGTAAATTTGAGCAGCGTCACTACTGACTTTAGTGTTGTCCCATCTATTACTTCTGCTTTTATTGGTTTTCCAGCTAATTTAGGGGTTCTTAGCAGTATTAGTTATCCACCCGGATGCATAACATCGCCAGGTTTCACCTGTTTATTTGATATTGCTATATTCTACACTGGTAACCTTTCAGAACTTCCTTTACTTTCTGATAATCCCAACTCCTACTCTACAAGTGTTGCTGTTGATTTCTTTGATCCCACCACTCAAGAATTGCTCGTCCGTGACTTTATTACCAATTTTCAAGTTGTCCGTAAGCAACCCGTTCCTGAGCCAAACGTTGGCTGGAGCATATTAACTTTTGGTATTGGCGGCTTAGGTTTGCTGCTTAGACACAGCCCTAGACAAAAAAATGTGCTTGCTAATCCTACGAGTATAGAAGGCTAATCACTGAATTTACGCAACTGGCGATCTTCGTCCTAAATTTTAAGTCCTGAGTAAAATAAAAATACTCAGCAGACAGTACTCAGGACTTTCATTTAAAGTGTGCGATCGCGTCTATCAAGTAATTGAGAAGATAGAATATTGAAATGGTAGCAATACAACAGGTTACCATTAGTCAATGCAAGACATTCAGGTTTTCTATTTAGATGGTAGAGAAATTTTGAGTAAAGAAACCTTTTTTAAAAAAGCCGCTGAAGTAATGAACTTCCCTGCTTACTTTGGCGCTAACTGGGATGCATTTGATGAATGTATTACTGATTTAACATGGTGTCCGGCACAAAGATATCTCATATTATATGATTACTCTAATGTTTTCGCGCTGGCTGACCCCACTGAATGGCAAATCGCAGTTGACATTTTGCACTCTGCGGAAGAATATTGGGTGACAACAAACAGACCTGTGGATGTTTTTCTTCTCAATTAAATAAAATGGTGCGAAGTGCTTCCATCATCGTCGGATATTTAGATTATATAAAAAAGGTGCGTTACACTACGTTTACGCACCCTACTATGATAATGCTAGTTCGGCTTTAGATTTGGGTAAACGGTATTGCTCTAATATTTATTCGAGATAGCGATTGCACTTTGTACCAACTCAATGGTTTATTTATCATAAGGACATGCCAAGCAACGGCATCCACGTTCCTATTATTAGGAGGTAATTATGTCCCAAGCCCCTTTCAAAATAATGACGGTTGAGGAGTATCTAACCTACGATGATGGTACAGATAAGCGTTACGAACTCGAAAACGGGGTATTAATAGAGATGCCTCCTGGCACTGGTAATCACGAAGCAATCATCACGTTCGTATTATTTCAGTTTATTTTAGAAAAACAACGACTGGGACTAATGTTAGAACCGCGTTCCAATGGTGTCGAAGTCATGACGAACAAACAAATTAGGCGACCCGATGTGTTGGTTATGACGACTCAACAAGCTGCTTCTATTGAGAATAAATCGGCTATTCTTAGAACTGCACCACCACTTATTGTTGAAGTTGTATCTCCCGAATCTGTTGACCGCGACTATAATATCAAAACATTGGAGTATGCAGCCTTTGGTGTTAATGAATACTGGATTATTGACTCGCTCGAAGGTAAAGTAACAGTCTGTCTGCTAGCTGGTTCAGCTTATAATCAAACTATATTTACTGGCAATCAAGCAATTGTATCGCTTACATTGCCACAAATTAACTTGACTGCCCAACAATTATTGATGCCGAAGCTTTAATATACGACAACAATACTCAGCAGTCCGTACTCAGGACTTTCACTTAATTAGCGCTACTGGATAGTCAGGGTTTGCAGGATTCGGAATTAATCGCCGATTTGTACAATCTACTAGGAAATCTAACTTTTCTAACACAACTTGACCAATTAGAACTTCGTCACCAGTTATTAGAGCATCTTCTATTGTTCCACGTCCCTGACACTCAATGATCACAGGTCCAGTGACTCCTACAGATTCCTTTCGCCCATCTGCATATTGGGCTATTTGCTGCCCCCGAATTCGCAAGCCAAGGTGCTGCACTATTACTTGTGGAATTACTAAAGAAACTGCGCCTGTATCTACTAAGGCTTCAGCTTCGTATTCGCGTAGTAGGTGAGGTGCAAGTAACCCTCTATTTACTAGTTCTTCATCAACTGCATTGGATAGCTTGACTTTGGTGCGAACTGCTCCCATCATTTTTTGAAATTTATATCCTTTAAAAAAGTTGCTTTACTCTCATTAACGCACCCTACTATGATGATTATAGCAGTCCTAAATGATTCACGAACGCCGAAAAACCCGGTAACTTTTACGAAACCGGGTTTCTGATAGCTAGCTTTTGTAACTCAAATAGGATTGCTATATAGCGCGATCGCACTTGTCAATCAGCATACTGGGCTATTGGCGATCGTGTATAGAATGAAATGCATTTAGTCTTCTCAAGAAGACTTTAGCTATAAGCCTGCGATTTGAATTGCAGGCTTTGTTGTAAACTAGCGATTACCTTAACACCAAACTCTGCCTCAAATACTCCTTTTTTGTACTCTAAACTCCATAATTCTAAGGCGCAGTCATCATCAGGACGAGAGGGAAATATTTGGATATGGAATTCTTTCATATCTGTTAGATACTCACACTTTATGCGTTTAACAGCGCCTATTTGCCGCCTATCCAGAGCAACTGCTAATCTTAAGATCGCACTTAATTGATCAACAATTTGTCTGTGGTGTTTGCTCACCAAATTGCGGTAATTTTCGTGCTTTTTCTTCGGCGCAGATTTGCGATGATAACGTGCTATATTGGCAATAATTTCTATTTCTGTTTCTGTGTAACCGAGTAATTCGCTGTTACGAATTAGATAATAAGAGTGTTTGTGGTGTGAAGAATGGCTCACATAATGACCGCAATTGTGTAAGATTGTTGCAGCCCAAAGTAGTTGCCGTTCTTCTGCCCCCCAGTTGTGTAGTTTGCCCTGAGTTTGGTCAAATAAACTTTTGGCAAACATTGCGATCCGATCGCCATACTCTATATTGACATGATACTTCGTCGCCGTTCTCATCACACTGCGTTCGCGTACTGAACTTTGGTAGCGCAGACGATCTTCAATTAAACCGTGGGCAAGCATCCAATCTACAATCACACCTTCTCGGAGCGATCGCTCACACACGGCAATCTCTTCAACTCTCAGCAGCGTCATTGCCTCCTGTAATATTACTGCCCCAGCTAGTATAACTTCTGACCGCTTTTCTGGCATCCCCGGAACTGCACATCGTTCTGAGTAATTCAGTTTGCGCAAGCGATTCACCATGCCTTGCAAATCTTTAAGGCTGAACTGGTACCCATTCAGTGTGCCAGGGGCAACATTCGACTTTTCTCGTGCATGGATAACTGCTAAAGTTTCAATTGTACCAGAAGTTCCAATCAATCGAGCTTGTTGACCACGCAAATTTGCCAACACATCTTCAACTGAACGTTCCAACATCCCGCGTGCATAGGCTTGCAGATATTGAAACTCAGTGTTGCTAATCGGATCGGTGGTGATTAACTCACTAGTGAGTCTAACTGCACCAATTTTTGTACTAGTAAGAGTTCTCGGTTCATGACAGTCGCCCAAAATGATTTCCGTAGAACCGCCGCCAATATCTACAATCATGTGGGGCTGGTTGTTGAATTCCATCCCTGATAGTACACCCAAGTAGATTCGCCGCGCTTCTTCTTGACCGGAAATTAAGTCAACGCACAAACCTAGCTCGTCTTCTATCCTTTGCAAAAATTCTTTACCATTGGGAGACTCGCGCACGGCGCTAGTTGCTACAGCAATAGTTGTTTCTGCTTTGAGAATTTTGGCAATTTCTTGGAAACGTCGTAAAGCGGCAAGGGCACGATTCATCACCTCTGGTTTGAGTTCACCTGTGGTAAGATCGCGATCGCCTAGTCTGACTGTTTCCTTTTCTCTGCCAATAATGCTAAAACTTGGTAGTGTCGGTTCAATCCGCACAACTACCATGTGCAGAGAATTTGTCCCTAAATCAATTGCAGCAATTATCCGGTGTCGGTCAAACTGTTGAGTAGGAATACTCTCCCAGCTTTTTGAAACTAAATTCACCATCTTGTGGTTCTCTCTATTAATGATGGCAGCCAACAGTTTTGAAACAAACTCACTTGCAACCAAGCGCAATCCACCCATCTAAGCACACTTACCTGAGTAGAAATTCACCCAGCCATCTACAACTAAAATGACATTTCAATTGTATTTAAAGTTGCAAATTCTGGTTATGCTTTTACAAATAACAAATAACGATATTCTATAAGTGTAAAGAAGTATTAATGCATCTAACTAAAGTCATTGATTTAAATCTATGTTAAGCACACCAGAACAAAATCAAGAACCTGTATGGCTTGTAATTATCCGACTTTTACGGTGGGATAAGCCCGAAGGACGGTTAATACTAATGATTCCAGCCCTATGGGCTGTATTTTTGGCAGCTTCAGGGAAACCACCTTTACCATTAGTTGGCGTCGTCATACTAGGAACACTCGCCACTAGTGCCACTGGATGTGTCGTTAATGATTTATGGGATAGAAATATCGATCCACAAGTAGAAAGAACACGATCGCGTCCCCTTGCTGCCCGCACCCTGTCTGTAAAAGTTGGTATTATTGTCGCCATCGTCGCTCTTCTTTGCGCTGCGGGTCTTGCATTCTATCTTAACTCACTCAGCTTCTGGTTGTGTGTAGCAGCAGTGCCAGTCATATTACTTTACCCTGGCGCAAAGCGTGTATTTCCTGTACCTCAGTTAGTGCTTTCCATCGCTTGGGGTTTTGGCGTCTTGATTAGCTGGAGTGCAGTGACAAAAAACCTCTCCACACCCGCTTGGCTTTTGTGGGGTGCAACTGTACTGTGGACATTGGGATTTGATACAGTGTACGCTATGAGCGATCGCGAAGATGACAAACGTATTGGTGTGAACTCCAGCGCCCTGTTTTTTGGAGATTACGCCCCTGTTACTATTGGCATTTTCTTTGCTGGGACTGTCATTTTACTTAGTTGGTTAGGATTTGTGATAAATCTTAACATAGCTTATTGGATTAGCCTTGCCTTTGCTACCATTGGTTGGATTTGGCAGTTTACGCAATTAATAAAAAAAGATTTACCTAACTCAATATACGGTGAGATGTTCCGGCAAAATGTCTGGATTGGTTTTACCATCCTTGCTGGGATGATTATCGGGAGTTTGTAATTAAGGCATGAGGAAAATTATGATTGGGGTAATGGGACCTGGAGAACAGGCTACACCAAATGATTTGCAAAATGCCTATGAACTAGGAAAACTCATTGCCCAACAAGGATGGGTTTTGCTCACTGGCGGTAGAAATGCTGGCGTAATGGATGCAGCAACTCAGGGAGCAAAATCTGCCAATGGTTTAACTGTTGGCATCCTCCCTGGGGATGATAAAAATGGCATTTCCTCCTCAGTTGATATTGCCATTTTTACTGACATGGGAAATGCGCGAAATAATATTAATGTTCTCTCCTCTGATGTAGTAATTGCTTGTGGTATGGGTGCAGGTACAGCATCAGAAATTGCCTTGGCTTTGAAAGCAGATAAAAAAGTAATTTTGTTGAGTGAGGATGAAGAAAGCAAAGTTTTCTTTCAGAAACTTTCACAGGAAAATGTTTATATTGTTGATAGTGTGATTAATGTAATTGCTACAACCAAGGCAATTTTGAGGAGTTGAGACTTTGCCCTACCAGATAGCATTCTCAGTAGAGAGTTTGGCGCACTTAAGAGCATTGACGGCTCGACAGCAGAGAATCGTTTTGGCAGCAATTACCGAACAACTGAGTAATGAACCAACTGTACCGACTCGCAACCGCAAGCAGATGCGACCAAATCCCTTAGCACTGTGGGAACTTCGAGTTGGAGATTTACGCGTGTATTACGATATAGATGAAGAGGAGCTTGTAGTAGATATTCGTGCTGTAGGCGTCAAAGAAGGTAATCAGGTCTTAATTGGAGGAGAAATAGTTGAGCTATGAAAACAATTGAAATAACCGAATCCGATACTCTTTGGTCAGAGTATGTTCAAAGTCAAGAGCCAATTGTTTTAACCCGTAATGGTAAGCCTGTTGCTGCGTTAGTTCCCATCGAAGGCGTTGACATGGAGACACTTAGCTTGAGTATGAACCCGAAGTTTCTGGAGATAATTGAACGCTCAAGAGCTAGCCAAAAAACAGAAGGTAGGCTCTCGCTTGAGGAAGTCCGTCAGCAGTTAGGTCTGTAAAATGCTATCATGTCAACTTCGCCTCGATCTTGCAGCACTTCAATGTAGAGAGCGATCGCTTCTTCAATATTGGTTAATGCTTCCTGTTGTGTTTTACCCTGACTAATACAACCAGGCAGACTTGGTACTTCAACAACAAAATAACCATCTTCACCTGGATAAAGTAGCACTGTGCGCTTTGATGTAGGTTGAGGTTTCGTAGTGTTCATAACGATGACGCCTACCCAATTACTTCATCCAAATACTAACATTACACTATGAGCTATTGGCATTTTACCTATGACTACCACACCATCAGAAAAAGTACGTTGGACAACTGCCGACTTGGAATTATTTCCTGATGACAGCAAACGCTATGAAATTATTGATGGAGAGTTATTTGTGACTAGAGCACCCCACTGGAAACATCAGAAGGTTTGTGTAAAAATAGGAACACAATTGGAACTATGGTCAACTCAGACTGGATTGGGACAAGTTGCCTTTGCACCAGGGGTGATCTTTACTGACGCTGACAACGTAATTCCTGATATAGTTTGGGCAAGTAATCAACGATTGGCAGAATTACTTGATGAGGCGGGGCATTTAACAGGTGCGCCAGATTTGGTAGTGGAGGTGCTTTCCCCAGGAGTTGAGCAAGAAAGACGAGACAAACAATTAAAGTTAAAGTTGTACTCGGCTCAAGGAGTGCAGGAATACTGGATTTTTGACCGCGAAAAGCAAAAAATAGAAGTTTACCGTCGGGAAAATGCTGTCTTAAAACTAGCTGTAACTTTGTTCACTAAAGATAATTTAACCAGCCCTTTATTGCCTGGATTTAGTTGTGCTGTTGAGCGTTTGTTTAGCTAGCGATTCACGACTTTGAATCATATTTTAGTTGCGATCCAGCCACTCACCCAAAGTCCTGTATAAAACCTCATGATATTCCCAAATCCTGCTTGTTGCAATAGCTCCTCTTCCCTTGCTTCTGAAACAGGATGCACCCCGTGGTTGAATGGTTTCATCATTTCTAAATGCTTTTCATAGGGCATTCCCATTTCTTGTCGGTATGCAGCTACGAAGCTAATCCGTTCTTCCATTTCTGCAGTATCCTTATTACCAAAGACATCAACTACAAATAAAGTTGCTGAAGAATTTAGTCGTTGAGCAATATTTTGTAGGAAAGTTAGTTTACTGCCATCATCCGGTAGAAAATGCATTACCAAAATGCTGGTTGCTGCATCAAAAAGAGGGGTTAAGGGTAAATCTTGAACGTATCCATTAAACAAACTAACCCGTGGCGACAAAGAATTTTGATCGATTTTCTGTTGGGCGATCGCTAGCATATTACTGGATGGATCGACACCCAAAATTTTCCACTGTGGATTGCCTTGGCTGAGCCGGAGTATTTCCGTACCTCCTCCTGCACCAACAATTAAAAGATGAGCATTTTCTGGTAGACGGCGTTTTAGAATAGCCTTGACCATTGTATGCATCGCCGAATATCCTGGCATAGCCATTTCAATCAGATTATTGTATTCGCTGGCTGCCACAGGTGGGTTTGTATCAAAATTTATTGTCTGGTTTGACATACTTGTGTTAAATTTTTTATTAGTATAATAGCATATGAAAACGTATCACCAGCACCAACCTCCACCAAAACTAGTGGATAAAGTCATACAATCGTGCTAACTTGTCCTCACTTAAAGTTTCTCCTATTTAATAAAAGCTAAAATCACTATTAAACAAATTGATATAACGTTTCTAAGAAAAAAGGAATATGATATTTAGTATCGTTTCTTTGCTCTGAGTAAAATCTTCCTATTGCTAACAAGAGTTGCTCTCTAAATACCTCTGCCGTACTACTCCAATCACTTGATGGTTGAATTAGGTTCCAGTAATCCTTAGCTTTTTTGATTGTTAATAAAGCATAGACTAGCTCATTTTTGCGCAGGTCATCTATAGTTGTTTGAAACTGATCTTTCCATGAATCCTGCAACTTGTCTATTTTGCTACAATCTAGCCCAAAGCAGTAACTAATACGATTAGATGCTCTTTGGAAGTTATTCTGTAAATCAGAGTCATTGCAAATTTCCTCCGCCATATTAATATAAATATCTTGCAGCAAGAGAGGTCTTTCCTTATAAATAGGCGGAGTAGTAAAATTATTAAATATTTGTTGAAGTTCTGGTGTCAGAAAATATGCTTCTTTATGAATTAAACCTGTAACCCATATATGATGAAGTTTTGCATTATTTTTATTTATTTTTGATTTATGATAAAGATTACGGAAAATTTCTTCTGTATCTGAAAAACTATAGTTATCAATCTGTTGGACTTGCAAATCTAGATCTACAAGTGCAAAAACTTTTTCAGGACTTAAATATGAGTTAGTGCTGTCGTTATTGTGCAACTCTAAAAGAGTAAAATATGTATCTAATACATCTTTACGATCGCCACAATTAAAAAATTGTGGACGATACTGACTCCACCACTTTGGAAGACATGCGTTATAAAAATTAGCATCTGGCATTTGCTCCATTCTTCCATATAATTGAGGTGATGGTCTACCATGTATATCCCAGATACCACCTTCACCTTCACATAGTACTACAATTTTGTTTTTTATTCTTCGCAAACGAATAATTGTTTCACAATGTTGTCTTAGTTGTTCCGGCTTAAAACTCATATTTAGCTTTTCACTTCTTGTTTTAGAAGTTTTGGTTCTAGTTCCTTAACATGAGCAGGTGTGAGGGCTTGGCATAACTCATATGAGTGAGTTGCAAGAATATATTGATTACTGGGTGACCATTGGTTCAAATCTGAAATTATTTGATATTGCCAATCAGGATGAAGTGCTATTTCAATTTCATCCATTAGCACAATTGCATCTTCTATATTATAGTATTTTATCCACATATAAATGCTCAGCCTCTTCAACTCACCGTGACTTAGGTCTTCAGGATAGAGTTCTATATTCTCACTATCTCTATCTAGTTTGAAGGTGACTCCTGAAAGATCTGCATTTATATTTATTCTTTTGTTAACCAACATTAGATTTAAATCATTCATTAATGCTTTATAGCTATTACCATACTCTCCTGTTTCTATAGCTTCTCTAAAATCTTTATCTCGAGCAGCCTTAAAAGATTCAATCAGGAGATCCACCGCAAGAAAATCATAGGTAAAAAAACTAGGAAGTTTAGACTTTGCCACCACAAGCTGTGAATAATAATCATTTTCTTTACTTTGCTCTTTAAATAATAGTGTTCGGGATTTTTGAGAAAGGAAGAGAAAAACTTGAGTAGCAGGAGCAGCAAGAAATATTTTCTGTGATAGTTTCTTTAAAAAAGCTTCGGCTTCTGTCATATTTATATTATTAAGATGGCAAAGTAAAACTTCTTCGGCAACATTTGTATTTGCAGAATAACTACATATATATATCAAGTTTTGTGATTGTAAATATTTTAATACTCTTTGTAAAATACGCTCAAGTTGTTCACGTTCTTCATAAAATTTCTCCAGGTTCAATTTGGACACGTCTAGTCTTCCTTGAACTTCCTCTTGAACTTCCTCTTGAACTTCCTCTAGAGATACACTTGCTAATCTTGTTACTGAACTTCTCAATCCAAATAATCGAAGTTCTTCCATCACTTCTTTAATACGAATACGTTTCTCTTCAATACTTTCAATTTTTTTGAACATTTCTAATCGATTAATAGCCTTGGCAAATTTAGCAATATGTTCTTCAGTAAGTGATATTTTATTTTTAATATCATCTAATTTTGTTGAGACAGAAAATCTGAAATTATCATAATCATTTTCTTCATCGCCTTTATCCTTGGAATTTAATAACTCTTTAATATAAGAGTCTTTATAGGATAAAAATTCAATTTGTACAATTTTGTTATCATCCCAAATGTCAATTATGGCTAGTGTTTTATTATGTGAATTTTCAGGAATTTTGAATCCATAAAGCAGATTTTTCAAAAAAGGTATCCGCTCAGGCTCAGTAGAGCAATGTAGTAACACAAAAATTAATTGCAAAAGTGTACTTTTTCCACCACCATTTTGACTACCAAGTGGAAAAATATTGGGAACAAATTCATTTTCAAAAGAAATGTCAACGTTATTTAAGACACGAAAATCTGGAACTTGGATTCTTAATAAATGCATAAAAAGCTCCTGTTACCAGTTTGATATTCATCATTTTAGACGATCGCGCCCATGTGGGTACGGCTGAGACAACCTCTACAGTTGAATAACCACTTTGCCAAAATGCGAACCGCTTTTGAGATATTGGTAGGCTGCTTTGGCTTCAGATAAGGAAGAGGTGCGATCAATAATTGGCTTGAGTTGATGAAGTGCGATCGCTCGATTCATCGCCTCAAACATCTTGCGGCTACCCACATAAATGCCTTGCAGCGTAATACTTTTACCCAAAATAGGCTGTGGATTGATTTCACCACCAAAACCAGTTAGCACCCCAATCAAACTAATGCGACCACCATAACGAACTGCTTTAATTGATTTCTGTAGTGTTCCAGCTCCGCCAACTTCCACCACATGATCGACTCCAATAGAATCAGTGAGGCGATACACTGCTTCTTCCCAATTGGGCGTGGTTTTGTAGTTAATGGTGTCATCCGCGCCAAGTACTTTAACTCGTTCCAGTTTTTCATCACTACTGGAAGTCACAATTACCCGCGCCCCATGCAGTTTGGCAAATTGTAGGGCAAAGATCGAAACGCCTCCTGTTCCCAAAATTAAAACCGTCTCGCCAGCCTTGAGATTACCTTTAGTAACTAGCGCTGCTAATTACTACTATTGTCAGCGATGAGGGTTTTCCAGATGGAAAGATCAGGGTTTTCCTGATTGAAATCTCACGCCAGTCAAGGTAATCTGCCAATGCAGCTAAAAGAAGCACTCTTTGGAAGTGTCGCGATTAGGCTGTCTTCCCACTGCTCTGGGCGCAATCACGTCCCAATTTGGAACTAATCAATGTAGTTATGCCGACAATGAATGATTTGGAAGCAACACGCCATAAGAAGGCTCAGGTCAACCCAACCTATGTCACAATTTTGACACTGAACAATTATGGACTAGTCTATTCACCGCCAAAAGAACCAACACAAATTGGGCATGAAGTCTTATGGGCTGGCATGGTGAGAGAGTCAACACACTAGGTTAGGGCAGCTTCCTGATGGAGCCACTCTACCCCATGACAATGATTATTATTATGATTGATTGTATATTTTATTTTTTGGAAGTCCCTGAATGATTAGTGCATAAGTTATACCTGCTGACAACTATTTAAAACAGAGGATTCTAGATCAGAATTTTCCTGCGTGCTAATATGCGCAGTTATGACGAAGTCGCCGTCAACTGATACATGATAGCTTGAAGATAAAAAAATAATTATGATTCGTAACTTGTATGCTTTATTAGTTGGGATAGACAATTATCCTGACCCAAATCACTGTTTACAAGGCTGTGTTAACGATATTACAGTAATAGAAGAGTATCTTAACGAAAGGTTTGATCGCAAAGAATACCAACTGCATTTACTCACACTTAAGAATGACCAAGCAACTCGTGAGGCGGTTATTCATGACTTTCGCAAACATCTTTGTCAAGCGGGAAAAGACGATATAGTTATGTTTTATTACAGTGGTCATGGTTCACAGGAGTTAGCACCAAAGGAATTTTGGCAACTAGAACCAGATCATCTTGATGAAACCATAGTGTGTTATGACAGTCGTACCGAAAACGGCTGGGATTTGGCTGATAAAGAATTGGCACTACTAATTGCGGAAGTTGCAGAAAAAAACCCGCACATGACCATTATTATGGACTGCTGCCACTCTGGTTCTGGCACAAAAGACCCGATGCAACAGACTAAAGTGCGTCGCTTCCCCACAGACAAGCGAGAACGCCCTCTTGATAGTTTTATTTTTACATTGGAAGATTTAAATCGACTTTTAGGTACTAGTGAGGTTAAACCTGAAGATAACCCTACTGGCTGGAGGATGCCCAAAGGTAGTCATGTTCTCCTCGCAGCTTGTCGAGACTACGAAACAGCGAAGGAATACTATGGAGATGACCAACATCGGGGTGGTTTCTCTTATTTTTTGATGGATACACTTTCCAGAACTAACGGAAAGAAGCTAACTTATCGGGATTTGTTTGGGCGAACAAATGCTTTAGTACGGGGTAAAATCGCCGAGCAGTCTCCTCAGTTGGAAGTGAATAATCCTCTTGATGACAACAAATTTTTCCTAGATGGAGCGATCGCCGAACTTGAACCCTACTTTATGGTGAAGAATGACAAAATCTCTGGCTGGGCGATCAAAGGCGGTGCCGTCCACGGAGTTCAACCACCCAAAAACGGCGAAACGACTTTACTTGCACTGTTTCCCTTTGATGCCACTATCGAAGACTTGCGCGATCCGTCTAAGTCTGTGGGTACAGCAAAAGTGACTCAAGTATTGCCAACTAAGAGTAAAATTGATATCGAGGGCGTACAAAACCTCACTGCTGATGCCACTTTTAAAGCAGTTGTTACCAGTCTGCCACTACCGCCTTTAGGGGTTCACTTTGAGGGAGATGAAGCGGGTGTAACTAAAGCACGCGACGCCCTAAAAACTGCTGGACTCAATCGTAAGCAACCCTCACCCTATGTGCGCGAAGAGCAAGAACTTGCCAAAGCCCCGTTTCGTTTGTTATGTCGCAATGAGCAATATTTGATAGCTAGACCTACAGATGACCGACCCTTAGTAGATCAAATTGATGGTTACACCTCAGAAAACGCAGACAAGGCAATTAAACGCTTAGAACATATTGCCCGTTGGACGACAATTGCTGAACTGTCAAATACTGCGACAACTCAAATTAAAGCTGGTGACGTGAAGATGGAACTTATCTTCACAAGTGAGGAATTATCTCAATCAAAGCAGATGCGTTTGCAGTACAAATTTAATCAGGACAGTAATCAATGGGAAAGCCCAGAATTTAAACTAAAACTCACCAATAATAGTAAGAAGCAACTTTACTTTGCCCTAGTCAACCTTTCAGATAATTTCTCTATTAGCGCTCCGTTTTTTGAAACAGGTAGCATCAGACTTAAACCAGGAGAAGAAGCTTATGCGCTAAATGGAGAATATTTGATACTCGAAGTTCCAGATGAGTTATCGTCACAAGGAATTACCGAGTATAAAGACATTATTAAATTGATAGTTAGCAACGATGAATTTGACGCTAGATTACTGACTCAAGATAAATTAGATGCTCCTCGTCCACCTGCATCAAGAGATATCGATTCTCTCAATCACAGCAGCCTTGAGCGTTTGATGAATCGTACTCAAAATCGCGAAGTCAAACCTAAAAGCACAGCTAAGTTTGACGATTGGTACGCTGAGGAAATTACAATCACCACAGTCCGTCCTTTAAATTCGACTCCAGTTTCAAGAGAAACAGAACAACAATTAGGAGCAGGAGTCAAATTACAACCGCATCACAGTTTGGTGGCAAATGCAAGACTAACTACCACACCCCAAGTCAGCCGGGATTTGGGGAATAAAATTTTGCCTCCTATTCTGCGGGAAGATCGAGAAGTTATTCGACCCTTCCAATTTACTCATAGTCGCGGTACAGATCCCGGATTAAGTGTACTGCAATTGACCGACGTTGCCGACTACACCGTTGTCACCCCAGATGCACCTTTGAAGTTATTAGTTGATGCACCACTAGCAGACAATGAATACCTTCTTCCTGTTGGCTATGACGGTGAATTTTTCTTGCCTTTAGGTCGTGGTACAACAACTCAAGACGGCAAAACAGAAATTATCCTAGAACAATTACCAGCCCCAGTGAGTCAGGGAGAGCGCAGCATCCAAGGATCTATTCGCATCTTCTTTGAAAAAGTGATTAGCCAGAATTTCGGGCGGGAATTTAAGTACCCCATTTTAGCAGTGGCTGATGTGGGAGACGACAAGAAAGTCAACTATAAACGGGATGCAGCTGATGTTCAGCAGCGAGTGGCGCAAGCAAAACGAATTGCCCTCTACATCCACGGTATTGTTGGTGATACTGAAAGTTTAGTAAATACCATAAAACAACCAGTATTGCAAGTAGATGGACAAAAGCGTTCCATCAGCGAACTTTACGACGTGGTTCTCACCTTTGACTACGAAAACTTGAATACCTCAATTGAGCAGAATGCTTTACATTTAAAACAGCGACTTGCAGATGTGGGTTTGGGAGAAAATCACAGCAAAGAACTGCACATTATTGCTCACTCAATGGGGGGTTTGGTATCTCGTTGGTTTATTGAGCGAGAAGGCGGTAATAAAGTTGTCCAACACTTGATTATGTTGGGTACACCAAATGCAGGTTCTCCTTGGCCTGCTGTTGAAGATTGGGTAAAACTCACTTTGGCTGTTGGACTCAACGGTCTTTCTTCAGTTGCTTGGCCTGCCTCAGTTGTGGCTATGCTCATGGGCGCTTTAGAAAAAAACCTGAGGGTAGCGCTAACTCAGATGAATCCGAAATCTGATTTTATCAATTCTTTGGCAGCAAGTCACGATCCTGGTATTCCTTACTCAATTATCGCTGGTAATACGTCTATTATTCCAGCAGCATTGTCGCAACAACCATCCAGTGTGCTAGAACGGCTGCAACAAAGTTTATTTAAGAAAGTTGTAGCTTTGCCGTTCTTTGGCGTACCAAATGATATTGCTGTGACAGTGGATAGTATCAAGAGTATTCCTCACGGGCGATCGCATCCTTCCCAAATTCAAGAAGTCGCTTGCGATCACTTAAGTTACTTCTTTACCTCTGTTGGGTTAGAGGCTTTGGCGGCGGCGATCATAAAACAGTAGTGTGGGCAATGCTCATCAAGTCCAGTAACGGTGGGCGCTCACCCTACTTATAAATATAACTTTAACCGGAATTTTGCTGGTTCTTATTGTATTAATAATTATCAAAATGGCATCGGAGAGTTAGAAACAGCAGTTCCATCCAGTAACGGTGGGCAATGCCCACCCTACTTTGTATTCATGCAAATAGGAGTAATGTCAATGTCTAAATATAAGTTTAACCGTAATTTCGCTATTATTATCGGTATTAATAATTATCAAAATGGTATAAGAGAGTTAGAAACAGCGGTTCCAGATGCTCTCAAACTGGCTCACATTCTTAGAGAGCAACATACACATCTCAAAGATAAATATCAAGCAGAAAATAAGTATCAAGTCCAGTTAATATTGAATCAACGCGCCACGCTCGACAAGCTCAAACAATTAATTGAAGACTTCAAAAAAGGACAAATAACTTTTGACAACGAAAAGGTGACAGTTACAAAAGACGATCGCGTCCTCTTTTACTTTGCCGGACATGGAATCGCCTTGGATGCGCTGGAAAATCAAGACGGACCAGTGGGTTATCTCATTCCTCAAGATGCCTCTAACGGGGAAAGCAGAACGTACTTGCCGATGCAGGAGTTACATGACGCCCTCAATGCACTCCCCTGTCGGCATATGTTAGTAATTCTAGATTGCTGTTTTGCTGGAGCTTTCCGTTGGGCAAGTCTCAAGCGAGACATTGTGCCTAAAGTCAAAGTCTATAAAGAACGTTACGATCGCTTCATCAGCGATCGCGCTTGGCAAGTCATTACTTCAGCGGCTGATAACCAAAAAGCTTTGGATTCTTTGGGACAGCGCGGGAAGAAACTCAAAGATGGGAACGAAGATCACTCTCCCTTTGCCAAAGCTCTTTTTGATGCCCTACGTGGGGGAGCTGATGAAGGTGCGGACTTGAATAAAGACGGTATCATCACAGCAACTGAGCTTTACTCGTATCTGCGGGATCAGGTTGAAGAAAAACACTACCAGCGACAAACTCCTAGTCTGTGTCCGCTTAAAAAACATGATAAAGGGGAATTCATCTTCCTGTTGCCTGACTTTGACCGAGATAAATTGGAAGATGCACCACCACTTGACCTAGAAAATAATCCCTACCGAGGATTGCAGTCTTATGAAATAGACAGTCATTTATTCTTTGGTAGAGAGAACCTGATTGAAAAGCTGTACCAGAAAGCTATTGTTAACAAGCAAGCATTGACATTAGTATTGGGTGCTTCCGGAACAGGAAAATCCAGCTTAATGAAAGCCGGGTTGTTGAAGCGTCTGCGTGATTCCCAAGAGCATAAATTTGAGATTTTAAAGCCTATGCGACCGGGGGAAAGTCCTTTGAAGACTTTGGCACAGATTTGTTTGCCGATCGCAACTACAGTTACACCAGAGGAACTGGCTAAAAATGAGCAAGCTTTAGCAAACATCATTGAACGTTGGAGCAAGACTAATTCTAAGACTAAACTGTTGCTACCAGTCGATCAATTTGAAGAATTGATCACTCTGTGTAAAAGTGACAAAGAACGAGAGCAATTTCAGAAACTGATCTTAAATGCGATCGTCAGATATCCCGACAAAATCCATGTGGTTGTCACTCTAAGACTCGACTTTGAAGCGCAGTTTCAAACCTCTATACTTAAAGACTTTTGGAATGATGCTACTCGGTTTGTCGTCCCACCAATGACCCAAGATGAATTCCGAACAGTAATTGAGAAACCAGCGTCGGAAAAAGTGATATACTTCGACCCTCCCAGCTTAGTGGACGAACTGATTAACGAAGTCGTACAAATGCCTGGTGCTTTACCCTTGCTTTCTTTCACCCTCAGCGAATTGTATCTGAAATATTTAGAGCAGCGAAGGGATAACCGCGCCTTAACAAAGAACGATTACGAAGAGTTAGGAAGAGTCGTTGGTTCTCTAACCCAACGTGCAAACCAGGAATATGAGAACCTGGTTGCACTCTTACCCGCTTATGAACAGACGATACGCCAAGTAATGCTGCGGATGGTAGCTGTAGAGGGTGGAGAGTCAGCACGGCGACAAGTACCTGATTCAGAATTGAGATACTCAAGCTCTGAAAAAAACCAGCGAGTGGCGCAAGTGATTGAACATCTGGTGCAAGCTCGTCTAGTTGTCAGAGGAAAGGAAACAGGGGGTGAACCTTATACAGAACCAGCCCACGATGTTTTAATCACAGGATGGAAAATGCTTGTGAAATGGATCGCAGATGAGCGAGAAACTCTGTTATTGCAACGCCGCCTCACTTCGGCTGAAAAAAGTTGGCAACTTCAGCAGCGTTTAACAGAGTCTGGTGAATTGAGTACCTTTGAGCAAGGTCAACTTTTTTTGCATCGTGAAGAGTTTTTAAAAACTCAGACTGCATCAAATTTTCTTTGGCATCGTGACCCATACCTTGAGGGCTTGCAACAGGTGTTGAATTCTGGTGACAACAACTGGCTGAACAAAGACGAGGAGACGTTTGTAGAGTACAGCCTTAAGCGAAGACGTAGAGATCACTTGCTAATAACTTTGGAAAGGATTCCTTATTCTATAAGTGCTTTTGTTTTGTCTTTACATCTTATTATTTCTTCTTATGGATTCATCATCATAAATGTGTTAGGTATGATACTTTTTGTATTGTCATTATTGTTGTTAAAGTCATTGTTTAGGTACTAGAAATAGTAAAAATTATAGCTGTTCACGCTTTAGCTTTATTACTGAATATTACAAGGATTTGAAATGAATAGTTACCGACTTTCCCAATTTTATACTTTCTTCAAGCTTTTCTTATACTCTATCATGTTATTGTGGTGGGTAGCTTTTGATCGAACATTCAATACTCTTATAAGTGTAATCATTCAGATAGCTTTATACAGATTTTTTGAAATATTGTTTTTTTCATATTTTCGTAACCGCAGAACTAGAAAACTTAAGAAAATAGCCGCTAAGATGGGTTTAGATTTTTATAAAACGGACAAAAATAAAATTATTAGACCTATTCTTGAGGGGTTACCTTTCTTTGAAGAAATCAGACCAAGAACGAAAAACGTTTTGAATGACCTTTTAATAATTTTAGAGGTAATGGTTGCACTACTTTTCTCAATAGGAAAGAGAACAGAATTGGAAAATATTTTAATAAGCAAGAAAGAAACCCAAGGGAGTTTTTATGCCATATTTGATTTTAATAGTCACAGATGGAGTTCTAATAAATCTCAAGATAGTGAATTCTCCTCGTCTGGTCGCTCAATAAGCAATCAGTCGCAAACCATTATTATTTTTGCTTTTGAAGATTTACACTTACAGAAATTTTCAATAATAGCAAAAGAAAAAAGCATTTGGCGGAAAATATTTGACAAACTTTGTCAAATATTTGGACATCAAAGAACACAAGGAGAGCAGATTAGTCAGATTTTTAATTCCCAAATTAATGACTTCTATAAAGCAGAGAAAAATCTCTGCACGGCGGCAAAAGGATACCGATTAATCTGCTACCGTAATAACATCAGAATTAAACCTAGAAAGATTCAGTCATTCCTATCTACAGGATTTCAAGCGTTAGAGTTATTGAAGGCATTTAATAGTATTAGTGATCGAAGAGACTTTGACTATACTAGGCTACGAGACTTGCTAGAAGCAGGCAATTGGAAAGAAGCTGACCGGGAAACTACAGCTATCTTGCTGAAAGCGACGGGTGAAAAAGTGGAAGGCACAAATACTAATATCGCTATTACTCTTGTTGATGACATCTTACTCAATCGGGTCTTACACAGCGTTGATGCGCTCTGGGTAGAATACAGCAAAGGGCACTTTGGCTTTAGCGTGCAGAAGCGTATCTGGTTAGAGGTTGGCGGCAAAGTAGACTATAAGACAGAGTGCTTGTTAGCTGATAGAGTTGGATGGCGTGTACAAGGCAAGTGGTTATATTACTCTGACCTGACCTTCTCCCTAAATGCACCTCAAGGGCATCTGCCGACTACAGAGTTATCAGAACTGCCTTTAGGTTGGTGTTATATGGGTAAGCGCCCATTATTTAAGATTCCTGGAACAATACGCTTGGCACGGTTCATTGCATTACCGGGGTGTTTTATCGCATCAAAACTTTAGATTCTGTATGATATTGGGGGTTTCACAAAACGGGTTTTTGGGTGGCGAAAAACTAAAGTAACTAACCGGAATGTAGGTAAAGAGCGGATTTTGATGTATGCCTAACTCCAAGTACGAGTTTCAGCACAACCTTGCCGTAATTATCGGTATTAATAATTATTCAAATGGCATTCCAGAATTAGAGACACCTGTTAACGACGCTGAAGAACTGGCAAAAGTTCTCAAAGATAACTATCAATATGAGTTACAGATATTACTGAACGAAAAAGCTACGTTGGAGGAGTTAAAATCTCTGCTAGAAGACTTCAAGCAGAATACATTGCGCTTACCCGATAAAACTGTACAGGTAAGAGAAAATGACCGTTTTATCTTCTACTTTGCCGGACACGGAATAGTCCCCGCAGATGGACTGGAAAATACAGACAATTTAGGAGGCTATCTTGTACCCCAAGATGCCAGAGGAGATATTCTGCTTCAAAAGCAAGTAGAAATTAACAAGATTCTCCTGCCCATGCAAGCTTTGAATGATGCGCTGGCAGAACTGCCTTGCCGTCATATGCTAGTTATACTTGACTGCTGTTTTGCTGGGGCATTTCGGTCGAGTTTGTATCGAGATATTGTGCCTGCGCGAAAAGTTTACAAACAACGTTATGATCGCTTTATTCGAGATCCAGCATGGCAAGCGATCGCATCTGCTGCTCACGATCAAAAGGCGATCGATTATCTTGGTTGTTTTGGACAACGGGGAAAAATAGGCAAACACTCACCTTTTGCTGAAGCTTTGTTTGAGGGTTTGCGCGGGGAAGCAGACACAACCCTAAGAGAAGGTGATGGTATCATCACGGCAACTGAACTTTATTGCTACGTGCGGGATAAAGTTGAGGAACTAACCGACGAGCATAACAGACGCCAAACTCCTGGTTTGTTTCCCCTCAAAAAGCATGATAAAGGTGAGTATATCTTCTTGCTCCCCAACTTTGACCAAGACAAGTTAGAAAATGCACCAGCACTCAAGGAAGAAAACAACCCTTACCGGGGTTTAAAAAGCTACGAAGAAGAAAATTCCCTGTTATTCTTCGGCAGAGATGAACTAGTGAAAGAACTATATGCCCGTATTTGTAAACCGGAAAATCCACTCACTGTAGTTTTGGGTGTTTCTGGTTCTGGAAAGTCAAGCCTAGTTAAAGCGGGGTTAATTCCCTACTTACGGGAAAACCATGCAAAACAGTGGTATATTATACCATCAATTCGTCCAAGTGAGTCTCCATTTGCTGCACTAGCTAAAGCACTTGTGGTAAATACTGAGATAGATAGAAGCACATTAGACGCGATTAATTCCTGGAGTGAGACGCTCAAACAAGCACCGAGGCAATTTATTGATGTTATAGCCAATTTGAGACAAATTCCTGCTAACACAAAGCTTTTATTGGTGATTGACCAATTTGAAGAACTAATTACAATCTGCAAGCAACAAGAACGAGAGCAGTTTTTAAATTTCCTTGCACAAGCTTTAGCGGCTCATTCTCACCAGTTACATGTAATATTAACCTTACGCTTAGACTTTGAACCGCGTTTTTTAGATTCTGCACTCAAATCCTATTTGACAGGCGCTCGCTTTCCAGTACGTGCCATGAGATCGGATGAGTTAAGGCAGGCGATTGAAAGACCGGCGTCGGAGAAAATGCTGGACTTTAAACCGCCAAATCTGGTTGATCTGCTCATTGACGAAGTAGGGCAGATGCCAGGAGCGCTATCGCTGCTATCTTTTACACTCAGTGAGCTTTATATTAAATGCATAGAGCAGGAAAGTAGAACTTTAACTGAGGCAGATTACAAAGATTTAGGCGGAGTTGCAGGTTCTTTAACATATCGAGCGACCGAAGTATACAATAAACTCGACTCGACCCAGCAGACTACGATGCAACGGGTGATGCTGCGGATGGTGACAATTGAGGGTGGGGAGTCAGCACGGCGACGAGTACCTGAGTCTGAGTTGGTGTATGCAGAAGATGCAGAAAATCAGCGAGTAAAGGAAATTCTCAAACGGCTTGATGAAGCTCGTTTGATTGTTGGGGGACGGGAAACTGGGGGTGAAGCGTATGTAGAACCAGCCCATGATGCTTTGGTGCGGGGGTGGAATAAGTTGCAAGAATGGAAAAATGAGCAACAGGAAAATTTAGTGCTGCAACAGCGTTTGACACCTGCGGCTAATGATTGGGAGAGTCAGGACCGACCGACTGGTTTATTGTTGCCAGATGGCGATCGCCTCAACCAGTTGGAAAAGATCAAGGCATTGCCCGATAACTGGTTGAACCTGCGAGAGAAAGAGTTTATTAGCAGTAGCATTGAGTATAGAAACATTCAACAAAAGCAAGCTAAAGAACTCCGCTTAAGGGCGCAACTGCGACAGAAGGCAAGTAAAGTTGAAGATTTGCTGCCTGTACAGCCTCTAGACGGCTTAGTTCTAGCAATTCAAGCAATGGGACAGAATTTAGAGGAGTTGCCCAACGAGATTCTCAGCCCAGTTCAAACCAGCTTGCATACAGCAATGGAAAAAGCCAGAGTGCCAATCATCTTAGAAGGACATAAAAATCCTCTCTGGTCTGTCGCCTTTAGCCCAGATGGTCAGATAATTGTCAGTGGTAGTTCTGACAACACAGTGCGGTTGTGGAACTTGGAGGGCTACCCCATTGGTGAACCGTTTCAGGGGCATCAGGGTGAGGTCCGGTCTGTTGCTTTTAGCCCTAATGGGGAGATGATAGTCAGTGGTAGTTTTGACAACACAGTACGGTTGTGGAACTTGGAGGGCTACCCCATTGGTGAACCGTTTCAGGGGCATGAGGATGCCGTCATGTCAGTTGCCTTTAGCCCTAATGGGGAGATGATAGTCAGTGGTAGTTCTGACAACACAGTACGGTTGTGGAACTTGGAGGGCAACCTCATTGGTGAACCGTTTCAGGGGCATGAGGATGCCGTCATGTCAGTTGCCTTTAGCCCAGATGGTCAAAAGATTGTTAGTGGTAGTCAAGATAACACAGTGCGGTTGTGGGATATTGAGGGCAATCCCATTGGTGAACCTTTTATTGGACATAAGAATTATGTCTTTTCTGTGGCTTTTAGCCCAGATGGTCAAAAAATTGTCAGTGGTAGTTCTGACAACACAGTGCGCTTATGGGATATTGAGGGCAACCTGATTGGTGAACCTTTCATAGGACACAAAAATTCTGTTTTATGTGTTGCTTTTAGCCCAGATGGTCAGAAAATTGTCAGTGGAAGTTGGGATGAGTCATGGCGCATATGGAACTTACAGGGTAAACCAATTAACCAACCTTTCATTGGATCTAACAATTCTGTCTTCTCTGTAGCTTTTAGCCCGGATGGTGAGACAATTGTCAGTGGTAATTCTGACAGCACGGTGCGTTTGTGGGATCTTCAAAGCTGTTCGATAGCTCAACCCTTCCGGGGACACGACGATGAGGTAGAAACTGTCGCCTTTAGCCCAGATAGTCACATGATTGTCAGTGGCAACAGTAACGGGACAGTGCATTTGTCAAACCTCCAAGGCAAACCAATCGGTCAACCTTTTAAAGGCTCTGAGCTTTTAAATGTTTTTTCTGTAGCCTTTAGCCCACAAGGTAATACCATTGTCACTGCAAACTTTGACAGGACATGGCGCTTGTGGAACCTCCAAGGCAAATTGATCGGCAAACCCTTGATTGAGCTTGAACGTCCTGTCAGGTGTGCCGCCTTTAGCCCACAAGGTAATACCATTGTTACTGCCAGTGATGACGGCTTATTGCGTTTGTGGGATCTTCAAGGCAACCTCATAGGAAAACCTTTTATTGGGCATGAAAGTTTTATTCGGTCTGTAGCCTTTAGCCCACAAGGTAATACCATTGTCAGTGCTGGTGACGATCTCACGGTTAGGTTATGGAACATCGACGGCATACCCATCGGCAAACCTTTGATTGGACATCAGAGTACTGTATATTCTGTCACCTTTAGCCCAGATGGAGGGAAAATTCTCAGTGGCGGTGATGACAAAACATTACGCTTATGGGATATTGAGGGCAACCCCATTGGTGAACCCTTACTCGGACACGAGGATACTGTCACATCAGTTGCCTTTAGCCCAGATGCTCAAACGATTGTCAGTGGTAGCAGAGATCGCACATTGCGCTTGTGGGACACCCAAGGCAACCCGATAAGTCTACCATTTGAAGGGCATGAGGGTTTTGTCAACTCTGTCGCCTTTAGTCCGGATGGGCAATACATTGTCAGTGGCAGTTCTGACAACACAGTGCGCTTGTGGCGGGGGAAGGGCTGGAAAGCGTGGCTGGAAGTCTGCTGTAACCGACTTCGCTACCATCCTATCTTTAAAAATCCAAAACAGGAGGTGGAAAAGGAAGCTTGTGAAACTTGTCAGAAATACGTCTAGTGCGAAAATCCATGCCAAAAATTTCCATTAACAAATGAAACCCAAAATGTGCTTAATCAGAGCCTCCAGGTGTTATTCAGGAACAAAATGTCCGCAATTTGTAATCACTACACCTTGAACATTGACTGCTGCCTGTAGTATAAAGCAAATCGTAGGACATGTCTTAATTGCTCCTATAACCTCTACAGTTGAATAACCACTTTGCCAAAATGCGAACCGCTTTTGAGATATTGGTAGGCTGCTTTGGCTTCAGATAAGGAAAAGGTGCGATCGATCTGAGGCTTCAGTTGATGATGCGCGATCGCTCTATTCATCGCTTCAAACATCTCACGGCTACCCACATAAATGCCTTGCAGCGTAATACTTTTACCCAAAATAGGCTGTGGATTGATTTCACCACCAAAACCAGTTAGCACCCCAATCAAACTAATATAACCACCATAACGAACAGCTTTAATCGATTTCTGTAGCGTTCCAGCCCCGCCAACTTCCACGACATGATCGACTCCAGTAGAATCAGTGAGGCGATACACTGCTTCTTCCCAATTGGGCGTGGTTTTGTAGTTAATGGTGTCATCTGCGCCGAGTGCTTTAGCTCGTTCCAGTTTTTCATCACTACTAGAAGTCACAATTACCCGCGCCCCGTGCAGTTTGGCAAATTGTAGGGCAAAGATCGAAACGCCACCTGTTCCCAAAATTAAAACCGTCTCGCCAGCCTTGAGATTACCTTTAGTTACCAGCGCGTGCCATGCTGTGACAGCGGCGCAGGGTAAAGTAGCACCTTCTTCATAGGAAAGATGATTGGGTAAAAGCACAACCCCGTTTTGATTGAGGGTGACGTATTCCGCTAGCATTCCATCGATTTCCCCTCCCATTGCTGATTTCATGACTTTGGCGTTAATATTACCGCTCACCCAATCTTGGAAGAATGTGCCTGCAACGCGCGCGCCAACTTTAACCCGCGTCACGCCAACGCCTACTGCTACCACTTCTCCAGCACCATCCGACATCGGAATGACGTGAGAATTGCTGTCAGTGCGATTGCTCTCCACAATAATTAAATCTCGATAGTTGAGGGAAACTGCACGAACACGCACCAAAATTTGACCGTATTCTGGTTTTGGCTCGGGACGCTCTACTAAAGTCAGGGCATCAATTCCCGCTTCATTACCAATCTGATAGACTTTCATAACTTTAGTAAATCACAAACTTTTCTTTCAACGGCGATTCCTGCCATCTTTGTATTCTATGTTGGGTTGTGTGCCTTGTGTATCACAATCTTTAGGAGCGGAGAAATCTGTTGTCAATTATTCCACCGAAAATTTCCGTTATCATTCCTACACTAAATGAAGTGGGAAACATTACTGCAGCGATCGCCAGTACTCAACCGAGTACAAATGTAGAAGTGATTGTGGTTGATGGTGGCTCAGAAGATAAAACAGTAGCAATAGCTCAGTCATTGGGTGTTAAAGTTATCTCAGCGCCTAGAGGGCGTGCTGCGCAAATGAATGCAGGTGCTAGAGTTGCAACTGGTGAAATTCTGCTGTTTCTGCACGCTGATACCCTTTTACCTCCTGAGTTTGATGTCATGGTGCGCAAGGCACTGCAACAACCAACAACTGTAGCTGGTGCATTTGCTTTGCGGATCAATGCATCGCAATGGAGTTTGCGGTTAGTGGAATGGGGAGTGAATTGGCGATCGCGTTTCTTGCAAATGCCTTATGGGGATCAAGCCATTTTTGTTACCAATAAAATCTTTCATCAAATTGGTACTTTTCCCAACTTCCCCATTATGGAGGACTTTGAAATTATACGCCGTCTAAGATGCATCGGTTGCATTACTATTATCAAAGTGCCAGTTTTAACATCACCACGTCGATGGCAGAAGAAAGGGGTATTCAAAACCACGCTAATTAATCAAATAATAATTATTGCTTATTTACTCGGAATTTCCCCTGAACGAATTATCCGCTTGTATCGGAGATGAAAATATAGGAGAATTTAAGCTGGCGATCGTTTGATGTGGTGTATTTTAACTTCCGATCAGTAATGGCTCAAAAGCAAAACAGCCGATTAAATTCTTATCTCAAACTGATATTGTTTATTGGTATAACTGCCATCTTGATCTTTGCCGCTAAACACTTCAACATTCAAGGACTTTTGCAATCAGGTTTAATCTGGGTGAAAAATCTGGGATGGTTAGCACCAATTGGGTTCATGGTCATTTACAACTTAGCTACCATATTTTTTATACCAGGTTCCATCCTAACACTGGGAGGTGGTGTTCTGTTTGGCGTCTTTTGGGGATCAGTATATGTGTTTATTGCTGCAACTTTCGGAGCAACTTTTGCCTTCCTAATTGGACGCTACCTGTCACGGGATTGGGTTTATCGGCTTTTAGAGAAATATCCTAAATTTCAAGCGATTAATCGCGCAGTTACCAGACAAGGATGGAAAATTGTCTTACTAACTCGCTTATCCCCCATCTTTCCCTTCAACCTGTTAAACTACGCTTTTGGGGTGACACAAGTTTCGCTTAATGACTATGTTTTAGGCTCCATCGGCATGATTCCCGGTACTGTGATGTACGTTTATATTGGTTCCCTCGCTGGTAATATTGCCATGATTGGAACAGATGCTCAACCGACAAACCTAACGGTGCAATGGGCAATTCAGATTATTGGTTTTATTGCTACAGTTGCCCTCGTTGTTTACGTCACCCGTATTGCCCGCAACGCTTTAGAAGAGGAGGTATGACCAATGACCAATTCAGAATTCCCAACAGTCACAGTCCAACCAATGGATGAGTATAATCAAAAACTTATATCTTACGTACATCCACGTAAGTGGGTAAATCCTCAACCTGTAGATTGTTATGATTTGGTAGTAATTGGCGCTGGTACAGCCGGATTAGTAGTGGCAGCAGGTGCAGCACTTGTAGGCGCACCTTATTTAAAAATAGCACTGATTGAAAAACATCTCCTGGGTGGGGATTGCTTAAACTTTGGCTGCGTACCATCTAAGACTGTCATCCGCTCCGCTCGCGTAGTTGGCGAAATGTGGAATGCCAGAAACTATGGTATTGATGTGCCAAAACATATTAATGTTGATTTTCCTGCAGTCATGACACGGATGCGGCGAATTAGGGCTTCTATTAGCCCTCATGACTCAGTGGAACGTTTTCAAAAGATGGGGATTGATGTTTTCTTGGGTAGCGCTCGATTTGGCAGTAACAATACTGTAGAGGTAGGTGACAAGACGCTACGTTATAAAAAAGCTGTAATTGCCACTGGTGCAAAAGCTACGCAAATTTCAATTCCTGGAATCGAGGAAGCAGGTTATCTCACCAATGAAACGGTTTTTTCACTGATTCAACGACCATATAGTTTAGCAGTAATTGGTGGTGGTCCGGTTGGTTGTGAATTGGCACAGGCTTTCCGGCGTTTCGGTTGTGAGGTGATTCTTTTCCATAAAGGTTCTTACATCCTGAATAAAGAAGATGCTGATGCGGCGGAAATTGTCCAACAAGTTTTTATCCGGGAAGGAATTCGCTTGGTATTAGGTTGCCAAATACAGCGCGTGTCCAAGACAAATGAAGGCAAGACGTTGCACTTTACTTGTAACGGTAAGCAGAATTCTATCACAGTAGATGAAATTCTGGCAGGTGTAGGACGTGCCCCAAATGTAGAAGGTTTGAATTTAGAAGCAGTGGGGGTGGAGTATGATCGCCACAAGGGTGTGAAGGTGAATGATTACCTGCAAACTACAAATCCCAACATTTATGCTGCTGGTGATATTTGCATGAATTGGAAATTTACCCATGCAGCTGATGCGGCGGCACGAATTGTAATTAGAAATGCGTTATTTTGTCCTTTTGGTATAGGGCGACAGAAACTTAGTAGTCTAGTAATGCCTTGGGTAACTTTTACAGATCCAGAAATAGCCCATGTGGGGATGTACGAACGCGAGGCGCAGGAAAAGGGCATTGATGTGGAGACGATTAAAGTTACTTTTGATGATGTAGATAGAGCGATAGCTGATGGTGAAGAGGAAGGATTTGTAAAAGTTACCCACCGCAAGGGATCGGATGAGATACTCGGTGCAACTATTGTCGCTCGTCATGCAGGAGAAATGATTTCAGAAGTGACAACGGCGATCGTTAATAAACTCGGTTTGAAAAAGCTGGCTAAGGTGATTCATCCTTATCCTACCCAAGCTGAAGCAATTAAAAAGGCGGCTGATGCTTATTATCTCTCAACTGCCCTGACACCAAACACCAAGCAATTATTGAGGTGGTTGAGCAAGTTTTCTTGAGCTTTCAGCCCAGAAGCTAAGATTAAAGTGTAGCATTCTATGTTCAAACCATGATGACTCCAAAATTAATGATTGAACCTTCATATTGGTTGGAAACAGGAATCAAACTGGAGAAAGTTAATAATCTTCAGCTTTTCAAGTTTACTGATGAGCTGCAAGCTCGTTCAGATGAGTTGCTAGAACGAAGCAAATCTGGATTAATCACGTCAGACGAAAAAGCTGAATTAGATGGTATATCTGAATTGGCGCAGATTTTTACCTACGCTAATTCTGTTTTAGTTGCTGAATCCAGATGGTTCCCAAGTGGGCTAGTGAAGTGAAAGCTCAAGCTGCGTGGTACGGCGACATTTTTTAGCTTTTTACCTGATTACGCCACTCTTGTATGCTATTAGATTAAGATAGAATAAATTTTGTATTTGAAGTAGACAGTCATGCTACCTTTTCAGAAAAAAATTGTGACTGATGAAGCAATGCGTCCGGTTGCAGTGTTAATTGATTATCAGGACTGGCAGCGAATTGAGCAAATATTAGAGGCTTATCAATTACAACAAAAAGAATTTGATGTAAATAAGTATGCTGGTGTCATTAAACTAAATCAAGAGCCTTTGGAATATCAGCAGCAAATTAGGGATGAGTGGCGTTGACACAACCTTTAATTTTATTAGATACAAATGTAGTATTGTACCTGTTGGGAGGTCGTTTAGCCAAACCATTACCATCAGGACAATATGTTGTTTCAGTGATTACTGAAATTGAATTGCTAGGGAACATCCAGTTTTGGCAAAAACACTCGAATAGTCAAGAAAAGCACATTTAATGTTAGTACCTCTTCAGAGGAAA
>NZ_JACXAE010000055.1 GCF_014698965.1 Iningainema tapete BLCC-T55
GTCAGCGGATTCAAGTTGGCAACTTGTGAGCGTGCAGGATTATCGGCTTCAAAAAGCAAAAGAAATTGTCACTCCCACAGAAGATGCTCAAATCACAATAGATGTTTCCCCCAAGAATGAAACCCTTCGTCAAGCAGAAATAGGCATAAACTCAGGGCTTTCTCATAAGGAAATGCAAAAATTAACCAACTCTCCCATAAACACCATTAGAAGCAAAGCTTCTCAAGGGAAGTCCATCACTACGTCTGATGGCGTTACCTACCACTATAATAAAGACCCAAAAGTTTTGAAATGGGTGAGAGTTTAGCGGCTACTCATACTTTTTACTCCAATATAGCAGTCCTAAATTATTCGTGAGAAATGAAAATCCCGGTTTCTTTAAGAAACCGGGATTCTCTGGGTTTCGATGTTCATAGAAGCGCAAAAGCAACTCAAATCGAATTCCTATATATTATTTTATTTTGGTTCCAATAATTGATTCCTCTTCATCCATTATGAGAAATTTAGAACTATTAATTTTAATCACTTCATACTTTTCCGTTCTAAAGATAGAACCTAAACTAAATAGCGCATCTCCAATATGAACTTTAGGACCTAGCGGGAGTTGAAAATTCAAAGCGGATTTGGGAACATTTTTAACATTTAAATGCAATTTTTTGTCACTTACGTACCACACACCAGTAAATTTATTACCAGTGAAAAGTTCTTTAGGTTTAGAAAAAATAAATGTTTGAATACTGGTTTGTTCATAGGTCATATCATCTTTAAATTGAATAGTGATTTTTTCCCAAGACTTATCAAAACGCCATTTTCCAAAAAGTAAAATTTCTATTTCTATATCAGAATGCTTACTATTACTCATGTTTATCCTCAAATTAGCTTTGGCTCTAATTTTCCCTATTATTAGCAAATGTGCGATTAACGCGGAGGAAAGTTTCGTTACAAATTTTTACACGAGACAAGAATAAGTGCAACTGCCAAACTAACCAAGATCCCACCCGCCAAGCTCCCATGGAAAGGTGTTCCGCAGATGATGGGGATAAATCAAAGGTATGTTGGTCATAGTGTAACCATTTGATTGGTAGGTGTCCCATCGGTGTCGTGGGTGACAATTCAAAAGTTAGTTGCTCGTATTCTAACCAGTTTCCCTCCTTTCGCCAACCAAGGCGATCGCCAAGTTTCTTTTCTGTTTCATAGTCTACTTGACCACCCATTTCAGTCCAGATACTTTGCTGAACACTGAAGCCGAAATAACCATGACTGTATTCTCTCCAAAGTTGATCGATAATCTGGATATCTTGACAAGAAAAATTATCAATATCTTCCTTATAAACTTCATTCCAATAATTCTTCCCTATAACTTGTAGCATTAATTTAGTGGTTTCAATGTCAGCTTCTTTCCACTTGTGCTGTGCGAGAAGATCCCGCAATTGGCTATAATCAATGTTTTTATTACTTTTAAATTCTTTTTTGAAGGTAGCATCGTCATTAGTCGGTCGCATCAATTCGGTTTTTTCAACAGAAAACAGAGGCGTGATAGAGACAAAATTTGCTTCTGCTATCCCTAGCACTTTTCTTTGCTCGCAAAGTTGCTGGGATAGATAGTGAGATATTGAGTCAATATCTTTGTCTAAAACAACATAATTATCGGTCAACTCAAGATTATAAACTTGCCAATCTAATAATTTAGATTGAATAAAAGCATCTTTTAATCTTTCTTTTTTCTCATAACTTGCTACCATAAAATTGAGAAAAGTTTCCGAAATCGCTTCGTTTTTTTCGGGAATTAATAAATTTGACTGATGCAAAATATTATCCGCTAATTTTTTAATGTCTCCGACAGTTGAGTAAAAATCTTCATCTACTTTTACTACCTCATCTAATAAAGCTTGAAAGGGGCTAAAGTAATCTCGTAAATAATTTTCAAAATTGATTGCAGTTTGAGCTATTTCTGCTATTTCTTGACGAACCTTCTCGGCTTTTATTTGATATGCGTAAATTTCTTTATATACTTCTAAACCTTCAACTACTTCCCGGACAATTTTCTTTTGAGTTTTGGTATCTTCTGCCAGTGTTTTAAGTCCTTCACTAAGCAATTTTATTTTTTCTAACATTAAAAATGAGGCATTACTCAACAGTAAAACTAATTTAAAGTTTTCCTGCTTTTCCCATTTTAATTCATCGATAATCTTCGGATTTTTATAATTTTTTACCTCGAGTTTTTTTCTCTCCTCATCCAAGCTTTTTATTTCCTGATATTTTGAGCTAAACAACTTTTTCAAGTCATCCATCAGCTTCAACAAAAAATGTTGATAACTCTCCTGATAATTTTCTAGTAAATTAATAATAAGAGAGTAGTCTCTAATCAATAATTTGAGTTCATCAAAAATTGCTTCTTGACTAACTTCTTCTTTCCACTTAATTATTCCCCCAAAGCAATAATAATATCGAACGCCTGACTTTATTAATCTTCGACGTTCTCTAATTTTTTTTTGAACAGTTTTTAATTTGGAGTTTTTTAAGACTGGTAATTGATAGGTTCGTTCATAAATTCTTATCTTTTTATAAGTGATTAATTGTTGAGGCTGTTTAGTGAGCATGGTAGTGATTCTAAAAAGTATGAGTAGCCGCTAAACTCTCACCCATTTCAAAACTTTTGGGTCTTTGTTATAGTGGTAGGTAACGCCATCAGACGTAGTGATGGACTTCCCTTGGGAAGCCTTGCTTCTAATGGTGTTTATGGGAGAGTTGGTTAATTTCTGCATTTCCTTATGAGAAAGCCCTGAGATGGTATCTATTTCTGCTTGACTTTGAGATTCATTATTGGCTAAAACATCTATTGTGATTTGAGCATCTTCTGCGGGAGTGACAATTTCTTTTGCTTTTTGAAGCCGATAATCCTGCACGCTCACAAGTTGCCAACTTGAATCACCTGAA
>NZ_JACXAE010000056.1 GCF_014698965.1 Iningainema tapete BLCC-T55
CCGGTTTGAGAAAAATACTCATGATTTTGACTTGGATTAATTACAGATAAAATTTCTTTTGCTTCCAGGTCACGCAGACGTTGTAATAAAATCTGTTCTTGTTGTTCAACTTGGCTGAGAAACTTGGCTAAAGAGGAAGCTGTAATTACAAATTGTTTTGAATGATTTTTATACTGCTTACGTAGTTCTTCAGATACCAGCATAATTTCTTTTTCTGAGTGACCAGAAAGAGTACTATAGTGTTGTGAGATGCAAGTTACCCACTGTGTTTTAACATAAGCATAAGCAACACCAACATCATAAGGGTCATATCGTACAGGTACTTGAGTCTTTTCTACTTCTGAAGTTCGGAAGCTATTATGCCAGTAATAAATATGATTAATTTTGATACCTAGATTTGGTATAACTTTAGCCGTACCCTTACTAGTAGTTGGTAAACTCAAAATACCGAATGTTTCATCATAATAAATAATTTTATGACTACGTAATCCCGTTTGTAAAAATGCTGAGTTGAAAGCTTCTTTTGGACTTTGCCCTAATGCTGGATGCTCTTTGTTATCATAAAACTCATAAGCCCAATCGCATAAATTTTGATATAAACTACCTAATGTCCAAACAGCTAAATTACGTGGATTTATGCTTTTAGTTATACCTCTGGGATTACGAGTGATTTGAGTATTACCTTGGAGATTATGAATAAAGTTTGTATTTACTGACCCAAATAACCGTTCACATACAGACCCAAATCTCGGTTTTGCTGCTGGTCTAGTTTTTTTAGTACAAGAATAAGCTGCTAGCAATCTCTCAAAATAAATACTATGAAATTCTTTACCTCCATCTACCACTATTGTATTTGGTAAACGTCCATGACGACGAACACATTCACGAATTACCATCATACAACTACGGTAACTCGGCGGGTCAAATGTTAAATAAATACTGAGTATTCGCCGGGAGTAAGCATCACTTAAAAACGTTACCCAAGGGCGACCAAGATTTACTGAGGTTCGAGAACTTATTAACTCAATATCTAACTCTGTATGGTCGATATGACCTATTTCAAATGGTCTGTCCCCATGTCTTGGTGTAGTTAATTCTAACTCCCAATAAAAAGGTTCGTGTTTATAAGCGTTTCTTTTTCCAAGTCTTTTCTCTATTTGTTCATAAATTGGACGTTGATTTATTTTTTGAGTAAATGTTTTATAACTGGGAGGTGTTAATCCTTTGACTAGACAAGCTTCACATAATGGGGAGCATCCCATTTTTGCGAAAACATCAAATGGCAAGTTGACCATTAAGGTAAGCACAGCGAAGTTGTAGTATGGACGGCACATTGACAGGATTCCACTGGGCACCAGAAAGTTTCAACCTCAAACCGATTTGTTTAATAGCAGACTCCACAGATCCAGAACCAATAGAGCAAATCTGTTCCGCCTGATAGTAAGCGTAATTGATAATCCGACTTCGATGCTTGTTCAAATATGCACAAAAATTCTGTGCCTGTTTTTTCGCTAAATCAACAAACAAAGCGATCGTTGCATCTACCTCACCAGTCCATAGCAAGTTTTCTGCTTGCTTGAGTCGCTTGAGAGAACCACCAACTTTGTGGAGGTTTTCCCGCAAATGATACCAATCCAGGATCTCCAGTCGGGTTGAGGAACTGCCGATTTCAGTAAACAATTTCCACACACCATCATGTCCATCCCCCAAGCACACTAATGGGGTGACTAGCCTTTGTGAGTTAACCCAATCCAAAAGGGATTGATGATCCCCAAAAAAAGCGCCATAATAAATTCCGCCTAAGCGTACCGCTTTATAATCGCGCCACTCACATTCAAGTCCTTTTGGCGTTCGCAACCGCACCTTACCCCCGTCCAAACTCACTTCAGAAACCGCTTGTAAAGCCGATGGTTGTGGCAGATCCTGTCTGCTCACCAGTCGGTGTAGTGTACTATGTCCCACTTTCACCCCCGTTAATGCTTCTAGTTCTAACTCAGCATTTTGGTAGGACTCATTGGCACAAAGCCTTAAGCTACATTTCTCTAATACTGGACTCAAGTGACTTCTTGGCTCCAGCCCCAATTTTTGCGCTTGCTTTTCGGTGATCGGCAACTCCCCTACACAACTTTTGATTTGTCTGGGTCGTCCTTTATTTGTGCCTGTAGTTTGTTCGATAAAAAAAAAGCGATTTCGGGACTGACGTGCTCCAGCATCTGTGAGCGCACTGTTTTTTCGATCCCTTCCAAGGTTTCTAACTCAGATGGTGATGTATTTTTATACAGAATTGCCGCGATTTCTTTTACTGCTGCTTGTAACCGTTCTTTTTCTTCGGGGGTCATGGCTGTGGTTTAAGTCATTGTTGTATTCTCCCCATGCTACACTCATGAATCGCTATTTCTGCAAAAATGGGATGCTCCCCACATAATGCACTATAAGATGCAAACTTTCCTTTCTGTTTTAAGCTCTCATAATCCTTACTAATAAATTCTTCAATCAGTTGAAGAACAGCAGTAGTTAGTTTATTACTGCGATTCCCTCGTTTTTTATAATTAGGTAGTAATCCGATATATCCAATTCCATATTTTAATTCTGCGTCTCGCCAAGCTTTTAACCAATAATAAATGCTTCGGCGGGGAAAATTAATATTTTTTACTGGCTCTCCTTGCAGACATGGAGCTATTACTTGATATCGGCGATTTGCTTCCATCAATTCTATATCACTCGCTGCCTTTAATATTTTGTTAGCTGATTCATGAGAATCTCTCCTATTATATTGAAGCAAAAAATCTCGATTTTTTAGTAATTCATTAAAGCTCTCTAACGGAATTTGGAGCGTTTGATTTTCTTCATTTATTAATGCTATTTTCGTTAAGCCAATGTTCCCG
>NZ_JACXAE010000057.1 GCF_014698965.1 Iningainema tapete BLCC-T55
GATAAATTTTAGCTTGTTTAAACTAGTCAGTCCTGTTTTATATTAAAAAAATTCATCACCATTAATTCTGAAGACCCTTGACTTCTTATATTCTCGTCACTAATTGCTCTTACTAGCAGTAGTAAAAACACGGATCATCCGCACGCTCTCGTTCTCATGCACAGTCTCGTTCCCATGCTCAGCATGATCTCGTTCCCATGCTCAGCATAGGAATGAATTCAGGCGGGCTGCTGCCTCCCACTCCTCAGGTATAGGCATCTGATAACGAGAGAATAGATTGTTTATGGCATGTGGGGAAACACTACGCACATAGCTGAGTTTTTAATCAACGCTACCAGCACCCTATATGACATCTTTTTCTACGGTAATTTGCCATAATAGAATCAACTTAGTAGGTGTACAGATGCGACTAGAAGACTACTTTGAATTTCTCGCTGCTGATGACATCCGGATTCAGGGAACGCGGATTGGCATTGAGCATATTCTGGATGAATACATTTATGGTGCTAAAGCTCCAGAAGAAATTGCCAAGGAGTTTTACACAGTTACGCTGGAGCAAGTTTATGCGACAATTCTGTACTATTTACATAATCGAGAAGCGGTAGGAAAGTACATGGCGTCTTGGCTAGATTACACAATTAAAGCTGAAGAAGATTACGATAAAAATCCTTCACCTGTAGTCATCCGATTACGCCAGTTAAAGGAACAGCAGCAAGCAACGTCAGTTAGTAACTAATGTCTATCCAATACTTACTGGACGAAAATTTGCCGCCTACTTTTCAGGAGCAATTGCTACGTTGTCAACCAGATTTAATTGTTTGGATGGTTGGTGATCCAGATGCGCCACCAAAGGGAACTCTAGATCCGGAAATTTTATGTTGGTGCGAGGAAAAAGATTTTATCTTAGTAACGAGAAATCGCCGTTCAATGCCTGTACATTTGGCAGCACATTTAGCAGCAAATCGCCATATACCTGGGATTTTGGTACTACGTAGAAAGGCAACAATCGGTCAGGTGATTAATGATTTGGTTTTAATTGCCGCAGTCTCAAAAGATGATGATTATCGCGATCGCATCGATTACATACCCCTGTAGACTTTGAGCGTGAGTCACTGTTCGGTGCTGGTTGCTATATTCAGTCAAAACTTCCCTCTCTAAAGTACAAATTTTTCTATTCAATTCCTCAAGTTCATCTTTGACATCTTCTAAAACAATAATTTTAGAGCGTTTTTCATAAAGTTTAGTCAGTTCTGCTAATTTAATCTCTTGTAGTGAGCGATATTTCTTCCGGTTCCTCAATTTCCGAAATGCCTACCAGAGTAATAGGTGGTTGATTAGGAAACTCGACAACAAGCCGCAACTCACCACCCATTGCGGCGATGTACTTCCGCAAAGTTGAAAGCATTAAATCAGTACGTTGCTCAAGTCGAGAAACATTTCCTTGATCAATTTGAAGAAGTTCTGCTATCTGCTCTTGAGTGAGTTTGAGCGCTTGCCTAAGTTGCTGCCGAGTCATTTCCTCTGCTATGAGGAAGGCAGATTCTTCTTCAATTTTTTTACGACGCTCTGGTGGTAATTGTTTTAGTTTTTCCCTCAAAGTTGTACCCATAGTTATCCTCAGTTTTCCTTCAGTTGAGCTAAATGCATCTCAAACCGGGTGTCAGCTTTTTTAATGAGTTGTTTGTAAAAATGGCTTTCACTCTTACCAGATTTATCACCAGCTACTAGCAATATCGCACATCGTTTTGGGTCGAATGCAAAGGCAACCATCCAAACACCATCTGCTGCTTTCAACCGTAATTCCTTCATGTTGGTGTACTGTGAACCATTAAGTGTGTCAACGTGTGGTCGCCCTAGCTCAGAACCGAAAGTTTCCAATAAAGTTATACGAGCATATAACTTATCTTGTACTTCTTCAGGCAGAGCATCAAATTCTGGTTCAAAGTCCGCATGAAATTTGACAACCCAGTTCATTAATTATGTACTCAAAAACATATGTTTTCAAGGGTATATCAGAACTGTACCTTAGTACCCTTGTGTTAACACCTGCGCTAACGCTGTCAACCCAAGGGTGAACACACTTCCAAAACCTACTCTTTACAAGGGTTTTAGGCTTGTTTGTTTAACGCTTTTGGGGTAATATGCTCAATCTGCAGAATCCCCAACATGTACTTTTGAAGACTGCGACTGTTACAAGGTGAGCAGGCGCAAGCGTAGGTAGGAAATAAGGAACAGTAGCAAGCAAAGTCAGTGAGTAACTAATGTCCATCCGATATTTGCTGGACGAAAATTTGCCGCTTACTTTTCACGAGCAGTTACTACTTTGTCAACCAGATTTAATTGTTTGGATGGTAGGTGATTTAGATGCGCCACTAAAGGGAACTCTAGATCCTGAGATTTTATGTTGGTGCGAGGAACAAGGTTTTATCTTAGGAACGAGAAATCTCAAGTTCGTAGTGAGCGCTGAAGCGCTCAGGCAAGGGTTTTCAAGGCTAAAGCCTTTACTACAAACTAATAACATTGATTACATACTACTTTAGATGTTGAATTGATTTAAGTCGTTTCAAGTAAAGTTGTTAAAAATTTCGCCAGCAAGTTATTAAAGAATTAGTTATAGGTTTTTCCTAATTTCCATTTTTGCAACTGTTTGGAGTTAATAATAAAGCGGTAAGAGGGTGTTCCTTGGATAATAACTCTAATTTCGTCTTGTTTGATCTTTTTACTGTCGATAGTTAGTGAACCATAGCCGGTTGTCGTCCAGATATTAAACAGTATATCTTTAATTTGACTAAAAACTGTATCAATAGAATTCAAAGAAGTTTGTGATATCTCTTGTAACTTCCATTGTTCTACCTGCTTAGAGTCTATGAAAAAGCGATTAGTGGGGTTTCCTTGAACAATAACGCTGAATTGGTCTTTCTTTAACCCTTCACTATTGATAGTTAGTGAACCAAAACCTGTTGTTTCCCAAGTATCAAGTAGAGTTCTTTCAATAAGATTGAAAACTTCCAGTTTCGCTTTAGGTTGATCTGAGGTAGATTCCGTTTGGAACTCTTGGTTTGCAGTGATTTGCAATCCCTCACGAGCCAGAACATTGCTGTTTTTAGCTTTTGCATCATGTTCGTCTATGGTTCGTTTAAGTCTTAGAAGCGCTCTCACTCTTGCCAGCAATTCATCTACTGTTACAGGTTTACGGATAAAATCATTAGCACCCAAGTCAAATCCTCGAGCGACGTTAGGTGAGTCATGGGCAGTAATTAGGAGAATTGGGATAAATGGCAATGCGGTGTTTTGCCGGATGAGCCTAGTTACTTCGTAGCCATCCATTCCTGACATTATCAACTCAAGCAATATTATCTCTGGAGCAAAAGCTTCAATTACAGATAGTGCAGAACTACCACTTTGTGCGATTTCAACTTGGTAACCCTCTCGTTCCATAATCGCCTGAAGAGCAAGGCAGTTTTCATAACGATCATCCACAATCAGGATGCGAGCAGTTGTGGAGAATTCCGAAGATGGCTGGTTAGTAGAAAATTGATTCATAGGGCTAACTTCTTCATCTGAACTCGCTATCTGCTCAGGAATTGACAAATTTACTCCGGCAATCTGTAATCGAGTCTTTTGGTTTGCTAGTAAACTTGTAATCTGGTCTGTTGCGCTTTGCTGGTTTCCACGAATGAAATTCGCCATGCCACGAGCGTAAATGAGTAGCGGCTGAAATTCTTGCAGAGGCTCTGCAAAAGTTTCTATCAGGGATGCCATGCGAATCCACTCTGCTTTATCCTCCAGTTTTAACTTTGAAAGGGCTAGTGCTAGTTCATGCGCTGCCTCACTTGGTCCTGTATACGCTAGCACTGTCCACCTCTGAGCCTGAGCAAAATCACGAATATCCGGATCGTGGCTTTCAAGTTGTTGCCTTACATAAGCAAGTAAAAAATCTGACAGTTCATGAATCCGCTTTTTGCCAAAGCGAGGATTCGCCTTCAACTCACTAAGCAGAGCATTTCGCACCGCCTTATCCATTTCGTAAAGTTCATGCCCCACCTCATCACAAAGGCTAGAAAGCAGCAAATCTGCTACAGCCATCCAGGGAATATTCAGGACTTCACCGTTTATATCAAGCTGGAAATTCGCCCACAGCCGATAAAGCAAATCTGGCGTGAGCGCTAAAGGAAAAGCAGCATGATAAGCTAAGTAGAGGTGCGCTTGCCCAAAGCGTTGACCAAAAGCTTCAATACGATGAGTGGCGACTTCTGGCTTCATGTGCTTCTCTAAACTAGGGTTTTAGACAACGAACGCTGGAAGGGCTGTAGTAAAATTCCTAGAATTTTACCGACTTCTTTGATATAATATTCAATAGAGTCGATACAGACAGTACTCTGTTCTAAAGTCAAAAATCTCCAAGCGGTTCCAGTTGTTACCGCTCCATAAATGACTTCAATATCATTTCCTGCCCTTTGGTTAAATATCTGAGCAGCTACCATTGTGGCAGTGCATTGCCCCAGCCCTGCAATGATATTCTCGTTTTTCGCTTCAATTACTGTTACTACGGGAGCGCTGATAAAATATTGCTCACTAGATGCGCTGAGAATGAAATCACAAAAACCGGAAAGTCCTTGTGCAGAGTCAACATTGAAATCTGTGCCTGAAAACAAGCTAATCCGATAATCCAACTGTCGCCTCACCTCAGACAGAATAGGAGCAATGATAAACTCAGAACGGGCTTTTTCGCTATTAATGGCAGTTGCCAAAGAGAGATTTTCATCCAGCACCTGCTTTAGTAAGTCAGAGGGCTGCACTCCTGCTACGTTGCCAAACAAATTGTGAGTTTCATCCAAAGTTAAGCCAAATGCATTTTTAGCTTTAGCAAGAGTAAAATCACTGTATGCCATCTGCTTTTTTCCTCACTTGCGAACATTGTAGTTTCATCCATCACTGATTCGCTGCCATCTACTATAATTGTGCAATGCTTCCTCGTCCCCGCAACACATCAATTGCCCCATCCAAACCCTGACGACTAACCTCAAACATCGGCACAAAACGGGCAATCTCATCAGCCGTTGTCCCAAACCATCGCTATGATTGCCATAGGATTGAGCCAGTTTCATCTGCCGCCGAGTCACTGGAAAATACTCATCAGATTGCGTGAAACGATTAACAGCAATATCCTCATGCTGTTGGGTAGCAATTTGTACTGCTTTAGCAACTTGCATCTCATCTTCTAGCTCCATCAGTTCCGATGATATAGCTACGGAAGCAGGCGTATTTTTAAGTGGTTCAAGTGGTTGATTAACTTCAAATCCTGCTCGCTCACCTGAGTAGGAAGGAGAAAAGGCTTCTGGTTCTCTTTTCTCCAAAGCAGTAAAAGTGGTTAGAGGACGAGTAGTTTTAATTACCTGCTCAAAGTGATAGTTAAACAAGTGTTCGTCATCCTTCGATTTGACCCACAAAGTCCGGCACAAGTCAGCCAAAGCTTCTTGATCGGTTGTACCAAATCCCTGCTGCAAAGCTCTAAGAACCAAGCGATACTCATCAATTCCCAGAGGTAAACCTGCTTCTCTAAGCTGAGTGAAAAGGTCAAGCAGTGGTAGTTCTTCGTGGATTTCTGCCATGTTCATGCTCTCGATTGCGATCGCGTCTGCTCTGCATAGCGGCGGTAATCATCCCAACTCTTGAGTAAAACTCCTGGGTACAGGAGTTCGGTTTTTAACTTGGTAAGAATTTCGTCATCGTCATGATGGCGGAGAATCCGTACCCAGTCCATCAGTTCACTGGTACTGACTTTCTTGCCTGCTTCGCCCTTATCCCGTCGCATTTCTTCGCGCAGTGCCAAAAAGCGCTCAATAATTGCGTCCACCAATTCCAAAGGCGAAGTTGGGAAGTGAGCTTTAACAATCTCTATCAACTGCTGACGCTCCGGAAATTTAACGTAGTGAAACAAACATCGGCGCAGGAAAGCATCTGGCAAGTCTTTCTCATCATTACTGGTAATGATGACGATTGGCGTAGCTTTTGCTTGGATTCTTTTAATGGGACTGCTTTGTTTTACCTCTGCCACTTCAAAGCGTTTCTCATCAAGTTCTAACAGCAGGTCATTGGGAAAGTCAATGTCAGCCTTATCAATTTCATCAATTAGCACAACGGTACTGTCAGGAATTGCGTGTAACAAACGCTTGAGCAGAAAGATTTGACCGTGTTCTGGCAAGCCATGTACTAGGAAAGCTCCTACTCGCTTTTGTTCTATAAATTCTCGGAATAGCCGCACCTGCTCTACATAGTTCAGGCGAAACAGTTCACTGTGTATTCGTTCGCTCTCTAAAGACCTCTCGATACTCGTAATCTCTTGCTGTAGGCGATCGCGCTCTACCTCAAATCGCTCAATCTCCTTCTCTAGTTGATAAGCCACCAAAGTACCTGCTTGAATGGCAGAGTCAACCCGCAACCGCCGTATCTTTTCTCTAAGCAGATTGTACTGTTCCTGAAGTTCTTCCCGTCTATACTGTAAGTGCCGAACTGAGGACATCCGTAATTTTTTTTACCTTAACTACTGCAGTAACTCTTCAATTTCATCTAACTCATCACCAAGACGTGCTAGCCTTGCTTCTTCATTTTGATTTACCTGTTCAATTAACTGGTCAAAAGCATTGAGAATCTCTTGCCGTGTTGCAGAGCTTTCGGTTAGCAGTTTAACCTGTTCTAGTGGATAGGCAGCTCGACTTGGATCTAGCAGTACATCTTGCACGGCAGTTGCATCTTTTACCGTGACAGGCAAATCAGCACCAACGCCGATGAGTAAAGCATAACCATTAGCAAAAGTCTGATTTGTCACACCATATCCTTTAGACTTACTGGAGATAATTGGCTACGTCTTCACCCTAGTGGATGAATACACTAATCTACAAACTCAAGTCAATACTTCCCGGTTTTTTTCTGCTAATATTTTTACAAAACTGAAATATCGTCAGTCCCACCTAACGCTTTTGGGATGATATGCTCAATTTCTAGAATCCCCAACACGTACTTCTGGAGACTGCGACAGTAGCCACATTGATTTTTAGCTTGTGTTCTAATTCTTAAGCGAACTTCCTCGCAAATGTAACTAGAACTCACTAACTTAGCGGCTCCATCAATCCACGTTTTACTGCTTCGTTTAATGCCGTGGCTTTCCGCAATAGTCCTTCTTTATAGATCTGCATCAAGTCTTGCAATTCTTGGTAATCTTCAGAAGTAAAAATACCTGACTGTTGCTGATTTAACAAGTTACTCAAACGCTCATCTTGATCTGGTTCCATTTGCAGTTCCGTAAGAGCCAAAACTTGCTCATCAGTTAGTTCAGAAATAGGTTCCAAAGCACTTCTCCCCATAGTAACACCCCCCTTAGGCTAAACCGGAAACAATCTATCCCCAGTAGCACAATCAAACACAAACAACTGATCCATATCCAACACCAAAGAAAGCTGCTCGCCTGGATGAGGATACACACCAGCCCCAGAAAACACATTCAACAACACCGACGAACCCGGCAAACTCCCACGAATCAAAGTCTCCCTACCCAAAGGTTCCACCACCTTCACCTCAACCACCAACTCCCCAACCTCTTCTTCTCTGCGCCCTCTGTGCCTCTGCGGTTCATTCACATAAACAAACTCAGGACGAATCCCCAAATCAAACCCCTGCCCAACCACCGGATGCAAAACCGAACGCACACCATCCGGACAAACCAACAACTGCCCACCCACATCAAAACCATCACCAGTAAACCTTGCCGAGAAAATATTCATCGGTGGATTACCCAAAAAAGTTGCCACCATCCGATTAGCAGGCTCAGCATAAATCACCTGTGGCTCACCAACTTGTTGAATTCGCCCCTGATTAAGCACCACAATCTTATCAGCCAAAGTCATCGCCTCAACCTGATCGTGAGTGACATAAACAGTCGTAATACCCAATTCTTGATGTAACTGCTTCAACTCAGCCCGCGTATCATCACGCAATTGCGCATCCAAATTAGACAAAGGTTCATCAAGTAAAAACACTTGTGGTTGACGCGCAATCGCCCTCCCCAAAGCCACCCGTTGCTGCTGCCCACCGGAAAGTTGTTTCGGTTTCCTCTCCAGTAAATGTTCCAAAGAAAGCGCTCGCGCCACCGTCACCACCCTTTCTTGAACTATCTTCTGCTCAACTTTGCGCATTTGCAAGCCAAAAGCAATGTTTTGAGCTACCGTCATGTGGGGATACAAAGCGTAGTTTTGGAAAACCATCGCCACATCCCTTTGCCGTGCTGGGATATGATTAACCAAGCGATCGCCAATGAACAGATTGCCAGAAGTAGCTGTTTCCAACCCAGCGATTGTACGTAGAATAGTAGACTTACCACAACCAGATGGTCCGACCAAAACCCAAAACTCTCCATCTGGTACAGCAAAAGAAATGTCTTCTATCGCCGTGACATTGTTAAATCGGCGCTGAATATTTTCTAGACGAACGTTTGCCATTAGCCATTATCTCCATGCAGGGTGAGCTAGTATCGAAGCAATTACTCGCACCCCACGCAGTTGATTAGAAAGAGGTAAGTGTCCTTTAGGGGCGTCCAAATTCCAGGTAAATTCGTTAGGATATCGCGTCCAGCTATTGCCTTTTTTCCAGCCAATTTTCTCCCAAAGATTTTCCCAGTTTTTCCCCAAACTTAACCAGATGTCTCGCTGTACTGAAAAGCCAAATTTCCCTTCCGAGTGAACTATCCACAGGGCATTTATCGTTTGTAAGTCTACAGATGGGAAATTTTCCACTTCGGTAAAATACAACCATTTTCTTTGTACAGCAGTTGGTCCTGCTAGTTCACACATTTTTTGCAAAGTTATGCGATCGCTTGCTTGAAAGTCACCAGCTGCTAGTAGCTGTTGCAAAGGACTGTAGTCAATGCCACATTCTGATTTTAGCGGTACTATTCCATCGGGGAAATAAGTTTGAAGAAATTCTTTAGCTGCTGGCGAATCAGAATTGTAAAGGACTTGGTAAGCTTTGCCATCCACCCAAGTCGCTGGATCTTCACGCCGTTGCAGTAAAAATTCCATCAAAATATCTAATCCGCCATTGCCAAGAACTGCCAACTGTGGTATAATCTGCTCCTGTACTTTTTCAGACCCAGCGACGAACTGGAGGCGGAGAGAGTCGATGTCAGTTACATTGCTTGATACAATCATCGGGTCTGTCATGCCGTTACTCGTGGAACACATTGGTGAAACAACTAGCTATCAAGTGTTATATAAGATCAATCACTGATAGCGAAGAGTAGTTTACAGCAAATTGCCCACAAAACCTACTCCTTACATACCTATGGTTTCATATTTTTGCATCCTAGTGTATATTCAAAGAGTACATAAAATGAGCGTGCAGGGGCTAAAACAAAGACCATTTCCAGCAAACCGCGCTCTTATGCTTTGCACTAGGGGAAAATAAGACTCTGCGCTTCATAACTCGATCAGTTGTCATAATATAAGGCAAAATCTGTTAGCCTATCCATTCAGAGAAGAATCAGCTTAGAGTAGAAAGTCTCAAGCTTAGATTTACTGCGGCATAGCCATCAGGAGTGTTTAATGTACGAAAAAATTACCCCACCGACAACAGGAGCAAAAATCACCTTCAAAAATGGTGAACCAATTGTTCCGGAAAATCCGATTATCCCCTTTATTCGTGGCGATGGTACAGGGATAGATATTTGGCCTGCCGCTCAAAAAGTGCTTGATGCCGCCGTAGCAACAGCATACAATGGAAAGCGGAAAATTAGCTGGTTCAAAGTTTACGCTGGCGATGAAGCTTGTGATTTATACGGCACATATCAGTATTTACCACAAGACACTTTAACGGCAATAAAAGAGTATGGTGTTGCGATTAAAGGACCTCTAACCACTCCTGTCGGGGGTGGAATTCGTTCTCTTAATGTAGCACTGCGACAAATTTTTGACTTGTATGCTTGCGTGCGTCCTTGCCGCTACTACGCTGGTACGCCCTCACCTCACAAAAACCCAGAAAAACTAGATGTAATTGTTTACCGCGAAAATACAGAAGATATTTATTTGGGAATTGAGTGGCGTCAAGGTAGCGAAATAGGGGAACGTTTAATTTCCATCCTGAATAAAGAACTGATCCCCGCTACACCAGAACATGGTAAAAAGCAAATACCTCTAGATTCTGGTATTGGCATCAAACCCATCAGTAAAACCGGTTCTCAACGCCTGGTGCGGCGTGCAATCAAACACGCTTTGCAACTCCTTAAAAATAAGCAAATGGTGACTTTGGTACATAAAGGCAACATTATGAAGTACACCGAAGGCGCTTTCCGGGATTGGGGTTACGAATTGGCAACTTCTGAGTTTCGTGCCGACTGCGTTACTGAACGAGAATCTTGGATTTTGACGAACAAGGAGAATAACCCGAATATCAGTTTAGAAGAAAACGCTCGTCAGATTGATCCAGGATTTGACGCATTGACTAGTGATAAAAAAGCTCAAATTGTCAAGGAGGTTGAAACAGTTCTTAACTCAATTTGGGACAGTCATGGCAATGGTAAGTGGAAAGATTTGGTGATGGTGAACGATCGCATCGCCGATAGCATTTTCCAACAAATTCAAACTCGCCCAGATGAGTATTCTATCTTGGCGACAATGAACTTGAATGGGGATTACTTATCTGATGCTGCAGCTGCAATTGTCGGCGGATTGGGAATGGGACCAGGAGCAAATATTGGCGATCAATGTGCTATCTTTGAAGCTACCCACGGTACTGCACCCAAACATGCAGGGTTAGACAGAATTAATCCTGGTTCGGTAATTTTGTCTGGTGTGATGATGCTAGAGTTTCTTGGTTGGCTTGAAGCAGCAGATTTAATTAAGAAGGGTTTAGGGGAAGCGATCAAAAACCGTCAAGTTACCTACGATTTAGCGCGGTTGATGGAACCACCTGTAGAACCATTGAAGTGTTCTGAATTCGCCTCTGCGATTATCCAACATTTCAGTTAAATGGAATATTGTAGAGACGTTTCATGAAACGTCTCTACAAGGATTGCGCACAATTAAATTCGGTAGATGTCTATTTACCATATGAACGTTGCTGAGATAAATCCATCAAATTCGCCAGCTTGTAAACTATTCTAGCACCAACATTGCCATCCCACTCAGCATCACCAACTTCACACAAATCAAAGCCAATAATTTGGCGATCGCTATTAATCAATTCACGGAACAGCATATAAGCTTGCTCCAATTCCAATCCACCTGGAACCGGAGTACCTGTACTCGCACAGTATTTTGGATCTAGCCCATCGATATCAAAGCTAATATAAACATACTCAGGTAAATGACTAACAATTTCTCGGCACAAATCAATCCAAGTTGTTCCCGAGTATAACTTTTGTTTAATTGCTGGGTCGTAATAAGCTACAATTCGACCATTAGATTGGTTAATCATTTGCACTTCATCATGAGAAATATCACGCAAACCCACTTGCACCAACTTAGTAATTTGTGGTAGTTTCATTGCATTAAACATGATGGACGCATGAGAAAACTCAAATCCCTCGTAAGCATCACGTAAATCTGCGTGTGCATCAATGTGCAAAATGCCATAGTTACTGTAACGAGTTGCCAAAGCTTGATAATAACCTAAAGGTGAACTGTGATCGCCACCAATCACAGCAACTCGTTTGCCATTATCAATTGCTTCCTTACACTGCTCAAACAACCATTGATTCACCTGAAGACATGCTTGATTAATTTCTGTAAGTAATTGTGTTAAATCTGGTGAATCTGTTAGCGGTTTACCTTGCTCTAGTCGCTCAATAATTTTTGCCGCTAAGCCACGATAATATTCGTTTTTCTCTAAAATATCCAGGGGAATTTTCTCCATAAAAATTCCCTGTTTCCATCCGTCAGGATGATCGAAATCGAATAAATCCAACTGAGTCGAAGCATCTAGAATGCGCTGTGGTCCCTTGGCAGTACCTGCACCATAGGAAACAGTGACTTCCCAAGGTACGCCGAAGACAATTAAGTTTGCCGACTCGTAATTGAATGGCAAAGCTAGGAGGTTACCGTTGATTTGAGCTACGCCACTGGGATCGTAGTCTTGAAGTTGATTATTCATAGTCTGGATTTACCTGGGTAGACAACACGCTGCTTGATAGACACCTGCATATTGTAGCGAAGCTGATGCTTGTGGTCAGAATTATCCGAACTATGGTCATTGATAAAACAGCTTTTGTACTATAGACATAAAACTGTTTCCTATATAAAGTTGTACCATGCCCTCTCCTTTACCTGGCATGAATCCTGATCTGGAAAACCCAGAATTATGGTCAAGTTCTTGCTCACCGTTGCGCTTATCTTAATGGATTAATCTTTGCTCGCGCTTCATAAAAAGTGGGATGCTCCCCGAGTAGGTGTTGATGTACACTCTCGGTAGCTACTATCAATCCAGGTAGTTTATAGTCTTGACAAGTATTCAGTGGTGGTAGGTTTGAGCCATCCAGAGTTGTCACAATCAAACCAGCTTCTTTTGCGATAAAAGCGAGCGCCGCACCGTCAATGAAGTTAGCCGCTTTTATCACTGCTCCAGCCAAATCTCCACTAAGAATACCATTTAGATTAGGAATTTGAATCTCGCTTGAGTAATCAGTCGCGACATCAATTACTTTATATTGCTCTTTTAATGCTGGTGCTAGTTCACTCATTCCCCATCCCAACAACACAGTTTTTGTGTCTGGTTTTATTTGTAAAGGGGTGCAATCTTCTAATTTCATATCAAGTGTACCGCTAAAAGCACCTTCATTTCTTAATGCATAATAATAAATGTTTTGCGCTGGGGAGATAGCAAGTACTGCTTCAAAATCATCTGCATTGAGAACACTTAGAATAATTTGATAATTAGAATGTCCATCAAGATAAAACCTTGTACCGTCGATCGGATCAAGTGTAACTAAGTAATCGTCTTGTGAACCAAGTTCGATAGAACGAAAATATTTAGTATTGCGAGATTGTTCGTGTTCTTCTCCATAAAAGCGAATCTCAGGAAAAGTCCCCAGCAGTACTACTTCCACCAAACTTTGAATCGATAAATCTGCATCAGTTAGCGCCGCAGCAAAAAAGTTATCTCCGCTTTGTTTGTCGGGAAGTGCGGTAAGACGAGATTGAATTTGATGGGCATAGGCTGCTGCCACTTTTAGATGTGGAAGTAAAGTTTCCAGAATTAAACGAGGTGTTGGTGTTGTCATTCGCTGCACACTGCTCCACAAAATTTGTTTAGATGTTCACAAAATATGAGCGATCGCCCAATTGTCTGCTGGAAGGACAGACGCATCAATCATATCAGTTTTGTGTAAATAGTTAAGTTAAAGTTATAAAATGCAGAAGCAATTTATAACCTAAAAGCTATATAATTGCTCATCGAAAAACTATATGATTTAGCAAATTGATATTTCATGGCTTTTTCATTCCCCGTGTTTATCCGCCTGCAATTTAAATATGAATAAACGGCAAACTACTGAATTTGACAAAATAATTCTCACTGCTTTTATGGTGAGCAAAGCTAGACAGTTTACAGATATTCCTTATGCTCAAGAGTTAGCACAATTAGTAGAACAAGGATTAATAGAGCTACCTGAACCACAAAATCAAGACAAAAGTGTTTTGCTGACAGTACGGGTGGAAGCACGCTATAAAGCTATCAACCAACTCACGGCTCAATATCAAATACCACAGATTTTAGAACTGGCATCCGGTTTGTTGCCGCGTGGTATGCTGATGTCTGGTAATCCAAATATCACATTTATTGAAAGTGACTTGCCTGCGATGATTAGTTGCAAACAGCAAATAGTTCAGCAACTTGTTGGGGAACGTCCTAATCTGCACTTTCTCGAAATTGATGCTACTAGTCGTCCCAGTCAGTTTTTGAAGAGTGCTGTTGCACTAAAATCGGGACAGCAAGTGATGATTTTGTGCGAGGGGTTACTGACACATCTCAGTATGGCAGAAAAACAACTTGTATGTGCCAATGTTCGCGAGATGCTTCAGTCTTATGGCGGTGTTTGGATTACCCCTGACTTTATTGATACAGCTAGTTTAACGCGATCGCTACAAGATGACCCACATTTACAGAAGCTATTATTACAAACAGCTAAAAACCTAACAGGCAGATCTTTAGTAGATAATAATTTTGCAACACAAGAAGCCGCGCGGCAGTTCGCCTATGAACAAGGCTTCCGCGTGGTAGAGTATAGTATGTTGAACGTAATAGACCAGTTAAGCTGCTTGGAAATCTTGGGCATTGACAAGGAAGTAGTCAGGAAAATGCTTGCAACAGCGTCAGTATTTGCGCTGACTCTTGATAGTTTAACTATGGAATCTCCTGTAGATCCTTAATTGAGAGATATATTTCCTCGTCAGCAATTTGACTGTTGTAATCAATGTTAATTTGGGTTGGGTAGCCAAGTGTAGAGTCGTATTGTACATTAACGCTAAATGCCCCTCCCACAATTGCTTTCTTAGTTAAATTAAAGAGTTTAGGAATTGTATCGTATTTTTGGAAAAAATCTGGGTTAACTGGTTGACCAGTGGCGGCATTCGTGATAGAAGTTGTTATGCCGTTACGTACTTCGATGACTACTGGCCCTCTAGCATCGGGGATACAGAAGCAACTGTTGGTAAGTATGTAGCGATAGTTAGAGATTCTTTGCTGATTCCACAATCGACGGTTAATTTTTAATTGCCCTAAGTTTGACTGAGCAATGGCAGGTGATTGTGCTGGCTGCACAGAGGGTTGAGACATGACTGGTGCGTTTAAACCCAGAGATACCGCTAATCCCATTCCAATAACAGTAAGCAAGCGCATATAAGTTTATGTTTACATGAATTTGTTACTATTATTACAATTTTTTTTGGCGTTTGCACCGCCACACCTTCTATCAAGCCGCTTGCTGATTCAAATCATCCAACCAGATTTTCAACATCTCCCGCTGTTTCATATTGACAAATCGGCTTCCTTGTGTTAAAGCCTCCCTTGGGAAAATAGCACGTAAATCTGCCAGCATACTCGCATCTTCACAAGCCTCCAGACATTCAGCGATATACTGCACCGATTCTGTAGAAAGCCATTCTGGCGTTGCTTTTATAGTACAGATTTTCATCTATGTGCTGCTGATTAAATCTCTTTTACTTATGATTGTAAGCATGAACGTACAACTTTAACAAAGAGTTTTGAACTAGAAAAGAATGAACGCACAAGTAAATAATTCTGGGTTAGAGCCGCAATTATCCGATCCAAGAGATTGGTCATGGCATTTTTGGCCTTCTTTACCACTTTATCCTTACGGTAAACGGCGCACGTTATGTAGGGAAGTAGTAAAGGATACTATCTGGACATTTGATCAGCTTCAAGGTATCCTTTACACCATTACACCAATTCGGATGACGGTTGTCAAGCTTTCAACTGGTGGTCTTTTCGTATATGCACCTGTTGCTCCGACGACAGAGTGTATCCGTAGCATTAACGAATTAGTGGCTGTTCACGGTGATGTTAAATACATTATACTACCTACTAGTTCTGGTTTGGAACACAAAGTCTTTGTTGGTCCTTTTGCCAGACGCTTTCCAAACGCACAGGTTTTTGTTGCTCCCAACCAATGGAGTTTCCCGTTCAACTTGCCGTTGAGTTGGCTTGGCTTTCCCCGAAAACGAACCCAGGTGCTGCCAGAAGACTCAAGCCTTGCTCCCTTCGCGGATGATTTTGACTACGCAGTGCTAGACATTAATCTTGGCAGGGGATCTTTTGCGGAAGTGGCATTTCTCCATAAGCGATCGCACACCCTACTCGTCACCGATTCTATACTATCTGCGCCAGAAGATCCTCCGGCGATCGCCCAATTAGATCCGTACCCCTTACTGTTTCACGCCAGAGACAATGCCTTCGAGGCGATTGAGGACAATCAAGCAAACCGTCGTAAGGGATGGCAACGCATCTCATTGTTTGCCATTTACTTTCGTCCCAGTGCAATGGAAATGGTGGGAATGGGGCAGATGTTTCGCGATGCGCTCAAAGCACCGGATCATTCACCAAAAGCTTACTTCGGTGTCTTTCCCTTTCGCTGGAAAGACAACTGGAAGTATTCATTCGATGCCCTCAGAAGTCATGGGCGTCCTTTTGTCGCACCGATTTTGCAAACCCTCATTCTTCCCCAAGCACCCAAACAAGTACTTGACTGGGCAGACAAAGTTGCCACTTGGGACTTTCGGCAAATTATTTCCTGTCACTTTGATTCTCCCATTGAAGCGGGTCCACGTCAATTTAGGCAGGCATTTACTTTCCTTGAACACAAACACGGGGCAGTTGATATATCTGAAAGCTCAAGCGGATTTCTGCTGGAAGAAGACTTTAAATTTATTAGGGAACTTGAGGCAGGTTTGGTGAGACGTGGCATCGCTACACCAGCCAAGGAAAATGTGTGAGGAGTAGAGGATCAGGGGAGCACAGGAGTAGGGGAGTAGGGGGGCAGGGGAGAATTTGAATCTTCTCTCACAAACTCCCTCACTCACAAACTCCCTTTCTCCCTCACTCCCTCACTTCTACTGCGCTGGTAATTGAGGGTGTGCTGCTGAGTATTGTGATACTAACTGGGAAATTTCCGGATTGTAAAGCCTGAGATAATTCCAGTAGTTGCCAAATACTTGTCGCACGTAATTTTTAGTTTCGTCAAAAGGAATTGCTTCCACAAACTCATCTGGATCATCTTTAGGTAGAGTTTGCAGCCACTTGGAAACATTACCAGGACCTGCATTATAACTGGCGATCGCCAGCAGTGAGTTATTCCCATATTGCTCATGGGTATGATCCAAATACCAAGTACCCAACTTGATGTTATCGTTGGGGTTTTCTAAGTTAATTTTTTTGGGATCTAACTTGATTTGTGGTGCAATCCATTTGGCTGTGTCTGGCATTACTTGCATCAATCCAGTAGCACCGGCAATAGATTTAACTTTGGACTCAAATCTAGATTCTTGACGAATTAAAGCAGTAACTAGTAAGGGATTAAGCTGACGCTCACCGGACCATTTTTTAATTTCCTCCAGATAAGGAAAGGGATAGCGAGCTTGCCAGTAAATTAACTGCTTGCTTAACGCATTGTACTGAGCTTGTTCCTCTGGTGTTTCCCTGTCTTCCAATTTAGAAATTTTGTCAATCCCGTTTAAGTTTTCTCCCTTCACCAGCCGCATTAAACCTTCGGTAAATTGTTCTGCTACTGTTGGCTGCATTTTGTTCTGAAATTCAGTTTGCCATTGCAACCAAGCATCACGATCTTGACCGAGCAGATACAATTCTTTAAAAGTGTTAGAACCAGCTGGTGGTAATGGACGCTGGAGCGGAACTACTTGGGGGTTCATTTGGCGCACACTATTAAAGTTACCAACATTCAGTCCTAGAACTGCTGCTGAGCGCCATGCATAATAGGAGTAAGGATATTGGCTGAGTACATACTCATAAGCCTTTTTCGCTTCTTCCTTTTTCCCTAGTTTATTTGCCCATTTACCCACCCAAAAACCTGCTCTGGGAGCCAAAATACTATTGGGGACATTTGTCGCAATTGGTTGCGCCCATTGCCATGCCCCTCTGTAATCTTTAGCTTTAGCTTTGTCTAGGGCAATTTTCCAGCGATACTCTGCTGCTTCTAAAGAATTTCCGTACTTTGTCAGCAGCAATTGCTGTGCTTCGTTTGCTAACTTTTTATCTTGAGTCTGAAGAATTTTGACTTTTTCTAGCAGTGCTTGAGGTGCTTTGTTGGGAAATTTGTTAATTACTTGGTTAAGATATGGTAAGGCGTCTTTACGTATTTTTACCATTTCTGCAAGACGTAATAAGCCAGTACCCGTCTCTGTTGCTTCTGGGAATTCACTAACAAGTTGTTTATATATGGCGCTCGCCTCTGATTGTTTACCACCTATCTGAAACCCCCTAGCAACACGATAGAGGTTACGTGCTGTTTTAGGTGCTTTACTGTAAGCTTCGGACGCTTTGCCAAATTCATTGTTTTCCCAGTAAGCTGTACCAATAATTTCCCATTCTGCAGGTTTCAAGGTTGGGCTGTTTACTAGTTGATCCAATACTGGAACTATTCCTGGTTGATCGTAGGCATGTTTTGCCAATATTAACTGCAATTGTGGCTGATTGGAGTTTTCTTGCAGTCGCTTGCGGATAATTTCCCAAGTGAGGGGATGGGATGGAAATTCGGCTATTGCTTTATCCTGATATTCTGGTGTACCAATCAAATAGAGGGATTTAGCTATTGCTGGTTCTTTAGGATAAGTTTTGATCACTTTTTGCCGCAAATCAGAAGCTTTACCTTCTTCTCCCAGGATATCCTGTGCCTGCGCTTGTTTCAACAAAACGTAGGGTGCTAATAGTGAATATTCTTGATCCAATCCCTGTAGTAGCGATAGTGCATTTTTTCCTTGTTTTTGATCAATTAAGTCACTCCCCAATAGATAACGAGCGCGTTTTTCATCCTGCGGTTGAGAATCTTTGGCTAACGCTGCCAGTTTTGCCGCCCGTTCTTGCTTTGACTGTAGCACTAGGGGGAGCACAACTGATTTAGCTTTACTCGTCTCTGTCACCTGCTCAGGCTCATTGTTACCTTGTTTGAACAATTGCCCTATGGATTTTCCAATCTGAGGTGCTGAAAACATTGCCCCAGCTAGAAAGGCACATAGTCCTGCACCCGCGATAAGAAAAGTGTACTTTTTTTGTAGGTTCTTCAGCATGGATATCCGCTGAAATCACATGAGTTTCTTGCCACTTTAGCACTACTCTTGGCTATTAACTCATTTTTCTGTTTTGATTTTCCTATATAACTTTGCTCCCCTACTTAACGCTGGGCTAGCTTGGGAGTTCTTCCTAAAAGACCAATCATCAGTTTCAGAGCCAGTATTTTGAATACGGGGACTCTTGCCAAAATCCATAAACCGATGCGACGAATGATGACTAATGGTAACAATTTGTTAGAAAACATTCTATCTAAAATATCAGTAAAACCTAAAATTGTCAAGTTCTCTATTTGACGCCAGCGTTCATAGCGTTTGAGAATGCGAATATTGCCAATATCTTCGCCTTTAGAGTGGGCTTCTTGTATTACCTGCGCTAGAGCAGCTACATCCCGAATCCCCAGATTCAAACCTTGCCCGCCTACTGGATGGCAGTTGTGCGCTGCATCACCAACTAAAGCTAGTCGATGGAGGGTATAGCGATCGCTCTGCATCAGTTGTACTGAAAAGATAAAGCGATCGCCCAGTAATTCCAACTTACCCATCTGATTCCCATAACGCGCTTGTAATTCGGACATAAATTGCTCATCATCCAAGGCACACAGAGCTTTTGCTTCCTCATGAGGAGCAGTCCACACAATTCGGCAACGGTTTCCAGGTAAAGGTAAAATTGCAAACGGACCGCTAGACCAAAATCTTTCGTATGCAGTGTCGTTATGTGATTTTTCTGGTTTAACAAATGCTACAATACAAGATTGCCAATATTTCCATCCATGAGTTTTAATTCCAGCCGCTTGACGAATACGTGATCTAGCTCCATCTGCAGCTACCAATAAAGTACTCTTGATCGTCCGTGTTTCCTGAGCTACTTTAATATCTACCGTTACCTCATCCTGCTGGTACTGTACATTTACTACTTCAGCCGGACATAGATAAGTAACATTAGGACATTCTTTCACAAACTCCTGCAAAGGCTGTAACAGTGCTTGATGTTCTGCTACATAACCCAAATCTTGTGTACTCAAATCAGATGTATCAAATTCTACTACATTAGGATAATCAGCATCAGAAAGGCGAACACGGCGATATGTAGCGATGTGCGGCAATATTTTGTCCCAAATACCGATTCCTTGGTAAATCAACGCCGAAAGCATATGCACTGCATAAGCTTGTCCCTTAGCTACTGCTGCTGATTCTACTTTTGCCTCAATCAGCAGCACCTTCAAATCGGAATCTTTCAACGCACTGGCTAAAGTTAAGCCAATAATCCCACCACCAACTATCACTAAGTCATATTCCAGTTGGTAAGTAGGTGTTTGGGGAAGAGAAATTGGAGAAAGCTGCGCTTGTGCCATTGTTAAGAGAAATTACAGCATCTTAACTTATATTTTTACCTAATTTTGCTGTGGAGGGCAAGTAGAGATGGGGGGTGGTTAATTTATTAGAAACTAACTTTTTCTGAACTTTGGTTGGCAACCACGACACCTCATGAGGTTTGGGTTGGCTTACCAAAGCTACAACTCCGGCTTCACAATGATCTAAACAACCGGAACGACGAATTTCCACCTGATTTTCTAGCTGTTGCTGTTTAATCTCCTCTTGGAGAGCTTGATAGATTTCTTCCGCGCCACGGTTATGGCAGCAACCTTCTGGAGCGTTGGGATCTCGTTGCTTTGTGCAGACAAACACGCGATATTTAGCTGAATTCATAGTTTTATGTCAGGTTTGTTGCTGTATTTGTTTTTCTGTATAAGTTATAGCTCATTACGATCCGGTTCAAAATAGAAAAACCGCCTGACTCTTGTACAGACGTTCCATTGCAATGCTTGTACAGAAGTTCTATCGGAACGCTTGTACAGAAGTTCTATCGGAACGTCTCTACTTTTATCAATCAGAAAAAATATTCAATTTCTGCAAAAAATTGTGCATTGTCCTCGTGGTTGATAAGTCATAAATTTATCTTCATAGTCAGTACTTATTTTTACCAAAGTATTTTGTCCACTCAAGTACCGGGTTTTTGTTGAGGTACTGGCAGTTATTTTTGGTGAGGGAAAGCATCAAACGCCAAACTGCATATGACCGTCTTTGTGTCAATGCCCAATTTCTAGTTTTTTGTGATTATTTATACGATTAATTATGGTGACTTACACAGATTTTAACGGTGATGGCAAAACTGACATCTTGTGGCGCAATAAAAACACAGGTGAGAACACGATTTGGCAGATGGATGGCACGACAGTTACTGCGCGCAATTCTGTGCAGCAGTATGACTTATCTGGGAATTTAATTTTTGGTGATTTCAACGGCGATCGCAAAACTGACATTTTGTGGTATGACGAATCACCCAGAACATCCATTTGGCTAATGAATGGTCCAACAATTGCCACTCAAGATTCTAAGTTTACATTGAACTCATCTAAAGATGTCGGCTATGGCGATTTTAACGGTGATGGCAAAACCGACGTTTTCTGGCGCAATAACATAGTGCCGATTTCACCCATTTGGCTGATGGATGGCACAAGAGTTGCACAAGAGAATAATTTGCGCAAGCTTGACTCCTCTTGGACAGCTAGCATTGGCGATTTCAACGGCGATGGCAAAGACGACGTGTTGTGGCGCAATGTGAACACGGGTGAAAACGGCATTTGGCTGATGGATGGCACGACAATTACCGAGCAGACTGTGATGCCGCAGCTTGACAAAGCTTGGGTTCCAACCATTGTCGATTTCAACGGCGATGGTAAGAGTGACGTTTTCTGGCGCAATACTGTTACAGGTGTGAACGCCTCTTGGACTATGGATGGCACAAATGCTACCGGAACTTTTCTGCCACGGCTTGATACACCAGCTGCTCTTGAGACATCTTGGGCTTGGAGCGTTGTCGATTTCAACGGCGATGGTAAGAGCGATATCTTCTGGCGCAATACTGTCTCGGGTGTAAACGCCACTTGGATTATGGATGGCACAAATGCGACTGGAGCTTTTCTGCCACGGCTTGACACATCGGCAGAGCTTGAAACATCTTGGACTTGGGGCGTTGGCGATTTCAACGCTGATGGCAAGAGCGACATCTTCTGGCGCAATACTGTCTCAGGTGTGAATGCTACTTGGACTATGGATGGCACAAATGCCACAGGGACTTTTCTACCTACTCTTGACAATTCTTGGTCTGCTATTATTTAGCAATAAATGAAAGTTTGTAGTAAGGGCTTCAGCCCTTATCAGCTAAACTCTGAGCGCTTAAGCGCTTACTACGAACGTAGAGTTTATTTTATATTTAATTTTACCTACTTACTTACATGACGATCGCGTATGGAATGAAATAGCCTTGGCACTTGCTAATATAAGAATAAGCAAGATAAATTTCCCTTTTATTTATAAAAGCGTCTGTGATACCGATTAATCTGGACTCTTTAATCAGCGCAATTACTGGCATCGCCAACCCAATAATTAAAGAAAAGCTACAGCGTAATGAGATTGTAATTAAACTATTAAAGCAATTTAACCTTGCCCCTGAGCATCCTCCATCTGATTTCAGCGGTGTTTATGCTTACGCCTTGGTAGAATACGGTGTGGGTAAACCCAAGCTCTTCCTAGAACTTTTCCGACACGAAGAAATTAAACAAGCTTTTCGCAAAGCACTTGATCACAACAATCCTTCAATTCTCCTTTCTGAGGTTGATGCTTTTCTTGCTGCTTACGCTTTGGGTGATGACATTAGAAGCTTAGGAATTGACATCAGGCGAGAAGTCGCAGCTTTTGCTACTGTATTTATAGAGGTTGCCAAGCGCAGCCGCACACCTGCTGATGTGTTGATGAACCAGCAGATCGGCTCTTTACACAAAAGGATAGCAAATATTCAAGAACAATTAAATAGGCTGCCTACCTTGGAAGGAATGAGAACAGAGATGGCGCGGTTGGCACTACCAGCAAATGTAGAGACGCGAAATTTCGCGTCTCTACAACGTGAAAACAAATGTCGGGCAATAGCTCTTGCCCAACAAATGCGGGGTTGGTTTGAAACATTAGACTACCGCTTTGAAAAATATGAAGTTTGGAAAGACAACTATTTTGAATGGATTATCAACATCCCAGTAAGACGTAATCGATTTGACCGAATTCTTGTCCGTGGGATTGAAGGTGAGGCAGGATTGAGCGATGTGATGGCTTTACGCCAATCGGTAGAAAAGCAAAGAACTGATGAAGGCTGGCTAGTAACAGCACGGCGCATCTCACGGGCAGCGCGTGATGAAGTTGATAAAGAGGAAAATCGCCACCTTGACTGTTATACTTTTGACGAACTGATAGATCAGGATGCTGACTTTAGCGGTTATCTCGAATGGTTAGAAGCTGAAGTCAAACGCCGGGAAATTGACAAAAAGTATGTGCCGCTAGCCTGCACTAAAGAAGAGTTTGATTCAACTACCCAGCGCCGGATAGGAGTCAGTCGTTACGATGAACGCGACGGCTGGATTGACGGATATCTCGACCTTTGGCTAGATGACCCAGCGAAGGAACATATATCTATTTTAGGAGAGTTTGGTACTGGCAAAACTTGGTTTGCCTTTCACTATGCTTGGATTGCACTGCAACGCTATCGAGATGCCCAAAAACGTGGTGTTGAACGTCCTCGTCTTCCTCTGGTAATCACCCTGCGCGACTATGCTAAAGCACTGAATGTTGAGAACGTTTTGGCAGGTTTCTTTTTTACTCAACATAATATCCGTTTGAACAGCGAAGTTTTTGACCAACTTAACAGCATGGGTAAACTGCTGCTGATTTTCGATGGCTTTGATGAAATGGCTGCCAAATGCGATCGCCAGCAGATGATTAACAACTTTTGGGAACTGGCGAAAGTAGTAGTTCCTGGTGCTAAAGTCATCCTTACTTGTCGTACCGAGCATTTTCCAGAAGCGAAAGAAGGACGTGCTTTGCTCAATGCCGAATTACAAGCCTCTACAGCAAGTTTGACTGGAGAAACACCTCAGTTTGAAGTGTTGGAACTTGAGAAATTTAACGACGAACAAATCCGTCAAGTGTTGTCCTTCCAAGCTGAAGCAACAACAGTTGAACAAGTGATGAGCAATCCTCAACTGTTGGATTTAGCACGTCGTCCAGTCATGACTGAGTTAATTTTAGAAGCATTGCCAGATATTGAAGCAGGGAAGCCAGTAGATATGTCGCGAGTATACCTGTATGCGGTGCGGCGCAAGATGGAAAGAGACATCAAAGCCGAACGTACTTTTACTTCCTTGGCAGATAAGCTCTACTTTTTATGTGAACTTTCCTGGGAGATGCTTTCTACTGATGAGATGAGCATCAATTATCGCCTTTTCCCTGACAGAATTCGTCGCTTGTTTGGTTCTCTTGTCCAAGAGGAAAAGGACTTAGACCACTGGCATTATGACATGATGGGACAAACAATGCTCATCCGCAATGCCGATGGAGACTACACTCCAGCCCATCGTTCCTTGTTAGAGTTCTTTGTCGCATACAAGTTTGCGGCTGAGTTAGGGGTGTTAGCTGATGATTTCACCGAATTGGCGCAAGCACAATCCTATCTAGACACAAGTGCTGCTCCTCAAAATTACACTTGGTCATCATATTTCAGCCGTAAGATAGATGACACAGAAAATATTTTGCCAATTCCTCCTTTAAAGGGATTTGTCAGTGAATCTTTAGAACAACTTCGCAATAGTTTTGGACAAGCACCGTTGACGAAGGCAGTTATGGATTTGTTGTTGCCGATGCTTACACCAACCCCATGTAGGGGCAAGATATTATCGTGTTCCTACCCACTGCTGAATATTTTGGAAGCAACACGTGGCAAAACAGAACGTGAAGTAGGTTATGTTGGGGGCAATGCAGCAACGCTACTAGTGAAGGCTGATAGGGAAGTACTGGAAGGTATAAATCTCTCCTGTACAGTAATTAGGAGCGCTAATTTCACTAATGCCAGTTTACGGGATGTCAATTTTGCTGAAGCAAATCTCACTGATTGTGTTTTTCCTCAAGTATTGGGTGCGGTTTTTTCAGTTGCATTTAGTCCAGATGGCAAACTATTTGCTACTGGTGATGCTAATTGTGAGATAAGTTTGTGGCAAGTTGCCGATAATACACAAATTTTGAGACTTCAAGGACACAGCGACTGGGTACGTTCAGTAGTCTTCAGTCCTGATGGTAAAACCATAGCGAGCGCTAGTTATGACTACACAGTAAAGATATGGGATATACGTACAGGAAAATGTCTAAAAACTTTGCACGGGCATACTAGTAGAGTAAATTCAGTAGCAATTAGTCCTGATGGTAAAACTTTAGCCAGTGGTAGTACTGACTACACAGTAAAGCTATGGGATAGTAACACAGGACAATGCCTCAAAACCTTGCAGGGACATACCAAAGGGGTAAATTCGGTGGCAATCAGTCCTGACGGTACAATTTTAGTCAGTTGCAGTAGTAGAAACCAAACCATTCGGTTATGGGATATGCGTACAGGAAAATGCGTTAAAACCTTACAGGAGCGAGATGTTAAAACACTAGCATCAGTGGCAATCAGTCCTGACGGTACAATTTTAGGCAGTTGCAGTCATGACCATACGGTGAAGCTATGGGAAAGTAACACAGGACAATACCTCAAGACCTTGCAAGGACACACCGATTGGGTAAGGTCTATTGCTTTTAGTCCTAACGGTACAATCTTAGCTAGTTGCAGTTGTGACCTAACAATAAAGCTATGGAATATCCACACTGGAGAATGCTTGAAAACTTTTCAGGGACATACCGATGGGGTAAGGTCTGTTGCTTTTAGTCCTAATGGTACAACCTTAATCAGTGGCGGTGATGACCAAACAGTAAGACATTGGGACGTTCTTACGGGAGAGTGTGTGAATATTTTGCAAGGTTGTATTAGTACAGTACGGTCAGTAGCGATCAGTTGTGATGGTACAATCCTAGCTAGTAGCAGTGAAGACCAAACAGTGAAGCTATGGGATATAGGTACAGGAAAATGCTTCAAAACCTTATATGGTCATAGTAGTAGGGTAAACTCAGTAGCAATCAGTCCTGATGGTACAACTATAATCAGTAGCAGTTATGACCGTACAGTAAAGTTATGGGATGCCCATACAGGAGAATGTCTGAAAACCCTGCAAGGACATAATGGAGGGGTAAATTCAGTGGCAATTAGTTCTGATAATAGAACCTTAGCCAGTGGCAGTGGTGACAAAACCATTAAGCTTTGGGATATCCGCACAGGAGAATGTCTGAAAACTTTGCAAGAGCATACTGACTGGATAGGATCAGTCGCAATCAGTCCTGATAAGAAAACTCTTGCTAGTGGCAGTTATGACAGGAGTATAAAGCTATGGGATATGAATACAGGAAAGTGTCTCACAACTTTGCAGGGACACACTCGTAGAATACATTCAGTAGCAATCAGTCCTGATGGGAAAATGCTAGCTAGTGGCAGTTATGACAGGAGTATAAAGCTATGGGATATCAGCACGGGAAAGTGCTTGAAAACCTTACAGGGACATACCAGTGAAATACATTCAGTAGTTTTTAGTCCCACTGGTACAACCTTAGTCAGTTGCAGTTACGACCAAACTGTAAAACAATGGGATACCTCCACAGGAGAGTGTTTGAAAACTATACACGGGCATACCTACTCAGTACGCTCAGTAGTCTTTAGTCCTGATGGTACAATCATAGCTAGTGGAAGCTCGGATGAAACAATTAAGCTTTGGGATTTGAAAACAGGGGAGTGTCTCAAAACCTTAAGCAACAAACTATATGCAGGCATGAATATCACGGGTGTTAAAGGTTTAAGCGTAACCGAGAAAGCCACGTTGAAAGCTTTAGGGGCATTGGATAATAGGGAATAGGAAAGTAAGGTACTAAGTAGTAGGGATGTCACCATTAACTCAAAACATTTTATAAACTAAGTTAACTTATGATAAAATATGTCAGTTGTTCATCACTCTATATTTAAGATAGTGGTAGATTGAAAAAATTTCAGTCCTTATGAATTTGAATATGACTTTGAAAAAGACAAGCTAGCAGCACACGGTGTCACATACAATGAAGCTGTCGAATGTTTCTTTTCTAATTACGAAATACGACGGAATAAATCCTATACAGACCGCTATCAACTAATTGGTAAATCTTACAGTGGACGCCGACTCAAAATTATTTTTCAGCTTAAACAGAATAATGTAGTTCGTATTATCACTGGTTGGCAAATATGAATCCAAATAATGAAATTAATCAACAAATGCTTTCTGAACAAGCAATTGATGAAATAGTAGAAGCACAGGTGGATGATGACTCAGCATGGGAATCTCCTATACATGTTAATCAAAAGCAGACTTCTGTTTCCATTTCTGGAGAGCTTGCAGCAAAAGCAGTTTTTTTTGCTGGCTTACATCGAGAAACAAATGTTGAGTCATGGCTTACTCGTGTAATTCAAGAGCGCCTTGAACTAGAAGAAGCTGCTTTTCGGGAAATTAAAGGCGATTTAGCGAGAAACTCTGGTAAATGAAACATTGTTGTTGAAAGTTACACGCTTTTGCTATATAAATCAATAGCGCTCCTGTTGGCGTGCATTAATCACAGTTGTACTTAAAGGTTCACCTTTAACTTGAAGAGAATCTCGGAATTCCTTGCTACTAGCTAACCACTGCTCTTTTTGTTGTAGTGGAACTAGGCGAGCTACTGCCTTTTCTTGCTCAACTAGAATTACCTGTTCTCCCTTGGCTACTTGCTCCAAGAGGGATTTTAGGTTACGAGCTGCTTCTTCAACACTAATTCTTAGCATTTTATCAATTTTTAAAACTTATCTTTATCCTACATGTATCCGGATGAAGTTGAAACTATCATTGGTGAACAGGAAGAGGCAAACGCGATCGCACTGACCAATTCAATCACGCGCTATGCTCTTAATTTTTCTTTCAGAACCATCTGTACTCCTCTAGCCGGAGTAAAAATAACCCCTCGGCGTTGAGGATATTCAAGAGATTGATCTGCCATCTCTAATCGATAATGAGAAAGCATTGTCGCTAAAACTAATTTCATCTCAAATAGGGCTAATGCTTCTCCAATACAACGACGCGCACCACCACCGAAGGGTAAGAATTCGTAAGGGGAGAATTGCCGTTCTAAAAAGCGCTCTGGCTTAAACAATTTAGGTTCTGGATAGATGTCTGGGCGCTGATGAGTTAGATAAATACAACCGTACAGTCTTGTTCCAGGTTCTAATTGATACCCCATGAGTTCTACAGGATCTTTAACTTCTCTCGGAACGGTGAGAGTAGCCACGGGGTAAAGGCGTAGAGTTTCATTACAAACAGCTGTGAGATAAGGTAACTGCACAATCTTTGTTGGATCGGGTGATCCCATGTGATTCAGTTCCACAAGCAGCTTTTCGCCAATCTGTGGATGACGATGAATCCAATACAGCGCCCAAGCGATCGCAGTTGCAGTTGTTTCATAACCTGCGATTAGGAGTGTGATTAATTCATCATGCAATTCAGCATCAGTCATCGGTTTACCTGTTTCATCCTGGGCTGACATCAGTAAACTCAAGATGTCTGAACCAAGCACATGATTCTGGTTGTGGCGAGCGCGAATTTCAGCGTATATGAGTTCGCCGATTTGTCGTTGCAGATGTCGCAAGTACCCCCAAGGACTTCGCGCTCCCCAATCCTTTTGTAAAGACGGGTAGAATAGCAACCCGCCAATAAAAGGAGATTGAAGTGAATCTGTTAGCTTGACAATCAGCTGCTTGAGACGGTTGAACCGTTCTTCTTTTTCAATCCCAAAAACAACCTTCAAAATGACTGCTAAAGAAATTTCTTGTGCCACGTGACGGGCAGAAAACTGAGTGCCAATTGACAGTGCACTCATTGCTTTGTCCACTAATTCACAAATCAATTGTCCATAAGTTCGCATATGTTCTCCATGAAACGGCGGCATTAACAACCGACGCTCCCGACGATGACGAGAACCTGACAACGTAAAAATGGAATAATCCCCAACTATCGGCTGAATCAGTTGGTTGGGTGGAGTAATAAATTGCTTTGTGTCATTCGTAAAAATGCGCTGTAGCGCTTGGGGATTACTAATAAATAAAACAACCGCATGGTTTCCAATCACAGGAGCGTTAAAAATGTCCCCGTAGCGTTGTGCCGCAGCTTCCATATAAGCGATCGAGTTCCTTACGTACTGGATTTTTTGCAGCCATTGAGGAGCTTGCGAACCATCCGGAAGGTGGGTTTTTGAAATCATAGGACTTAACTTTTCCACACGAGAGTGTTTGAAAACTATGCACCCGCCCAAAAAGAGTATCAGCAATTCGTATCTTAACCCAAAGTATTGATCAAAGCGAAAACCAGTTTCTATTGAGGAGATGAATCAAGCAGCTATGCAGGCAAGGTGACTATAAATACACTTCCCTCTCCGATTCGGGAACGTACTGTTACGCTACCCCCCATTGCTTCCACGAAAGTTTTCACAATTGATAAACCTAAACCACTACCTCCAGTAGAACGGTTACGTGCTTCATCTACACGGTAAAATCGCTCAAAAATTCGTGATTGATGTTGTAACGGTATGCCATAACCTCTGTCACAAACTTGAATAATTCCCTGCTCTTCCCGCTGTTCTAATTTCAAAATTATCGGTGTATTGGGGTCAGAATATTTAATAGCATTGTCAATCAAATTGAGTAATATTTGTTTGGTGCGGTTGTAATCTGCTTTTACTTCTATTGGTTGTGATGATTCAATTGTAATAGTACGATCGCTATACTGCCTTGCCATTTCTGCAACTTCGGCAACCAAGTCATTCAACATACAAGATTCAATATTAAAGTGCAAATATCCACTATCTGCCCGGACTAAATCCAGCAAATCCTGCAAAATGTGAATAGTCCGTTCTGCTTCTAATGCAGCAGTTTCCAATGCTTCTCGCTGCACTTGTGTTAAGTGTTGTTGCCGACGCAAAACGCTTTGTAAATAACCTTGTATGATTGTCAGTGGTGTGCGTAATTCGTGGGAAACATTGCTGACAAACTGTCGCTCTTTCTCCCAAGATTGGGAGAGGCGAGTTAACATCATATTTAAAGTTTGAGCTAATTCTTTAACTTCGCTAGGTGCATTACTTAAGTACAGCCGCGCTTCCCCTAAATCTTCAGCCGAAATTAGTTCTGTCATTTGACTTAACTGACGCAGAGGTTGGAGAGAACGCTGGATATATAATGCGATCGCCACTGCCATGAGAATAATTACCACAATACTAGCAACACTCAAACTTTGCATTAATGCCAAAAACATAGTTTGATCGCGGGTAATATCCTGCACCACAAATAGCTTTCCCAACGCCTTACCCTGCACTTGTAAAGAACCACCACGCACAACAAAGTAACGTTGATTCACTTTGTAAACTTGCGAATTAATTGGCATTTCTGTAAGGGCAAGTAATTGCGCCACTGTAGAGTCAGATGGTATGAGATTGGTAGATTTGGCAATAATTTTTTGGTTGGGATTTTTCACCCATAGTAACGTGTCGCTAGTTGTCAAATTAATAATTGTCTTTTGCAGTGCTACTTGTGGTGATGACATTTCACTGTATACTTCTAAATCCCTTGGTAATCGTGCGGCAATTTGTTCTATACTTTGCTTGTGACTATCAATAAGAAGTTGCTGCGTTCTCCAACTGGTTAAAATAGCAAGACTACCTAAACCTAAAGCGGAAACCACAGCAACACCAATAGTCAAACGTACACGTAAGGAAAATAGATCAATTTTCCGGAATATACTGCTAATTTGATTCACTTTGGTGGTTTTGGGTTTTGTGTTGGACAAGTTTTATTCACAAAATCACACTGATAAACATAGGATTCCTGCCAACTAAGGGGAATTTCTAGTAAATCTCGTGTCCCTGTCATCCCTTGCCCAATAAATAATAACAAGGCAATACAGTTTAAGACCGTGTGGATAATGCGCCAACGATTTGACTTATCCTTATATATATCTTGCACAATTGCCAAGGAAAAGATCATCAGCAAAGCGGCTGTAATTCCAAAGTAGTAATGGGACCAATACCACTCATTATCACGGCGAAATACTCCATCTTGGTAACCAAGAATCACTATACCTGCACCAGTTAAAGTTGCAAAAATGCCCCGCCAGTGGCGCTTTTTGGCTCGATAAAGAAATACTAATGAGGCAATGGTGACAGCAAACATCAACAAGATGAAAAGAAATTGGAAAAGATCTTTACTCCAGAGTTGATTTTGAATGATATGTTTGCCAATAGGGTAAGCTAACCCAAGTAATGTTAATCCCACTACAGCGCCTGTTAGCCAGTCACCCAATTGCTTATGTTCTGTACCAACTACTGGGGGAATCTTACTCTTGCCTCCAGCTTTGGTTTGCAATCGACGCTGACGTGTAGCCCAAGCAAAGTTAACTACCATCCCAATCAGGGGAAAGACGAAAAATACTGCGATCGCCGGATGGACAAGAGCAAGAAAATCTGCTAGTTCCATACTATACCTTCTTATACAAATCTAGTTTTAAAGACAACAACCTAATTAAACATCAAATTCTTTCTGTGTTAAGTCAAGAACCTGAATTCATTACAGACGCGGCGGAGCGTCTTTGCGACTCCTAACTCCAAGAAGCATAGCCAAAAGTAGCGTTAAACCGACGACACCAGATTGCCACAGACTTAAAGTTTGCCAAATTCACGTTATTAGGAAGGGCATAGCGCTGAGTACCGCTAGTTTTCTGTAAGCGAGCGATACTAATGTAATCTTGCTTTTTAACTCCGTATGTTGGTGGTGCATCAGAACGATGTAGAATCACAAACAAGTCTGGACCATTATTAGATTTGAAACTCTGGTCAAACTCTAAGTAACGTTTACCATTTTCAGTAATAATACGGGCTTTTCCCTGAGTAGGATGTTCTGCGCCTCTAAAGCTTCCTGCTTGCGAGCTTCTCATGGCAATGGTTTTAGTTACACTGGTTGCAGGTTGTGTCTCTTGTACTGGCTGCTGGGAAACAACCTCTGTTGCACAGCCTACAGTTAACAGGGTAGCGATACTTAGAACTGCTAAATACTTGAACTTCATAGCGTTGCGCTCCGCAAATTTCTCTATTGAGTACAATCTACAACTTTGTACCAGTGACCAAATTAATCTAAGCTGAGACGTTGTTAAAAATTTAAATTGCCATGTGCTGCCAATATTTAATCTTATTTTAATTTGCTTGTTTCTCGTTCAGTGAATAATTGTATTTATAAAAACTCTTGCCATCAGTAAAAATATGTAAAAAAAATTAGTGAAGCCAATAAATTATAAAATAATTATTGTAATCATTAAAATTTACTTAACCGTTTTCACAATTATTAAGCCAAAATAATGACTGTAATTACTCCCACATCCAACTTAAACAGAAAAATTCCCGGAAAAACTTATTTATGGTTAGCAATCCTCATATTTGGTGCGGCTAATGCCATTACACGTAAACTTACCGAAATAGGTGCTCAAAATCTAATTGATGGTAGAAATCCCATTTCATTTTGTAATGTTTTGTTCGTAGGAAATATTTGTGCTTTAGTGATGCTGATTCTGATTTATCGCCGACAATGGAATATTGCTAACCTGAAACAGATATCTTGGCAGAATTGGCTAAGTTTGAGTTTCATGGCAATTTTATCTGGAGCGTTAGCACCAAGCCTTATTTTTATCGCCCTTGATCATACGATGGTTACGAATGTTATTTTAATTGGTAGGATTGAGACACCTTTAACATTAGCTCTATCTATTTGGCTAATTAAGGAAAGAGTTAATATACTAACAATTTTCGGCGCGATAATTTCTCTACTAGGTGTTTTCACAACCGTATTTTTACAAGTATTATGGGAAAACATGATGAGTCCAAGCGTTTTTATGACTGTAGGCGTAGGTGAAATTATGGTTGGTATAGCAGCAATCGCCTTATCTATATCTACCATTATTAGTAAAACTAGTCTTCAGCAAATACCTTTAGGTATCTTTAGTGTATTTCGTATTAGTTTAGCAACAATAGTATTTTTTTGCATTGTTTTATATCTATATGGTAGTCAGCACTTTATCGATGTATTTGCTCCTTTTTTATGGCAGTGGATGCTAATTTATAGTGCGGTTATCGTCGTATTTGGGCAAATATGCTGGTTTACAGGTTTAAAGAGAGCTACTACATCTGATATTTCGTTAGCAAGCTCGTTTACTCCCATAGCAGGGATATTAGCAGCTTATTTCATTTTAAAAGAAGCGCCTACTGCGGCTCAATATATTGGCGGAAGTATAGTTTTATTGGGAATATTTTTAAGTCATCTTGGTAATCAGCGTCAGCAACATTCTTTAAATACCAGCGTAGCTAGAAATAATATTGAGCAGAAAATGACTAATGCTGGTGGTTTTCAAGGCTTATAATGTAAAAGACAATATTTTTTAATAAATAGTGTATTAGCAATGACGATTACACAGTTTAGCAGCACTTTAAAGCGCCACCTTCGGAGGCGATTTCAATTGCCAACAGCAACGCTGATTTTATTAAGTACAGTCTTGCTATCTGTGATTATCGTAGTAGGATGGTTTGCAGGTGAAGACACAATTAGTGTAATTTTCGCTCAGATATATGCTGAGCAAGAAAATCCGCCACTATGGTTAAAAACACCAATGGTGACGCATAAATATTTACTAGCACCAACAGTAGCACTATTTTTGATGGTGTTGGGGGTAATGAAAGTTTCTCCAAAACCCCGTGTTTGGTCCCGTCAGTTAGTGGTAGGAATTTTAATTATTCTCACTTTGCGGTATTTTGTATGGCGATCGCTATCTACCTTAAATCTTTCCGATCCGCTTAATGGAGTATTTAGCCTGGGTTTATTTTTTTGTGAACTACTCATGCTACTTGGTAGCACTATTCAGCTATTTTTAATGCTGAATGTCAAAGATCGTCGCTCCCAAGCAGATCGGAAATCAGTCGCTGTAACTAATGGCAGTTTTACACCATCTGTTGATATCTTAATTCCAACTTACAATGAACCAGTTTTTATTGTACGCCGTACACTTATAGGTTGCCAAGCTCTGGAGTATGCCCATAAAAAAATTTATCTCCTTGATGATACCAGACGCCCAGAAATGAAACAATTAGCTTGTGAACTGGGATGTGAGTATATAACCAGAGCAGATAACAGTCATGCCAAAGCCGGGAATTTAAATCATGCTCTTACCAAAACCAATGGAGAACTCGTTGTTGTTTTTGATGCTGATTTTATCCCGACGAAAAACTTTCTTACTCGTACAGTAGGCTTCTTTCTTCAGGAGCAAGTAGCATTAGTACAGACACCTCAAAGCTTTTACAACGCAGATCCCATTGCCCGAAATCTTGGCTTAGAAAATATTCTCACCTCAGACGAAGAAGTATTTTATCGGCAAATTCAACCAATTCGAGATAGTGCAGGAAGTGTGACTTGTTGTGGTACTTCTTTTGTTGTTCGACGCAGTGCATTAGCAGCAGCCGGAGGTTTTGTCACGGAGTCTTTGAGTGAAGATTACTTTACCGGAATTCGCATATCTGCTCAAGGCTACCGCTTGGTTTATTTAAATGAAAAATTAAGCGCTGGTTTGGCAGCAGAAAGCATTGCCGCCTATGCCACTCAGCGGTTACGCTGGGCACGCGGCACACTTCAGGCATTTTTTATCAAATCTAATCCTTTAACAATTCCTGGACTCAGCTTAATTCAAAGGTTAGCTCATTTAGAAGGATTGCTAACTTGGTTTAGTAGCATCTCCCGTGTTTACTTTTTGCTCATTCCGCTAGCTTATTCATTTTTAGGAGTGATTCCCATACATGCAACACCAGCAGAGCTATTATACTTTTTCTTACCTTATTACTTGGTAAACTTAACAGTGTTTACTTGGTTGAATCATCAATCGCGCTCAGCTTTGCTATCGGACATTTACTCGATAGTACTATGTTTTCCTTTAGCGCTGACTGTGATCCAAGTGATGCTGAATCCTTTTGCCAAAGGGTTTAAAGTGACGCCGAAAGGAAAGATCAGAAAACGATTTTACTTTAACTGGAACTTAGCTTTACCTTTAATTATCTTGTTTGCAGCTAATGCTTTCGGTTTATGGCAAAATCTAGGAATGAGCGTCATTAACGGTGCTTGGGTTAGCACAGTTTCTACAGAACTAGCTCCGCAAATCAAAGGTATTGGTTTAGGTTGGGTGTGGAGTACCTATAATTTGATCATGATTGGCATTAGCCTGCTAATTTTGTTCGATGCACCCAAGTTAGATGTGTATGAATGGTTTGATTTACGGCGAGTAGTGCGTTTAAATGTTGGTGAACAAAGTATCTGGGGAGTAACTACAATCATTTCTGAAGTTGGCGCTCAAATTGCTCTGACTCAAAATCCTGCCCGTAATTTAGAAGATATGACTGTAAAACTAGAAATTGCTGAAGAAAGTTTACAACTCGAAGGGCAGATTGTGCTTCTTGATTTTAAAAATGAGTTTCCCACAGTGCATGTCAAGTTTGAGTCAGTGAGTTTAAGTCAACATCGTCGTTTGGTGGAAATGTTATTTTGTCGCCCAGGGCAGTGGAAGCGCAACAACACACCAGGAGAGTGGCGTAGTCTATTGCTGATTTTGCGCATTCTCCTCAAACCACGAATTTTATTTAGGCGTAACATTGATGTCACAGCCACAACAGTTGCCATTTAACATTTGTTCTCTCAATAGAGTAAACTAATCTTAGTAAAAATCAACCATAAGCGTCGGTTTTAACCGACTTAAGCTATAAGCCTAGAACTGAAGTTCTAGGCTTGGCGGATTGGCAAAGAATAAAATCACTTTAAATTATATGACTGAAACTGATATTCCTTCCTTAGCAAGTTTAGAATCCATTCCTTACATTGATGACAACGGTCAATTACCTGAACAATTGCAGAGTAAAATTGGAGTATACGCAATTTTTAATCAAGACAAATTGCTACAATATGTAGGTTACTCCCGTGACGTTTATCTGAGCCTGAAGCAGCATTTAGTACGTCAGCCACAACATTGTTATTGGGTGAAAGTTCAAACTATTGAACGCCCTAGTCGAGCTATTTTAGAAAATATTGAGAAAGCTTGGATTGCTGAGAATGGCACTGTACCTCCAGGAAATGGAGATGACAAAGAAAAATGGACACAACCAATTGATGCTAAAGCTGTAATGACACCTGAAGAGCAAGCGAATTACAAAAATCCTGCTCATGATGAAATAGGGAAAATCAAAATCGTTAAAAATGTGGCGCGGCGAGTAGAAGCAGAAATTTTAGCTGTTCTGGAAGCGCGGGGTTTGCAAACACAAATTCGCTTTAATCCTAAGTTGAAAGAAGAAGGTTTACTTGATTTGAAATGAATCTCACCATTTTGATTGTAGTTGATTTACTGAAAACAGTGTGTAATGTCGCTACAGTTCTAATTCATCTACTATTAAAACGCGCAGTTCTGTGACACGCTTAAATGCAATATCATTTGTTAACAATGCTTCACAGTTACCTGTTAGCGCCACAGCAACTTGATAAGCGTCTAGTAATGCCAGATTATAGCGCGATCGCAACTGGGCTGCTTGTTGAGTAATGTAATTGTTGATTTGGATAAATTCAGTATTGTCATTCTCTGTGTTCATCATCTTCGCGCCTTGTTCGGAAAATCCATGTTTGAGCATCTTCACCCAAAGCAGGTTCTTTGAGTAATCCCCGAATTTCTCTCCATTTGTGTTGCAGTAATGGTGTGAGTTGTGATTGTCTCGCTTTCTGGGCAAGATAGGCGATTAACTCCAATTGTTCATCTAGCGTCATCGTATCGATTTGCTTCATTACTTCTCTCAAGGTATTGCTAGTCATGGCGATTTATCTTTGTAAAATTAGAGTTCTAGATAAGTTATGTTACTTCTATTTTATTAGCGCTAACACAAGGTATTGTGCAGAAATAAGTTATCCTTTTCCATCAGGTGAGATTCAGCCAAATAACCTCTCAGTGAGCTTGTTTTCCGCTTGAAAGATTTAAACAAACTTATTGAAAGGTAACTGTTTTAAGGATTTTCTTGTGATTGACTCAGTTACAATGATGGGAGTTGGGTTTCCCTTTAATGGCGTTTGCCGTACCTTGTCCATGTTATTCCTTGTTATTCCTTACTCTAAAATAGAATTGTAGTAAGTACTACGGTTTTATTGTCTCTACCACTAACTACTTTTTCCATTGTTTAGTTGCGTCTATAAGTCGTGCAAATTTTGGGCTGCTTGCTTCACTTGCTCGACATCCAGGCATAGAATTTCAGCAATATTTTCTATAGAAAAACCATATTTCAGCATCCTATGAACTGTTTCCTGCTTACCTTTTGCCTTACCTTCTTCCAAAACTTCTTGATAGAGTTCGAGTCTTTCTAGTTCTTTATTTAAAAGATGGTCAGAAACCAAACCTATGGCTTGATTTTGTTTTTCTTTGAATCTTTGAATACTCTTTCTAATCGTAAGCCAACTATGAAGACTTTTATCGGTTCGAGTAGAAAGGGAAAGGCTATTATAAAGTTTTTGAGGCACGATTTTTACTGAGTGAGTATGCCCCTTTCCGAGCGAGTAATAATCAATTTGCACTTTTCTTAGGGCAGCAATGAGTGTCTGTTCGTAAGCATCACTGCGATGGTAAAAATCTTTTACTATGGTATCTAAATCAGCTTCCAATTCTTGCCATTTCTCTCTTACTTGAGCCAGCAATCCCCCCATCATTAAATTTTCATTCTGTGGATTCTTCTGCCACTCTCTTAAGCCATCTTCCACTCGGTCAATCAGTCTTCGTACTTCCCGGTTTTCCTGTCGCCACTGGGCAAACTGCTGCCAACCTTCCATCAAAGCTTCATGGGCTAAATCAACCCAGGCTTCGCCTTGCTGATTTTCTTGCCCAGTTACCAACAAGCGTCCTCTAATCAACACATCTAAAACTTCACCCACAGCTTGCCTTTCCTGTAAGTTACCTCCAGCGATCGCTAACAGTTTGGCTTTGGGTTGCCGCTGTCTGGTATCCTTTACCCCGTCACCTGTTCGCACTAGCTTTAAAAATATTCGCTTAATCCATTCCTGCTCCTGCTTAGTAAAGAAACTTTCATAAATAGCTTTTGTGTGACGATCAAGCGCCCCAATCACCCTACCCATAGCGCGATACTGCTCCAGTTTTAGCTGATGCTTTTCGCGATCGCGTTTTTCCCAAAGTTCTGTCAGGGCAAACTGTAACAAAGGTAAACATTCATGCTCAGATCCCAAATCTTGCAGGATCTCTCCTAGCAAACCGTCTTCAAAGCCATAACCTTGAAGTTTTGCAGGTCCAATAATTGCCTGTTCCAAATATGCTCCTACCAATAGCGGCATATAAACGGCTTGATTCTGAATCAACTGTGTGAGCGCGGGATAGTGCAAACAGAGTTCGAGAAAATCAGCCCGCATTGTCAAGACAACTGCCAACCGCCCGCACGGGGGGCATGATGTTAACAGATCAATGAATCTGCGTCTCTCCTCTTCTTTGAGACAAAGGGTAAACACCTCTTCAAATTGATCCACCACCAACAAGAAACGCTCTGAAGCAGGGAGACTTTCAATCAGGGAACGCAAGCCAATTGGGTGATTGTGGATGAAATCATAAAGCTGCTGAATCTCGCTTGCTCGCAGAAAAAATCGCTCAAATATTCCTCTCAACTTTGCTAAAGGCTCAATTCCTGGTTTAATCGGGTCTAAGACTCGCCAGCCATTATTCTCCAACTGCGGAATCAAACCCGCACGCACCACACTTGACTTACCACTGCCCGACGCGCCGATTATGGGAACAAACTGCGCCTGTTCGAGTTTTTGTAGGATGTCCTCAACTACCTTCTTACGACCGAAAAAGAACTGCGCGTGCAGCTTGTCAAAGGCTTCCAAACCTCGGTAGGGACACTCCTCATGCACAACCGTAGCAACCACCAGATTCTTTGGCGGATACCAAACGAGAGGAATTGCCCTTCCTCCCCCCATGTAAATTGGTTCTTGCCCGCTCTGCTTAAGGGAGCGCGAAATAAAGTCAAACAAGCCACTGGCACTCACCTCCCCGGCTTCATCAGCCTTATCTTCTGACAGTCCGCTGAGAACTGCTTGAGTAAAAATACCTCCTTCTGCATCTTCCCGCGCTCTTTCAAAGGCACGAGAAGCAGTAATTAGGCAGTAATCCTGTTTGCTGTGGAAAACGGGAAAACTTGACCTGATAAAGCTTTTTTCTAGCAAAGAGCCAGAATAGCAGCAGTCTAGCACTACCACCAAGCTACTGAGGTAGGATTTACTGATTAAAGTGTTGAAGTCATCAAAGGCGATCGCGTTTTGTCCATCTTTATTGCAATCTGAAGTTGCCAAATACCCCTTCGGTTCACCAGTTAGGGTTGGTGCTTCAAATCCATGTCCGGCAAAATAGATCAGTGCGTCGTTATCTTTTGCCTTATCCAGTAAAAACGTCCTTAGTGCTTGACCGAGTTTCTTGCCAGTTAACTTTTTGTCCTGCGTGACTTCCCAACGATTCTCACTCTCGATCAACTTTGCTGGTAACGGCTCAACAACAAAGCGACCGTGTTTATACAGCACTTGGGAGATCGCCTGTGCATCGGTGACAGCCTTTGGTAGGTTTGGACTGAAGTTGTCATACTTAGCGATGCCAATTACCAGCGCATATCGAGCCATACTGTGCAACAAGACATAAGGGCATTCCATAGTATTCTAACTGACATAACATCTGTAAATTACTTGAGGCTAATGATGTCAGAGGTACAACGTCTAATCGTCAAACAAGACGATCAAGAGTACGAAATATATGTAGAATCAAAGACAGCCGCAGATCTGCCAGAAGAAGAGGAACCTGGATACCGCGATGTTCTTCCCACAGTTAACATTCAGGAGTTTCACGACAAGCTACGTGGCTATACTAGGTTAGCTCTAGGAGCGTTCAAAAATTTACCAGAAGCCGAAGAAGTAACAATTAAATTTGGTATCAAGCTGGGTGGAAAAGTTGGTATTCCCATATTGGTTGAAGGCTCTTCCGAGGGTAACTTTGAGATTGAGGTTAAGTGTAAGTTTCCAGACAAACATCAAAATTTAGGTGGCAGCAGCAACCGATAGATAACGGATGTAACGGATATTTTATCTGTAGGACTTATATCCGTTACAAAATCCGTTACCACTTTTGCGCCTTTGCGTCTTTGCGTGAGATGATATTTCACCAATTAGACTCTCACGCTGTGATATTAGGTGATGACAAATCAGCCCTCCCCAGAAATCCCCTCCTGCACTTGGAATCGTCCCATTGGTTTAGGTTGGGACAAACCCTACACCGTCCGCTATGCTAGTAATATTGATGATGGTCCCTGGCATGGAATGCCTTTGGGTGGATTTGGCGCAGGTTGTATCGGACGTTCCTCGCGAGGAGATTTTAACTTTTGGCACATAGATGGCGGCGAACACACTTTCAAAAACATCCCCGCTTGTCAATTCAGTGTATTTGAGTCAGATGGCTCATCGTCGCAAGCATACGCCTTATGTACACAAGCGCCTGATGATGGGAGCCTCGCTGAATGGCAGTGGTATCCAGCCAGTGGAAGAGTGGGAACCTATCACGCCCTATACCCCCGTAGCTGGTTTGTTTACGAAGGAGTGTTTCAAGCACAGTTAACTAGTGAACAATTTTCTCCTATATGTGCCAATAATTACCAAGAAACTAGCTACCCAGTGGCGGTGTTTGAGTGGACGGCACACAACCCCACAAATGCACCTATTACTTTGGGTATTATGCTCACCTGGCAAAATATGGTGGGTTGGTTTACTAATGCTGTCAAATCTCCTAGAGTGCAGGTACGCGATGATGGTAGTCCTGTATACGAGTACCTACCGCGTTTAGGCGAAAGTAAAAATAATTATAACAAGCTAGTTGAAAATACAGAATATATTGGCTGTGTGTTAAGTCGAGTTGAACGCTCCGTTCCGCCCCAAGAAGGCGAAGGAGAGTGGTGTATTGCGACAAGAAAGCATCCTGGTGTGGAAGTAACCTATCATACCCGATGGAATCCTACTGGTACAGGTACTGATGTATGGGATTTTAGCCTCCATGGTTCTTTGCCTAATTATACAGATGAAACGCCAGCAGTTGAAGGAGAACAGGTCGGTGCAGCGATCGCCCTTCGTTTCACTCTCCAGCCCGGAGAAACTTTACAAATTCCCTTTGTTCTCGCTTGGGATTTTCCCATCACAGAATTTGCCGCCGGGATTAACTATTACCGCCGCTATACCGACTTTTTTGGTAGAAACGGTCAGAATGCTTGGGCGATCGCATCAACTGCTTTAGCAGAATATCAAACTTGGCAGGAGCAGATCATAGCATGGCAAAAACCGATTCAAGATCGCTCTGACTTACCCGACTGGTTTAAGATGGCGTTATTTAATGAGCTTTACGTCCTTACCAGTGGTGGTACACTGTGGTCAGCAGCTTCTGAGCGCGATGCTCTAGGACAATTTGCCGTTCTAGAGTGTTTAGATTACCGTTGGTACGAAAGCATAGACGTGCGGCTTTACGGTTCTTTTGCTTTGTTAATGTTATTTCCCGAACTGGAGAAGTCGGTAATTCGTGCCTTTGCTAGAGCGATACCAAAAAGTGACGATACACAGCGAGTCATAGGGTATTATTACACAATTAAAGCCGAAAGTCCCATTGCTGTGCGCAAAGTTGCTGGTGCAACTCCCCACGACTTGGGTGCACCGAACGAACATGTTTGGGAAAAGACAAACTACACAAGTTACCAAGATTGTAACATGTGGAAAGATTTAGGTTGTGATTTTGTGTTGCTCTTATACAGAGACTTTCTCCTTACAGGGGAAACTGATGTGGAATTTTTGGCAGAGTGTTGGGAAAGCATTGTTGAAACTCTTAACTACCTAAAGACATTTGACAAGGATGAAGATGGTATTCCGGAAAATTCTGGTGCGCCCGATCAAACTTTTGATGATTGGCGGTTGCTGGGGGTAAGTGCTTATTGTGGTGGGTTGTGGTTGGCGGCATTGGAGGCGGCGATCGCTATAAGTGATGTTTTAATTAACCGCCAAGACGCCAAGAACGCCAAGGTTTTTCTTGGCGGCTTGTTGCTGGAAAAATCTACTTATCAAAATTGGTTAGAACAATCGCGCCTTGTTTATCAACAGAAGCTTTGGAATGGGCGGTATTATCGGCTTGATAGTGAGAGTGGTTCTGATGTGGTGATGGCTGACCAGTTGTGTGGGCAGTTTTATGCTCGGTTGCTGAAGTTAGGAGATATTGTACCACAAGATTGTGCTATTTCTGCATTGAAAACTGTGTATGATGCTTGTTTTGTGAGGTTTAACAATGGGGAGTTTGGGGCGGCTAATGGTGTTCTTGCTGATGGCTCACCAGAAAATCCTCATGCTACTCATCCATTGGAGGTTTGGACAGGAATTAATTTTGGTTTGGCAGCTTTTTGTGTGCAGATGGGTATGAAGGAAGAGGGTTTAAAAATTGCTTTGTCCGTAGTCAGACAAATTTATGACAATGGTTTACAGTTCCGCACGCCAGAAGCAATCACTGCAGCAGGTACTTTTCGCGCTAGTACTTATTTACGTGCAATGGCTATTTGGGCAATTTATTTACAGTTAAAAGGTTAAAACAAAATAGTTTTTGATTTTTTAATTTCTCACCCCTGATGACTCTCACCATGGGGTGTTATCCCCTCCGAGGGGTTACATCCCTCTGGATAATTCCGATTTCTATGGATTTTAATGAACATATGGCTATTTACTTGGAATCCTAAGTTCTCTCTTAATCAAGGAACTAATTAAGAATGCTTTTAAATCGGAACTTACTCAGTAATAATTCTTTTCCGTTCTTACGACAATTGCGTTTGAGCAAAAAAATTAACATCGCTTACTCAAGGAACAAAGCTTTAGAGGTAACAGTCGTATTACACCTCACACTACCTTTATCCTTGCTCACCGTCTATCTACCGTTGACATTGCCGACTTTAATCAAGGTATCCTAATTGAGCAAGGTACTCATCTTGTGTTGATAATCATAAGCTTGTTTTTATTACCACTGATCTTAAATGCAACGGCATCTGTAAAACTACCTGTATCAGCTAGTGGATTTTCCGATAGATGCAAATGTTGTCTATGTTAAATTTGGAGTAAGCAGATGTAACTCAACTTTTTAACTATTCTTTAATTACTTCAGTAGACACATACATCACTTGCTACTTTTTTAATGTTAAATTTCCCGCCAAACGTATCTTCTGATCTGCGGGTTAATTTAGTCATATCTGTGTGTATAGCATACCAAAAAATCGTAAATTTAATTACTTATTTATTGGTAGTTAACTGCTAACTATTATGCAGCATAAAAGCAATAGATAAGCTAATTTACTACCTGTTATAGCTCAAAAGTCTTACCAGAAGAGGATTATAATCAGGTAAATGCAAGTGTAACTTATTGGTAATTTGAAAAAAATTTATTAAATTACATGGCTTATGAAGATTATCTAAATGCTACTGATACTTGCTAATTTTTATCCGGATCGACAATGTATTTAATGCTAAGATGACTTAGTAATACTAAAGAAATCACAATTTTCAATCAGACGATGTATGAGGGGTAACACCCCCCAATACCTAACAAGTAGACAAAAAAACGTAAAGGAAAAAAATGCTATAGTAAACATAGAAACCTACTCATTAGTTATGAGTTAACAAAGGCAAAATTAGTAAATGACATCAAGAGCCAAAAAGTATAAATGCCCATGTTGTCATTAATGCTTAAGAATGAACAGCTTTTCTTTCTCATCCTAAAAAGTATGCGGTTTCACTTAAATAACTCCTAATTCAGTAGCACAAAGACTTGAGTAACAAGTGAGTCTGAACACAGGTCAGCCATGAATAGAATCATCAGGTTAAATGCAATTACCTCAAGCCACATAGTCTGGACGTGTATAAGCAAGATTGAAGAAGTTAGTCACATCCACGGCGAAGTTGTTTTCTGGGGAAAATCTTTACATCTCGCACCCTATCTTAGGGTTGTATCTGCGTCCAACATCTATCTCGAAACTCAATAACACCTGACAATGCGCCATTAGTTTTAGTAGTTGCTCTCATTCAGCCACCAACAACACTTTCCTACGGACAGACTAGTTTACTTTCATCATGAACACTAACACTATGAATCAAGATATTGCAGCTAACAGTAATAATTTAGGCAAGAAAATTAATCCCGATCAATTGGATCAATTAGTTGAGGCAATTCTTGCTGGAAAATATTCCTGGGCTTGTGTTTTGCTCCTTCGTTTTGCTGGTTACAATCCTCTTCATTACATTCCCTACCGCACTTACAACCGGTTGCTCAAAGAAAATCACATTAACACAACCAGCACGAGGCAAAATGAAAATTTAAACATTACCAAGCTCTCTTCTCACCAAAGGTCTAATACTAACGCCTCCTTGTCGCTGCTTAAGCAAAATTAAAGATCTGAGTTATCTTGAGGTCAGAAATTCGTAGTAGTTGTTCAGAACAATGGTTAGCAACACTTCATAAATATCAAGGTATGTCTGAGTTGGAGTCAGAGAATAGTTAGTCCTGACAATTCTACGAATTTACCAAAAAACTTGCTTAAGTCAATAAATAGTAGGTGACAATTGATTTGCTTAATTAGAAAGTTACAAGAGACGCGATTAATCGCGTCTGTACAGAAAGTCGTAGAAACGCAATTAATTGCGTCTGTAGAGAATTCAGAAGTCAGGATATTAAGACACTTTCACTCCTGGCTCCTGTCTCCTGTCTCCTATAGTCAAAAATAAATCTGCCAAATTGGCAACCATTTAGAGTAGATTTATTATACATTATATATAACAACAGAAGCATAGATTGAAATTAAACCGTTGCTATTGGTGGTTCTTTTTCTCATTACTATTGATGTTAAAGTATAAAAATTTTATACTAACCTTAATTCATCATGAGAAACTGAAATGTAACGGTGATATTACCTTGGCTGGTATAACTTGTATCTAAATCGCTTCTATGCATCACTATCCTAATCCTAGTCCTCCCAATTAGGATTATCACTGCTTTTTAACTTTTATTCAATATTGGAAGCCTTCATTGAATGCTTCCATTTTTTTGTCTAATAAACTAGTCTTATTGAATAAGTTTGGTTACTCACTAGAAAATTAAGCTACTATATAAAAAGTAGCAATGAATTAACTTAAATTGTATAAATATGCTACCTTAACTTGTTAGCTATTATGTAAAATGATCGAAAAAACTTAAATAGTAATGTCTGATTTTCAAATAGCTATTGAACCAGAAGAAATTGTTAAATTTCTTAAAAGCGAGATTGCTTTAAAAGATGTATATCACAAAATTTTGTGTCAAAAAGTAATACATCAAGCCGCTCAAGCAAGAGGAATAACCGTTACAGAAGAAGAAATTCAAACTCAAGCCGATCGCCAACGTCGTGAAAAGGGTTTGGAAAAAGCCTCAGACACACTCTTATGGTTATCAGAGCAATTCGTCACTTCTCAAGATTGGGAAGTAGGCATATATAATCATTTACTAGCGCAAAAATTAGCGGAAAGACTATTTTCACTAGAAGCAGAAAAGTTTTTTCATCAAAATAGTCTGGATTTTGAGCAAGTTGTTCTATATCAAATGCTTGTCGCTTATGAAAAACTAGCTCAAGAAATTTACTATCAAATTGAAGAAAGTGAAATTAGTTTTTATCATGCAGCATATTTATATGATATGGATGACCAGCGTAGACGAAGATGTGGTTACGAAGGGAAGGTTAATCGTGGGGCTATTCAGCCGGAAATAGCGGCGATCATATTTAGTACACCGCCTAAACAGCTAATTGGTCCACTCAAAACGAATCTCGGCTACCATTTATTTCTTGTCGATGAATTAATCCCCGCAGAATTAACTCAGCAAAATTATCAGGAAATTCTTCACAATATGTTTCAAAAGTGGTTAAATGTGGAGGTAGACCATCTGCTTCATTCTTCTTAAGTCAGATACAAGTAAAAACTCAACTTTAAGATTTACTGAGTAGCTTGTCAGTTACTTTCTGTGTTTTATTGTCAATCTTAATACTAGTTACTCTAAGTACCACTATTAAAAAAAAGTATTTTTTCTATTTAAATAATATTTCTAACTTTTGATAGATGTAATAAAACATTAATTATTTTATATGCCTAACCATAACTACCTTTACGTTAACTATTTTTGCAATTTATGAATATTCTTATTGGATTAAGAAGCTATTTATTTTTCTAAACAAATTTTTTTTTAAATCTTGAGTAAATCTAATATAAAGTTTTAGTGAAATTTTGGGTTTTTCACAAAAACGCTTGACAAACTGTATGTAAATTTACTATTTAAAAAGTAACGTTGTTGAAGTAACCGCGTAAGATACTATTATGTGTATTTGAAATTATCACAAGATTGTTTCAAATTTGTAATAATATCGTGGCTAAATCAGGAACCTGTCATAAAACGTTTGGTCTGCTGTAGCTACCAAACATTTACTAGCCTGATTTCAGCAGTATATAATGCTGTTGTGTCAGTCTAAGGGTGATAACTCTGTTGGCGATAGCACTGAGTTTAATTATACTAACATGACTTTATGTACTTAACCCTTTTGACAAAATTTGTCCCAATTTTCGGCTAAGTTTAGTTGATTATTCATGACTCTTCTGGAAAGTGAGTGATATTCATACAAACATTTTTTCTATCAAAAGCGAAATTCAAAAAAGTTCTAATTTATACTAGTGTTCCCAAGCTAAGACGGATTATTGAGATCATCAATCTAATCACTTACCATTTCAGTTCAGTCTTGAGTAAAAGCTTTTTTACTGATTGGGGTGCGCAATTACCATGTTTCATACATCCAATGTTATGGTACTTTACAATTATTTAGAGAGTAGAGATTATCCGTCTTTGTTCTCCAAACTAGGAATTCAAGTTTTACTGATGTTACGGAAGAAAGCGACACGGGGTGCTTACAGGCAAATGAAGTGCTTCTGTGTGTGGGTGCATCACTGATTATGCAGGATCCAAAAAGTAAGAGTTTAGTTGATCCTGGAAGAAACCCCCTAAACCCTCGAAACGTTAGGGGGAAATCCCAGGTTTAGCTGCCCATCTTGTGTATGTGCTGAAATAGCTTTCTCAAGGCTATTCAGCTTTGCAGCTGTGACTTTGTTAACAGGAGGTTACAGCTGTTGTAGACACGTTCGCCCACATTTTACAGTTGATGGCAACTGGTAAAAATTATGTCATACAATTCCATTCCAGCACAAGAGTTTCTTGAGCTAGCTCAACTGATAGCTGAGACGTTGGGAGAGACGCTAGCTCAAACAGAAGTGCAAGCGTGCGTGGCGGCGGCAGAAATTATCGAACCTACCGTAGCCAAGCAGTTTTGGCAAACAACAAATGCACCACCAGGAATCTATCTAGTTCTTGCAGGTAGAGTGAGACTGCTGGAGGAGAGTAGTGAAAATTTAATTACGACTCTGAGTGCAGGTTCCTCTTTTGGCGAGGCGACTTTGTTTGGTGATGAAGGCTTTGGGCATTACGCTGCACGCTCATCTACTAACTTAAAGCTTTGCTACCTCAGACAAGAGGTAATCCTCGATTTGATGGATAAATACCCAAAAATTCGCGCTCGCCTGCGTGAACGCGCACTTAGTTTAGATTTGCTCCGTTTATGTCATCAAACTGGACAAATTACTCGTAATTCTACAGACATACTCAAAGCGTTATCTTTATTTGAGCGACACAACCTAGATACTAGTGTGGAAATATCCCTACCACAAGATGCCAAGCTCTGGGTACTACAGCGAGGTCAAGTAGAAAATGAATCTGGGGAGATATTGACACCAGGAAAAATATATGAATGTAAAAAACAAGGTAGTTGGCAAGCGACGCAACCAACAATTGCTTACATTCTTAAAGAGTCAAATTGGCAAACAGCAATCTTACATTGGCAGGAATTAAAATCGGTAGTTGGGCAAGAACGTCCAACTACCACTCCTAGCCACCAGTTACGCAGCAGAGCTAAACCAGGGACATCTCATAATGTCATTCCTTTTCCTCAGCGAGATTCCACACTCAATCAAAAGCCCAAAAAATCACAACCATACTTTCCCAGCCCCAAGGTAAAAGTGGGGCATTGGTGGGGAAAGCTCACCAAGAGCTACCCATTCTATGCCCAACAAAGCGTCACCGACTGCGGCGTTGCTTGCCTTGTCATGATTGGTAACTATTGGGGCAAACACTTTAGTGTCAATCGCTTGCGGGATATGACTAACGTCAACCGCAGTGGAGCATCTCTACGTGCTTTAGCAACGGCAGCAGAAAACCTCGGTTTTGCCACCCGCCCCGTTAAAGCCACTTTCGATAAATTAGCAGAACAAACTCTACCAGCGATCGCTCACTGGGAAGGCAAGCACTTCATCGTCGTCTATGAAATCACCAAAACACGGGTAATTATTTGCGATCCGGCGATCGGTCAACGTAGCTTGACAAAAGGTGAATTTTTTGATAAATGGACTGGTTACGCATTATTACTGCAACCTACGGCTTTACTTAAAGAAGCTAAAGCCGAGGATATCGGCTTCTGGAAATTCTTTGAGTTAGTCAAACCTCACTACCGGGTACTGATAGAAGTCTTACTCGCAAGTGTGCTGATGCAGCTATTTGGACTAATAACACCAGTATTCACCCAGTTGTTGCTAGACAGAGTGCTGGTGCAACGCAGCATTCCTACCTTAAACGCCGTTGGAGTGGGGATGATCGTTTTTGGTTTGTTCAGTATTGCCATGAATGGAGTGCGGCAATATCTGCTAGTTCACACAGCCAACCGTGTCAGTGTCTCCTTGCTGGTGGGTTTTATCAAACATACCTTCCGGTTGCCCCTGTCTTATTTCGAGTCGCGTTACGTCGGGGATATAGTTTCTCGCATCCAAGAAAACCAGAAAATTCAACAATTCTTAACTGGACAAACTCTTTCCATCATCCTGGATATGATGACCTTGGTAATCTATCTGGGCATGATGTTCTGGTATAGCTGGCGGATGGCATTATTTGTACTCATTACTGTGCCACCATTTTTTATCTTGGCGCTGGCTAGTACAAATATATTACGCCGCATCTCTAGAGAAATTTTTAATGCCGGAGCTGAAGAAAACAGCTATCTCATCGAATCCCTCACGGGAATTCGCACAGTTCGCTCTTTGTCAATTGAACAGACGGTACGCTGGCGTTGGGAAGAACTGCTACATAAATTAGTCAAAAAAAGTTTTAATGCTCAAATTATCGGCATCCGCCTGCAAATCCTCAGTAGCGTCATCCAAACCGTTGTCAATGCTTCCTTAATGTGGTTTGGCGCATTGCAAGTGATTCAAGGAGAACTTACCATTGGACAATTAATTGCCTTCAACATGTTGGTGAGTAATGTTTTGAGTCCTTTTCAACGGCTAGCTCTGCTGTGGAATCAATTGCAGGAAATCGTGATTTCTACCGAACGCATTAATGATGTCTTAGAAGCAGAACCCGAAGAAGACTTGCACAATAAACCCCGCAAGTCACTAGGTAAACTTCAAGGACGAATTCGCTTTCATAATGTCACTTTCCGCTATCACAAAGAAAGTGAGACAAACGTGCTGGAAAATCTCAGCTTTGAAATTCAGCCCGAGCAAATGGTGGCAATCGTCGGGCGTAGCGGTTCGGGAAAAACAACCCTGAGTAAATTAATTTTAGGTTTATATCCTCCGACAGAAGGCAGAGTTTTAATTGATGGTTATGATGTATCGGGAGTTGCATTGCGATCGCTCCGCTCTCAAGTAGGTGTGGTCGATCAAAATACCTTTCTGTTTGGTGGCACTATTCGCGAAAACATTTGTGTCGCTCACCCAGAAGCATCAATAGATGAAATTATTCTCGCCGCCAAATATGCTGGGGCAGATGAATTTATTCGGCAAATGCCAATGGGTTATGAATCCCAAATTGGTGAAGGTGGGGGAATGCTCTCTGGTGGGCAACGTCAACGCCTAGCCATTGCCCGTGCTTTACTTGGAAATCCTCGGTTATTGCTTTTTGATGAAGCCACCAGTAACCTAGACTCAGAATCAGAACGTATTATTCAAAACAATCTCAAAACAATTCTCAAAGGGCGCACAAGTGTAATTATTGCCCACCGTCTCTCTACTGTACGTAACGCTGACGTGATCCTGGTTTTAGATCGTGGTTTATTGGTAGAAAGTGGTACTCACGATGAATTGATTGCCAAAAAAGGTCATTATTACTACCTCAATCAACAACAACTGGCATATGCCGGTTAGGTATAGACGTTCCGCCAGAACGTCTGTACATCCGCCATTATTCCCCATTTTAGGAGGAAAACCATGCCCTATGCATCTTCCTCATCAGCACTTCCCAATGATGATGCTGATGAGTATCAGAATTATACACAGATAGAGAAATCTACTGAAGAGCAGATAGAGACTCCAGGTGATTCCCAAGAGTGGCATTACGGTACTGAAGAACTGCTTGATGCCATACCTAAAGTTTGGACTCGTGGTGTGCTTTATGTACTGATGGGCTTTGCCGTCATCGCCGTACCCTGGGCAACAATCTCAAAAGTAGATGAAACAGGAACTGCTAGAGGACGTATTGAACCTCAAGGTGCAACCCTAAAGTTGGACACCACTGCTGGTGGGAGCGTCAAAGCTGTCAAGGTTAAAGAAGGCGACACCGTACAAGCAGGACAGGTTTTGCTCGAACTAGAATCTGATATTTTGCAAACGGAACTGCAAGCAAGTCAAACAAAGCTCTCTGGATTGCAAAACCAACGAGCGCAAATGGATATACTCAAAAACCAACTACAGTTGACTCTGACAACCCAGGAACAACAAAACCGCTCTCAAGCTCTGGAAAAAATGTCCCAAGTTAACCAGGCAAAACAAAACCTGGATGCAAAACAAAGTACTCATAACCTGCAAAAGTTAGAAAAACAGGCGTTAGTCAATCAAGCGCGGCAGCAAATTAGTACTGCGGAGAATGATCTCAAGTCGGCTCAAAGTCGTTTGAGTATAGATTCCACACAAGTTGAACGGTTTGAGAACCTTGTCAAGGATGGTGCTGTTTCTGCTACTCAAATTGATCAACTTAGAAAAGAACAACAAGAAAGCAATAGACTCTACAACAAAGCGCTATCGGATATCAAACAAGCGAAATTGCGTTTAGATGAAGAACAAAATCGCTATCTGACTACAGTTAGTCAGTTGATGTCTGATATCAAACAAGCAAAACTCCAACTACAACAGGAAGAAAACGGGTATCAAACTTTACTGCAAGCAGGTCAACTGGCAATTTTAAAAAATCAGCAACAACTTAAAGACTTACAAGCACAAATCACGGCTTTGCAATCCCAAATCGTTCAGACACAAAGCCAACTCACATCGATCAAACTTCAGATGCAGCAAAGAGTAGTGCGATCGCCCATTGATGGAGTGATTTATGAGTTTCCAATTACCAAGCAGGCAGCGGTAGTACAACCCGGTCAACGGATTGCCCAAATTGCGCCTAAAAATACTGGCTTTGTCCTCAAGGCTCAAATACCTAGTCAGGAAAGTGGCTTTTTGAAGGTAGCGATGCCAGTCAAAATCAAGTTTGATGCCTATCCCTTCCAGGAGTATGGCATCGTTCAAGGGAAAGTTACTCGAATTTCTCCTGACACTAAAGTTAGCCAAACACCCCAAGGAAACATCGAAACTTATGATTTAGAAATTGCCTTGGAGCAACAATATATCCAAAATGGCGACAAACGTATTCCATTGAGTGCGGGGCAGACAGCCAACGCGGAAGTAGTTATTCGTCAACGGCGCGTGATTGATTTTGTTTTAGATCCGTTTAAGAAACTGCAAAAAGACGGTTTAGGTAAATAGAGACGCGAGATCTCGCGTCTTTACATTAGTCATTGGAGGAATTGCATCATGTCTAAAAGTCTGACTATTACTCAAACAGACATAATTCAGTGTCTGAAACTTTCGTACCAAATCAAGAGTGTTCAGGAGGCGATCGCCACGCAAAAAATTATTACTGAAGCAGCCCAAGAAGCAGGCATTACAGTGACTGCCGAAGAACTACAGCAAGAAGGAGATGACTTGCGGTTAGCGCAGAAACTCGTCAAAGCTAAAGACACTTGGACATGGTTGAAAAAACATCATCTGTCTTTAGATGAATTTGAGGAGTCAATCCACAACAAAGTCCTTACCAAGAAGTTAGCTAATCATTTATTTTCGGCTCACGTCGAAAGCTTTTTCTATGAACACCGTGTAGATTATGTTGCTGCCGTCACCTATGAAGTCATCTTTGATGATCGAGACTTAGCTTTAGAACTCTTTTACGCCGTAGTTGAAGGTGAAATTACTTTTCCTGAAATCGCTCGTTTATACATACAAGAACCAGAACTCCGTCGTTCGCGTGGATATCAGGGACTCAAACACCGTAAAGACTTTCGCCCGGAAATTGCGACAGCTGTATTTGCTGCAACTGAGTCTGAGATTCTCAAACCAATTGTGACTTCAAAAGGAGTCCATCTAATTTGGGTTGAAGAAATCATTCAACCTAAATTAGATGATGAATTACGCCAAAAAATTATTACAGATTTATTTAATGCATGGTTAGAACAACAAATTGAGTGTATGGAAATTATCACATATCTAGACTTGGATGATAATTTCACAAAAACTAACGAAAAAGTAAAACAAGCTTAATTTTTTTAATTAACAAAAAATTTGAAATAGTATTTTATTTGTTGTCAATTTATAGGAGGAAATTGGCAAGTTTTCTGCTGTTATATTATTCAAAAAAATGTTATAAATTAGCATTATATAAAAGAAGCAATATTTGAAAATACCATCATAAATAGTTATCAAAAATTACTTCAAAAACTATTGATTTTCAAATTTAATCCTGTATATTAAAGATGTAAGCAAAAAACAAGCTTACATGACTAACCAAAAACAAGTTAATTCCCAGGAGAAACCAATGATTATTTCTGATATTAACCATTTGGAAGCTGTTGAAGGAACTGAAATTCTTGGTGGCGGTGGTTTTGCTATTTATAACAACAAGTTGGAATATATCTTCAGCAAAGTAAAAGTTGACATCGATAAGAAAGTTGACATTAATGTTGATGTGGACGGCAATTTTGCCGATGCTCAGGCAGTCAGCCAAGCATACGGTAAAAACACAGATGCTGAAACTATTACCTTTACTGAAGTTTATGAAGGTAAATCTTCTGACGCTGCTTCTCGTTCAACAGCTGCAGCTAATCGCTAGTAAACAATTGACTTTATTGCCCGTTTAAAAACTGGGGTTATTTAAGTTAGATGTCGGTTCTTTTACCGACTCTAACTCTTCCTCTGATTCTTTTGAATTGTAGACGGATATCGCTGAAAGTTCTTAAAAGCTTTCAGCGATATAGATATTGTTCCAGGGTGAGTTATAAATTGCATAAATTTTCCAAAGCTATTATCTAGTAGTGCCTATAGTGCAATGGAAAAATTTGTCAAAGCTAATCAAAATTATTTTCGTAATCCGACAAAATTAATAAATAAGTAGTATCATGGCTGACTATCAAGTAGTAATCAAACGCATAGTATCACCTGATGGCAAGATTATTGCCGAAGCAAAAAGTGTAGCTATAGATGGCGATGGAACTCGTGAGATTAGTCAAAGCGTTTCAGTAAATGTTTCTTCTCACAGTAGTTCTAGCAGTTCTTCCGTGAAATCGAGTTCTAGCAGTTTTTCAAAATCTAGTTCCACTCACAATCAGTAGAGATTAATTTTCCCATACCTGTTAATATTTCAAATCAAAAGTAAAAAGAATAAGGATTGTGGATTTAGTCAATATGTCATCAGACACTCTATTTTTACAACCAACTAATACAATTATTAACCCCAATCCTAATTTTGCTAATGCTACAGGATTTGCTATTTTCTCTAACTATAGTCAAGCTCTAGGAAATGTGACTTTTACCTTAACGGAGACATTGGTTAGAGGTGGTGTAGCTGCTGCTATTGGTGAAGCTACAGCTATTTTTAACAATGAGCCAACTTTCTCTGTACTCTTTACTGAAAGTACTGGCATTGGTTTAGATGGTCCTTATGCGGGAAGTGCTAACAGTGAAACTAAAGTAATTGCTAATTTTGCTGTTGGCGCTCATCAAACCTTCTCTTTCGATTTTTTCGCAGATTTAGAACTCACAGCTAAAGAAATTGAAAATCCCAGTACTGAATATAACGAGGCTAAGTCGAAAACAGCTTTCCTGGTTTTAGACACCACAAATCCAAATAAAGCCAAGGTTTTAGATTATTTTGGTATTCACGGTAAGTTAATCTCCTCTAAGCAAATCGGCGATTTGAAGTCTGGTGGTAGTCGCAATGTTAAAATTGCCAGTCGCGATCAAACTACTGATGTTGATGGTAACAATGGCTTGGACTTCCTCACGGGTAAGTATTTTGGAACTTACCAAGAGACGTTTAAGCGTGATACCAACATAACTTTAGTAGAAATTAATGCCAGTGCCGTCACTTTTTTGGGGGATACTTTAATCGGCAATCTCGGACAAGATGTTATCTATGGCACGATTGACAACGATAGACTAAATGGCACTAACGGTGCTGACAAAATATATGGCTCTATTGGAGACGATCGGCTCGATGGAAAAGACGGTAATGATATCCTCGAAGGAGGTCAAGGCAACGATCACCTTGATGGCGGTCAGGGAGATGATAAACTTTATGGTGGTTTGGGCAATGATATCCTAATTGGTGGACGTGGTAGTGATATCTTAGTTGGTGGTGAAGGTTATGACCAATTTGTTTTCAAACGTAGCGATAACTTGAATGGTGATTTGGATGTCATTCAAGACTTCAAGGTTGGTATCGATAAGATTGTATTTCAGTACTGGGGTAATCGTAATCCCGATCAATGGTTAAAAGAGATGTTTTCTCAAGGGAATATAACAGATACCAAGGATGGTCTTCTCTTCGATTTTGAAGGTGGACGCAAAGAAGGGTCATTACTGCTTGCAGGTGTGACATTCAATCAGATTAACTCTCAATCAATAGTGTTCGATTAGAGCTAGCACCGCTGCGCGAAAGTCACGCATTCACGCATTCAAAAGTCTTATATTTTAAGCTTTTGCGCCATTTTGAATGGTAGTTTTATTTCCGCGCCCGATGTACTAGCTTTCTAGAACATCGCAAATACATACCTTATACCAATGATCTGGTTTATGCATAAATCCGGTTTTTTATGTTTGATTAAGAATTAGTAATAGCTTATTTAATGAGTTAATATTTAATTTTATACTTTAAAAGTAAACAATTTTTTTTAAAATTTGTTTGCTCTTTTTGTTTTTGCTATTATTAGCTAATTTAAATTATTTTTTTCAATTTTAATAATTTTTTGTTAATAAAAAATAATCTCTGTTCTTATTTAGTAACAAAGGTATAGTATAAGAGTAAGAAAAATTTCTCACAAGTAAGTGAGTAATTTTCCTCCACAACATCTGCGAAACGTCCAGTTAATATCAGGTGATGAGTAGGGAGTAATCACAGTATTCCTCTGTTTTTTGCAATTGTTACTAGCGAGGTGCACTATGAGTAGATTGAAGATATCAGATCTGAGTTTTTGTGAAGTAGCAACAGATAAAGATATCGAGGTTAAAGGTGGATTGAGTGTGTCGAGAAGTCTGACATTGAGGAATTTAAGCATATCGTTACTACCGAAGTCCCTTACCTTTACGCCTGTAAACTATACTCGTGAAAAAGTCTATTCTGGAGTAGAATACTCAGTGGAAAAGCTAAATAATCCAACCACAGGCGAATCCGGATATCTAGTGTCAAGTAGCGATGGTAAATCTCTGTCTATAACTTTAACCAGCAGAAATACTGGCTCTTTGGGAACATCAGTCAGATCTTATTCTTTTGCTGGAAATATATCCGAAACTCCCTTGGTTTAAACTCCAAATGCCCTCCCCAATTCCCCTTGGAAAGGGGCGGGTTAAGTGGGCTGCGAGTGGGGTTATTTGTCGCAAATATTATTTGAGTTGGTATGGCCTACAAATGTATAAGTACAATAATGACATTTGATACATATACTCTCGAAATCCTGCTATCATGCCAAGTCAAGAAGTAAGCCAAACCCTCCAACTCGCAATTCAACATCAACAAGCTAATCGTTTAGCCCAAGCACAGCAACTGTATCATCAAGTTCTGGAAATCCAACCAAACCATCCGGAAGCTTTATACAATTTAGGTATGCTGGCTACTGAGTTAGGACAAACTCAAACTGCCTTGAAGTGGCTAACTGCGGCAATTCAAGCCCAGCCTGATGTGAAGACTTGGTTTAGTTTAGGTAATTTGCATGTAGCTCAACAGCAGTATGCTCAAGCAGTTACGGCTTACCGTCAAGCTCTGGAATTGAAACCATTACTACCAATTTACAACAACTTGGGCTATGCTCTGCAACAAGTAGGAGAATTTGACGAAGCAATTCACTACTATCAAAAAGCCCTAGAAATCAAGCCTGACTTTATCGAAGCCGAGGCAAATTTGGGCAATGCCCTACATGCAGTGGGTAAGCTTGACGAAAAACAAATATACTACGCACAATTGAATCACAAATTGGGCTTACAAAGGGAAAAAGCTGGAGATTTAAAGACTGCTGTTGTTTACTATCGACAATGGTTAAAGCTGATTAATCCTCACTACAACAGTGCTGTGGATGAGAAAACTACTCAAACGGAGATACTTACACCATCAGTTCCTCAATCAGAAGTAACCGTCGGAGCTTATCAGTTTCCGGCTATTCCACCTGTATCTGACAGTGAGATACGACCTTTCTGGACTGTGGTGATAACTGTATATAATCGTACAGAGTATCTGCTCGAATGTCTTACCAGCGTACTAGCACAATGGCAAGGATTCGCGGAGATGGAAATTATCGTCATGGATAATGCCAGTCAAACACCTGTGTTTGAAATAGTTAATAGTATTGGCAAAGGGATAGTGCGCTACTACCGCAATCAGGAAAATATTGGTCCGATCAAAAATATGAATGCAGGTATTGCCAACAGTCGCGGTAAGTGGATTCACGTACTTCATGATGATGATTATGTCCTGCCTGGTTTTTATGCTCAACTCAAGCAAAGTCTACAGCAGTGTCCGGATTCTGTTGGCGCAGCTATGACAGGTTTTGAATATATCAATGAGATAGGGGAAGTTCTGCACAGCGAAAAATATGGGTATGGTGAGCATTCGGGTATCGCTCAGGATTGGTTAGTGAAGATTGGAGTGGTATGTTTAGTGATGCTGCCTGCGGTAGTTATTCGTCGAGCAACTTTTGAACGACTGGGAGGTTATTACCCACAGTTACCGGAAATTTCTGACTGGGAAATGAATAAACGTATTGCCACTTTTTATGATTGGTGGTACGAGGGGGCAATCTTGGCTCGTTACCGCTTGCATTCCCAAGGATTATCTAATGAATATTGGCTTTCTGGTTGGAAACAAGCTATGGCTTTGCGCCGTGCGATTGAGATGTCTGAAAGTTATTTGCCTGCTAAGTATTGTGCAGAGATTACATCGAAAGCTCGTAGCCATTACTTTAATATAAATCTGGAACATGTGAAAACGTTCCTTGAGGCAAGCGATGTTGATGGTGCTTTTCGTTTAATCCAAGAGATTCTTAAACTCGATAGCTCTCCCCAAGCGGTAACAAAGTTATTCACCTGGTTAACTCAAGCTCAAGCCGCCCCTCTGCGAAAAGAAATTGTTTCTAAATTGTTTTCTTAATTTATTAGATACCCGACTTCTTGAAGAAGTCGGGTATCTGGTTACTTCTTGCGTCTCACAGCAGCAATACCAACAACACCACAACCTAAGAACAAAGCTAGAGTAGTAGATGGTTCAGGTGCTTGTACTTGAGCTTTATTCGTCTTCACTTCAATTAAAGTCAAATCTGTTTTATTGGCAAAAAATCGTTCCAAAGATCCTTGAACTAAAGCATTAGCAAATTCAAAGTTTCCACCAAATTGAGAATCTTGCGCTAGCACATTGAAAGCAACGTTGTCGCTTTTTTGCAATGCAATAAAGTCGTTGTCACCTTCAGTGGTTAAATTTCCGGTTAGGCTAAAGAAATCTAATACATTCTGATTAGTCCTGTCAAATAAGACAAAAGATATGTCTCCAGCGGCTCTGGCATTCTCTGCTGGAGGATTTTCTATAAACGTGTTCAAATCTAAAGCTGCTGTGAAGTCAAAAGCAAAAGATGTACTTGCTTCGACAACAAAGTCACCAATAACTCTAGCTTCACTTTCAGCCAATCCTAAATAATCTCTACCTTGTCCTATAGCTTCAGTTAATGATAAATTGAATGCTACTGGTGGATTAATCACAAAAAATGCTTGTGCTGTAGCCTGAGCTTGTACTATCCCACCCTGGGCAAGAGTGTTGACGTTAGTTCCTGTACCAACATTCAAAGGACTTTGACTAAAATTGGTAAACTCTAATGCTCCATTAGAAGAAGCAAAGGTGGCAGCTTGACTGGGTGAAGCAGCTAAGATCGAACCAGTTACCAATAAAGTAGCTACTTGGACAAAGTTCTTGACAAATCCCTGAAATTTCTTCATAAAATCCTTAATTTGTGTTGTGTACGATGGCATTTAAAATAGTCATAGTAATTAGGCGACAGTTGAAATTAGCAAACAGCCTTTTTCCGGGTATCTCAAATTACCTCTGCAATATTTGCAGTAGGTAAATTTGTTGAATACCACACAGACTGTCAACCTTCTTAGCACTGAAAAGAAAGTAGCGATCGCAGTAGTATTAGAACGTTTTTTCTTTTCTGGTATATTTACCCTATGTATTTATACTAGGAGTTTTTTTATATATGTGTTATAAATTTCGTGTAATTTCTTGTCAATTTCACGCAAAAATCCCATGACAATATTGTGAAGCTGATGTGAGAAAACGTCTACAGCCAGTAGGCAAGGATGCCTGCCTCCACAAGAACTAATTGGATACTTTTTGATTTGGAAGTCTAAAGTACCAAAGTATCTTTACGCTTAGCTTTCAACACCAAACTCATTCCACTCAAAGACAACATCAGCGCTATGCTCACCGAAGGTTCAGGTACTTGTACTCTTGCTTGATTCCGTTTCACTTCTACTAACGATAATTTAGTTTGTTCAGTAAAAGAACGTTGCACAGAGCCGAAGATGGTAGCTGTAGCCGATTCTTGATTCCCACCAAAATTAGATTGATTGGTTACATTGGATAAGCTAACATTTGGACTCTTTGTAATAGTAATAAAATCACTATCTCCTGGGGTAATTATATTTCCCATCAGCCTAAATGATTCTAAGATACTGTTATTATCTGTGTTTACTAATACGAAATCTATATCTCCCGTCGCTCCAGCAATCTCAAATGAAGGATTTTCTATGGTTGTTTGTAAGTTTAATTGGGCGTTGAAATTAAATGAAAAAGGTGTACCTGCCTCAACAACAAAGTCACCTACCACTCTCGCCTCACTTTCTGCCAACCCTAAATAACTTCTACCCAAACCCAAGGCTTGGCTTAAAGATAAGTTAGTCGCTGTTGGTGGGTTAACGATAAAATTTGCGTCCCCATCAGCAAGAGCTAGCACCAAGCCTTCTTGAGCAATGGTAATGACGTTGGTGTTAGAGCTAGCATCATTATCCACTGGGACCAGACTAAAATTGATAAACTCTACTTCTCCTCGCGATGAAGCGAAGGTAGCTGCCTGACTCGGTGAGGATAAGATGGAGCTAGCCAGTAACGGCGCGATGAAAAACATTAAGCGCTTCTTGACTTTTTGGTAGTGCTTCATACAATCTTCTTCGTAAAACTGTAGTATAGGCATCAGTAGTATTGCTATGCTATCTATTTGTAAATTATTACATACGTAAATATACTAAAGCTAGAGCAGAAACTCTTTGATAAAGTTTTTATGAGTATTTGCGTTCAAAAACCAAAATTATATAACAAAACTGTAAAGTTAACTTTGCCCCAAGTACTTAACTAAGTAAATACACTAGTATATTGATGTTTACTTTTACATATATTAACTGCATAATTGCTGGATTTTACATGATGAAGGAATTTCTTGATTTGAGGTTTAACTATATTTAATATTAGTTATCTGTGAATTTAATTAGTAGCAAAGAATTTTATTTTTTCAGAAAAAATAACGAGGTAAAGCTCAAATGAAGTAAGTGTAAAGATTTAATCAAAAAATGGTTTTACTCAGAAAAAGCTTGACAAGATGTATGTAAATTTACTATTTAGATATCAGTTGTCTGATTAGCAGCGTAAGGAACTGTTGTATTTTAGTTGATGTAGCGTGATGAAATATTACTAAGTCTTAGCAAAATCTTAATCAACTAAGGGATTGCTACTTAGTTATGTAGTGGAATGCTCATATTTAATTGCACAAATACTCGTAGAGTTTGTTAACTTTTAAGTGCGAGCGCCCACAATAAATTAATCGGCAATTTCCATGTGTAACACACAAGACTAAAAAAACAAGAAAAAGTTACAAATGCCAAGTGCTACAGCGATCATGTTTCATGTTGTGAAAAATCTTTATAGATTGTTTACAATCAAACATACCTACTCTGTAACATATTGTGGTTAAATACTTGGTAATTTAAGCAAAGTGCGGTAAACACTTGGCAGAGTTGAGAAAGTCCCTGTATATCTTGTAGATACAAGTAGAAGTCTGAATAAGATTTTTATTCTGTCTTCAAGATTTATAAAATTAGTGTTCCCAGATCATTCACCAGCCATGTTTAAAGCAAACCAATAAGATTATTTAGTTAAATAATCGCCATTTCACAGGCAGTAATTGCACTACCATACACTGTTGCTATTAAGGTAAACAGCAGCCATGTTTTTCACAAATCTTTTCAGGGATATTAACTACTGCCAAATAAATAGGCAATGTAACTCTTCCCTAACCGAATTAGAGAAGAAAATTTACTCAAAATTATGCTGAATCTTAAAGAAGTAAAACTTTACTTAGCCCAGGGATAAATCCCCCGATACCGCTAATATCAGGGGAATCCAAGGGTTAGCTGCCTATGTATTAACTGTTTAAATAGCCAAGGATTGGCTATCTAATCTTGCAGCTGTGATTCTTAGACCAGTCATAACAGCTGCTGTAGACGTGTATGTCCACTTTTTTCGGGGCAACTGGTAGTAATCATGACACACATTTGTAGTCGAAAACAAGCTTTGCGCGGGAGAAAAATTAACGCTCGCCATCCAATGACTTTAAGTTGGGGGTAAGAGAATGTCAATGATTTTGTCTCCTGCTATGCTCGCTCAACAACTAGCAGCTAGCGAGTGTGAAAAGCTAACTGAAACTGAACTGCTTTTATGCGCTCAGGCGGTAGAAACTATTGAACCACCTTGTGCCAAACAATTTTGGCGATCGTTAGATGCCAGCGCCGGTATATATATAGTTGTTGCAGGTAAAGTAAGACTGCTGGACGAAAGTGATAATTTAATTGCCACGCTTGGCGCAGGTTCATCCTTTGGGCAAGCAACTTTATTTCGTGAAGATAACTTTGGACAATATACTGCCAGAGCTTCTACTAACTTGAAGCTTTGTTATCTCAAACAAGATGTGTTGCAGCCGTTGATGGATAAACATCCACAAATCCGCACTCATTTATATCAGCAAGCTGAACTGTGGGATTTGCTACTGATATGCCGCCATAAGATACAATCGTCGCCACCATCTGATGTGCAAGCTATGCACAAAGCTCTATCCTTGTTTAAACGACAAAAGATAGATATCTCAGACAATGTCTCTCTTCCGGCAGATGTAAAAGCGTTATTACTTTACAAAGGAGAGTTGCAAAATTATAACAATCACAGCTTAACACCAGGAAAAATTTATGTAAACCCTAATAAAAGTAATTGGCACACCAACAAACCAACAATTGTTTATATTCTCCGAGATTCTGATTGGTTAGCTTGCCTCGCTTATTGGTCAAAATTAGCATTAATTGATGATGGCTCAACTAGTGTAGAGCCGATCTCACCGCCCAATCGCAGTAACGTTATTCCATTTCGGCAACCACAACCAGCGCCAAAACCAAAATCAAAAAAACGACTTGCCTACTTTCCCAGCCCAAAGCAAAAAGTAGGGCATTGGTGGCAAAAGCTCAGTAAGCAGTATCCCTTTTATGCACAACACAGTGCCTCTGATTGTGGGGCAGCCTGCCTTGTCATGATTGGGCTCTACTGGGGCAAGCAGTTTAGTTTGAATAGGTTGCGAGATTTAGCTAACACCAACCGTAGTGGGGTAGACTTACGCTCTTTGGCAGCAGCAGCAGAAAGCATCGGCTTTGCTAGTCGCCCAGTCAAAGCCACCTTCGCTAAATTAGCAGAACAATCCCTACCAGCGATCGCTCACTGGGAAGGCAAACACTACATAGTAGTTAATGAAATCACAAACAAGCAGGTAATTGTTAGCGATCCTGCCATTGGCATACGGAAACTAACTAAAAACGAATTCATCGCAGGTTGGAGTGGATATGCATTATTATTGCAGCCCACCTCCGAACTCAAAGAAACAGAAGAAGCAGCTACAGGATTCTGGCAGTTTTTCGACATCATCAAACCCCATTGGAAAGTACTGCTAGAAGTATTTGTCGCTTCTGTCTTACTGCAAATCTTTGGACTAGTCACACCCCTATTCACCCAATTGCTCTTCGACAGAGTGATTGTACAAGGTAGCACAGCCACTTTAAACGCAATTGGTTTGGGTTTGCTAGTTTTTGGTTTGTTCCGCCTTACCATGAGTGGAGTACGGCAATATCTACTAGCACACACAGCTAACCGTGTGGGCATAGCCTTGCTAGTAGGCTTTATGAAACATACCTTCCGATTGCCCCTAGCATTTTTTGAAACACGTTACGTCGGCGACATTGTTTCTCGCATCCAAGAAAACCAGAAAATTCAGCGCTTCCTCACTGGCGAGACGCTAGGAATCGTTCTGGATTTTATGACAGTGTTTATCTACCTGGGATTAATGTTCTGGTACAACTGGCGTTTAACATTGCTAGTACTAGTCATTGTGCCACCTTATTTCATCTTGGCGTTCACTGTAACACCTTTGTTGCGGCGGATTTCTCGAGAGATTTTTAATGCTTCTGCAGAAGAAAACAGTTATTTAATTGAAGCCCTTACCGGAATTCGCTCAATTCGCTCAATGGCAGTTGAACAAACTGTTCGGTGGCATTGGGAAGAACAGCTATATAAATTAGTCAAAAAAGGTTTTTCTGGGCAGGTAATTAACATCCGCCTTTCTTTAATTAGTGGCACTATCGATCTGTTTAGCAATACTGCATTACTCTGGTTTGGCGCATGGCTAGTGATTAACCAGCAACTCACGATTGGACAATTAGTTGCTTTCAATATGTTGATTGGCAACGTCCTTGGTCCTTTTCAACGGCTGGCGGGGCTGTGGAATCAATTGCAGGAAATAGTTATTTCCACTGAGCGCATTAATGATGTCATCCAAGCAGAGCCGGAAGAAGATTTACAAAATAAACCCCGCCAGTCTCTGCGCAAACTGCAAGGGAGAATTCGTTTTGAAAATGTAACTTTTCGCTATCACTCTCAAAATGATACGAACGTGCTACAAAATCTTAGTTTTGAGATTCAGCCAGAGCAAACTGTGGCAGTTGTCGGGCGTAGCGGTTCCGGAAAAACTACCCTTTCCAAATTAATTTTGGGTTTATACCTTCCGACAGAAGGCAAAGTGTTGATTGATGGTCTAGATGTGACGACTATTTCCCTCCGTTCGCTGCGATCGCAGTTTGGTGTTGTCTCACAAGATACCTTTCTGTTTGGCGGTACGGTGAGGGAAAACATCAGTATCGCTTACCCACAAGCCTCTATAGAAGAGATCATTGATGCGGCACGTCTTGCAGGCGCAGATGAATTTATTCAAAAATTGCCCCTGGGTTACGAAACCCAAATTGGGGAAGGTGGCGGAATGCTATCAGGTGGGCAACGTCAGCGACTGGCGATCGCTCGTGCCTTGCTGGGTAACCCCCGCTTCATACTTTTAGATGAAGCGACTTCTCACCTCGACTCAGAATCGGAGCGCATTATTCAAAACAATCTCAAAACAATACTTAAAGGGCGTACCAGCCTAATCATTGCTCACCGCCTTTCCACTATCCGCAATGCTGACTTAATTTTAGTTTTAGATCGCGGTGTATTGGTTGAAAGCGGTACTCACGACGAATTGATTGCCAAAAAAGGTCATTATTTCTACCTTAATCAACAACAACTAGCTCATGCAGGGTGAGCCAGAATTCAGAATTCAGAATTCAGAATTCAGGAGGAAAACTATGCCATTTGTATCTCGCAATTCATCCGCACGGGCTCAACCGTCGCCGGATGATGAACAAAATTACAAGCCCAACCAAACAGAATCGACAAACCTAAATCCGGTAGACACAGAAGATACCAACGATTGGTTTTTAGGTACTGAGGAACTGCTAGATGCTTTACCTAGACCTTGGACACGCTCTATTCTGTATGTACTCATCGGTTTTGCAATGCTCGTTGTCCCTTGGGCAATGTTGTCCAAAATTGATGAGACAGGAACTGCAAGGGGACGGATTGAACCATTGGGAGCAACCCGAAAATTAGATTCTCCGGCTACTGGTAGTGTGACTGCAGTTAAGGTAAAAGAAGGTGAGACTGTAAAAACAGGACAGGTTTTGGTAGAACTGGAGTCGGATGTTCTGCGCACAGAACTCCAACAAGCACAGGCAAAGCTATCGGGGCTACAAAGTCAGCGGCAGCAACTGAATTTGCTCAAAAACCAAGTAGAGTTAGCAATTCGCGTCCAAAATCAACAAAACCAAGCGCAACAATCAGAAAAACTTGCCCAAATACAACAGGCACAGCAGAATCTTGATACTCTCCAGACTAACTATTACTTACAAAAAGAGGAAAAGCTAGCTCAAGTTAACCAGAAAAAATTAGCAATTGATTCGATTAAAGCAGCTTACGAGCTAGCACAAGTTCGTTACCGTGGCGCTCAAGAAAAAGTACCACGCTACAAAAAAGCTTACCAAGAGGGTGTTCTTCCCCAAGATCGGTTGATGGAAATACAACAATCAGTCAAAGAAAACTACCAAAACCTTCTGCAAGCAAAGTCAGAAATATCTCGCTCTCAATCAAGCTTGAAGGAAGAACAAAGTAGTTATGAGCGAACTATTCGTCAAGCTAACTCTGATATCCAACAAGCTCAGCTACGTCTGCAAGAGCAACAACGCAGTTATAAGACCTTAATTCATACCGGAAAACTATCTGTACTTAAAAGTCAAGAACAAATCAAAGATTTGCAATCACAAATTACGGCGATACAATCACAAATTGCTCAAACCGGTAGCATGTCCACATCGTTAAAGCTACAGATGCAGCAACGAGTGGTGCGATCGCCTGTGGATGGGGTAATTTTTGAGTTGCCCATCAAAAAGCCAGGACAAGTTGTACAACCAGGTCAATTGATTGCTTCTATTGCACCCAACGGATCTCCTTTGGTACTCAAAGCTCAAATGCCAATTCAGCACAGTGGTTTTTTGAAAGTGGGAATGCCTGTCAAGATCAAATTTGATGCTTATCCCTTCCAAGATTACGGAGTGATATCTGGAAACGTCAATTGGATTTCTCCAGATTCCAAAATTAGTACCACTACCGCTGGTAATCTAGAAACTTTTGAACTGGATATTACTCTCAAACAGCCTTATATCAAAACAGAAAATAAACAAACACCCTTAACGCCAGGTCAAACAGCAACCGCTGATGTAATCATCCGTCAGCGTCGCGTCATCGATTTCTTATTAGATCCATTCAAAAAATTGCACCAGTAGAGACGTTCCACCGGAACGTCTCTACACCATCCCAAATCTCAAACGATCAAGGAAATTGCATCATGTTAAATATTTCTGGTGAAGACATAATTCACCAAAACAAACTCTCTTGCCAAATACCGAGCATAGTGGAGGCGATCGCCAAAAGAAAAATAATTGCTTCTGTAGCTAAAGAAGTAGGCGTAGAAGTCGAAGAAGAAGAACTACAGGAGGAAGGCGATCGCTTGCGGATGGCAAATAAATTAGTCAAAGCCACAGACACTTGGGCATGGCTAAAAAAACATCATCTTTCCCTAGATGACTTTGAAGAGTTAGCACGCCACAATATTCTGGCGCAAAAATTACCAAATCATTTATTCTCTCATCAGGTCGAACCATTCTTTTTTGAGCATCAAACCAATTATGTGCAAGCCGTTACCTACGAAATCATCTTGGATGATTACGACTTAGCGCTAGAACTGTTTTACTCACTGCAAGAAAGTGAAGCTAGTTTTCCCCAAATTGCTCGTCAACACATACTTGATCCAGAACTTCGTCGCACTTGGGGATACCAAGGAGTGCGAAATCGCCAAGACTTCTTACCAGAAATTACTGCTGTTATCTTTGCCGCCAACCCTCCAGAAATTCTCAAGCCAATTGTCACTGCAAAAGGAGTTCATTTAATTTTGGTAGAGGAAATTATTCAACCTAAGTTAGATGAAAAATTACGCCAAAAAATTATTACTGATTTATTTGAGGCATGGTTAAAACAACAAATTGAAACTGCGCAAACTACCATACAGCTTGACTTAGAGGCTAAATCTATACAATTTGAAGAAATGCTCAAACAGGCTTAATTTAGTTATTAATTAATTGAAATAGTTTGATTTTAAAAAAGAATAATTATTAAAAGTAGTCAATATAAAAGGTATATATTGGCTGATTTTGCGTCTCTATTAATTCATATAATTAACTATAAGCAAAAAAGCATTTAAAAAGTAAAACTGATTGATAAATATAAAAAAGAATTATCAAAAAATATCCTGAAACCTATTGCTTTTAAAAGTAAATGTTGTAAAGTATAAATGTGAGCGAAAAACAGCTTACACAAAACCCAAAAATAAACAAATCCCAGGACAGAACCATGATTATCTCTGATTTAAACTACTTAGAAGCAGTAACCGAAACCGTTGTTGGTGGTCGTCATCTAAACTTCGACAAGAACTTGCTCTCTAACATCAAAACCAACTTGGATTTCGATTCTAACACCAACATCAACGAAGTTGTTAACAAGAATGCAAACATTCGTGTTAACTCTAACGTTGTAGGTAACTCTGCTACATTCGCTTTCGATAACGAAGCTATCGGTCCTAACAGCACTGCTGAAGGTACATTGAGCCAAATCACCATTGCTGGTGAAGGTTCTAGCCAAAGCGGAACATTTATTTCTGCTACCAACAAATAGTATTTAGCCTCAAATATAAATAATTGCTCCACATGGAGCAATTATTATGTTGACAAGTTTATTGAAGGTAAAAGCATCCCCAAATACCCATAATAAAGTAATAACTTATAAAGGGTATTTGGGGATTTCCGTATAGCAATGAAAACCGAAAATATCTCAGAATCTCATGTTAAAGCTCGCATCCAAATTGCTGTCCAGAAGCAAAAGTTAGGTCAATTGGATGAGGCGGAAACAATATATAGACAAATATTGCAAAGTCAGTTTGAACAACATGTAGAACAACAATCTTTAGGAGATATATATAAACAAGCTATACTTAATTTTGGAGTTATCCTTCAACAACAGGGAAAGTTAACAGAAGCGCTCAAACTTTATGAGCAAACTTTAATTATTGAGCCTAACTTTGCTGAAGTTTATAACAACTTAGGAAATGTTTTTCTCAAGCAAGGTCAATCAGATTTAGCTATAAAATGTTATCAAAAAGCTTTGAGCATTAAACCTGATTTTGCTAATGCTCATAATAATTTAGGAAATGCTCTGAAAGAATATGATTTAGACGCAGCGATACAGTCGTATCAGCAGGCTTTAAAATTTAAACCTGATTGGGCTGAGGCTCTTTACAATTTAGGAACTTCGCTGAACGAACAAGGTAATTTAGAAGCATCTAAAACTTGCTTTGAGCAAGCTTTAAAAATTAAACCTGACTTGGCTGCAGCTAAATTTGGCATTTGTATGAATCAATTGCCAATTATCTATTCTCATGTAGACGAAATTCAGTGGCGGCGAAATCAGTATCAAAAACATCTAATTGAGTTAGCTCAGCACTATAAATTTGCACCTGCTGAAGAACAAGTAGAGATGGCGAAAGTAGTAGGTTATTTACAGCCTTTTTATTTAACTTATCAAGGTTTTAATGACCGATATCTACAGCTTATTTACGGGGAAATGATTTGTCAACTGATGGCAAGGTGTTATCCTCAGTGGGGTAAGGTAATTCCCATTCCTGAGTTAGCCGCTCATGAAAAAATTCGCGTCGGTTTCGTAAGTGGTTTTTTTCGGGAGCATTCCAATTGGAAAATTCCGATTAGAGGTTGGGTAGAAAACCTAGATAAAAGTGAGTTTGAGTTGTTTGGGTATCATACCAGCTCACTACAAGATCAAGAAACACTCACAGCAGCCAAAGTTTTTGACAAGTTTACTCAAGGTCCTTTACTGCTGGAACAATGGGCTAATATAATTGAACGCGATCGCCTACATGTTCTGATTTTCCCTGAATTTGGAATGGACTCTATGACGATTCGACTGGGGTGTTTAAGATTAGCTCCCATTCAAATCACTTCTTGGGGACATCCAGAAACTAGCGGAATGCCCACGATTGACTATTACTTGAGCAGTGCTTTAATGGAACCAGAAAATGCTCAAGCTCATTATACGGAAAAATTAGTCAGATTACCTAACTTATCATTTCATTATACACCTAAGGAAATTCAACGAACAGCAATTAGTAAAAGGGACATTGGCATTGCAGATGATGAAGTGATGTTCTGGTGCTGTCAATCGTTATATAAGTATTTACCGCAATATGATGATGTTTTTCCGCAAATTGCATCATATTTAAGTAGGTGCAAGTTTGTTTTTATTAAACATCATGCTAGTGAACAGATTACCAAAGTCTTTAGCGATCGCTTAAAGCAAGCTTTTGAAGGGTTCGGACTCAATTATCAAGATTACTGCATTTTTTTGCCTCGTCTAGAACCCAAAACTTTTACCGCAACGACAGCCATTGCGGATGTGTTTCTTGATAGTATCGGTTGGTCTGGATGCAACTCGACATTAGAAGCTCTAGCTTACGACATTCCGATTGTGACAATGCCTGGTGAGTTGATGCGGGGAAGGCATACAATGGCAATCCTGACAATGATGGGTATTGATGTGACAATTGCGACAAATATTGAAGATTATGTGCAGATTGCGGTTCGTCTCGGTCAAGATGCTCAATATCGTCAACAGATTTCCCAACTTGTTGCCCAAAACAAGCACTTATTGTCTGGCGATTTAGAACCGATAACCGCTCTGGAAAATTTTCTCTTAAAACTATTTAAAAAATCAAGAAAATGTGGTAGCATAGCAACAAGATTACTTCAACAAGCGAATCAATGTCAACGTACTCATGGCTGGGCTGAAGCTGAACATTTATATCATCAGGTGCTAGAAATTCAGCAAAATCAGCCAGAAGCTTTATATGGGCTTGGTACAATAGCTATTCAAACTGGGCAAACCAAAGCTGCTGAGCAGTGGTTGAGCGCAGCAGCACAAATACAGCCAGATGTCAAAGTATGGTTTAGTTTGGGCAATGTGCGTCAAGCTCTGGGTAAGTGGTTACAAGCTCAAGAAGCATACCAGCAAGCGATCGCTCTCCGACCAGATGCAGCACCGATATACAATAATCTCGGCTACACTCTGCAACAACAAGGACTTTTAGATGAAGCGATCGCATACTATCAAAAAGCTTTGGCAGTTCAACCCAACTGTATAGAAGCCGATGTCAATTTAGGCAACGCGCTTCACCAACAAGGGAAGCTTTCCCAAGAACAGCAAGTCTACTATGCACAATTAAATCACAAATTAGGTGTGCAAAGGGAAAATGCAGGCGATCTGAAGATGGCTACAGCATACTATCAACAGGCGATCGCTATTCAACCGATAGAACTAACAAAAGAGGTATAAACATGGATAACTCACAATTTGTCACTAAGCGAATAGTCTCACCTGATGGCAAAGTGATTGCGGAGATCAAAAGTTTTGCTCAGGCGTCTGGTGATGGTAGTAAGATTAGCCAAAGCGTACGAATCAAGGTGTCATCTGAGGAAAACGTTCAGATTTCTTCACAATCTGGTTCTATTTCTATTTCTTGTAATCAAAGAGATTAATTGTCTCTAGCCTTACTTAGTTTTGTGATGTGAAAATAGAGAAGTTATGATAATTTGCGATCTTGATTATTTAGAATCTCTACCTGAAACATATGCTCAGCATATCAATGGTGGTGATGCTCTAGCTATTTCTGATTTTAGCGCCAATGGTTATGGTGATGCAACTGACATCACTACTGTAATTGACAATAGAGCAATTAGTGACCCAGCAGGGCGTTATCATATAGCTACTAGCTATATTAATATTATTGCTAAATTTGAGAAAAACTTTTCCGTTGTCTCTAGCTCTTATGCCTTAGTAACTAGTTAAAATGTTAAAGATCCCCGACTTCGTAAAAGTTGTCGGGGATCTGAGAATAGACATAGCAGTGAATAATGTAGAGACGTTCCATGTAACGTCTCTACAAGGATTCTGGATAATGCACGTTGAAATTCGGTCGATGTCTAACGTGCTAAGCAGCAGTTATCTTACGTTTAGACTTGTATGCAACCACGCCAATTGCGCTACCACAATATAATAGTAAAGCTAGGTGAGTAGAAGGTTCAGGTGTTGACACTACTCTAGCTTGATTTCTCTTCACTTCTACTAAAGTGAAATCTGTTCTTTCCGCGAAGGTGCGTTTTAAAGAACCTGCGACTGAAACTGTAGCAAATTCTTGATTTCCTTCAAAATTAGCGTCTCGCAGTAAATTACTTATAGTAATGTTGTCGCTAGTTTCGAGAGCAACAAAATCAGCATCATCTGGAGTGGTTAAATTACCAAAAAGGCTAAAGAAATCTAAGACACTCATTTTATTAGTATCAAGTAATAAAAATGAGACATCTCCTGCTCCGGTGGCAATCTCATCTCTTCGATCATCTATTGATGTTTGCAAATTTAAATTAGCGGCAAAGTCAAAAGAAAAAGGTGTACCGGCATCGGCAAAGAATTTACCAATAACTCTAGCTTCACTATTTGCCTCTCCTATATAATTTCTGCCCTCTCCCAAAGCCTCGCTAATCGAAAAATTTATTGCTTCTGGTGGAGAAATCACAAAAGATGCTTGTGCAGAACCCTGCGCTTGCACCATGTTATTCTTACCAGTATCAATCGCCACAGCATCAACGTCTGTTTCCGTCTCCACTTCCAAAGGGCTTTGACTGAAATTACTAAATTCAAAATCTCCTTGAGAAAAAGCAAAGGTAGCAGCTTGACTAGGTGAAGCCACTAACACAGAGCCAGTAACAATTGGAGTAGCTATTTGCAGTGCGTGCTTGATATTTGCTAGGTATTGCTTCATACAATCCTCAGTTCCGTTCTTGCAGTTATTTTTATTTGGTAGATATATACACCTGCCCCCAATAATTAAGTAACAGCAATCGGTAATTAGTAAGTTCAAGCTTTACCGTGTTTGCTGTAAATATTTGTCCCATCCCAAATAACGCTGTCAACTTTTTTCTCATCTCAAAGAAGGTGACAGTCGTATCAGTTATTTATTTGGTAGATATTTCCCTATGTGATAATACTAATGCCTTTACTTTATCTTTAGCATAAATTTTCTGTAAGTTATTATCAAATTTATGCAAACATAGAATGAGCGAGGCTGTGAGGTTATGCGATCGCATAGTCTCACAGCCTTAAAAATTAATTATGATGCTTGTAAAGACGCCTCAGTGGGGCGTCTCTACGAATATTGTGGTTGTACTTTGCGCCTACCCAAGGCAACACCCACTACACCAACACCAACAAGTGCAGTTAAGTTAGTTGAAGATTCAGGTACTGCTTTAACTTCAACCCGATTCTGCTTAACTTCAATTAAAGATATAGTTTTTGCGTCAGTAAAGAAGCGATTGAAAGAACCTTGAAATGAAGCTTGAGCAAATTCTTGATTCCCGCTAAAACTAAAATCCTTGGCTAGAGTACCTAACACTACGTTGTCGCTTTTTTCAATGGCAACAAAATCTTCATCACCGGGTGTAACTACATCTCCCTTTAAACTAAAGAAGTCTAGGACACTGTTACTAGCAGTATCAACTAACAAAAAAGATATATCTCCACCTGCTTTGGCACTTTCAGAACGTGTATTCTCTATTGACGCTTGCAACTTGAAATCGCCAGTGAAGTTAAAAGAAAAAGGTGTATTTGCATTGACATCGAAGTTGCCGACAACAGTAGCCTGACTGTCTGCCAATGCTAAGTAATTTCTATTCTCACCCATAGCTGTGCTTAAAGATGAGTTAGATGCTGCTGGTGGAGAGATGACAAAACTTGCTACCGCGTTAGCTTCAGCTTGTGCTGTACCGTTACCTTTTTTAGCAACAAAAACTTCCGTGTTGGCAATAGCTTCAGTGGAAACGTTAGAGGGTTCTTGACTGAAGTCGGTAAAATTGAAGTTTCCTTGTGACAAAGCGAAAGTTGCAGCTTGACTTGGTGTTGCTAATATACAGCTAGTAAAAAATGGAGCAGTGAGTAGTAAAAAGTGTTTGATCAATCCTTGGTATTGTTTCATACAATTCTTAGTTGAATACTTTTTGAGTTTTTCAGTAAATTATTTACCCAACAGATTAAGCTTCTGCGATGAAAAATTTTCACCGCCAAGCATGAAAAAGGAGTCTTACATAGCTTCTCTCTACTTTTATGCAGGAGTAAAGATGACTATATAAGTCCTAATTTTTGTGCCGTGACTAAGTAGTACAAACTACGGAGCAGCAATACACTGATGTCTTACCGATAAAAGACGGTAATTACTGCATCATTAAGTATTGTAATAACTATAGATAGGTAAATTATTACTTACGTAAATATACTAAAACTATGTCAACAGATCTTTGATAAATTTTCTGTAAGTATTTTTCGGGAAAAACTAGACATAGAACAAGAAAACTTTATATTTGATAAGCATGAGACTATATAAGTTCATACACATGTATTCAGGAGACGCGATTCGCGTCTCCAATTAATTATTCATTGCTTGCATATCATATCAGGAAGATATACAAAAGCTTTGTTGTACTGATTAATTCGCAGCTTGTGTTGGTGTACCGGGAATAGTGATATCAATTGGCGTCACCTGTGCAGATAGCTGCGTCAGAGGTGGATTAATCGCAGCTTGATTACCCACCACCAAAGTCACCATCTTTTCCGGCTGCAGATACTTTTGTGCCACCCGTTGCACATCAGCAGCAGTAGTTGCAGCTACCGCCTTTTGATAGCGAAACAAAAAATCAGCCGGATAACCATAATACTCATAGCGCATCAAACGAGACAAAGTTTGACTAGGGTTTTCAAAATTAAAAACAAAAGAATTGAGAGTAGACTCCTTAGCAAAAGCCAACTCCTCCTTCGTCACCTGTTGAGATTGCAGACGCTTAACTTCCTCCTTCAGCGCCTGAACAAACTGTACAGTAGCATTAGAACGAGTTTGTCCCCCAGCGGTAAAAGTGCCAGGATAGTCAAAACTAGGACTCCAGTAACCATATACAGAATACGCCAAACCTTGACGCGATCGCACCTGATTAAACAAACGCCCACCGAAACCATTCAAAACCCCATTCAAAACATCAAGAGCCGGATAATCAGGACTATTATACTGTCCTCCCAAATGTCCCATCAAAACACTACTTTGAGTCAACTGCGGCTGATTAACAAAAAAAACACCACCAGTAGAAACCTGCCTCACCGGAGGTAACTCAACCTTAGCTGCATTCTGCCGAGACTGCCAATCACCAAACCCAGATTGAATCAGCCCACGCATCTTTTTGGCATCAAAATCCCCCACAATGCCCAAAATCGAATTACCAGGGAAAAAATAGCGCTCCTTAAACCCAATCAAATCAGCACGAGAAATATTATCCAAAGACTTATACTCCACCGTGCGAGCATAAGGACTATCCTTACCATAAATTAACTTTTGAAACTCACGACCAGCAATACCATCAGGATCATCATTACGACGAGCAATCTCACCCCGCTTCTGAGTCTTCTCCAAATCCAACTTATCCTGAGCAAAAGCAGGTTCGCGAATCACATCAGCAAACAAACCAAAAACCAAACTTAAATCCTCACTCAAACACTCAAACCCAGCACTACCAAAAGTCTCACCAACACCAACCTCAACCGAAGCCGAGCGCTGCTCCAAAATCTCATTCAAACGATCCGGCGGATACCTCAAAGTACCCCCACTGCGCATCACCGAACCCATCAAATCAGCCAAACCAACCTTATCCCCAGACTCCAAACGACTACCAGTACGAACCAAAAGCGTACCATTAACCAAAGGAAGCTCATGATCCTCCATCAAATAAACAACCAAACCATTCTTCAAAACAAACCGCTCATACCTCGGCAACCGCACCTCAGGCAAAGGAGCAAACTGCAACTCAGTATAATGCTTAGCCTCCGCCGCTAAAGAAAAGTTAAAAGTTAAAAGTAAAAAGGAAAAAGAAAGAAGCAACGCATAAAAAAACCTTCTCCCAATTCTCCTCTTCTTGGCGCTCTTGGCGTCTTGGCGGTTCATCACTTCTTCCCTCCCTTCGACAACAACTTACCAACAGTACGATTCTCCAAAGTAAAAGTCCCCCGTGCCACCCGTTGAACATCAGCAGCACTAACCCGAGCAATCTCATCCAACCGCTGAAACAAATTACGCCAAGAACCAGTCTTCACCTCATACTCCAACAACTGAGCCGCCATCCCCGCATTAGAATTAAGCATCCGCACCAAATCAGCCCGTTCCTGAGTCTTCACCCGCTCCAACTCAGCAGCAGAAACAGGCTCCGACTTCAACCGCTCAATCTCCCTGCGCAAAGCCACCGCCACCTCATCCACCGAATGACCAGGAGCCGTGAGAGCATAGAAAAGCATCAAATTCGCATACTTATCACCCGGAAACCCACTAAAACCCTGAGCCGAAAGCGCCAACCGCTGCTTTTCCACCAAAGACTTGTACAACCTAGAAGTCCTTCCATCACTAAGCAACCTGCTAATAATTTGATAAACCGCTTCATCTGGGTGATTCATAGCCGGACGATGATAGCCCTCCAAATACCAAGGTTGAGAAGACAACTGCAAAGTCACCTCCCGTGCTTGTGTCTGTTTTGGTTCCACAGCAACTTTAGTAGTAGGTTTTGGCTTCGCTTGATAGCGCCCAAAGTAAATTTGCGCCAGTCTTTTCACCTCAGTTGGTTTAACATCACCCACAAGTGCGATCGTCAAATTACTTGGTACATAATACGTATCAAAAAACTTTTGCACATCATCACGAGTTAAATTGCGGATATCTTCGTCATAGCCAATTACCGGACGTCTATAAGGATGCACCTGAAAAGCAGTATCAGTAAACTTCTCAATCATCATACCAATGGGAGAATTTTCTACCCGCAGACGACGTTCCTCCAAAATTACATCTTTTTCTTTATAAAACTCGCGAAATACAGGTTCCAAAAATCTCTCCGACTCCAACGACATCCACAGTTCTAACTTATTTGCAGGAAAGCTGTAAAAATAACGTGTCGCTTCCGTCGAGGTATTAGCGTTTAAACCCACACCTCCCGCCTGCTCCACAATTTGCCCTAATTCATTTTGCTTGACAAAAGAGTTAGCTTGTACTTCTACTTGCTTAAACTCAGCTTCTAACTTGGTCATCTCAGCTTGATTACCTGCTGCTTTCGCTGCAGTAATTTGAGTTGCCAACTGATCCAACTTATCTAGTAACGGTGCTTCAGCCTTGTAATCTTTTGTACCAATTCGCCTTGTACCTTTAAATGCCAAATGCTCTAGAAAGTGTGCTACACCAGTTTTACCCACTGGCTCATCCACACCACCTACGTCAGCATAGGTAAGAAAAGAAACTACTGGTGCTTGATGTTGTTCTAAGACAATGAACTTCATGCCGTTGTCAAGGCGGAATTCCGTCAATTGCTTAATTACTCGATCTAAATAAGGTTGAATCGAGCTAGGCTTTGTTGGCGTTTTGGCTAAAGCTACTCCTGGTAAAAACCCCCAGGTGAAAATTGTCACCGCTAAAAGGGTTGCTAGCACCCCCCAACCCCCCTTTACAAGGGGGGCTTTATTCCCCCCTTGTAAAGGGGAGCCACCCCCGTGCTTTGGTTCCCAAAGTTGAGGGGAGTGGCGTGGGTTAGGGGGGTACGCGGGTTGCGCATTGCTAAACGAGATGTGTTTGAAAATCCATTGGTTCATAAAGAAAAGTAAAGTTTTCTGACCTAAGAAATACGATAGTTGAACAGCAAGGCGTTAATCTTGTATTAAGCTTTCTGAGGTTTTGTACTTAACGTTAGACAATAATGCTGACATACCTGTTCCAAAGATATTACTATACCTACTATGCGAGTTTTTAATTCTTCACCTCCCTCAGAAACACAAACACGTACCCGCATTTTACAAGCTGCGCAAAGATTATTTGCTTCTCAAGGTTTTGATGGCACAACAACTCGTGACTTAGCACAAGCAGCAGGGGTGGCAGAAGGTACTCTATTTCGTCATTTTCCCAATAAAAAGGCAATTTTGGTGGAGGTGGCAACTCAAGGTTGGGTGGAAATTCTCACAGACTTGCTCACAGAATTAAGTGAAATGGGTAGCTATAAGGCAGTGGCGCAGGTGATGCGAAGGCGGATGTGGAATATGCAAAAAAATGCCGATATGATGCGTGTCTGTTTTATGGAAGCACAGTTTCACCCAGATTTGCGCGATCGCGTACAATCGGAAGTAATAGATAAAATGACAGATGTCGCCGAAGCATTCTTTCAAACAGCAATGGATAAAGGCATTTACCGCAAAATGGATGCGAAAACTGTTGCCAAGGTATTCCTGGGAATGTTTGCTGTTGCCGGTTTTTCTAACAACACCATGCTCGAACCTGACGCTTCCCCTCAACAAATGCAGTCTATGGCTGAAGGATTAGCCGACATCTTCCTTAATGGGGTGTTAGCAAAGGAGTAAGGAGTCAGGAGTCAGGAGTCAGGAGTCAGGAGACAGGAGTAAAATTTTGGATTCTGAATTCTGAATTCTGGATTATTTGTGCTTGCTTACTCCACTGTTGTACTTGCTCTATCGTTGGGCATAAATCTCGCCTTTGCATTGTTGCTACCTGCAAGCGTAAAATTTGCTTGTGCAATGTATGCGTCGGAATTGTTGCTAACTGAGCCACCGAGCAAACTCCTGCATGTAGCAATAATCCACAATACTGCGTTCCTACACTAGGAATACGCGCCAAATCTGCCAACGCCACCCACTTATTAACATACTGAAGGTGGATTTGTAACTTACTTGCCAATGCCAACCGGGAGGCAGGAGTCTTTCCTTGTTGTCCAAGTGCTGCTATAGTTGTGATTCCGCAGTCTTTGAGTTGAGATTGTTCTTGTTGACTCAAACCAGGTAACTGGTCAATTGGTATATCACTTGATGAGACATTACTCACCATAGCTTGACGTTTAGAAGACATTTTGGAAAAAGAAAAATACGTTCTTATATTTTGACAAATTTATTTGCTGATCTTTGTTCTACCATTTTGTAAACCTAGAAATAAATTTCTAGGCTCATGAATGTTTTTCCCTCTTGCGGTTCCATTTACCATGAATATCCACACCCCTAATTACCTTGCGCAAACCTTACGTCACAGAAGACAAAAACTAGCCACTCTAATTGATTTTCCTGTAGTCTTGTGGTCAGGAAATAGTATTTCGCGCAACTTTGGCGCAAATGTTTTTCCCTTCCGCGCTAGCAGCCACTTCCTTTACTTCGCTGGATTACCATTACCCAACACAGTAATTCGCCTTGATGCTGGTAAACTCGAATTATTCATGGACGATCCTAAACCAAGTAGCGCTCTTTGGCATGGCGAAATGCCCAGAAGTGAGAAAATTGCTCAGATGATCGGTGCGGATGTCACAAGACCAATGATAGAATTAGATTTCTGGGTAGAAGATGCGGCAACAATTGCTGTGCAAGATGCTGCTACTTGGACGCAACAGTCGCAGTTGATGAATAGATGGATTTTACCACAAAGTCCTCCGCAAGGAATTGACTTAGAGTTGGCACTCGCAATTATTCAGCTACGCTTGTGTCATGATGATAGTGCTTTAGCCGAGTTGCGCTTTGCTGCTGCTATTACTGTAGAAGCACATAAAGCTGGGATGAAGGCGGCAACAAATGCCAAAATTGAAGCAGAAGTCCGGGCGGCAATGGAAAAAGTCATCATTGCTCATAATATGACTACTTCCTATAACAGTATTGTCACTGTTCATGGGGAAGTTCTGCACAACGAGCAATATCACAACCCCGTGCAAAAGGGCGATTTAATCTTGGCTGATGTTGGCGCGGAAACATCTGGAGGTTGGGCGGCTGATGTTACTCGTACTTTTCCAGCATCCGGTGAATTTTCATCTACCCAAAGAGATATTTATAATGTAGTGCTAGCTGCTCATGATGCTTGCATTGCGCAAGTACGCCCTAGTGTGGAGTATGAAGATATTCATCTTTTAGCTTGTACTGTGATTGCATCCGGTTTGGTGGATTTGGGAATTTTGCAAGGAAATCCCCAAGATTTGGTAGAAATGGACGCTCACGCTCTATTTTTCCCTCATGGAATCGGACATCTGCTAGGTTTAGATGTTCATGATATGGAAGATTTGGGTGATTTGGCAGGGTATGAACAAGCAAGACAAAGAAGCGATCGCTTTGGTTTGGGCTACCTACGTTTAAATCGTCCCTTACGTCCGGGAATGTTAGTAACAATTGAGCCTGGGTTCTATCAAGTGCCTGCCATTTTAAATGATGTCCAGTTGCGGTCAAAATATCAAAATGTAGTTAATTGGGAGCGCTTATCTCAATTTGCCGATGTACGAGGAATTCGCATAGAAGATGATGTCTTTGTTACAGATGAAGGTAGGGAAGTCTTAACTGCGGCATTACCAACAGGCGCTAGTATTGTAGAAGATTTGGTCAAAGATAGCTGACGAAATAGGGCAATTCAAACAGGAGAAGTAAGGAATGCAATCAACGTTACGAATTGAGACTAAGATTTTACCAGGCAACAAGATTGAGATCAATTTGCCTACCGATATGCTCTCAAGTTCTGTGGGACAAACCGTTGAGGTCATTGTCCTCCTGCCTGAGCAACCACAACTAATGCGTCAAAATATCCTCGAATGGATTGAACAAGCACGTGGCAAAGGTCCGTTCAGAAGCGTTGAAGAAATTAACCGAGATCTGCAAGCTGAAAGAGATTCATGGGACAGCTAAATTTACCAGACTCTGCCAGAATTTACATCGATACCTTAGTTGTGATTTACACAATTGAGGTCAATCCCAATTACTGGCAACTGGTGCAACCTCTGTGGCAAAAATTTCAAGCAGGACAAATTGAGTTGATCACTAGCGAACTCACTCTCATGGAATCCCTAGTCATCCCATTTAGACAATCCAATGCCAATCTGATTGATACCTATGAGCAGTTACTTCTATCCTCAGTGCTTCAACTCATTCCAATTAATCAGATTATCTTGAGGGAAGCAGCAAGGCTACGCGCCATCACGCCTTCCCTGAAAACACCCGATGCCATTCATGCCGCAACTGCAATCACTTCAGGCTGTACCCAGTTTATTACCAATGATCGACAACTACGAACAGTCGCAAACTTGCCCGTTGTGATTCTAGATGAGGTGCTGGCATCTTGAATGAAAACTGAATTTCCAAACACAAACTTAGTTGCTTAAAAAAACTCAATTCTTCAACCATGCTAACTCTACATTTAGTAATTTCTGCTCAAACCGGAGGTATCTCACGGAACAACAATGAAAAAACATTTATCATAGGTAGTGATAACGATTATCTAAATGTAAGAGAAGAGGCATTGAGGGTATGGTAGATAGCGTAACGAGTGATTTAGTTCCCGTTACTGTTCTCACTGGTTATTTAGGAGCAGGTAAAACAACACTTTTAAATCGCATCCTTACCCACGAACATGGTAAGAAAGTAGCTGTGATTGTCAACGAGTTCGGAGAAGTGGGCATTGATAATCAACTAGTTATTGATGCAGATGAAGAAATCTTTGAAATGAATAATGGCTGTATTTGCTGTACAGTACGCGGCGACTTGATGCGCATCATTGGCAATTTGATGAAACGCCGTAATAAATTTGACCATTTAGTAATTGAAACTACTGGACTCGCCGATCCCGCACCCGTAATTCAGACTTTCTTTGTGGATGAAGATATGCGGGAGAAGATACAGTTAGATGCAGTAGTCACAGTGGTAGACGCAAAGCATATCTGGCAGCACTGGGATGCAGACGAAGCGCAAGAGCAAATTGCCTTTGCTGATGTAATTCTACTCAATAAAACTGATTTGGTGACACCAGAACAGCTAGATGAGTTAGAAAAGCGGATACGTTTGATGAATGCTATGGCGAAAATTTATCGTACCCGGAATTCTGAAGTATCGATGGATACGGTTTTAGGGGTAAAAGCTTTTGACTTGAATCGCGCTTTGGAAATCGATCCTGAATTTTTAGGTGAAGATGCTCACGAACACGATGAAACTGTATACTCTATAGCTTTAGTGGCACAAGGCGCACTGGATGGAGATAAACTAAATAATTGGTTGGGCAATTTACTGCAAACTCAAGGACAAGATATCTTCCGCACGAAAGGTATTTTGAATATTGCCGGAGAAGAAAACCGCTTTGTCTTCCAAGGAGTACATATGTTGTTTGATGGTAAACCAGATCGTCCTTGGAAAGAAGGTGAAACTCCTAAAAATGAACTAGTTTTCATTGGGCGCAATCTTGATGAGGCTAAACTCAAAGAAGATTTTCTCGCTTGTATGACATAGCAAAATTATGAATTTTAATATTTATTTTTCATAATTCATAATCCTGTGGAGACGCCCCACCGGGGCGTCTCTACGCCCATCCATCGATCCGCTGCACAATTATGAACTCCTCTGCTCTCCAATCGAAAGAATTTGAAGAATACTTTTCGCATACTCTTTCCGATTATGTTACTGCGATCGCTTGGTCGCCAGATGGTACTACGGTTGCCGCTACGAATGCCGCCGGAGATGTGGTATTATGGCAAAATGGTAGTATAACTACTTTACAGACTGGTAATGGTGAATCTGTAGATTGCGTTGCTTTTTCTGGTGATGGTCAATATTTGGCTGTTGGGGGACAAGACGGACGAGTAAAAGTTTGGCAGAATTATGAATTAATTGCTACTTTGGAAAATTCTCCTGCTTGGGTTGATCGTTTGGCTTGGAATCCGACTAGTAATCAACTAGCTTTTAGTACTGGGCGTCAAGTACAGGTGTGGGATGCCGATACTCGTGAGATTCTTGCTGGGTTGAATTTTGAATCGTCTTCTGTTTTGGGTATTGACTGGCGTTGCGATGGTCAATATCTTGCTATCGGGGGTTATCAAGGTGTCAAGGTGTGGAATTGTCAAAACTGGAATGATGAACCATACATTCTAGATATACCTTCGGTGAGTTTGGCGATCGCTTGGTCAACTGATGGCAAGTTCCTCGCTTCTGGTAATATGGATCGCACGATTACTGTTGTGGAATCTCAACCATTGATTAGGGGTGAAATATCTGAACCTTGGGTAATGCGAGGTTTTCCTGGTAAAATTCGTCAAATCGCATGGTCAGATCTTACCACGAAACAAGGTGCGCCCTTATTGGCTTGTTCTAGTGTAGAAGGTATTGTGGCATGGGAAAAACAAGCTGATGACTCCTTGGGCTGGGAAGCAAGAGTTCTTACCAATCATGTTGATGTAATTAGTGCGATCGCTTTTGCACCCAAGAGTTTATTATTAGCTTCCACAGGTGCTGATGGTTGGGTTTGTCTGTGGAAGAAAGCTAAGCAAGTAGCGCAAATTCTCACTGGTGCAAGTGATGGATTTTCTTGCCTGGGATGGCATCCCCAAGGTACACTACTTGCCGGTGGTGGTGAAAATGGCGAATTAATAATTTGGTCTAAAATAACACGTGGACAAGGTTTTGGAGGATGAACAATTGTCAAGGCAACAAAAACCCGCGCATAGCATCCACCACGGCTTCGGGAAATTCTTCATGCATCCCTAAAGAACCAGGTAGAATTACTGTCTGTACTCCTGGTAATGTAGCCATTGCATCCATAGAAGCACGGGATTTAGCTGGGCTGGATTCTCCAATTACTACCATTAAAGGGATTGATAACCCTTGCACAAGAGCAAGAAAATCTGCTTGGTTGTTTACAGCATCAAGGTTCCCAGTTACGAAAGCGGCAGGCGCAAACCTTGCCCCTGGCTGTTGAGTGTTTTGCCATTTATGCTGAATAAAATCTGGGGTGAGTTTAGCTGGATCGACGTAGACGTGGCGACGGTACATCAAACTCAGGAAGGATGGTACTGTGTTAAGTTTATATAAAGCTTGACCGATGAGCGGCGATCGCACTAACCCTCTTACCACCCCAGCTATTTGCTGATTTGCTCCCATGGTTGGTAGAGGACCACGCCAAGTAGGAGCTACCAATACAATACGTGAAAATACGGTTGATTTTTGTGCAATTTGTAAAACGTAAGCTGCACTATGACCTGCTGCAACAACGGCGACTGGGGTATTAAATACAGATGTCACAAACTCTGTGAGAAATTTGTGATATAGTTCCTTGCCATAGTTAACCGGAAGACGAGAAGATTGCCCAAATCCAGGCCAATCTACAGCTACTACTTGAAAGTAGGGAGAGAGCAACTTGCCAATTTCGCCAATTTCCGAGCGCATGGAAACGGTGCTGAAAGCAGGGAGTAGTAGTAGCGGTGAACCCGTGCCGAGACTTTCATAGACAACACGGATTTGCTGGTTTTCAAAGGTAAAAAAGTATTCTTTAACTACTCCACCGATGTCGCCAGGGGCTTTTTTCGCTAATAAATCGGTTGACATCAGACTTGATCTTCTTTTACACGATCATAGCAAAAAGGAGGATGAGGCTCCTCCTTGTTACTTGGGACTGAGTTAAGTACACTAAAAATCACTCAATCTTTCCTGCCGCTTAGTGCGGTAATCATCGTAAGCTGTACAAATCCAGGCACTAGTTAGCAAAAACACATTTTTGTCCCAGTTACCTTGGTTATTAGGCAACAATCCATCAGGTCCAATTAAGCCAAATGCGATGATGAAGCTAAAAAGCATTAACATCATAATTATACCAGCCCATCTTACCCAACGATTAATCACAAATAATGTACCGACAATCATTTCCGCAGCAGGTAGTAAGTAAGCGTAAGGTAAAGCAAAAAAAGCAGGTAAAGGTCCTATTCCTTCAAATCCCCAACCCCAAAGCCTGAGTTTGCTGTTAATAATAGTTTCAAAAAATCCACCAGGCGCGTGGAAATGTATGTAGTTGGCAATGCCAGAGAGAATGAAGAATAACCCTAAAAGAATGCGAGTTGTGGCGATCGCTGTTTTGAGCATACTACGTTCGTTTCTTAACCCGGCTGATTCATAAGTTGTTATCAGCATGTTTTTAACTCCAAATTAACTCCCGACTTTTGACTTTTGACTTTTGACTTTTGACTTCCCCAAAGGAGCTGACTCCCCTTGTTGTATTTGATTTAGTAAAGCGGGTAAACCTGTTGGTTGCAAAGCTTGTTCAAATTGAGTTTGTTGAACAGTTCGCCAAAAGAGTAAGCCACTGCTAATCATTACTAACGCAGCAGCAGCGTTACCAGCCCACTGTAGAACCGGGGTTTGCGGCTGGGATTTTAATATAGGCTGACTATAGCGGCGAAATAGTTCATCAGTCAGCCAACCAACAGTAGCTTTGAAATTATGCACTGGTGTAGGTAGTAGTTCCAAGTAAGTTCCTTGACGAATCAAGTGTCCGGAACGTCCGATAATCATGAAGCGATCAAATAGGTTTGCAACTCCCTCACCTAAGCCTAACTTCATCAAAGTTCCCCGCATACTTACCGTCGCTGGTTTTAACTGGTTCCCTTTCGCTATTGCCTGGAGGTTATGAGCAATAGCGGCTCCCTGCTGATAAGCAACTTGTGCTGTTGCAGGTAGAGGCTGATCTAACACTGCACAGTCACCACCGACAAATACTTCGAGAAAGTCAGGTAATTGCAAGGTGGGTGTTACGCGCAAACGACCTGCAGAATCACGCCCTTGTTCAGGAATAGATAAATTTTGTAGCAGGGGATGAACTCCATTTCCAGCAGTCCAAATCATTGTTGCTGCTGAACGAGTCTTTAATTGATCGTCTTGCTGGTATTCCAGGCGATCGCAATAAATTGTTTTGACAGATGCGCCTAACACTAACTCCACAGGTACTGTGCGTTGCTGTAAAGCTTGGAGTGCAGTTTGCCGTAAACCAGAGTTGACATCGCCTTGAAGGATTTGCTTACCGCGATTGACAATGACAATCTTAATTTCTTCAGGATTGCCACCAAATTGTAAATACCACTTAGGTAATAAATCTGCTAAAGTCGCTGCCATTTCAATTCCAGACGGACCAGCACCAATGACAGCTACAGTTAGTAGCGATCGGCGTTGTTCGGGATCGTTAGTCTGACTAGCACGTTGTAAACATTCTCGTAAATGTCTTTTTAAAGCTTGTGCATCGTCACCTGTACGAAAGCCAAAGGTATACTCCTGAACTCCTTTGATCCCGAAGTAACTACTGGTACTACCTAACGCCAACACTAAATTACTGTAAGAGTAAGATAGTCCGGAAGCCAGCTTGACCTGCCGTTGTTGCAAATCAATGTGCCGAACACTATCCTGTACAAAGGTGATCCCGTCACAGTTAAGTAATTCATCGTAGCGTGGTTGAACTTGAATGTCAGTCATTTCGCCACTGAGTAGTTCATATAACAATGGCTTAAAGACAAACCGCTCAGCTTGATCAATTAAGATGATTGGTCGAGGATAATGCCCAGAACACAGATGCAAAGCTGTGAATAAACCAGCAAAACCTCCACCCAGAATTACGGTTGGTGTTGTGTTGTTCATATTAGTACGCCTTAAACTGAAGTTTAAGGCTAATAGCTCAAGTCCGTTTTAACGAACCCAAAGAGTTACACGGTTAGCTAATCGCGTAGTTAAGCTCTTAGTCTTGAATTTTATTTCTTAGACGATAAAATTTATGGTGCAATTGAAGTAGGGAATTAGGAGAGAATTAAAATTTATACTCTCCCTCTCTCTCCTACTCCCTTTCTCCCCCACTCTCTTTAGCGACTGGCGTTACTAGCAGGGCGCAAAGGAGCATAGCCGAAAGTAGCATTTGCCATACGACACCAGATGACGACAGACTTGAAGTTAGCAAGGTTGATGGCAGATGGAATTGGGTAGCGCTGTGTACCGTTAAATTTTTGTAGTTTGCCTAGATTTACGTAGCGAGTTAAATTATCATACTTCATTGGTGGTTTGTTTGAAGAGTCAAGCAGAACATGCAAGTCTGGGCCTTGATCGCTGGTTTGAAAAGCAGAATCGAGTACTAAAAATTGTTGTCCATTTTCTGTAATAATTTGAGCAGTTCCAGAAGTAGGTTGTTCTGCTTTGACAAAAGTGCCACTTGCGGCTATCTTCTGTTGTTTCTGAGCGATGAGAGTACCTGATGTAACAGTAGAAACAGAGGAAGACACTCTTGTGACAGGATTTTGTGATGCTCTTACTGTAACAGCTGAAACTGACAGAACACAAGCTAAAGAAGAAACGATACTTAGTTGTACAAATTGGTTAAGCTTCATAATTTCCTCACCTAAATAAGATTTATGGAAGTTTTTTGCTTTGCGCTTGTTTTGAGCACAAAATCATTTTCACCGTGTAAATCTGGTTTAGGATTAGTTTGAGATGAGAGTTCTCACTGAAATTGCTGAGAAATTTCTCAGCAAGTCAGTAAAGTGCTGCCTCTTTGACAATTAGCCATTAGCCGTTAGCCATTAACTCACTTTCCAACGCCTTTTTTTGCATCGTTTTGAATATATTGTAGAATCCATTAGCACGGGAGGGTGTCAGGCTAACATTTAAACCAGTTTCTTGAATAAAATCTGGAGTAAGTTGAATAATTTCCTTTGGGGTGAGTCCATTTAAGCCTTCAACCAACAACCCGACTAATCCTTTAGTTAATTGAGAATCAGAATCACCTTGGAATAATACTTTGCTGTCATCCAAAGTTGCTGTGATATAAACCTGAGAAACGCAACCAGAAACTTTATTTTCTGGTATTTTATCAGATTCGGGAAACTCTGGGAGTCGTTGACCATACCAAATTAGTTGTTCATAGCGTCGCTTTGGGTCAGAAGCACGTTGGAAACGTTGGACAATCTTAGCAAGTGATGGTGGCAAGGAATCTATGTTAGAGGACATAACACAGGCAAAAAAATCATCGACATTACCTTGAGTATAGATGTTTTCAGGATGTGAGGTTGTGGGGGAAATACGATTCTCCACTCCTCCCCCCACACCCCTAATTTAACAACCAAAAACCACTGTAAGTCATGCCTGAATCGTCTGGCTGTACTAACAAAAAGTGCAATCCGCGACTTTGCTGTTTGCGCTGCTCATACATTTGAGCGGCGGCTTTGACTTGTTGATCGGTAAATGTGGCAATAATCCATCTATCTACCAAACCAGCTTCTAAAACTAACCCATCAGGTGTACCACCAATGTAATTTAGTGCAAAAGGACGTTCGGCTTGCAACCACCGTGCCAAGCGCATCGATTGCCTTCCTCCATAGATTACTACACCGGGGATCGGTAAAGTTGATGCTAAGCCGAGATTTATGGGGAGGAGAAATTCTGGCATTTCTATAATGGGGATCGGGCGATCGCTAAACACTTCCGTAATATCACTTGCGCTAAGTGTAGCAAAACGCCATTGTTCCCCCCAGAGAGCTTCTGGCATTGGTGTAGGGGGTGGTTGATCGAGAGTGATGGGATATTGTTTTTCCTGTAACCACTGTTTTAATGCCCATGTATGGCGAGTTGGTTCTACAGTAATACCCAAACTGCGCCCTGCTGCTGCAATTAAACTTAACGACTGAGGACGAAACACCTGTATAACATCTGGTAGAAGATTTCCTGCTGCAAGCTGAATTTGAGCAGCAACCCAAGTCGAATTAGCTTGTGATTGGGGAATTGTTGCCGAATACTCAAAGTTGCGCGTTGAATCGCACATCAGTAATTCCCACAATACCTGTGCTGTATCCAAGCCTTGACGACGGTAAAAATCAGCCTGCCAAATTAAACTCATTTTCTGCAAGTGCACATGAACGTGGTTTAAACCAATTTCCAGAGTTAAAATACTAGGTTATTGTTTAGCCATTCAGCTACAAGTCCTCTTTGTACAACTTAGGGTTTGCGGTGCAAGAAATCAGTAAGGAAATATCATCAACATTTTTATCGGTTGGAAACCAGAGCGATTTAGGTTTGGAATCAACCCTCCAGGAGCTATCATTATACAACTTCTCCGTGGAAATTAGTTGCACTGGTGTGGAAGTTGCTCAATTTTTGGAAAAAAACCCGTTACTACCTGGAGCTATCTTGGTAGAAGCAGGAAAGTACGTAGGGATGATTTCACGGCGACGACTGCTGGAATTTTTAATTCGCCCCTTAGGACAAGAGTTGTTCCATCAACCGCTGCGCATTCTCTACAGCTATGCTCGCACGGGTGTTTTGCTGCTTGCCGATACTACGCCAATTTTGACAGCAATGCAGTTGGCGTTGAAGCGAATGCCGGAACTTTTAGCCGAACCAGTGGTAGTGCAAACCGATCTTGACACATACAAGTTACTTGATATGCAGGAATTGAACATTGCTTCTTGGCAAATTCGGGGTATAGAAACTCAAGTGCGGTATGAACGCAGTCAAGCGCAGATGATTCAAAATGATAAAATGGCGAGTTTAGGGCGTTTAGTGGATGGGGTAGCACACGAAATTTTAGACCCCGTAAATTTTATTTGGGGTAACTTAACTCACGTTTCTAGCTACAGCCAAGACTTGATTAAGCTGGTAGCAGCTTACGAAAAACAATTAACTAGTACTTCCTTTGAAATCATCAAAATTAAACAAGAAATTGAATTTGATTTTTTAGAAGAAGATTTGACAAAAGCACTCGCCAGTATCCGCAACGGGGCAGAAAGATTAAACAAACTCGTTACTGGGTTACAAAACTTTTGTCACATTGATGATGTTTATCCTAAGCCAGCCGATTTACATGCTTGTTTGGATAGTATTGTCTTACTAATTAATAGCAGTATTCAAGGAGAAATTGAAATTGTTAAAGACTACGGTCGTCTCCCTCTAGTATATTGTTTTATTGGTCAGTTGAACCAGGTATTTATGAACATTATCAGTCAATCTGTAGATACATTACTTGATGAATCAGTGCGACAGCAATTAAATCCAGAATCTCATACCGCTAAACCACAAATAGTAATTACAACCAAGGTCATTTCTCAGGAAGCAACAATACCAGAAGGACTTTCATCTCGTTTGGTTTCTATTCGCATAGCCGACAATGGTCCGGAAATGTCTCAGCAGTTGCAACAGCAAATTTTAGAGTCTTTTTCTGTTGAGAAAAGGGCTGATAAAGAAACAAGTTTAGCTGTGAGTTATCGAATTGTCACAGCAAGACATGGTGGCAATTTAAATTTCCGTTCTACACCAGGAAAAGGTACTGAATTTGAGGTTCTGTTACCTTTAGTTTGATCATGTAGGGTGGGCATTGCCCACCAAAACTGTAAAAAGCGCTGTTTTCAGTTGTTAAATTATTCATTTTTTTCCTTTAATGTTATCTGTTGGGTATTGCAGATTTTGCTTCTGGCATCGTTTTTACCTCGACTTACCCTGTTGGTATTTTACCGATGAGGGAGTACAAAACTAAGTTGAGGAATGGGAAAGGTTTACTATCTTCTTGCTTACAACTTGTCGGCAGATACGAAAGAAACCAGGTTTTTGAACAAAGACACATCCCTGAAAGGATAAATCTTACTCAACAAACCTGATTTCTGTATAAGTCGTTTCAGTTTTTCGTAAATTGGTTTTCTAGACGCTTGCGGAGACGCAATCTGTAAAATTTTCTCCAACAGCCAAGGGGCAAAGCGTTGACACAATACTGCTAAATGACTCTGCCATCCAACTAATATTTCCGGCGAATCCCTTTGTAGTCCGGTAACGAGTGCTTGAGCCACCTTTTCGGGAGTCATGGGCATCACCCACCGGAATAGTTGTAAGTCGCGTATCATGTCTGTGTCTGTAAGAGTTGGCAGTAATGCTATTACCTGGATGTTGTATTCAGATAGTTCGCTGCGTAAGGCTTGGGTAAAGCCTAAAATTGCAAACTTGGTGGCAGAATACGTCGCCATCGTCGGTGCAGCTACTTTCCCCATCAAACTCGACACATTCACAATCGTCCCTTCTCTTCGGCTTGCCATCCGTCGAGCCAACATATGAGTGATAGTGTATGTTCCCAATATATTCAGAGAGAGTTCTTCTTGAACTTGAGGGAGTTTAGATTGCAAAAAGGAGCTTTGATAGGCTACGCCTGCACAATTAACCAGCAGATGAATCGGACCGTAACTGCGCCAAACTTGCGCACAGGCAATATTTACCAACATTGGCTGAGTCAAATCTAAAGCCATAATCACAGCTTCGACTCCCATTGCCTCAATCTCTTTTGCTACCTCGCTGAGTTTTTGGCGATCGCGTGCGATTAATATCAGCCGCTTTGCCCGTTGTTGCGCTAATGAAAGCGCGATCGCACGCCCGATCCCACGGTTCGCGCCAGTAATTAGGACAACTTTGCCTTGAATATTCATATTTGGTGATAACCTCCTGTATCTACGTCTTACCTGACTGATATGAGCCAGACATAGTTAAAGCTTCTTCGTTTCCTGGCTCTTAGTAAGACAATTTGATCAATGTTGATGCCTAGATGAGTTAGACTGTCTATATTTTTGACTCATCTGCTGCTATAACCTCATAATTGCCGATAACAGGCATAAATTTTTCTCTTTATCACCGATTAACAATTATCACTATGGATAAAGCTCATAGGTTTTACCTCCTCTATATGCACACTAGCCTGTGTGTTCTTACACACCTTAACAATTAAATCAAGTAGTTGCAATCTTTTTTTATAAGAATTTCTTAATGATTTTTAATATCTAGTAATATATACAATATTTTTTTAATAATTTTTTCTTAATAAGTAGCAAAAACTTCAATTTTTTGACTCGTAAACTGAGATTTTTGCTAAAATCATCCAGATATTTCCAGCTAGCTGTGCGAAAAGAAGAACTCAGTTGTCAGAATATAAGAATTCCACTCCTCTACCTCGTTCCTACGCTCTGCGTGGCCAGAGGCTCCACCTCGAAAAGTTTAGTTTACCAGAGGTAGCAGCCCACAAGTCTGCATTCTCAGGCTCCTGCCTGGGAACGAGAGACGAAAAAAGAGGGATTAATTGCCAACCCCCCTTGCCCCCCTTAATAAGGGGGGCAAGGGGGGATCAAGCAGATATTGAGAAAATTTAAGTGGGGATCAAGTAAACTCTTGACTCCTGATTAACCTTTAGAGGTACGATTAAACCACTCTTGGTATGTTTTTTGGCGTTCCTCATTTTCGACAACAACTGTTACTTGCACCTTCAGGGTACCATGCTGACGCTCAAGAGCGATCGCATTCAATAGCAAACTAGCGATTTTAGGCGAATCAAATTCACCGCTTACAGTTAAACTGTCATCTAAATCTGTTACAGGTATTTTTTCTTTCGACTCAAGTGCAGAAATTTCCTGTTGACCTAAATCTATTTCGGCAATTTGTTTGCGTTCTGAGCCAACTTGTTCTATAATCAGTTTCTCTCGCCGGACAGGAATTTGTACCATGCGAGTTTCTATTTCTTTACGAACAATTACCTCTCCAACTTTACGCTTGCTACGCTCAACAACTAATCTTTCTCCTAGCAAACGAATAATATCTGCTTGTAAATTTTCTCCGTCTTCTCTAATTACTGACTCTATCTGATTAATATTCTGTTTTACTACTGTATCAGACGTAGTGTTATAAGTTGAATGCTGCTCATCGGCTGAATTTTGTGCCATTTTACTTCCTGTACTTTCTTTCTGTACATTTACATCATATTTTTGAATATATTCTATTTGTGATTGCTCAATATTTATTGATACACTCTTCGTCACCGGATCAATCTTATCTACTACATTGCTTTTTAAGCGAAACAACAATTTTCGTTCTTTCTCTACTAATTTAGACACAATAATGTTTAGTTGACGATTAGCATCAACAACTAAATCTCTGACTTCTCCTACTAGCTTACCTTGCTTATCTACTACAGTAAAATTTTTGACTTTTCTCCGCAATTTTTCTAGTAAGTTGGCAATTTTTGCGTTTGTTTTAGAAGTGTATGTATCGAAAGAAACTGTTTTATTACTCATTGTTATTTTATATATAATTAACACCTTAATTAAGTATGGTGCGTTATGCTATTTGCCTAACGCACCCTACCTACATTAGTTATATTTTACTATTAGCGTTCTTCAATTGGAAGACCAGGAGCATTTACATCCAATTCTTCACGGCGAATTGTTTCTTGAGCTTCAACAGTTTCTTGATCTACTACTTTTCTGACTCTGACTTCTTCACGCACAACAGCTTCTTTGCGGATGTCAGGAGTTTCTTCGTAGATTTCTACACGAGCAACTTCACCTTCCCGGAAGTTAGCTACGCCTGGAGCAACTGCTCTACCTGCGTCTTCTGGAGTTACTCGCTCAACAACTACTCTTTCTCTTTCTACAGGAACTGCCACCCGTGCGGTTTCGGTTTCAATATGCTTACCGATCGCTACTTCCCCAGTTTTCTGACGTGTCTTACTAGCAATCAATCTTTCTTCGTACAGTCTGAGAGTTTGATGATCTGTGTCGTTCAACCCAAATAAAGAAGGCTCTTGCTCGTATTTGTAGCTATTGCGATCATAAACTGGAGTCGCTGCGGTATTTTGTTGATTAGCTGTAAAAGCAGGAATTGGAGTAGTACCTACATTTGCTGTACCTAGAGGAGCTGATGCATCTAGAGATGTAGATGTATCTACAGGTTGAACGTAGTCTCTTTCTACTGTAGTTGAAGTTGTGTTAGCTGGATTGCGGTATACACCACGTACACTTTCTTCATAATCGTAGTCAACAGCTAAGCGATCGCTGAACTCAGGTAAATTGTCAGCTTGTTCTCTTGTTAAACCAACTGCATACACGCGATCGCTGTTATAGTCTACGCGAGAACGACCTACTGGTAACAATACTTTCTTCCCAAAAATCCAGAAACCTAAATCAACAACTAGATAGCGGAAACGACCTTCTTCATCTACAAGAATTTCGCTCACTGTGCCTATCTTTTCATCATTACCTTCTGTATAGACACCCAGTCCTTTAATATCATTACCTTGAAAAGTGTCGCGGTAATTTGGATCGAAATCTGTAATCTTGTAAAGAGCCATATTATTTTCCCTCTCGCTGGTTTCTATTCTTATCACCTAATGTAAGAGTCTTTGTTATTAATAGCATCTTCCTTATGACTGAATTAAATTAATTATTAATATTCACCAGTAGTATGTTGTTGTTAGGATAAAATTTAAATCCCCGACTTTTGAGAAGAAGTCGGGGATTTGAAGAAAGAACAAGATTCCCGACAACTTTTACGAAGTCGGGGATCTTTGGAAAAACTAATTAGATGCGATCATTGATATTACGTCCAGTTTCATCTACAGGCAAATTACCTTCAGTGCGAATATCTAACTCTTCGCGTCGAATAGTTTCTTGAGCTTCAACAGTATCACGATCTACAACTTTCGTAACACGAACTTCTTCGCGTACAAATGCTTCTTTACGAATCTCTGGTGTTTCTTCGTAGATTTCGATGCGTGCTACTTCGCCTTCAGTAAACTTAACATTAGATGAATCTACTACTGTTTCTGCTGTGGTTGGAGTAACTCGCTCAATCACAACGCGCTCTTTTTCAATTGGTACTGAAACCCGTGCGGTTTCGGTTTCAATGTGCTTACCGACTGCGACTTCCCCTGTTTTAACACGAGTTTTGCTAGCAATTAACCGTTCTTCGTAGAGTTTAAGGGTTTGATGATCGCGATCGTTTAGGTTGTATAAGGTTGGCTCTTGCTGGTAATTGTAAGTATCTCGGTTGTAGTTAACATTGCTAGTTGCAGGACGATAAGCTGTGCGTACCTGTTCTTCGTAATCGTAGTCAACAGTTAAGCCTTGTTTGTACTCAGGTAAACGCTCTAATTGTTCTCTGCTCAACCCGTCAACATATACGCGCCGTTCGTTATAATCGATGTGAGATAGACCAATTGGTAGCAATATCTGTTTTCCTGTAAAATCAGAGTGAGTTGCAACAACTAAATAACGAAAACGACCTTCGGGATCAACTAATACATCATCTACTGAGCCTACTTTTTGTCCACCTTGTGTATAAACATCTAAAGCCTTAATATCATCACCACCAAAAGTTTCACGGTAGTTGGGATCAAAGTCCGCCAGTTTGTATAGAGGCATAATATTTTTACCAAGCTTTCTAGAACATCTGTTAACAGCATAAGTATATATTTGGTTTATTACATCTTGCTGGCGACTTAATTTAAGTGATAAATATAAGCAGTTGTTGAAGAAGAATTGTTATTTAGTTGACTAATTCCTCAGTCTAAATATCTATTCCTCATGGTTGAAAAAGAAAATCCTAAATTTTAAAAGAAAGAATGTCTGGTCAAAATTGGTTATCATATTTGCAACAACAAAGAGCAATTGCAGTAATTCGCGCTCCGTCCAAGTCTTTGGGATATAAAATGGCATTGGCTGTGGCGTCAGGAGGAATGCAGTTAATTGAAATAACTTGGAATAGCGATCGCGCTCCTGAATTGATTGCCCAATTACGGAAAGAATTACCCCAAAGTGTCATAGGGGCAGGTACATTGTTAAATCTGCACTCAATGCAAGAAGCAATTACAGCAGGGGCAGAGTTTTTGTTTACACCTCATGTGGATTCTGCAATGATCGCTGCGGCAGTGGCTTTAGATATACCAATTATACCAGGAGCGCTTTCCCCGACGGAAATTGTCAGCGCTTGGACAACGGGAGCAACCTGTGTAAAGGTATTTCCCGTACAAGCGCTAGGAGGAGCAAGTTATATCAAAAGTCTACAAGCACCACTTGGTCATATTCCCTTGATTCCCACAGGTGGTGTTACCTTGAAAAATGCCAAAGAATTTTTACTTGCAGGTGCTTACGCCGTTGGTTTAAGTAGTGAATTGTTTCCCAAAAAGCTGGTAGCAGCCGGAGATTGGCATTTGATTACTCAACAGGCAAAACAGTTAATGCAAAGTTTAGTGTAGAAACGCAATCACCAACGCCGTAAATTCTTTGCGAAAATTTGGGAACTATAGATTGAGAAAGCATCCTTACCATCAGTTTTGATGGGACAAACTGATGTCACCGAAAACCATAACTAATTCCCGTACCCAACTTGCTCAAAAAGTACCTTTCCGCCTGATTTTAGTCGTTATTTATGGAGAGGGTAGTAAATTTTGGTTTGATTTAAATTTACTAGAAGCAACAGGTTGGATTGAGATAGAATCTCTTCAGCAAAATGTAATTGGCTATCAAGGAGAAAATCGCCAAATTTTGATGGATTTATGAAAATAATGGTAAAGATCAACTTGTCTTTTCTACTCAACAAACTTCAACCGAGCTTGATGACATGCTGTTTCCTCCACGAGAAGAACTTACTGCACTATATCAAGCAGCTAAAGCTGGTTATATTTTGCAAATTAAACAGGAAGCTCATCGGATCAAGCAGCTAGATGTTAAATATATAGTCTTTGCCCACTATGTATTAAAGTTAGCTGAAGAATTTGAAGATGAGGCGATCGCTAATTTACTCAAACCGCACTTGACATAACACTACGCTATCAAGTTTAAATTAGTTTAGGGATACATAGCATCTCAACTTAACTTAATGGTAATATATAATGCTAAATCTGATTCGGTGTAATTGGATACGTCGTTCAGGTAACTTCTGGACGGGTATACTGTTAATGTTTGTGGCTTTATTGTCTTGCTCAACGCCTGCTTCTGCCTACAATTCATCGTCTCGCCGGATTCAAGTAGACCTTTCCGACCAAAGGTTATATGCATGGGAAGGTAAAAATCTTGTTTACTCAATGCGTGTTTCCACTGGAAAACGCTCTACACCCACACGCACGGGTAGATTTACAATTCAAACTAAGCTTCGCACTACTCGAATGCGAGGCAGAAACTATAACATTGCTGATGTTCCCTACACAATGTATTACTCAGGAGATTATGCCATTCATGGAGCATATTGGCATAACCGTTTTGGCAGACGAGTTAGTCGTGGCTGCGTAAATTTACCTGTTAGACAAGCTCGAAAGTTGTATAACTGGGCATCAGTGGGAACGCGAGTGGTAGTAAATCAATAACTAGCTCAACTGTGCCACAAGTTGATTATCTAACAGCGTTTCATTGGTTAACAAGTCTTCAACTGTAATCCGTAAAAAGCGCTGTTCATCAACTTTAAAGAAAATTTTAATGCGATCGCTCCCCGGATTTCCTGGTGGTGAAAGTTGGGCGATAGTTCTAGCACCATCTGTATCATTGAGAGGTTTAACGCTAGTTTGCTCGGAATCAAGACGACGAGTAACAAGGCGCTCACCATCAAAATAAACTTCTGTACCACCGGTGTCTGCCCCCAACTCTCCCATAATTAATTCAATACTAGGTTGACTTTCCACAGAAGCGCCCAAGACTAATTCTACTGCTTGACTCATGGGGTAAGCTTGCCCTGCCTTCACGATGGGATGCCAGTTGTGGCGACTGTGACGGCGATCCCAGTAACGGATACCGTAGCTGTGGTAGAGAAAATCTTTGAGTTCCACCCCTTGGGCAAGTTGTAAGGCACCTTGGGCAATGGCTTCAAAAGGACGTTCACAACGAATTTTCTCTGCTGCAAAATACTGCTTTACCCAAGTTTGCACGAATGGTAGTTGCACGGTTCCACCAACCAACAAAACCGCATTAATATCAGAAACTTCGATGCCCTGGCGTCGTGCTTGTTGCAGCAAAGATGTCATTGACTCATCCAGTAACTCAAAAAACGAGTGTTCTTTAAGGATAGTTTCCAAAGTGTCGCGGTTAAGTTCTAATTCATAACTTTCAAACGTCTCATCATTGAAGTAAACTTCACCTGCTTGAGTTTGGGTTGATAGCTGAATTTTCACTCGTTCTGCTAATCTTGTAGTTAAGGGACTCACCACCAGCCCTTGAGTTTTGGCAAAGTAATCAACTATCCAATTATCAATATCAGTACCACCTAAATTTTGTCCAGCTTTAGCTAATACGCGGGCAGTTTTTACCTTCTGCTTTGATTCGCTTAGAGACTTATTACCCCACTTGAGAATAAACCCCAGAGGTTTTTGGGTTGTTTGCAGGCTTTGATCTAACCTTACCAGAGACAAATCTAAAGTTCCGCCACCAAAGTCAATTACCAAAAGAATTTCTTGATTAGCTAAGCCATAACCCAAAGCTGCCGCTGTAGGTTCATCTAGCATCCGCACCTGTTCGATATTTAAACCTTGACAAACTTTTCCCAGCCAATGGCGGTATGCTTCAAAACTATCTACAGGTACAGTTAATACTAGAGAATCTACCCCACCTTGAATGAGTGATAATTGCTCAATTATTTGGGTAAGGAACAATTCCCCCACTTGCTCGAAAGTAATAATTTCTCCATCTAATTCAGGTAAAAAACCTTGAATTTCTGCACCAATCCCGCGTTTGAAACTACGGAAAAAACGGGGATCGCTTTTCAAATCTAGCCCACCATCGCGCACTTGTTGCCCCACCAAAACTTGCTTTTTCGCTGCATTTTCCAGATAAACCAAACTCGGAATCAGTGGAGGATTGAGACTTTGTTGAACAGATAAACCAGGTAGATTAAGAGTTTCTGGCTGTTGGGTAACAGGGTTCCAACGAGCAATAACAGTATTACTTGTACCAAAATCTATTGCCACTACCATATTTTATTCACCCTATCACCCAAAATGCCAACTAACTTTTTGCGCCTACCCTACGGGAAGCCGCTTTGCGTCTATGCGTGAGACTATTTTCCCATAATCCACCAAGAACGCAAATGGGCGATCGCCTCTTCCTTACGTTTAGCCTCAACTTCTATCCAAGGAGCTTCCCGATACACACTAGGCATATCAGTAATTAACTCACTGTGTTTTCGATCCCCAAAAGCTTCTTCACCATTAGAAATGTGAACTAATTGCCAATCCGGGTTAGCCCAAGTTGCTCGTGCTGCATAAAACATGGATGCTACAGTGCGATCGTCGTAACTATCCAAGTTTTCATGACAAATATGGTGATGGGCATCAAACACCAATGGTATACCAGTCCGTTGACACACTTCTAGAATTTCACTAGCACTGTAAGCGTGTTCGTCATTCTCTAAAGTTAAACGACTTGTGATATTTTCTGGCAATTCTGAAATTACCCGCACCAATTGATCCGCCCGATTGGATTTGCCACCATGTATATTCATTAAAGACCAAGAAGATTGTGGTAAACCCATCAAATCCATTGTATGGGCATGTCCTGCTAAAATTTTGATACTTGAGGCAACTACTTCCGGTGAATCTGAACTTAGCACAACATATTGATCTGGGTGCAGCACCATTCTGATCCCCAATTCTGTTGCTCTTTGTCCGATTTTGGCTAAATCAGCGCTCATCTCCTCTAATATAGTTGCACCCACTTCATCCTCCCAATCACTCAAGGGAAATAAAGCAGAAGACATGCGGTAAAGCTGAATTGAGTGCTGCTGACAAAAAGACAGTGCTGTATTCAAGCGCTGCAAGTTATCTTTATAAAGATCTCTTAGGGCAGTTTCTCGTTGCTCCTCAGTTAATTGTAAATAGCGTGTGCGCGTAATAGTTCGCAAACGCACTTCCTTAGAAAAGGTAATGCAAACTAGCCCTAAGTGCGGCGGAGTGTTTTGCCACTGCTTTGCACTAGATGAATTCTTTGTTTTAACCCCTACTGGGGACTTAGACTCTCGTACTGCCGACATCTTACACCGTATCAAGACTAGTCATTATTTTGATTTAACTAAGTTTTGCCCGTGAATGATGAGTATCTAAAGGAAGAATTGAGCAAATATTGGGTGTGGGATGTGGGGTGTAGAGATAAAGTTTTTTCTCAATAAATCTATCTTTAGAACGATTTTTTAACACTTCACTCGATGGGTTTTTTGTCAAGTGTGTTACAAAGCAACTTCAACCCCGCGTTGAAATTCCCAAACCATAAGCATTGCTGTTTATTAGAGTCATAGAAAAAATGCTCAAGGGAGGGTATGTATCTTTTGGTAGTGATGTCAAGTAAGTGAAATTTTTATTAATATATATATAACTTTATAGACAGGAGTGAAAACAAATCTTTACATGCGCTAACTACCACAAATTCACGCAATGTCACCACTGGTGACTCCCTCTCGACTCACAGACTTTACTCAACAAAGCAAAAAATCATGACTAACCAGCAATCTTCAGACTCTAGAGAATTTGTCGGAAATCTCAGAAATGGGATTTGGCTGTTTGGTATCTCATCCTGGCTGTTTGGCATTACGGATCGCAGTATCGCTTCATTGTCGGATGGTTATCTATCGGCTTTAGACTTAGTGCAACTATTTACTGCTGCTACCTTCTTTGTCGCTTGGCTGTTTTTGAAGCCCACTTCTAGAGCATAATCAGATTTCGGATTTTGGATTGAATGCAAATATCGGAGCCAGAAGACCAAACAGTGTAACATTAGAAAATTTGTCCAGCTTTGACGCTAATCTTTTTTAAAAGGTTAGGTAGATGAAGAGAAACGCTATTTAAAGCAATCGAGGGAGCGCCGTCATAGTGCGTTGATATTTCTTTGTATTATTAATAAAGTTGGGGTAATTGTCGAAAATTTGCAAATTACCCTGATTTTTTGCTTGTTTAAATTTATTAGACGGGTTAATCCGAAATGTTGGTAAGCCATTCACGGAAATCTTCTGGTGTCATTGCAGAACTATTGTCGAATTCAGAGAAAGCTTCTTGTAAAGCTTCAGTCACTTTTTGCTCATATTCTGGATGCTCTTTCTCTATGGCTGTAAGTACAGCATTTCTCAAACGCTGTAAAGCATTTAAGTAGTCAATAAGAGCATCAATTTCTCCCTTTATCAGTATCCAGGCTAGCGATAGTCTGGCACTTAGAGATGAAAGTAAACCAATGATACCACGACGTTCGGCAATTAATGTGTAAATTATAGCTTCAAGTAAACTACGTTCTTGAGGAGAAAAATCTTCCCACTGCTTTTCTACCGCTATGGCTAATGCTTCAGATCTTCGTGCAAGAACTCTCAATTGTGAAGAACTTATTGTACGCGGTAGAGATATTTGCTTAATTTCATCAGGGTTAAGGGTGATGGTAGCTGACATATACTATCCTGCGTGTTTCAATCCCTAATAGGGATTCGCTGAAATTGAAACAGTAGTGAAACGCACAACAGTGCGCCGCGCGTTTAGTTTCAATCCCTAATAGGGATTCGCTGAAATTGAAACATGTACCACCAAAGCCCTCTGTAACTAGTTTGTAGTTTCAATCCCTAATAGGGATTCGCTGAAATTGAAACGAAACGCCAGTACTTGAAACACTTACTGTATTTAATTTTTTAGGTTCAGTTGCGCGAATTGATAAAACTATGCCACTTTTGGCGCGGCTTTATGAGTTTATGATATATCATACAAGCTAAAAGCTAGCTATGGCAAACTTTTGGGAAATTGCGTGGATGGAAAATCGGGTAATAAATGCTGGAATCCTTTTATCATGGGCTGTTCCTTCATTTTATTAACTGCTCTCCTGCCTGTGATCGCCATATTTGCAATAACTATTAGGAAATTTCAACTTTTGAAGCTAGTTTGGGAACCTTAACTACAGGTTGGTTTCAATCTCTAATAGGGATTTTAGGAAATTTCAACTTGACTGTAGCAATTGTGACGTCAATCCCAGTTTTGTTTCAATCCCTAATAGGGATTTTAGGAAATTTCAACCTTGAAAACAGATCTCGCTTGGGTTGAAGAGTTAGCGTTTCAATCCCTAATAGGGATTTTAGGAAATTTCAACAATATGTTTTATGTAGGTATTATGAACTAAATTAGTGTTTCAATCCCTAATAGGGATTTTAGGAAATTTCAACGCTAGTGATATTCACGAAATTGGCATAGTAATGTCGTTTCAATCCCTAATAGGGATTTTAGGAAATTTCAACCTGGGAATTGACGAGAGAGTTGCTCTAAATAAACTTGTTTCAATCCCTAATAGGGATTTTAGGAAATTTCAACGGAAGAAGATACGGCAACATCTTCCGTGAGCGACAATGTTTCAATCCCTAATAGGGATTTTAGGAAATTTCAACGCGCGATCGCTTCTGCTGGCATTTGTTGAAGTTTTTGTTTCAATCCCTAATAGGGATTTTAGGAAATTTCAACTTTTTGTGTATTAATAATGGTAAGTTTATTTTTCGTTTCAATCCCTAATAGGGATTTTAGGAAATTTCAACAAGACGGAACGTCAGCAACAAGAATCAGACAGATGTTTCAATCCCTAATAGGGATTTTAGGAAATTTCAACCCCTGATACCGCCCAAGAAAATGGATCATCCCGTGTTTCAATCCCTAATAGGGATTTTAAGAAATTTCAACTTGAATATTTAATTTTGTCAGCTTTTCTATTATCGCGTTTCAATCCCTAATAGGGATTTTAGGAAATTTCAACATCCTAAAGCCACCATTTACAACGATGGTTTTGAGTTTCAATCCCTAATAGGGATTTTAGGAAATTTCAACATGGCATGTCTGTTGTTTTCTTTGCTCTTGAGATGTTTCAATCCCTAATAGGGATTTTAGGAAATTTCAACAAGTGATTAGGTTGCGGATGCGCTCTTTTTCTGCCTTGTTTCAATCCCTAATAGGGATTTTAGGAAATTTCAACAATTGTGCTTTAGCTGCTTCTTTTTCCGCATCAGAGTTTCAATCCCTAATAGGGATTTTAGGAAATTTCAACTTGTAAAGAATTATGGCAAAAAGTCGCGATCGCGTTTCAATCCCTAATAGGGATTTTAGAAAATTTCAACACTATTTGCTCGTACCCATCACCCAATCTTGTACGTTTCAATCCCTAATAGGGATTTTAGGAAATTTCAACTCGTCTATACGCCTGCCACGGCAACAGAAAATACGTTTCAATCCCTAATAGGGATTTTAGGAAATTTCAACATTCAAAATTTTTGCTTTAGTGTTTTTTTTTGCTGGGTTTCAATCCCTAATAGGGATTTTAGGAAATTTCAACCTGGAAGCTCGCTGAAGTCAAGGAATGCTTCGGACTTGTTTCAATCCCTAATAGGGATTTTAGGAAATTTCAACTAATCGAATTTGGGGAATAGAAGGGCTAGAAGCTGGTTTCAATCCCTAATAGGGATTTTAGGAAATTTCAACACTATCGTTTGTAGTCAAAGGTACTAGATTATGCCTGTTTCAATCCCTAATAGGGATTTTAGGAAATTTCAACCCCAGTGTTCGTACCACTGGATGACTTCCCAACCCCCAGTTTCAATCCCTAATAGGGATTTTAGGAAATTTCAACTATTAAGTCAAATAGTTGAAAGAAACGCACGTCTGTTTCAATCCCTAATAGGGATTTTAGGAAATTTCAACCAAGAAGCGCGGCGCAAAACTTTGAAGATGGAATTCTGGGAAAGTTTCAATCCCTAATAGGGATTTTAGGAAATTTCAACATATGACTCAGAACAACCAATCTCATCAGCAATATCGTTTCAATCCCTAATAGGGATTTTAGGAAATTTCAACTTTCCCTTGTTCCCGGATGTAGTTCATCCCATTCATGTTTCAATCCCTAATAGGGATTTTAGGAAATTTCAACGATCTATGCGCTGACGATGAAAACGAAATTAGTGAGTTTCAATCCCTAATAGGGATTTTAGGAAATTTCAACCGCGAGTCCGAAAAAGCTATGCCTAAGTTCGTTTTAGTTTCAATCCCTAATAGGGATTTTAGGAAATTTCAACTCGCATCTAAATTATATCCTAAAGCCACCATTTACGTTTCAATCCCTAATAGGGATTTTAGGAAATTTCAACTCATCTAAAACCTCCCTCTATTTGATGTAATTTGGTTTCAATCCCTAATAGGGATTTTAGGAAATTTCAACCTTTTTAATTTTTTCTATCTGTCCGATTGCAGTAAGTTTCAATCCCTAATAGGGATTTTAGGAAATTTCAACACGTCGCATCATCCGTCGTTGCTCCATCCTGTCCTTGTTTCAATCCCTAATAGGGATTTTAGGAAATTTCAACGTTGTACTGTCATGTTCTATTAGTAATCAATTAAATGTTTCAATCCCTAATAGGGATTTTAGGAAATTTCAACCTTTTTTTCGATGATGAAGTACATCGGCTACCTTCGTTTCAATCCCTAATAGGGATTTTAGGAAATTTCAACGATAATGCTTCTTTCCGCACCCAAGGAGAGAGTGGACGTTTCAATCCCTAATAGGGATTTTAGGAAATTTCAACTGCCTTCTCCTTGATGAGAGAAGATATCTGTGTAGTTTCAATCCCTAATAGGGATTTTAGGAAATTTCAACTTAGCTGCTTCTTTTTCCGCTTCCGTTACATTTTTGGTTTCAATCCCTAATAGGGATTTTAGGAAATTTCAACAATTTCCACGTAAAAAAAGACACCCATCAAGCTTTTGTTTCAATCCCTAATAGGGATTTTAGGAAATTTCAACGAGAGACACGCGAGGGCAAGAGGAGAAAGTGCTTTGTTTCAATCCCTAATAGGGATTTTAGGAAATTTCAACGCAATTGAACACTGTTACTTGTATTCGTCAAAAGTGTTTCAATCCCTATTAGGGATTTTAGGAAATTTCAACAATTCGTGAATTAGTTCTCTGTCTGGCTCATCTCGTTTCAATCCCTAATAGGGATTTTAGGAAATTTCAACTCAAAAATTTTCGCTTGGCGATTGGAGATATTTAGCTAAGTTTCAATCCCTAATAGGGATTTTAGGAAATTTCAACCAAAACGTCTTCTGGTATTTGTTTTATTAGTGAGCTGTTTCAATCCCTAATAGGGATTTTAGGAAATTTCAACTCTTTTTGTCTTTGCTCTCTTGCAGCGTTGGTTGTGTTTCAATCCCTAATAGGGATTTTAGGAAATTTCAACCTTTGAGGCGACTGAGGCGCAAGTCAAAGCTGTGCATGTTTCAATCCCTAATAGGGATTTTAGGAAATTTCAACTCGGTAATCATCATCGGTCATTTGCTTGATGCCACCACGTTTCAATCCCTAATAGGGATTTTAGGAAATTTCAACTTCTTCGATATCTTTACCTTTATGGATGAATGCTTTAGTTTCAATCCCTAATAGGGATTTTAGGAAATTTCAACTACACCATTGCAGCCTGATGGGTCATTTTTCCCAGTTTCAATCCCTAATAGGGATTTTAGGAAATTTCAACCATCGGTAGAAAGAATGCAGGTGTTCTTGTTCGTGGTTTCAATCCCTAATAGGGATTTTAGGAAATTTCAACCCCCGCGCACCATTCAAATCTCTATCCATAGTTTGTTTCAATCCCTAATAGGGATTTTAGGAAATTTCAACCATAACAAAGCTAATCCTAATGACAAAATCAAATTTCCGTTTCAATCCCTAATAGGGATTTTAGGAAATTTCAACATTTGTATATACAAACGGAAATAAGTATTTACAAAAGTTTCAATCCCTAATAGGGATTTTAGGAAATTTCAACGAGAGTTCTAATCCAGCACTAGTGATACGTTTTTTGTTTCAATCCCTAATAGGGATTTTAGGAAATTTCAACTTGATTTTGTGGCGGTAAGCTACTGATATAAGATGCGTTTCAATCCCTAATAGGGATTTTAGGAAATTTCAACCCACTAGGTCTTAGAACATACTTCTGGGTTAGCTTGTTTCAATCCCTAATAGGGATTTTAGGAAATTTCAACTCAAAAAAATGGAGAAATATATGCCTAAAATTACTGCGTTTCAATCCCTAATAGGGATTTTAGGAAATTTCAACGTTACCCCCACGGAGTAATCAAAGCTATTACTCCGTTTCAATCCCTAATAGGGATTTTAGGAAATTTCAACAGATATCCTTTGGAAGAAAAGTTTGCTTTTGGGATGTTTCAATCCCTAATAGGGATTTTAGGAAATTTCAACTCAACTGGTCTTTTAAAGATTGCATAAATCTTTGTTTCAATCCCTAATAGGGATTTTAGGAAATTTCAACACTAATCCATCTACGTAGTCTTGAGTACCTGCATTGTTTCAATCCCTAATAGGGATTTTAGGAAATTTCAACTGACTTACTTGCGACTAGTCGCAAGTGTACCGTAAGTTTCAATCCCTAATAGGGATTTTAGGAAATTTCAACAATACCAAAATGTTCGTCATCTAGAGGAATGTTTTTGTTTCAATCCCTAATAGGGATTTTAGGAAATTTCAACATTGCTTCTTTATTTGTTCCACTATTACTTACAATGTTTCAATCCCTAATAGGGATTTTAGGAAATTTCAACTCTAGGTGTTTCGATTAGAAAAGCTGGATTAACTGAGTTTCAATCCCTAATAGGGATTTTAGGAAATTTCAACTATCACATCTATTATTTAACAAATATACCGGAAAGGTTTCAATCCCTAATAGGGATTTTAGGAAATTTCAACTGTTGTATCAGATGTTTCTTCTTTTAATGTGCCAAGTTTCAATCCCTAATAGGGATTTTAGGAAATTTCAACGTTGCTTCGCCCTGTCTCTGGACAGCCCAAGAATCGTGATGTTTCAATCCCTAATAGGGATTTTAGGAAATTTCAACTATACACTTCTGTACCAGAGGAATCGTAGCCAATAAAAGTTTCAATCCCTAATAGGGATTTTAGGAAATTTCAACACTAGTCCTGCGTAGATAGCAGGCGTAAGCGCTAGTTTCAATCCCTAATAGGGATTTTAGGAAATTTCAACGAGGCTATCTGTGTACTGATGCGGGATGAAATAGGTTTCAATCCCTAATAGGGATTTTAGGAAATTTCAACAGTAGAAAAAATTTCAATTAGCTGATTTAGCTCTTTGTTTCAATCCCTAATAGGGATTTTAGGAAATTTCAACATTTTCACATACCCACTTCAAGTTCATTGCTTTTGCTAGTTTCAATCCCTAATAGGGATTTTAGGAAATTTCAACACTTAAGAAATATCGGTTTGTATCTCTAATTGTTAGTTTCAATCCCTAATAGGGATTTTAGGAAATTTCAACAATTGTTAATCAACATCGTAAAAATAGTAAATTGAGTTTCAATCCCTAATAGGGATTTTAGGAAATTTCAACCACCTGACTGTACGTGTTTTCGCTGCATTAGAATAAGTTTCAATCCCTAATAGGGATTTTAGGAAATTTCAACTTAAAATCGTTAGTTTGTTGTTAGTTAATAAAGGGTTTCAATCCCTAATAGGGATTTTAGGAAATTTCAACTTTAAAATCGTTAGTTTGTTGTTAGTTAATAAAGGGTTTCAATCCCTAATAGGGATTTTAGGAAATTTCAACCATTAAAAATATAGCCAATCCAAAGGGTGTTTTTGTTTCAATCCCTAATAGGGATTTTAGGAAATTTCAACCTAAATTAAGCAGGTGCTATTTTAAGCTTGTTTAGTTTCAATCCCTAATAGGGATTTTAGGAAATTTCAACATGACCGAAAACTCAGGCAGCGATCGCCGTCATCAAGTTTCAATCCCTAATAGGGATTTTAGGAAATTTCAACATGAATGCACAGATCTTGGGGTATCAGTGCTATTACTTGTTTCAATCCCTAATAGGGATTTTAGGAAATTTCAACGTCATCCGTTGTATTTTTTGTATTATTGCAAAGTTAAGTTTCAATCCCTAATAGGGATTTTAGGAAATTTCAACTTTTTGCCTGCCGCTACACCGCCTTGGTTACTATGTTTCAATCCCTAATAGGGATTTTAGGAAATTTCAACTAATTGTTTAAACTCAACAAAGAGAAACAATGAGTTTCAATCCCTAATAGGGATTTTAGGAAATTTCAACTGTTGTTCCTTGACGGCTTGACTTAATTGATGAGGTTTCAATCCCTAATAGGGATTTTAGGAAATTTCAACCGGACGAGTTGACAGGAATCGGAAACCGTCGTAAATTCGTTTCAATCCCTAATAGGGATTTTAGGAAATTTCAACTTATGTACTGCAATTTGAGGCTTATTTGCTTGCATCCGTTTCAATCCCTAATAGGGATTTTAGGAAATTTCAACCAGATTGACCCTGCCGCGCCTATGCTCGTCGCTCATTAGTTTCAATCCCTAATAGGGATTTTAGGAAATTTCAACGCACAGTAGAAATATATGCTGATTAAGTAAACAAAGGTTTCAATCCCTAATAGGGATTTTAGGAAATTTCAACAGATATCCTTTGGAAGAAAAGTTTGCTTTTGGGATGTTTCAATCCCTAATAGGGATTTTAGGAAATTTCAACTCAACTGGTCTTTTAAAGATTGCATAAATCTTTGTTTCAATCCCTAATAGGGATTTTAGGAAATTTCAACACTAATCCATCTACGTAGTCTTGAGTACCTGCATTGTTTCAATCCCTAATAGGGATTTTAGGAAATTTCAACTGACTTACTTGCGACTAGTCGCAAGTGTACCGTAAGTTTCAATCCCTAATAGGGATTTTAGGAAATTTCAACAATACCAAAATGTTCGTCATCTAGAGGAATGTTTTTGTTTCAATCCCTAATAGGGATTTTAGGAAATTTCAACCTTTCAATTTAGACTTAAATATTGAAATTAATTATGTTTCAATCCCTAATAGGGATTTTAGGAAATTTCAACATCACCAGGTATACTTGCGAAGATTTACAAGGAAAGTTTCAATCCCTAATAGGGATTTTAGGAAATTTCAACACTTAAAAGCGTTGGGATTACCAACGAATTATGATAAGTTTCAATCCCTAATAGGGATTTTAGGAAATTTCAACTTTTTCACTTGTGAGAAATGCGGGCCAGTACTTTCGTTTCAATCCCTAATAGGGATTTTAGGAAATTTCAACGGAGTTACGTACAGGTTACTCAACCATCAGTTACTTTGTTTCAATCCCTAATAGGGATTTTAGGAAATTTCAACGTAGTGGGAGCATATCTGTCGCGCCACTCAGTCACCGCGTTTCAATCCCTAATAGGGATTTTAGGAAATTTCAACTTGGATCTGATATGGGTTGAGCCAGCATGTAATTGGTTTCAATCCCTAATAGGGATTTTAGGAAATTTCAACCTTGTCTTCAACAGCCCAAGAACCGCGTTTACCGTTTCAATCCCTAATAGGGATTTTAGGAAATTTCAACCCCACCTTGCAATAGCTTGGTTTAATACTTCTAATCTACAGTTTCAATCCCTAATAGGGATTTTAGGAAATTTCAACTAGATACTGAAGTACAGTTTGATTCCGCCCCTGAGTTTCAATCCCTAATAGGGATTTTAGGAAATTTCAACGAGCACCAGTGCGGTGGATGTAAATTTCGTAACCCGTTTCAATCCCTAATAGGGATTTTAGGAAATTTCAACTCTTGTGATTGGGATAGGTTGGTGCATAAATTGCTGTTTCAATCCCTAATAGGGATTTTAGGAAATTTCAACGTTTTTGTACTGTGTATCCATTTCTTACTAGGCAGTTTCAATCCCTAATAGGGATTTTAGGAAATTTCAACCTAGTGCCTTCCATGCCCTAGCATCGTCCTTCTAAAGTTTCAATCCCTAATAGGGATTTTAGGAAATTTCAACTATAATACAAACTCTGTTCCTCCATCTTTGCAAAGTTTCAATCCCTAATAGGGATTTTAGGAAATTTCAACAACCGTATATGTCAATAAAATTTTACACCCCTATAGTTTCAATCCCTAATAGGGATTTTAGGAAATTTCAACCTCCAGACACTCTCGCTTGGATTGGATTAGTAGCCGGTTTCAATCCCTAATAGGGATTTTAGGAAATTTCAACCAAACTTGCACGAGCTAATCTCGCGCAATACATTGTTTCAATCCCTAATAGGGATTTTAGGAAATTTCAACCAAAAGACAATGAACCAACTTTCAAAACTCAAAATATTGTTTCAATCCCTAATAGGGATTTTAGGAAATTTCAACGCCTGCTTCTAAAAAGCTTACGATATGTAGTTTTCAAGGTGCGGTTGCGCGACAATTTAAGTTTATAGCACTTCCAGAGATTGGTCAAGAGATTGTTGGTTGTTTTCATATCGCTAAAAGCCTTATGCTACAAGGTTTTGAGAAATTGCGCGGATGGTAAAGCTGGGAAATAGGGCTGAAATCTTTACATTAAAGGTGTTTGCGCTTGTTTTCGACTTTGCCTGGGAAAAACACCCACCCATCCGCGCAGAATCCTGAAAATAAACTAGGCAAAGAAGATGGTTTCATCTCGCGGTTGTTCTCCGCCTATCCTTTCTACTTTACCTTGACAACAGGCGCAGAGGAAGTAGAACCGGACGCTATCTCCTTTGACAATGACTTTGGTAAGGCGCGATCGCAGCTTAGCATACTGAGTTTCTGTCAAGTTGCATTCAAAAATACTATACTGCACCCACTGTCCATAGGATTTGAGTATGGAGTGAATTTTAGTGCGGCGCTTGTCTTCGGAGATGTCATAGGATACAACAACAAACTTACTCACCGTCACCTCTACTTAATTACTAAAGGAGGATACTTATCGGTTTCGCCCATCAAGTACTTCGCCAGTAACCGCGCTTGAATTTCAAACGCTTCTTGGTAAGTACATTGACGACCCAGGACTGGATGCTTAAACTTGGATTGTTTCTTCTGTTCGTACAATCGCAAAAATGTGCGCAGTCCTTCTTTTGTTAAAGATACTGCTCCAGATAGCGGCTCTGTGGTAAAATCGGTAATAAGCAGTGCTTTCTTATTCAACGCTGAAAGTACAACTGCATCCACAACTGTAGGTCTAAATTCCTCCATCAGATCTAAGGATAGTGAAGGACGACCGTAACGCTCAACGTGCAAGTAGCCCAAGTATGGATCAAAACCGACGATATTTACTGCACTTTGCACGTCGTGACGGAGTAAAGCATAACCCAAACTTAATAGAGAGTTTACAGGATCGGTGGGCGGTCGGCGGCGTCTGCTTTCAAAGCTAAAACCTTCGGCACGAATTAATTTATTGAAGCAACCGAAGTATGCAGCACTACCAGCACCTTCCAAACCACGTAAAGAATCAATCGATGCGGTTGTATTAATTGGTGCTAGGGCGTTTTCTAAGTGTGTGATACTTGCATTTAAGTCAATAGCATTTTCTCGTTGAGCGCGAAGTAAGACGTTGCGGTAATTTTTCAACTTCCCCCGCACAAAACCCTTGACAACATGCACTGCTTGTGATGTTTCTCCGGCGGCTTGCCACTGCGCTTTACGCACAAAGATATTTTTAGTCACTTCTGGTTCTAACCTACCAAGATATTTACCTGTATCTGTCAAAAAACTGAGGGGAATATGCCGTTCGAGAAATTCGGAAATAGCAGATGGAGAAACTGTTGCCCGTCCTAAAACTACAATACCATCTACTTTGATTAACGGTACATCCAAAAGAGTTTGTTTGTTTGATTTTACACTGAGACGTTCATCTGTTTTACCGATAAATGCATCGGCTTCGGTAATGTATACTGTTCCCATAATTGTTCTAAAAGTGAGTATTAATTGGCTTCTTGATAGCGGTTAACTTTTGCAGTTGCTTGCGGTAAGCATTGGGAATACAAACTACAACCAGAACAGCGCTCGCCATACACTGGTGGTGGCATTTTTCCTGTTTCAAGCAAATTATTGACAGCTTGAATTGTTGCCAAGGTAGCTTCTCGCATTTCGGCACTTATTTCTACTAACTGACGCTGGTGAGATTCAGCATAATAAACATAACCTTGAGTCACTTTTTCACCAGTCATATCTTCCAAACAAAGTGCTTGGGCTATGACTTGCATTGCATCATTATCCCACTCTCCCTTGCGTCCGCGCTTGTATTCTACAGGGTAAAAACGTCCGTCTGTTTCTTCAATTAAATCAGCTTTACCAATTAATTGATAACGCTCAGACTTTAACCAAATAGCGCGTATTTGCCAAGTTTCTTCCCGTTGTCCTTCTCCTAATGTATGGACGCGAGAATGTAAACTAGTCCCTTCAATTGTGTATTGATTATCAGTAAATTCTCCAGCACAAAACATTCTCCAGCATCGATGGGGACAATAGCTATATTGATTCAGAGCAGCAATGGGAATATATTCAGTATTATTCATGGTATTTAATCAACATTGCGTCTGGTCATTTTTAATCGTCGTGTCATTCCCATACCCATAGTGGTTTTTCTTCCTACACCAGAGTAAAGAGCAAAATCCGCTAGGGTATTGATTTGTTTAATAATTAAAGGATTGACTTCTCCTAATATTCGATAGTTAATTTCGCCGACGCAGCCGATAAATTTGCTGCGGGAATCTGCTCCAATGGCAGTGCGAATATTAAAGAAACTGGGAAAAAGAACTTCTGTGAGATTAGGTTCTAAGGGTATACCGCTATATTTGTGCCAACGTTGAAGTAGACTGTTAAAGACACATTCTCTTGTTGGTAAAGCAGTATCAAACTCTCCTTGGCGGAAGTTGGTGAGAGTGGAGAAACTCAAGAAAATTTGGCGATCGCTTTCCGAAGCCTGCTCGTACAATTGAGCGTAAGTAGTAGCATTTGCCCAAGGTTGTGTAGACTGGGGAGTGCCAAGGATGCTGGTAATATACAAGTCAGCAGAACCCAAGTGCCAAGGATGGGTAGGGTTAATATTGAGCCACAGTTGGGTAAGCTTACTAAAAAGAGTGTCATCTAGTAAAGAGATGCGCCACCAACAAGGAGTTCCTGTTTGTATGGGTTGTTGATGTTCCCATTGCAAAGCGTGATCTGAGTTTCTGTTTCTGGTAGTATGGTAAACTTGCAAGGGGCTGAGGGTGAAAGCTTTGTCAGCGGTGGATTCGTGGAGGCGCGAGCCTAATTCCTTATCCACCGAACTAACCAAGGTGAGAAATAGGGCATGGAGATGTCTACCTGTTAAGAATTGTGGGTAAATGGGAGATTGGGGAAGTAGGTTGAGGACGAGACTGTGAGGCATTTTCAGTAAACTTAATAAGTTTGGGGATTTAAAGCTTTTGTATATGTAATAATCGCTGATTTATTGTCAGTATGCTTACAGAGCAACTTTTCCTCAAAATCGTTGGTTTTGAGTTTAATGAACACACCCGGTAGTTCTACAAAACCTAGTTCTGGATTGTAAGGGTACTCTGGTTTATCTTCATACATTAGAGCAGCTTCATTATTTGGGTGAATCTCAATTACTATATCTTTCAAGTAAGCTGAACCCCATCCTAAATTTCGTACATCCCAGCGAGTTGTTTCCTGATTATAGTAATGCTCGTACACATGAGTATTAGCGTACTGGTTATTGTCATTTTTAATCAAGCGGTCAATTGGGACTTTAATTTTATGCTGGTCTTTGCTACCATCTTTATAAATCAATGTTGCTGAGGGTGTCCAACTGCGAGTGATTACTAAACCTTTTTCATGGGCTGTTTTACAAGTGAGGTCAGCACCATAAACGTAGTCGTGTAGCATTGAGAACACTTCCACTACTCGATAGTCGTCAACATGCTCAGAACGCGAAATACATTCGATAATCGCTTGAGTATCAAATTTTTCTAATGATGTTAGTGTTTCTTGGTATTTTTGCCACCCGGACTCATCTAAGCTGTTTGCAAAGTCAGGGATGGAATTACCTACCACTATAACTTTGGCATCAGAAATATTTCCTTTACGGTTACAACGTCCTGCTCTTTGAATCAAGTTTTCAGGAGGGCAAATTTCGGAAACAAGCACCTCAGCATTCAAATCACAACCAACTTCTATTGCACTTGTTGTAATTAAAAGGTAAGGCTGATTTTTGGAATCGCGTTCTTGCAGTTGTTTATAAATACTTGGTCTAAGTTGGTCGGCAATTCTACCATGATAGAGGAATAAAAACCTTCCTTGAGCATCAGTATTGCCACTTAAATAATTGTTTAAATACTGATAAATGGCTGCTGCATCTTTGACCCGTTCAACTACGGCAATAAGTCTCCGGTCAGTTTTAACAGTCCATTCTCGGAGAATTATTTGAGCAAATTCATGTTGGAAAATCTCAGGTACTTCAGAATCACGCTGAATATGGCTAATCCATTCAAAGCCTTTTTGATTGAGGTAAGGTTGTCTTAAAGTTTGCTGCTGAAACTGCTTGAGTTTTTCAACCTTTTCAAGTTCATCAACATAATCTATAGAGTTAAGATAATCAAAGCGTTCGATATACTCCTTAGGCATTGTGGCTGTCATCAGGATGAGCGATCGCCCTGCTTCGTAAAGTGCTTTGACTAAACTGTGAAAGTTTGTGAAGGAAATTTCATCATAGCTGTGAGCCTCATCAAAGCAGATGAGTGTTTTTTCTCGATGTATTCTCAAAGGGAAGGTAAATGACTTCTGTTTGTCACCGAAACCAAAATAACGATAGAGAAATTTATCCAATGTTGTAAGGATAACATCACCTTTGTACAAATGGCGTCGGAGATTTGAAGTGCGTTTGGTTTCATCCCCATTTTTGTACACCCAGCGATACATCTGTGAGCCTGTGTCTACAACCAAAGAAACTTCTCTATCTTTTTGCAATATGGAAAACTTCTTCAGGTATTTTTCGATACGCTCCTTCTGGTCTTCTAACAAGCTGCGAGCGGGTAAAGGCAGAATTAGGCGATAATTTGATGCTAATGCTGGAAACAATACTGACTCAAACTTACCTGAACCAGTAGAACTTTTCAGCAAAATTGCAGGATGTTTTTCATCATTGGGGTCATAAATTGCCTCAAACATCTCAGCTTGCATAGGGTTAGGTGTAAAACCTGCTAACTGCTGATAGAAATCTTTTGCTGTCCACTCTTTTGATGTAATGGCTGAGCGATAAGGTTTGAGAATAATAGTTTTGGAAATAGATTCCTTTGGCTGACCCTGCTGAGATTGCCACCAGCGTTTAGTTATACGGTCTAGCGTCTTGCCTAAATCCCCCTCTCGATTATCTTTCAGGCATTTTTGCAACTCTCCATCTGTATCTAATTCAGCAGGTTGCATTGACCAACACCTAAAAGTTAGTTCAATGAAATTTAACTCTGGCTCAAATGCCCAAGGGTCTATCAGATAAGTTGTAGGTTCTGACTCATCTTGTGTAATGGTAAAGTCCATAAAAGCGCGAGATTCTGCCTGTTTTCCGTCTTCAAAAACTCGACAAGCTAGCTCAGCCTCAATTTGATCGCACATTTCTAGAATGTAAAGTTCACGAGCATAGGCAAGCGGTTCTTTAGTTAAGATTTCAGCATAATGCTGTTCTTTTTTCAAGGTATAAGCATCACGACAGATATCCTCAACAGAAAAATCATGATGTCCAATTGCCAAAGCTTCTGCCCAAGCATCTTTTTTACTTTTAGCTAAGAACCGATGCCCTCGAAAAGAATAAGTGTATTCTTGAAATTTGCTTTTTGCAATTTTTGCTATAATTTCAAACCTTTGTGGTTTGCCATTGTCATGAATGCTTGCGGCTTCGAGAACTTGGTCGAATGAAGACTCAGAGGGAAAGTCGTTTTTACGCCAACACTTCACCAATTTCCTGACATTACCGACATGATTACCTAGTGCTTGAAAACGTACCTCAGAAGGAATTGGATTAACTTCACTAGGGAAGAAAACTCGACCAAACTTAAATGGATATTGGCGTTGTGGTTTAGACATAAGCTTCACCTTTCAGCAGGTTGACGATAGAGACAGGGATATTAATTTCATTCCCATCAGTGTAGTATTCGAGGGTAGGAGCATAACCAGTTTGTTTTGAAAAATAAGCTGTAACAAACGGGACAAATCCCTCTACTTTAGCTGGCTGATTGTCCAGAAATCCTTCTGGCTCACATTGGTTTTGGGCATCTGTCGCCCATTTGTAGCGATAGAGATTATAAATATCGCACCCGCTAACAAACTGGTTACTCTGCAAGAGAGTTTCCATCGGCACAATTGTTGAAGGATGAACTGTAGCGGTTTCTTGGCGTAACTCCAATATTTCTGAAACCTCTAAAACAATAGCAAAGCCTTCTTTACCTAACTTGCAGCCGTAACCTTTTAAGTCTCGAAAATGCTCTAATCCTTTTGGAGAATTAGCTACTACATAGCCAACCAATTCTTCTGCAATTAAATATTCCCAAGTGTGCAGTTGAAAATTTTCCTTGTCTCCATCTTGATAAAGCCTGGAAAAAGCATCATGGTTAAACTCGCGCATTCCTTTGCGGTAAGTTCGATGTACTGCGCTCCAGGTTCCTTTAACTGGATATGCTCCTAGAGCCAAGTAACGTGGAGGTAAAGCATAAATTGGTGGGTTTTCATTGTTGACGCGAGTTTCAGGAATGTCTAACCCAACACTCATCATGCCTAACCTCCGCAAGAAACCAGATAGAGTAGTTGGAGGAACAAAAGGATAGGTGGCAATGTTGAGAATTGACCCAGGCAGTATGCGAAAGGTCATAGCTGCAGTGGGTTGAATTTTGAGTTCAACACAGTACATAATTCATGCTTGTAAAACAGTGTCTACGAACTGGCTGGAATACTCTTGTAATTTTTCCAAAGCAACATCCCCTATCCAGCGCTCAAAGTGCGTAAGTTGAATGTGATTAGTGTTTGCTTCTGGAGTTTTGGCAAGGCGAAGGAAGTCACTAATAGCCTCTTGAGGATTGGTAATTGATGGAGAAATAACTGGGCGCTTGCCTTTGGGAACAAGGTAGCGATCTACAACTAGAAGAGGCATTTGGTCAGCGGTTTCAGCGATCGCAATCCCCTTCGGATTCCCAGAACCAATGCGAGGCAAGGAATCTAGAAAAGCGTAACCAACAGAAGCAAACTCTGCGTCGGTGACACTGAGCGCATGGGTAGAGACAGGGTAGAGAATTCCTGGCTGGTTATACTCGCGCTTAAACGGAATCGGGGTTTCTTCTTTCTGGTTGACAATGCGTGCAGGATGCATAGCTCGTTGCTTTTCCACTGGATAAATATCCTGCACCGCCACGCCGCCGCCGTGTGTCACGCGACCAATTAAAGTCTTTTTCCCAGCTATCAAACCACCATAGGGAGCGCAAATCGGACAGTTTGGCAAAGCGCAGGTTTCAGGAATGCCGCACTTTAGCTTGTCTCCCAGCAGTTCTCCGTTTTTGACAGGTGCCCAGATCAAACTGCGTCGTTCGACTCCACGTCGTTTTGTTGGAGAGATGTAACATTTTTCTAGCGATCGCCCATCCTTCGTCGTTAGTTTGACCGACTCAACCAAGTTAACATTCACCTGTACTTCGTGACCCAAGTAAAGTTCTTGAGAGCCTTCCAAAATTGCGTAAATATCAAAGTGTAGACGTGGATGCTTATCATCAGTTTTAGGAAGTCCAGTTGCCATAGTTATTTCTCACTTGTAGATTTCAGCTTGCGAACCAGTTCAGGAAAACGAGTGTAGAGAGAAAGTTTGAGTTGATAGGTCAACTCGTTCCAATCTTTTGGTTGAATATAATTACCTTCAGCAAAGTAAGTATAAGCTCTTAAAACATCATCAGCATATAGAGTCAGATAAATTTTTCCTGCCTCATCTTGCTCTTGTCTGTTAGAAATGCTCAAAGTCTCCATTAGCTTTTTAACTTGCTCATAAATAAAGTAGTTATCAGGATGTTGGTATAACCGAGCTTGAACACTCTTTTTTGTTTCATCTCCAAGGGTAGCGTAATAGCAAAATGCAACAGCATCATCAACCTTTTCAATCAACTTGCTCACCTCTCGCTCAACATCTTCTTGCTTCATAGCCTTTTTTGCTGTACTCTCTAAAGACTGAGCAAATGCATAGGTCAAGCCAGTTAATGCAGCAACATCTCTGTATAACCTAGCTCGTTTTGATAATTGGTTATCTGAACCCATAGAAACTCCTTTTGCGTCTAAATCCTTTTGTATCGCTCGCCAGTATCGCTCACGAACTTGTTCTAATTTAAATTCGTCTGAGAACTGGGCAACTTTTGTTAGAGTATAGTCTGCTAGATAAGGTAAATCCTGCTGTACATAACGCACTGCGTCTCCTAAAGTCATATTGATTTCTTTGCCAGCATTAATGATTGACTGATTATAACTGTCCATCAACCCTTTGATGAAAATTAGATGCCTACTTTGTATATGTATCGGCTGACTGCCCTGAGTAATTAACGAAAATAGAAAATCTGCTAAAACTTCAACAGGAAAAAGAGAGGCTGCTTTAGCAATGGCATACTGTACTTGACCCAGCTTCTGAGATGCTAATTCTCCTTTGTTTGTCCGGTCTGAAGTCAAAATTAAATAGCGACCTGCACTCAAATGCATCTGTTTATTCGTCAGCATTCTGATGTAGTCTTTGATTTTTAGTTCAGAAACAGTGCTACTGTCAGCAGGTTCAAGCCGCAGAATAACGCTTTCATCTGTTACTTTGAGCGGAGAAGCAAAGGCTAATGCTGAACAGGAAGCACAGATATGAGGTCTACCTTCACTCGAAGCTGACTGGCGACGTTGGGAAGGTTTCTCAAACATGAATCTTAAGACTTGCCATCGTGCTGTTTTGGGGTCAAGCGCAACCCCGCAGGAGTAGCAAAATTCTTTGCTGTCGTCTCCTGGCGATCGCACCTCTGGCAAAACAGGTTGCTCAGTAAGTAATGGTTGAGGCAATGGATCACTTGGTTTAGTTTCCAAAAGGCGATACATCTCGGTAATGCATTGCGTAAAAATATCACCACGAGTTGAGTTAATTTGATCGGTTGCCATTTTGGTAAAGTTCTTGGCGAGCGCACGAATATCCTTGAAATTCTCTGGATTATTCTGCTCGTCTAGCTGAACAAACTCAAATGGATCGCCTTTAGATTCATTGAATAAATCCTGCTTCTGCTGAATAGACTCTTGAGAAAAAACTAACTTTTCCCTCAGCTTCTCTTGCTGCTTTTGTAATTTTCGTTGGTCAGATTTAGTCAAATTTTGCTTTGCCAACTTAGATTCAAGTTGTTTTAGCTCTTGCCACACAGTATTTTGTTCTTCTAAATTTTTGCCAAAGGACTTGTGAAAATACTCAACGTATTTCTGAGCTTCCTTTGCCTGCATTGCCTGCTTATCCTGCAAATCTTTTGCTTTGGATTTGCGTTCCTTCTCGTTGAGGTCGAGGTTAGCAAGGTCTTTTTCTAAGTCATTAATCTGCTGCTGACGAACTACCTGACGTTTTCTAACATCCCGAATAACTGCATAATACCAGGCAGCTAATACATTGGATTGCTCTTGAGTCAGAATTGGCACATCCAAAGTGCTGAATCCTCTTCCTGATAAAGTAATAGCATTCAGCATCACGATGAAAGTCTGAACTAAGCCTGGTAACTGATGCTTAGTATAGCCGTAAGCAGAGAAGGCAACTTTTTTAAGAAACTCTTCCCATTCTGTGAAGTTTTGTATTTGCTGATTGGGAATGAAAACTTTTACATGGCGATCGCTCTCATCGAGTACGACGATTTGGTATTGCTTTTGCAAATACTCCAAAAATCTATCTATTGCACTCTCAATTGCTAATCTTGCTTGCAACTCACCAGGTAATGGGTATTTATAGAGAATTTGAATTCTACCGATTGTTTGACCCTGATATATGACTTGGTTTTGTTCAAAGTCCAGTTGTAGAGATGCGTCTGTTATTTCATTTTGCTTTGCCAACGTTAACTCTCGCATGAGCCTGGGAGAGTTGAACGACGGTGCGATCGCCATTATATCCGGCATATTCGCTAGTACTGCAATTAGTGCTGACTTCTGAGTGGAGACAACATCAGCAACTAAAGCGCTCAAGAGAATGCATATTTGAACGCTGCCTATATTCATTGTGTGTGTAATTTTCAAGTTTAAGTAAGTGGGAGAAGTAGATACTATCCCCCCACATCAAAGCAATGCTCTTTAAGAGAGTAGTTTTGACTAAATCATTAGTCGATACTCGTGTTGCTGACCTTCAATTCGGCGTTTATCGAACTTGTAACCCTGCTTCTTCAAGATATGTATAGTTGCGGAGAACCTGTGACTAACTTTCTCTACCAGTTCCTTGGAAGAGTGCCAGCATCCATCCGACATGAGTCGGAGTAAACGGTCTGGAAGGTTATCATTCATGGCAATTGTGTCCAAAGGGTGTACAACCAGACAAGCCATGCGCTATCCTATGAATTGCGAGAACATAGGCGGACTGGGCGCTTGTCTAGTTCGCTTTCCAATCTACAATAATTTAATCGTCTGTGTCAATGGATGCTAAGTTTATAGCACAAAGACTATTCAAAGTATTTCAAAAACTGTATGCTGTATAGGCTCCAGTAAAAATACACTCTAATTCCATCCCTATCAGGGATTGAAAATGTGTAAATGGAGCGCTTAAGTTAATAGCACAACTTTTTTGAATCCCTATCAGGGATTGCCAGCCAGACTTAGACGCTGGCTTTTTTAGTGTTTTTTGAGCAAATACAATGATACTTTTAGTCTATATTCTCCTATTTAACTTTGATACAATTACAATAACGGTTAAAAACGGATAATGTCAATAGTGTAATTAGAAAAAAGTGATGACACGAAAAAAAGAAACAATTACACTGTCAATTCCACCAGGGACGAAAGAGCAACTAGAGGCGATCGCTCGTCGCTTAAACATCCTTTGGGGCAAAGAACCCAGTATTTCTGGGTTAATTGTGGCGATCGCCCAACAATCTGTAGAAGTTGGAAAGCCATTTACCCTTGACTCCAATCAAGTCAATGCCTTGCAGCAAGCCATCAAAGCTTTAAATGATGCAGGTCGTGTGGGGGAAGCACAAACTGTACTTGCACTTTTGCTTGACAGAAGCAACCTGGAAGCTCCTTTACGTCAATCCCTGATGAAACAACTCAATCAACCCACCCAACTATGGCGGAATCAAATTGAAGAGCTAGTTAAACAACAGCAACCATTCCATCTTCTCTACCACAACTCACAAGGAGAGGATTTAGATTATACAGTTCGTTATGCTGAAGTTCGCTTCTTCGACAACCGCTTCTATCTGATGATCTGGTGCGAAGAAACTCAAGACGTAGAAAATGACATCCCAGATATACCAGAACTATGGCATAACCGTTGCTTGGTTTTTAACGGCATTCAGTCAGTTATCCCAACCAGTGGTAATTGGCGAGGTGAACTAGATCATCTCAAAGTGTACTTACACTTTCGGGGATGGCTGAAAAAATCCTACAAGCGTAGACCTGAAGAAGACATAGACGATAAAATTGTCGGAGACGTGCGACAGGTGGAGCGCAAAGTCGTAAATCATTTTTGGTTAATTAGAGAAGTCTTGCGCTATTGGGATGAATGCGTGATTGTTGCACCTGATAACCTGCGTCAACGCATACAGCAAAAGCTACGCACCCTATGCGATTTTTACGATATCGAAACTAAAGAGTGAATGGGTGATGTGGGGCGATCGCCTGAATTTTTCTACCCATTGTCCATTTAAAACGAACGTAAATAAGTGTTGATTTGTTGTACATAAAAGGGATATTGCCTTAAAGCAAAATTAATTGCCTTAAAAACTTGGTTAGGGTCAAGGTCGTCATATTCATGGACAAGGCGATTTCTTAATCCGGCTGACTGTGCCAATTGTCTTGCTAATTCAGGAGTAATGATGCCACATCTGCCAAGTTCAATAAATGCCTCAAAGTTAGTTGCTGAATTTCCTTGAAGTAAACTTGACAGTATATGTTCGTTAATATCTATTGCTGCCTGAATCATTAATTGCAATAGTCTTTCTACAATTAATTGCTTATCGAAGTCATTTAGGTAGTCATCTATTGTAATCGCCTCAAATCTTTTAAGACTTTCAAGATAGCGAGTAATTAATTCAAGTCTAGTTGCGATAACTACAGAATCGATAGCTGTCATACACCCCACCTTTGCAAAAAATGCTCAATATTTTGCCGCTTAGCCTGCTCTATCTTTTTTATTTCTACATCGCTAAGTAATACCCGATGTCGAAACTTATCAAATTCTCCTATTTCCTGCTCGTATAACACTTTTCCGTCACGGGCAACAAAATGCGCCAATAGTGGAGAACAATGATTAAGTTCTACAACATCAATTTTGTCATGGTTTATTCCAAAAATTTCACCAAGAATTAGAGGTGCTTCAAACAAACCCCAAGCATTATCTCTAATAGAAGTATTACGTATTTCTTGATCGTAAAATGCAGCAAAATCCCAGTCACTATTTGCATGAGTTTTCCCAGTAGCTCTAGAACCAAACAGAACCAACATTTTTAGATAAGGAATTTTATCAGGTAGTTGTTGAGCAAGTTCCCTGAGTTCTACAATTGTTGGTGTATTCATTTCAGTATCCTTATTAACCATTGTCTACTTCCCAATTTTCATTCCACTCCTTCTAACAGTTTAGCAACTTGCTCTGGAGCGGGAAATTGTGAGTCCAACCAATTTCTGCAACCATTGGTTGCAGTTTTTCGTTCTGGCTGTAAGCAACATAAAAACTGCGCATATTCCAAATATTACGGGCAGAAAACCCGCTAATTCCTGGAAACTCTGCTTGCAAGTCCTTTGCTAACTGTTCCACCACTGATTTACCCCAGCTAGCTCCCTGCTGTCGGTTGACAATTATCCGTCCAATATCCCAGTAGAGGGCATTTAGCTCATAAATCTGTTTCCTCTTCTTCAATTGGTTGATACTCTCGAATTGTTCCTTTTTGGATCATCCACAACTTACCTGTAACTTCTGCTTGTTCCAACCACAGGATTAATGTTTCTATAGCTTCGCGCCAGTCTGGAAAAGTAGCGTGGGATGGCAGACGAATCACCACTATTTCTGCATATTCAGCAGGATTATACCGAATGCGATTGCCAAAACCCCTGTCTGCGGTAACTAAACATCTATCTTCGCTGCGACAAACATCAATTAATTCCTCATCTGGTGCTGAAATCAAACCCTGTTCTCGTACTGTGGTAACATCATGTCCTGCCATGCGTAACCATGTAGCAACCCGAAGACTGCCAAGATTTTCATCAAGTTTGATATTCACTTACTTGTTTCCTTGTGAGTTCCAATTGGAATTTCAACAAAGCGATCTCTGCTCATTTCAGCACCGTAGGCGATACAAGCCAGAATGTCCTCTTTTTCCAAACCAGGATACTCCTCCAAAATTTCCTCAATTGTTGCGCCACCAGCTAAGATGTCTAGTATCAGAGATACCCAAATCCGATGTCCTTTAATACAAGGTTTGCCGAAACAGATATTTGGATCGATAGAAATTCGGGAAAGCAGATTGTCTTTAGTCATTGATTTTCCTCCCTATGAGTGCGTATTCAATAAATATAGCAATCCCATTGCTCTGATTGAGATCCCCGACTTCGTAAAAGTTGTCGGGGATCTTGTTTCTCACGAGTTCCAGATTAAGTATCCTAGAAGTAGAGACTTCGTATTTCGTGTCTCTACATGAAAATTTTCAAATACAAATTATGACTTTAGAAGAATTTAAGCAATTAATAGAAAAACAGCATAAATGCCCTCAGTCACTGCCAATACAACTGCAAGGCTTGTGGTATGACAAACAAGGCTTGTGGGATGCAGCACATGAAACAGTTCAAGATGCCAGTGATGCTGATAGTGCATGGGTTCACGCCTACCTGCACCGTAAAGAGGGCGATTTGAGCAATGCCCGTTACTGGTACAGACGTAGCGGGCAGCCAGAATTTGCAGGCAGTTTAGATCGAGAATGGGAGCAGATAACTTCTGAGTTGCTAAAGAAGGCAAGCCAAGTATGGACAGTGACGAATTAAAACGACGTTATAATGCAGGAGAAAGAGATTTTGCTACAGCGAAATTAAGTAGAGTCAGGTTGATTGGAGCCAACTTAGTTGGAATCAATTTATTTGCCGCCGACTTAACTGCAGCTAATCTAGCCAAAGCCAAACTCTGGGGAGCTAACTTAGGTGGAGCGAACTTAGCTCACGCCAACTTGACGCGAGCCAACCTCAGCGGTGCAAATTTACAAGAAGCCAATCTCCGGGGAGCCAAGCTTAATTATACCAAGCTCTTCGGAGCAGACCTAAGTGGAGCTTGCTACGATGATAGCACCCGCTTTTCCAGAGGTTTTGACCCTATTAGTAAAAATATGCGAAAGATTTAAAAAGAGGGGGTAGGGTGTAGGGTATAGGGAATAAATTTCTTCACCACACCCTAAACCCCAAACCCCACACCCTCTCTTCCTAACCCTTTTTCACATCTTTCGCCATGTTGAGGTAGTAATCATCCGTCTTGATTTTAGGACGACGACGAGTAGTAGTAGAGACTTCAGGATTCACAGACTCAGTTTCATTTAGCTGAGCTTGTGCGCGTTTGATAGTCTGTGCTTGCTCTGATTCCAAATAGTATTCTGATGTGGAAAATCCGAAAAGCTTGGCAAATAAACCAAAGACATTTCCGAAAAAGCTAGAAATCTGTCGAAATATAACAGAGAAAAAGCCTTGAAGCCGAAGAAAAGAGTTTTGAATAATTTGATTGAGACGAGACATGGTAGCGCCTCCCATAACTGCCTACTAATATTGTGACTTACTGCACAGAAATATTGACGACGATCGACATTATTGCTAATACTTCATGCACAATAGAAATAAGTTGCGGAAAAAATCTAACTTATGGCGGATGTAAGTGGTACTTGGCTGGGAACTTATTGGCAAGGAGATACACCTACTCGGTTTGAGGTGACATTGATTCAAAGTGGCAACACTTTAACTGGTAGCATTTTAGACGATAGTTATTTGGGAGAAGCCCAGCTATCTGGTGAGGTGATTGGGCGTCGGATTAGCTTTGTTAAAACATATTTAACTACCTCACCAGCCCCAATTACTTACGTAGGCACACTTTCAGAAGATGAAAATTTTATGCAAGGGCAATGGCAAATCAAACGCTCTGACTCTGGTGCTTGGGAAGCCAGACGTAGTGGGGAAAATCTCACGGTGGATTTTAAATATCAGTTAACAGTTAACCGTTAACAGTTCTCCTTGTAGGACGGTAACTGCTTGTCCACTCAAGTAGACACGGGCATCTCCATTGTAGCGAACCTTGATTATACCACCTCGACTTGATGCTTGGTATGCTAAAAACTCATCTTTTCCCAAGCGATCGCGCCAAAAAGGAGCAAGGCAACAGTGGGCAGCCCCAGTTACAGGATCTTCATTAACTCCTAATCCTGGAGCAAAAAACCGTGAGATGAAATCGTATTCTGAACCCTTTGCAGTTGAGCTAGTCACAATTACTTCAGATAAAGCGAGTAGTTGTTGGAAATTGGGCTGAATCTTTCTTACCACATCTTCAGACTCCACCTCTACCAGATAACCCAGGGAATTCTTCATTACAGTTTTCACGGGAACACCCAAAGCTTGAGTAAGTTCAACAGGTGCATTTGTTTCTTCTGAATGATTCACGGGAAAATCGAGTTCAATCCACTCACCCTGTTTCTTAGCTATCAGTAGTCCACTTTTTGTATGAAAACGAGCAACTTCTTCAGGAGATAAATGTCCCTCTGTCCACAAAACATGCGCACTAGCTAGAGTAGCATGACCGCACAACGGCACTTCAACTGCTGGTGTGAACCAACGCAAATTAAAACCATCCTCCTGCTTGACCAAAAATGCAGTTTCAGATAAATTCATCTCTTGTGCTACATTCAGCATCCAATCGGACGACTTCTGTTCAGTCAACACGCACACAGCAGCCGGATTGCCTGAGAAAGGTTTGTTGGTAAAAGCGTCTACTTGAGTTATTATTTGTTTCATGATGATGAAATTGTAAGTTTTCTGTAAATTAACTACAGTTTTACTTTGCTATCATGGCATTCTCTCGCTACATTGGTTAATAGTTAGTTCGATTACCATTTTCACAGCCTATGAACCCTGCCCTGACTAAAATTGGCGCTCAAATGTCCAACCTGACTGGTGTCAGAGCCATTATGAAGGACATTATCGAAACTTTACAAGCTGGTGCGGGGCAGCAGTTTATTAATTTGAGTGCTGGCAACCCGTTGATTCTGCCAGAAGTTGAAGAGCTTTGGCGGGATTGTACATCACAACTGCTAAATAGTCAAGAATATGGTGAAGTAGTTTGTCGCTACGGTTCAAGTCAGGGCTACGCACCATTAATTGAAGCGATCGCCAATGATTTCAATCAGCGCTATGGGTTAAACTTAACACAGCGCAACATCCTCATCACCCCCGGCAGTCAATCGCTGTACTTCTACGCAGCCAATGCCTTTGGCGGCTACACAAACAGCGGCAATCTCAAGCAAATCGTTTTACCTTTAAGTCCAGATTACACCGGATACGGTGGTGTTTGCTTGTTTCCAGAAGCTTTAATCGCCTACAAACCAACTCTAGATATTGATGCGGCAGCACACAAGTTCAAATATCGCCCCGACTTTAGTAAGTTGTCAATTACAGAAAACACGGGTTGCGTGATTTTCTCTCGCCCTTGTAACCCTACTGGTAATGTCCTTACTGATGAGGAAGTGAAGAAAATTGCTGCTATGGCTGCACAGTTTGATGTGCCAGTGTTGATTGACTCTGCTTATGGTCCTCCTTTCCCAGCGTTGAACTTTACGCAAATGACGCCTATATTTGGTAATAATATCCTGCATTGTATGAGTTTATCAAAGGCGGGATTACCAGGAGAACGGATCGGGATTGCGATTGGGGATGAACAGTTAATTGAAGTTTTGGAGTGTTTCCAAACGAATGCTTGTCTTCATGCTTCTCGTTATGGACAAGCGATCGCTGCTCGTGCTATTAATTCGGGGGCGCTTGCTCAAATTTCTCTTGATGTGATTCGCTCTTTTTATCAGAATAAGTTTACGGTGTTGGAAAGTACTTTAGATGCAGCGATGCCTAAGGATTTACCTTGGTTCCTCCATCGCGGTGAAGGGGCGATTTTTGCTTGGTTGTGGTTGCAGGATTTGCCGATTTCTGATTGGGAGTTGTACCAGGATCTGAAGCAAGTGGGTGTTATTGTTGTGCCTGGTAGTACTTTCTTCCCTGGTTTGCAGGAGGAGTGGGAGCATAAGCAGCAGTGTTTGCGTATTAGTTTGACTGGTAGTGATGAGGAGATTGTTACTGGGATGCAAGGTTTGGCAAGGGTGGTTGAGGGGGTTTATCAGCGTGAGGTTGTGGGTGTTTAAATGAACCGCCAAGACGCCAAGGGCGCCAAGAAGGAAATGGAGAAGGTTCCAAATCCAAAATCCAAAATCCAAAATCCAAAATCTGATGATTGGTTGGAGATTGGTACTATTGTTGCGCCTCAAGGTTTGGATGGGGAGGTTCGGGTTTATCCTGACTCGGATTTCCCGGAGCGGTTTCTTGTGCCGGGTAAGCGTTGGTTGTTGTGTGCTGGTGAGGATGAGCCGCAATTGGTGGAGTTGTTGGGGGGGCGTTATGTTGAGGGGAAAAATTTGTATGTGATTAGGTTGGCTGGGGTTAAAAATCGCAATCAGGCGGAGGCTTTGCGTGGTTGTAAGTTGTTGGTGTCTCAGAGCGATCGCCCCCAATTAGGGGATGATGAATATCATGTTCTGGATTTGATCGGTTTGTCGGTTTTTATGCAGGAGTCTGGTGAAAAGGTTGGGGAGGTGGTTAGTGTGGTTTCTGCTGGTAATGATTTGTTGGAGGTGCAGTTGCATCAATCTTCTAAGACTATTTTGATTCCTTTTGTCAAGGCGATCGCTCCTGTTGTAGATTTGGATCATGGTCGGATTGAAATTACTCCACCTGATGGTTTGCTGGAACTTTAATAAGAGTGATTCTAGTTTCAATACCATAAATAATTATACTTTTGATAGATTTTAATATAAATATACAAATATTAATCTGAGTGAATGAATGGAGTTATAAGTAAGCAATGAGCGATCGCAACTCTTCATTTTTAGCTGGTAAGCTGCCTAATCAGCAACAAGATAATACTTGGGCAAGTCAGCTTCCCCAGTTTACTAGCTCTAATCCCATTGCTTACTTTTCGATTGAGTTTGGGCTGGATAGTTTGCCTACTTACTCTGGTGGTTTGGGTATCTTGGCAGGTGATTATCTCAAGTCAGCATCAGATTTGGGTTTACCTGTGGTGGGAATTGGTTTGCTTTACTCTCAAGGTTATTTTACGCAGCGGTTGAATGCAGGTAGGCAAGAAGAGTATTACCAAGATTACGATTTTAACCAACTGCCACTGGAATTATGTCGGGATGAGCTTGGAGAAGTTCTCACGGTTACAGTGGGTGTCGCGGAAAGTAATGTGAAAGCTCAGGTTTGGTTGGCACGGGTGGGGCAAGTTAAGCTTTACTTTTTGGATGTGAATCTTGCTGATAATTGTACGAGCGATCGCTCTTTGACTGCACGTCTATATGGTGGTGATAAGGAAACTCGCATTGCTCAAGAAATTATATTGGGTATCGGTGGTGTTAGGTTATTACAACTTCTAAATTTGAAGCCTCATACATACCATCTTAATGAAGGTCATGCTGCCTTTGCGTTATTGGAGTTGGCGCGTCAGACAATAGAAAGCACGGGCAAATCTTTTGCACAAGCTGTCGAAGCGATGCGCCCTGCTTGTGTTTTTACTACCCATACCCCTGTTCCCGCAGGACATGATACTTTTTCACCTGAGTTGATGCAGCGTTACTTTGGGCAATACTATCCTCAGTTGGGGTTGACGCAGGAAGCATTTTTAGAATTGGGACATGCACCTGAAGATAGTGACACCTTCAATATGACAGCTTTGGCATTGCGGTTGTGTCGTGCGGTTAATGGTGTGAGTAAGCTTAATGGGCAAGTTTGCCGTCAGATGTGGTCGAAGTTATATCCACATCTTCCTGTTGAACAAGTTCCCATTAGCTCAATTACTAATGGTGTTCATGCCCCAACTTGGGTTGCTCCTGAGATGGCAGATTTGTATGCTCAATATATAGATGCAAACTGGCTTGACCGCATTACCGATACTCAATGGGCGAAGGTGGATGAAATTCCCGACGAGGAACTTTGGCAGCGTCACCAACAACTGAAAGCGCGGTTGATTAATTTTGTTTGTGGGGCAGGCATCTTGAGATCTGAAAACATTCAAGGGACGCTCATGTTGCCCATCCCACAAAAACATCAAGCTGCACAAATTCTTGATCCTGAAGCCTTAACTCTGGGTGTTGCCCGACGCTTCAGCACCTACAAACGTGGTGATTTGATTATGCATGATGTAGAAAGGGCAAAGCGGATTCTTACTAATGCTCAAAAACCTGTGCAGATTATTTTTGCTGGAAAGGCACACCCTGCTGACGAAGAGAGTAAGAAGATTATACAAAGAATTATCGAGTGGAGTCAAGACCCAGATATCCAAAATCGCGTAGTTTTCTTAGAAAATTACAATATGGACATTGCCACACAACTGGTGCAGGGGGTAGATGTGTGGCTGAACACACCGCAACGTCCCAAAGAAGCTTCTGGTACTAGTGGTCAAAAGGTTTGTCTTAACGGTGGACTTCATTGCAGCGTGCTGGATGGCTGGTGGCCAGAGGCTTACCAAGCGGGATGCAATGGTTGGGCAATTGGCGATGGTGAAGTTAGTGACAATGAGGAAGAGCAGAATCAACGGGACGCCTCTGCAATGTATACTCTGCTTGAGCAAGAAATCATCCCTTGCTTTTATGATCGTGATGCCTCTGGATTACCCCTTCGTTGGATTCAAATAATCAAAGCTTCTATCAAAACTATCGTGCCACAATTCAACACCAATCGCATGGTGATGGAGTACGTTACCCAGATGTATTTGTATTAATTTGAGTGAGTTAAGCTAATCGTCATTCATTTTCAAGAGTAACTTGTTCGTAGTAAGGGCTTCAGCCCTTTCTTTACGCAAGCTTAGTTTCACTTGATAGCTACCAAAATCATTCGGTGGCTATCAAGTGCGAACGGCTCACCATCGTATCCGTAGCCCTCTACTTGACTGAAGCCAGCTTGCAACAGCCAATCGCGGATTTCGGGAAAGGTAAAATTGCGAATAAAATATTTACCGCGCAGCACAATTCCATCGCGAATGATAATACGTTCAGTATAAGTGCGATTGGTAAGCGCATCGTAGCTAGTGCGTGCGATCATATAGTTGCCGTCACGCTCAGTAACTACATCAGGGCTAAATTCTTGCAAGATGCGGCTCAGGTTTTGAATATCGATTAGCAATTTACCACCTACTTTAAGGGCGCGATATGCTTCGGTTAAACAAGCGCGATTTTCATCGTCATTGAAGTAACCAAAGGCTGTGAAGCAGATGATGATGCAGTTGAAGCGATCGCTAAAAGGCAAGGAACGCATATCACCTTGAATATATTCTACCTTAACGCCGCTACTTGCTGCATCTTGACGGGCTTTTTGTAAAAAGAAAGCAGTTGCATCAAGTCCTGTCACATTATAGCCACGCGCTGCCAGTAGATTAGCTATTCGTCCATGCCCACAAGCTAAGTCTAAAATACTCATCCCTGGTTGTAAATCTAGCAATCGGCAAATTAAGTCTACTTCGTGTTGGCTGCGTTGTGGTGTCAACAGGGTTTCATAAAAGTAAAGATAATCTTCTTCAAATACGCTGCTATCATCAAATGTATTTGTATCCATTGTTGCTCCAAAACCTTCAATTTCTGATTGAGTTGCTAATTGCTAATCCCTAATTGTTTATTAACACTGGTTTGAACATATAAATCAAGCATTAAACTGCCAAGGCTCAGGCTCCCAAGCATATCCTCCTTCACTGCGTTGGCGAATATGTCCCAATCCTGGCCAAGGGAAGTGATAAGCAAACATCAAACTGCGATCTTTCCACACTTGTGAAAGTAAGCGTTGGCGTGTGGATGCTGCTTGATCTGGATCGGCATCAAATATCGGTTGCCATTCAGGATGCCCAAGATTGATGGCGAAGTGATGAATAACGTCGGCGGTGTGAATTAGTGACGCATCTTTTGATATAATCCGAATGGCAACATGTCCTGGGGTATGTCCTGGGGTATTAATTGCGAAGATACCTGGTATAATCTCTTTTTCCCCGTCAAACTTGATGAGGCGAGAACTTAAGTAATTCAGTTGTTTTTTAGCGATCGCAATTCCCTCTTTCGCCATCTTTTCACCACCACGAAATTTGGGTAGACTCACTTTGGGATTCATCCAAAAATCATGTTCAGCACGGTTGATGTAATAGCGTGCTTTGGGAAACAAAAATTTTCCATTTTTATCCGTTGAACCACCTATATGATCGGCGTGAGCGTGTGTAAGGATAACTGTGTCAATTTCTGCTGGATTCACACCTGCAAGCTTGAGATTACTAAGCAATTTGCCTGCGGTAGGTGCGGTAAGTGTACCACTACCAGCATCAATTATCGCCTGATTTCGTCCGGTGTTGATATACAGGATGTTACAGTTGACTGGGAGATTCTTGCTAGGCTGAAAACTGTCACGCAAGACTTGTGCAAACTGTTGAGGTGGTGCTGTACCCGCAAATGCTTGTGGTTCAGGTATAGTAAGGATTCCATCGCTGATGGAGATTAATTGAAAGTCGCCTAGACGGAAACGGTAGAATGTAGCGTTATTTAATTGAGTTTTTTGGGCAAGAACAGTTTGTGATGCAGCCGGAAGCGCTAGTGCAGCGGCACTCAAAGCTGTCATGCGTAAAAAGGAACGACGATGATATTTTGTTGATAAGCTCATCACAGTTTTTGATGTAATACTCTGTGGTTAGAATACTACGCGATCGCTCATCTTGAAAAGTCCTGAGAAACTAGATACCCGACTTCTTGAAGAAGTCGGGTATCTGGAAATGCTCACGTTGATTTAAATTTAAGAATCCACTTTTCATCAAACATCATGGCGAATGGGTGAAAATCTACTAAAACTAATCGCCCACTAGTTTTGAGAATTGAAGCTATTCCTTTAGCCCAAAGACTCAAATTTGATAGCCAGCAAATCGCTCCATAAGAGGAAAAGACTACATCAAAGCTTCCCTTGGCTGTAATTGAGAGCCAGTCATATACATCTGCACGGTGGAAAGTTGCTTTGATGCCAGATTCTGTTGAGAGTTTCTGGGCGAAAGTAATCGCCTCATCACTAATATCCACACCTGTGACAACAGCTCCCAATTGCGCCAAACTCAAAGTGTCTTGTCCTGCGTTACATTGGAGGTGAACCAAGGATAAACCAGTAATATCTCCCAGTAGTTCCTTCTCTTCAGGAAACAGTGTACTACCTCCAGAGCGAAAAAACTTCACCTGATCGCCTTTATGGCTATTGTGCGCAATAGTAGCCTCGTTCCAAGATAAACGGTTCTGTTCGTGAAGTTCCTTTGGTATGGGTGGATTAGTCATGATTTTAACGAATCACCTGCACATTTATCCCCAATTCTAAATTAGCCCAAGTTCTATCAGTAGTTAGTATTGGCAAACCCAAGGATTCACCCAGTGCTAAGCAAGCTCTATCCCCAAATGATAATCCAGCCTGTCTCGTTAGCGTACGTAACATCCCAGCACGATAAGACATTTCAGTATCAAAATTAATAATCTCTAACCCCAGAGTACCGATAATTTCCCTTACTTCTATCTCAGGTATTCCATTATCAGCAAGTTTTGCTACGACTTCACTTAAATTGACACTACTGATGACAGCTTGGGTAAGGACATTTATTACTATTTCGCTACCTGGTTCATTGTTTAAAAGTGCCAAAATAGCCGAAGCATCCACAACGTAATTACTCACGCAAATTCTCCTGCCGTCGCTCTGCTATCAGTTCATTACTAAGCGAGCGCCCTTCAGGAACATATTGACGTATTATATCTTGCGCTCGTTTGATTGCTTGTTCGAGCGTAAAAATTCTCATTTCCCCATCTACTATTTGAATCATAACTTCTGAGCCTACTTCCAATCCCAGTTGTTTGCGATACTCAGATGGAATTACAACTGAGCCACCCTCTGATATTTTTGTCTTAAATGGTTGCATATAACATTTTTTGATGACTTTGACATAAGCAAAATTATATTCCATATTTATCACCAGGATGCGCAGTGCGATTGAGCGACAACCACTGCCCTTTGGGCGTAAGCCTATCGTGGCTTAAACCACTGGTAACAAACTAGCTGCACCTCTTCTTCTTTAATTATGGACAGTGCATTGACATCTTCTGGTTGCTCCTCAATTTCATCATAGAGTTGCTGATCAACAAACAACTCATCCAAGTCAGCCACAAGTAAACCCAAGTCGCGACTCTCAACAAACTTTTCCCAAATTGCCTTAATGTCTTTCTCATAAGTGCGGAGATTAACTCCTGTGATGGTTTGCAACACGCGCTCTTTGGCTTCTGTATTTGTTAGTTCTGTAAGAAAATTAGATTGGGTTAAGGCAGTTTGCACTTTTTGCAGTAATTTGGATAGAGTTGGGCGCAGTTTTCCTCCTGCTTGTCGCCGCTGGAGATCGGAAAGCAGGTTACGCACTGCACCTTCTAGCACATAAAAAATAGCATTGTCAAATTGGGCAGGCGGTAGGTTATCCGAGTGTGGGAAGTCATCAGCTTTACATTGCAACCACTTAAAAATTTGCCGCTTTTCACTGACAAGTTTAGAGGGATCTGTAGAAATATGCCCTTTGATACGCGGGTAGAAGTGCCAAAAGTGCCGATCTCGCGCACGAAAAGCAAGGAAAATTCCACCTTCAGGATACTCTCGCAAGAGGCGATCGCTAGCTTGAAACTTAAGTTCTCGGCAATGAATGCCCAAGGGAATTTCCTCAGCCGCGCCCGATCCTACCTGCTGAATAAACTCCAGTAGGGGAAAGCGCATTTCATCAAGAGACACCAAATCTGCTACCTGCTCTAGCTCCTCTAAAATTTCTGCTTTCTCGGCATCGGTATCGGCTTCCTTGAGTCGCCGCAATTCCTCCAAACTACGCTCTGAAATAGTCTCCCCTAAAACGCTGGCATCAAGTCCCACCTCGCGATCAATCATCGCAATTCGCTGTTGCAACCTTTGCACCAATCCCAGCAGAGTTTCTAAACCTTCTTCGGGAAAGCAATTATAAATAAACAGTTCCTCAAAATCTGTACCCAGACGGTCAATCCTACCAGCCCCTTGAATCATTCTGACTGGGTTCCAGTGCAGGTCATAGTTTACCAAAACTCCAGCGTCTTGGAGGTTTTGCCCTTCTGATAGTACATCAGTACAGATGAGAATGTCAATTTCCTGGTTTTGGTATTGTTCTTCATCATTAGGGCAATTAGCTTTAGGCGCAAAACGCTTGACTTTCTCAAATCGCTGCTTACTTGGCGTCGCCCCTGTTAGTAAATCAATGATTGGCGTCTCATCTACTTGCATCTTTACCAACCAGTTTTGATCTGCTAATAGTTGCTGATACACATACTCAGCAGTATCTTTGAAATAACTAAATACTAAAATCTTTTGACCTTTCAGCCGCAAAAGTAGCTCTTTAAACGCTGCTAGCTTGCAGTCATAGTCTTGGTTAGCTGCTACGGTTTCTCGAATTAGGTTCAGTTTCTGGAGAATATCTTTTAGTGTAAGTAATTAGGCAAAATTAATTATATATTTATCTCCAAAGTTACGAAAGATATCTTCCACGGCTTCAACCAAACTTTTCCAGCTAGAGTATGCATCTATTTCTAGCCACTTATATTTAATAAAACGCCATAATATCTCAATAATATTTAACTCAGGAGAATAGGTAGGTAAAAAGAAAATAATTAATCCTTTCTTCTCCCATTCTTCTTGTTTATCTTTAAATGCATTACTTGTATGAATTGAAGAATTATCTAAAACTAATACAGTTTTCTTTTTTAACTTTTCGCAAAATTTATCAATACAAGCTATGACGACATCGCTATTAATACTTCGTTCAAACAAATACACATCTAAGTCATTCTTTCTATTTAAAAACCCTAAAGCATTTAGTCGTTTACTTTTCTGGGTATTAACGGTAATTGTTTCTCCTTTATCTTGCCATGCATAAGGAACATATGAAGTTAAACAAAAACCGACTTCATCAACATATCTTAAATCTATTTCTCCTCTATCTTCTTGTTCTTTCAGATCTTTTAGTTCAAGCTTTTTAGCTTGATATTCCTCAGGTTCAGGCTGTCCGGCTACTCCTCTTTTTATCCGACGCCAGCTCATATTTAATGATTTTAATATTCTCTTAATTGTATCAATACTAATCTCAATTCCCCATTCTTATTTAACATTTTGTTTGACTTGCTCTAAATTTTTGGGGTTTTGTAAAGTCCATTTTCTAATCTGTTCTTTCTGTGACTCATTTAATGCGCGATTTTCTGCCTCGTCCTTTTTGATCATATAATCCTACTAATCCAAAAAATTCCCAATCATTAAACCAATTATAAATGGTAAGACGAGTTACCTTAAATATTTGTGTTAATTCCTGAATATTATATCCTTCAAAACTTAACTTAATACACTGCGCTCTTTGTCTTACTTGATGATACTTACTTTGTTTATAAATCCGTGTTAGCATCTTTATAGTCTCTTGACTTAATCCTCGAATAAAACGCACAGCTACACTTTTACCTTCTGATATTGTTTTCAATTAACAGTATATCATAATGTATAAATAATTTTGCGCTAGTACTTACGACAGTCCTCGGCAATTTGCGATCGCATCTGGTTGATTTGATAATCTTTAGCGTCAATCTCCGCCAAAGAATTAATCAACTCATTAATTTCAACATTTTCCTCTTCATCAATTTCTGCTACCAAAATCTTACGAAAAGAAGCGCTATCTAATAGTCGTCCCTCTTGCAGGTAAGCATCAAACTCTTGCTGAAACTCCTGCTGATAGGAGATACTATTTTCAAAAGCTATGAGTGAACTTTCCAAACGCTTTAAGAACAGAGATTTCATCAAGGCAGCCAGGGCTTCATTCCGCTTCACCTGAGCTTCATCAAGCTGATTTTTCTTCTTCTTGAACGCTCTAATATTGTAAGGTGCTAGATTCAATTGGTCAATTTGGTTAGCAATCCCTGCATAAAGTCCAGCAAAACTTGCCTCAAAGTTGTAGGTGAATTGTTCTAGCTGCCGTTTCGGAAAGCGAATTTCCTTACCTGCAATGAAAATCTGCTCTCCCGCTTGTTGTCGCTTAATCACATCCTGACGACTTCGCCTTACCATCGTTTGCAGCAGCAACTCGGTGATTTCCACGCTACCCTTGACTAAAGATTGGAAGTAGCCTTTGAGATTAGATATACCCCACTCACGATAGTACGCCTCGTTGTTACGAGTTAGAAGCAAAATCTGATGGTACAAATCGTACAGGCTATTGTTAATCGGAGTTGCCGTTAGCAGCACAACTCGTTTATTACGTTTACCACTGCCAATTAACCGTTGTAAGTTACGGTAACGGTTGGTAGCACAGTTGCGGAAGTTGTGCGATTCATCCACTACCACCAAGTCGTATTTACTAAACCGCTTGACATCAAAGTGCTTGCGGCTAATTTCTTCCTGGGAGATGACATCTGCTTTAATGCCAAACTCATCCAGCTTTTTCAACCACACCAACTCTCGCAGTTGGGCAGGGCAAATAACTACGGCACGCGGTACGTAACCAGGGCGTTTGTCTTTAATCAAATAATGATCGAGCAGTCGTAAACCAATAAAAGTCTTGCCTAAACCGACGGCATCTGCTATAATACAAGCTCGGTGACGTTCTAAGAGTCTCACAGCCCGTTCAAAACCCTCTTGTTGGAAACTGGCAAGTTCTAGGGATGTGCGATCGCTTCCTTCTGGTCCAGTGTCATCCTTGAATAGTTCATACAACGCTTTGACAAACACCTGATAGGGCGTGTAAGCTTTACTACCAAACTTTGATGCATTAAGAGTATCAATTAGCTTGGCTTTGTAATCAGTGTCAACACTGGGGTGATTCCAGAACTTCTCAAACCAGTTGGTACGGAGGTCACGAGCAATGGCAGTTTGCTTATTCAGCACATTTAGCTCAGTGTTTCCATCTAACCCTGATGGCGTGAAGTTACTAGAGCCAACAATACTATAGTCATCAAAGATATATGCCTTGGCATGGAGGAAAGGTGTTTTCTCACTCATTGCACCAAAAAGCCTAACCTGAATGTGGTCTTGTTGCAGATAAGCAATTAAGCGGTCAATCTGCCGTTTGTACTGTAAATTAAAAGGTTCTCCTTCTAGTTGTCCTTGGACATTGTGGCGGAAGTAGCGAATGAGGTCAATGCGATCGCGCTCCGCTGGGTTAATAGCAGGATCGCGACCAATTAGCAAGCGTAGGTTAGTGAGAGTGTTGAAAGCTTCTTCTAACCGTATCCAAGCTTCGATACGGAAAAAGCCAGTAGCGATATCAAGATCAGTTTGGCTGTCGTTGAGGATTAGCTTTTTGAGGACAGCTTCAAGTTTGTGGCGATCGTTATCGATATAATCTGGTAGTGGCATTGATTTTAAAATTCAATAGAATCAATAGAGTCGATAGATATAAAAATGTTGTTATTAACTTCTTGAAAGTCTGGATTATTAACTTCACCGTAAGCAACAGATATAACTACAACGTATTGAGGTGTACCAAGTTGCCTGTTATAACCCTTGGCGATTTTTAACGCCTCTGGAGAAAATTCTAAATCTAGTCCTCGCAGATATCTAAATATAATTTGGTATGAGAACGGTAGTGAAAATCTGTAAAGTTTTTCATTCTTCTCATTAATCGAATTTACTAGGTTAATAGGAATTACGGCGGTATGCGTATACTGTTCCAATAAGGAAAAAATCGACTCAGTAAGAAATGGAAAATATTGATGTATCGGTCGATGATCATACATTAGCAACGATGAATGCGGTGCATTGCTAGCTATTCTCTTTAATTGCTCATCTCTAATAGCATCAAAAGAATATTCGACTTGATGTATTTTCTTAGCTTCAAGGAAAGCAACTCCCTCTAAATACTTATCGGGATATTGAATTCTAACTATAAAAGCTATATCACCAAATTTATTTTCATTCTTACCAGTAAGTTTGTACGATGAAGATTCTATTTTTAGAGATGTTGAAAACGCATCCAGCATTTGAATTGTTTTAAACTTTTTCCTATATTCAGACATAATTCTTCTAGTTATATAATCTTCATGCCAGTCATAAGGGAAACAATCTTTAACTTCTTGCCTTAGCATTTGTTCTAATTTTGCATAAAATCTTTGTATTTCAATATATTGAGTACTCATATTCCTCTGACAAGCATTTGTTGATTATTTATTTAATTTACATTCTACTGACCTTTAAGCTGTAATATTTCCTGTGCAGCCAGCCCGTACACATGCCCAACTCGGTCGTCAATTTCCGCTTCCCAGTCTGCTACTCCCTACCCTTTAGCATCTAGGCATTTTTGAACTAGAGCAGATATGGCTTGACGATCAGCAGTGGAGGCATTTGGGATAGGAATTTGTTCAAGTTTTTCTTTGTATGCCTGCAAATAACCATTCTGCAAGTCAGTACAAATTTGTTTAAGAAACCACCAACCAGTAGAAGAATTTAGAATTGCGGTAACATATTCATCTACCCCAGCAATCATGTGAAGTGCATTATTGTGAAAAAAGCCTTGCCTATCAAAAGCAAAAGTAGGCTTATCCATAAAGATCCCTAATATAATTTTTTGCTGTTCAAACTCGCGCCAATACCTACAAGAGCGTAACTCCCAAAAATATTTACCTTGGTCGTCACGCTTGATAAGCCTTGGTCTAGTATGTTAATTTTGTGGATGACAGTCAGGGAAAGAGTTCATGCAGGTTCTGTGTCAGAAGTAGTCGCCAATGAAAGGCTTCGTTTTTGGGAGAGCATAGAAGAATCAAAAACAGATTGAGACCAAGAAGCAACATCGATAAAACGAATGGATTCCATGGCTTGTTTTACCAGGCTAGTTGTGATTTTTAGCGTAAATAAAGGAATCATTAAAATACTAGTACCAATATCTTTAAGAGGTCGTCTAGCTGCAAATAATTTGTATTTACCGAAAAGGGATTCAATGACATCAGAAGTACCAAGTAGAATCTGGTCTACGGGAATTTGAGCAGCTTCAAAGGTTAAATATTCGAGAATTTTTTCCTGAAACGTTTGTCCTCTTGGTGTGAAAGAATAAGTCGAGATAGTATTCAACCATTCTTGTGAAGATTGAGAATGTAATCCTTGA
>NZ_JACXAE010000058.1 GCF_014698965.1 Iningainema tapete BLCC-T55
TTACTGTACCGTATATAGTGTCCCTTCTTCATAATCCTTTGTGAGTAAGCTTTTCGAGACTTAACGGGAAAAGTCAGGTCTGTCTATCCACTGCCTCAACCTTTTTTCACCCACACGCTTGCCAATGTAATACCAAGGTAAAATACCTAGCATAGAACCTATTGTCCCTGCCACAACCACCCAAAGCAAGCTGCCTAACTTGCCCTGAGTGACACTAAATCCTGCTAAAGACATGATCACCTCCGAAGGCAAGACAGGAAAGACGCTTTCTAACGCCATCAATAGAGCGACACCTAGATAACCAAGGGAAGAAATAACGTTAGTAATCCAGTCAACCATAAAGTTTGCTCTCGCTAAGAACTGAGAACCGAAAACTTTCCTTGCAGTCGAACTTGCCCAAACCTGTCAACTTCTTGCATCTTGGTCCGGTGAACACATTGAGACACTAAAGCCGCTGATAGAACGCTACTCTGAAACAAAATGCCAAGGTGCAATTTAGATGTGTTTTATCTTATTTAGCGCTTTGTGGTAATGCTGATGGATATATACCTTCGACAATCAGCACAGGCTTTTTATCATAATCTACTTCCAGCTGTTTTCGCAACTGTGGGTCAAAAGCAAAATTGTAGTCTCTTTCCAGCTCAGGGATAACAAATTGGCGAAGTGTACCAGTAGCAACAATCCTTTCACCTTGTTTAATAGGAGCTTTGTCTTTTAGTTGATTCGTAATTAAGACTAACAATGGGTTATTGCCAAGGAGTGTATTATCTTCAAGAACAAATGCACTAGGACTATAAATTCTTGCAATATCAGCAGGTACAGCAATAACCTTGTTGTAATATGTCTTTGGATTTTCGCCAATTTCACCTGGTACAGGCGCTAGCGCAATTGACCGTGCAATAATTGCCGGTCTACCTTCATAATCTCGATACAAATCTTGTTGACCTAAATCCAAGTTGTACTCTTGCTGAATACTATTGGTGTTAAACTTAGCAACCGTACCTGTAATTTGCAATCTTGCATCCTGAGGTTCAGGTAAGTTAACAGGCTTACCAGTATTATTCACAACTGCAATTATTTCACCACCAAAAACTTGCCTGTCAGTAATTGTAAATACGTTATCACTCACCCTATTGATAGGTTGGCTCCTAACAGTAACGAGTTTACCGATGAGGGCATTTGTCTTCTCGCTAACTTCCGATGCTGTAGTGTTTTGTTTGTCTGCTGAAGGTGTAGAAGCAGTAGGAGCGTTTGCTTGTGCTGCTGTAGTTTCAGGAGTAGTCGCTTGCTGCTCGTTGTCGGCACAAGCAGGAAGAAGTATAGCCGTTAATGCAATGGCTATGGCATCTATAAGAATATTCCAACTTCCTTTGTGATTATTATATTTATTCAACGTTATCATTTTTCCTCCTTCAATTTGCATAGGTATTTGATGTGTAGTCAAGATGGTTGAAAATTGGTATTATAAGCTCAGCGCTCCTAAAAAGCTGAAAAGTAGAGAATTAATAATACTTAAAGCAATTGAACCAAGCAAAGCACTCCAGAAACCCCAGCGCAGTCGAAATCCTGTTACTAAAAAAGCGGCTAACCCAAAAATGATGGCATTCAAGACAACGAGGAATAGACCTAAGGTTAAAATAATAATGGGAAAGGTGAAAAAACTCAGTATTGGTCTTAGGAGAGCATTTAAAATCCCGAAAACAATAGCAGAAATGGCAGCTTTACCAAAACTGTCAATTTCCACTCCAATAGGTAGTCGGGAAATAATCAAAAAACTAATAGTTGTTACTAACCAGGTAATGATGATTCCAAGCATAATATTTGTTCTCTATGTTTAAAAAGTATTGGAGTTACAAAATAGCAGTAGAGTCAGCAACAATTTGTAACTCGGCTACGTACAAAGGTTGGACTCTCGCCTCATAGGTAGCGTCGTTTAAACCGCTACCCACATTAGCTTCTGTATCTTTCTCAATTGATTCTTCAAGCAATTAGCACGTAGCTTGATTCAATTTCTACTTGATTTTTTATCTACAATTGAACGACCTTCGCTATCCACATCTAGCTCTTCTCGACGAATCTGTTCTTCTGAGCTAACTATTTTTTGCTCTACTTGTTTCTTGATTCTGACTTCTTCACGCAAGACGGCTTCTTTGTGAATATCAGGCTTCTCTTCGTAGATATCTATACGTGCGACTTCTTCTGAGCGGAAAGCAGTTTCCCCAGGAGAAACAAGTTGAAGAGCGTTTTCTGGAGTCACTCGCTCAATCACAACTCGCTCTTTTTCTACTGGGACTGAAACCTGTTGTGTTTCTGTTTCAACGTGTTTGCCAATTGTAACTTCCCCTGTCTTGTGACGTTGTTTGTCGGCAATCAATCGCTCTTCGTACAGTTTTAGGGTTTGATGATCCTGCTCATTCATCTCGTACAAATCCGGCTCTTGTTGGTAGGTGTATGTATTGCGATCATCATCAATGTTTCTATCCGCAGCCGGAGTAGCCTCTGTTTTGGGAACTTTATAGGGTATGGATGCCACGGGTGTATCTAAAGGAGCTGACGCCTCTAAAGGTACTAATGTCTCTAAAGGTTCAGTGCGATAAATTTCTCGCACTCGCTCTTCATAATCGTAATCAATTCTCAAGTCTTCGCTGAACTCAGGCAAATTTTCTGCTTGTTCTTTGGTAAACCCCACGGCATAAACGCGGCGATCGCCTTGGGCAATTCGAGTCCGACCTACTGGTATTAATACTTGCTTTCCAAAAATCCAAAAACCAGTGTCAACAACCAGATACCGGAAACGACCTAACTCATCAACTAATATATTTTTAACAGTACCGACTTTTTCATCATCTCTATCTGAATAGACATCATAACCCTTGATGTCATTACCACCAAAAGAGCTTTGGTAGTTTGCGTCAAAATCCTCAAGTTTGTAAAGAACCATTTTGCAATTATTCCTTTATTCTACTCAACTTCATATCTATCACACGTTTCAAGTGTCAAGCTTAAACTATACAATTAGCTTCTCATATTCAAGCTATGTCATTTGGTTTGCGTTCGCGTTGTGGTAGAGCATTGCCGGAGAGTTTGGAGACACTTCTACAATTAAAACTCCTCGTTTTTTATTACTTTGGTTGATTTCCTGTTGAATATCAGGGGTTAACTTAACCAAACAAATGCTTAAACATGGATACTTAGCCCGAAAGGTGGAAGATATGATTGTAAGTTAGCTATAAAAAGTGGAAAACTCGTGTAAATTAGAAAATTTTCCAAAAAGTACTATTTTAGAAATAGGCTCTAAAAGTTTCAAATCGATAAACCAATTGCCAGACTTCCCCAGATTCGCCAAAAGTAATGAGAGCATACTTAGCTATTAATACTTACTTCTAGGTAAAATTGTATATATTGCTAAAAAAGGTGCAGTAGAAATTAAACACATAAATTCTAGACTGACTTTGTTAAATCAGGCTTCAATCATAATATGGTTTGCTAGTTTGGAAAAATTTCTAAGTATTCCTATAATTCACTCAGTCTGATGAAGTATTAACATAGCATCATAAGATCGGCAGGGATGCCATGCTGCTTTTGATTCAGGTAGCCTTATGTGTTATCTTGGTAGTCATTGTCGGGTTGATTTACCGTGCTGCACGCCCGTCACGACTTTACATTACTTGGGATGGGCTGGCGCTGATAGTACTGTATATCGGCGGGATGTACATTGTCTACCGCAGTTGAGAGAGCATTTAAACAATCGATGCCACAAGTCTCAAAAGGATAGAGTTAATAATTGCCAAAGCAATTGAACCAATTAAAGCGCTCCAAATCCCCCACCTCAACCGAAAACCTGGTACTAAATCAGCGGCTAAACCAAAGATGATTGCATTCAAAGCACGATGATTGCTAAATAGAGCGCAAATTAATACGAAAGCACGTATCAATATATTACTGGGACGAGATCTTGATCAGTTTGAATATAGCTACTGGGTCTGGTGGAAAGATTTAAGGAGCGGTTAATAGCACTGATAACGCCGACTGTCACGGTTTGTTGCAAACCCAAGGGATTACCAATAGTGATCGCCCACGCGTTTTTGATAAGTATGTATAATATTTGCCCTGATAATACTTATTTCAGGTATTAACAAAAAAATTTTTTTCAAGACAATTACTGTTGACTATTGACTGTCAACAGTTAACAGTCTTAACAGGATGTTTACAAATTATTTAGGACTGCTATATTAAGCTGTTGCGCCCATAAATTGCATCTAAATAACTTTGAAAAAAACAAAGCTACTTCTCAATTTTGTTGTAGAGATCTACCCAGAACAATAGCCCAGGTACTTTGACTGCACATAGCCAATGAGCGGAACTGCAATTGACACCCAACCATTTTTTCCCCGCTTCGCAATCAAAACATTTCGAGCATTGGGGACTACTCCAACCCTCACTGCATTAATAGAAGGCGATCGCCGCACAACAAGCCCGGAGTCGGCTACAACCCGGCGGCATTGGTTTTGATTTGGGGGTGTCGCTGCTGCTTGGCATGAGGCAAGATAATTAGTATTAAATATGTAACCTCGTACAGGGGCTGAAATTGGCACCCAGCCATTTTTACCACGATTTCGGATCGTCACCTGTTGTCCATAGTCTAAACGAGTAACGAAAGAACCGTTATTTGGCTTTCGCCAGACGTAAAGACCGTTTCTTGCCATAACCCGACGGCAGCTACTCGAGTATTTCGCCAGTTGATATTCACCCTGGTTTTTTTGCCATGTCGTTTCTAAGGCAGAAGATTCAATCTCCTGAAGTTGATCTGTATTAACAGCCAAACAGGGAGTTACAAAAACCGTTGCAGTTAACACAAGCGTTGTCGTTAAGGAAGGATATTTTTGCCAACCACTCTTTTGTTTCATGAACGCAATTTTTAAATCTAACTAAAATCTGCTTTATGCCAGTACTGGCAGCACTTTTTCGCCAAATACCTCAATAAACTGCTGCTGCTCTCGATTGACGTTGTGCAGAATCAGTTCATCAAACCCCAGTTCAATATCTTTCTGGAGCCACTCAATATGCTGCTTATGATCTGCCGAAATGCGGACGTGTTCGTATAGCTCCTTGGGCTGTACAAACATTCCTGCAGCATCAAATTGTTGAGGAGTTTGCAATTGTGTCATCAAAATGTTTTGAAAAATGTTATTACGCCACTGTTGATGAGCTTTTTGTAATGCTGACTCAAGAGTGCGATCGTAAGAAAGCTGCACTTTCAAAATCATCGGCTTGCCTTCTCCACCTCCGCGACGAAAAGCATCAACGACTTTTTGTAGCTTTTCGGGTGGGCGAGAAATCGTAATCAATCCATCTGCCCAACTGCCCAACCATTCTGCGGTTTCGGCAGTGATGGCGGCTCCAATGATTAGGGGAGGTGTTTCTGGTCGAGAATAAAGCTTTGCTTGTTCAACACAGACTAAACCGTGATGAGTTACTGTTTCGCCAGCCCAAAGTGCGCGAATTACATCTACACATTCCTTGAGGCGGGTGTTGCGATCGCTCTTGATCGGCCACTTATCCCCAGTAATATTTTCGTTAAGTGCCTGACCGCTACCTACAGTAAGCCAGAAGCGGTTGGGAAACATCTGTGCCAAAGTTGCCGCTGCTTGGGCAATGATTGCGGGATGATATCGCTGTCCGGGGGCGCAGACTACGCGATAGGAAAGACTAGAAGTTGCTTGCATAGCTGCACCTAGCCATGACCAGGCAAAACCGCTTTGTCCCTGCTCTTGGCTCCAGGGGTGGAAGTGGTCGGAAGACAGAGCAAGAGTGAAGCCTGCTTGTTCTGCCATTTGCACGTACATCAGCAGTTCGCTAGGTTTGAACTGTTCGTGGGAGGCATGATAACCAATATGAGCCATAATCGTCTTGTGTAACTCGGTGAGAATAAACTGTTAATGGTTAATTGCTAATGGTTAAGTGCAATGAGCTATTAGCTATTAGCTATTGTCTTAACCCGAAACCAGCGGTAGCCGTATCCTTCTAATGGTATGGAGTGGGAATTGCCGTCAACAGATTCATACTGGCGATCGCCAAACAAATCAATCAGATGCTTATACTCACTACCTTCGATTGTAACGATACACTGTTTATCTGTAAAATTATGGAGGGCAATAACCGCATTACCTTTCCATTCACAACAATGGGCAAAAACGCTTACCTCATTCGTGTTAAGAATATGACATTTACCCTGACCGAACTCCGGACACTGCTTGCGGATGCGAATTAGGCGCTCCATCCAGTTGATTAAAGAAGCAGGATCGCGCTGTTGGGAAGCGACATTAACCCGTTTGTACCCATACTCTCCTTGTGCGATCATTGGTCGGACAAGAGCATCTGATGGAGCAGTGGAAAAGCCGCCATTCGGTTCATCTGACCATTGCATTACCGTGCGGACGCTGTTTCGACCCTCAAGTGATAGATCATCACCCATGCCAATTTCTTCACCATAACGTAGCAGTGGCGTACCGGGCAAGGTAAACATCAAGCTGTAAGTGAGTTCGATCCGACGGCGGTTTCCCCCTAACATCGGTGGTAAGCGACGACGAACGCCATGCCCAAAGATTTGCATATTCTTATCTGGAGCAAAGACTTGGAAGATTTCTTGTTGTTGAGACTGACTGAGGCGATCAAGCGTCAGTTCGTCATGGTGACGCACAAAATTGAGCCATTGACAGATGTGGGGAATATCGGGTAATATTTTTAACTCATCATGCAGCGCTGCTGATTCTTCACGCGCCAAAGCCAGAAACATATGTTGATTCAACAAGAAGCTGAACAGTAGATGCATTTTGTCGCCCTTGCCAAAGTAAACGGGAATTTCGTCCGGCTCTACATTTGCTTCTGCCAATAGCACCGCATCACCTCGTTGCGATGAAAGAAAATCTCGCATTTGTCCTAAAAAGCTTCGCAACTCAGGATGCTCCGCTTCCTTGATCCCAATTGGGTTGATCAAAAATGGGGCAGCATCGATGCGAAAACCAGACACGCCAAGTTGCAGCCAGAAATTCATGATTTTACGGATTTCTTCCTGCACTGCTGGGTTAGCAATATTTAAATCTGGCTGTTCTTTGTAGAAGTGATGCAGATAGTAAGACTTTGCCTGTTCATGGTACTCCCAAATACTTTCTTCCACATTGGGGAAGAGCAGTAGTTCTGGGTTATATTTGGGCGGATTATCCGACCATACGTAGTATTCGCGATACTTGGAATGTTTGTCTCTTGCAGCCGCTTGGAACCAGGGATGCTGATTTGATGTGTGATTTACTACCAGGTCAATTAGTACCCGAATACCTCGTTCTTGGCTCTGATGCACGAACTCCACGAAGTCTCCTAGCGTCCCCAGTCGTGGATCAACGTTGTAGTAGTCCATTACGTCGTAACCGTTGTCTCGGTTGGGAGAAGGATAAAATGGCAACAGCCACAGACAGGTAATCCCTAGCCCAGATAGATGATTTAGACACTTGGTAAGTCCTTGAAAGTCACCTATCCCATCTCCATCTGAGTCCATGAATGTTTCGACATCCAGGGAGTAGACAATTGCGTTTTTATACCACAAATTTTGCATAACTCTGTATTTCTAGTGAGTAAAGGCGAAAGTAATAGTTCAAATTTCTCTATTCTCCCACGCTCAATTGATGCAGAGAAATCTGTTTGCAGATACTCTCTACCGCCAGCTTCAGCGATTGCATCAGTTCAGAATTTTCACTATAATCAGCAGTTGCTAGATTTACTACTTGCTGACTTTGGGTAATGCTTAACTCCTGTCCCCATTCCTGAGGCGTGCTGTCTTTGTAAACGCCGATCGCTACTCCCCGCTCTTGATTCAAAAGGGAAAAGCAGGGAATGTCAGATGCGCCATCACCAACATAAATCACTTGCGTTAACGGAACGTGCAGTTCCTTTTGTGGCACATCCCGATAAACAAACATCTGACCATCATCTTTGTTATGATTTATACCTTTGGCGATTTGGAAGAGGTAGCGGGTTTTTTCGGTATGGGTAACAATCTTCTTGAGAAACTCAATCCCACCGTCTTTGCCATAGTGAAACTCGCAACCCCACATAGCTTTAAATTTGGGGGCGATGCAGTTATGACGAGCAATCTCTACCATACCGCAGGTAATCAGGTAAAACTCAACTTCCACTTTTGGATTGAGTTCATAAGCACTTTGGTGCAGGCGATCAAACATAGATGGCACACCATCAATGGGAGCTAACTCTTGACCAAACCTGGCAAGATATTCTTGTGTAATCTTATTGTTTTGTTGCTGCGATTCCTCAATCAAAGCGTAGAATCGGGCAAGAATTTTGTCCCAGCCTTTGTCAATCAGTGGTTGAATCCGCTCTCGCCGAAATTGAAGAGCGCTAATACCGAGGCTATTGAGTAGACTATCCACGGTATCCGGCACGAGGGTATCGTCGAAATCGAAAACTACGGCAATGCGGTTAGATAGTGGTTTAGTTGCTAAAGTCATAGCAGATGAATAGGGTAAGGGTTCATTAGCCAAGTAGCTGGTAGAGATAAATAACGGCAAATACGGCGAAGAAAATTCCGGCGATCGCCGTTGCGCCAAAGGTGAACTTCGACGGGCGCAGTTCCTTTGGCAGCATTTGGTAATTCAGGTAGAGGGTGAGTCCGGTGACAATGGGAATATGGGCAGCTTCAATTGCTCCAGCTGTTTGCAGCAAGCCCACAGGTTCACCGAAGAACAAGTAAATCGCAATAGGCAGTACTGCCAATAGCACCACAATGTAAAAGCGCTGCAAAAACTTTTCGTTATTCCAGCGACCTTGCACGCCAAATCCTTGCAAAATAATCTGCGTACCATCAGCAAACATCCGCCCAAAGCCATCTTCTACTGAAAGCGTGGTACTACAGAAGGTGATGAAAACGATCGCCACCATAAACCAGAAACCAAACGGTCCCCACAGATCGCCCAATAAACTACCCAACGTTTGGGCAACCTGATTTTCTTTTGGCACTAGTTCCGCTGGACGCAGTAACTCCCCACCCAGAATCAAAAAAGACAGCGCCGCCAACAGCGCACCAACCACTGCCAAAGTATTGGAAAAGGTCATTAGAGAAATCCAACCACGCAGCTTTTTTCTTTGCTCCGGACTTAGTTGCTTGGGGTCAATTGCCTCTTTTGCCTTAATCCCAGCAGCACCATAACCTTTGGCTTCCACCCAGTAGGAGTACCACATCAACCCTGCTGCCCCTGCTAGCATAAAACCCAGCCAAGGTAAAATTTCCTGATATTGGACGTTATTTGGAATTTGCGGTACTAAACCAGCTGTCAGTTGGCGCACGTTGGGGAAGACAAAAATAGCTGCGGCTACCACTGCTACTGTACGGGCAATCCCTATATAGGAGGAAATCTTTTCCACAACTGAGTATTGCCCTAAAAGGACGATCGCCGCCGTTACAATGATGATAATTACTGTCCACATTTGGACAGTTCCTCCAGTCATTAAAATCAGTGCTGTGGCGGCAGCACCTGAGAGTCCAGCTACGGTAGAGATTGCTACAAACACCTGCGGCAGTAAAATCAGCCAGACTGCCCAGTTTTTGGGACCAGGAATTTGCTTGAAGCCTTCGAGTATCGTTGCGCCTGTGCAAACTGAAAAGCGCCCCACCTCACGGTTAATAAACCATTTGAGGATAACAGCAGCAAGCAGCGCCCACAGCAGAGAATAGCCGTAAAGAGCCGCAATCCGAGGCGTGAATAGCAATTCACCTGAACCCGCTGCTGAGAGCATCCACAAAAAGCTTGGTCCCAACCACATAAAGCGCTGCCAACCCTTTGGTGGCTGCGGTATTTGTTGATTGCTGTCCTCACTCTGCTTGTTAGCTTTCTGTAATGAGGAAGTATGATTATTTTGCTCGTTCATTTTTGTTGTCTTACTTGAACACGAGGGCAACTCCCCTTGGGAGAACGGCTAATCAATTTCTAATAAAGTTTTAATAAACTTTAAATTCCGCTTAAAGCGGGCGGAATTTTCTAGTTAAAAGAATACCAAAAAAGCTTACTAGTAATATCGGTCAATGTGAAGATAATTTGTTGCTTTGTTATACACCACATTGAAATCCAGAGTGCTAGCAAGAAAGTATTGCTTGTGATTGGAATTAAATTTTGTATTGCGTGCATTATTATCCCTCCTTCGCAGTTAATTTTAAGCGTTCAGCAGTATGATTAATTACAATTCATACTCCACAAATCTTTTAACGTGAAGCAGTATGAATAATTTTAATTGACAAACTTCAATTAAATAAATAACTTGCAGCTGATAGTTACAATATAAATCCCAATAGTGGAAAACTTGTGGATAACTCACTAATATGCCCAATTACCAAGATGGAATGCAACGGGAGCATGACAGTTTTACAAATATACCCCTACAGAAGGGAAGAGTGCTTTACAGCGGACTCAAGCCTCTAACTTCGGTTTAGCTTCTTTGTGAGCTTGTCTGCTTCCGCTTGTCCACTATCTCCATGACAAAGTGATTTTGGCAATATTGCTTAAAGCTCCACAAGTTTTCCACCATTTAGACATATCTTCAAACTAAAAGCAGTTTTATTATATTTGAATAACAAATTATCAACAAATGCCGCATTCCATGCAGCATTTTTAGTGGTCGTCTTTTTGGTTGGGGTTTAAATCCCCGTTTGGAACCGTCTTTAACTACGAATTACAAATTATAAATTACGAATTAGTTTAATACTATAGAGGTGAAAAATATCAGAGCGACCGCACTTTTTGAAAAGTTTTGACAAAGGAGGGTGTCATGACAGATGAAGAACTTAAAACCATAGTTGTGGATAAACTTCGCTGGGACGACCGTGTGAATTCAGCTGAAGTTAGTGTAGTAGTTGATGATTGCAAAGTGACCCTCACAGGTGCAGTGTCAAGCTACAAAGCCAAACATAAGGTTGAGGAATATGTGAGAGAGGTGGCAGGAATAATTGAGATAGACAATCAACTCCGGGTACAGTATCCGCCGATAACCTCTATCCTTACAGATGAAGAAATCGTATCCAATGTGATGAACGCTCTAACTCAGAATCCAGATATTGATGCTAATAAGATCAATGTCAGCGTTATTGGGGGTTTACTGACTCTCCAAGGTACAGTAGATGCTTTTTGGAAGAAATTTCAGGCAGAAAATACTGCTTACGGTATTACTGGGGTGATTGATGTTGTCAATGAAATAGCGATTGTACCTACAAAGGAAGCTGAAGATGAGGAAATTGCCAGAAGCATTGAAAATGCTTTGGAACGGGATATGGATGTAGAAGCTGAAGATGTAAACGTGATAGTAGAGAATGGTAGAGTTTCCCTAATCGGTTTTGTTCCTAATTGGGCAGCTTGGCGAGCAGCGCATAACACAACTTCTTGTATCAAAGGAGTCACTATGGTAATGGATGGACTCGTCATTCGCAATCTAGATAATTAATTCAAGAGACACTTTATTAGTCTGCACTTGCAAGTGATATTCTTTCGCCCTTTTATGAAAACAAAAGACATAGCAGTGAAAATGAATGTAGAGACAGTACTTTACGGTATCTACAAAGGTTTCAGGTAACGCATCATTAAATTCGGTCGATGTCTAAAGATTACACAGCACAGACAGATGCATAAAGGTGTTCAGCAGTTTTTGTACAAACATTTTCACAAGTTTGTTAGCTGAGACAATCAAGAAAGTGTATAAATATACTTACTATGGTTACAGTATGGTTGACTATCTGATGCTATTTCTAATGCAGTAAGTACTCACGCAGAATTAATTACACAAACTTTTTTTCCTGACTGTTGCTAAGATTATTGAGATTGTGGCATATAGCAGAAAAAAGCTTTGATGACGCAGTAAAACAGGGTTTAGCGGAAGCGGCGCGAACGCTACATGGCATTAGCGGATTGGAAATAACTAATTGGACTGCTGATGTCGAGAACAATCAAATTGTGCGTTACAAGGTGACCGAAGAAAGTACTCAGAACTCAGAACTCAGAATGAGCGCAATTTTTAAAGGGTACATGCGAACATATCGATGAATCATATGAAAAAGAATTTTTTTCACGGGCGTGTAGGCGCAAGAAAAAAAGGCGTCCTTATCAAATCCCCCACTCTCTTTGGGGATACCCGTCTGAGTTCTGAATTCTGACCTATGTGTTCTTCTTAAGATGCACGTTGCATTTAAGATAGAGCATGATACGACTAACCCTTAGACCCAAATATTTCTGGCAACATTAATCCATTTTTGAGTGTTTAGCTGATCCGCGCTTTGTTCAAATTGTTCGGGGGCGTCCTTTATGAGATGCTCCCGCTGTTTTTCTTTCTACAGGTAGATTTATCTACCAACATAATAGGTAAGACAATTAACCAATTGAGATTCCAAAAAATCAGTCAAAAACATTTTCATCCCGCATTTATGTAAAGCCGACATTATTTAGGGAAAGCAACGAGTAGCCCTAGCAAGGGCTTTGGTAATTGAACCAGAAGCATTATTACTAGACGCCAGCAGCCACTCATTCTCAATCTCCTTCCGTATTTGAATAGCAGCAATAATCACTATTTTATTATCTAACATTACAGCTCAATTTAATTAAGATTCCTACTAAACCTACCATAATAGCGATCACTAATAAAGGCACTAGATTAAATCCGATACCAGAACCGCTTGCCTCATTCTTCCAATTCAGAATCCACAAGTCACCAACACTAAGTTCAAAGGATGGTACTTGTAGAAAAAGAAGAAGTGCAGGCAACCCAATGTGAATTGTGAGCAGCACCAAGAATGTTGCTACACTCAGGCTTAACCAATTTCTGAAATATGACCAGATGTTTTTCATCTCTTAATCCGTTTATCTTTAAAAAGCGCATCACTTTAAAGAAACAGCGTTAAAGGTTTGTTCAAGCTGAGTGGGAGTGAGAGATTTAACCAACGAGAGCGGCAGTGGCTCCTGACTGATAGAATTGACGTAATCTGCGCTCAGGTAGCGACGGTAACTTGGCTGCTCGACGACGTAGGTTTGAAAAAAAGGAACACTCAAAGCTTGAACGTAGCTACGCGCCAAGGCAGGAACCGGACCAATAACCTCTGTGGGAACGGGTACAGCTGCGTTCGGTGATTGTGCGAGCGTGGAAAAGTGTGTACCGCCGTTAATTAGCACCAAATACTTGTTTGGCGTTGTTAACCAACTAAAGGGTTGAATTTGTTCTAGTAAAGCTGGAGCAATTGTATCGGCACTACTAGTTACAATCATGACTGGAATTTTGATTTGCTTGAGACTGGCTTGCCCCATAATGCTGCTGTCAATAGGGTTAATGGCAATGACTGCCTTCACTCGTGGATCAAAGAGGTCATACTGAGATGGTGGCAAACGCAGAGCTAAGCATTGAAGTAACTGCGAAATATTGAGTGTTTCCTCCAGCGCTGGGCAGTTCTTTCTAAGCTGCTGAAAATTTATTGGCGCTCCTGCCAATGCCAAAACTGTGTATCCACCAAACGATTGCCCCACAACACCAATCTGTTGCAGATTCAAACGTCCCGCAAATGCTGGGTTATTCCTAGATAGGCGAGTGAGTTCATCCAACAAATACTTAACATCCAATGGTCGGTCAATAAATTCTCTGGAGCTAGTCACTCGATCTGCCGTACCTGCCAGTAAAGCTTGCAACTGTTGTGAATTACTGCCTGGATGCTCTGGAACAGCAACCACAAAACCATAAGAAGCAAGGTGACGAGCCAGGTAAGCAAAACTGGTTCTGTCAGAGCCGAGTCCGTGGGAGATAACAACGACTGGACGAGGGCTAGAAGTTCGTGGCAGGTAAATGTCAGCAGGAAAGGTACGATTGCGGGATAAGTCATTGAGCGTAATAGTTAGCTTTTGCCAAGTAAAGCGTCCCGGTTGTTGGAAGGAAGGTACTCCAAGGGCAGTGAGTGTAGGGGTAGTGGTTGCCTCAAGGTTTGATTGCTCGTTAATGAGTGCGATCGCCTTTTGAGTTTGATTAACTAAAGTCTCAAGAGCATTGACAATTCTCCGACTGCGGGTTAAATTAATCGAAATCGTGCTTGAGGGAAACTTGCGTAGTACATTTAACAGCGTTAAACCTTGTGGATCTGCCGCCGCCAAAATCAGCGCTGCTCGAATTGCGTAGAACCCTGATAAGCGAGATTCCGTCTGAATAAATTCTCCCAGACGTTTTAATAATCTCTCGCCAATGGGCGTGTAAAGAAACTGTGAAACTTCTACCGCATTTAAGGGAATACGAGTTAGCAATATCTGCCGTAGCTGAGTGAGTTCTTGAGAACTTCCATATTGTGGATATACAGCCAGGTTAGCATTTACTTTGCCAGTCTTAGCGTAGACTTCAAGAGAATTAATAGGGATAGACCGCTCTAATATGCCATAGGTTAACTCAACACGTTCTGCACCTGAAGCAGGATGGGTGGTTAAAATAGGTATGAGGGAAGTGTTTAAAATTCCTAACGCAACTTGCAGCCATATTGATTGCTTACCCAGAAGATGATTGTAAGAGCGCAATCTGGCTATGACAGTTCTTAAGGACGGGCAATTCATTGCATATTTAGAGAGGTTTTAGCTGACGGTTTAAAAAAAGTTGAGCTTTGTAGCTCAACTTTTAAGAGGAGCTATGAAAAACAACAATAATTTAAGATTAAGCCTCAATGGTGGAAAACTGGTGGAGAACCGCTCTTGAGAAAAACTTTGCGATTTAATGAATATACTCAAAATAGTTTTACAAAAGCCTAGTTCTGCTTTTGGTTGACCAAAAGCTTGAGGGTGATAATTTAACTCTGCCATACTTTCTTTTTGTAAATTTACTTATTATGGTGTAAAAAGTCTTGCAATCTTGCTTGCATTTGCCGTTGGTTAATATAAACTTCTGCCGCTTCGATCAAATTGTTGATATTTTCGTTAGTTGCATTATCAATCTCATCGCTTAAACGTTGTCCGGTGAACTGCCGATCAAGTTTGAATTGCAAGCGTAAGAGGCGATCGTGCATGATCTGCTTGGTAATATACTCGTAAACGTCTGATGAACCATCAGATAAAACCCCAATCAGTGGCTGCGCCCATTCTATTAGACCCCATTCTCGTGCTTTTTTGTAGGGAATTATTCTTGTGCGATCGCCTGTTCCTATAGAAAGGACAGTAATATCTTCAACTGCATAGCCTAACCTCAGTGCTTCAGCGACAGCGCTGGCAGAGGGGTTGTTGGCAGCAACACCACCATCAATGGCAGAGTATAAAAAATTAATCAAGTAGGCAGAAGTATCATCAGGGATAATGTTCCAAGCTTGGTCTACTTGTGCAATGCGATTTAATCCGTCATACTTTACAATCGTGCGAACTTGACCCCTACCCGTGCCATCGATAATAAAAATTTGTATATTATTATATACGTCGTCAACTACAATACCTTTGCCAAATTACGAGGATGAAACAGCTGTAGAAACAGGGTGAATACGACCTAGAGAGCTAAGTCGGGCA